>NZ_CP033917.1:3608069-4810759 GCF_003815655.1 Chryseobacterium sp. G0201 | reverse complement strand
ATAATGTAAACCGGGAATTTTGAAATTCCGTCAAAACACAATCTGCTCACCTGATCACTCACACTATGATTGGCAAATCTTTCAATTAAAGTCTGTTTATATTTTTCCAGATCCGTATTTTCAGGAGCCGGAACGTAAGGAGTGATGTCCGTATCCATAAAATCACGAATAAACTTCACAATACTTCTATCTTCCATGGCTTCATCTACTTTTCTGTAACCTTTTAAAAATGAAGGATAAGAAAGCAGGGTATGAGAGGCATTTAACAAGCTCAGCTTCATATTTTCGAAAGCCGTAACGTCTTGGGTAAATTCTACTCCGACTTTTTCCCAATTTGGTCTTCCGGCAATAAAATTGTCCTCAATTACCCATTGTGTAAAATCTTCACAATAAACGGGACCTTTATCATCAATTCCACTTTTTTCATTTAATCTTACAACATCTTCCGGACTCGTTGCAGGGGTAATTCTGTCGACCATACTGTTTGGGAAAGTCACGTTTTCTTTTACCCATTCAGCCAATTCTCTATCCTGAGCTTCGATAAAAGTGGTAAAAGATCTTTTTGCCGTATTTCCGTTATGTTGAAGGTTATCGCAAGATAAAATAGTAATACTTCCGTTTCCGTCCGCTTTTCTTTTACGAAGACCTTCCGCTATAAATCCGAAAACAGTTGTCGGATTGCTTGGATTTTCAAGATCATGTTTAATTTTTTCATCATTTAAATTAAACTCATTGGTTTCTTTATCTAAATTATACCCACCTTCAGTGATCGTTAAAGTGATGATTTTGATAGAAGGGTCTGAAATTTTATCGACCACGGCTTTTGGATCTTCAACACCCCAGATTAATTCTGTTAACGAACCTATTTTATGAATTTCATCTTTGCCGTCTCTACCGCAGATGGTTAAAGTATAATCAAGGTTTTGAGATCTTAAATTATGGACAATTTTTTCATCGGATGGAAGCAGGCAAACCCCACAGATTCCCCAATTTTGCTGGTCAGCATGCTTTAATAATTCATTGGTATAAAACTGCTGATGTGCTCTGTGGAAATTTCCTACGCCAATGTGCAGAATACCGGATTTTATATTTTTAGAATCGTATTGATAAGCTCGTATATCCATGTCAAAAGTTTTATATATTTTTAAATAATAGTCGATTTCTCAAACTTATATTAATTTGGTTATTGATAATATTTTTTATTGCAAAATTCTTTATGGGAACGTTCCCAAAACTTTGGGAACGTTCCCATTTGCATATTTTTTATGTATTTTTGATGAAAATTCACCCCAAAAACACGCATGATGAGCAGAATTACCATTAAAGATTTATCCAAATTCTTATCCTTGTCTACTTCTACGATATCAAGGGCTCTGCTAAATGATAAAAATATCAATGCCGAAACCCAGAAAAAAGTATTGGAAGCAGCTGAAAAATTAGGGTATAAACCCAATCCCACCGCTTTAAGCTTAAAGTACGGTCAGACAAAGAATATTGGTCTTGTGGTTCCCGAAATGATCACCCCTTTTTCTTCAAAAGTTCTTCAGGGAATTCAGAATATTTTGTATCCATTGGGGTATCGGGTAATTATCACTCAATCGGACGAAAATCCTTTAATTGAAAGGAAAAATCTACAACTTTTAGAAGAATTTAATGTTGATGGAATCATTATTAATCTATGCCATGAAACCTACAATGAAGATCTATACAAAGAGATTATGGATCGAGGAATTCCCTTTGTTTTTTTTGATAGAATTCCGAGTAAAACACTGGATGTTTCAAAAGTTGTGGTGGATGACAATATTAAAGCGTCTTTGGTGGTTGAACATTTGATCAACACAGGCAGAAAAAGAATTGCTCACATTATGGGACCTTCAACGATCCGTAACGCGGTTGAAAGAGAAACGGGTTATAAACGTATTTTAACGAAACATCATATTTTTGATCCCGAATTGACCATAAAAACAGACGGAATGATGTTCGATGCCGGAGAAAATGCAGCGAAACAGTTATTAGAAAAGAAAATAGAATTCGACAGTATTTTTGCCTTCAGTGATACGTTGGCGATCGGAGCGATGAATTATCTTCTTGAACAGGGAATAAAGATCCCCGAACAGGTTGCGGTTGCAAGCTTTTCAGGAACAGAATTGGCAACAATAGTACATCCGAAATTAACAAGTGTGCAACAGCCTTTAGTCAAAATGGGCGAAACTGCAGCCCAATTAATTTTAGAAAAAATAAAAGATATTTCCGCGCCCAACAAGACAATTGTAATGGATACAGAATTGGTCTACAGAGCTTCAACTTTTCATTAAGATTTTAATATTCAGAAGTATATAAAGCTTATTTTAATATTTGAGTTGAAATTTTTCTTAAATTGGATTAATTGTTATCGATTTATTAGCTTAAATGGAATGGCTTTTGCTCGGTAACCCCTATAAACATTAAAAAATCAATTACTATGAACTTAATTATCCGACTGTTCGTAACTGCCATAGTTGCGTATCTTTTAACTAAAATTTTACCGGGAGTACATTTTGAAGGATTTTCAACGGCCATTATTTTTGCGATCGTTTTAGGAGTTTTAAACTTAATTGTTAAACCTATTTTAAGTCTTTTTGGACTTCCGCTTACGATTATTACGTTAGGATTATTTGCGTTGGTGATCAATGCAATCATTATCCTGATAGCAGATTATTTTATTGACAGTATGACCGTAGATGGCTTCTGGTGGGCATTCATATTCAGTATTGCACTTTCACTGGTTACTTCACTTGCGAGCTCAATGTTCTCGGATGGAGATTAAAATAAAGCATTAAATTCATATTAAATAAAAATCCGTCAGTTTTTTAGCTGGCGGATTTTTTGTTTCAAACATAATTGTTAATTCTTTCGCTCAATTTTAAGATAAACATTAACTTTGGAAATCTTTGAATTAAATAGGAATTTATGAAACTTAAGTACAGTCTGCTGGCTTTGGCAGCTCCGCTTTTAATGAATGCACAACAATTAATGACGCCTGAAATTCTTTGGACTTTGAAAAAAGTTGGAGTACAGGCTGTTTCACCGGATCAGTCTTCACTTATTTATAAAGTAGGACAGGTTGATTTAAAAACAGAAAAAACAAAAAGTGAGAACTATTTTCTAAATGTTCTTAATAATCAGGCTTCTAAAATCGATTTGGGTAAAAAAGCTCTTATTCAGTGGGATAAGAACGGAATTTACGCTCAGGAAGGCGATAAGATTTTCCTTTCAAAAGACAACGGAAAAACCTGGACAGAGTTTTACACGATCGGTGAAGTTGATAACATTGTCATTTCTCCCGATGGGAAAAAAATTGCTTTCAGTAAGCAGGTTTTGGTTGAAAAATTAATGGGGAAAGATAAATATGCTGACACTCCAAAAACGACTGCGCAGGTTTACACAGACTTAAACCACAGACATTGGGATTATTTTAATGAAGGAAAATATAACCATGTTTTTGTTGTAAATACTTCTGCAGGTGTTGATTCTGCGAAAGATTTATTGGAAGGTAAAACTTGGGATTCTCCTCAAAGACCTTTTGGTGGAGCAGAAGATTTTATCTGGAGCCCGGATTCTTCTCAACTTTTATATGTTACAAAACCGAAAAGCGGTAAAGAATATTCTACAAGCACGAATACAGATATTTTCGCTTATGATTTAGCTTCAGGACAAACTAAAAATCTAACTGAAACGAATAAAGGGTACGATGTTAACCCAAAATTCAGTCCGGATGGAAAATCTTTGGTTTGGCAGAGTATGGAAAGAGACGGATATGAAGCTGATAAAAATGATATCAAATTGATGGATTGGAAGTCAGGTAAAACTTCAAATCTTACAAAAGCTTGGGACGAAAGTGTTTCAGGAGATGTTTTCTGGAGCGGAGATTCTAAAGCAATTTACTTCACTGCGGCTTTCAAAGGAACAAAACAATTGTTTTCTGTAGATCCTAAAAATGCTAAAGTTCAGCAAATTACAAAAGGAGATTTTGACGTAAATGAAATTTTTGCTGATCAAAAAAACTCATTGGTAGTTGGAAGAACAGACGTTAACCATGCAACAGAGCTTTTCTCTGTAAATCTGAAAAATGGTGAAATGAAGCAGGTTACCGAAGCTAATAAAGAGATGTATTCTAAATTGGCTCAGGGAAAATCTGAACTGAAAATGGTGAAAACAACGGACGGAAAAGAAATGGGTGTATGGTTCCATTATCCGCCAAACTTTGATCCGAATAAAAAATATCCGACTTTAGTTTACTGTCAGGGTGGTCCTCAATCTGCATTGACTCAATTTTTCAGCACAAGATGGAATTTTGCTTTAATGGCAGCCAACGGATACATTGTAGTTGCACCAAACCGTCGCGGAATGCCGGGTTGGGGAACAAAATGGAACGAAGAAATTTCTAAAGACTGGGGCGGACAGCCGATGAGAGATTATCTGGCAGCAACAGATTTTGCGAAAACATTACCGTATGTTGATGGTGATAGAGTAGCCGCTGTTGGAGCTAGTTATGGTGGTTACAGCGTATTTATGTTAGCCGGAATACATGAAAACAGATTCAAAACATTCATTGCTCACGACGGATTATTTGATATGAAATCTTGGTATCTTACGACAGAAGAACTTTGGTTTGCGAATTGGGATCTTGGTTCTCCATGGGAAAAACCGCTTCCAAAAGCATATACAGAATTTAACCCAAGTAATTTTGTTGATAAATGGAACAAGCCGATTATGATTTTCCAAGGTGGAATTGATTTCCGTGTACCTTACGAACAAGGTCAGGAAGCTTTCCAGGCTGCAAAATTGAGAGGGCTGAAATCTAAATTAGTTTATTTCCCGAACGAAAATCACTGGGTGCTGCATCCGCAAAACGGTTTGGTTTGGCAGAGAGAATTCTTTGATTGGTTGAAAGAAACTTTATAATTAAATTAATTAAAAAATATCAATAGGAGCGGGCTTTAGCCCGCTTTTTGTTTGTATTTCATTGCTGAGTGTTAACGCCTTTGCGAACTTAAAATATGAAGTTAGTTTGTGAAAAAACTTTGCGAACTTTGCGTTTAAAATAAATTTACAATTTTATAAAATTCTATATTTAGAAATGGAAAATAGAATCTCATCATTTCCACCATTCATTGATGATCAATCTGAAATTTTAATTTTAGGTTCAATTCCCGGTGTGAAATCTTTGGAAAAACAGCAATATTATGCTCATCCTCAAAACAAATTCTGGAAAATTATTTTTGAATTATTTAATGAAGAGTTTACAGAAAATTATGCAGAAAGAATTACTGTTTTAAAGAAATATCACATCGCCATTTGGGACGTTATCGATTCCTGCGAGAGAAAAGGTAGTCTTGATTCTGAAATAAAAAATGAAGAAGCCAATCAAATTGGAGAACTGTTGGAGCAATATCCAAACGTAAAAGCTATTTTCTGCAATGGCGGAAAATCCTATAAAAATTTACAGAAAATTTTAGGAAAGAATTATAAGCTTCCTATCTACTTACTGCCTTCAACAAGTCCTTTACATACAGTTTCTTTTGAAAAAAAGTTAGAAGAATGGAAGGCTATTTTGAACTTTTTATAAATATTAGTTAAATTAAATTTTACGTAAAGTTTGTCATTCCGGAGGAATCTAGCCTTACTTTGTAGAGATGCTTCGACTTCGCTCAGCATGACATCGCTAAAAAGTCAATCTTAAAATAAGGCAGTTAGTATTAGAAATGTCATGCTGAGCGAAGTCGAAGCCTCTTTAAAACTCTCAAACTATCCGATACTATAACCCTCAAATCCTCAAACCCAAATACTCATTCAATCCTTTCAAAAGCTCCAATTGATTTTTAGTCCTATCCAAATTATGTTCGGCGTATTTTGTTGAATAATAAACACTTCCATTTAAATAATCCGTCAAAAAGCGAATTTCCTGAATATAAATTGCGACTTGAGCTGCATAGTCCAGATTATCAGACTCTTCCGAAGTTAATTTTTCTTTCAGATGAAATAAAAATCCTTCTTTTACTGCATTATAAATTTCAGTATTAAAATTATTTTCAGCACTTCCGTCATCTTCATTGGTCATATTAGTATAAGATTGGATCATCGTTCCAAAATCATATAAAATGGTAGAAATCATCACGGTATCAAGATCTATAACGGCTAATGCTTTATGGCTTTCATCAAACAAAATATTGCTGATTTTTGCATCGGCATGAACAATTCTTTTAGGAAGATCATTATTTTTTACCATTTCGATCCACTTATTGGGTAAAGACAAAAATTGGTTGGTGGTTTCTATTTCAGTTTTGGCATTTTCGATTAATTGAGGATCTGCATTTTTTAATGAATTTTTGTAATCATTCACTCTTTTCTCAAAATTGAGGAAATCGGGCAATGTTTCTTCAATGCTGGGAAGCATTTCCGTATTTATCGTATCAAGAAAATGACTGAATGCTCTTGCTGCTTCAAAGGCGATCTCCGGTGAAGGAACTTTAATGAAAGTTACACTATCCTCCACAAAACTTTGCATTCTCCAAAGCTGTAAATTTTCATCCTGTACCAAAAATTCTTTTGAAAGAGAAAGAATTGGTTTAATGATATTGAGTTGATAATCATTAGATTGCAATAAACAATTAATCTGCAAATGATTAATGATAATTGAATTTGAATTCTTAAATACATGATTATTAATCCTTTGCAATATGAATTTTTGATCAGTATTCTTATTTTCGATAATGAAAGTAGCATTGATCAATCCATTTGTGATAGAATTGACGGTGTAATTTTCAGTATTAATAAATTGTTGAACAATATGGTCTACATCCATAAAATCTGGGGATATCGGTTATTCTGAATTTCTTTTTCAAGATAATTTTTAATAATCTCTTTGTCGTCTGCATACGTCATTCCCATCCATTGTGATGGTGAAGATTTTACTAATACTTTTACTTTATTTTCGTCCATCATTCTCTGTACGGCGGATGGAATATAAAATTCTTCTTTAGGTAAAGGATTTGATTGAATAAAATCATTAAAATATAGTTCCAAAGAATCGAAAATTTCAGGATGAAAAATAAAATAATTCATTGAAACTAAAGTTTCAGGATCAACTTTTATATCTTTTTCGTTTTCAGTATAAATAATTGAGTTGCCTTCTTTACGAATTGATGTTTGTTCTTCAACTTTTATTAAATAATTCTCAGAATCCAACGTACAAATTCCTCTTGCAACCGTACCATTTTCGCTTAATGTTGTTGCTAAATTATAGGCAATAATTTCAAATTGTGATGATGAAATGTTTCCAAGATCAATTTCTTCTGAAGCTAATTGATAGACTTCTTTTCCGTAAAAATCATCAGCATTGATCACTGTAAATGTTTCATTAATAATGTCTTTTGCACAAAGAATAGCATGACCGGTTCCCCAAGGTTTTTGCCTTGCAGAATGATCGTAATTTTTGTCAACAAACATTTCCTGATCCTGATATACAAAATGCAGTTCGAAATTGTTGTTTCTCGAAATTTTTTCAAGCCTTTCAATATAACTTTCAGGAATAAAACGGTTGAAAACCACAACCACTTTATTAAAACCTGCTTCCAGAGCATCATAAAGAGAATATTCCATGAGAGGAGAGCCGTTCTCTAAAATTCCGTCTACCTGTTTCAGACCTTTGTATCGGCTGCCTAAGCCTCCGGCTAATATGAGAAGTGTTTTTTTAGAAATCATCTGTCATTCCAAATACGGGTTTACGGTTTTTCCACTGTCCTTTCGTGAAATCAGGGATATCAACTACCTGACCTCCTTTTTCGATGGATTTTTCGCTGAGCGGAGTAATAGAGTACCAAGTCGCCAAATCATAAACATCCATCGGGAATTCTATATTTCGTTTGATACATTCAATAAAAGTATTCATTACAAAGAAATCCATTCCGCCATGTCCGGCTCCTGTAGCCATATTTTCATATTTTTTCCACATGGGATGATCGTTTTCACTTAACCATTTTTCAGGGTTATCCCATTTGTGGGTATGGTTCATAATTTTTTCGAAATAAATATGTCCTTCACTAGGTCCTCCAGACCCGAAATCCTGCCAAAGCCCTTCAGTTCCCTGAACTCTGAAGCCCAGATCATAAGGTCTCTGCAAGCTTGTATCGTGAGTTAGAAGGATTGTTTCTCCGTTTTCACAGGCGATTTGTGTTGTTACAATATCTCCTTGGTTGAATTTCACTTTTGCATTAGGATGATTTTCTCCGCCTTTTGCATGTTCTACAATATATTTATGTAATCCGACAGATTTTGATGAGAATGAAGATAATCTTGTTAATCTGTTTCCGCGATTAACATTCATCATCATAGAAACTGGCCCTAATCCGTGAGTAGGATAGAGTTCACCATTTCTTTTTACGTAATGTTCCGTTCGCCATTTTGCTTCACTGAATCCTTTTGCGCCAAATTCAACTCCCGAATTATAAGGAGTAACTCCGTCATTAAACAACACACCACGCAGATCATGTTCGTAGCCACCTCTTCCGTGAACGAGTTCTCCAAACATTCCTTTACGAACCATGTTGAGAACGGCCATAATGTCTCTTCGGTAACAAACATTTTCCATCATAAAAATAGGAACTTTTGTTTCTTCGTAAGCTTTTACAAACTCCCAGCAGTCTTCAAGTTTTATAGCCCCGGAAACTTCCATTCCTACAATTTTCTTTGCACGCATAGCTTCCACGCCCTGTGTCAAATGCCATTCCCATGGAGTTGCGATGACGACTGCGTCTATATTGTTCAGCTTTAATAAATTTCGGTAATCATATTCGCCATTTGAAAACTCTTTTGCAACAGGTTTACCATTGTCTTTTAATATTTTCTGACATTCGGACAGCATTATTTTGCTGGGATCTGCAAAGGCGATAATTTCAACATCGTTGCGCTTTGCCAGAAGTTTTACATGCTCACGTCCGCGAAGTCCGACTCCGATAAAGCCTACACGGATCTTTTTGTCAGATTTAAAATTTTCAGAATAAGCGAATAAAGAATTCGGTAAAACAAGTGCTCCAAAAGTTGCCAATGCTGTTGTTTTAATAAAATTTCTACGGGAATTATTCATCTGTGAATTTTTATTTTAAAGATATTAAAATATTGATATCAAAAATATGTTTTTATAAAATTCTGACCATGGATAAAGAGTTTTGTGGTGATTAATGAATATTTTTATTTTATTTTAAACAAAAAGGTCTGTTCTATATTATAAAACAGACATTTTACTTAAAGATTTAAATAATTTATTTTTCGATAGAATATACTTCCTCGTAAGGCTGAATAAGAACCCATCCATTTCCTGAGAATTTCATCTGGAATTCTTCTCCGCTTCCTCTTCCTATCAAGCTTTTGAAAGATACGTTGGTTTTTAATTCTGGACTTAGGTTTCCGGACCATGCAACTGTTGCGTTGGGGTCTGTAAAAACCGGAGCATCAGGTGTTACCAATAAAGTCAAAGGATCTCCGTGAGTCGTGATCGCAATATGACCCGTTCCTGAAAGTTTTACTTGGAATAATCCGCCAGACATCATTCCTGCAACACTTTTCAACATGGTAATGTCATTTTTTATGCTTTGTTCGTGAGCCAGCACATCATTTCCGTTAACGCAGACAGTTTCATTGTTTAAATAAAGGATACGAACTTTTTTTCCTGCATCGGCAACATACAATTTTCCGGTTCCTTCCGCTTTCATCAGTTTTGCACCTTCACCGCTTATTGCTTTTTTCAAAAGATTTCCCAATCCGCCGGAAAGCATTCCTTGCTTCTCAAATTTTACGTTTCCAACGTACCCGACCATGCTTCCTGCTTTGGTCCATACAGATTGGTTGTTAAGGTTGATTTCTAAAAGTTGCGGTTTTTCAAGTTCAAAATAATCTCTTTCCTGCGGATTCTCTTTTGTTTCGTTAACGAAAGCTTCTAATGAATACTTACTCATTTGTTTATTGTTTAATTTTTTAATGTTCTCAAAAATAAACTTTTTTTCACTCGAAAAGTACCGTGATATTACGGTTTTTAATATCATGTTAAATAATACTTGACAAAGGGGTGTCCAATGTCGTATATTTGCAACTCGAAAATTACACCTCGTAATTTCATTAAATTTTTAAACCGTAATTTAAAAAATGAAAACATCAGATTTTAATTTTGATCTTCCTGAAGAATTATTGGCAGAACATCCATCAGAGCACAGAGATGAAGCTAGGTTAATGGTTCTTGACAGAAAAACACAAACTATCGAGCATAAATTATTTAAAGATGTGGTTGATTATTTTGATGAAAAAGACTTATTTATTTTCAACAATACTAAAGTTTTCCCTGCACGTCTTTATGGAAATAAAGAAAAAACAGGAGCTAAAATTGAAGTTTTCCTTTTAAGAGAGCTTGATAAAGAGACCCGCGTTTGGGATGTTTTGGTAGATCCGGCAAGAAAAATAAGAATTGGTAACAAATTATTCTTTACAGAAGATGAATCTTTGGTGGCTGAGGTTATCGATAATACAACTTCCAGAGGTAGAACGTTGAGATTCTTATTTGATGGTTCTTATGAAGAATTCAGAACTAAATTAAAAGAATTAGGAGAAACTCCACTTCCAAAATACATCAAAAGAGCAGTAGAGCCTGAAGATGCTGAAAGATATCAGACGATCTATGCTAAAATTGAAGGAGCTGTAGCAGCGCCAACTGCAGGTTTACACTTCTCTAGACACTTAATGAAGAGATTAGAGATTAAAGGTGTTGATTTTGCAGAAGTTACACTTCACGTTGGTTTAGGAACATTCAACCCAATTGAAGTTGAAGATCTTTCTAAGCACAAAATGGAGTCTGAAGAAATCATCATTGATGAGAAAAATGCAGAAATCATCAACAGAGCAGTCGATGAGCACAGAAGAGTTTGTGCAGTAGGGACGACTACAATGAGAGCGTTGGAAACTTCTGTTTCTTCAAACAAGAAAATTTCTGCTTTCAACGGTTGGACAAATAAATTCATCTATCCGCCTCACGATTTCGGAGTTGCCAATACAATGATTACAAACTTCCATACGCCAAAATCAACTTTATTGATGATGATTGCAGCGTTTGCAGGAAGAGATTTCATCATGCAAGCTTATGAAGAAGCCGTAAAAGAGAAATATAAATTCTACTCTTACGGTGATGCAATGCTAATTTTATAAAAAGATAATAGGAAATAGGATTTAGGGCTTAGTATGTCCCTAGATCCTAAGTCCTAATACCTAAACCCTCAAATGAAAGATATCCGTACTTTATCACTAGACCAGCTTAAAGACTATTTTTTGACTTTAGGAGAAAAGCCGTTTCGTGCGAAACAGGTTTATGACTGGTTGTGGAGTAAAAATCTCCATTCGATTGATGAAATGACGAATCTTTCGAAAAATCTTCGTGAAAAAATTTCCGAAGAATATACTATAAATCCTGTTTCTGTTGATCTTCTTCAAAGAAGTACAGACGGAACCATCAAAAACGGAGTGAAACTTCACGATGGTTTATTGGTAGAATCTGTTTTGATTCCTACAGAAACAAGAACTACAGCTTGTGTTTCTTCACAGGTTGGATGCTCATTAAACTGCGAATTCTGCGCCACAGCAAGACTGAAAAGAATGAGAAATCTTGAAGTTGCTGAAATTGTAGACCAAGTTGCCCTGATCGACAGCCAGAGTAAAATGTATTTCGAACGACCGCTTTCCAACATTGTTTTTATGGGAATGGGAGAGCCGATGATGAATTACAAAAATGTAGTGGAAGCCATCCGAAAAATTACCCAGCCGGAAGGTTTGGGAATGTCTCCGAGAAGAATTACCGTTTCTACATCAGGAATTCCGAAGATGATTAAAATGTTGGCTGATGATGATTTGCGCGTGAAATTGGCATTGTCTCTTCACTCTGCAATTGAATCTAAGCGTAACGAAATCATGCCGTTCTCGGATAAATTTCCATTGACGGATATTATGGAATCCCTTCAGTATTGGTATAAAAAAACAGGCTCAGTTATCACTTTTGAATATTGTGTCTGGAAGGGTATTAATGATGGTGATGAAGATATCAAAGCTTTGATCAGATATTGTAAACAGGTTCCTTCTAAGGTTAATTTAATTCAATATAACCCGATTGGCGACGGAAAATATGATAAATGCAACAAACAGGCAGAAGAAAATTACGTTCGTCAGCTTGAAAATGCAGGAATTACTGTAATGATCCGTAAAAGTAGAGGTGGAGATATTGATGCAGCTTGTGGACAATTGGCCAACAAAACGGCTGATGCTGTTAATTAAAATTTGCTTAAAAAATCAAAAATAATTTTTAACGATTTCTTAAAATCCTACATTTGTATAAAACTAATGTACAATGCCGGATTACTTTTTAGGTGAAAACGGATTAGAAAATGTCTATGCTTGGTCGATCCCGATTCTTGCTGCAGTTATTTTGGCAGAAATGATCTACAGTCATATTTCTGAAGCCAAATTATACAACGGAAAAGACGTTGCGACGAGTGTTTATTTAGCATTGCTGAATTTCGGGCTGGATCTTTTCATGAAGGTTTTCGCGATGGGAGTCATGTTTTTCTTCTACGAGCACAGACTTTTTTCTTGGGATTTTACAATCTGGTATTGGCTGATCTGTTTTGTGATTACAGATTTTGCATATTACGTTCTTCATTATGTGGATCATCATTCCAGAGCGTTTTGGGCGGTGCACATTACACATCACAATTCGGAATATTTCAATTTAACGACCGGTTTCAGAAGTCCTGTTTTACAACCGCTTTATCGATATTTATACTTTTCTCCGTTGGCTTTTTTAGGTTTTGATCCTTGGCATATTATGGTTGTTTACGCGATCGGGCAGGTGTATGGCACCTGGGTTCATACGCAAGCGGTAAAAACGATGGGGTTTTTAGAATATATTTTGGTAACACCGTCTCATCACCGTGTTCATCATGCTTGTAATATTAAATATCTCGATAGAAACATGGGAATGTGCCTCATTATTTGGGATAAAATTTTCGGAACTTTTGAAAAAGAAGATCCGAATGTTCCTGTAAAATACGGAATTTACCCTAAAATGCCGGATAATAAACCTGATACAGTTCTTTTTTATGAATGGAGAAAAATCTGGAAAGATATAAAACAGCCCAATTTAAAATTCTCAGACAGAATCAATTATCTTTTTAATTCTCCAGGTTGGAGACATGATGGAACCGGTAAAACGGTAAGACAATATCAAAAAGAACATTTGGAAAAACAGGCTAGAAAAAAGATACAAAAGAAATCGGCTTGATTTTTAAGCATAAATTTATGCATTTAGTTTGTCATTCCGGAGGAATCTAGACTCTAAAATTGGTGTTGAGATTCTTCCTTCGTCAGAATGACAAACCGTGCGGCAATTCAATTCGTAAATAGATTTGTGAAAAATATTCGTGCAATTCATGTTTAAATAAAAATTAAAAAAAAGATTATTTTTACTCCATGAAAAAGCTTTTCCTGATAGTAACAACGATAATTTCCACACTTACATTTTCGCAACAATCTGATTTTCTTAAAATAAGAAAATATAGAATCAATTATCTTGATGAGAAATTAAAGGAAACGTCAGGATTAAATTTTTTCAATGAAAAATTATACACTTTCAATGACAGTGGAAATTCTCCAGAACTTTTTGAGATAGATAAAAATTCTGGAAATATTCTCAATACTTTAAAAATTAATGCTAAAAATAAAGATTGGGAAGCTTTAGCAAATGACGGAAAATACTTCTACATAGGAGATTTTGGGAATAATGGCGGGACGAGAAGAGATTTGGAGATTTATAAAGTTCCTTTTCAAAATAATGAATTGAAAAATGATTCTGTTAAAATAATTTCATTCTATTATCCCGACCAGACGGAATTTATTCCTCAATACACCAATACTGATTACGATGCAGAAGCAATGATCTATTTAAATGGCAAACTGCATGTTTTTTCAAAGGAATGGGCTTCCAGATCAGTTTCTCATTACATCATCGATCCTGAAATTTCAGAAAAGCAAAAAGCTGAAAAAATAGAATCTTATAAAACCAATTTCGTTGTTACAGATGCTTCTTATTTCGATAAAAAGCTTTATTTAATAGGCTATACAAAGAAAACAGAAGTTTTTTTGGATGTCTATGATGAAGCAGAATTGGGAATCTTTTTTAAGCAAAAACCAAAGCATTATTATTTGGGAAGTGCTCTGTCAATCGGGCAGATCGAGGGTATTGCCGTTGATGAAAAAGGGGTCTATATTTCCGGTGAAAAATTTAGTTCGCCGTTGGGAGGTGCAAAGCAGAGTTTTTATTTTATTCCGAAAGACAAACTCTAAGATTAATTTCACTTAAAATTGACTGAAAAAAATTATCTTTGTGAGATTAATAATTATTATCCATCATTCGTAGATTTTGGCAAATATTGTAGAAGACATCAAACAACCGATCAATGAGGAAATGAAACTTTTCGAGCAGAAGTTTTATGAATCAATGCAAAGCAAAGTGCCTTTATTAGATAAAGTAACTCGTTTTATCGTTACTACTAAAGGAAAACAAATGCGTCCGATGTTTGTATTTCTTTGTGCAAAACTTATTGGTGATGTCAATGAAAAAACATATCGTGGAGCTTCCATGATCGAGTTGATACACACTGCAACTTTGGTTCATGATGATGTAGTGGATGAAAGTTTTAAAAGACGTAATTTTTTCTCAATCAATGCGTTGTGGAAAAATAAAATTGCCGTTTTGGTAGGAGATTATCTGTTGTCGAAATCGGTTTTATTATCTACAGACCATAAAGATTACGATCTGTTGGCCGTAATTTCCAGAACGATCCGTGAAATGTCTGAAGGCGAGCTTCTTCAATTAGAAAAGGCCAGAAAATTAGATATTACAGAGGATGTTTATTACGAAATTATCCGTCAGAAAACAGCTACTTTAATTGCTGCCTGTTGTGAGATCGGTGTTTTATCCAATAATGCTGATGAAGCTCTTGCCAAGAAAATGCAGGATTTCGGGACGTACACAGGAATGGCTTTCCAGATTAAAGATGATTTATTTGATTATCTAAGTTCAAATGTCATCGGAAAACCTGTAGGAATTGATATTAAGGAACAGAAAATGACCTTACCTTTGATTCATACCCTGAAAATTGCCAGTGAAAAAGATAAAAAGTACTATTTCAACACCATAAAACGATACAATAACGACCAAAAGCGAGTGAAAGAGCTTATTGCCTTTGTTAAAAGTTCCGGCGGTCTGGAATATTCTATCAAAATAATGAAAGAGTTTCAACAAAAAGCAAAAGATATTCTTAATGAATTTCCTGATACTGAGGTTAGAAGATCTTTACACAATATGTTGGATTATGTTATCGAAAGAAAATTTTAAGTAAAAATATTCACTATAAAAAAAGCGGAAACTTTATTGAGTTCCGCTTTTTTATTTATATGCTTACTAATATATTTAGTATTCGCGATGTAACTATATCACTTTTCTACATCTAAATTGTAAAGTTTTAATTAGTTTTATTTACAATGATAATGTTTTAAATTTAAATTATTCTAAACTTGAATATTATAAAATGAAAAATATAAAATGAAAATTTGAAATTAGTTAATATGTATTAGTTTTTAAAAGTGTTGATAATTATTTAAATAATCCTTACAGTTACAATTATAACAGCCAGAACAATGCAAAATAATGCGAATAAAAATAGATAATCCGCAATAGTTTCAAACTTGGTTTCACGCTTTTCATCTTTGGATCTTATGGCTAAAAAGGAAAAAAAACAACTGCATGCAAAAAATATACACGCAACGCCTGCAAATTCGTCTAAATGCGTATTACCACTTATTTTAGTGATTTTTAAAGAAGTAATAATCAGCAATGAAAATCCTAAAAGATTACTTGATGCATTCAATATATGGCCTGACTTTTTTTCCATCTTTACAAATTTATTCTAAGATAAACACATTTTCTTTTATTATCAAATTTTTAAAAAAGATTATTAAAAATTAAAATTAATTTAAAAAGTGTATATTAGCAAAATACTTCGAAAACTAAAAATTTTTTATATTGGCTATGCAAACAACCTATATTGAAACTCAGCAGATTTCCTTTCAAGATTTTAAAAATCAAATACTTGAAGACTATAAATTAGGAAGAATCTCTCGTGAAATGTCCTACTTGGGCAGAAGAGAAGTTCTTACAGGAAAAGCTAAATTTGGTATTTTTGGTGACGGTAAAGAGTTACCACAGTTGGCAATGGCGAAAGTTTTCAAAAATGGAGACTTCCGTTCAGGATATTACAGAGACCAGACTTTTGCACTAGCTATTGATGCTTTGACAGTTGGAAGTTTCTTTGCACAATTATACGCAGATACAAGTGTTGAAAGAGAACCAGCATCAGCCGGAAGACAGATGAACGGGCACTTTGCAACAAGAAGCTTAAATGAAGACGGAAGCTGGAAAGATCTTACAGCGCAAAAAAATATCTCCTCAGATATTTCTCCGACAGCAGGTCAAATGCCTAGATTATTAGGTTTGGCACAAGCTTCGAAAGTTTATAAATCAGTAAAATTTGACGGTTCTGAGAAATTCTCAAAAGAAGGTAACGAAGTTGCTTTTGGAACGATCGGGGATGCTTCTACAGCAGAAGGTCATTTCTGGGAGACTTTGAATGCCGCTTGTGCGCTTCAGGTTCCGATGATTGTTTCGATTTGGGATGACGGGTACGGAATTTCAGTTCCTACAAAAAATCAGAGAGCAAAAGCTGACATTGCTGAAATGTTAAGCGGTTTCCAAAGAAAAGAAGGTGAAAACCAAGGTTGTGAAATCATTCAGGTGAAAGCTTGGGATTATCCTGCATTATTGGATGCCTATGCAAGAGCTGAACAATTTGCAAGAATGGAAAGCGTTCCTGTTGTAGTTCACGTGATTGAAGTTACGCAGCCTCAAGGCCACTCGACTTCAGGATCTCACGAAAGATATAAGAATGAAGACCGTTTAGCTTGGGAATCTCAGTTTGACGGATTGGTAAAATTCAGAGAATGGATCTTAAACTATTCCATAGAAATTGAAGGAAAAGAAGAAATTATTGCTTCTATTGAAGAATTGGATGCAATAGATGAAGAAACTAAAAAAACTGTGAAAGCAGGACAAAAAGCAGCTTGGGAAAGCTATCAGAAAACAATTACGGATTTAATTCATTCAGTTTTACCTTTAGTTGAAAATCTTAAAGGGCAGAATACTGAAATTGAAAATTATATCAATCAATTCAATAAATTAGTTTCAAAAGCTAAGAAAGATGTTTTCCATTTGGTAAGAAGATCTTTATTGGCAACAAGAGGAACGAATTCTGCAGAGAGAAATCAATTGATGCAGAAATACAACGAGATCTTTGAGGTTGAAAAAGATAATTATTCTTCTCATTTATACTCTCAGTCTCAGTGGAAAGCTGAAAATGTAAAAGAAATCAAGCCAATTTATTCTGATGCTTCTGAAGATGTGGATGGAAGAGTAGTGGTAAGAAATAACTTCGATAAAATATTCGAAAAATATCCTGAAACTTTAGTCTTTGGTGAAGATGCCGGAAATATCGGTGACGTAAATCAAGGTCTTGAAGGAATGCAGGAAAAATACGGTGATGTTCGTGTTGCTGATACAGGAATCCGTGAAGCGACAATTCTTGGTCAGGGTATCGGAATGGCGATGAGAGGTCTAAGACCAATCGCTGAGATCCAGTATTTAGACTATATTCTGTATTGTTTACAAGGAATGAGTGATGACTTGGCGACGGTTCAGTACAGAACAAAAGGAGGTCAGAAATCGCCTGTAATCATCAGAACAAGAGGTCACAGATTGGAAGGAGTTTGGCATTCAGGTTCTCCAATGGCGGGAATTTTAAACCTTTCAAAAGGGATTTTGGTATTGGTACCAAGAAACTTAACGAAAGCTGCAGGATTCTACAATACAATGCTTAAAAGCGACGATCCAGCTGTAATTGTTGAATGTCTGAACGGATACAGATTAAAAGAAAAACAACCTGATAACTTGGGTGAATTTACTGTTCCTGTCGGAAAAATCGAAGTTACAAAAGAAGGAAAAGATGTTACGTTGGTAACATACGGTTCAACTTGGAGAGTAGTCATGGAAGCAGCAGAAGAACTTGAAAAACTGGGAATCTCTGCAGAAGTTATTGATGTTCAATCATTAATTCCTTTCGATTTAACAAACGAAATTGCTGAAAGTGTAAAGAGAACCAACAGATTAGTCGTAATTGACGAAGATGTGGAAGGCGGAACTTCAGCGTTTATTCTTCAACAGATTTTAGAGAAGCAAAAAGCTTTCAGATTCTTAGATTCTGATCCGTTGACGATCGCAGCAAACGATCACAGACCTGCATATGCAAGTGATGGAGATTATTTCAGTAAGCCATCTTCTGATGACATGGTTGAAAGAATTTATGCCTTATTTAATGAAACAAATCCTGAGAAATATCCTGCGATATTTTAGTTGGAATTTTAGATAAATTTTAAAACCGCTTTCTTTTGGAGGCGGTTTTTTTTGTTTAAAATAAAATAGAAGTTGTAAATTTAAATATCATTAAATAAATTGAATTTTGAGAGAAATTGAAAAAATAATAAATATAAAACAGATTGGTGATTTGCCATCAGACTATTATATATTAAGCTTACCACGAAATAAAAAACTCATTTTGAATTTCAATTCTGAATTAGAAATTCAAAGGCAAAGGATAGGTGAAGAATTAAAAAATAAATTTTCAAATTATTCTATAGGAATACATACTGTTGATTGTAAAATAAGTATTAGGAAGCTAATAACGGATGAAGAGATAATTTCTAATCAAGTTTTTTTTGAAAAATGTGCTCATGATTATCGCGAACTTGGAACAAAATTAATACACGCATTAGCCGTAAAATGTGAAATTGATTTAAAAAAAGAAGTTCCATATTCTGCTTTTGTAAAGTATTGGCAAGAGTATGGACAAAGAGGAAGATTAAGTGATTGGGAGTATTTTTTTCACGGTTTTCATTGTGGGTTTAAAAATATCAACACAAAACAATATATCGAAGTTCCGATAATTTTTGGATTGGAGTTTGGGGATTTAGATCCTTACTTCTTTTCATCATTTATTAAGTCTACAGCTCAATATAAGCCTTTACCTATTGAAATTTATGAAGATTATGCTGATGGTTTTAGAATTAATGAAATAATGATTTTATTAGGTAAATTTGAGAAAATTCAGTCTGATTTTTCCAGCCATTTTGGGACTGTAATTAAAAATAGATCGAATAAAGTTGAATTTTTAACTTATGCAAATGAGGAGCAAGTCAGTGTTAAATCTAAATTTAACTTGTTTAAGTTTCTTAGAATAAAAAAATAAACAGCCATTAAACAACAGCCTTTTTTATTTTCTTATCCTCAACAATCAAATTACAATCCTTATCATATTGCACCTCCTTATTATCAAATTTCGCTTCCCATTCTTCCAGCAAATATAAAATCGGCAATAGCGCCAACCCTTTTTCTGTCAGCGAATATTCAACTCTTGGAGGAAGTTCTTTAAACTCTTCTCTGATGATCAATCCATCGGTTTGCATTTCTCTTAACTGGTCGGTCAGTACTTTTCTTGAGATCACATTAATTCGTACGGCAAGCTCTCCGAAACGAAGTTTACGATCTTTGATCACCAATACAATGATTGGCTTCCACTTGCTTCCCAATGCAGACATTGCTTTGCCTAGAGGACAGCTGTATTTCATTAATTCATTCTTTACCATGCGTTACTTTTATGTTACTAATGTAAGTTACTGCGAAGTTACCACTTTTTTTTCTACATAAGATACAAATACGAACTATTATTAGTTACTTTGTGTAACAATTTAAAAATGTTAAATATAAAATAATTGCAAAATGAGTATAGACGCATTATTTAGTCCATTTAGTTATAAAAATCTTCAACTTAAAAATAGAGTGGTAATGGCTCCGATGACAAGAGCTCAATCTGATAACGGAGTACCCACTCAGCAAATCGCAGATTATTACGCAAGAAGAGCGGCTTCAGAAGTAGGTTTGATTCTTTCTGAAGGTACAGTAATCAACAGACCCGGTTCAAAGAACATGCAGAATATTCCTGATTTCTACGGAACTGAAGCATTAAACGGTTGGAAAAACGTAATCGATGCCGTTCATGAAAATGGCGGAAAAATGGGGCCTCAGATCTGGCATGTAGGTGATACAAGAAGTTCTGAAGATTATCCTTTAGTTGATATGGAAAAGGCTTCTACAATGACCTTGGAAGATATTCAGGATACCATTGCTCAATTTGCAGCTTCTGCAAAATCTGCGAAAGATCTTGGATTTGATGTTCTTGAAATTCACGGAGCTCACGGATATTTGATTGACCAATTCTTTTGGGAGGTAACCAACACAAGAACTGACGAATACGGTGGAAAAACATTGAAAGAAAGAAGCAAATTTGCGGTTGATATCGTAAAAGCGATCAGAGCTGTAGTTGGACCGGATTTCACCATTATTATCCGTCTTTCTCAATGGAAACAACAGGATTATAAATCCAGATTGGCGACAACACCTGCTGAAATGGAAGAATGGTTGTTACCTTTAAAAGAAGCCGGAGTAGATATTTTCCACTGTTCACAACGCCGTTTTTGGGAGCCTGAATTCGAAGGATCTGATTTAAACTTCGCAGGTTGGGCTAAGAAAATCACGGGACAACCAACAATTACGGTAGGTTCTGTAGGTCTTGAAGGAGATTTTATGGCTGCATTTGCAGGACAAGGAACTGAAAAAGCCGATTTATCAGAATTAATCAGAAGACTGGAAAGAGGAGATTTTGATCTTGTTGCAGTCGGAAGAGCACTTTTACAAGACCCGGAATGGGTGAAAAAAGTAAAAGAAGGAAATACAGAGGATCTTTTGAACTTTTCAGCTGAAAGTTTAGGAGTTCTTTACTAAAAAGACAATTATTGAGTTGTGAATTTACTTCGCTGTTAGACTATTAGCATTGTAAACCATTGACAATTCACTTATTTATATTAAATTTTCTACCTAATTATTTTTTTAAACAAAAACCGCCTCCGGAATTTCTGGAAGCGGTTTTTAATTTTAGGATTCAAATTAGTTTAGATGAAATTTAAACCATTAAGATTTCCATAAAGTTTGTCATCCTGAAAGGATCTAGACGCGAATCTTTCCAAACTATTCTCTAATAATTTTACCTAGATTGCTCCGGAATGACAAACTTTACATATAAATATTGCATGAAATTTTATAGAATTTAAACAATTATAAACAAAACCGTTCCCAAAAAATGAGAACGGTCTATTAACAGATTTAAATATCTAAAATTGTCAAATAAATGACAACAGTGATTTCTTATAAACCAATATTTTCAGTTGGTTTCAATTGCTTTAAAATATTCTTTGGAATCGCATTTTTGTGAACCAAGATCGCCGTTGATTTGTACTCCACATAAGGTCTTGTTACATAAATATATCCTTCAAAATCGTTGGTTACACCCCAAGAGTTTTTAACCATGTAATATTCTTTTCCGGATTGATCTTTTGCCAATCCTACGATATGCATCCCATGATCATCGGTTGTAGAAAGGTTATTCAACGCTTTTTGACGCATATCTTCTGTGATCGTTTTGTCTTTTTTAGGCTCAGTGAATAAAGTTCCTTTGTTTTCAGCATTGATTTGGTCTAAATCCATGTCTGGAACATAGGCTACACCATTTTTATATGAAAAATAAGGCTCAGAAACGTCAGTTGCCCAACCTACAGAATAACCTTTGCTTACGGCATTATCAACGATCGTTGTTATGTCTTTCATTGGAACATTCCAGTCAGAATCATGGCTCCAGTTATCAGGAATAGGAACTACAAATTTCTGGTAATAAGGATAATCTTTGTAAGAAGATAATTCAACATAATCTTCAGGATTGATACCTACAACTTCTTTAGCAAAAGTTTTTGGAGTATAATTTTTTCCTTCGTATATAAAGTTAGCGGGAACTTTTCCTAAATATTCGTCCAAGATCGCATCTACAGAATCCATCCAGTTATCAGAAAGTTTCCCTTTTGTAGCTGCCTGAACCAAACTATCCAAAACAGGCTTTAATTTTTCCTGCATTTCTTTGAAATTATTGGTAGTTTGTCCATTTTTCAAACCTGTATAAGCTTCCTGAGGTACAGCTCCGTACTTTTTATACATATTGACAACATCATGTAATTCTCCTCCATCTCCCCAGCTGATTGCTCCGTTATTTAGAACGTATAATTTTGCTTTATCGTGATAAGAATTTCTTGCCGTAAAAATTTCTGCCAAATCAACAGGTTTTTTACCCATTCTCTGCATTTCAGATTCAAGG
Source organism: Chryseobacterium sp. G0201 (assembly GCF_003815655.1). Lineage (NCBI taxonomy): Bacteria > Pseudomonadati > Bacteroidota > Flavobacteriia > Flavobacteriales > Weeksellaceae > Chryseobacterium > Chryseobacterium sp. G0201. The sequence goes on along the minus strand of NZ_CP033917.1, from coordinate 4,788,266 downwards.
AAAGAGTTTCCTGAGTAACTCCAGCAAGTTCCGGATGAACCCTGGTTTTTCACTGAAGTTGCACCCACGTCCTTTAAAGTCGTGAATTTAAAATTAGCATTTTGAGATTGGTTGTTTTTTAACTTATTGATTAAGTCATCCTGTGCAAACATCATACTTCCTGCAGACAAAACAAAAAGTAATGAGGCAATTTTGTTATTTTTCATTACTATAAAAAGATTATTTATATGAATAGTCGGTAAGTTATAAGATATGTTACAAAGGGAAAAGTTAAATTTGAAATGAAAGTTTTTTATGAAAAGGTGAAATTATAACTCATAATTATCTAATACTGCTTTTTTAAGCTTTCGCAACTTAGTCTTTTAGTTTAATTTTAAAAAAAATTACCATGTTTCCAACCTTTTTGAAGTTTCCTGCATCTATACTAATATAAAGCCTGAATATGGAAAGAGAATTACTGTTAGAATGTCAACGGAACGACCGCAATGCACAGCGGAAAGTTTACGAAAAAATGGCGGGAAAATTATATTCGGTCTGCAAACGTTATCTTAAAAATGATGAAGATATTGAAGAAGTATTGGCAGATACGTTCTACAAAATTTTCACGAAGATTGATCAACTGCAAAATCATGATATTTTCGAAGGTTGGGCAAGAAAAATTGCTGTAAACGAATGTCTGCAGAAATTGAGAAACAGTAAAGCTTTACATATTGAACTGGAAGACAGTCACGCCGAATCTTCGGATACAACGGATACTATTTCTTTTGAAAAAGATATTTTGAGTTTATTGAACTTCCTTCCTGAAGGTTGCCGTGCGATTTTTAATCTTTTTGCGATTGAAGGCTATCCGCACAAAGAAATTGCGACGATGCTTTCTATAAGTGAAGGAACATCAAAATCTCAACTCAATTTTGCCAGAAAAAAATTACAGGAACTTTTGATCAATCAAAACATTTAAACTTTTAAGACAATGGAAAATAATCACGATATCGATAAAAAATTCAATGAGGCTTCTAAAGATTTAGATGAACCTGCGACTTTTCCTGGTTTTGATAAAGTTTGGGCTAAAGTTGAAGAGAAATTAGATAAAAAAGAAGCGAAAAAAAGAATTCTTCCAATTTGGCTTCCTTACGGAATTGCAGCGAGTTTACTGATCGGTGTAGGAGGATTTTATTTTTTGAATAAAAAAGGAAGTATAGCTGAACCCGCAAAACCAGTTATTGCAAAAAATACTGAAATTCCTAAAAGTACAATTGCTTCATCTGAAAAAATTCAGAAGATAGATGAGATTGTAAAATCAAATATTGAGAAAGAAATTTCAACTCAGAATCCTGTTACGAAACTTCAGGATTATGCTGTTAATTCAGTATATATTTCTTCTCCATCTCCTGTTTATAATGATATACCACAAAGTATTCAAGCATCTCCACCTATTGCTCCGTATAAAACCGACACATTAAAACAGAGTAATATTGAAGAAGTTGTTGTAACTGGTTTAGGAATGAAAAAAGCAAAAAAAGATATTGCATATGCTTCACAGTCAGTTTCTTCTGTTGAAATTGAAAATAAACCGAGTAAATCTTCATTAAATTCTTTACTCGAAGCATCCGATGCCGAATCTATCACACCTGATAATGGAGTTGATCCTGAAGTTATAGGGTATAACAAGTCGAATATAAAGCGAAATGTTGCATCAGTGCCAATGATGGCAGAAAAGGTGGGAAATAAATATGCTGTAAACTCTCTTCAGGGCTCTGTTTCAGGGTTGACGATTAATATGGCATCAGGGAAAATTGATTCCAATAATGCGATTGTTATCCGAGGAGTAAGTTCGGTCAAAGAAGATTCAAATCCTTTATACATCATCAACGGAGCTGTTTTTGATGTTGCAAAATTCAAAAGCTTAAATCCTGATATGATTGATACAATGACTGTTCTGAAAGGTGAAAAAGCAACCGCAATCTATGGAAGTAAAGCTATAAACGGAGCTATTGTAGTAGAAACTAAAGATATTTTAAAGAGAAAAAAGCTAATTGAAAAAAAATCTTTAGAAAAGAAAGAGAAACCGTAATTTTTTAAAATCATATATATTCCTATCAAGCAATAATATATCTAAGTTCCGGAATGAAGGAATTAAAACTAAAATTGAGCCTAAAATGAAAAATTAATACTTGATATATTGAAGATCTTTGTGCAAAAATTACACAAAGATCTTTTTTGGTTAAGTAGGAGCTAAAATTTTAAAATAAACTTTCAAATATTATTGAAAGTTCGAAAATTATTATTACATTTGTAATAGAAATTAAAAGTAAAACAAAATGCAACTTTCAGAAGCTAAAGAAAAATACATTCAGACTTGGGGAACATTCGCAACGAATTGGGGAATCAACCGTACGATGGCGCAGGTTCACGCTTTACTTTTAGCAAGTGGTAAAGCACTTTCTACGGATGAGGTGATGGAGCAACTTGAAATTTCAAGAGGAAATGCGAATATGAATCTTCGAGCTTTGATGGATTGGGGAATTGTGAAAAAAGAATTCGTAAAAGGTGAGAGAAAAGAATACTTTGTAGCTGAAAAAGATGTTTGGTATTTATTCAAACAGATTACAAAAGAACGCAGAAAAAGAGAAATCGAGCCTGTAATTTCCTTTTTAGAAGAACTTAAAAATATTGAAGACAAAGATTCTGAAGGAGCCAAAGAATTTATCAAATTAATGGATGATTTCAGCTCTGTAACAGGGAAAATCAACAATATTATGGATCTCGCAATCAAAAGTGATGATCACTGGCTGGTCGGAAAGATTACCAACTTATTAAAATAGAAAGGACTTCAAAATCCTTTTTTATTTTAAATGAACTTTCAAAAATTATTGAAACTATAATATTTATAAAATGTTCAATATAATTTCATACATGCTTTTTCTTTCTATCAGTTCGTACATCACGATCGATGTGGGCAGAAGATGTTTTAATTCCGGAAAAGTGTATTTGGAATATCTGATCAAAGACAAAGATTTTTGTTTGACGGTCAACAGAATACTTTTAGGGAGTTATTATTTGGTCAATCTCGGCTATATCGCTATCAGCTTGAGTTCTTGGGGCAAAATAACAAGCATGGAAGAAGTTTTAGCAACTGTTTTTAGGCGTATTGGATACATCATTTTGATTCTTTGTTTTTTACATTTTACGAATATTCTTATGCTTTACATTTTAAGAAAAAAATTAACAATAAAATAAAATTATCATGACTGCAACTATCCTTACCCAAACGTACAATTTCCAAGCGTACATGATCTACTTACCAATTGTAATCGCTCTTACAGTTTTGGTTTCTCAATTTCTGTTCAAAAATTCAAAGACATTTATGATTGATATTTTTCACCAGAAAGAAGACATAGCAATGGCAACAAATTCACTGTTTAAAATTGGTTTTTACCTTTTAAATATTGGTTTTGCTTTATGTATCATTGAGTTTTTCCAAATAGAAACGGTTGAAAGATTGGTAGTCGCAGTAAGTCGAAAAATCGGTGGATTCTCAATTTATCTTGGCGTAATGATGCTTTTAAACCTGTTACTTTTCTTGAAAGGTCGTAAACACGCCATGAACAAAGAAAAACAAATTCAAAATGAAAACATTGATCTTTAAAATTTGGATGTATTTCACTTTCAAATTTCAGAATAAACGAACACGAGGCGATTTTTTAAACCTTTAAAATTCATAGCCATGAAAACTATTTTAACATACGATTCAAAAATCCAACAAGGAGTAATCTTATTATTTGTATTAACGCTTTTTATCGCCATATTGACAGAGAAAGAATTTCTTGCTTTTGCAATAATCATTGAATTTTTTCTTATTGCAATTGTACAGTATACTTTAAACATTATTAAGTTTTTCAATAAAAAATATATAAGGACAGATTCTAGAAAGGTTTATATGTTTCTTTCAACATACGTAGTTATAGGCGTTTTTATATGGATACTTGCTTGTGTATTTTATGTAAAAAGTTTGAAAGATATTTTTGAAATATTGGTTTTCACCTGGCTCATTCTTTCTCCTATTCTTATTTTACAATCCTTATGTATTAGTTTTTTTGATGCTAATAATAATGAGGAAGTGATCAATGAAAATATAAACCATTAAAGTCAATAACCATGAAAACTTTCATTAAAAATGATTTCTACATTCAGGTTTATTTTCTTGTCGGGGGATTACTTTCAATATTTGTAGGAATAGCAGTAGGTTGGGGAATAATGCCATTTTATTTTATAGTAGGAATTCCTCAATTAATTAGTTTTTTAGTCAAAATTTTTCAAAAGAGAAAAAAATCTATAAGCTACATCATTTATGGACTTTTTATAATGCCTGTCTGGATTTCATTCTTAATAATGTTTATGTTTAAGAATAATCATGAAGTCACCAATTTTTTTGGAACTATTTTAATTGTATCTCTTTTATACAGCCCTTTCTTAGCTATTCTATATGTCTACGACAATTACAAATTATATAAATATCAAAAATAACACAAATGAAAACGCTACAAAATCACACCCTCATATACGACAATGAATGTCCGATGTGCAACATCTATTCAAAAGGTTTTACAAAATGCGGAATGCTTGATGAAAACGGAAGAGAAGCCTTTACAGAATTGTCATTGAAGAATAAAAGTCTGATAGATTTCAAACGTGCAAAAAACGAAATAGCTTTAGTCGATCACAACAAAAACGAAGTGGTTTACGGATTAGACAGTTTATTATTAATCATTGGAAATTCCTTTCCATTATTAGAAAAAATTGCCAGAATACAACCTCTGTATTGGTTTTTCAAAAAACTGTATTCTTTTGTTTCTTACAATCGAAAACAGATTATTCCATCAAAAAAAGATGATACAGACCAATCTTGTATCCCTGATTTTAATTTGAAATATAGAATCGTATACATTACTTTCGTCATATTTTTCTCAGCTTATATTTTGAGTTTGTTTACAGCAAAATTAGGATTGAATTTAGAACATAATTTTTTGAGAGAATTTATAGTTTGTCTAGGTCAAATTGCTTGGCAGACCTTATTTTTAAAAGCTTATTTAAAAGAAAAATTTTGGAATTATCTTGGTAATATGATGACCGTTTCAATGATTGGAACAATACTTTTAATTCCTGCTTTATTCATTAACTTAAATCCAACTTTCAGCATTATTTATTTCGGAAGTGTTGTATTAATTATGTTTCTGGAACATATCAGAAGATGTAAAATTTTAAAATTAAATTATCTTCCAACAATTTCCTGGACACTTTTCAGAATGACGGCTTTGGCAATAATTATTGGGTTAAATTTTTAAAAACAGATAAAAATGTCCAGAATCTATTTAGAAACAATTATCCAAGCCGATATTCACACCGTTTTCGACTTAGCAAGAGACATTGATTTACATCAAAAATCAACTTTCAAAACAGGTGAAAAAGCGATTGCTGGTCGAATTTCAGGATTAATTGAAGAAGGTGAAACAGTGACTTGGCGGGCAAAACATTTAGGCATTTATCAAACGCACACTTCAAAGATTGTCAGCATGGAAAAACCTTATCAATTCACGGATATCATGTTAAAAGGAACATTTAAGTCTTTAAAACATCAACATATTTTTAACCAAGAAGGTAAAAACACAATAATGACCGACATTTTCGAATTCGAATCTCCATTTGGAATCATCGGAAAGCTTTTTAATTATTTTTTTCTTAAAAATTATATGAAAAATTTTCTTTTAGAAAGAAATAAACTTATAAAAGTCACCGCAGAAAATAATAATTAAAGCATAAAAAAGTCAATATTAGCGTTGTCATCCTGAGCGCGAAGCAGTCGAAGGATCTAAACATTCAAAACTAACGAATTACAACTAACAATTAAAAAACCAAAATGAAAATAATCATCGCTGCCGGAACCGGTTTTCTCGGAAAAAATCTTGAAAAATATTTTACAGAAAAAGAAAATGAAGTTTATATTTTAACTCGAAATCCGAAACGTAAAAACGAAATTCATTGGGATGCCAAAACTTTAGGCGAATGGAAAAATTGGGTTGAAAATTCCGATGTTGTAATCAATCTCACAGGAAAATCTGTCGATTGTCGATACACAGAGAAAAACAAGCAGGAAATTTATTCTTCAAGGATCAACAGTACAAAAGTGCTTCAACAAGCTGTTGATCAATGTATCAATAAACCTAAAGTTTGGCTGAATGCAAGTTCAGCGACAATTTACACTCACTCAGAGACACAATTAAATACAGAAGAAAATGGAATTATTGGCGATGATTTTTCTATGAATATTTGCAAAAGCTGGGAAAAAGAATTTTTTACTGTTAAAAATGAAAATGTACGAAAAGTTGCTTTAAGAACTTCAATAGTTTTGGGTAACAATGGTGGTGCTTTTCCGAAATTAAAATTGATCACAAAATTAGGGTTGGGAGGAAAACAAGGACGAGGAAAGCAAAATGTAAGCTGGATTCACATTGATGATTTTTGCAAAGCGATCCAACATATTATTGATAACGAAAATATGTCTGGAGTAATCAACGTAACTGCTCCAAATCCTTTGTCTAACGAAGAATTTATGATGAAATTAAGAAAAGAAATGAAAATTCCATTTGGATTAAATGCGCTGGTTTGGCAGTTGGAAATCGCTTCAATTTTTTTAAAAACAGAAACCGAATTATTATTAAAAAGCAGAAACGTTTATCCTGAAAAATTAATCAAAACCGGATTTGAATTTTCTTATCCAAATATAGAAAATGCATTTAAAAATTTGATTTAAACACAAAAAGTACAAATGTTTTCACAGATAAACACAAATAAAAGATCAATAGGAACGGGCTTTAGCCCGTTTAGAAAAACAACATGCGATTTGGCTTTAGCCAAAACTTAAATCATAACGTGTCTATATCAACAGAATTATATTAATTTAAAATAGCATAAGTGTTTTAAAATTTTTAGAGCTTAAAATGCCATAAAATGAATGGTTTGCTAATTTATCAAATGATGATTAAATTAGCGAAAACTAAACGTCAATGTTGATTACCAAAAAAGCAAAAACCATATTTCTTTCATCATTCCTCATATCATCTACTTTTTTTTCACAGGCTCACAATATTTCGGAAGGCTACCAAAAACCGAATGATCCACTTGTTGTACAAAATCTTGAGAACTGGCAGGATTTAAAATTCGGGCTTTTCATGCATTGGGGAACGTACAGCCAATGGGGAATTGTCGAAAGTTGGAGCTTATGTCCCGAAGATGAATCATGGACACAACGTAAACCCGAACACGGAAAATCTTACAATGAATACGTCAAAAACTATGAAAATCTTCAGACGACTTTCAATCCGACTCAATTTAATCCTCAAAAATGGGCAGATGCTGTAAAAAAAGCAGGAATGAAATATGTGGTCTTTACGACAAAACATCACGACGGTTTTACCATGTTTGATACGCAACAGTCTGATTATAAAATTACTTCTTCAAAAACACCTTTTTCCAAAAATCCGAAAGCGGATGTGACGAAAGAGATTTTCAATACATTTAGAAAGGAAGGTTTCAAAATCGGAGCTTATTTCTCAAAACCCGATTGGCATTCTGATGATTATTGGTGGTCATATTTTCCGCCGAAAGACAGAAATGTGAATTATGATCCAAAAAAATATCCGGAAAGATGGGAAAACTTCAAAAAGTTTACATTTAATCAGTTAAATGAAATCACTTCAAACTACGGTAAAATCGATATTCTTTGGCTAGATGGAGGCTGGGTTCGTCCTTTCAACACCATCGATCCAAAAGTGGAATGGCAAAGAACAATCAAGGTTGAACAAGATATTGATATGGATAAAATCGGGACGATGGCTCGAAAAAATCAACCCGGAATTATCGTTGTAGACCGCACCGTTTCCGGAAAATGGGAAAATTATGTAACGCCCGAACAAGCCGTTCCTGAGCAAGGGCTTTCGATCCCGTGGGAGAGCTGTATCACGATGGGAGATTCGTTTTCTTATGTTCCGAATGACAATTACAAATCTTCTCAGAAAATTATTGAAACATTAGTTAAAATCATTTCCAGAGGTGGAAATTACCTGATGAATATCGCTCCCGGACCCAACGGAGATTACGATGTCATTGTTTATGAAAGATTAAAAGAAATCTCAACTTGGATGGATAAAAATCAGTCTGCAGTTTTTGCAACAAGAGCTTTGGCACCTTTTAATGACGGGAATTTTTATTATACGCAAAGCAAAGACGGAAAAACAATGAATATTTTTCACTTGGATGAAAAAACAAATTATCAAGCTCTATCAATACTAAGTTTTACAATTCCTGAAAATTTTAAGCCAAAATCATTGAAAATATTAGGAATTTCCTCAAAAATTCAATGGAAAAAAACAGGAAATTCTATTGAAGTAAATTTACCAAAAGAAGGAACGCAATTAAAATATTCAACTGTAATTCAAATAGTACAATAATGGAGTTTAAATTAAAATTAATTGGAATTTCATTATTGAGTTCAGTATTCATTTCTGCTCAAAAACCTTTATACAAAGATCCAAAACAGCCTATTGAAGCCAGAGTTCAGGACTTACTGAAACGGATGACTCCCGAAGAAAAATTCTGGCAATGTTTCATGATTTCCGGAGATTTGGACAATGTTCCGAAAGGGCAATATTCTCACGGAATTTTCGGATTGCAGGTAAGTGCAGGAAATCAGGGAGGTGGCGTTGCCGGACAATTGTTGAAATATAATGCGAATGAAGATGCAGAGAGATTGGCGAAAAAAATCAATGTTATCCAAAAATATTTTGTGGAAGAATCCCGATTGGGGATTCCAATTATCCCTTTTGATGAGGCTTTGCATGGTTTGATGCGTGAAGGAGCAACGGCATTTCCGCAGGCGATTGGGTTGTCGGCAACCTTCAATCCTAAGTTAATGAAGGAAGTTTCGACAGCTATTGCAAAAGAATCAAGATTGAGGGGGATTCGTCAAATCTTGACACCGGTTGTGAATTTGGCAAGTGATGTTCGATGGGGTAGAACGGAGGAAACGTATGGCGAAGATCCGTTTCTGACTTCAGTGATGGGTGTAAATTTTGTGAGTTCGTTTGAAAATCAAGGAATTATTACCACTCCAAAACATTTTTTAGCGAATGTCGGAGAAGGTGGAAGAGATTCATATCCAATTCATTGGAGCAAAAGATATTTGGAAGAAACGCATTTGATTCCTTTTCAAAAAGCCTTTAAACAAGGGAAAAGTCGCTCGGTGATGACTTCGTATAATTTGTTGGATGGGCGACCTTCAACGGCAAATCATTGGTTATTGACCGAAAAATTGAAAAATGAATGGAATTTCAAAGGTTTCGTGATCAGTGATGCAAGTGCGGTAGGTGGAGCAAATGTTCTGCATTTTACGGCAAAAGATTATGATGATGCTTCTGCACAGGCGATCAACGATGGACTTGACGTGATTTTCCAGACAGAATATCAACATTATAAATTGTTTATTCCACCGTTTTTAGATGGAAGAATTCCTCAGGAAAGAATTGATGATGCGGTTTCGAGAGTTTTAAGAGCAAAGTTTGAACTAGGTTTGTTTGAAAATCCTTATGTTTCTAACGCAGCTATCTCGGAATTAAAGAAATTAAATCACAAACCATTAGCAGAAAAAACAGCCATTGAGTCTTTTGTTTTGCTTCAAAATAATAATCAAACGCTTCCGATTTCTGAAAATTATAAAAAGATTTTAGTAGTTGGAACTGATGCTGTTGATGCAAGATTGGGCGGTTATTCCGGACCGGGAAATAAGAAAGTGAGTATTTTGGATGGAATTAAAAATTTTACTAAAGATAAAAATATTGAAGTAAATTATTCAAAAGGAATTGACTGGAATTTGAAGAATTTTGTGACCGTTCCAACCGAATTTTTATCTTCAGAAAATCAAAAAGGTTTGAAAGGAACTTATTTTTCCAATTCTGATTTAAAAGGAAAACCCGCTTTTGAAAAGCAGGACGAACAATTGAATTTTAAATGGACTTTATATTCTCCAAATCCTAAAAAACTACAGCCAGATAATTATAGTGTTCGCTGGACTGGAACATTAGAAGCTCCAAATTCCGGAAAATATATGCTTGGTTTGCGTGGAAATGATGGTTTCAGATTATATGTGAATGGAAAATTGTTGATTGACAATTGGGAAAAGTTGAGTTATTCAACCAAAACTGTTGATGTAGATTTTGTGAAAGGTGAAAAATCCGATATTGTCATTGAGTTTCATGAAAACAGAGGTGAAGCAAACATTGAACTGATCTGGAATTATGGCTTAAATGACTATCAAAAAGATTATGATGCTGCTTTAAAATTGGCTCAAAATACAGATTACATCATTGTTGCAGCGGGAATTCATGAAGGTGAATTTCAGGATCGCTCTTCATTAAGTCTGCCCGGAAATCAGGAACAATTTATTCAGGAAGTTTCAAAATTAAATAAACCTACAACAGTCGTTTTGGTCGGCGGTTCTGCGATAAAAACTACGGATTGGAAAGATAAAGTTGGAGCAATTTTAGATGTTTGGTATCCCGGCGAAGAAGGCGGAAATGCCGTTGCAAAAGTGCTTTTCGGAGCAGAAAATCCATCCGGAAAATTGCCGATTACGGTTCCAATTGAGGAAGGGCAGCTGCCTTTGACGTACAATCATCATCCGACAGGAAGAGGAAATGATTATTATGATTTAAGCGGTGAACCATTGTACCCGTTTGGTTTTGGATTGAGTTATACGACTTTTGAAATCTCTGATTTACAATTGAATAAAACAAAATATTCTGAAAACGAAACGATTATTGCTGAAGTTCAGGTTAAAAATACAGGATCGAAAGCAGGAAGTGAAGTCGTTCAATTATATGTAAAAGATTTGTTGGCTTCGGTTTCCAGACCGATTCTTGAGTTGAAAGGTTTTCAAAAAGTAGAATTAAAACCGGGAGAAACAAGGCAAATTTCAATTGAAGTTCCAATTCAGGAATTAAAATTTTTAGACGAAAAAATGAACTGGATTGTAGAAAAAGGAACATACAGAATTATGGTTGGAAATTCTTCGAAAAATCTTTCGTTAAAACAGAATGTTGAGGTTCAATAAGTTATTGCACAGAAAATGTTGGTATGATATATGTAATATTTACTTCAAACCTGAATGAACTTAATTGATTTTATTAAAGAAATTCAAGTCATTCTTAAAAGTAAATATTATGAACAAGTTATTTATATCAACAATTTTATTAGTAGGATTATCAATGAATGTTTCAGCACAAAAACATCCTACGCCACCGCCTCATCCTTCAAAAAGTGAATTGATTAATACCAAATCACGTGAGCTGGACAAAAGATATAATCAGGAAAAGAAGTTGATTTTGAATCATCCGGTTGCTTCAAAAAAAATGAAACAGGAGCAATTAAAGGCTTTAAATGAAAAATATAGAAGTCAAAAAAGATTACTGAAAAAAATGTAATAATAAACATTTCTTGAAATTATTAAAATTGAAATAGTTTAATTCTATAAATTCAGTTTTGCTAAATTTTAATTTAAAATATAATTTTATTAAAGAGAACGTATTGTATGTTCTCTTTTTTTATTGTTAATGTAGTGAAATTGCTCTTTATTATGCATTGCCTCACGAATTTTAAGAAACATGATACATCCAATATTTTTCCTTAAATTCGCATTAAAATTTTTAAGCTAATGAACTACGATATTATTGTCATCGGAAGTGGTCCTGGTGGATATGTTACAGCTATCAGAGCAGCACAATTGGGTTTCAAAACTGCAATTATCGAGAAAGAAAACTTAGGAGGGATCTGCCTTAACTGGGGATGTATTCCAACGAAAGCTTTGTTGAAATCTGCTCAGGTTTTTCATTATATCAACCATGCAGAAGATTATGGTTTGAATAAAGTGGAGCCAAGTTTTGAGTTCCCGAATGTAATTCAAAGAAGCCGTGGCGTTGCTAATAAAATGAGTAAAGGGATTGAGTTCTTAATGAAAAAGAACAAAATCGATGTTATTCTAGGAACTGCTAAAGTTTTAAAAGATAAAAAAGTTTCTGTTACAGATAAAGACGGTAAAGTAACTGAATATGCTGCAAGCAATATCATTATTGCAACTGGAGCACGTTCTAGAGAATTACCAAACTTACCTCAAGACGGTAAAAAAGTAATCGGATACAGACAGGCATTATCTCTTCCTGAGCAGCCAAAATCTATGATTGTTGTAGGTTCTGGAGCTATTGGGGTTGAGTTTGCTGACTTCTATAACACAATGGGAACGAAAGTAACTGTTGTTGAATTTATGCCAAACATCGTTCCTGTGGAAGATGAAGATATCTCTAAGCACTTAGAAAAATCTTTGAAAAAGACAGGGATCGAAATTATGACAAATGCTTCTGTTGAAAGCGTTGATACAAGTGGAGAAGGGGTTAAAGCTACTGTGAAAACAGCTACTGGAACTATTACTCTTGAAGCTGATATCTTATTATCTGCTGTTGGTATTGCTGCAAACATCGAGAACATAGGTCTTGAAGAAGTTGGAATCCAAACAGATAAAGGTAGAGTTTTGGTAAACGAATGGTACGAAACTTCTGTTCCAGGTTACTATGCGATCGGAGATATCATCCCAACTCAGGCTTTGGCTCACGTTGCTTCTGCTGAAGGTATTACTTGTGTTGAGAAAATCAAAGGACTACACGTTGAGAAGATCGACTACGGTAATATCCCTGGATGTACTTACTGTCACCCTGAAGTTGCTTCTGTAGGTCTTACAGAAAAGCAGGCTAAAGAAAAAGGTTACGAAATCAAAGTTGGTAAATTCCCTCTTTCTGCAAGTGGAAAAGCTACTGCAAACGGAAATACAGATGGTTTCATCAAAGTGATTTTCGATGCTAAATATGGCGAATGGTTAGGTTGTCACATGATTGGTGAAGGTGTTACAGATATGGTTGCTGAAGCTGTTGTTGCTAGAAAACTAGAAACTACAGGTCACGAGATCATCAAATCTATCCACCCGCATCCAACAGTTTCTGAGGCTATCATGGAAGCTGCAGCTGCTGCTTATGGTGAAGTTATTCATATCTAATCTAAGAACACATACAATATAAAAGTAAACCACAGATTTTTGTCTGTGGTTTTTTATGCATGAAATATTTATATTTTTAAGATAAATGAAAGAATTATTAAAATAATTTTAAAATTCACATTTTTAGAAAAATTAATCTCATTTTCTCCTTACGATTTCTTAATTTTATTCTATGAATTTTGAAAAAACAGGATTGGTTTTATCCGGTGGCGGAACGAAGGGCATTGCCCATGCAGGAGTTTTAAAATTCTTGAAAGAAAAAAATATCAATATAGATGTTTTAGCATGCTGTAGCGCGGGTTCCATTGTCGGAAGTCTTCATGCAGTGGGAAAAACACCTGAGGAGATTTTAGATTTTTTCCAGTCTATCTATTTTTTCAACTGGAAACATTTTGCCTTCAATCAGCCGGGATTGGTTTCTTCGGTGATCTTCAATAATTATTTAAGACCGATTTTTCAGGATATGAAAATTGGAGATTTAGATAAAGAAGTGAAAATCGTAGCAACAGAATTGGTTTCCGGAACTCAGAAAATTTTTGATAATAGTTTTAAGGTAACTGATGCTGTTATTGCCTCATGTTCTATTCCGGGAGTTACCACGCCATATATTTTAGGGGAAGAAATGTATTGTGACGGAGGAGTTTTAAATAACTTTCCCGCAGACGTTATCAGAGATGAATGTGATCGACTGATTGGCGTTTTTGTATCTCCGCCACATAATATTGATATTAATGATTTAAAGACCATAAAAGCAATCGTATCACGATCTTACGATCTTCTTTCTTACAGAGTTGAGAAAGCAAAATTCGAATATTGTGATTGGTTTATATCTTCACAGGATCTTTCAAGTTATGGAACTTTCGAACGTAAAAAAGACCGTTTGGAAGAGATTTTTAATATAGGATATAATGCAGCAAAGGACAGTTTTGAAAGCGCACAAAATGTTTTTGCAAAAAATAATATTGATTGTCTGTAAATTACATTATTTTCAAAAAATATTTTGATTTTTTGTAATATCAATAATATTTTCTTCCGTACATTTGTACAGCAAAAAGGATCTTAGTCCTTCACAAATAAGATGGAACAAACAAACTTCAAGTTTTTTCTTTTGAAAGTATCAGAAATCATATTCACGATTTTTAATACTTCTCCTCCTACACTTTCTTAAATTTTTCGAAAGAATTCAATTACATGATTCTATCCGTATTTTTTTTATTAAAAAAAATAGGGGCTATCGGTCATTTCTACTATTTAAACTAAATTTTTAAACAAATAAATTATGGAACTATCGTTTCAGGGCTGGATGATTCCGGCTATCATTGTGCTTTTATGCGTAATTTTTTACAAAATTATTTTGAGAGTTTTCTTCGGATTGGTAATTGTTCCCGAAGACAGAATTGGTTTAGTGACCAAAAAATTCGTGCTGGTTGGTAAGCAGGAACTTCCGGAAGGGAGGATTATTGCAACCAATGGTGAGGCTGGTTTTCAGGCTCAGACATTGGCACCGGGAATTTATTTTGGTAAATGGATCTGGCAATACACGATTCAATTTCAGCCATTTACCGTGATTCCTACCGGAAAATTAGGATTAATTCTGGCTAAAGACGGAACTGAATTAGAAACCGGACGTATTTTAGCAAGAAAGGTAAACTGTGACTCTTTCCAGGATGCAGAGGCATTTCTTAAAAACGGAGGTAGAAAAGGGCGCCAAACTGCCATTGTTGCGCCAGGTTCTTATAGAATTAATACCTTGTTGTTTGATATTGATTTAACTGATATGACTCAAATTCCTGACAATGCGGTGGGAGTCATAACGACAATGGAAGGTAATCCTTTGGAAGAAGGCCAGATTGCAGGTAAAATTGTTGAAGCTCACAACAAATTTCAGGACGTTGATACCTTTTTGAACAATGGAGGTTACAAAGGTCTTCAGGAACAGGTGATTTTAGCGGGTTCATATTTCTTAAATCCATGGTTTACAAAAGTCGAAATGGTACACATGACAGAAATCCCGATCGGATACGTCGGTGTAATTATAAGTTATGTAGGCGCAGAGGGTAAAGATTTAAGCGGTGTTGATTTTAAACATGGAAACATTGTTGAAAAAGGTCATAAAGGAGTTTGGTCAGAGCCAATCGGTCCCGGAAAATATCCTATTAATCCTTATATTATGAAGGTTGAGCTTGTTCCTACCACCAATTTGGTTTTAAACTGGGCGTATGAAAGAAGTGAATCTCACCAGTTAGACAAAAACCTTTCAACAATTACGGTAAGAAGTAAAGATGGGTTCCCTTTTAACCTAGATGTTTCTCAAATTATTCATATTCCGACTTATGAAGCTCCAAAAGTGATTGCCCGTTTCGGAAATATGATCAATTTGGTAAGTCAGGTTTTGGAACCTACGATTGGGAACTATTTCAGAAACTCTGCGCAGGATAGCGATGTGATTGCGTTTTTGGGAACCCGTAAAGAAAGACAACAGTCTGCAAAAGAACATATTAGCAGTGTTTTGGATCAATATAACGTAAATGCGGTAGATACTTTGATTGGTGCGATTGTTCCTCCTGAAAGCCTGATGAAAACATTGACAGACAGAAAGTTGGCGGAAGAACAGAAAATCACCTACGAAACAGAAATGTTAGCACAGGAAACCCGACAAAGTTTAGAAAAAGAAACTGCGGTTGCAGATATGCAGAAAGAAATTGTAAAAGCTGATCAGGGTGTTTGGATTGCAGAGCGTGTTGCAGATGCTTCCGTGAAAAAAGCGACTGGTGATGCCAATTCTGTACGTCTTCAGGCCAACGCGGAAGGAGACAGATTGAAATTACTCGCAACCGGTGAAGCCGAAAAAACAAGACTTTTAGCCAAGGCAGAATCTGAAAAAATAGAATTATTAGCCAAAGCAAATGCCGAGCAGATTTCTTTAACGGGTAATGCAGAAGCTGAGAAAATATTGGCAATCGGTAAATCTAATGCAGAGTCTTATAAATTATCTGTAGAAGCAATGGGCGGAAACAACTTTACCCAATTGAAGATCATGGAAAACATCGCATCTCAAAACGTAAAAATAATGCCTGACGTTCTTATCGGTGGAGGTGGAGATGCAGCCAATGGAGGGATCAGCGGATTGTTAGGCTTACAGCTTCTTGAGCAGCTTCAAAAGAGAAATGATGATGGTTCAAAAGTAATTGAAGTTAAATCTGATGAAGCTCCTGAACAATAAAATTAACATATAAAAAACAAAAACTCCCACTTTAAAGTGGGAGTTTTTTATTAATTTTTTACGACTTGTCCGTCTTGATTGACGATCGTTTTTCCTGTATTGTCATCAACTCTTAGAGTATAAGGTGCCTTTTTCGCTGAATCGGTTAAATAATTTCTCCAAACCTGATAAGTGAAAGCATTATTTACAAATTCATAATAATAGTTACCACCAGTACCATCAGGAATCAATTCTCCGTCTGGAATGATCATACTTGGCTTCGAAGTGATTTTTGCATTGGCAGCCCAAGATTGGTACAAATATTTACCGTTGGGTTGTTTATCAATTCTTATTTTAAACTTTTTAGTTTTAATGATTACGGTTTTAGGTGCTTTTTGATAATTTGCAGAGACCGTTGATGTTATTGGTAATTCATTTTTAAATTCGGCAGCATAGGCTAATGAAAATTGGGAGATACAAAATGCTCCCAGTAAAATTTTTTTGATCATTGTAATGAGTTTTGATTTACTTGGATATTGTCAAATTTAATGCCAATCCCCGAGTTTTCATCAATGAAAATTCTATAGATCTATTGAATCTGAGGAAATATTCTAAATGAAAAAATCCTACACATTGCAGGATTTTATATTTGATTAAGTTATTCTGTTATGCTTACTGTTTCCGTTTGTGTATAGCTTGCGAAAGCCTCTTCCAGACTTCCGAATTTGCCTTTAAACTCATCAATCGGGCAGTCCTGAAGAATATTTCCTTTGTGAATAAGAATCACACGCGAACAAAGCGCTTCAACTTCCTGCATGATGTGTGTAGAAAGTAAAACTGTTTTTTCTTTGCCGATTTCCTTTACAACATTTCTTATTTCAATAATTTGATTGGGATCCAAACCATTGGTAGGTTCATCTAAAATCAATAAATCAGGTTGATGAATAATGGCTTGTGCCAAACCAACTCTTTGTTTGTACCCTTTAGAAAGCTGACTGATTTTCTTAGATTTTTCAGGAGTAATTCCAACTAAATCAATCACTTCATCAACTCTTTTTTCAGAAATTTTATGAATATTTGCAACAAACCGCAGGTATTCTTTCACGTACATTTCCAGGTATAACGGATTGTTTTCAGGTAAGAAACCAATGTTTTTCTTGCTTTCGATCTCGTGTTCGGAAATGTTTTTTCCATTGAAAATTATTTCACCTTCATCTATTTTCAATGCACCAACGATAGATTTCATTAAAGTAGATTTTCCTGCTCCATTAGGACCGAGAAGACCGATGATCTCGCTTTTATCAATTGAGATATTAATATTGTTAAGTGCGGTTTGTTCACCAAATTTTTTGGTCAGATTGCTTATTTGAAGTGACATAAATGAAAACAATGTTTTTACAAAAATAGAAATAAAAAACTCATCCGGGAAGAATGAGTTTAATTATGTTTTGTAAAGATTGATTATTTTTTATATTTCTTGCTTTTAGGCGAAGAAGATTGTGCCTTTGCGGGAGTGTCATTTAAAGGGGTTGCTGTACTCGTTGAAGAATTATAGCTTGTTGTACCCATTGTAGAATTTGTTTTTGCTACAGATCTCTCGTACAATGCAGATTTGCCGTTTGTTTTTCCAAAAAGCTTATCAACCTGTTTTTTGTTTAGAAATTGCGATTTCCCAACATATTTTTTATTCTTATTGATATATTGAATAAACTGAACAGTTGGCTGTCCGAAGTTTTTCTCATAATGAAGCTCAATAATATCATTAGGAAGTTCCAATACAATATTTCCTGCCGGAGAATCAATAAATCCGTCGGTGATCATTTTATATAAGCCTTCAACATCTTTATTCATATTTTGAAATGAAAAAGATCTGAAAGTATTTAGATTAGCGGTGTTAAGATCCTGGTAGTTGATCGTGAATTTATCTTCTTTTTTATATAAACCAACGGAATTATCTTTACCAATTTCCACTAAAGTTTCGTTTTTCAAGACTTTTATCTGTGAAAATACCGAAATACCGAACATGCAAGTAAATAGTAGAATTATTTTTTTCATGTGATGATTTTTAATGTTTTATAATTTGGTATATCTAAATTACTAATAAAAACGCTAAAAAAACAATTTTTATTCCTGTGAGCAAAAGTAGCATTTTTTTTTAATATCCATAGTCTAGATACCATGAATGCTATGCATTTCATTATACTGTGTTTATTGCCTATATTCCTTTATTTGTGAGGGTTTTATAAAGGTTATGGTTTTAGATTATGCTAAGAAGCTGTCTGAGATATCATACATCTGTTTTAATCTATAATGTATTAAAAGACAGTTGTTAACCAATTTTATTCACGTAAATGAATTCTAATTTAAAATAAATGTTAATTATGCGTTTGAAGTATTAAGATAAACCATTTTTTAATAAGAATACTTTTAAACTATTTGAATTAGGTATTTCAAAATTAATGACTGTCGTTTTGCAGGCTTTTGCCAAAGAACGGGAAAATTGTAAATTAATTTTTTTTTCATGTGTGATATTTAAAAAATGAAGGAGCAAATTTAGCTAAAATATTCAACCTTATCTATGATACATCTCATTTTAGTAAAATTTGATGTCATCTGCCATCTTTTTGCTCCTAAAAAAGTTTGATTCTGATTCGTTCTGTAAAATGTAGCAACATCGTATGGAAAAAAAATACTACTATTTTCTGTCAACTATTTGATAGTCCATAAGAAAGATATATTTTTGCAAACGGCAACATAAAATCATCGTTGATGACCTTGTTGTTTTTAACTAAAAAACTAAAACCTAAAAAAGAAAACTAATTAAATCATGAAAATGAAGAAAACTACACCGTATTTTATTAATTCGTCAATCCTAATTGTATCCAACAATTTAAAACAATCGTAATTTCTTAAAATTTCTTTAGAACAACAAGTCATATTTAATTAATAGGGCCTATTTAACTATTTCCTAAAATTAGATGTAAATTTTTGTGATACCAAAGAAAATTTAGATTTTACCAGTGACGATACCACATTTTTATCAACGAAAATATTTTTAAATCTGCGTTCATTCATTGATCGAGACTCATTTTTTATGGAGTTCCGAAACCATTCAAACGAAGCGAAACCGAAAAGCTAAACGAGTAGGACAATATTAAAACTAAAACATGAAGAAAATTCTTTATTTATTAATGCTGTTAATCAGCTTACAGTCATTTGCCCAGTGTTGGCAAAGCGTGAGCTCTGGTTTCAGCCATTCTGTAGGAATAAAAAAAGACGGAACATTGTGGGCATGGGGTCTTAACGGTAATGGCCAGCTAGGCGACGGAACTACAACAAGTAGAAATAAACCAACGCAGATAGGAACTGCAAATAATTGGACAAAAGTAGTGGCTGGTAGCTCGCATACCGTTGCTATAAAAACCGATGGAACACTTTGGGCTTGGGGATTTAATGGCAGCAGCCAATTAGGTGACGGAACTACAATAAGTAGAAATATTCCGACGCAAATAGGAACTGCCACCAATTGGCAAAGTGTAAGTGCCGGAATTGCTCAGACAGTCGCCATAAAAACAAACGGAACACTTTGGGGATGGGGAAATAATGGAACTGCACAATTGGGAGGCGGAATTACCGCTGATATTACGACTCCGACTCAAGTTGGTACAGCTACGAACTGGCGAAAAGTTGTACTGGGAGGATATCATACACTAGGCATAAAAACCAATGGAACGCTTTGGGCTTGGGGAAGTAACGGAGCAGGACAGTTAGGTGATGGTACCAATACAAGCAAATCTAACCCGATTCAAATTGGAATCGCAACAGATTGGCAAGATATTGCTGCAGGTCTTAACCATTCGTTAGCTTATAAAACCAGTAGTAATCTTTTTGTTTGGGGACAAAATGATTTCGGCCAGTTAGGTGATTATACCAATACTAATAAAAATACTCCTACTGTAATTACTACAGGGGTTAAAAGTATTGCAGCAGGTAACGGACATTCTATGTTCATTCTTTCTAACGGAAATACCTATACATGTGGAGATAATAGTTTTGGACAATTAGGAAACGGTACAGGAACGAATCAAAATTCACCAGCATATATCGGAACTGTAAGCAATGGACAAATGATTGTCGGAGGCAGAAAAAATACACTATTTATAAATGTAGATGGATATTTGTCAGGCTGTGGAGCTAATGATTCAGGGCAAATAGGTGATGGTACGACTACTCAGAGATATTCATTTGTTCCGGTTGCCTGTATTACAAGTTGTAATCCTCCAAGTCAGTTGTATACTTCAAATATTACTTCTACAACAGCTACCTTGAATTGGTCACCTTCAGCAACAGCGCCTACCGGAGGATATGTATATGCATATGGTACGTCTCCAACTATGGGAGCAGCCAATGGGAATACTGTTTTAACAACAGCCAATGCAACCAATTTATTACCTAATACTACTTACTACTGGTGGGTGATGTCTAATTGCGGATCCAACCAAAGCGCTTGGATTCCCGGAGGATCTTTTACAACACTTCCTCCTGCGGGTTGTTGGCAAAAAATTAGTGCAGGCGGTACCCATTCTTTGGGAATAAAAACAGATGGAACACTTTGGGCATGGGGAATCAATCAGTATGGCCAGTTAGGTGACGGAACTACGGTTCCTAAAAATGTCCCAACCCAGATAGGAACTGCCAATAATTGGAGAAAAGTTGTTGCAGGTGCTCTGTATTCAATTGCAATAAAAACAGATGGAACACTTTGGGCTTGGGGCTACAACTGGGCAGGTCAACTGGGAGACGGAACTACGGTCGACAGAAATACTCCTACACAAATAGGAACCGCTACCGACTGGGCAGAGGTAGATATAACAAGCGCTCATACATTAGCCATAAAAACAAACGGAACACTTTGGGCTTGGGGGTCTAATAGTAGTGGGCAATTAGGTGACGGAACGATGGTAACTAAAGTTGTACCTACACAAATAGGAACAGCAACTAATTGGCGTAGTATCGCAACTGGTACTGAGTTTTCTCTCGCCATAAAAACCAATGGAACACTTTGGGCTTGGGGATACAATCAGTATGGCCAGTTAGGTGACGGTACAACGGTAAATAAAATAATACCTATACAAATAGGAACTGATACGAGTTGGACAAATATTGCAGCGGGATCTTATCATTCTGTAGCAAGCAATGCAAATGGATCTCTCTATACTTGGGGAAGAAATAACGAGGGACAACTTGGTGATGGTACCAATACCAACAGATCTACACCAACTGCAGTATTTGATCAGATTAAAAGTATTGATGCAGGATCGTATTATACGGTAGGTACAATAACACCTGGAAATATATTTTTTTGCGGGCGAAACGATTCTGGAGAGTTCGGTAACGGTACTATGAATAGTTCAAACTCAATTTCTGTAGGAAATGCTACCGACTTTAGCATGGTTTCTGCGGGTTCAACTCATACTCTAGCTATAGATAATGATGCTTTTTTGAAAGCTACTGGAAATAACGCAGGAGGACAATTAGGAGATGGTACTACAGTGTATAAAACTTCATTCACTTCTATCACTTGTCCGACATCGGGAAGTTGTAATCCTCCAAGTCAATTGTACAGCTCTAATATAACTTCTTCATCAGCTACTCTTAATTGGGTGGCACCGACATCGGCTCCTAGCGGAGGTTATCAGTATCTTTACAGTACAAATTCAACGATTGGTGGTATAGATGGAACTACATCTTCCACAACGGCAAATTTGACAAATTTATTACCTAATACCATTTACTATTGGTGGGTAAGTTCTAATTGTGGATCCAGCAGCCAAGTTAATTGGATACCGGGAGGATCATTTACTACACTTCCTACATCTACAACAGGTTGTTGGCAAAACTTTAGTCCCGGAGATACTTATTCATTAGGAATAAAGACCGATGGAACATTATGGGCATGGGGAGGCAATAATTATGGACAGTTAGGAGATGGAACGAATATACAAAAGATTACTCCAACACAAATTGGAGTAGCAAATAATTGGTCAAAAGTATCTGCTGGTAAATTTCACTCTATAGCATTAAAAACAAATGGAACATTATGGGCTTGGGGATATAATAATAACGGACAATTAGGTGATGGAACTTTAGTAAATAAATCTACTCCAACACAAATAGGAACAGCAAATGATTGGACAAGTATTACAACTGGAGACAATTATACAGTGGCTATAAAATCCAATGGAACACTTTGGGCTTGGGGACTTAATGATAACGGACAGTTAGGAGATGGAACTGCAGTAAATATTTCTGTTCCAACACAAATAGGAACAGCAAATGATTGGAAAATGGTAGCACCTGGAGTACAGCATACTGTTGCCATCAAGACTAATGGAACATTATGGGCTTGGGGACTTAATAGTAATGGACAATTAGGTGATGGAACTTTAGTAAATAAATCTACTCCAACACAAATTGGAACAGCTACAAATTGGAAAAGTATTGTTGGCGGACTTAATTATTCGTTAGGAATAAAAACCGATGGAACCTTATGGGCTTGGGGAATTAATACTTATGGGCAATTAGGTGACGGAACTACAACGAGTAAAACAAGTCCTATACAAATTGGATCATCTACAAATTGGAAAAGTATTGATGCTAACAATTTTTATACTTCTTTAGGAATAAAAACCGATGGAACACTTTGGACATGGGGATTAAATGATGTTGGACAATTGGGAGACGGAACTACAGACTTTAAATATACTCCAATGCAAATAGGAAATTCCACTAACAGACAAACTGTTATAGGAGGTTCATTCAATACATTTGTAATAGATAATAATGGATTTTTATCAGGATGTGGGCATAATAGTTCTGGTCAAATAGGAGATGGTACATATGTTCAAAAGAGAATTTTCGTTCCTGTTGTATGTCCTGTAAGTACATTAGCAGTGGATGAAACTTCAACACTATCAAAGAATGATAATCTGAAAGTGTTCCCGAATCCGGTACAGGATTACCTGAATGTTTCATATAATGAAAAGATTGTTTCAGTTACAGTTTACAGTGCAGCAGGACAGCTGGTAACGACTAAAGTTATTAATGATACGAAAGGAACGGTTGATTTCTCAGGATTTGCATCAGGAGTTTATCTGGTTCAGGTAAATACTGCTGGTAATACGGTGAAAACAGTGAAAGTAATCAAACGTTAGTGTTAAGAAAAAACTTTTAAAGTAAGAAATCTTATCAAAATGATAAGGTGATAAATAATTGATAAACAGTGTGTAAGAGTATTCTTATACACTGTTTTTATTTAAAGAGTATCATTTTGGATGTATTATTCAAGACGATATATCGAACCGTTCGGTAGAAAATTCAAAGTGTATTCCTGCAATTTTAAAATCTTAATTATTATTACAGTTATGCTAAAATTTGAATTGCTATATCTAAGAATTCATGGACGTTACTGTCTAAATTTTGTATCTTTTTTTGAAAAAAAATTACCTATTGAAATCATATTTTAAATGAAATTAACATATGAGAGTGAAAATATTAATAATAATTATTTATCTTTGTCAAATAAAACAAGCCACCAAATGATGAATTAAATAAGATTAATATTTTTGGTCTATTTGTAGTATGGGGAATGTTTTTAAAATCAAAGAGTTAAGATATATACCTAGATGGGTAGTTTTTTTTATCGATATTTCAATCATTTCTTTTTCTATCTTAATTTCACATTTGCTCTTAAAAAATCTGAATGTAAAAATTAATTTTATTGAATATCGTAAAGAAAAAATACTGGCAGTTATCGCTGTTAACGTTTTATTTATGTTTTTATTCAAAACATATGCAGGGATTGTAAGGCATTCTACTTTTTTTGATTTTTTTAAAATTGTATGGTCATCGGGTAGTACACTTTTTGTATTGTTGGGGCTAAATTTTATTTCAGAATCGGTATTAGGTAAATCAGTGTATTTATATCCGGGACTTTTCTTGTTTTTTTTCATTTCTATTTTTCTGATGTTTTTTTTCAGGATGCTTACTAAGCAGTTTTTCAGTTTATTTATAGGTGCTAAGAATACTTCATCCAAAATAAGAATTGCTGTCGTAGGAATAGAAGATGAATCTGTATCATTAGCAAATGCCATTATTCACAATCCAACACATCCTTATCAATTAGCAGGATTTCTTAATACAAGATCGGATTGTAAAAAAGCTGTGTTACTTGGACATAAAATTTTTAGTAAAAAGGAATTTCTTACAAGTACTCATTTGACAAAGCAATTTGATGCTATTTTAATTAAAGAAGTGTTGACGAAGGCGGATATGGAAGAATGGACGGCTCTCGCATTAGACAAAGGGTTGAAAGTGTTAAAAGTACCTGTAATTAATAAAATAAATGAAGGCGGAATTATTGGAGAAATACGCCCGATTCAGATTGAAGATTTACTCGACCGTACACCTATTAAAATAAAAAGTGAAGATGTAAGAAGCCGTCATTTTAATAAAAGTGTTTTGGTAACAGGAGGTGCCGGCTCTATAGGAAGTGAAATTGTAAGACAGGTTGCCCAGTTGAATTCATCAATTATTGTTGTAGTCGATCAGGCCGAATCTCCTTTACATGAACTGAAGCTTGAATTGTTGGAAAGATTCCCAAACCAAAGATTCAAATTTATACTGGCAGATATTTCAAATAGTTATAGACTTGAAAAATTATTTGAGGATCATCAATTTTCAATAGTTTATCATGCGGCAGCCTACAAGCATGTACCTCTTATAGAAGATAATCCGCACGAAGCTATTTTTGTAAATATTGCAGGAACCAGAAATTTAGCTTTATTATCCAAAAAATTTAATGTTAACCGCTTTGTGATGGTCTCCACAGATAAGGCTGTGAATCCTACCAATGTTATGGGGGCTTCAAAAAGAGCAGCCGAACTTTTTGTACAGTCTTTACAAAACTGCAATGATAATTGTACAAAGTTTATTACGACACGTTTTGGGAATGTGCTGGGCTCCAACGGTTCGGTAATACCACATTTCAGGAAACAAATTGCAAAAGGTGGCCCTGTTACGATTACGCATCCCGATATCATCCGCTATTTTATGACTATTCCTGAAGCATGCGAGTTGGTGCTTCAAGCAGGAACAATGGGGCAGGGAGGTGAGATCTATGTTTTTGACATGGGTAAACCAATCAAAATTCTTGATCTGGCAAAGAGAATGATAAAATTGTCAGGGTATACCCCTGATGTTGATATTAAAATTGATTTTATTGGCTTAAGACCTGGTGAAAAGCTATATGAGGAGCTTTTGACCGACAATTCTACAACGATTCCTACACATCATGAGAAAATCATGATATCGAAAGACCCGTTGATGGACTTTGAAGATATAGAATTTTTGTGCAAACAAATTATGCGGGCAGCTATAAAGAAAGACGGATTGCAGGTGGTTAAAATTTTAAAGACCATAGTTCCGGAATTTATAAGTAATAATTCAGAATTTGAAGTGTTGGATAAAGTAACGGAAAATAAAGTGTATCAGTAACATAGTTAAAATTATACTATATATAAATTAAAAATAAACAAATATTTTTACTGTTTTACCTAAAATCGGAATGAAAATTGCTAGAAAAAGAATTAACATTAAAATAAAATACTTTTCACTTGTAAGTGATAAGTCTTATTAAGATAAAAATATAAATAGCTGGATCTTGTACATTTTCAAAATTGAGCCTTAAAGTCTTTTTTTTAAAGATGAATGTAGACTCTAATTTTTTGATTTTAGTATCAAGGATATTATCAAGGATACTGCAATTATACGGCATAATGTTTTTTATGCTTTTATTTAAAACTTTTACGATCGAGAAGTGAGTTTGTAGTAGTTTTTTTTCTTTTTATCAATGATAGATTTGCAGTGAAATATATTTAATATCGATCAAAAAAAATAAGACCGGCTACTTTTAAGTATGCCTAGAAACTTACAAGCTTACAAGACGTAGAATGAATATCATATGAAGAAAATTACAATTATTATATATTTAATGCTGTTATCGGTTACTTTACTATCATGTAAGCCAAAGCAGAATATGGTATACATGTCAAATCATGACATGACGGAAGAGGTTAACAAGGCGAAGTTTCAAGGGTTGCATATTCAGGAAGGGGACGTTCTTCTGATTCTTGTTTCTGCACTTGACGAAATTGCAGTAAAACCTTTTAATCTTAATACGACAAACAAGGTAGGAAGTGATTCGGGTACCGGAATAAATCAGTATGTACAGCCAAGTGAGTATTTAGTAAATGAAGAAGGAAATATATATTTTCCGGTATTAGGAAATGTATACGTTAAAGGAATGACTCAGGTGCAGCTAAAACAAGACCTTGAGTCTCGTCTGAAGAGATATCTTGCAGATCCTATGGTGTCAATTACCCTGAAAAACTTCAATGTAAGTATTTTAGGAGAAGTGAAAGATCCTGGGCAGAAGCAAAGTGTTTCCCAAAAGATCAATATTTTTCAGGCATTAGGTTTAGCGGGTGATATGACTGATTATGGAGATCGTACCAATGTTAAACTTATCCGTACAGGAGATGATGGGGTTGATCAGATTGTTCAGATTGATCTTACCAGATCGGATATTGTAAGTTCGCCTTATTACTATATAAAGCAAAACGACATATTATATGTGCAGCCGGATAAAAATAAGCAAGTTCTTGCAAACACTAATCCTAACAGAGCTTTAACGTTCCAGATTATTGGCGCATTACTAACGGCGGGGACGCTTATTGTTGCTTTAACAAGATAATAAGAAATATGCAGCAGATAGAATTTCAAACAAAGGACGAAAAATTAAACATAAGGAAAACTGTTTCTCAATACCTGTATAAATGGCCTTGGTTTATTGCCTCTATTTTAGTCTTTGTAACAGGTGCTTATATTTACCTTAGATACAGTGTACCTCAGTATCAGTCTAAAACTACCCTTAAATTTGATAAAAAACAAAATGATCTTTCCTCAGCGCTAGCCGACCTTGATAATCTCGGAATAGGCCTTGGGAATGCTGATGAGTTAAAAAGCGAAGCTGCGGTTGTGAATTCACGACCAATACTGATGCAGGTAGTACAAAATCTTAATCTGAATGTAGAATATTACAATTCAGGGGAAATTAAAGATTCGCAGCTGTTTGGCAATGCTCCTATCACCGCAAAAATAGTCACTTATAATAAAGATAATAAAAAATTTGTATCTTCTCAATACACGGTAACAGGTGTAAAGGGCGATGAGTTTATCCTTAAGAGTGAGAAGAAAGGAAGTTTTAAAGGGAAATTCAATATTCCTTTGCAACTGGATTTTGGAACAGTAGTTTTACAAAGAAATCCTGTTCTTGCTTTTAAATCAGAATATAAAATTATTTTTTGGAATCCGATTGAGAAGGTAAAAAGACTCGAAAAAAAGATACAGGTAAATTTACCGGATGAAAAGGCAATGTTGATGGATATTAGCCTTATAGGATCTCTTCCGGAAAAATCAGAGGCTATTCTTAACGAAGTGACCAAACAGTATAATTTAGATGGCCAAAAAGATAAAAATTTACAGGCTGAGAATACTCAGAAATTTATTGATAAAAGACTAGAGGTTATTACCAAAGATCTTTCCGGGGTAGAAAATCAGAAAGAAGATTTTCAAAACCGCAATCGTATCGTTGATTTGCAGGCGCAGGCAGAATTAGCACTTCAGAATACAAGTGAGAATACTAAGACTCTTCTTCTTCAGCAGACACAGCTTGATCTTTTGAACTCTCTTACTGCAGAAGCTTCAAAAAGTAACAATCAGCTTATGCCGTCTAATCTGGGGTTGAATCCTTCATTGGAGCAATCGATTTCTCAATACAATCAGCTTCTTATCACTAGAAATAAGACACTTAAGCAGGCAACCAATGAAAACCCTGCTGTCATTGAAATGAACAGAGAAATTGCTTCATTGAAAGATGTTATCCGTGATAACATTCGTGAGCAGAAAGAAACCGTACAGGCTGGTATTTCTCAACTTCAAAATCAAATCACAACCAGTAATAATGTTATAGAAAAAGTTCCCGGTCAATCTAAAGTATACAGGGGAATTGAGCGTCAGCAAAACCTTAAAGAGCAGTTATTTTTATTCTTATTGCAAAAAAGAGAAGAAAATGCAATCAACCTATCGGTAGATGTACCGAAAGCCAAAATTGTAAATCCTGCATTTACAGAAGATACTCCGGTATCGCCTAAAAGAGGTATTATCCTTCCGGGAGCCTTTTTCTTAGGATTATTAATTCCTTTTGCAATTTTCTATTTGTTATTTGGTTTTGATGACAAAATCTATACAAGAGATGATATTAAAGAACGTTCCGGGCTGGGAGTATTGGTTGATATACCATCACTTAAAGATAAAGAAAACCATTTGGTTCAGAAAAACGACTTTTCAGAGTTGGCGGAAGCATTCAGGGTCCTTGTTTCCAACCTTAAATTTGTTTTACCGGTAAAAGATTCTGCCAAAGTTATTATGGTGACTTCTTCGGTAAAAGGTGAGGGAAAAACCCTTGTATCCGTAAATCTTGCTCTTACTTTAGCCAATAAAAACGGAAGAGCTCTTTTGATTGGTTCGGATATTCGTAATCCGCAGATCCAGAGATATGATAGCGAACCGACGAAAAGAAAAGGTCTTACAGAATATTTATATGATGATTCGGTAGATGTAGACGATCTTATCCATACATCAACAACCAATCCTGCATGTGATGTCATTTATGCAGGAACAATTCCTCCAAATCCTCAGGAACTGCTTTCAAATGGAAGATATCAGAAGCTTATTTCGGAGATGTCGTCTCAATATGCTTATATTATTATTGACTCTGCACCGCTTATGCTGGTTTCGGATACATTAAGTATTGCTGATGCTGCAGATGCAACTTTATATGTAGTAAGATCCGGAATATCAAGAAATATACTGGTAGATTTTGCCAATGATCAGGTGAAGGAATCTAAATTAACGAATGTATCTTTTATCATTAACGATGTTTCGAAGCGCGCAGGCGGCTATGGATATAACTATAGCTACGGATATGGCTACGGTCAAAATGATAAGAAAAGTTGGTGGAAGAAAATGTTTAAATCATAGAAATGCATAAAATTTTAATTACAGGCGGAGCTGGTTTTATCGGTTCTAACTTAACGGAATATTTTCTAAACAAAGGCTATTTTGTAGTTTGTTTAGATAATTTTGAAACAGGTCACCGTCATAATGTCGAGCCTTTTCTTCAAAACCCAAATTATAAATTAATTGAAGGAGATATACGCGATTTGGAAACTTGCCAAAAAGCAGTTGAAAATGTAGATTATGTATTGCATGAGGCGGCATTAGGCTCTGTTCCAAGATCTATTAAAAATCCTATCACAAGTAATGATGTGAATGTTTCAGGATTTTTAAATATGTTGATCGCGGCGCGTGATGCCAACGTAAAACGTTTTGTATATGCTGCTTCATCATCAACTTATGGTGACTCTGCTTCATTACCTAAAGTAGAGGACGTAATCGGGAAACCATTATCGCCATATGCCATTACCAAATATGTAAATGAACTATACGCTGACGTATTCTCAAAAACATACGGAATGCAGTGTATCGGTTTAAGATATTTCAACGTATTCGGACGCAGACAGGATCCCAACGGAGCGTATGCAGCCGTGATTCCTTTGTTTATAAAACAATTTATGAATAATGAATCTCCCAAAATCAATGGAACAGGAGATTATTCGCGTGACTTCACTTACATTGATAATGTCATTCAGATGAATGAACTGGCAATGTTGACAGAAAACCCGGAAGCAATCAATACAGTGTATAATACAGCGGTAGGTGATCGTACAACATTGAATGATCTTATTGGATACCTTAAAAAATATTTAAGTGAATTCGATGAAAAAATTGCCGGGATTGATGCTACGCATGGTCCGAACCGTGTCGGTGATATACCGCACTCGTTAGCTTCGGTTGAAAAAGCAGAAAAATTATTAGGATATCAGCCTACCCATACTATAGAACAAGGCTTACAGGAAGCTATCAGTTGGTACTGGGAAAATTTAAAATAAATATTTTTAAACCGAATCTTTGTGGAAAAACAATTTAAGATTGCCGTTATCGGATTAGGATACGTAGGTCTGCCTTTGGGTAGATTATTTGCAACCAAGTATCCGGTTGTAGGTTTCGATATCAATAAAAAAAGGATTGAGGAACTGAATATAGGGGTAGACAGTACTTTAGAGGTAGAACCCGAAGTATTGAAGCCTATATTAACACAGGAAAACCCTTTTAATCAAGCCGATAAAAATGGATTGTACTGCTCTTATGATATCAACGATATTAAGGAGGCAAACATTTACATTATTACAGTTCCAACTCCGGTTGATAAACATAACCGTCCCGATCTGACGCCTTTATATAAAGCTTCAGAAACTGTAGGTAAGGTATTGTCTAAAGGAGATATTGTAATTTATGAATCTACCGTATATCCTGGTGCTACTGAAGAAGAATGTATTCCTGTTCTGGAAAAAGTTTCAGGAATGAAATTTAACGAAGACTTTTTCGCAGGATATTCTCCGGAACGTATTAATCCGGGAGATAAGGAACATACTGTAGAAAAAATCTTAAAAGTGACTTCTGGTTCAACACCCGAAATTGGAGAAGTAGTAGATGGTTTATATAAATCTGTGATCATTGCTGGAACTCATTTGGCACCAACAATCAAGATTGCAGAAGCTGCCAAAGTAATTGAAAATTCACAAAGAGATATCAATATCGCTTTTGTTAATGAATTAGCAAAGATTTTCAATCTTTTGGAAATTGATACTCACGCCGTATTAAAAGCTGCCGGAACGAAGTGGAACTTTTTACCCTTCAAGCCCGGATTAGTAGGTGGTCACTGTATTGGAGTAGATCCTTATTACCTAGCGCAAAAAGCACAAGAAAACGGCTATCACCCGGAAATCATACTGGCTGGACGTCGTCTTAACGATTCTATGGGGCAGTATGTAGCTTCACAGTTGGTGAAAACGATGATTAAAAAGAAGCTTACCATCAATGATGCTAAAGTTTTAAACTTAGGAATAACGTTTAAAGAAAACTGTCCTGATGTACGTAATACAAAAGCGGTAGATGTAATTACCGGGCTTGAGGATTATGCGTTACAAGTGACGACTTTTGATCCTTGGGCAGATCCTGCGGAAGTAAAACATGAGTATGGTCTTACGGTTGTTAATGAGATTCCCGATGAAAAGTTTGATGCGATTATTCTTACTGTTGCACATAATGAGTTCATGAATTTGGATTTACGTAAGTATCTAAAAGAAGGAGGAGTGATTTATGATGTAAAGGGAATTTTAGAAGAATGTGATTCTAGACTGTAATACAGTATAGTTAAGAGAGTAGAAGTATTAGTTGGGTATGGAGGTAAATAGATTGTCACCAAAATTAGCTTTATTCATTGTAAGCTTTTTGTTTTTTTTCATAGGTTTTGTGATCTATGGAAAGATGACGAACACCTCATATTCAGATGTGTATTTTTTACCGATAGGGCTGGGATTTTTTGCATTATTTATTTCAGATATATTTGTAAAGCTTAAGTCGTATTTTATTTTCTGGATCATTACTGTTCAGCAGATTATACGATATATTGTTATTCCATGCCTTTTTTTAACTGATGATAAACTGAGATTCGGGAGTACAACCGTCAACGAACCTTACGCGGTTTCGATGATGCTTGTCGAGCTGTTATTTATCTTAATTGCTTATCATATCTGTACATATTCGAAAGAGATAAAAGAAAAGACCAGACAATTAAATTTTTTAAAGTTAAATACAATTAATACCGGTCTGTTTTTACTTTTTATATTGATTATTGTAACCAACAGAAGCTTTCTACAGAAGTTAAGTTTTGTATGGGATATTGCAAAGTATTTGAAGCTTAAAGTTTCCGGTGATCTGGAGAGTGTTTCTCCGTTGGTAAGTATCATGTTTCCGGTGATGAGGGCATATATCGTTGTTTTTATCTTTTCAGTAATCAATTCATTTAAGGTAAAACAAAGGACAAAGCTTATGCTGTCGGTATTTGTTGTAATAATAAATGCCACGATTATTATTGGGATTAGTAGATTCAGTATTGTATATGCTACATTTCCTTTGGTACTTTTATTGATTTATTTTTACCCGACTTATAAGAGAAAAGTAGTCACTTATACGTCTGTTTTCTTTGGACTTATATTAATGTTGGCTTCATTGGCGAAGTTTTCCGGAAATGCAAAAAAAGCTGATGTGGGAGGTTTTTTCAGCCTTCATCAATTGAATGCTTATTTTGGAGGAGTCGGCAATTATGCGATCGGATATGATTCCTACAAAAAGAATCAGGTAAGTGTTTTTGACCAGTATTATTACTTTGTTTCTGATATTACGCAAAACATTCCTGTGTTGTCTAAATTTTCAAATGATAATTATAAGACCAACATTAAATTCAATAATCAGATTTACGGAGCTGGGCGTTCGAGAGATCAGATTGTGCCGGTGTCGGTAGCAGGATTGTACCATTTTTCTATTTATTTCTTTTACATATATATATTTATACTGAGCATTTTGGCTTTTAAATTTGAGGCAAAAGCGTATTCTACACAGTCGCCGGTATTGTTCTTTTTATATGTTATTCTAGCATTGGGCTGTGCAACTTCAATGATGATTAATATTGGTTCCCTTTCTGCGACACTGTTTATCAACTTGGTTGTATTTATACCATTTTTTACAATGATTAATAAATTAAATTCAGCAAAATGAAAAAGGTAATATTGTTATTTTTCGTATTGATATATTTTTTTGGAAGTTCTCAATATTATGTTAAAGACCGTTTTTCAGGTTATTCGACTGTCAAAAGTGGAGACTTTAAAGCGGCAAAAGATCTTACATTGTATCTGCCAAAAGGATATTCCAACAAAGGCGATAAAGACTATACGGATTTAATTCAAAAAGGAATCAACGAAAATTCTACGCTTGTTATGCCGGATTTTCCGATTTTGGTTAACGAAAATGGGTTAACATTAAAATCAAATCAAAAAATTCTTTTTCAGAAGAATTCAAAGTTGATTATGAAACCGAATAGTAAAGACCGTAACGGAATCCTTAATTTATTCAATATTCAGAATGTAGATATTTATTATCCGAGTCTGATCGGAGATAAACATAAACATTTGTCGACTACCGGAGAATGGGGAATGGGGATATACATTTTATCATCCACAAATATCAATATCATCGGATCTTCCATCGAAAGCACTTGGGGCGACGGGATTTGTATAGGTGGCAGAAACAATAGAAATTCTTCAGATATAACGCTTAAGAATACCATCTTAAAAGACAACCGCAGAAACGGATTAACTATCGGAGGAGTAACCAATTTGGTTGTAGAAAATGCTTACATCGCCAATACATCAGGAACCAATCCTCAGGCGGGAATTGATATTGAGCCGGACAGCAATGCTTACGACGTTAAAAATGTTAAGCTAACTAACATAGAAACCCAAAATAACGGCAACTACGGAATCATAATTTCACCCGGAAATATGGTTGGTAAACAACAAAAAGCAATTTCCATTACAATAAACAATTTTAGAGATAACGGTTCTAAAATAGGCTTTGGAATGGCGGTAACCAGAGATAAATTTGATCAGGGTTTTCCTAAGTTAGATGGAAATATCAGTGTAAGTAACTTTTCTTCACAAAATAATTCTACAGCAAAATTCAGATCATTTAAAGGAGCTCCGCATCAGGTAAATGTGAATATAGATTTGAAGAAAATAGGAAATACAGCATCAAAAAGCGCAACTGGCTATGGTCAAAAGTTTAAGAATAATGCCGAAACGATTACTTTAAAATAATGATCAACAAAATAAAAAATATTTTTAATACTAAGGACAAAAAAGCGCTGTTGGAAAACTTCGTTTCATTATCTGCATTGCAGTTAATAGGGATGTTGCTTCCATTGGCCACTCTGCCTTATATTTTAAGAGTAATAGGTTTCGAAAAATATGGAGTTATTGTTTTTTCGGCATCGTTGATCGCTTATTTTACGGCGCTGACTGATTTTAGCTTTAGAATTACAGCGACCCGTGATGTGGCTCTCAATAGAGACAGTCCGAAAAAGCTGAATATTATTTACAGTAAAGTTTTAACCATTAAAACGCTGTTCTTATTACTTTCCTGGATTTTAATTGCTATAGCAGTCTTTTTATATCCTCCGTTTTGGGAAAACAAAGAAATTTATTTCTATACAAGCTTACTTTTATTAGGATACGTATTATTTCCTGAATGGTTTTTTCAGGGCATTGAAAAAATGCGTTATATCACATATTTAAATTTAGGAATTAAACTTTTTTTCACGTTATGTGTTTTTATTTTCATTAAAAAAGAAAGTGATTTCTGGATCTATCCACTCTTGCAGAGTGCCGGATATATTGGAGCTGGTTTAGTGGGGCAATATTTATTAGTAAAGAAATATAAGCTGAAATTTATCCTTCTGCCCTATAAAACAGTCATTAAAACGATTAAAATTAATTCGCCGATTTTCATCAATCAGTTTGTGCCAACGTTATACAATAATACCAGCACTTTCTTATTGGGAATTTTAGGAACAGCCAAATTGGTGGGTATTTATCAGGCTATTTTAACGGTAGTAAATCTGATTGTAACGTTAATTGAAATTCTTTCCCGTGTTTTTTTCCCATTCTTAAATCGCAAAAAAGATGCATTTCAATGGTATAAAAAAATGATGTTGGTTACCATAAGTGTAATGATAATCGGGGTTTTAGCTTTAAATAAAGTAATCTTCTGGTATTTGAATATAAGCTACGATAATGCCTTTTGGGTACTATTAATATTAGCGATAGGGCTGCTCGGTTATACACTGTATAATATTTTCGGACTTAATTATTTTATCATACACCGTGAAGATAAGCTGGTAATGAAAAACACATTATTTGCTTCTCTTTTGGGGTTTGTTTTAGCCTATCCGTTGATACATTTTTACTCTGTATTGGGAGCTGCTATCAATTTGTCTTTAGCAAGATGTGTGATGGGTGGAGGATTATATTATAAATTTTTTAACAGAAAGAAATGAAGATAGGAATACATCATCGTAAAGGAAGTTTTTCTGATCGCTGGATTGAATATCTGGAAGAGAAGAAGATACCTTATGTGCTATTAAATGCTTTTGATAACGATATTATTAAGCAGATAAAAGAGAATAAGGTAACGCATTTTATGTGGCACTTTAATCAGAATTATTTTGAGGATATGCTCCATGCAAAAACTTTATTCAGGTCTATCAACCAGATCGGTATAAAGACGTTTCCTAATGAAGATACGTACTGGCATTTTGATGATAAAGTGGCACAAAAGTATCTTTTGGAAGCACTCGATATCCCATTGGTAAAAGCAGATGTTTTTTATCATCAGAAAGAAGCTGAAAAGTATATAGAAAATACATTGTTCCCGAAAGTTTTTAAATTAAAAGGAGGCGCAGGATCAATCAATGTAAAGCTTGTGAGAACAAATGAACAGGCGAGAAAGATAGTAAAACAGGCATTTGGAAGTGGTTTCGCAGCCTTCGATTCTTGGACGGTTTTTACTGATACTATCGAAAGGTTCTGGAGACAGAAAACGCAACATAATTTTCTGAGAGTGGTAAAATGGGGTTTTAAAGGCATTTTTGTGGACAAACAATACAAAGTCTTTCCAAAACAGAGAAACTACGTTTATTTTCAAGAGTTTATTCCTAATCTGACGTACGATATAAGGCTCATTGTTATTGGTGATAAATGTTTTTATCTGAAAAGAAATACAAGAGATAATGATTTTAGAGCTTCCGGCAGCGGAATGCTTGAGTTTGCACCGGGTGCGTTCAATTTGGATGCAGTAGAAATAGCTTTTAAAGCAGCTAAACAGCTTAATATGATATGTGTGGCGTATGATTTTATATTTGATACTAAGGATAAGCCATTAGTGGTAGAAATCAGTTACGGATTTCAGCCTTATGTTTATGATCAGTGTTTAGGATTTTATGATACAGCCTTGAATTGGAATGAATCTAAGGTCAATTTAGAATACGAAATTATTCATAATTTTTTAAAAGATTTTTCATGAAATAATAATTTTCTTCATAGCAATCAGTGTGTTAAGAATAATTAAAACGTTAATTTATTCTATCAGTTGTGATATATTGTTTTTTTTGTATATTTGTTTTAGATAAAGAAATATATGAATCAAAAATATAATTTTATAGCATTACGTTTGTGAAATTGTTTTGTTTCCTAAATATAATTTACCTTATCACTATTGATGCCGGACCACACAGATTTGAAAAGAAATCTTCTTAATTAATGAAAATAAGAGCAGCATTATAGAGCTTAATAACTCTGAAAATATTGTAATTATTTATTCATTCAAGCTTTAAAAAAACTATAACCTCAATTTTTATCTGATTATTACTAAAGTGATATAAAAAATGAATATAATTTTCCTTGAAGCCGTTCAAATTCATGGTGGTGCTCGTAAAAGTACTATAGAATTGGCTAAAAGACTAAATGAAGAGGGGCATAATTCGGTTATCGTAGATTTCTGGGGTAATTGCAACGAATTTATTGATGATGTAAAAGCTAATGGTATCTCTATCAAGATATTAAAGAAAAATGATACCCCCATTGCAATTTTCAGCTCCAAAAATCCGGTTAAGATATTTGTAAATATCACTTTATTTCTATTGGATTGGTTTAGACTGAAAAAAGAATTTAATAATTTTCAGAAGACCTTTAAACCTGATGTAGTAATTATCAATAATATTAAAACCAACTCTATCTTAAAAAAAGGGAAGGATTATAAGATCGCCTATTTCGCAAGAGGCTGGTTCGCTTATAATTCTATTGGTTTTCTTAAAAAATTAATGTTTAAGTATAATTCCGATTACTTTATCGGAGTGTCTCAATCCACAAGACAGGCGATCTATACGGGAGGTTTAGCTCCTTTAGAAAAGATTTTTGTCGTTCCAAATGCTATTGATTTAACAAAAGTTGAACAATATAAAAACAGCAGAGAAGAACGTAAGGATAATGATCCGATGGTCATTTTGCATTGCGGTGGTTTTTTACCGGCAAAAGGGCAGGATGTGTCTATTTCTTTGGCAAAAAGATTAAAAGAGAACAACATTAATTTTAAAATAATCTTAATGGGAGCAGTTTATGATACGCCCGTTTCAGAGAATTTTTTGAAAAAGATCCGTAATGAAATTAGTCAGTTTAAACTTGATGACAATGTAGAGATTCTTTTGAATCAAAAAGATCCTTACAGTATTTTTAAAAATAGTGATATTTTGATTCATCCGTCTGATACTGAAGGTTTACCGCGTGTCATCATGGAAGCATTGGCTTTTGAAATGCCGGTTATTGCCAATCCTGTAGGCGGCGTTACGGATTACATTTTACACAATTTTACAGGATATATCACAACTCATAATAACGTAGATGATTATTATGAATACGTCTGTAAACTTTATCATGACAGAAAATTATACGAATTCATTGCAAACAATGGAAAATCGTTGATTGTCAATAATTACGGTAAAAAGAATCAGGTTGAAGAGTTTGATAAAATATTTAAAAAACTGGGTCAATAATGAAGTCGATTACAGTTTTTACCCCAACCTTTAACAGAGAAAAGACTCTTAAAAGGCTTTACGACTCTTTGTGCAATCAAAGCAATCCGGATTTTAAGTGGATCATTGTAGACGACGGCTCAAGCGATAATACTGCTTCCCAAGTTGAAAATTGGATAGAAGAAGGCAAGATCGAAATACAATATCATTATCAGAAAAATAAAGGGAAACTTGCAGCCCAGATTTTAGCCTTAGATTATATTGATACTGAATTATTTACCTGTATAGATTCCGATGATTATATGCCTGACGATGGGATACGGAAAATATTAAAATTCTGGAAAACCAATAAGAAAAGCAATTCTGCAGGAATTATCGGTTTGGATGCTTATGAAGACGGTTCTGTAGCAGGTGAGCATTTACCGGATATCAAAGAATCTACCTATTCTGATTTAGTAGATCATTATAAAATTAAAGGAGACAAGAAATATATTTTTGATACCGAAAAATACAAAAAATATCTGCCTTACCCATATTTTGAAAATGAGATTTTTCATGAAGTAAGCTGGATATTTCCATTGATTGATCAGGATTATAAATTTCTTCTTTCAAATGACATATACTGTATTATAGAATACCAACAGGACGGATTGTCCAACGGATTATACAAAAGATATAAAGAGAATCCCAATTCATTCATTGAATACAGAAAAATGAAAATGAAGTATGGGATTAATAAAAAAGTAGTACTAAAGAACTCAGTACATTATATATCCTCATGTGTTTTTGCCAAAAAATGGAATTTTTTTAAAGGTTCCCCCAACAAAACTTATACCCTCATCGCCATTCCTTTCGGAATACTGCTGAATGTATACATCAACTATAAGGTAAAGCAAAATGCGCAAAGGATAAAACAAGGAAAATTGATATAGAATGAATAATGCTATAATAGTACCCGGAGTAACAGATTTGAATAAAGGTGATCAGGCATTGGTCTGGGAAAGCTGGAGGTTGGCCAAAGATACCGGGCTTTATGACGAGGTATATATTTTGGATGCCGGTGATAATGCAGAAGAAAGAGCATTGTTGTGCAAACAGTCTGAAGAACACGGCTTTAAATTATTAAATAATATTTTAAAACACCCCCGCAGAGGGCAGCATAAATCTGGAGAGCATATTAAAGAGTCAAAATTTGAACTTTTAAAGCAGATCAGAAATGCAGGAATGGATTTTAAGAATACAAGACATTTAATTAAAATCTGCAATGATCTTGAAAAAGTTAAGAAAAACTTTGATGATAAAACCTATCAGACGGTAAAACAGTTTCATGATGCAAAAACCATTTTTGTAAAAGGTGGAGGTTTTATTCATGCTTATGGTGAGAAAACGGCGCCTTATTTAATGTGGTATTTTTTATTCTATGTAAGACTGGCGAAGGCATTAGGGAAGAAAGTTGTCTTTTTACCTAATTCGTATGGACCGTTTATAGGATTAACGGTGAAACAACAAGTTCGTACAGTATTCAATCAACTGGACTTAGTTTATGCGCGTGAGAATGTTTCATCCAAAAGTTTAGGAGAATTATTAGAAAAAAATATCCCTGTAGAAATGGATCTTGGTTTTTTCTTGGAAAAAGGAAGTCAGGAAGAAGCTTTGAAGATTTTAGAGAAATATAATTTAACAACAGAAGATAAGATTGTCGGAGTTACGATCAGGCCTTGGCGTTTTCCTGGCTTATCAAATCCTGAAGGGTTATACAAAAAATACATCGACTCGGTTGTTGATCTTACAAAACATATGTTGAGTAAAGGATACAAAGTCGCTTTATGTAATCAGTCATTAGGACCAAATTCTCATGAAGACGACCGTAACGCCATCAAAGATTTGCTTGAAAAGGTTCAGGATCCGAATATCATCTGGATTAATGAAAATTTACCTTGCGATACATTGAAAGCACTGTATTCCAACTTTTATTTCTTCATAGGAACGCGTTTTCACTCGATTATCTTTTCATTGACATCTTTAGTTCCTTCCATTGCGATCGGATACGGTGGTAATAAGGCTTTGGGTATCATGGGAGATTTTAATTTGGATGATTACGTGGTTCAGATTCAGGATGTACAGTCGGATTTGCTGATTACTATGTTTGATAAGGCCATTTCAGAATATGACACTATAAAATCACAGTTGGATCAGTCAATGAGTTTGGTGACAGACAGTAGAAACAGGTTAATAAAAGATATTCAATCCTTGTATTAATATGAAAATAGTTCGGACATCAACAATACCATTGTCTTTAAATGTTTTATTAAAAGGACAACTGAAGTTCTTAAGTGAATTTTATGATATTGTAGGAATATCTTCTGAAGGTCAATTGCTTGATGAAGTAAAACAGAGAGAAGGGATAAAAACGATTGAAGTAAATATGGAAAGGGGAATCAGCCCTTTAAAAGATTTGACTTCACTCTATAAATTATATAAAATTTTAAAAAAAGAAAAACCGGTCATTGTACATTCCATAACGCCTAAAGCAGGGCTTTTAACGATGCTTTCAGGGAAAATGGCGGGAGTACCTATAAGAATACACACATTTACTGGGCTTATTTTCCCCACAAGGAAGGGGCCGGTGAAGAAACTTCTTATTGGTATGGATCAGTTATTATGTTCGGCTGCCACCCATATTTATCCGGAAGGTGAAGGAGTGAAAAAAGATTTAATTAATTACAAAATAACTTCAAAGTCTTTAAAAGTTATCGGGAATGGCAATGTGAATGGGATTGATCTGGAACATTTTTCACCCGACCAGGTTTCCGAAGCTCAGAAGGAGCTTTTAAGGCAAGAATTAAATATTAAAAATGGAGACTTTGTTTTTGTATTTGTAGGTCGTTTGGTGGGAGATAAAGGAATTAATGAATTGGTTAAAGCTTTTTCTCTTCTAAATAAGACAAAAAATGCAGAGCATCGATTTAAATTATTATTGGTTGGTCCTTTGGAACAGGAATTAGACCCGTTGCCAGAAGATATTTTAAATGAAATTAAGAACAATCTTGACATTATAGATGCAGGTTTTCAGAAGGATGTTCGCCCTTATTTCGCGATTTCTGATGTATTGGCTTTTCCAAGTTATCGTGAAGGCTTTCCAAATGTAGTGATGCAGGCGGGAGCAATGGGATTACCAAGTATAGTTTCTGATATCAACGGATGCAACGAAATTATTGTGGAAGGTGAAAATGGAGTGATAGTTCCGGTTAAAAATAGTGAAAAGCTTAGCGAAGCAATGGAAAGAATGAAATCGGATACAGAGTATTACAAAAAATTAAAAATGAATGCCCGACCAATGATTGAATCTCGTTACGAGCAATCAGAAGTTTGGAATGCCATATTGAGTGAATATAAAAAACTAATTAAAGAAAAAGACTTTCGTGTATAAATTTTTTTTTAAAAGAGTTATAGATTTTCTGATTGCATTAACAGCACTTATGGTATTATCACCTGTTTTTATTGTAGTCACGATCTTACTGTATTTCGCAAATCAGGGTAAACCATTCTTTGTTCAGGCACGACCGGGCTTAAACGAGAAGATATTCAATATCATCAAGTTTAAGACAATGAATGACAAAAAAGACGTACAGGGCAATTATCTCCCTGATTCGGAACGCTTAACACCTATAGGAAGTTTTATACGTCAGACTTCCCTGGATGAGCTTCCACAATTGATAAATGTATTGAAAGGAGACATGGCGCTGATAGGTCCGAGACCTCTGTTGCCGCAATATCTTCCTTTATATAATGAATCTCAGAAAAGAAGACACAATATACGTCCGGGGATCACAGGCTGGGCGCAGGTGAATGGTAGAAATGCCATTTCCTGGACGATGAAATTTGAATTAGATATTTGGTACATAGATAATGTATCGTTTGCAACAGATTGCAAAGTGATGTTCCTTACTTTAAAAAAAGTAATAAAAAAAGAAGGCATAAACCAAGCGCAACAAGCTACGGTAGAAGCTTTCAAGGGAAATAATTAATTTAAATTAAATGTAGATAGAATATGTATTTATACGGAGCAAGTGGTCATGGTAAAGTAGTGGCGGAAGTCGCTGAAGAATGCGGGTATAAAATTGATGCTTACATCGATGAATATCTGTCGGAAGATAAAGTGCTGAATTATACTGTTCTTCACGAAATTCCGTCACATGATATAGAAGTACTTATTTCTATAGGCAATAACAGAGTGAGAAAAAGTATTGTTGATCAGGATCAGCTGTTCAACTATATGACACTCCTTCATCCAAAGGCGATTGTGTCTAAAAGAGTAAAGATGGGAGAAGGAACTATCGTGATGCCCGGTGTTACTATAAATGCAGTAGTAAAGATAGGAAAGCACTGTATTATCAATACAAACGCTTCTATCGATCACGATTGTATCATCGAAGATTTTGTACACATATCCCCGAATGCTGCATTGGCCGGAGGAGTACATGTCGGTGAAGGAACCCATATTGGAATTGGGGTGAATGTCATACAAGGGATAAACATCGGAAAATGGTGTACGATTGGTGCCGGATCTGTCATCATCAGTGATATCCCGGATGGTTGTACGGTAGTAGGCAACCCCGGTAAAATAATAAAAAGTAGAAGTTTAAAAATTTAGAAGAGTAAAATATGAAATCAAAAGTTTGGTTATCCTCTCCCCATATGGGAGGAAACGAATTGAAGTACATTAATGAGGCTTTTGACACAAATTGGATAGCGCCTTTAGGACCAAATGTTGATGGTTTTGAACAAGATTTGGAAATGTTCTTAAATGAAAATGTAAAAGTAGCTGCACTTTCTGCAGGAACTGCCGCTTTACATCTTGCGTTAATCGAATGCAATGTTGGTCATGGTGATGAGGTGATCTGTCAGTCTATGACATTTTCTGCCTCTGCCAATCCTATTGCCTATCTTGGAGCTACTCCTGTCTTTATAGACTCAGAAAAAGATACATGGAATATGTGCCCGGTAGCTTTAAAGGAAGCCATCGAAGATAGAATTGCAAAAGGAAAAAAACCGAAAGCGATTATCGTAGTTCATCTTTACGGGATGCCGGCAAAAATGGATGAAATTTTATCAGTTGCCAGAGAATACAACAT
Organism: Chryseobacterium sp. G0201; assembly: GCF_003815655.1. Lineage (NCBI taxonomy): Bacteria > Pseudomonadati > Bacteroidota > Flavobacteriia > Flavobacteriales > Weeksellaceae > Chryseobacterium > Chryseobacterium sp. G0201. The sequence goes on along the minus strand of NZ_CP033917.1, from coordinate 4,745,055 downwards.
TCCCTTAATTGAGGATGCTGCCGAATCATTAGGTTCCAAATATAAAGGAAAAGCTTGTGGTACTTTCGGATATTTCGGTATTTTATCATTCAATGGTAATAAAATTATTACTACTTCAGGAGGTGGTGCATTGGTATGTCACTCTCAGGAAGATAAGGATCAGGCGGTATTTCTCTCTACACAGGCCAGGGATGATGCTCCACATTATCAGCATTCTCAGATAGGGTATAATTACAGAATGAGTAATATCAGTGCAGGTATCGGAAGAGGACAAATGGAAGTCTTGAATGATAGAGTACAAGGCCGTAGAAAGATGCATAAGTTTTATGCAGAGATCTGTAAAGATATAGACGGAGTAGATTTGTTTTCAGAGCCAAGTGCTGATTTTTATAGTAATCACTGGCTATCTGTTATTACAATAGATGAAACAAAGACATTACGTACTTGTGAAGATTTGCGTTTGTCATTTCTGGAAGAAGGCATCGAGTCCAGACCTATCTGGAAGCCAATGCATCTGCAGCCAATATTCCAGGATGCACCGTATTATGGCGGAAAAGTAGCTGAAAACCTGTTTGGAAATAGCTTATGTCTACCTTCAGGATCTAATTTATCGGATAATGAGAGAGAAAGAATTGCCAAAGTTATGACAGAAGTCTTTCCAAATAAAAAGAAACATTCAGTTTTACGATAATTTTATTTGGCATTTAGCTATCATTAGTTTGATAGATTATAATTTTACCCTTTGTTAGGGAATGATTCTCATACTCTAAATATTTAAGAGTATGAAAAAGATCAGAAAAAATTTGTGAAGAAACAAAGCTTGAACGAGGTATTTTAAAAAAGGTCGCAGGCATCTTTTTGGGGGAGGAGACACAAAGTATAAACTTATCAAGAATATGCTAGTGTGTTTCCTGCCGCGAAGATGTGCGAAGTATTAAAAGTAAGGAGAAGTCGTCTCATTGAAAGAAATAGTGGATTAAAAAATAAAAACAACCGACATACGAGAGTTGAAACTTCAAATGTCGGTTTTGTGACCAAGACGAGTATATTTTCAAACACGTTTATCAATGACCTGGTTCGTCTGAGTCAAATTAAATAAGAATTATAAACCTGTTTTTATCCGATAATTTTCTTATAGGTGAAACTTCTTGCGATTTAATTTTAAGCATTAAAAACAATAGAAATTAACATAGTTGATCTTTATTTTGCTTTGATTGTCTTTTACCTTCACACAAAGATTTTACGAAGAATATAATAGAATGTTTTGAGTTGCTCATTGCTTTTCTTTTAAGGTTGAAAGAAAAACGATTTACTTATATTTGCCCCGAAAAGCAAATTCAAATGTTCAAAAAAGTAATCATTGTATTTATCCTTGGCTTTTTTTCGGTTTTTTGTTCGGCCCAACAGGTTCGGCCCTCAAAATCATCTGAAATTTACCGCGAACTCAAAACACTGAAACAACTGCCTAAAGTTTTATATCTTGCGGCTCATCCTGATGATGAAAATACAGGGTTGCTATCTTGGTTAATCAACGATCAAAATGTAGAAACGGGCTATTTGTCTTTAACCAGAGGTGATGGTGGTCAGAATTTATTAGGCACAGAGCAGGGGGCAGCATTGGGTTTAATCAGAACGCATGAGCTTTTAGAGGCAAGAAAGTTAGACGGCGCCCAGCAGTTTTTTACTCGGGCGATTGATTTCGGATTCTCTAAAAATACGACCGATACCTTTAAACAATGGAATGAAGACAGCATTATCGCTGACGTAGTTTGGGTCATCCGTAAATTCCGTCCTGATGTGATCATTTGTCGTTTTCCTCCTACTGCTGCGGCAGGTCACGGACAACATGCAGCTTCGGCTGTGGTTGCGGAAAAAGCTTTTAAGCTGGCAGGCGATAAAACAGCTTTTCCAAATCAACTAAAATATGTTACTATATGGCAGCCAAAACGCGTATTGTGGAATACTTTCCGATTTGGCGCGGTCAATACTACAGCTGAAAATCAATTGAAAGTTACCGTTGGGCAATATGATGCGCAATTGGGAATGGGCTATGGTGAATTGGCAGGATTAAGCAGAAGTTTACATAAAAGTCAGGGTGCGGGAACACAGTCTGTAGCCGGGATCAAAACTGAATATTTTAGTCACGTTGCCGGTGAGCCAGCAAAAGCAACACTTTTTGATGGAATAGTTAAAACATGGACTACAAAAGGAAACACAGATATTGACAATTCACTGGACAAAATTATTTCCGGTTTCAATTTTAATCAACCTGACTTGAGCTTGCCCGCTTTGCTTGTTTTGCGAAAAAAGGTAATGGCGCTACAAGATTTAGATCTAAAAAAGGATAAAATTACTGCACTCGACAATATCATTTTAAGCTGTGCGGGGTTTATGGGCGAGGTAGTTACCAATCAGGCTGAAGCTGTTGAAGGGGATAACTACAATTTCAGATTAAATCTGATTTCAAGAGCTGAAAATCCTGTCGTTTTAGACAATGTAAAATGGTTAAATCAGTCAGAAATTTTCAACAGAAAACTCTCAAAAGATTCTTTAATTACCATTGAACATAAAATTCAGATTCCTGCAGATGCAGCACTCACAGAACCTTACTGGTTGGCAAAATCTCCTACAAATGCAGCAACTTTCTCTGTTCCAAATAATACTTTAATCGGTTTGCCCGAAGCAGAATCACCACTGAATGTTTTGCTTGATTTAAAAATAGGTTCAGAAAAGTTTCAGGTTAAACTTCCTTTATCTTTCAAGAAATTAGATCCGGTACGTGGTGATGTGGTAGAAGCGTTGCGCATTGTTCCTGCATTGGAACTGAAATTTACACAACCTCTTTATGTAGCCAAAGAAAATGAAGACTTGCATTTAAGTTTAAATTTTAAAGTTAATTCTAACAAAAATTTTAATAAAGGTGTTCTAAACCTTATGTATAAAGGAGAACGATTAGGCGGCGCTGATGTAAGTTCGCTCAATGGAAAAGATATTACCATAGATTACGTTATTCCAAAAACGAAGCTTGCCACAATAAACTCATCCCGTTTGCAATTGGATGCCAATTTTATTGCAGACGAAGTTACTTATAATAAAAAACAGGTATTAATTCAGTACCCGCATTTACCTTCCTTACAATATTTTACGCCTGCAACTGTAACTGTCATGAAAGGCGATATTCAGGCGAAGGTTAAAAAAGTAGGTTACATACAAGGTGCGGGCGATTTCATTCCTGAGTTTCTGCGCATTGCAGGTATTCAGGTAGATGTCTTGAAAGACGAAGATTTTTATGGCAGCTTAAATGAATCCGGAGCAAATGTTAGTCAAAACAAGCTGTCGCAATATGATGCTATCGTATTGGGTGTTCGTGCTAATAACACAGAGAAAAAGTTGGGTCGTTGGATGCCTTTTTTATGGTCTTATGTAAAAGCCGGAGGTAATTTGGTGATGCAGTATAACACCAACCAAGATACAACGGTTGACCAATTGGGAATGTATAATTTTACGATTGCCAATAAGCGGGTTACCGAAGAAAATGCTGAGGTTAAATTTTTAAATCCTAATCATAAATTACTGAACTTTCCGAACAAAATTACTGCGGATGATTTTAAAGGTTGGGTACAGGAGCGTGGCGCCTATTTCCCTGATCAATGGGATGCAGCGTATGAACCACTTTTTGAAATGCACGATACAGGTGAACAGCCTTTGCAGGGATCAACTTTATATGCCAAATACGGGAAGGGTAATTTTATTTATACTCCGTTGGCATTTTTCAGACAGCTGCCTGCAGGAAATGTTGGGGCGGCACGTTTATTTTTAAACTTTTTATCTGCACAGAAAAACTGATGAAAAATCAACTTAAAAATTGGAATATTTGGTACATACTATTAGCAGTTGCATTAGTATTGCAGATCGCATTTTATTATTTGTTTACTAAATTTTGGGCATGAGTACTATAGATTGGACAGTTCTTATTTTTACATTGGTTGCAGTAGTGGTTTACGGCGTATTCATCGGTCGTGGCCAAAAAAGCAACGAATCATACCTTAAAGCAGATAACAAGATGCCTTGGTACATTGTGCTGATCGGTATTATGGCTACGCAGGCTAGTGCCATCACATTTCTTTCGGCACCTGGTCAGGCGTATACAGACGGGATGCGTTTCGTTCAGTATTACTTTGGTTTGCCTTTGGCGATGATTGTTATTTGTATCACTTTCATCCCAATTTTTCAGCGCTTAAATGTTTACACGGCCTATGAATATCTGGAGAACCGTTTTGATAAAAAAACAAGGGTACTTACTTCACTGCTTTTTCTTTTTTCGAGAGGCTTATCAACAGGTATCAGCATTTACGCTCCGAGTATCATCCTGTCAAGCGTTTTAAACTGGAATATTTACTTAACCAATGTTTTAACAGGGGGTATTCTGTTGATTTATACCTATGTCGGCGGAGCAAAAGCAATCGCTCACACCCAAAAATTACAGTTTCTCATTATTCTGGGAACAATGGCTTTTGCAGGGTATTTACTTATTCAAAATATGCCGAATGGAATTGGTTTTAAAGATGCGCTTTATTTGGCAGGAAAATCCGGAAAGCTCAATGTCATCACCACAGAATTCGATTGGAAAGACAAATACAATATTTGGAGCGGGCTAATTGGTGGTTTTTTTCTGGCACTTTCTTACTTCGGTACGGATCAGAGTCAGGTTGGGAGATATATTACTGCGAAAGACAATACCAATGCAAAAATGGGCTTGCTGTTGAACGGATTGGTTAAAATTCCGATGCAATTTGCTATTCTCCTGATCGGTGCTTTGCTTTTCGCTTTCTTTTCTCTAAAACCGGCTCCGATTTATTTTAACGAACGCTCTTATCAACATCTAAAGGAAACACAACCTGAACAGGCTTCGATTTTTGAAAAAGAGCATCAGAATCTGCAAGTAAAATTTAACGAAGAATCGAAAGAAATTTTACAATTGAAAGAAACTCAATCTCCACAACTTAAAGAAAGAATAGAGGATTTTAAAAACACACAAACTCAGGTAAAAGACTTGCACGGAAGGGTAGAAGAAGCAATCAATAATTCAAACTACAACGCGGAGAAAACGGATACCAATTATATTTTCCTTTATTTCGTAAAAAATACCCTGCCTGTAGGAATGATAGGTTTACTGTTCGCCGTCATTTTTCTGGCCAGCTGGGGTTCAATTTCCGCAGCGCTGAATTCCCTTGCCGCTTGCTCATTAAAAGATGTTCATTTGATATTTAAAAAAGAAATTCCTGATGATGAAACCGAATTGAAGTACAGTCGACTGCACACTTTGGCTTGGGGTATTTTCTCAATCGGCGTAGCTATGTTTGCCACTCAGATGGGTTCCCTTATTGAAGCGGTCAATGTATTAGGTTCTCTTTTCTACGGTCCGATATTGGGGATTTTTCTTGTCGCATTTTACTATAAAAAAGTCAACGGAGCGATTGTATTTATTTCTGCAATCTTATCAGAAATTGCTGTAATTGCCGTTTATCAGTTCGATATCGTTTCTTTCCTTTGGCTAAACGTAATCGGGGCAGCGGCAGTAATTATATTTTCGACAATCGGGTTATTGTTTTATAAGCCGAAAGCAGTAAATTCGTAAACGAACAACAATAAACAAAAAATATTATGAAAACAATGATTAAATCTGCAACCGTACTTGTTGCAACAATGGCAATCTCCTTTAATGCATTTGCACAGGAAACTAAAAAACCAGCCAGCCCTGCGGCTACTGCAACGGGAAAAATTAAAGACGCAACCATTACAATTGCCTATAGCAGTCCTTCAGTTAAAGGGCGTACAATATGGGGTGGTTTAGAAGCTTATGGTAAAGTTTGGCGTGCGGGAGCCAATGAAGCAACGACTTTCGAAACCGATAAAGACATTACCGTTCAGGGTAAAAAGCTTTCTGCAGGTAAATATAGCTTTTTCTTAATCCCTAAAGAAACCGGAACCTGGACTGCGATTTTTAACAAGGAGCCAAAACAATGGGGCGCTTATAAATACGAAGAAGCTAAAGATGCTTTACGTGTTGATGTTAAAACAAAAGCTTTACAAGCAACACAGGAAACTTTAGTTTATAAAATAAACAGTAATGGATTTACAATGGATTGGGATAAAATCTCAGTTCCTGTAGAGATAAAATAAATGTAAATATGAAAAATTAAAATCCCGTTCATTTGGGATTTTTTTGTTTAAAATTTGATAAAGAGATATTTATGGATAAAAAAATGAGACAACTATTTATTAGTTGTCTCATTAATTGACCTCGACAGGACTCTAATGTTAGCGTGAATGATATTGTTATCAGCCCAACTTTGCAAGACTGGTAATATTTAGTAAAAAAAGAATTTTAAGTAATGAATAAATATAATAAATTATTCTCTCCTTTAACATTTGATAAAGGAATTAGTTTAAAAAATAGAATTGTGATTTCTCTACTATCAAAGCATTTGGAGAAACTACCATAAGATCAATCGTAGCAGGTTTTGACGGTGTTGAAATTCACTGAGCACACGGGTTTTTACTTCAGAATTTCATCTCTCCTTTTTTTCAATAAAAGAAATGACCAAAGGGGAGGTTCTCTAGAAAATCGATTAAGACTTAGTCTGGAAATTGTTCGAGAAGTGAAAAAAGTAGTTTCAGAATATGCTCATAATCCTTTCGTAATCGGTTACAGAATTTCTCCAGAAGAAATGCCTCAAAAGATTTATGGACTTCCAGAAACATTCATTCTAATGGACAAATTGATTGAAGAAAAGATTGATTATCTACATTTTTCTTTATTGGATGCTGTACATTATTTGCGAAATGCAACTTTGGTAATTGAAACCGGAGAAAAAGTAATTTTAGTAGACCGAATGCTTGGAAAAAAAGGAACTGCTAGTCCACCATTTACCCTTTTCCGTTTTAAGCCACAACGAAATCCTATTGTAGATTTACCAAATAATGCAATTCACATAGTCGAAAAGACGACCCATTGCTTAATAACGCATTTACACCCAGACCATTTAGACAAAGAAGCAGAGAATTTTCTTCGCTCAAAACAAATTCCTATTATTTGTAGCATAAAGGACGAAGAAACATTGCGAAAAAAAGGATTAAATGTATCTCAAACAGTTAATTATTGGAAAGAAAGTCCTCTTTTTGATGGTAAAATACAAGGCATTCCAGCAATACACGGATACGGATTTGTAGCAAAACCAATGGGAAATGTAATGGGCTTTTATATTGAGTTACCAAATGAAAAGTCTATTTATTTAAGTGCTGATACTATCTATACAGAAGACGTACACAACGTTTTGACACAATTGAAACCTGAAATTTCAGTTGTGGCTTGTGGAACGGCTCAATTAGATATTTTTCAACCATTATTAATGAGAATGGACGATATTTTGAAATTTGTGAAAAATGCACCAAATCAAGTAATCGCAAATCATCTAGAAGCCGTAAATCATTGCCCGACAACACGAGATCAATTAAAAAATGAAATTTCAAAAATTGGACTTTCTGAAAAAATATTTATTCCAAATGATGGTGAAAGCAGAACATATTAATAAAACTGCCACTAACATCGGTTTTGCAATAGTGGGGCGAAACTGTAAAGTTCAACGACAGTTCTTCGATTGCCCTACCATCGCAAAGCCCCAAACCGTTGGCGGTAATTTTTTGACTATGTTGTATTGCATAGAATTGAAAATGTTTTTAGTTATAACAGAACTGGTCGACAACGAAATTAAGTTAGATAATTTAATTCATAATTATGGAAGATAATTACGTAGAATGTTGTAAGCATAAATTAAACAGAATAGCATTCACTTGCAAACACATTCTCAGCGAAAAAAAAGTTGGTTTTGAAGAATTATTTCAAACTCAGGAAAACATGGCGCTAGAAGAAGGTGATGATTTATGGGCTTGGTGTAACGATTGTGAACTAATAAGACAGAAAGAAGAAGAATGGAATGATAATTTAATGGCATATTCAGATATGAAAATTGTTTGTGAAAAATGCTATTTTGAATTGAAAGAACTTAACCTTGGACACAAATAAAACTACCACCCACGTTATACAGCGCAATTTTGTATTAGCATATATCAAACTTGTTCGTTCTTATTACTCACGAAAATTTGATTTAAATCATGAGAAAAGAACTAATGCAACCTGCTAAAGCTGAAAACGAAGTTTATACATTACTTCAAAATTTAATTATCGGAAATTCTCCTGAAGAATTGGAAGATATGATCTTTCATGTTTTCGAAGATGCTAATTTACAATCGGGAGATCTGTCACAGGAAGAAAAATTATTGAGATCAGAATTTCACATTGCAAGCAGAAAGATTTTAAGATTATTGTGCAAACATCCTGATCTGCTCAGGAAATTGAAAGATGCATAAAAATGAAGCCTGTTATTTTAACAGGCTTTTTTAATGTAACACAGCAATTGCTCGCAATTGTCAAAATTTGTACAAAAATAATTATGAGTACAGATGTATTGAAATACTTAACTACTGAAGGATTGTTTTAGAAGAAAAATCTCCTCTTATATCCAATTCAAATCTTCCTCTTGAGGGCGAATATGAAATAAGCTGTTCCATCTATAAAAAAATTGTCGGTGATATCTATTCATTTGCGGAAGGTATTGTACTGAAAAAATGGCCACAAACAAATTATAATTTTCCGAGAATTTTCACCAAAAAATATGGTTCTGACGATATATGGGATAGTTTTGACGGATATTTTAATGATAGTATAGTTGAGAATAATCTTCCTAAAATGAAAAGAAACTACATTGATGGATCTGGAAATATTTTCAACGTCAATATTATGCATCCTTGTCCGCATCCTATCTATTTATTAAAGGTAGGTTTTAGAGATGCAGGTTTTGATTTAGTGGGGGATATACTATCAGATCCTGATCTTCAGGATAGATGGGTCTTTTCTGGAACAGATTATTTTACAATGAAGTCTCAGACAAGATTGGAGGCGAAAGCAACGCAGATGGATTACTATTATGATGAGCCATGGAACGGTATGATAAATGGGACTGTATGGAAAATGAGAAGAAGATTATACGATAGAAGCTTTGACAATTTAAAACCAGGTAACTATAAAGTACAAGGCTCCTTTCGAATTCAATCTTTTTATGGCAGAATCATTTGTAGAATTACGACTAAACTCGAATATTCATTAATATATGTGCCATTCAGAAAAATTTTAGAAGGAGAAAGGGAAAATATCCTAAAAAGCATAGCATATCAGTTAATTGCTTTGAATAAAGCAGCAGAAAAAGATTTGATACTAAAATATTTGTACGCAGTTAACTATGGTAAAATGAGTCCGCCCCTTGAAAACAGTGAAATTGAGACAACAATAGCAAAGATTTATCAAAACCTAAATGATGTTGAACCTATCCCGAATGCTGAAAGGAGGTTTATTTATGATGCATCTAAAAATTTTACACCAACTGAAAAAAGGCGATTGAATATTAAAAAAGTTCATCAGGACAGAACAAATAAAACTCAATCAGAGCTTTTAGAAATAATGAAAAATTGGGATTTTAGTTTACATGGAAAAATGACTATAAAAAGCGTGGCGAAAGTAGCTATTAAAGATCCAAAGACTGTTCAGTCTTATTATACTAAATTAAAAACTGAATTACTGCAAGATCTTGATGAAGAACAAGTACAAATGGGGGGTAACTAAAAAAAGATTGTTCAAAAAGTTTCTCGAAATGAATCCTCTATTAAAAGATTTGGATGATTTAATGAAATATGATTTAGAAAAGATATAATAAAGTAAGATTGGATATATGCTCCGAATATGACTACAAATATGTATAAGTAAAATATAAAAAAAACAGAAAATTGTAAGTTGTATGTCGTTCAAACTATAAATGATTAAAAGAAATTTCTCGTATATTTGAAATAATTACTAATAACTTTTAACATGATAGCTCCTACACAATTTCGATCAAAGCATATTGAAGATTTAAGTTTTGAGGAAATGGCATTTATACATTTATCAACTAGTAATGCACCAATATTCTTAGTGGAAGATCTAATGAATGATAAAACTGTAAAAACTTCTGTAGATAGCTTAAGAACACTTTTAAGATAAATGTAACTATAAAATTTTTGAATTGATAGAAGTTTAGTATTAATGAAATTGAGATTATTACGGAAAACCATAATGTATTAACAAGAAGCTATAGTATATTTATCACAAATAAAAATAAGCAATAGTATGCGAAACGCAGATTTAAATAGAGTTGTATTTTATTCAAAAGAAGATATGGCAGGTGGTCATCAACTTTCTAAAGGTGAAAATAAACTTAAAAGTGATACACAAGAAAATTATTCAGATATAAATGACGTTCTAGAGCTATACAATATCAAAAAATATTTGGATAGCGGTATATATTTAAATAAATGGTCACAGGAAGAAATTAGTGATTTTAAAGAAAAAGCTAATAGCTATAATAGAATTATTGGAAAATTTATAGCTAGTATAAACGATGAAAATGTAATTAGTTTTCATGAAAAAATTATCCATAGTTATGTTGTTTCATTTTGGGAGTTAATTGACAGTCATAATGGATTTCATCAAATATCCAAAATCAATTTTGAAAGTATTCTTTCAAATGAACCTTATCTCATCAACATTTTTTTGACCCATAAAAATCTGGTCAACTTTTATGATCTCGAAATAAAGAACTTCTTGTTGATGTATTCAAAAACAGCTGAAATTTTACTGTCTTTTTATGAAAAGGAAAATAGTTTTCAGCATAAGAAAAGTTTTCTACCAAAAAGCCTAAGTATTGAAGATAAGGAACTTATTATAGACAATTATGTAGATTCTAACGATACAAATTTAAATTATGTCCAACTGATTCAAAATGTACGAACTAAGAATGATTTTAAAATTAATGATAAAACGAGATTAAAAGCAAAACGCTTGAATAAAAGCGAAACTGAGAAATTTTTACTTGGAAATAGAGGTATTAAATATGGAGTTACTGTTGGCTTTAAAGAGGGTGCTGATAAAATAAAAGAAGGTTCAATTGATGCTAATCATACTGTTAATTATGTGTATAGTGTAGATTTTATTAAAGAAAATACTGATCCATATTCCTTATTTAAAAATTTTAAATATTTATTTGAGTATGTTGATGAACAAAATAGAATTGATCTTGTCAGTAAAAGAAGCCAAATAGGGGCAATTGAAAGACTAATGGGTATTCAATCTCAAAACGATTATAAAGTTGGAACAAGTTTTTTTCTGTCAGAATTGACTTCCCAAGCACAAATTCACGGCTATATTCAAATGCTAAATTTATTAGATATTTCCTTGGAAAAAGTCTTTCAATCTATTTTCACAAATGTTTTTCAAGACAAGTACAATTTTGCTGAGAATGCAACTTTTTCTGTTTCATCAGCAATTTCAAATTTTGAAAAAGTTAGATTTCTAGCACCTGAATTTGAATCTTTATTAAAGCAATATAAGCTTTATGTTGAGGACGGAATCATAGATTTTGAGCTTCTTCAAATATCATCTTCACCATCTGCATTAAAAGATATTCCTAGTATAAACATTAACAAGTATATCTACTTTAATGATAATTGTAATGAAGTTTTATCTCTTTCAAATTTGTTTTTCTCTGATCAAATGAGTCTATCCTATGTTGAGCCTTTTCTAGAGAAAAATTATACTACTTTTTTTGACTTGCTTGCAAATGAAAAAGTTAAATTTGATTCTTATCATGAACATCAAAAACCTCAATTAGATTATCTTATCGAGAAAGGGTTGATAATTGTAGATAATGATGGCTTTCTACAAATAACAAACATACCAAGAGTTTTTATAATTAAAGATTTAAGAGAAAACGAGGCGGGTTCATATTATCACTATCCTTCTGATTTTCAAACGGAAGTTCTAAAAATGATATCTGAAGATATGATTTATTTTGGTTCTTCTCTTTTTTCAAAACCTGAGCAAGCATATTTAAATTACTTTTTGAATAAGAGCGATTTTACTAATGGTATGGATTTGAGAAATAGTTATTTGCACGGTACTCAAGCTACTCCAGAAAATACCGAGAAACATGATCATGCTTATATTATATATTTAAAATTATTAGTCTTAGTATTGTTGAAGATTGATGATGACTTAGCAATTTCTAAACTTAATAATTAGCTGTATTGTTTATAAATTACTTTTTCTTTTCAGATCTTATTATTTATAGCATAGTTGAATAGTTCCCCCGCTACTTTTTGAAGCCGTATTCCTTTCCAAGGTTTTGGATTGTTACCAGGTGATTCAATAAAGTTTTGTAACTTTTCATCTATTGTTATATTATGAAATCCAAATTGTAAATCGTAAATTTCTATGTAAGCGCATTTGTCTGCTTTATCAATATAAAATTGGACTTCAGATTTTAACTTTTCATTTTCTAAAATATATTTTAAAAATTGAGAAACCTTTGGCTTTAACATACCATAATACACCATTTCTTTAAAATTTTTACTTTTTATAGCCGCATTAATAAGATTCATTGAGCAAATGACACTAAAAAGGTCAATTTTATTTTTTGGTTCAATATTGATCAAATTTTTAGCTTGAATAACCTGATTTAAAGTAATCTCGGTTTCAAATTCATTATTTTTTGATGACTCAATTATAGCTTTTAAGGATTCGGTCATAGAAATTAATATATAAAAGGTTTAGCGTAAAATTAATATTTAATAGTTCAAGTTCATAGCTTGATTTGTTTTAATTTTATTCTTAATTTTAAAATTAGTTAATTGCATATAAACCCTGCGAATGAGTGATAAAATTGAAGATAATTCTTCATTTGAAGAATTTAGAAATAATATAAAAGGAGGAAAAGCAATTAAACAAATTGCATCTCTCCTTGCGCCATTTAGTAAGACTGCTAAAAATGTTTTAGGAGCTTTAGAAAATTTTGAGGATCTGGAAAAACAGTTCAAAGAAATTTCTAAAAGTCCAGATAGTTTTAACAAATATTTTAGTGAATTAGGCTGGATTGCTCATGAGTCAATAAATCATAACCTCATGTTAGAATGTATTCAGCTTGCTGAATCAGGTAGCTTAAATACTGCTGAAGAAAAACTTGCGGATTACTACACATCTGAAGAGATGAGTTGGCTAGTTTCGTCAGTCTACGGAGTACCTGAATTTCGGAAAAGAAATGAGCTGATAAATGCGGCTTATGAAGATACAAAAGCAAAGAAATTTTATTCAGCAATACCTTTACTACTGATGATAATTGATGGCACAGTCAATGACATAAGTAAAAGTAAAGGTTTTTTTGCCGAAAATACAGATTTAACAGCTTGGGATTCTATTGCTGCACATAGTACGGGGCTTTCGAAATTACGAGACATACTAAATGTAACTAGAAAAGGCACAACTACTGATGAAATATTTTTTCCATATCGAAATGGCATACTACATGGAAGGGATATTTCGTATGGTAATAAATACGTAGCTGCAAAATCTTGGCTGACTCTATTTGCAATTAATGATTGGGCAAAAGCTCTAAAAAGAAACAAAGAAAATCCACCTAAAGAAAATAAAAAGCAAAATTTAAAAGAATCACTTATTGAATTAAAAAACAGTACTATTAAATATCAAGAACGGCAGTTGAAGTTTAAAGAAATGGATAATTATATGAACTGTTGGAAAGAAAGGAAACCAATAATAGGTGAGGATTTCCCTTCAAAAGGCGCATTAGGTGATTACAAAGATTTTACTCCTGAAAAAGATGCTATAAATTTTTTAATAAATTGGCAAAACAATAATTATGGTGCTATAGCCAAACAAATTTCATTTTTCACAAAAGAAGTAAACTTCGGAAAGGAAGCAGGAAGGGTAAGAAAGATCTTCGAGAATAAAAAATTAAAAGATTTTGAAATAGTTTCGATTGATCATAAAGCGCCAGCTATAACCGAGATAGTTGTAATAATTACTATCTTATTCAATGAAAAGGAATATGTAGAAGAAATATTATTGCGGATGATATATGAAAATGAACAAAATGAAAACTTAGTATTTGGACAATCAGGAGGAATATGGAAAATAATAGATTCTTTTTTCTTTGCTAAAATAGAATATTTAGGATACTAGTCAAACATAAATTCTCTTCATGTCGATGAGAAACAAAAATTAGATAAATAAAAACATTGAACAATATCTATTAGAAATCTTAATTGATTTTTATAATTATAAATTATATAGCATGAAAGAAAATTATAATTTAGAGAAGATACAAGAACTAATTAATAATAAAATTGAAGAGAACCTACATCTTGACTATAAAGCTTCTGGTTCTTTAGAGAAAAATGAAAAAAAAGCAAATGAGATTTCAAAAGATGTATCAGCATTTGCAAATTCTGACGGAGGCGTTATTATTTATGGAATTAAGGAAGATTCAATTAACAAGCATATTCCTGAAAAAATTGATCCTATAGACAGAAATGCTATATCAAAAGAATGGATTGAGCAGATTATACAAGGAAGAATATCCCCAAGAATTCAAGGAATAAATATAATTCCAATAACCATTAATGAACCTAATGAGGTTGTTTATGTGGTCGAAATCCCTAAAAGTGACACTGTACACCAAGCAAATGATAGAAAATATTATAAAAGATTTAATTTCAATTCTGAGCCTATGTACGATTATGAGATTAAGGATGTACTCAATAGAAATAAGTTTCCTAAAATCGAATTGGAATTTGAAATTGTTATAAATACTTATGAAGTTACTACAAATAACGGCTTTCCTCACCCAACAATGAGTTTTCTAACACCGCAATCGCCTGAAAAAGAAATTAAAGAAAATATATTTTTAAATGTGTATGCTCGAAATAATGGGAAAGTATTAGCCAACTATATTAATGCTTACTTTATATTTAATAAAAAGTTTCTTTCAAAAAATAAAGGACAGCAAGGTGATGATTTTGAAGAGTACTTTGGTGATAATACTATAAGAGACGTTGTAGATGTAAAATTTACAGGTTTTGACACGATAAAGAAATATGGACCATCAAGATACGACCCGATATTGCCTCGATTGAAATTTAAAGTAAAGAGTTTAAGTTTGAATAAAGAGATTTTGCAATCATCTAGCTCAATAAAATGGGAAGTGTATGCAGATAATTCTGAACCCATTAGAGGTGAAACTGAATTAAAAGAAATAAAAATAATCAACGAGGATATTAGTAACTAGGAATTTATTGATAAGTGGTTTAAAATAAAAATGATTGGTTTTACCATGTTGATAATACGGTAGAACCAATCATTTTTTATAACTGTCAGATTAAATCGTGACTAATTCATTTAATTAAATTAAGAGTCTTTATATTTCTCTTTAGCCATTTCCTTTTGACGATAATATTCTAGCTTTTCTTCTGGAGTCATTAATTCTAATTTCAATTTTCGAATTTCTTCTGTATTGGAATAGTATTCTTTGTATTCAATTTCATTATCTTTTTTGAATTTATCTAAATCTTTTGGAACGCCAAAGAATAATTTTTCTCTTAAAACTTCATTTCTTGACAATAGGTATTCCAATCTCTGTTTTTTTTCTTTAATATCTTCCATTTTTATTTTTCAACTAATTTAATAAACATTATATTTTCACTTGGACTAATTGGACTTGGCATTTCTTTAATTTCTTCAACTATAAACTTTGTATTACTCTTAAAAAGTATTTCCTTTTCAGCAGGTATTTTTGATGTAGCTTCTATGCTCTTACCGTTTTTACCTGTAATTTTTACTAATACGTTAAAACCTGCATCGTCAAACATCATTTCTTCTGCTGCCGTATAATCATAAGTAGAGGAGGTGAAGCTTCTTTTTTCAACTGTCTTACCTATTGCATATTCTTTACTCAGCATTTCAGGAGACATTTTTTCTAATCTGTAGAAAGTTGATGAGCTGGTTTTTGGCAGTTTATTCAAAGCATTATTGAGTAGTTCCTTATATGCTTTGTATTCTTCCGTCATTGGTATTCCCCCTCTTAAAGCTCTGTTTAAACCAGAATAATATCCTGTTGTATAAAGTCTTACTGCAGCTTCCTCTTCCAAAGATAAATATTTTGTCATATACCTTGTACTAGAAAGTTCAACTAATATTTTCTGAAAAGCAGGATTTTCTCCTAAGATCTTTAAATATTTGGAATATCTCAATTTTGCCGCTAAAGAAGAAAAGCTTTTAAAAGCAACCAATTCAAATTCAGGCAATAACCCTGCTGTAATATTTTCCAAAATTGTCCATCGGTCTTCATCTATTTGTTTTTCAGTAAAATAATTAGCAACAATTGTAGGTATAAAGTAATCTCCTTTATCATCTGGTATTTTTAATGGAGTAAAGGCATAATTGATACCTAATGTTTCAGATCCGCTTTCTGCCAAATTTCCGTCAATATAAGAGTGAATGGTAAAGCCAACTTCAAATTTCTTTTCTTTTTCCAAAAAGCCACTCCAATAAACAAATCTGTTTTCAACAATACCATTTTTCAAGATATCTTTCATTTCAAGAGAATAGCTAATTGCATTTTGGTAATCAGAATCTTTCCAAGCTTTGCGCCCAACTTTAGATAATTCAATAATAAAATCCTCAAGATATTTAGCCTGGATTTTATTCAAAACTTTTCTTACCACATCAGGATTATTATTAATTTGATTACCCCACCAAACTCCATTTTTGACTCCTTTCAACAAGTTAATAACTGACATGTTTTCATTAGTACCAGACGTATTAATAGCTTTTTCAGAAAGCGAAATGAAATTTTTCCAAAGCATCTCATCCGTAAGAACTTCTAAAACAAAATCAGGGATATTTTCATATAAAGCATCAATAATATCAGGGTTATTTTCAGCTGTTACAAAGAAATTTTTATAATATCGGATAATATCTTTTTTAATTTGTTCAGCTTGTGAATCACCTTTTATAATTCGTAAAAACTCAAGAAAGGTCTCTGCATTCCCTGTATATAACTTTATTGCAATATATTCGTCATTCAATTTGAAATCATAGGGGTTTTCAGTTGCATTTGTTTGTGTATCTGAGAATTTTTTATCTTCACCATCCTTATAGATAAAATTCAGATTATAGGTTACTTTATAATTATCAAAATAAATTCCAAAATTATAGGAGTTACTCAATAAATTTTTTCTAGTATTTAATTTGGCTAAATCAAAAATAGCTTGAACTTCTGTGTCGTTCTTTTTATACAAAAAGGGTTTGTTATTTTTAACACTGCTGAATACAGGAGTGCTAAATGAGGAAGAACCTGAATAAATAGTTTTATCTTCCAATAAATATTTTTCTGGCTCAAACAAGAAGCTATTTATCAGTCCTAACTTTTCTTTTAAATCTTTTGCAAGAAGTTCATAGTTAATTCCTCCCGTGTAAAAATCTTGAGATAAGGCATCATAATCTTCAACTGTAGGTTTGTAAAAAGCACTATTTTTTCTAAAAGGTGTACTTAATGCGTACTCATTGGAGATTTCATCAAATGTTTTATTGGTTCTTATCCCTTCAAAAGGGTCTTTACCACTTCCGTAAATTCCTTTTTCTAGTTCTGCAAATTGTATGAAACTGTTTCCTCGAAGTATTCGTTTGCTTTCTTCGTCAAAATCGCTAATGTCGTCTAAAATATTTTCCATAAAATCATGTTTTAATTATTTACCTTTTTGAAATGTTTCTAAAAGCAAATATAGATGGCAGTAGCGACAAAACTTGACGTGTTAAAATCTCTTTTATACTTTTTAGAGGTGATTGACAACTTGAGAAGTGTTTTGCTAACTAATAATAATTGTTGCGTATTCTTTAAATTTCCCCATTTGGAATGATTGTATAAACTTGGGTGTAATTACAGATAAAAAACAAGCCCTGACTCACACGGTCAAGGCTCAAGATTAATTGCTTTTGAATGGGTTGTTGCCATCTCTCATAAATACCGTACCCATCTTTTGGTATTTGATTGGCTGACCTTTTACACAGGCGGTATAAATTCCGCTCCCGAATCCGTTTTGCGCTCGGATAATAATTACCTCTTTTTCCTCAACTCCGTTGTCAATCGCTACGAACTTTTTCAGGCGGTTGTTTTTGATTGGTTCTTTGAAATCTTTCGGTAAATCACATTCTTTGGCGGTTTGTGGTTTCTCTTCCTGTTGAGCAAAAAATAATGTTGGTGTAGACACTAATAATAGCGTGAAAAGTAATTTTTTCATAGTTGATATTAATTATAGTTGTTGTTATAGTTTCCGTTTCTTCTTTGTTCCTCAACCCACATTTCATGCTCCATTTGTAACTGTCGGGCTTCTTCGTGTTGCTCGGGGGTAATGCTTTTCCATTCTCGGATAATCTGCTCCTGTTCTTCTTTGGTCAAAGTTTTTGGAGTAGGTTTCTGACTTGATGCAGTTGTGTTACGGATTTTAGAGATTCGTTCCTTTTCCTGACTTGCTTCTGCATAACTGTCAAATCTCATCATGTACCTTTCAAGAATGTTTTTGTCAAACAGATAGGCATTGCACTTTGCCTGTGTATCGTCTAAAATCATGTATTCCTCATCGATACTAATGGTGTATGGTGTGTTAAAGATTCCTGTCACTATTGTTAATTCTTTTCCGAAGTATTTATCTTTTACTTTAAAGACTACAAATGAGTGTTTTATGGATGTTGTATCAACTCTGAGGTGGTTTTTGCTGTATCTTCATGTGTTACAGAGGTTGTTATTGGTTCTTGTTTGGTTTTGTCACAACTGATCCCTAAGGTTGGGAGTATCAGAATCAAAACCTTTAGACAGTATCTCTTGAAAAATAGTACGATAAGCGTATATGCTAACCAAAACAGCAGGAGATATTTGTAATCGTTGAATACGGCTTTTGCATACAACACAACTTTATTAGAGTATTTTCTGAAATCTGAATCAAACAGTAGCTCACTGCACATCATGCCATTTGTAGGTAAATCTATCTTTGTTCCAAAAGGTGTTGTTTGGTATAATGCACCTACGGGAGTTGTTCGTGTATCATACTCGCCACTTATCACAATCTTATGTCCGTAATCTATTGAGGATTTACCGAGATTTGGAATGTAAGAAAATGTACTAAAATTCTCTATTGCAAAAACAGTTAAAAATGCTAAAATAAAAGCAACTACTATTGACTTAGAATTTTTTTTATCTATTTGGATTTCTTTCTTTTCTGTCATAACTATATCTTTAAAATAACCTGTATAATATAGAATTACCTATTTCCAAATGGTGTAATAAAGTATGTATAGTTTTCGCCTTCTGCTAAATTAGTTTCGAAAAATTCAACATATTTTAAATCGTCATGTATGAATACTGCACCTGTAGTTGACGAATATGTATAACCTTTTTTTTGCTCATTATAAACCTTATCATAAAAATTTCTATAAGTGACAAATCCATCAGCTCTTTTGAATTCAATTCGATTTTCATTTATAATAACATAAGAGTCGCTCATTATCGTTTCGTCCCTTAATCTGTTACTACTTTGGCTAAAAACGGCTATATTGTATACGGGTAGCTTTTTACCATAGTTCGCAATTACTAGACTATTACTACTATAATTGCTAGACTGACTGTTGCTATCTGGCATGGAATTAAAACTAGGCGCTGTAACGTTTTTAATTATAGTGTTAATAGAATCGTACAACCATTGTATAATACGGTTGGTTTCATTGGCTGATGAGTAATTAATTTTAGTTCGATTTACTTCATTAATACAGCTTTTTTGGAAAGTGTCATGTATGAGTTGTCTTTGTTTGTCTGTAACATCTAAATTATTGATTTGGTTAGATATTAAATTTACTGTTCTTTGAACTTGCTGAACATTATTGTCGTATCTGTTTTGCTTTGCTGTCATTGCATTTCCTAAACCTGAAATACTTAGTTGTTGCGGATCACGGTATTGTGTCGGTTGTTGAGATTGTGCAGTAGTACCTGTAGTATAATATTCCCATTGTTTTGAAAGGTTATTGTACTTTTCATATCCAATCATATTTCCGCTAGAATCAAAATATTCATATCGGTTATAGAAAGAATTATACTTTTTAGTTGCTGTTTGGGAAAAACAATAAATTCCGATTAGCATAAATACGGAAATAAAGATCTTTTTCATAGTGATTTGTCAGCTCACTCAGTCCCTAAAGTGAAGGTTAATAAATGCAAAAAGCGTGGGACTAAACTTAATTTGCTATAGGAGGTTCTGACAAAACCATGTAACACAAACAAGTAATAGCCCGCACGCCATAGCACGGGCATCAACTGTTTATTCTATGTTACATTTTTGAAATTGTCAGATTTCCTATAACAGAATAAAAGCTAACGCTTTATATTTTTCGTTAAAATTCTAGCTACAAAAATATGAAATTTTACTAATCTTTTGGCTTTGCTTCAAAAACCTGCGAAATTTTTTTCAACTTTAAAGATTTTATCTAGGTTTTAGGTATGGTAAGCAATCACTATGGTTTTGTCGGAAGTTAAAAAATCATTGATTTGAAAAGGTGTGATTTTGTCAATATATTATATGACTATTTACCCCAAAATGTTTAATTGCTCCCTCAAACAATGGTACACTGAATGAGTATTATGAATGCTTTTATTTTTATTGGCTGTGGGGCTACTGTCAGGCAATATTATATATACCGACCTAATTACCCCACCGTATCAAATTTTCACTGTAAAACGTCCCCCTATGCCAAATCTCAAAATTTTCATATAGGTATCGGGTCTGTACCTACTATAACGGTTTGGGTGTGGGTTGTCGGACTTTTTTCGATACGTCCCCTATGCTCGGATTTTGTTTTTCTCAGACTGTTTTTATCTTCCTGCGCTCCGAGTTGTTAAAAAGTTTTTAACAGGTCTTGTAAAGTGTTGATATTTTGGTTAAAAGTGTCTATAAAGCTGGTGGTTATCGGCTTTTTATCGTATATTTATACTGTGCTTTACTACTAAAACATAGCCTTATTTCTATGTGTACAAGGTTCAGTATATAAAATAAATGCCTAGATGTCTCGAACACAACTAGGCAAGTCAATAAATTTTAATCTTACTAAAATTATCAACATGACAAATTTACAAAATTGTCTCGACAATTGTTCCGTTTATTGTGGGACTTTTCACAAGTACAACAATTCAAGCCTGTACGGTAAATGGTTAAATCTTTCGGACTATTCTGATTATGACGAACTACTAGAAGCAATGCGAGAGCTACACAAAGACGAACATGACCCTGAATTTATGTTTTCCGATTATGAACACTGCGAACTGTTTGAAAGGCTAGGATTGATTAGCGAGAGTTTTTTATCTCCCGACATTTATGATATTGCGGAACAAATAGATGATTCAGGACATAATACAGAAGTTTTTGAAGCCTGCGTGGATTGTTTAGGAAAAATGGATTTTCAGAGCATTTATGAGTATGTAAATAATTTTTATTGTGGCGAATTTGCAAACGATATTGAGTTTGTAGAATATTTATACGAAAATGATATACCGTTCAATTTACCTAGCTTTGTTGTGATTGATTGGGAAGCTACGGCAAGAAACATTATGTATGATTATTTTGAATCGAACGGACATTACTTTAATTCGTAGTATATTTGTGTAACAGTACACGGATTACAATTCAGATAGATTTAATTAAGTTTAAATAGCTTTAAAAAAGTGTATTTTGAAAATTCGGATACAAAAAAGGTACAAAAAGAAAAAAGAGAATTTGTAATTAATTGATTTTTAACAATTTACAAAATTCTCTTTTAAAATTTAGTGACCTCGACAGGATTCAAACCTGTAACCTTCTGAGCCGTAATCAGATGCGCTATTCAGTTGCGCCACGAGGCCGTTACTTCCTTTGTTGTTTAAAGGTTTGCAAATATAGCACTTTTTTCTTTTCTTTGAAATATGAAACTGAAATTTTTACTATTAATCGCGTTTTTGACTCTAATTTGCTGTAAAAGAGAACAAAAAATTTCTTCTAATGAGTGGACTTCCATCTCAAATCATCTTCAATACAAAGATCAGAACGATGATTTACAGTTGAAATCAGGAAATTTCATTTATAATTTTAAGAAAAATCAGGTTCCATTTAAGAAAATCATCTTACTGAATGCAAGTATGGCAGGATATATTTCTGAATTAGGAGCGGAAAATTTGATTATCGGAGTTTCAAGTCCGGAATATATTTATTCGGATAAAATTCAAAATTTAATTAAAGAAGGAAAAATTCAGAATGTAGGAAGTGATCAGAAATATGATGTTGAAAAAATCATTTCATTAAAACCGGATGCGATTTTCACCAACTATATTGCAAGTTTTGACAATGCTTATCAATTATTAAAAAACAACGGAATTCAGGTGATTTTTCTTGATGAATACATGGAACAGAAGCCATTGGAGAAAACAGCTTATCTAAAACTTTTCGGAAAACTTTTTGCGAAAGATAAAGAAGCAGAAACAAAGTATATTGAAATTGAGAAAAATTATAATGAATTAAAACAACTGGCTTTAAAAGCTCAATCAAAACCTGTTGTTTTAGCGAATGAAATATATGGAGATGTTTGGTATCTTCCTGGAGGAAAAACTTCGGTAGCCAACTTTATATCAGATGCCAATGCAGAATATATTTTAAAAAATAATCCGGACGAAAAAGCTCTAACAATGAGCTTTGAAGAGGTTTTTGCAAAATCTAACGGTGTACAATATTGGGTAAATGCCGGAAATCATACTTCAAAAAAAGAAATGCTTAGCCTGAATCCTTTTTATGGAAAATTAAATGTTTTCAATAAAGGAAAAATCTACGGAGTTATGGGAAAACAAAGGGAGAAAGCCAATGATTTCTTTGAAAGTGGAATTGTAAGAGCTGATCTCATTCTTAAAGATTATATTAAAATTTTTCATCCGGAGCTTCTTCCGGATTATCAGCTTACTTATCTGAAAGAATTGCAATAACTCAGACTAATTGTTTATTTTTGCAGTTCCTTTTTTAATAGATATGTGGAAAAAAATTAAACAGTTTATTTTTATTGTTCTCATCCTCAATGTAGTATTCATCATTTGGGGGAGATTTTTCAATCCGCCGATTACGATCACGCAGATCGGAGGTCTTTTCGAGTTTGGAAAGTTGCACAGAGACTATATTTCCTATGATGAAATGGGGAATAATGTGAAAAAAGCAGTCATTGCTTCCGAGGATCAAAAATTCTTTGTACATGACGGTTTTGATTACACTGCTATCGAAAAAGCGATGAAAAATAATGAAAAAGGGAAAAAAATAAGAGGTGGAAGTACGATTTCTCAGCAAACCGCAAAAAATGTCTTTCTTTGGCAGGGTAGAAGCTGGCTGAGAAAAGGTTTGGAAGCTGTTTACACTTTCATTATTGAGAAAGTATGGAGTAAAGATATTATTCTTGAAAGATACCTTAATTCAATTGAAATGGGGCAGGGGGTTTTTGGCGTAGAAGCTGCTGCACAGTATTATTTTGGGAAATCATCCAAAGATCTTTCAGCTTCAGATGCGGCTTGGATTGCAGCTGTTTTACCGAACCCTAAAAAATATGATCCTAAAAATCCGTCACCGTATTTGAGAAAGAAACACAATTGGATCATGAGACAAATGAGGAATGTGAGTTTGAAATAGTATCTTTGTCCTAATGAAGTTCTTCAATTCCAGTACAAATTTTGAATCTGTTCTTAAAAAATATTTTTCTTTTAAGAATGAAACCCTCTCTTTAGAGCCTTTTGCAGAGTTTTTAGAGAGTATAAAAAAAACAGATTTTACGGATGTTCTTAATTTTTTTAGAAACAATCCGAATTTTGCTGAAAATTTTAAACATTACATTCACAATATTTTTGCCGGAAGACCATTTAATCTGTCTTTAACGGAGGCTAATATTTTGTCTGAAAATGCTTTCTTTCCTGAACTGAAAAAAAGAATTCTTAATAAGATATTACCGCCTGTAGAAAACGAAAAAACTGTTTGGTTTATGGTGGATAATATAAGTTTGAGACCTAAAGCTGACTTAAAATACCTCCACAATCTTCCCGAAAACGAGATCAACGAATTACTGAAAATTTTTGGCGCTGCAGATTTTATTACAAAGGCTAAAGTGAAGAAAGAAATGATCTTCGCAATGAGTATCCTTTCGTGGCGTGCTACAGGAATGGCGATGGAAGTGGAAGTGGTAAGAATGGCCCCGCAATACCGAAATTTCGACAATCCGTTTTTGGCTTTACAGAATGAATTGGAAGGCCTTGCCGAAGATTTGGAGAAAAATCCGGATCTTCAGTTACACTCAAAAGACAGCAGATATAAGCAGATTAAAATTTATACCGAACAATGTTTGGAATTTGTAAATATTGCCTTCAAAAACTCTTCTAAATATGGTATTTCAGGAAAGATCAATCAGTCCCTTCTTAAAATCCGTCAGCAGATGCAAAGGGTTTATGATATTATAAATCTGTTGGTAATTGATACTGAAGAGGATATTTTAATTAAATCTAAACAGTTAATTTTTAACATACTAAGTTATAAATCTCACAAGAATAATATTTCGGAACTCATCAACGACAGTACAAGATTGATTTCCCACCTTATTACAAATCACACCGCAGAAACAGGCGCACATTACATTACATCTACCCGAAAAGAGTATATGAAAATGTTTTATAAAGCCAGTGGTGGTGGGATTATTGTTGGCGCATTATGTGTTTTGAAAATGCTTTACGGATATATTCCCGGAAGTGATTTCTCCCATGCATTTTTATATTCGATGAACTATGCGATGGGGTTTGTCATGATTTATCTGATGGGCTTTACGTTGGCTACAAAACAGCCGGCCATGACAGCGGCAACAATGACCAAAGTTCTTTCCGAGGAAGGAAATACTAAAAATGACAGAACAGAATTTGCCCATTTGGTTTCAAAACTATTTAGAAGTCAGTTTATTGCGTTTGTTGGGAATGTGTTATTATCTTTCCCGATTGCGTTGGCGATTATTTATGGGTTAGATGTATTTTTCTCTCAAAATCTTGCGGTTGACCGATCTGATAAATTGTTGAAAGACTTAGATCCGTTTCACTCTAAAGCTATTTTGCATGCAAGTATTGCTGGATTTTACCTTTTTATTTCTGGTATAATTTCGGGAAATATTGGGAACAATTCAGTCTTTTTTCAAATACCGGAAAGAATTGCTAAAAACCTTTCTATCAGAAGGCTTTTTGGAGCTAAATTTGCAAAAGGATTATCTAAATATTACGCTAAAAACTGGCCGGGAATCGTTTCTAATTTCTGGTTTGGAGTTTTCCTTGGAGCAACAGCACCTGTTGGATTATTCTTCGGTTTAGACTTGGATATTCGTCACATTACTTTCGCCGCAGGAAACTTTGCGATCGGGCTTTACGGAAAAGATTTTTCTGTTGATTCTTATACTTTTTGGATCTCGTTTGTAACCGTTTTCCTGATAGGATTCTTTAATTTCCTAGTAAGCTTCAGTTTATCAATGTTCTTGGCATTCAGATCAAGAAAACTGAATTTTGGACAGGTAAGTGAAATCTATAAAGAAATATTTAGGTATTTTTTCAAAAATCCATTGAAGTTTTTCCTTCCGATAAGCTCTGGGCTGGATAAAAGAGCTGATGATATGATGAGCAATACAATGTCTACAAAATCTGAAGATCATTAAAATTTTCCTCACCAAATTGAGTCTGAAATTTTTTAAGATAAAAACTTTTACGCATCTGGAAATCATGTTTCAAAAGAGGTGAATTTATTTTTATAATAACACATTTGTCCTCAATATTTACACTTTTAATTTCCTGAAAAAGGCTTTCATCAAGATATTCTTCAAGGAAATCTTTAATTTCAAAGGCAATAAGTTTGTGTTCAAAACCATGAATTCTTGCAAAAGATTTTACAAGTTCTGAGGATTGAAATTCGCGTTTTTTCTTCTTCATAATTAAATTTCAAAAATTATGCTTTCCTCATTAATTTTTTTCACCACACTTTCTGTGCGTTCTCTATGTGTATCTGTAATAAAAATCTGACCGAAATTTTCCTGATTTACAAGTTCAATAAGCTGAGAAACTCTGTTGTCATCAAGCTTGTCAAAAATGTCATCTAATAAAAGGATTGGGGTTTTTCCTGTCAGTTCCTTGACAAGACTCATTTGAGCTAATTTTAAAGCAATAAGAAAGGATTTTTGCTGTCCCTGTGAACCTATTTTTTTAATTAAAACAGAATCCATATCAAAAAGCAGATCATCTTTATGAATTCCTTTTGAAGTGTAGGTTAACATTCGGTCTCTTTCAATATTATCTTTTAATAAATCTCTGAAAACCTTATCAGGCTGAGCGGAGTCGAAGCCATCAAATAAATGAGATTCGTAGATCACAGAAACGGTTTCTTTTCCGCCGGAAATGATGTTATAAAAATTCTGAACGATCGGATTAAGCTGTGAAACAAATTCTTTTCTTTTTTCAAAAATTTTAGTTCCGGATCTGGAAATTGGATCATCATAAATTTCTAAAGAATCTTTATCAAAAACTCTGTTTTTAGCGAAATATTTTAACAAAGCATTTCTTTGCTGAATCGTTTTTTGATATTGAATCAACTCAAAAAGATATTCAGAATTGGTTTGCGAGATCATCGAATCCAGAAATTTCCTTCTGCTTTCCCCGGAATCTGAGATCAGATTAGAATCATATGGAGAGATCATCACACTTGGTAAATATCCAATGTGATCAGCCATTCGGTCATAGCTTTTATCGTTCTTTTTAATGATCTTTTTTGATTCTTTAGGCTGGGAGATTTTAATAATGTCTTCACTGTCATCATTCTGAATTTCAGCGTCTATGGTGAAGAAATCTTCTTCTCTTTTAATATTATTAATATCAGTATTTCCCAGAAAACTTTTTCCTACCGAAAGATAATGCAAGGCATCCAGAATATTAGTTTTTCCCGCACCGTTATTGCCTACAAAACAATTGATCTGCGGAGAAAATTCAAATTTTTTCTCAGAATGGTTCTTGAAGTTATAAAGGGAAAGCTTATTAATAATCATTCGTCAAAAATACTCCAATATTACTAGAAATAAAAAGGGAAGTACCGAACAAGTTTCAACACCGAAAGAAAAATAGGTATCACTTCTCTTATTTTCAGCGAAATAAATAAGAATATAGGTAACAATACTTGTAAGAAAAAATGAAAGTGAATATTTGTAATCTAAATAATAAATTGCCAAAATATTACTCACAAAAACAAGTAAATAAGCAATGTATTTTGTGTTTTGAACTCCAATTAAAAGAGGAAAAGTTTTCACTGTATCACTTTTCATATCCCGAATATCGAAAGGCAAAACCAAAGCAGTGATAAAGAAAAAACTGATCAGAAAAATAGGAAGACTAAATTCATGTAAAGTCAGCCAACAATTTACAAGAGCCCAAACGAGCCCAACGTAAAAAACCTTCAGTAAAGGTATTTTTCTAATATAAACATCAAGGAAAAAACTATTATACAGAAGCCCTAAAATCACAATAATAAACCATTTTATCAATCGGATCTCATTATGATTATGGATGATAAGAAAAGCACAAATTACCCCTGCAAAAGCATTTAAAACCAATATTTTAAAGAAATGCTTGGTATATTGATATTTTGTGTAAAGATATCCGCTGAAATACGTGATGAATATCAGGATAACTGTAGGCAAACGGAACGTGTTTTGCTCTAGCATGAAAAATACTGCAAAAAGTGTTCCCATTAATGAGACATAAAGTTGACTGTCTATAACAGTTTTTTTGAGTATTTTTAAGAAATTCATTTATACAAAAATAACATATATGAAAAAGTTCTCCAAGATTTTTGTGCTTTTACTTATACTATTGAGTTCTTCAGGAGTTTTCGGTCAGAAGTATTATGATGACCAATGGAAAAAAATAGAAGAAAATAGTAAAAAAGGAGCGTACAAATCTAATCTTCCCGTTATTTTAGACATACAAAACCATGCTATGAAAGAAAATAATACACTTCAGCTTATTCGATCCTTAAAGGCAGAATTTACGATTGTCAATCAGACGAGTGACGATGATAAAAATGATGCTGCCTCTAAGTTTTTCGTTAAACTTCAAAATTCTAATAAAAATTTGAAAGGTGAAGGGAAATTGGTGTATAATGTGTTGCTGAATGGTTTTTTCATGGATTATTATAATCAGCATTCTTGGGAAATTGATGGAAGAACCAATATCAACTCGCAGGATGTTTCACAGATCGAAACTTGGAGTAAGCTTGATTTTAAAAATTATTTAACTAAAAACTTTCAGGAATTAGATCAGCAGAAATCGGAAATGAAAAAAGTTTCTTTAACAGTATATAAAGACGCTTTTTCAAATACAAAAGATATTTCTTATTTCCCAACGTTGTTGGATTGGTATTCGTTGAGAAAGGTTAATTTTTTATCTGATAACGGAATTTTTACTAAAAATGAACTTACAGAAAACAGAACGCAGATCAATACTATTTTTGATGAATTAATTGCTCAGAATACGGGGAATTCTAAGCTTTATTTCATGCATCAAAAATTATCGGAGAATTGCAATTTCAATCAATGCAAAGATAAATTAGAACAGCTTCAAAACCTTGTTAGATCTAATGTAGAGGGAGACTACAAAGTTTTGATCATGGAAGAGATCATGACTGAACTTAATGGTAAAAATAAATCCAAAGAAGCTTTGGAAGTTGCGGCTCAGGCAAAAAGTCAATATCCGAAATCTCCTTTCATTGAAAATATTAAAAACAAGGAAAATCAGATCATTAATCCTTCATTAAATATTAAATACGAACAGCAGACGCAAGGAAATCTGCCTATTCATATTGTTGCAGAGTATAAAAATGTTTCAGAATTTTCCATCAATATCTATGAAGTAAAAGAAGATTATACAGCATTGATGCAATATGTGCGAAATTCTTACGGAGACATGTATGGTAAGGTTAAAAAAAGTTTGGTAAGAAAAGAGATCTTCCAGTTATCAGATACTAAGGATTTTCAAACACATAAAACATCGTTGGAGATTAAACCTCTTCCGTCCGGAGTTTATGTAGCAGAATATTCTGTTGCAGGTTCTGATACAAAAGATGTTGATTCCCGACAGAATTTTTACTTTCTAGTTTCGGATAATAGAATTATTTATCAATCTAAAACCGATAGAAATCAACTTTCAAACGAATTAAAATTAGTCAACAGCGAAAACGGAAAACCTATTACTAATGAAAATCTTACGTTTTATGAATTTGTTTCTAATAAAACATTAACTAAAATTGAAGGAAAAACAAATGATAAAGGTGTTTTCAAATTTCCTTCAACGGCAAGCAAAGATTATTACAGAACTTTTCTGATCCAGCAGCCAAAATCCAACAGTTTCCAGATCATGCAGGTGTATGGAAATGATGGAAGTGCAGCAGAATATAATCCGAACAAAGAAACACGTACAAAAGCTCAGATCTTTACCGATAGAGCGATTTACAGACCCGGACAAACCGTTTATTTCAAAGTAATTAATTCTAGAATTGATAAAGAAATTGAATCTGTTGCTTCAGGTTTAAAACAGAAAATAACTTTACAGGATACCAATGGTGAAGAGGTTTCTTCTCAAAATTTTACAACCAATGAATTCGGTTCATATCATGGAAGTTTCATTCTTCCAAAAGGAAAACTGAATGGTGTATTTTATTTAAGAACCGACAACGAAACGCAGGGGTATAAAGATATTCGTGTTGAAGAATACAAGAGACCAAAATTTGAGGTGACTTTTGATCCCGTAAAAGAAGAATATAAATATGGACAAACCATAGAATTAAAAGGAAAAGCCATGATGTTTTCTGGTGTTGCGTTGAGCAATACAACAGTAAATTATGAGATAAAAAAACATAATATCAGATGGAGATATTTTGGATGGTATCCACAAGGTGATGACAATGAAAATTCAATTCTTGGAGAGGCTAAAACGAATGAAAAAGGAGAATTTGTTATCCGTTTAGATCTTAAAAAAGATGAAAAATTAGAAGGTATTCAGATTGATAATTATGAAATTAATGCTTCGGTTACAGATATTAACGGCGAAACGCAGTCTGCGGACACGCAGTTGAAAGTAGCATCGGTTTCTCACTACATTAAGGCAGAAGACATCAAAAATACTTTTGCAGATGAAAATGTAAAAATAAAAGTTGAAACGAAGAATTATAATGAGCAGGATCTTAAAAAATCATATCAGGTTAAATTATCAAAACTGGAAGCTCCGAACAGGATTTTCAGAGATAATTTTAAATCAGAAATTCAGGATCTACCGAAATTTTCAAAAGAAGAATTTATCAACAAATTTCCACATGATTTATTTGATAAAAATGATGAATTGAAAAACTGGAAAGTTGAAAAATTACTTTTCAATAAAACACAACAACCATCAACTGACAACTCTCAACTTGCAACGAGTCTAGATCTTGGAAAACTTGAAGCCGGAGATTATCAGTTAGAATTATACAATATTGAAGGAAAAGACACGATAAAATCTTCTCAGAATTTCAGTGTTTGGGATAAAAATTCTTTAAAATCAACTCAGAAAACATTTTTAACCGTTTTAGAACCTAAAAATCAATTTTCAAGAGGGGAGAAGGCTAAAATCTATTTGTATTCTGCGGTTCCTGATGCTTTAGTGAATATTTTTGTACAGGACGGTTCAGGAAAAACATTTTCGGAAACTCAGAAATTCAAAAACGGAATTCTTGAATATATGGTAGATATTCCGAAAGATAAAAATGTATCAACTTTGAATATTCAGTTTCAGGTTGTGGCATTTAATGATGTTCAGACGCAATCTGTTAATTTAAAAATAAAAGATACAGAACAGCCATTAAGAATTGAAACGGTGACTTTCAGAGATAAATTGGAACCAAATTCTAAAGAAAAATGGTCTGTTAAAGTTTTAGGAAGTGACAAAGAAAAGATCAATGCTGAAGTGTTGGCAAATATGTACGACATGTCCCTTGATCAGTTTGCTGCAAATAGTTTCAATTGGGAGAAATTATATAGTACTTTTTCAAGTGTAACTTCTTATGATATCAGACAATATCTGGCGCAAAAATATTATCAGAAAAGATTGCAATATTTCAATGGTAATTATGTAGAAGTGCCGCAGTTCAACTGGTTTGATGGAAGATTAGGATTAGGTGGAATGGATTCAGATGGAGATGGGGTTTCTGATACTGAGGATTCTTGTCCAACAGTGCCAGGAATGCCTGAGTACGAAGGTTGTCCGAAACCAAAAATGATGGCGGCAATGGAAGTTGAATCAAGCGTAAGATATAATAAAAGCGCTGCAATGGTAGCAGCTCCTGCACCACCAATTGCAAAAGAAGTAGCTATGGATGATGTGGGAATGAGTAACCAAGATAAGGGTGGGGCTGAATCAAAAGAATCTCTAGACAAAGTCCCAGTCCGTCAAAATCTAAACGAAACAGCTTTCTTCTATCCCGATCTAAAAACCGATGCAGAAGGAAATGTAAGCTTTGAATTTACTTCTCCGGAAGCATTAACAAAATGGAAACTGATGTTCTTGGCTCATACAAAAGATGCAAGAGCAGCAACTTTAAATAAGGAAGTCGTTACGCAGAAAGAATTTTCTGTGACACCAAACTATCCGAGATTCTTAAGAGAAGGGGATGAATTGAATCTTCAATCAAAACTATCAAACTTAACAAGCAAAAAATTAAGCGGTTCAGCGAATCTTCAAATATTGGATGCATTCACGAACGAAGATATTTCATCTAAATTTGGATTAAACGCAAGCACTCAGAATTTTGATTTAAACGAAAACGGAAATTCAGCGTTAACCTGGAAAGTAAAAGTTCCGAACAATGTTTCTTCAATCATTTTGAAGGTGGTTGCAAAAGCCGGACAATATTCTGACGGTGAACAAAAAGCGGTTGCAATTCTTCCAAACAGAATGTTGGTGACCGATGCGGTTCCTGTTTTTGTAAAAGAAGGCGAAACGAAAACGTTTGTTTTGGAAAATCTTAAAGATGCAAACTCTACAACGATTTCAAATGTTTCGAATACACTGGAACTGACGACAAATCCGATCTGGGAAATCATGTTTGCGCTTCCAAGCCTGAAAAATGACCAGAATAATTCTGCAGATGTGATCTTCAATAAATGGTTTGCAGATGTGTTGGCT
Organism: Chryseobacterium sp. G0201; assembly: GCF_003815655.1. Lineage (NCBI taxonomy): Bacteria > Pseudomonadati > Bacteroidota > Flavobacteriia > Flavobacteriales > Weeksellaceae > Chryseobacterium > Chryseobacterium sp. G0201. Next base: position 4,712,737 of record NZ_CP033917.1, on the reverse strand, counting down.
TCAGAAATTTTCAAGGCTAATCCAAAAATGAAAACGGTTTTCGAAGAATATCAAAGCAAAGGATTATTAAAATCAAATCTTGAAAAAAATCAGGAATTGAAACAATTGTTATTAGAAGAGACTCCGTGGGTATTGGAAAGTAAAAATGAAGAAGAGCAAATGGCGAAACTTTCGCTTTTATTTGATACAAATACAATGCGTAATTCCATACAAAATGATTGGGATGATTTCAAAAAACTGCAAAATCCGGACGGAGGTTTCTCTTGGTATTCAGGATATCCGAGCTCGTATGGAACTTCTTTATACATTCTTAAAAACTTAGGAAAGATCAATTCTTGGTTAAAAGATAATGTGAAAGATTATCAAAGTTCAGAACAGAAAGAATTGGTTGCAAAATTGGTTGAGTATGTGGACAACGAGATTGCAAAATATTGGGATGTTAAAAAAGAAAATGTTTGGAACAACTGGACACTGGATTACCTTGATACCAGAAACTATTGGGAAAAACAATATCCGTTAAAAGGAAAAGGTAAGATTCTAAAAGATGCTGTTATTAAAAAATCAAAACAGGCTAAGCTTGCGGATTTTACGTTTTTCGGATTGCACCGTGCTGCTTTATTGATGAGCAATTATGGATTAAAAGATACTTCAGATAAATTAATGAATTACCTAAAAGAAACCTCTGTTGATACAAAAACACAAGGTGTTTATTGGAAACAAAATCTTAACGATTGGGGTTGGTTCAGTTCAAAAATAGTGAATCAAGCAGGAGCGTTGGAAGCTTTCAATACCTTAAAACCAAACGATCAGAAATTCATTGAAGACATGAAGATCTGGCTGATTACTCAAAAAGAAGTCAATTCTTGGGGAACTTCAAGAGGAACTTCGGAAGTTATTTTTACGATATTAAATTCAGGAAAATCATGGACTAGCGCGGAAAGCGACAAAGCCACAATCGTTTGGGGCGGAAAAGAATTACAACCGCAAACTCAGGCAACAGGTTATGTAAAATCAACCGTAAAAACTGATGTTGTTGATAAAAACTTAGCAACGGTTACCGTAACAAAACCAGGTCCAGGAATTGTTCAGGGTGGATTATTCTGGCAGTATTATGAAGATTTAGATAAAATAAAATCATCAGAAAATTACATCTCGATCACAAAAGAACTGTACAAAAAAGTGAAAACGGTAAACGGAGAAGAATTACAGAAAATCTCACCGGAAACTCCATTAAAAGTAGGAGATAAAGTAACGGTAAGAATGATCCTGAACACCGATCGCGCAATGGAATTCATCCACATCAAAGACATGCGTGCAGCGGGATTTGAACCGGTAAATGTATTGTCAGGCTACCAATGGAAGAATAATTTAGGCTATTATCAGTCTACAAAAGATGCTTCCACCAATTTCTATATCGAGTACATGCCGAAAGGTAAATTCGTATTCGAGTACGATTACGTAGCCAATGCATCAGGAAAATTTTCGAACGGAATCACAACGATGCAAAACTATTATGCACCGCAGATGAATGCCCATACAAAAGGAACAAATGTTCAGATTTTGGAATGATTTTTGGCTATTGGGAACTAGTAAAATATTAAAAATAAACAAAATGAAATTTTCAAAAACAGTAATGACGGGATTGGTAATGTTGATCGGTGTAAATGCTTTCGCACAAAAGAAAGCAGATAAATTTGAAAAATTACAGATTGAAATGTTCCCGAAAGCAAAAGTCGGTTATAAACAAGTATACATCCAACTTCCGATCGCTAAAAACGAAAACGATTTAAAAGTAGAGTTTTTTGTAGGCGCAGAAAAAATGTTGGACTGTAACAAGCAATTTTTGATGGGAAATGTAAAATCTCAGGACCTTCAAGGGTGGGGCTACAACTATTATGATGTAGAATCCAACGGCGAAGTCGGAAGCACATTAATGGCGTGCCCGGACAAAAAAATGACCAAAAAATTTGTCTACATCCAGCCCGAGATCGTAAGATACAACAGCAAACTACCATTGGTATTTTACGTACCAAAAGACTTGGAAGTTCGTTACAGAATCTTGCGCCCGGATGCGGCAATGAAGAAAGCCATTCAGAAATAACTTTAAACAATTTACATATCAACTCCTCACATTTTGTGGGGAGTTTTTCTTTTATTGATCGTACTTTCAATTAGGTTTATATTCATTCCGACGAAGGAAGAATTTATTCCGTAATAAACTTCTAACTCCCATCTTCGAACTTCCTTTCTCTTTTAGAAGCTATTTCCTGCTTTCCACTATATCTTTTGAGTTACGGCTTTCGCTTCGCTTCAGCCGCAACCCAAAAGGATGTCGTTCCAATCAGGGCTAGGGTATTTGCCTCAATTACCAATTTCGCTCCTCGCAATGACAAAAAATCCATCAATAGATAAAAAAAAAGAATTTTTTCAATTAAAACAAAACTTAAATATAAGCTAAACGATTCTCTCAAAATTCCCATCAATAAAGGCTTTGAGCTAAACTAAGTTTAAACCGTTATTAAATTCACCACTTAGTGGATATTCTCTATAGCTTTTCATCATTTTTTGCATTATATTTGTTGTAAACATGAACCATGAAAAGCAATCTACTGATTTTTACGCTTGGTTTTTTTATACTTCCAACTTTCGGTTGGGCTCAGTCTGCCCCGGATTTTAAAGAACTTCTCGACAGTGCGATGGTTCGGGATTCGGATCTTAAAATGCAGATCACCCAAAATAAACTGACCGATCTTGACGAACATAAATTAAAAGACATTTTTCTTCCGACACTAGAAGTCAGCGGACAGGTGGGCTATATCAATGCAACGGCTAGATTAACCTCTCCTGAGATTAATTTAGCTCCTTTTATCCGTATTCCGGAAGGAAGTTTTAATAATAATTTAAATGTTTCGGGTTTCTCAGGAATTGCAAAAACAGATGCTAAAATGCTTCTGTATTCCGGCGGAAAAGTGAAATATTTAAAGAAAGCCATCGAAGAAAAGAAAATATCTGAAGATATTTTGCTGGAGAAAACGAAAGATGAGGTGGTGGCGACTATTTCTAAAGCTTATGATCAGTTAGCGTTAATCCATCAGTCAAAAATAGTATTGGATGAAAGCAAAAAAAGGCTAGATATCAATCGCAAAACAGCAGATAAAGCGTTAGGCTACGGTTTGATCACACCTTACGATCATAAAAAAATCGAATTGGCTCAAGCCACATTAAACGCAAAAGTGGTAGAATATGAAGGCAAAAAAGAACTGCTTCTTACCCAACTTTACATCTTAACAGGAATCCAGAAAGAACGTCTCAGAATGATAGAACCTGTTCTGTCTCCTGTCGAACTATTAACTCCCGAAAACGGAATTGAAAAAAGAGCAGAAATTCGTGCCTTAGAACACGGAATTGTTGCCGCAGACTATAAAATAAAAGCCGAAAGAACCTGGATGATTCCAAAGGTTCAGTTGATGGCATCGGCGTATTATATAGGATTGTATGGAAGCCGGATTAAAACTTCCGAAAATGTAATTCCTGCCGTTCCCGCGATCGGCTATGAAGGGGCAAAATTAGATTGGCGACCGACCAACATCAATATTCTTCCTTTATTTACAGCCGGTGTTGGATTTAAGTGGGAGATTTTCGATGGAAGAGAAGGAAAGCACGCCGAAGAAACTGCCCGAATCGGAAAAGAAGTTCTCTTGAATAAAAAAGAAGATGCTATTAAAAAGCTGACTTTAAACTTAGCCAACAATCAAACCAATTACGATATCGCAACCGCACAGATTGCTTTAAAAAGTAAAGAAAAAGAATTGGCAAAAAATGCATTGATCCAAGCTGAGAAAGAATTCAGATACGGAATAAGCAAATCATCTCAACTGATAGAAGCTGAAAGTGATCTAGAAGTTGCCGAACTTGAATATCAAAACACCATCTTCAACCAACGAAGAGCCGGAATAGAATTGATGCGATCTACTCAGGAATTGGATATTGCTAAACTTTATCAACCTTAAAATTAAAAATGATGCAAAAAAATATATCTCTCTTATTTGTAATTCTGTTTTTATTGGGAAGCTGTGATAAAAAGAAAGAAAACCTCAATGATTCAGAAGGCAAAACAAAAAAAGATGTCATCTCTTTCGTCCCGAAAGTGACCGGAAGAATTGTAAAAATATTCGTTACAGAAGGACAAACGGTCAAAAAAGGCGATACACTGGCTTTATTGGATATTCCCGAAGTTTCTGCTAAAATTGCTCAGGCTCAAGGCGCTGTAAGTGCTGCCACGGCTCAGGAACAAATGGCAAAAAACGGAGCCACTGCCGATCAGATGAAACAATTGCAGGCGAAATATAAAGGGTTGAAAGAACAATATGATTTTGCTCAAAAATCATTTAGAAGAGCTTCCAATATGTATCGTGACAGTTTAATGTCTCCACAGGCTTATGATGAGGTTTATGCTAAAATGCAGGGCGCAAAAGCCCAATACGATGCGGTAGTTGCAGAATTGGATGACGTAAAAAGAGGAACCCGCTTCGAAAAAGTCGAAATGGCAGCCGGACAGGCTTCACAGGCGAAAGGTGCTTTGCAGGAAGCAAATGTGGCCTACTCAGAAAGATACATTATCGCCACCAATGACATGGAAATTGAAACGATCAGTTTGAATGCAGGCGAATTGGCGACCGCTGGTTTTGCGTTATTTAACGGTTATATTCCGGAAAGTACTTATTTCAGATTTACCGTTCCTGAAAGTGAAATTTCAAAATACAAAAAAGGACAGGTTGTCAATTTGCAGGTGGTTTACAATAAAGAAAATTTAGAAGGAACCATTTTATATATCAAGCAATTGACGAGATACGCTGATATTACCACAGCTTACCCCGATTATCAGCTACAGGACGCGATTTATGAAATAAAAGTCAAGCCAAAGGATATGAATAAAGCAAAAAATATTCTGGTAAATGCTAATGTTATCCTGAAATAATATGAAAGAGTTTTTCCGACTTTTAAAACGAGAATTCAAGCTGTTTATCGGTAATTCGACATTAAGAACCGTTTTCTTTCTGGCGCCGGTTTTTTATGCAACATTATTGGGATTCGTCTACAAGAGCGGAAAAGTTGAAAATACACCTGTTTTAGTAATTGATAGAGATAATACACCATTATCAAATCAATTAACAGAAATGCTGGAAGACAATAAAAGCATTAAAGTTATCCGTTATTTGCAGGAACCTGTTAGTATTAAAGATGAGGTGATCAAATATGAAGCGGCAGCAGTTGTCATAATACCATCAAAATTTGAAGGAGATATGTTGCAGAAGAAATATCCTGAGGTTAATGTTTATATCAATACAGGAAACGTTTTAACGGCCAATTTCGCCACCAAAGGACTTCAGCTTACTATTGGAACATTCTCTGCCGGAGCTTCAATGAAAGCGCTTCAAAAAGCAGGGATGCCCGCTTCAAAAGCAGCAACTCAGTACGAGCCTTTTAAAACCAATTATATCACACTTTTCAATACGACCAGTAATTATTTAATTTTTATGTGGCCGGCAATGTTGGCGGTGGTTTTGCAGCAGGTTATTTTATTGGCGATGGCGGTGAGTTTTGCAGCAGAATTTCAGGGTGGATCTTTTGTAAAAGAATATTACCGAATGAGAAAATGGGCATTTCCGACGATGTTGATTAAGGTGATTCCGATCTGGGTATTTTCAATTCTGATTGTCGGAATTTACTATTTCATGCACATGATCTTCAAAGTCCCGATGCCTGAAGGAATATTTAATTTTATCATTTTGACTGCTGTTTTTGTAGGTTCAGCTTCGTTTTTGGGTGTGTTGATCAGTATTCTGATTCCTGATGCGTTGAAAGCGACTCAAATCCTTATGGTGATTGCATCTCCGGCGTTTATCATCAGTGGATTTACATGGCCGTTGAGCGCGATGCCGGCGTTTGTTCAGTTTATCGCAAATATTATTCCGCTGACTCCGTTTTTGCAGGCTTTCAAAATTTTGTTGATTCAAAAAGGTTCTGTAGAACTTACTTTCCCTTATTTAAAACATTTGGTGATTCTTTTAATTATTTATGCAATTTTAGGCTGGATCGCTCTTAAAATTAAGCTTTGGCTAACGTTCAGATATGTAAAACCGGAAACAGAAAATAAGGAGGATTCTTTTGAAAATATTGATGAATAATTTACTTATTTTCCCATTCATAATCAGTAATTTATAACTGATAATTCTAAACTTATAACTTCTTATTTCATAGTTGTTTACATCCTTTTTTTTATTAGTCATAAATTGATGAAAAAAAACTGATATATTTGTTTTTTAACAATTAGAAAAAGATGGAAAACGTATTTGACGCAAAAGACGCTCAGAATTACATTGATAGAATAAATAAATTGATCGAAGATACTCACGGTTTGTGGGGGAAAATGACGGTAGACCAGATGTTGGCTCACTGTTGCATAACATATGAAATGGTTTATGAACCCGAAAAACACAAGAAACCGGGAGCAATTGCAAAATTTATTTTAAAAAGATTTGTAAAGCCTAAAGTGGTAGGCGAAAAAGCTTATCCGAGAGATTCTCCTACATCACCACAATTTTTGGTAACAGGAAGAAAAAACTTTGATGAGGAAAAGAAAAGATTGATTGGCTATATCCAAAAAACGCAACAATTGGGAGCTTCAGCTTTTGATGGTAAAGAGTCTTTCTCTTTCGGAAAACTAAATTCTGAGGAATGGAATAATATGTTTGCAAAGCATTTAAATCACCATTTGTCGCAATTCGGAGTTTAACACACATTACAAATATACACCACATGAAAAAACTTTTATTACTCCTCATTCTTATTTCCAACTTTGCTTTAGCCCAAATGCCAAATATATCCAATGTTTGGTTAAACAACAGCAAACCTTACACAGGAACAATCGGAAACAGTAAGGAAGGAATTAAGCTGAAGATCAATACTTCAGAGCAAAACAAGAAAAATGACCAGGAATATTTTGTTTCAGGATATTCTCTTGTTGATAAAACCTATTCAAAACTTGAAGGTAATTTAACGATCACCAAATACAAAGACGGTAAGAAAAAAAGTACTGTTTATGGTGAGTATGAGTTTGCTGAAGAAAATAAAGGAAAACATTCCGGGATTTTCAAAGGGAAGTTCATTTATACTTTCAATTGGAATAAAACCACCGAAAAGATCGAAGCTCAATACATTGAATTCATCGGTAACTGGAAGAGCTATGACGAAACATTAGATTTTAAAACACGTTTAAAAAATCAATAACGATGTTTAGAAAAATTTTAGCCGTTCTTGGCGGACTTTTCTCTGGCGTTATAACGATCACAATCGTTGAAAAACTAGGTCATTATTTATTTCCACGACCTGCCGGAATCAACGACAACGACATGGAAGCCTTGAAGCAATATGTAGAAACTGCACCGTTGATGGCGTTGCTTTTTGTTATTCTTGGATACGCTTTGGGAGCTCTGATTGCAGGATTTGTCGCCACAAAAATTGCTGGTGATAATAAGAAAACTTACGCTGTAATTTGTGGAGTTATCTTCTTACTGCAAGGTATTTACATGATGTATATTTTACCGACTCCGATCTGGTTTTGGGTTCTCGGAATCGCAGTTTGGGGATTTGTTTTGGTTGGATATAAATTAGCTTTAAATAAAAAATAATAAAAATCTATATATGAAATTAGGCGCATTTTCAATAAGCTTAAGTGTAAAAGATCTTCAGAAATCTAAAGATTTTTACGAAAAATTAGGCTTCAATATTATGGCGGGAAGTTTAGAGCAAAATTACCTTATCATGAAAAATGATGGGCATTTAATTGGTTTATTTCAGGCGATGTTTGATGGAAATATGCTTACTTTCAATCCGGGTTGGGACCAAAATGCACAGAATTTGGAAAATTTTGATGATGTTCGTGAAATTCAGATACATTTAAAAGAAAATGGAGTTCAGCTTGAAAAAGAGGCAGAAGAAACGACTTCCGGTCCTGAACATATTTTCCTGAAAGATCCGGATGGAAATATGATTTTAATTGATCAACACAGATAAATTTAAAAAACAAATGATATGAAAATTTTAAAAGGAATTGCAATAGTTTTAGCTTCTATCTTGATTTTTTGGCTTGTTCTCGCGGCTTTTATTTCGGGTGATTGTAATTACGAAAAATCAATTTCCATTAATGCTCCCATTGAAAAAGTATGGCAGAATACCAATACTTTAAAAGCAATGGATCAATGGAGTCCTTGGAATGATCTTGACCCGAATATGAAAAAAGACTGGACAGGAACAACCGGACAACCGGGCGAAAAAGTATGTTGGGAAAGTAAAGAAGCCGGAAATGGCTGTCAGGAAGTGAAAAAAGTAGATGCCTCGAAAAAAAGAATTGATACCAAAATCAAATTTTTAACACCTTACGAAAGTGAAGCCAATGCTTATGTAACCGTAGTTTCTGAGGGAAATGGCGGCAAAGCAACTTGGGGATTTACTTCAAAAATTCCGTATCCTTTTACAGTAATGAAGATGTTCATGAATATGGAAGATGCAATTGGAAAAGATTACCAGAAAGGACTTTCGAGATTAAAAGAAATGTCTGAGAAACCTTAGGTTTTAGCTGAAACCACAAGAAAATAAGCAGTAAGCAAACGAATCTTGAGCTAAAAATTAAATCAAAATAAAATATTTAAACACGAATATTCACAAATAAAATTAGTGTCATTTGTGAAAAGTATTAGTGCTATTCGTGTTTAAAAAATAAAACTAAACTATAATTTAAAAAAAAGAACACATTATGGCGTCAGTAAACGTTTATTTAACATTCAACGGAAATTGCAGAGAAGCATTTGATTTCTATAAATCTGTTTTCGGAGGAGAATATCCTTACATAGGAACTTTCGGAGAAATGCCTCCAGCAGAAGGGCAGGAAGCCAAAGAAGAAGATAAAGACAAAATTATGCATGTTTCTCTTCCTATTTCTAAGGAAACAACTTTAATGGGAAGCGATGCAGGTTGCGAATGGGTTTCTCAATTTAAAGCGGGAAACAACTTTTCAATTTCTATCAACGCAGATTCAAAAGAAGAAGCAGATAAATTATTCGGTGGACTTTCTGCAGGTGGACAGGTAACAATGCCAATGGCGGATACTTTCTGGGGCGCTTATTTCGGAATGTTTACCGATAAATTCGGCATCAACTGGATGGTAAATTATGACGATCCTGCTAAAATGCAGCAACACCCATAATATTCAATTTTATATACAAAATAGAGTTAAAACTAACCGGCAGATCGTTCTGCCGGTTTTTATTTTATGATACATTTGCATTCCAAAAAATTATAAATTTGGATTAGGTTGCAGGAATTAGGGTTTAGGTTTTTAGTATTAAAGTTGTTTAATGCTTCAAATCTTTGCTAAGTGAAACGCCTTTGCGAACTTAAAATATTATCAATACTAATAAAAAAAACAAAAATAAAAAAACAAAAAAAATGAAATTCACAATCGAAGAAATCAAAGCTGAACACCAAAAAGTAAAAAGCGGAGCAGATTTTCCAAAATACATTCAGGCTATTAAAAATAGAGGAGTTTCTCATTACACTGTTTACGTTTCGGATGGAAATACAGAATATTTTGATCAGGAAAATCAATCAGAATCTAGCGGAAGTAAATATGATGTTTTGATAGTTTCTGAAAATGTAAACCTTGAAAATTTTAAATCAAGACTAAAACTTCACCAGCAGGGTGGAACAGATTATTTAACTTTCTGTAAAGACTGCGCAGACAATGGAGTTGATGGCTGGAAGATGGATCTTAACGACATGACTTGTACCTATTTCGATACAGAAGGGCATAATTTACTGGTCGAGAACATTCCATCCGTTTAATTTTTAAACTAAAAATATAAATTTTCATAAAATATTTTTTTTGCTTATTATTGATAATCGAAATCACTATTTAAATTGTGATAGATTTTAGTAATAAACTATTTTCTTAAAATAAAATGTAAAAGATAAATTTATGAAGATTTTAAAGTCAATGGCTTTGATTATTTTCACTTTGGGAGCAGTAAAATCCTTTGCTCAGAAAAGTGATCTTGGAGCTTGGTATATGTATTTTGGAAACAATAAAATTAGTAAAAAATTAAACTTTCATAACGAAATCCAGTATCGTAATTTTGATGGTATTGGAGATTTGGAGCAACTTTTAATTCGTACTGGAATTGGCTATGATTTAACGGAAAATAACAACAATGTTTTGCTGGGTTATGGTTTTATTTTAAGTCAACCTTATGTAAACGGTGAAAAAAAGGAAAATATTGAACATCGAATTTTTCAACAATATATCACAAAACAAAAATTCGGGAGATTCTATCTTCAGCACCGGTACCGTTTGGAAGAACGCTTTGTGCAGGACGATTTTAAAATGAGATTCCGATATATGTTAGGGTTAAATATTCCGATCAATAACAAAGAAATGCTTCCAAAAACTTTTTACGGATCTGTATATAACGAGATTTTCTTACATTTAAACAGTCCGACTTTCGACAGAAACAGAGTGTACGGAGCATTGGGATATGTGATCAATAAAAACCTGAGAATTGAAGCGGGATATATGAATCAGATTCAGGAAAATAAAAACCGCGGACAGATTCAAATTGGTTTTTACAATAACATTCCATTTAATAAAAATTAATAACCAAAACACAAACACATATGCATTCAGGGAAAAAATTTGGAGCGATTGAATTTATAATCTGGACAAGAAGAAGTATTTATGGTTTAGCTATTTTAGCTGCAATTCCGACCGTATTATATTTCTTCGGATGGAAATTTCTGTATGTTCCGTGGCAGCCGATCGCGATCATGGGAACGGCCGTTGCTTTCATTGTAGGTTTTAAAAATAATGCGAGTTACAGCCGACTTTGGGAAGCAAGACAGATTTATGGAGCGATCATTAATGACAGCCGAAGTTTTGGATATATTCTGAGAGATGCTCTTTCGGGAAAGGATCCGAAGAAGGTAAAAGAAATGTTTCTCCGTCATTATGCATGGCTTACTGCGCTTCGTTTTCAGCTTCGTGAATCAAGAGCTTGGGAAAATATGAATACGGCACAGTATGATGAATATTCAAAAAAATATGACATTCCGGAAAGACTTTCTAAATTGGACGATGAGTTGAAAAACTATCTTTCGGAAACTGAACTTCAATATATTTTAAGCAAAAAAAACAGAGCAACTCAATTGATGGCAAGTCAGAGTAAGGAATTATCTGAAGTATATTCAAAAGGAGAAATAAATGATTTTCAATGGACGCAGATCAATCAGCAATTAGTAAAATTTACAGATAATCAGGGAAAAGCGGAAAGAATTAAAAACTTTCCATATCCAAGAAATTTTTCTTCAATTACGACTTATTTGTTACTATTATTCATTGTTTTTGTACCTTTTGGATTATTAAAAGAGTTTGATAAACTGGGCGATGGAACTGTTGTGGAAGGCTTTACGGTATGGTTCAATATTCCGTTTTCGCTATTGGTAACTTGGTGTTTTCATACCTTGGATAGCGTAGGAGAGGCTTCTGTCAATCCTTTTGAAGGAAGTCCAAATGATGTTCCGATCACACAAATTAGCCGTACGATCGAGATCGATATGAGAGATATGCTGGATGAAGCAGATCTTCCGGCAGCAATTGTTCCGAAGAATAATATTGTACTTTAAAATATTAAAAGGTTAATCGTAAAGTAAATTAACACAATCTTTGTCATTCCGTAGGAATCTCAACTTCTTTTTTTAAATTAATCAATGTCTAGATTCCTCCGGAATGACAAAAATATTGGATAAGTTTAAAATATTTTATTGCGATTAACCAAAAAACATAACACTAAAAAACAAAAGTAAATGATTCACACTTACGTCATCATATCCATCGCAGTCCTACTATCTGTGATGATATTGGTAATGATCGGGCAAAAACTAAAGGTTGCTTATCCTATTTTTTTGGTGATTGCTGGTTTGTTGATAAGCCTGATTCCGGGAATGCCACATATTGAAATAGAGCCCGATTTGGTTTTCTTGATTTTCCTGCCTCCGATTTTATTTGAGGCTGCGTGGTTTACGTCATGGCAGGATTTTCATAAATGGAGAAAACAAATATTTTCTATGGCGTTCGGGCTGGTTTTTCTTACCTCGATCGTGGTTGCTTACCTTTCTTCATCGATAATTCCGGGGCTTACGGTTGCGATGGGATTCTTGTTGGGAGGAGTAAATTCACCGCCTGATGCTGTGGCTGCAACTTCTGTTTTAAAGCATGTGAAAATTCCTAAAAAGATCACAAGTATTTTGGAAGGAGAAAGTCTAATCAACGATGCATCAAGTTTAATTGTATTTAAATTTGCATTAGCTGCCGTGATTTCAGGGCAGTTTGTTTTCAGAGAGGCTGTACAGGATTTCTTCACAATGGCGGTCGGCGGTATTGCTATCGGTGTGGCTGTGGGATTTTTATTTGGAGCATTTTTAAGACTTATTCCGTCAAATTCTAATATTGATACGGTGATTACGCTTATTGTCCCTTACATCATGTATGTCGGAGCGGAACATTTCCATTTTTCAGGAGTATTGGCGGTGGTTGCAGGTGGTTTGTTGATGTCTTATAATTCGCATTGTTATTTAAGTCATACTTCAAGAATTCAATCCGGAAATGTTTGGAGTGTCCTTATTTTCTTAATGAATACGATCATTTTCATTCTTATCGGGCTTGAATTACCAATTGTTGTAGCCGCAATGAAAGATTATACCATTTCAGAAGGTATTTTTTACAGTGTAGTGATTGGCGGAGCGATCGTTTTAACAAGAGTTATTTACAGTTATACCTTAATGTATTTTCCAAGGCTTTGTTCGAAAGAATTAAGGTTAAAAGTTCCTAAACCTGATTGGAAGGAGCCTTTCATCATAAGTTTTGCGGCAATGAGAGGTGTCGTTTCATTAGCGGCAGCACTTTCTATCCCGGCATTTTTACCAAATGGAGAAGCTTTTCCGCATCGGAATATCATTTTGTTCGTAACTTTCGTTATTATATTAATTACGTTGGTCGGACAAGGGTTATTGTTGTCGCCGATTTTAAAATTATTAAAAGTAAGTGATGCCGGAAGCGAGCTACCTGAAGAAAAACAGGAAGTTATTTTAATGAGAAAATTAAAGGAAACGGCTTTACAGAAATTGGATGATTTTTCAGAATTGGCAGAAAAAAACAGTATGGTACGCCACCAAAAACATAAACTCGAAAATGAAATGATGATGATGGCAGACAAAGCACAGTGCATGGCTAGCACAGGAGATTATGTCACAGCGATGAATGAAAATAAAGACGTTCTCCGACAGGTAATTCAGGCGCAGAGAAACGAGCTTCACCGTATGAAACGTGAGAAAATATTTGACGATCATGTGATGAGAACTATCGAGATGCAGCTTGATTTTGATGAAGCCAAAATCACAGGATTTGCCCATTAACGAAAATTTAAAATAATATGAATACACCAATCACCGTTCAGTTTAAAATAAATGCCCCGCTTGAAAAAGCCTGGAAAGCGTTGACCGATAAAAATGAAATGAAAAGCTGGTATTTCGATATTCCGGATTTTGAATTAGAAGTAGGAAAACAGTTTAATTTTTACGAACCCGGTGATGAGAAAAGATATCATCATCAATGCGAAATTGTAGAAATTATTCCTCATCAGAAGATAAAACATTCCTGGTCTTATCCTGAATTTTCGAATGGAATAAGTGTTGTGACTTGGGAAATTCAGCCTGATGATAAAGAAACGATCATTACATTAATTCATGAAAATATTGATGCTTTTAGTGATTTAGGCGAAAATTTTTCAAGAGAAAGTTTCACAGAAGGCTGGAAAGGAATCATAGGACAGAGTTTAAGACAATATTTGGAGAAATAAAAGCTTTAAAACTTAATTAAATATATTTTTTTGCCATTTTGGAAGAATCTAGGTTAATCTTAAAATTAAGCTGTAAAGGTTTTTCAGAATGGCAAAATCCTTTTTAGGAATGTCACAATTATTAGTAAAGCGGAATAAAATTTGCTATTTTTGGGGAAATATTTAGAAATTCAATGAAAAAAAATATAATTGCAGGTTTTGCAGCCATTTTGTTATTAGCGTCTTGTGGTAATAATGACAAAAAAATTCTTGACTCTTTAAATGATTATAACAATTCTATGGAAAGCAAGGGCTATCATTTTGGTGATAAACTTGAGCTTCCGAAAGATGTTGCAGAAAATGCGGAAAGCGTTACGATCAGCTTTGGAGATAAAGAAACTTCTAACCTGACAATCGACCCTAAATTCTTTACTTTAGGAGATAATGCAGTAACTTTTAATATCAAAACAAAAGGCGGTGAAACGCTGAATCAGGATGCAACGATCAACGTTTTTGCAAAAAGCCCTGAGAAAAAAATAGCCTATCAAATCATAGCAGAATATCCTCATGATCCTAAAAACTTTGTACAGGGTTTTCAGGTTGAAGGAAATACAATCTATGAAAGTGACGGACAAAACGGTTCTTCACAGATCCTGAAATATACGTTGGGAACAACAACTCCTCTTGCTTCGACAAAACAGGCTCCGGAAGATTTTTCTGAAGGAAGTACCATTGTAGGTGATAAAGTTTATCAATTAACTTGGCAGAGCAAAAAAGGTTATGTGTATGATAAAAATTCATTAAAATTATTATCAAGTTTTGCGTACCCGAACGTATTGGGAGAAGGCTGGGGATTGACGTATGACGGGACAAATCTTATCGCATCAGACGGAAGTAAATTATTGTATTTCTTAGATCCGAAAGATCCTTCAAAATTGGTTAAATATATTGCTGTTGCAGGAAGTTCTCAGGCTTATGATCAGTTGAATGAACTAGAATTTCACAACGGATTTATTTATGCAAACGTTTGGCAGAAACCAATTATTCTAAAAATTAATCCTGCAAACGGAGAAGTTGTCGGAACATTTGATTTCACAGATATTGCAAAACAAAATACCAAAGGAAGCGACGATGTATTGAACGGAATTGCTTTCAAAGGTGAAAATATGCTGGTAACAGGTAAAAACTGGCCAAAAATTTATGAAGTTGCTGTAAAGTAATTTAAAAAAATAAAATTTGATCAAAACAGATCAGAAGAAACGGGCTAAAGCCCGTTTTTTTATTTGGTATTAGTTGAATGACTTTAGTCAAAGCACAGATTAAAGGAATAAATTTGCTATTTTTGGAATATATTTAAAGCATCAGTGAAAAAAAATATAATAATAGGTTTTGCCGCGGTTTTGTCATTAATTTCTTGTAGTAAAGACAAGGAAATATTGGGAAGTTTGAGTGATTATAACAACTCAATGGAAACTAAAGGATATCATTTTGGTGATAAACTACAACTTCCAAAAGATATTACGGATAATGCTGAAAGTATTAGCATCAGCTTTGGAGACAAAGAAACATCTGATTTAACAATCGATCCCAAATTTTTTACATTTGGAGATAATGAAGTCACTTTTAATATCAAAACAAAAGGTGGTGAAACATTGAATCAGGATGCTACAATTAATGTATTTACAAAAACTCCAGAGCAAAATATTTCCTATGAAATTGTAAAAGAATATCCTCACGATCCCAATAATTTTGTTGAAGGATTTCTTATCGAAGGCAATACTGTTTACGAAAGTGATGGGCTTTCAAAGGCTTCTCAATTGATAAAATATACGTTGGGAACTACAACTCCGATCATAACAGAAAAACAGCCTGCCGATATCTTTTCAGAAGGTTGTGCAATCGTTGGTGATAAAATTTATCAGTTGACATATCAGAATAAAATAGGGTTTATTTACGACAAAAATACATTAAAGAAAATCTCAGAATTTCCTTTGCCTAATGAGTTTGGGGAAGGTTGGGGACTGACGTATGACGGAAAAAATCTTATCGCAGATGATGGATCAAACAATCTTTATTTTTTAGATGTCAATAATCCTTCAAAAGTGGTGAAAACCGTTGCGGTGGGTGGACATAAGGATATTTATAATCAGATCAATGAACTGGAATATCACAATGGATTTATTTACGCTAATGTTTGGCATAAACCGATTATTTTAAAAATAAATCCTGTAACCGGAGAAACGGTCGGGAAATTTGACTTTACAAAAATCACTGAAGAAAATACAAAAAATGACAGTGAGAATGTTTTAAACGGTATCGCTTTTAAAGGTGATAATATGCTGATAACAGGTAAAAAATGGTCTAAAATTTATGAAGTTGCGATTAAATAAACAACAATTTTCAATTTGAATACAATAAAGTATGTAAATTGCTGATGTTCACAAAATCTTATATTAGAAAAAATAACTTTTGAAATTATTAAAATTACTATTTATCTTTCTTTTCTGTTCCTTATCTGCACAGAAATCTATCCCTTTTGATACACTAATGTTGAAGGAGGCGAAAGATATGCTGGCCGATGATTATGGAAATTTATACATCTACAAAAACAAAGATTTCAGTTTTACAAAGTACGATTCTTTGGGGAAACAGCTTGGAAAACTGATGTTTACGGTTCCGTTTAAAGTTCAGAATGTTCAGAATCCGTTGAGTATTGCTTTCTTTTCTGAAAACGCTCAGGAAATGAAATTTGTAGATCAAAATCTTAATGAAATTCAGAAAGTAGATTTTAAACAGAAATTCGGATTTATAAGAATGGCTTACGCAGAAGATCTGCAGCAGTTGTGGTTGTTGGATGACAGCATGAAGCGATTAATTCAATATAATTTCAGAAATGAAACAACGATTAATTCTTATCCTTTTGATGCAAGTTTTGATGACTTGATGGACTTAATGGTGTTTGAAAATAAGATTTACATTTTAACTAAAAAGCAAATTAGGATCTACACTTTTAAATTTGAAAAGCTCTTTGAAGCACCCATTGAAAACGGAAAGCGTTTCAGAAGAGAAAACGAATTTATTTTAGTAATAACCAATAATTCGATTTTAAAATACATTCCTGAAAAAGAAATGGTGAAAATTTTTGAAGATCCCGATGCACAAATTGTGGATAAAAATACCCTTTCTTTTTTTGAAATCAAAGCCAACAACCTTTATCTTTACAACCTCGAAAAAAGTAAAGAAACTAAGTTACAGACAGAACCTGAACCTGAGAAAAAATCAACGGAACAGCCTGTGGAAAAAAGTGAAGAAAAGTCTTCAGAACAGCCTGCAGGAAATAATTTAGAAAAACTGATCGATGAGATTTCCGAAATTCAGAAGTTTGGTATTTAGTTATAAAAGCAATTAAACAGTAAAACATTAAGGGAAAATATGCATATTGCAGTTACAGGGAATATTGGAGCAGGAAAAACTACATTAACGACCTTGCTTTCAAAGCATTACGGATGGGATGCGCAATTTGAGGATGTAGATCATAATCCTTATCTGGAGGATTTTTACGCAGATATGAGCAAGTGGAGTTTTGCGCTGCAGATTTATTTTTTGGGAAGCAGATTCCGTCAGGTAAAGGAGATCAGGGAAAGTGGGAAAAACATTATTCAGGATCGTACGATTTATGAAGATGCTCATATTTTCGCAGAAAACTTAAATGATATGAAGCTTCTTTCAGACAGAGATTTCAATAATTATATTTCTGTTTTTAATTTGATGAAAGCCTTTGTTTCTGCGCCGGATCTGTTGATCTATTTAAAATCTGATGTTCCGAATCTGGTGAAAAAGATCTACAAAAGAGGACGGGAATATGAAGCGTCAATCAGCATTGAATATCTTTCAAAGCTGAATCAAAAATATGAGAAATGGATCTCCAATTATACAGAAGGAAAGCTTTTGATCATTGAAGTTGATGATTTGGATTTTGTGGAAAAACCGGAAGATTTCGGATTTATCTTGGAAAAGATCGAAGCAGAACTGAACGGATTGTTTTAACAATAATTTACCATTAATTAAGACTCGTGTAACTTGATTTCTTACTATATTTGATAAGATCAAGTTTAATTTTTAAATATAATTAAAATGTTAGTTAAGGTTTTACATAATGGAAACTGTTCAAAATCAAATGCTGTTTTAGAGTATTTAGATGAGAATGGAGTGCCTTTTGAGATCATCAATATGACAGAAGATCCACTAAGCATTTTGGAAATTAAAACAGTCTTGAAAAAGCTTAACCAAAGCGTTTTTCATATTATCCGCAAGACTGAAAAGTTGTATATGGATAATTTTGCGAATAAGAATTATTCTGAAGAAGAGTGGGTGAAAATTTTATCTGAAAATCCTTCTTTGATACAAAGACCAATTTTAATAAAAGGCTCTGTTGCGATGTTGGGAAGACCGATTGACAACGTAAAGTTTTTTATTGAAAAGTAATTTTAAAATCAGCATTAAAAATATAAACAAAAAGTCAGCATTACGCTGACTTTTTTACTTTTACAGAAGAATAACTCCTTCTATTTTTGCGACTTCTTTATAAATTTTAACAACCTGATTAGCATCTAAAACAAATGCGTTGATATTGCAGGCTGTATATTTTCCATTTTTACTTTCGCGGTTTCCTAGTGTAAATTTAATACCATCAAAAACTCTGTAAATTTCAGTAAGTTTTGACTGATCAGTTGGAATTATGAATTTAAATAAATAATCTTCCGGAAAATCATGATGATCTTCCAGTTTTTCCTTTAGAGAGTTGTAAAACTCCTCAGGGTTTGCGTGTTGATTTCCTTGTAATATATCCATCTGCAAATTTTAATTTTATATATAAATATAGCGAAATTTTTTCTATTTTCCAAGAGGTCCAAGAAGTGACTTAGAGTTTTGAATCTCATAATCTTCAATGATATTGAATATTCCGTCTACAAGCTGTTCGGATGCCAGTTGGCTTAAACCTCCTGAATTTACGGTAGTTTTGCTTCCTCCAAGAAGACTTCCCAACAAATGGCTTCCCGATAAGGCGGTGTTGATGCTCTTCACAATGCCATACTGATTCAATTGTTCCTCAACTTTCGGAGTGATTGCCGCAACCAGTTGTTGAGAGGTTTTCTCTTTCAAAATCAGAGTAGCTGTACCTTTTTCACCCTGAATAATTCTCGTTACATCCTGTGCATTTAAGGTATTTACGGCATTTACCAAAATCGGTTTTGAGATATTCACTGTATAAACAGCAGCATCAGCAATATATTCTCTCTCTTTTTGAACTAAAGAAGGTGAAATTTTTTCCAGCATAGAATTGATCTCTCTCAATTGTTTTGGCAAGGCTTTATCCACCATATTATTTTGAAGGAATGCCTGTTTGTTGCTGTAAACATTTACGCCTTTATCAATTCCGTTTAAAAGAAATTTTTTAATGATTGATAGTCCCAAGTCTGTAGTCGCTAAAGTAGTGCAAGACTGCATGGTAGTATTGATAACTGCACCTGTACCAATGATTAAAGCAGCTGCGATGATATATTTTTTCATTTATTTTTTATTAATCTCTAATATTCTCAAATTCTGAGCCAAATTTAGCTAGTATTCTTTGTTTAACAAAATTTTAAATTCTACAGCATAAATTGGGGCGTTTTTTATGATAAGCTATTGGTAAATCGATTGCATTTTTTTTCTTAATATCAATATATATTTAATGAAATTTTATTGAAATCTAATATTACTTATTTTTAATATTGATTTGTTGTTAATTTTCAGAATTTTTAAGAAATATTAACTATGTAACATATATTTTTATAATTTTGGCTAATGTCTTTTTTTGAGAAATACGAAACGACTTAAATAAAGATGATAAAAAGACAACAAATCTTTTTATAAAATTTTGATTGTACAAATAAATTGAAACTATATGAAACAAAGTGATTTAAAGTATTCATGTCTCATTGCTGTTCTATACTTTGGTATGAATGTCAATGCGCAGACTACGCCTAAAGATACTCTGAAAGAACAGAAGATCGAGGAGGTAGTGATGATTGGGTATGGTTCTCAGAAAAAAGAAAACATTACAGGAAGTATTGGTTTAGTTACCGCTAAAGATTTAGCAGATAAACCGAATGCAAATCCACTAAACTCAGTACAAGGAAAATTGGCTGGGGTAAATATTGTGACATCTGGTACACCAGGTGGATCTCCTCGGGTAGATATTAGAGGGGTTGGATCTTTGTCTGGTAACACAGTTTTTATTGTTGATGGAATGTTAACGGAAGATATTTCTTTCCTTAATCCTCAGGATATCGAATCGATGAGTGTTTTGAAAGATCCTTCAAGTTTGGCAATTTTTGGTGCTAAAGCTGCAAATGGTGCTGTAATTATTAAAACTAAAACAGGGAAAGGGAAGCCGGTTTTCAATGTTAATTCTTATTTGGGAATTAAAACGGTTACGAATGTTCCTAAAATGGTAAGTGGAGATCAGTATATAGAGCTATACAATGAAAAAGTGCGTAATGATGTGCTGAATCCTCAACCTTCTGATTTTATAACGAAAGCACAATATCCTGGTAATGCAGATTGGTTCAAAGAGATTTTGCGTACAAGCATTATCAATTCTAATGATTTTTCTGCTTCAGGAAGTCTAGGTAAACTTAATTATTATGGTAGCGTTGGGTATCTTCAGGATGAAGGGAATTTAGCAGCCGGTCAAGGAATTAACTCTGGAAGTGGTTTTAATAGGTTTAATACTAAGTTAAATCTTAGTTATAAGATTACAGATAATATCACAATTGGAAATAATTTTTCATTCTCCAAAACCCGTACTGATGTAGCACAAAATCCTTTATTGGATGCGCGTAATGCACCACCTGTTTATGACGTAATGAATCCTGCTACTGGAAATTATCAGTATATTACATTAATAAATGTTCCTAATCCAAGGGCAAAGCTTGATCTTTATCGTTCTCAAGTAAGACAGGAAAGATTGCTTAATAATGTTTGGGCAGAAATTAAATTTTTGAAAGACTTTACTTTTAGAAGTAGTTATACCACCGATAATTATAGCCCGAGCCAGTATGAATATACACCAACATTACTTTATGTTCCTGTTAGTAGCCAAAAACAATCAACACTAATAACTAGAGATAACAGATATAGAAATTATGTTTGGGATAACACTATTAATTGGAAAAAAGATTTTGGGAATCATAATTTGGAATTGCTAGCTGGTTTTTCCAGAATTAGAGATTCCAGATCAGAAGATGTATGGACTGCTAAAAATGTAAATTATGACGGCACCAATGGTTCTCTAAATATTGGTAATGGTACTGATATTTTTAATTATCATGATACCGCTGCTGCAGTTACTGATGGTAGACCAGCAGCTACACAAGATCAACAAAGAATTGAATCTTTCTTTGGAAGAATCAATTATGACTATGCCGGTAAGTATCTTTTAAATGCCTCTGTACGTAGAGATGCAAGTTCGCAAATATCAACAGACAGATATAAAACTTTTCCTGCTGTAAGTGTTGGTTGGGTAGTTTCAAAAGAAGGTTTTATGAGTGAACAGAATGTTTTTGATTTGTTGAAATTGAGAGCAAGCTGGGGTAAATTAGGTAACCCGAGAGTTAAAAGAGATTTTTCTCCGATTGTAACTAATATTGGTGGAGGTGTATATTATGGTAACACTGGATATCCAGCAGGAACGGTTGACAGAGTGATTGATCCGTCAATTGGTTGGGAAACAACAACGGGTTCAGATTTTGGTGTTGAGATGGCATTTTTAAATAATAAATTAAAAGTTGAGGGAACTTATTATAACAAAGAATCAAAAGATATAGTTTATGCAATTAATCAAGCCACGATTTCCGGAGCTAGTAATCCATATGATTTTACCACTAATGCTTACTCTTTTAGAAATAAAGGTTTTGAGGTATCTGTAAATTATAATGCCAATCTTAGTGAAGGTATTAAACTTGGAGTTTATGGTAACTTCACAACTCTTAAAAATGAGATCACAAACGTTTATCAAGATTCATTCTTAGAAACGGGAGCTAGTTTATTTGGTAATTCAATTGTAAGATTACAAGCCGGTCAAGCTGTTGGTTCTTACTATGGATACGAAGTTGCAGGCGTGTTCCAAACTGATGCTGAAGCAGCTGCTTCCGGGCAGAACGGAGCAAAGGCAGGATGGTTCAAGTTTTCGGATCTTGATGGAAATGGAGTAATTGATACCAGAGATAAAACTT
The DNA here is from genome assembly GCF_003815655.1 of Chryseobacterium sp. G0201. Taxonomy (NCBI): domain Bacteria; kingdom Pseudomonadati; phylum Bacteroidota; class Flavobacteriia; order Flavobacteriales; family Weeksellaceae; genus Chryseobacterium; species Chryseobacterium sp. G0201. The sequence goes on along the minus strand of NZ_CP033917.1, from coordinate 4,690,512 downwards.
TCTTAGGTAGCCCCATTCCTAAAGGAACTTATGGATTTGGAATAAACTTGACGGTTCATTCAGTTGATTTTGGAATTGATTTCCAAGGGGTTTTTGGTAATAAAATTTATAATTATAACCGTGAGCAACGTTATGGTAATGAAAGTTGGGATCTTGATATGTATAATAACAGATGGACGGGTGCGGGTACTTCCAATACCAATTCTATGATTACCTCCAACCAATCTGTTATTTTACCAAGTAGCTTTTATGTAGAAGATGGTAGCTATTTTAGAATCAGAAATATTCAGGTAGGATATAATTTGCCTTCATCATTAGCTCAATCTTTATCAGTTAAAAAACTGAGAATATATCTAAGTGCACAAAACCCATTAACAATTTTCAAGTATAACGGATTCTCTCCTGAAATTATGAATTCTGATAGAGTACAAATGGGTATTGATAATAATATTTATCCAATTTCTGCTATTTATACAATGGGTATGAATTTAACATTTTAATTAAAAAGTCATGAAAAAAATATTTTTAACAATCTCAATACTTTCATTATTTGTTAGCTGTAATGATGATTTTGTTGATATCAAGCCGGAAGGAGTAGTAGTAGCAGAGGACTTCTTTAAAACAGAAGCTGATGCTATGAAAGCAACGAATGCTATATACAGCTTCCTAAGAAGTTGGGAAAACTCTGGTTTTCCTGCACAATTTGTTTATGGAGTAACGGGTGATGATGTTGAAAAAGGATCAAATCCTGGTGATGCATCTTTTATCAATGCGTATGATAATTTTTCTTTTACAACGAGTGATGACGGAGTTAATGGATACTGGACTGGTCAATGGCAAGCCGTTCAAAGAACAAACCAGGTTATTACCAATGTTCCGAACATTGATATGGATACAGCTCTTAAAACCAGATTGGTTGCAGAAGCTAAAATGTTGAGAGCTTATTTCTATTTTAATTTGGTAAGAATATATGGTGGCGTTCCTATTTTTGATGGAATACAAGCTGATTATATTAATAAACCAAGAAATACTGCTGCAGAGGTATATGCATTTATTGTAAAGGATTTAACTGAAGCATCTGCAATTTTACCGCAAACATATCCTGCAGGTCAGGAAGGAAGAGTTACAAAAGGTGCTGCTCTGGGATTACTCTCAAAAGTTTATCTTTATATGAAAGACTACCAAAAAGCCTATGACGTTTCAACTCAAGTAAAAGGAATGGGATATTCTTTAGATCCTAGTTTTAATCACTTATTTAGACCGGCAGGTGAATTTGGAACTGAGTCAGTTTTCGAAGTTAATTGTGGTTGTTCTCCAGAATTTGGTGGGAGTCAGTATGCAGAAGTTCAGGGGGTGAGAAATCAGTACGGATGGGGTTTCTTTACGCCAACTCAAGCATTAGAGAACGCATTTGAACCTGGTGATATCAGAAAACAATTTACCATTCTTAGAGAAGGTCAAACTACACCTGAAGGTGATCTTATCAAAAAAGGAGACCCGCAAGCAGGCAATACTTGGAATTATAAAACTTACGTTCCTTCATCACTTAACAATAATGCGTGCGGATATGGATCAATCCAAAACATAAGAATCTTGAGATTTGCAGACATTCTTTTAATCAATGCCGAGGCAGCAAACGAGTTAGGAAATACTGCGGTTGCGATTACAGATATCAACTTAGTAAGAAACAGAGCTCAGCTTGCGAATACAACTGCAACTAGTCAGTCCACTCTTAGAACTGCAATTTGGCAAGAGAGAAGGGTTGAATTGGCAATGGAAAATGATAGATTTCCAGATTTAGTAAGAACAGGTCAAGCTGCTACTTTCCTTGGTCCATTAGGATTTCAGACCGGTAAAAATGAGTTATTTCCAATACCTTTAAGAGCAATTACAGATAGTAAAGGTATTTTAACGCAAAACCCCGGCTACTAAAAAACAATAATAAACTTTAGAGGAGAATGAAAGTTCTCCTCTTCTTTTAGGGATGATTTTAAAAATAAATGAATTATGAAAGGGATAACACTATCAATTGCTGTAGTATCATTATTTGCAGTTTCATGCAAAAACTCCCAAAATTTAAAACAAGAATCTACTCAAAAATCGGTCGTAAAAAGCAATATCACAGATGAGCAGCTCATGGACAAAGTTCAGTCGGATGCTTTAAAATATTTCTGGGATTATGCAGAGCCGAATTCTATGTTGGGAAGAGAGCGCTATCACGAAGACAATATCTATCCGGATAATGATAAACATGTAGTTACTACAGGTGGATCAGGATTTGGATTAGCAACTATTTTGGTCGGAGTTGAAAGAGGCTTTGTTCCAAGAAAAGAAGCGGTAAAAAGACTGACAACGATGATGGATTTCTTAGCAAAAGCAGACCGTCATAAAGGCGCTTGGTCGCACTGGATCAATGGTGAAACAGGAAAAACTGTACCTTTCGGGAAGAAAGATAATGGTGGAGATCTGGTAGAAACAGCATTCCTTACTTCAGGAATTCTAATGGTTCGTGAATATTTCAAAAAAGGAAATGCCGAAGAAAAAGCACTAGCCCAAAAATGTGACGAACTTTGGAAAGGTATTCAATGGAACTGGTACACCAAAGGAGGCGAAAAAGTCCTTTATTGGCACTGGTCACCGGAATATCAATGGGAAATGAACTTTCCGCTAGAAGGCTATAACGAATGCTTAATTACTTATATTTTAGCAGCATCATCGCCAACTTATTCAATAGATGCCGAAACGTATTACAAAGGCTGGACAAGAAACGGAACCTACCTTTCAGACAAAGAAAAATACGGGCTTCCAATGTACGTAAAGCACAATGGAGCTGAAGAATACGGCGGTCCTTTATTCTGGACGCAATATTCTTATATCGGCTTAGATCCAACCAATTTATCAGATAAATTAATTAAAAATTATTTTGATTTAAATAAAAATCAGGTACTTATCGACTACAAATACTGTGTTGAAAACCCAAAACAATGGAAAGGTTACGGACCAAATTATTGGGGATTAACTGCTGGTTACTCAAGAAATAAAGACGGAAGTGTTGGCTACGATGCTCATTTTCCACAAAATGATCAAGGCGTAATTACTCCGACCGCGGCCTTGAGCAGTTTTCCGTATTCACCAAAAGAATCAATGGATTTCTTAAGGTTTATATACACTCAAAAACCCGAGTTTATCGGTTCTGCAGGGCCTTACGATGCAACTTCGATCAACTATGATAATTGGACGACACCAAGATATTTAGCGATCGATCAGGGAACAATTGCTCCGATGATTGAAAACTACAGAACAGGATTTTTATGGAAATTATTCATGAACGCTCCTGAAATCCAACAAGGATTAAAGAAATTAAGTTTCAAATCTGAAAAATATAATATTAAATAGTATTTTTTAGGAGCTTAATCCCGCTTTCCACTATATCTTTTTTATTACGGCCTCCGCTTCGCTCCGGCCGCAACAAAAAAGGATGCCGTTTCAATCGGGGCTAGTGAATATAATAATTGAATTTTTAAAATAGCATTTTACATCAATAGGAACGGGTTTTAACCCGTTTGACAAAAATAAAATCAAACGGCTTTAGCCAAAACCTAATATTAAAATGAAATTAAAACTAAAACACCTCCCAATTTTACTTCTTCCATTTTCTCTAAGTTTAAACGCTCAGGAAATTAAAGGAGAACTAAACAAAGAAATCAAGAGAAAGGAAAAAATATCCTACATTCTTGACTATCCACAAAAGGTAAAAGGAAATGTCCCTTTGATCGTGTTTCTTCACGGTTCGGGAGAAAGAGGAACAAATCTGGAGATCGTAAAAGCGCACAGTCCGTTCACGTATAAAAACCTGATCAAGGAACCTGTTGCAATTTTGGCGCCTCAATGTCCTGAAAATATGTGGTGGGATACCGAAACGGTTTATAATTTAATTAAAGAAATTCAGAAAAAATATAAGATTGATGCTTCCAGAATTTATTTGACGGGACTTTCAATGGGAGGTTGGGGAACGTTGAAACTGGCAATGGAGCATCCTGAAATGTTTGCTGCCGTAGTTTCAGTTTGCGCTCCAACAGATAGAATAATGGAAGCCAATATCGATCAGTACAAAGATTTAAACATGAAAATTTTTCATGGCGGAATGGACGACGTAGTTTTACCCGAAAATGCATTAAATTTCTACCAAAAACTTCATCCTGTAAATCCAACCGCAGAATTAACAATTTTCCCGAATGACAACCATAATTCTTGGGATTCGACCTATTCAAATCCCGCATTGTACGAATGGATGTTGTCAAAAAAGAAAGAAAAATAATTATTATTTAGAAAGTAAAGTTTAAAATTTTTACTTAGTGAAATTGAAAATTAGAGGTAGTGAAACGCCCTTGCGCCTTAAAAACATAAAGTTTATCAAAAAACTTTGCGCCTTTGCGTTTAACCAACCAAAAAATAAAAAAAATAGAACTATAATTTATAACGAAGATAGATTTATGAAAAAGTTAATTGTAATCGCCACCCTAGCACTGGCACCTGTGTTTTCGGCGCAGGAAATGGTAAATAAGCCCGTTCAGTCTTATCAGACGGCGCAATATCAGGCTAAAAAGAAAGCTTTTATAGATAATCTTTTGTCGAAAATGACATTAGACGAGAAAATCGGACAGCTGAATTTACCAAGTTCAGGCGACTTTACTACAGGTCTGGCTCAAAGTTCCGATATCGGAAAAAAAGTGGAGCAAGGTTTAGTTGGTGGACTATTCAACATAAAGGGAGCAGATAAAATCAAAGCAGTTCAAAAAGTAGCAGTGGAAAAAAGCCGTCTGAAAATTCCTTTGATTTTCGGAATGGACGTTATCCACGGCTACGAAACTACTTTCCCGATTCCATTAGGTCTAGCGGCTTCTTGGGATATGAATTTGGTTCAGCAGTCAGCTAGAGTTGCTGCAAAAGAAGCTGCTTCTGACGGAATCAACTGGACGTTCTCTCCAATGGTTGACATTTCCCGTGAACCAAGATGGGGTAGAGTTTCCGAAGGTTCTGGTGAAGATCCGTATTTAGGAAGTGAAATCGCTAAAAATATGGTGTACGGTTACCAAGGAAAAGACTTGGCCAACGGAACGAATATTTTAGCTTGTGTTAAACATTTTGCGCTTTACGGAGCTGGTGAAGCGGGTAGAGATTACAACACGGTTGATATGAGCCACGTGAGAATGTTCAACGAATATTTTCCACCTTACAAAGCAGCTGTTGATGCTGGGGTAGCTTCTGTGATGGCTTCTTTCAATGAAGTTGACGGAGTTCCTGCCACAGGAAACAGATGGCTTCAAACTGAGGTTTTAAGAAACAAATGGAACTTCAAAGGTTTCGTAGTAACAGATTACACCGGAATCAACGAAATGGTTGACCACGGAATGGGAGATCTTCAGAAGGTTTCTGCTTTAGCTTTAAAAGCCGGAGTCGACATGGATATGGTTGGTGAAGGATTTTTAACAACGCTTAAAAAATCTTTAGCAGAAGGAAAAGTAACTCAGGCTGAAATCGACTTGGCAGCAAAAAGAGTTCTTGAATCAAAATACGATCTAGGTTTGTTTGATAATCCTTACAAACACGGAGATGCAAAATTAGCAGCAAAAGAGGTTTACAGCATGGAAAACCGTAACATTGCAAGAAACGCTGCAACTCAGTCAATGGTTTTAATGAAAAACGACAATCAAGTTCTTCCTTTGAAAAAATCAGGAACGGTAGCGGTGATCGGTCCATTGGTGAACAATTCTTTAAACATGGCCGGAACTTGGAGTGTTGCTGCTCAACATGACAAAGCGGTTAATTTAATGCAGGGTCTTCAGGCTAATTTTGGAAAAGAAGTGAAATTCGTTTCTGCGAAAGGTGCTAATATCGATTATGATGCAAAATTAGAAGATATTTACGCTGCTCACGGTAAAAAAACCGACAGAGACAGCCGTTCAAAAGAAGCTTTATTAAAAGAAGCTGTTGACGTTGCGAGCAAAGCAGACGTTATCGTTTTAGCAATCGGAGAATCTGCAGAAATGAGTGGAGAATCTTCTTCAAGAACTGAAATTACGATTCCTCAGTCTCAAGTTGATTTATTGAATGAATTAAAAAAGACTGGAAAACCAATCGCAATGGTACTTTTCACAGGTCGTCCGTTAGCTTTGACGAATGTAAAAGATACGCCTGATGCGATTCTTAATGTTTGGTTTGCAGGTTCAGAAGCTGGAAATGCAATTTCTGACGTTCTTTTCGGAAAAGTAAATCCTTCAGGAAAATTGCCGATGACTTTCCCGAGAAGTTTAGGACAGGTTCCAATTTACTATAATGCTAAAAATACGGGTCGCCCATTAGATCAAAAATTAGTTGATAAATGTGAATACCAAAGATTCCGTTCAAACTATATGGATGAGTGTAATACACCATTATATCCGTTTGGTTACGGGTTGAGTTATACAAAATTCAATTATTCTGATGTAACGGTTTCTAATGCTAATCCAAAAGGAAATCAGACAGTTCAGGCTTCTGTAACGGTTACGAATTCAGGGAATTATGACGGGGCAGAAGTTGTTCAGTTATACATCAGAGATATGGTTGGAAGCATTACAAGACCTGTAAAAGAATTGAAAGGTTTCCAAAAAGTAATGCTGAAAAAAGGAGAATCTAAGAAAATTACTTTCGATATCACTCCTGAAAGCTTGAAATTCTACAACGGAGATTTAAAATTCGATTGGGAATCCGGAGAATTCGACATCATGATCGGAACCAATTCTGAGGATGTAAAACATTCAAAAATTAATTGGACAAAATAATATTTCTAAGCCACTCAAAATGAGTGGTTTTTTTGTATCTTAGAATTTAAATTTACTAATACCATATTTTGGCATACTTTTTACCAAATTGAAAACATTAAAAATTAAATTATGAAAAAAACAGTTTTATTAGGTGCAATGTTCCTAGGTTCATTAGTTTTCGCACAAAAGGTTGGCGGAGACAGAGATGCTCACGGATGCATTGGTTCAGCGGGATATACGTATTCTCAAATCAAAAATGATTGTGTAAGAGTTTTCGAACAGAAAATTAAACTGAATGAAGTAAGCACAGATAAAAGTTATTCTACAATGACTGCCGTAATTTTCAGTAAAAACATGAAAAAAGCTGAAATTTTTATTCCGGACGGAAACGCAAAAAGTATCATTCTTGACAGACAAGGCAAAGGCAAACTTTGGAAAAGCGGAAAACATATTAAAGAAAGCTATGTTCTGGTTCCTTACAAAAAGACCGGTTATCAGATTAAAAAAGATGATGTAGTAATTTATCAATAAAAAACAAAAACAGGAAATCAATTTGACTTCCTGTTTTTTTATGTTGAAATTTAATTTTGTAGTTTTTTTACTACGTCGAATTGTACTTTTATTGTTTTTTAAGGAGCAATTTCCCGCTATCCACTGTATCTTTTTTATTACGGCCTCCTCTTCGCTCCGGCCGCAACAAAAAAGGATGCCGTTCCTATCGGGGCTAGTGATAATATTCCGAAAAAAAAACTAACAAGCTTTGAAAACCTGTTAGTTTTATTATCCTAAAATTTAAATATAAAATTTATCCTGCCACAGCAACTTTCTCAGCATAAACAACACCTTCATAACAAGCATTGTAAATCGCTTTCAATTCATCTAATGAAGGAACTCTTGGATTAAATCCTGTACAAGGATCAACCAAAGCATTGTTGGCGATGTAATCTAGATTTTTATCCCAATCTTCTCTTGAAATTCCAAATTCTTTAATCGCTGATTGATTGTTGATCTCAGAACGAAGTGTTTCGATAGCCTGCGCCAACTCTTCAGTCGTTTCTTTACCGATTACTTTTGCTAGTTCCGGATAACGTTCAGTCGCCTGAGCATTAAAACGGATAACATTCGGTAAGAAAATCGCGTTCGAAGCTCCGTGAGGAATTCCGTACAAAGCACCAACCTGGTGAGACAAAGAGTGAACAATTCCTAGCCATGCGTTATTAAACGCCAATCCTCCCATAAAAGAAGCATCGTGCATATTCTGACGAGCTTTGATGTTGTTTGGATTTTCTACAACCTCTTTCAAATTATCAAAAACCAATTCCAATCCTCCTTTAGAAAGAGCATCAGCGATATTGTTATCGATATTTGAAACATATGCTTCTACACAGTGTGTTAAAACATCAAGACCTGTATTAGCCGTAACGTGAGCCGGCATTGAAGCACAGATTTCACCGTCAATAATAGCAATATCCGGAGTTAATTCGTAAGAAACAATTGGGTATTTTACGCCTTTTTCACGATCTGTAATTACCGCTAAACCTGTAGTTTCAGTTCCCGTTCCGCTTGTAGAAGGAATTGCAATAAATTTAGCTTTATTTCTTAAAACAGGCACGGTGAAAGGTTTGATCATTGCCTCAAAATCAGCATCAGGATATTCATAAAATACCCACATGATTTTTGCAGCATCGATGGCAGAGCAACCTCCTAAGCCAATGATCCAGTCTGGTTGAAAATTTTGAATCACTTCAGCACCTTTCATACAAGTTGCAGATGATGGATCTTCTTCTACACCTTCGAAAACTTGGGTTTCAATTCCTGCTTCCGTAAGATAAGCTATCGCTTTATCCAACGTTCCGCTTTTTCTCATCGAGCTTCCGCCTGTTACAATTACTGCTTTTTTACCTTTGATATTTTTTAATTCGTCAAGACTTCCCGCGCCATGGAAAACTTCTCCTGCAATAAATAATTTACTCATTTTTTCTTCTTTAATTAATGATGCAAAATTAAAAAGGGCAGAAGCAATGATGTTATACAAATAAGACTATCCGTTATACATTTGCGCCAACTCTTGTTGAAGTTCTGTTGGAGTTTCCTTTAATTTGGCTTTGACAAACTTATTGAGTGCCGATGGTGAATTAAAACCAAGATCAAAAGCAATTTCTTTATGGCTGAGGTCTGAAAATATCAACTGACGCTTAATTTCTATAAGAATCCTATTGTGAATGGCCTGAATCGCTGTTTCTCCACAATGTTTTTTAGTAATCGAGTTTAATTTTTTCGTTGTAATGGCTAATTCTTCTGCGTAATATTGAACGGTACGTTGCTCTTTATAATGCTGATTCAATAATTTTTTGAACCGAACATAAATTGGTTTATCAACAGTTTCTTTATGCAAAATAGGATGAAGTCCGTGAACAGATTCTATCAATCCTAACAGGAAAATCTTAATATGAAAACGTGCCTGTTCCTTTTTTATAAGACTTGGTTTTTGATAAATTCCTTTGATAATTTCAATCTCATGTAAACTTTGTTCAAAATCTTCTGGGGAAAGAATGGTGCAGTTCAGTTGGGTTGAAAGATTGACGTTATAAGTGCTCAATTCGTTCTTCAAAATATCTGAACAAAACAATATCTCTTCAAACTGAATAATTTTCCCTTTCAGATCATCACTCGGTTTAGAAACAAAATGAACCTGCTCCGGAAAAACCACGGAAATTTTCCCGGATTTCAGAGAATGCACTTTATCCTCAATTTGAATCTGCAGATTACCATTCTCAATAACAATAATGAAAAAATGATCTTTTTTATGAGGTTTTAAATAGCTTTTCAGATTTTCTGCAGTCAAATCAAAAGCCCGAAAAGACAGATTTCTATCTTCTTCTTTTTGAATATTTTTTTTGATCTCCAGTTTCATCAAGCCTCCCATACTATTGTTATTTTAAAACGAAAAAGCAAATGTAGAGTAAACAGTATTTATTTACAAGATTTTGTAAGTATTAAAACTTTGAAATTGTATTAAGAGATCTGTGCAAATCCGTGAAAATCTGTGGTTAAAAACTAATAAAACCTAACCTAACCCCATTTAAATAAAAGTAAACAATCAATTAATTTTAATCAAAACCTAAAACCACCTCTACAATTTTTCTCTCTCAACCAAAATCCGTATTTTTGTGCATCTAAAAGTAAAAGAAAGAATGAATTCCTACAAAAATCCATTGGAAGAGCGCTACTCCAGTGAAGAAATGTTATTTAATTTCTCACATAACAACAAATTCCGTACTTGGAGACAGCTTTGGATCGCTCTTGCAGAGATCGAAAAAGACCTGGGTCTTGAAATTTCTGATGAGCAGATCGCTGAGTTGAAAGCCAATGCTGAAAACATCGATTACGATAAAGCAGCAGAGTATGAGAAAAAATTCCGTCATGATGTTATGGCTCACGTTCACGCATATGGTGATGTGGCGCCTTCAGCAAAAGGAATTATACATTTGGGAGCTACTTCGGCTTTTGTAGGAGACAATACAGACTTAATTCAAATCCGTGACGGACTATTAATTTTAAAGAAAAAATTAGTAAACGTAATGAAAAATCTTGCGGATTTTTCTATTCAATATAAAGACCTTCCAACATTAGGATTCACTCACTTCCAGCCAGCTCAGTTAACGACTGTTGGAAAAAGAGCGACACTTTGGTTACAAAGTTTGGTTCTTGACATCGAAGAACTTGATTTCTTCCTAGAAACGCTACGTTTCAGAGGAGTAAAGGGAACAACAGGAACCGCTGCAAGTTTCCTAGAGCTTTTCAACGGTGATTATTCTAAGGTTAAACATTTAGATAAAGAACTTTCAAAAAGATTCGGGTTCGATAAAGTTTTTGGAGTTTCCGGACAGACTTACGACAGAAAAATTGATGCGAAAGTGGTGGCTTTATTGTCAAACATTGCTCAATCAGCGCACAAATTCTCAAACGATTTGCGTCTTCTTCAAAATCTTAAAGAAGTTGAAGAACCATTCGAAAAAAACCAAATCGGTTCATCTGCAATGGCTTACAAACGTAATCCAATGAGAAGTGAAAGAATCGGAGCGTTGGCAAAATACGTAATGTCTTTGACTACAAGTTCTGCAATGGTAGCTTCAACTCAATGGTTTGAAAGAACTTTGGACGATTCTGCAAACAAGAGATTAACTATTCCACAAGCATTTTTAGCTGTTGATGCAATTCTATTAATCTGGAACAACATCATGAATGGAATCGTTGTTTATCCAAACAGAATCAACAAACATATTGAAGAAGAACTTCCTTTCATGGCGACAGAATACATCATCATGGAAGAAGTAAAAGCTGGTGGTGACCGTCAGGAAATCCACGAAGTGATCAGAGTTCACTCAATGGAAGCTTCTAAAAAAGTTAAAGAAGAAGGTAAAGAAAATGATCTGATTGAAAGAATCTTAAACGACGATTCTTTAAAATTAGATAAATCAAAATTAAAAGAAGTTTTAGATCCTAAAAACTTTATCGGTTTTGCTCCAATTCAGACGGAAGAATTTATCAGCAATGAAGTTCAACCAATTCTAGATGCAAACAAAGATCTGATAGGTTTGGAGGCTGACCTTAAAGTATAAATCAATATGCAGTCTTTTTGGCTGCATATTTTTTTGAATTGATATGAAGTTTTGTACATTTTTTATTCTGATACTATTTCCTGTGATTGTATTTTCTCAGGATTTAAAGCCGAATAAGAAAATCAAATCTGATACAGATTTCAATCATATAGTTTCAGGAATTACAGCTCCAATGAAGTCGGGCGAATTTTCAAGAACAGCTTTGTTTACCAATTCCAAAAATGACAGTGTTTTTGCTGCTGAATATGAAAATAAAGACAATGATGCATTGTTTAAATTTAAAATTATTCCTGCCTTTCTTGATGAAGAGAGACTTTTGAGTCATTATTATAAGGAGCTTAACGAAAGAAAGTATACACCTCAAGAAAGAGAAAAAGTAAATAAGACAGTCGCTTTTCAAGAAGGAAAATTTAAACTTCATGGCATCAGTACCTATTTTAGCCATCTTAATAGGCTGATTAACGTAAGAGTTTATGATGCCGGGTTTTGGATGTTTATCTCGGAAATAAGTCAAAAAGGTAATGATACTTTAGCTTTAGATGCAAAGCAAGATGAGTTTTTGAAGAAACTAATGCCCTCAAAGATTGTAGAAAGAAATCCATTAACAAGATATTCGAATATTCTCTATGCACCCATTGCAGCTCGTGATACAGTACTATTGAGAATTACAATGAGCAGTGCTACGAATAAAATGAAATGGATATATGAGAATATTAATAACTACGAAAGAGCGTCGGGAATTCCCGGAACTCTTCTGGATTTCCAGATTGCAGGGATTAATGGTTTTATAGATTATAAAACAGAAAAAAATCCCAGATCTATTAAAGAAGGTAATCCTGCAGTAGATAAATTGATTTCTTTCTTTACGAAACTTCGAAATGATGGTTTCACAGATGAATATTTAATGGAGCAGTATTACTATTTATTAACTCCACCTGAAGATCATCAGTTTGATTACAAAGGTTATCAAAAGTGGAAACTGGACAATTCGATAGATTACAATGTTAATAAAAAATATTATATTATTGTAAATTCGCGTAAAAAAGCAGATCTAAGTAAAGAGAAGTAAATTAAAAAGCTGATATTAACCGGAGCATGAAAAAAGCACTTTTATTCATTTCATTGATACCAATGATTTCTTTTTCTCAGAAGAAGGATGTTTTAAAGTATTTTATATCGAAAGATTCTTTGGTTGGAGTAAAAAATCAAGATGGTAAAATTATCGTTCCTGCTCAGTTCAAAATTTTCTCAAACATTGAAAATGGTGAATTGGTTGAAGGAGAAACGATCTATTTTGATGGTTTTAAAAAAGATGAACAAAAAGAGAAAAATGCTTGGGGATATGTTTATGATAAAAAAGGAAATTTCCTGTATAGACCTTTCTTGTACGACAACGGAGCAGATTATTTCTCCGAAGGCATAAGAAGATTTGTCAAAAATGGGAAAGTAGGTTTTGCAGACAGAAACGGTAACACAGTCATTGAAGCTAAACATGATTTTGTATCGCCTTTCAATTATGGATATGCCGCCTTTTGCGATGGCTGCGATTGGGAGAAAACCGAAGACGAGCACAAAGCAATCGTTGGTGGAGATTGGGGAATGATGAATTTTAAAGGTGAAATCATTCAACCCATTTCAAAATCTGAAAATGCTGTAGAAATTGACGGAAAATACTATCCGAATCCATTCAAATACAATGAAAAAGAGAAGAACATTCTTCAATTTTTCGAAAAATATAGTAAAAAGCTTTCCGATATTTATTATGTAAACCACTATAATAAGTTATCCGAAAATGAGAAGAAATTATTTTTTGAGATTATTGAAAGACCAAAAGAAAATTTTCCATATTTTCAGATTGATACATATGATAACGGAAAGATGAATTCAGGATCGTCACGTTTTAATTTCATAGTTTCAGAAGATGGTAAAAATTTTTACGCTTCGGATTATGATGTTGAAAAACGTCCTTTTGAAAAATGGCTGAAAAAAGAAATGAAAGAAGCCGAAAAATTTCAAAAAGAACATCCCGATAATCCGAACAAATTAAGTAAATAAGTCCAATAACAAGAAAATTTCAGAATTATTAATTTTTAAAATTGATTATTTAAAGAGAATGTTACAAAATCAAAATCATCAACAATTAATGACCGATTTAAAAGAACTGGTTACCAAGACGAGAAGTCAGGTAGCTGTTCAGGTAAATTCGGCAATGGTGGTTTTATATTGGAAAGTTGGACAAAGAATAAATGAGGATATCTTAGGAAATAAAAGAGCAGAGTATGGAAAAGAGATAATTTCACAAATTTCTCAGCAGCTTACTTTTGAATTTGGAAGTTCTTTTTCAGAAAAAAATATTCGGAAAATGATGCAGTTTGCTTCTGTTTTTGGAAATTTTGAAATTGTCGCATCAGCGATGCGACAATTATCATGGACCCATTTTCTGTTACTCATTCCTATTTCTGAAGATACTAAAAGAGATTTTTATATTGAAGTTTGTAAAATTGAAAATTGGAGTGTAAGAACTTTGAGAGAAAAGATTAACTCTTTACTTTTTGAGCGAACTGTAATAAGCAAAAAACCACAAGAAGTAATTAATAAGGAACTAAAAAATTGGTCTGAGAATAATATTTTGAATCCGGATCTGATTTTTAAAGATCCTTATTTTCTAGATTTTTTGGAATTGAAAGATACGTTTTCTGAAAAGGATTTGGAAGAAGCAATAATTGTTGAGCTTCAAAAATTTATTTCGGAATTAGGAAGTGATTTTGCATTTCTCTCGAGACAAAAAAGGATTACAATCGATAATAGAGATTACTATTTAGATTTACTTTTCTATCATAGAAAATTAAAATCTTTAGTAGTTATCGAGTTGAAATTGGGAGAATTTGAAGCTGCACACAAAGGTCAAATGGAGCTTTATCTTTCATATCTTAATACATATGAAAAAGTAGAAGGCGAAAACCCGCCGATTGGTTTAATTCTTTGTTCTGGAAAAAATTCCGAACATATCGAACTAATGAATCTGGAAGCAGATAACATAAAAGTTGCAGAATATTTTCTTGTATTACCTTCAAAAAAAGTTTTACTTGAAAAATTCCACCGTTCGATAGAAATTGCAAGGAATAAATTTGAAAATAAAAATAAGTCTAATAATATTTAAATATCTGACATCTAATGTCTAATAACAAAAGAATTTTCGTAGAAAAAAGAGGAATTTTCGATGTAGAAAGTCCAAAAATTTTTGATGAAGTAAAAGCGGTTGTTCCGTCGATCAAAAATGTGAAAGTGTACAATGTGTACGATATTTTCAATTTAAACGATGGTGAATTCGAAAAGGTTGTCAACAGCACTTTCGTAGACCCTGTTACTGATATTTTGCATGAAGAAAATCCTGCAGAAGGAATCCATTTTGCGATGGAATTTTTGCCGGGACAGTACGATCAGCGTGCGGATTCTGCTCAACAGTGTATCGCTTTATTGACTGAAAATGAGAAGTCTAAAGTGAGAAGCGGAAAATTGATCGAATTTGAAGGTGCTTCTGAAGCTGATTTAACCAAAATCAAAGATCTTTTGATCAATAAAGTAGAATCTCAGCAAAAAGATTTATCAGTTTTTGATTTTCCTGCGGATGAAATTCCGTCAAAGGTTTTAATTCACGAAAATTTCATCAATTTTGATGCTGCTGAACTTGATAATTTTTATAATAATCATGGTTTTGCGTTAGGATTAGATGATTTAAAATTCATTCAGGATTATTTTAAAACTGAAGAAAGAAATCCTACGGAAACAGAATTAAAAGTTTTAGACACGTATTGGAGTGACCACTGTCGTCACACAACATTTGAAACAGAATTGTCAAATATTGAATTTGACGGACAATTTAAACACACATTGGAAACAATTTTCAATGATTATATCGAGAAAAGAAAATTCTTAGGACGCGAATTAAAACCAATTTCCTTAATGGATCTGGCGACCGTTTGCGGAAGATATTTCCATAAAACAGGTGATTTGGAGAACTTGGTGGTTTCTGACGAAATCAATGCTTGTACCATCCAAATCGAAGCTGAATACGATGGTAAGAAAGAACCTTGGTATTTATTATTCAAAAACGAAACACACAATCACCCGACGGAAATTGAACCTTTTGGTGGTGCTTCAACGTGTTTAGGTGGTGCGATCAGAGATCCTTTGTCCGGACGTTCTTACGTTTTCCAGGCGATGAGATTGACGGGTGCTGCTGATGTTTTGGAATCGGTTGATAAAACTTTACCGGGTAAATTACCTCAAAAAACAATCACAAAACAGGCGGCAAACGGATATTCTTCTTACGGTAACCAAATCGGTTTGGCGACTACAATGGTTTCCGAAATCTACGATGAAGGCTACAAAGCAAAAAGAATGGAAGTTGGTTTCGTAACCGGCGCAGTTCCTGTGGATTGGGTAAGACGTGAAAAGCCTGAAGCTGGTGATTCTATCATCATTTTAGGGGGCGCAACTGGTCGTGACGGTGTTGGTGGAGCAAGCGGAAGTTCAAAAGAACAGGACGAAACTTCGATCCACACAATGAGTTCAGAAGTTCAGAAAGGAAATGCGGTTGAAGAGCGTAAAATCCAGAGATTATTCAGAAATCCTGAAGTAACGAGATTAATTAAAAAATCTAATGATTTCGGAGCTGGAGGTGTTTCTGTAGCAATCGGTGAAATTGCTGATTCTTTGGAGGTTAATTTGGATGTTTTACCTTTAAAATATGAAGGTTTGAATGGAACCGAGCTTGCTATTTCTGAATCTCAGGAAAGAATGGCGGTTGTGGTTGAACCAAAAGATAAAGAACAGTTCATCAAATTCTGTGAAGCTGAAAATATTGTTGCCGTTGAGGTTGCAAAAGTGACAGATTCAGGAAGAATGCAGATGTTCTGGAAAGGTGATAAAATTGTTGACCTTTCAAGAGAATTTTTAGATACGAACGGTTGTTCTAAAAGTCAGGAAGTTAAAATTACTCACCTTAATGAAGTAAAAGAAGAAGCTCAATCATTTAATGAAGAGAATTTCTTGAAAATTTTAGGTGATAAAAATGTAGCTTCTCAAAAAGGTTTGTTAGAGATGTTCGATTCTTCTATTGGTGCGACTACGGTTGCGATGCCTTTAGGTGGTAAATATCAGCAGACGTTGATGGAAGGAAGCGTTCAGACATTGCCGATTATCGGAGCAAAAAATATTGAAACTGTTTCTTTGGCAAGTTGGGGATTTGATGCGGAGATTTCTAAACAGAATTCTTTGTTGGGAGCTTCTTACGCTGTTGTAGAAAGTGTTGCAAAAATCGTCGCGATGGGTGGCGATTATAAAAATATCAGATTTAGTTTCCAAGAATATTTCGAGAAATTAGGTCAGAATCCTGAAAAATGGGGCAAACCTTTAGCTTCTTTGTTGGGAGCTTATGATGCACAAATTAATTTTGGTTTGGCTGCAATCGGAGGTAAAGATTCAATGAGTGGAACGTATCAGGATCTGAATGTTCCGCCAACGTTGATTTCTTTCGCTTGTGCGAACGGAGAAAAGAAAAATATTATCTCTCCTGAATTTAAAGGTGAAGGAAATAAAGTATATTTCTTCAATCACATCGCTCAGGAAAACGGACTCCCAAATTATGATGCTTTAAAAGCTGTTTTTGAATTTATTTTCGAAAACATCAAAGCTGGAAAAATCGTTTCTGTGAAAACAGTGAAAGAAGGGGGAGTTGCAGTGGCTTTAGCGAAAATGAGCTTTGGAAACAGATTAGGTGCTGAAATTACAGTTGATGAAGATATCTTATTGACTAAAAATATCGGTAGCTTAATTATCGAATCTAAAGAAGAATTAAGTGCTACAAATCTTCAATTGATTGGTCAAGTTGTTGCGGATGAAGTTTTAACAATCAACAATCAACCGATCGCGATCAACAAACTTTTAGCTGCAAATACAAACACATTTGAAAATCTTTTCCCGACAGTTGAAAAAGAAAAAATAACGGTTGAAATTGATGAGAAATTAAACTCAATCAACCCAAGAAATATTATCATTAAAAAACACGGAATCGCTCAGCCAAAAGTATTCGCACCGGTTTTCCCGGGAACCAATTGTGAGTATGATACGTTGAACGCTTTTGCAAAAGAAGGTGCGGTTGTCAAAAGTTTACCTTTAATCAATATCAATCACCAATTATTGGATGAAAGTATTGATGCATGGGTAGAAGAAATCAAAACTTCTCAGATTCTAGCGTTCTCAGGAGGTTTTTCTGCGGGTGACGAGCCGGATGGTTCTGCAAAATTCATCGTTAATGTGTTGAAAAACGAGAAGATGAAAAATGCAGTTCACGAGTTGTTAGACAGAGACGGAATGATCATCGGTATTTGTAACGGTTTCCAAGCATTAGTTAAATCTGGATTGTTGCCTTACGGAAGAATCAAAGATTTGGATGAAAATTCTCCAACGTTGGCTCACAATGCAATCAGAAGACATATTTCTCAGATGGTCAATGTGAAAGTATTGAATGACGAATCGCCTTGGTTAAAAGGGATGAAAGGACAAGTGTTCACGATTCCAATTTCTCATGGTGAAGGTCGTTTCATGGCTTCGGAAGAGGAAATTCAGAAGCTATACGAAAATGGACAAATCGCAACGCAATACTTAGATTTAGATGGAAACATCGCTCATGGAATGCCATTCAATCCAAATAATTCATTGTTCGGAATTGAAGGAATTACTAGTCCATGCGGTAAGATTTATGGTAGAATGGGACACCCGGAACGTTTTGCAGAAGGGTTGATGAAAAACATTCCAACCGCAAATTATCATAACATATTCAAAAATGGAGTTGAATACTTCAAATAAAAATAAAAAGAAAATGACTGTCATTAATGGCAGTCATTTTTCGAATCTGGAAGGTTTCTACGAAGAGGTTTCTAAGGTTTTGACGAAAGATACCAATTGGAAAGTAGGAACATTGGATGGTTTCAATGATATTTTGTACGGTGGATTTGGAATTTTTGAAAATTATGATGAAGTTGAAATCATTTGGAAAGACTCTCAGAAATCTAAAGAAGATTTAGGATTTAAAACAACCAAAGAATTTTACGAGAATAAAATCAAGCAGGGAAAACCTTTTAATGTAGGATTAATCCAAGATAAATTAAATGAATTAATTGATGGAAAAGGCCAAACTTTATTCGATATTTTAATTGAAATTATAGAAGAGCATAAAAATATTACGTTAATTTTGAATTGATGATTAGTTATAAATGATCAGCGATAAATTATAAATGATACTAAAAGTAAGATGAAGAAAATGATATATGGATTGTTCTTTGGTGACAGCATTACTTACGGAGAATATGACGGTGTTTTTGGAGGCTGGGTTGATATTCTGAAAAGATATGCTTTACAAAAGTACAATGAAGGAGAAACCAACGAACTGATTCTTTTCAATCTCGGAATTGGTGGCGAAACCACAGAAGGTCTTATCAAAAGAATTCCATACGAAATGGCAGCGAGAAATTCTGCCGAAGGAAATATTATTTTCATAGGTTATGGAGCAAATGATTTAGCTATAAAAAATGGAATTCAGATGGTAGATCCTGAAGACTTCAAAAGGAATATTTTAACAGCAATTCAACACGCCAAGCAGTATTCGGAAGATATTTATTTGGTAAGTATTCTTCCGTTTTCTAAAAAAGTGGATGGAGTAGTGGTTGCTTCCGGAAAGTTGAGAACGAATGAGGAAGTTATTATTTACAATCAGATTCTTAAAGATATTGCAACTGAAAATTCATTAATTTATATTGATTTTTACTCTGCTTTTTTAGAAGATAAAGAATTTTTACTTTCTGCAGACGGCGTTCATCCTAATGAAAAAGGGTATGGAATGATGGCTGAAATTGCTATTCCGGTTATTGAAAAATATTTATAATTCAAAATTTACTTTCTACGAAACATTTTAGAAATGAGTAAGTTAAAACCTCTTTTAAATGGTTTTACGAAAAAGAAAAACGGGCTTTTACCCGTTTTCTTTATTAATATGCAATCTCAATTTAAAATTAAGCTTTAATGACTAGTAAATATTGATCCATTTATCTCCTGCCAACATAAAAGCTTCAGCAGTAAATGAATAATTAATTCCATTTAATGTACCAGAATCACTCATGTTGGAAGGTGTTCCCGTACAATTTTGATAAAAGCCGACAGATCCGCTCATAAGAGGAATATTGCCCGGATTGTTAGGATCTCTCAGTTGAAATTTGATGTATGACCATTTTTGCGCGGTGGCCATTATTGTGGAAATTGTGTTACCATTAAGAAGAGCTCCTGCACCAGACCAGTTGTCAAGAGGATAGGGATGCGGTGTGTAGGGAGCCGGAGGATTGGAAGTCGATTCCTTAAATGTTGCATAACTTGCAAGTGTTCCTGTAGGCAGAAGAACACTGGGGCCTACACTCTGCAATCCGCCACTGCATGTAGTAGGAATAATGGTAAAAACGGTATAATATAAATCCATTTGGTGATAGGTATTATCATTAAATACATGTAAGTTACCATCGCCATTTTGAGCAAAAAAAGATGATCCGATACTTAAACCGAGAATAAGAGTGAGTATTTTTTTCATAATTAATCGTTTAGAGTTTTTTGGTTAATTTTTTTTAGTTTTTCATTGTAAATTTTTACGGCCCAATTTAAAATCTTGTCCCTGTCATGTTGCGTATTTTCAGTAAGTTCTTTTTCGCTCACACCTGTAGATTTTATTAATTCTATAGCTGACGGAATCAGAATATCCTTACGTCTGTCGCTAAGTTCAAGGCTTTTTTGATTTCTGATCTCTTCAGGAGTTGCTCGGTTTTCAGGTTTTGAAAGGCTTTTAATGGATTTTTCAAAGTTTAAAACTTCTTCATTTTTCGTAATCTCTATCGGATTTGCTATGGAAGTTTCTGTAGTACAAGAAACAAATGCTGCTATGATGACAGCATAGATAAGTTTGTTTTTCATAGTAATATATTGTAATTAGCTTTGAGCAAATATATTAAATTTATATCATCATTTGGTGATAAATAATATTTAGTGAAAATAATTTCAAACTAATAACATAATTATTGATGAATTTTTGAATAATGTAAATCAGTGGAATCTGTGGGAAATTATTTGTTGAGATTGATTCGTTCCTCGCAATGACAAAATCATTTAAAAGATATACTTCCAATATACCAAAACTCCAACAACAACCGATAGAATTGCCATCAAGATAACCGCTCCAGCAGAAACGTCCTTAATAAAACCGATTCTTTTATCGTATTCGGGTTGAATAAAATCGCAGATTTTCTCAATCGCTGTATTAAAAATTTCAGCACTTAAAACTCCCAAAGAAACAATTAGAATTAAAATAGCATCAAAGCAGGAAAGATGTAAATAAAAGATCAGAAAAAGGTTAATAAAGAAAGCCAAAACTTCCAATTGGAAATTTCTTTCCGATTTCAGCATTAAAAAAACACCTCGAAAAGCATTCAAAAAACTCTTATGGACGGGTGGTTTTCGCATAATGAAAATATTATTCACAAATATAATTAATTGCTTCAAGAAAATGCTTATCTTTAGTCCTTTATGATATTTTATCACAAAAAATTAAAATAGTAGAGACTCAATAATCTTTTGATGGTTGTTAATAACTCTCAGGATTATATTTTTCAATCTATTTTCTATTTATTATATTTGTAAAAATTTATTTTTAAATCTATGAAATTTATTATTTCAAGTGGAGAACTGCAGAAAGCTTTGCAAACTGTAAGTGGCGTAATATCAAGCTCTCAATCTAGACCTATTTTAGAAAACTATCTTTTTGAGTTAAACGAAAATAATGTTACCATTACAGCATCTGATGGCGAAACAACTCTTGTAACTTCTTTGGAAGTGAAGTCTGATGATTCGGGGAAGTTTGCTGTTCCTGCTAAAATTTTTCAGGATTTTATCAAGACTTATGGCGAACAGCCTTTAACATTTTCTGTAAAAGATAATGATGAGGGAACGGGAAGTCAGCTTGAGATTTTAGATGAAAAAGATAATTTCGCGGTAGCTTTAGACAATGCAGATGATTACCCGGAATTACCGGAATTTGATGCGGCTCAGAGTGTAACAATGTCTGCGGGAGTTTTATCTGAAGCTCTTACAAACACGCTTTTTGCTACAAGTAATGATTCTCTTCGTCCTGTAATGACGGGAGTTCTTTTCCAGTTTGGAGAAAATGAAACAAACTTTGTTTCTACAGATTCTCACAGATTGGTGGTGTACAAAAGAATGGACTTAATGAACGTCGAGCCAATGGAATTCATTATGCCTAAAAAACCTTTGAACATTTTCAAAAATATTCTTGCAAGTTCTAATGAAGATGTAACGATCGACTTCAACGAGAACATGGCTAAGTTTACTTTTGGTAAACATATCTGGATCTGTAGACTGATTGACGGAAAGTATCCTAATTACACAGCGGTAATCCCTAAAGAGAACCCTAATGTATTAACGATCAATAGAAACCTTTTATTAGGAGCGATCAAAAGAGCATCTATCATGTCTAATAAATCAACCAATCAGGTTAGATTTAAATTGTCGGCCAACATTCTTCACCTTCATGCAGAAGATACAGAATATGCAAACAAGGCAGATATGCAGATTCCTTGCGACTATAACGGAGAAGATATCAACATCGGGTTTAGCTCTAAGTTTTTAACTGAAATGTTGACAATTCTTGGTTCAGACGATATCACAATGAAAATGTCTCAGCCAAACAGACCGGGAATTATTGAACCTCTGGATGGTCTTGAAGAAAACGAAAATATCTTAATGTTATCAATGCCTGTAATCGGATTGTAATATAATTTAGATAAAATATGTAAAGAGGTTTTGATTTTTCAGAACCTCTTTTCTTTTTTGGGAGCTTTATCCCGCTTTTCACTATATCTTTTTGGTTACGGGCTCCGCTTCGCTCCGCCCGCAACCAAAAAGGATGTCGTTTCAATCGGGGCTAGGGTAGTGGTCAGCAATATCAATATTTGAAAATATCCACGATTTTTGTCATGCTGGAAGCATCTAAATGTATTATTAGAAAAGATTCTGGAAAGATTTTCGTATAGATGCTTTCAGCATGACAAACTTAACGGAACAATTCTGCAGATGTTTCTTGAAGTTAATCTGTGTAAATTTGTGAAGATCTGTGGTCAACAAATAGTAATCAAAATTAAAAATAAAAAAGGCGTTATCTGCAAAATCTGCGAGAAATAACTATAATAAATTTAACTAAAAGTATTCTCTTAAAGTTCCTGCGAAATTTCGGTATTTCTTAAAAAAACACGACATTTGTAACTCGAAAAATTCAAATAAAATTTTCAAAATATAGCAATGAAGATATCAAACAATTGGCTGAAAGATTATATAAAAACGGAATTAAAACCTGAAAGAATTGGTGAATTCCTTACTGATATCGGTCTTGAGGTTGAAGGGATAGATAAATTTGAAAGTATCAAAGGAAGCTTGGAAGGGATCATCGTGGGTAAAGTTTTAACTTGCGAGAAACATCCTAATGCAGATAAATTGAATAAAACAACGGTAGACGTAGGAAACGGAAAGGTGCTGAACATCGTTTGCGGAGCTCCGAATGTTGCAGCTGGACAAACTGTACCTGTTGCGGTTGTCGGAACCAAGATTTATGATAAAGAAGGCGGATTTTTTGAGATCAAAGAAGCGAAAATCAGAGGAGAAGTTTCTCAGGGAATGATTTGTGCTGAGGACGAATTAGGTCTTAGCAATGATCACGGAGGAATCATGGTGTTGGATGAAGAAAAATATGAAGTAGGAAAGAACTTTGCTGATTATTTTGAATTGACAAATGACGAAGTTTTCGAGATCGGATTAACGCCAAACAGAACCGATGCAATGTCTCATTACGGGGTTGCAAGAGATCTATTTGCTTTCCTTTCAACGAATAAGCAGAAGTCAGAGTTTGAAAAAGTAGCTTCAGAAGCTTTAAATAATGAAGGTTCTCACAGCTTTACATTGGAAGTTGAGGACGCAGAATTATGTCCAAGATATATCGGTGCGGTGATCGAAGATGTAAAAGTTGCAGAATCTCCGGCTTGGTTGAAAAACAGATTAAAAGCAATCGGATTAAGTCCGATCAACAATATTGTAGATATTACAAACTATGTTCTTCACGGTTTAGGACAGCCGCTTCACGCTTTTGATGCAGATAAAATTGCAGACAAAAAAGTAAAAGTTGGAACGGTAAAAGAAGGAACAAAATTTACCACGTTAGATGGTGTTGAAAGAACTTTAAACGGTTCTGAGATCATCATCAAAGACGGAAATGATAATCCGATGTGTATTGCTGGAGTTTTCGGTGGTGCTAATTCCGGAGTTTCTAATGAAACAACGACTATTTTCCTGGAAAGTGCTTATTTCAATCCGGTAGCGGTGAGAAAAGGAGCAAAATTCCACGGTTTGAATACAGATGCATCTTTCAGATTTGAAAGAGGTGTAGATCCTAATATCACAAGGACTGCTATTACTCATGCCATTAAAATGATTCAGGAGTTAGCTGGCGGGAAATTGACTGGAGATTTGTTGGAAGAATATCCAAAGAAAATCGAAGACAATTATGTGATCATCAGATTTTCTAAAATTGAACAGATCTTAGGAACAAAAATTCACAGAGAAAAAGTAAAAGAAATTTTAAAAGCCCTTGAAATTCAGGTTTTAAATGAAATTCAGAATGGTTTTGAGATTTCAGTTCCTGCTTATAGAGCGGATGTTACAAGAGAAATTGACGTTATTGAAGAGATTTTAAGAATTTACGGATATAACAAAATCGATGCTCCACAAAAGATCTCTTTCACGCCTGTGAAGCTAAGTGCAAAAGATCAGGATGAATTAGAAAATAACTGGGCAAGAACTTTACAAGGCCTTGGGTTCAATGAAGTGATGAACAATTCATTAACTTCTGTAAAAGATGAAACTGATGCGGTAAGATTGTTGAATCCGTTAAGTAATGATTTGGCATTCATGAGAAAGTCTTTATTGGAAGGACTTCTTGAAAATGCTATTTACAATATCAACAGAAAAAATCAGGATATCAAGTTCTTTGAATTTGGAAAAATTTATCACAAAAGAGATAAATATGAAGAAAGAAAGCAAATGGCTATCTTAATTTCCGGAAGAAATGTTGCTGAAAACTGGTTACAGCCGAAATCTGCGACAGATTTCTATAACTTAAAAGCTTATGTAAAAGTTTTATTACAAAGACTGGCGATTGATTATAAAGAAGTTGCTTTATCTGATGATAGATTTTCTGATGCTTTAGCATATGAAGCTGACGGAAAAGTTTTAGTAAGAATCGGAAAAGTAGCTCCTCAGATGTTGAAAGATTTCGATATCGATCAGGAATGTTTCTATGCTGAAATTGAACTGGAATTGGCTCAGGAATTACGTTCAACCAACGAATTGAAATTTAAAGATATTCCAAAATTCAACAAGATCAGAAGAGATTTAGCTTTATTGATTGATAAAAATATTACGTATCAGGAGCTTTATCAGACTGCTAAGAAGAACAAATCTCCATTCATCAAAAACATCAATTTATTCGATGTATATGAAGGGAAGAATCTTCCGGAAGGCAAGAAATCTTATGCAATGAGCTTTGAATTATTAAATGAAGAAAAGACATTGGAAGAAAAGGAAATTTCTCACGTAATGGATTCTCTTATCAAATCTTTCCAAAAAGAATTCAATGCAGAATTGAGATCTTAATATTGATTACAACATTAACGATATAATATTAAAACGGACTTTTTTAAGTCCGTTTTTTTTAATTGAATTAAGAATGCTTCGACTCCGCTCAGCATGACATATCTAATATTAATTGTTTTTATTAGCGACTAATTTGTAGCGATGTCATGCTGAGCGGAGTCGATGCATTTTTTAATAATAATTCAACAGTTTAGATTCCTACAAAATGCTAAGATGTACATAATTGGAGCCATTTATTTTTTAGTATTTGTGAAAACAATTTGGTGAAATTTGTGTTTAACAAAATAATAAAAACCTCCGAAACCCGTTTAAATAATATAATTTCCGTAAATTTGGTTAAATCAAAAAAGAAAAAAATGAAAAATCTTTTTTTAAGTATATGTGCAGCAGCGGTTTTGGCATCGTGTGGAACAATGTCTAGTCCATCTGCTTCTAAAGTAGGAAAATCTCAACCTTCATTGGCAAATACAAAATGGACGTTGGCAGATAATGTAAAAGGAAAAGTTCCGACTTTGAACATCGAAGGTGAAAAGATCAATGGAAATGCAGGATGTAATAATTACTTCGGAACTGCAAAAGTAGACATCGCTACAGGTAGTTTCTCTGCAGGGCAAATGGGTTCTACCAGAATGGCTTGCGACAATATGAGCGTAGAGCAGAACTTTATGGATATGGTAGGAAAGGCTAACAAATATGTAGTTTCCGGAAATACTCTTGAGTTGTACAAAGACAATCTTTTATTATTGAAATTCAATAAAGCTGAATAAATAAAAAAGGAACTCAATTTGAGTTCCTTTTTTTATGTTTAAAGGGTTTCTTATTCTTCCTCTTCTTCGTCGTACTTAGCCAACTCTTCATCACACCATTTGAATGCTGCTTCTACCACTTTAGTAGCCTCATCTGCCATAGTTTCTTCATCATCACCTTCCAAATCATCTAACCACTCAACTTCTTCTTCCTCAACGTTTAAGATAAATCTTGGATATTCTGTATGAACTACGAATAAATCTTCAGGAAATTCCGAATTATCTGCTAATAAAAACTTTGGTAACTTCATTTTTTTAATGTTTTAACTTTAACCAAAGATAATAAAATTATTGATATTTGTTCTTGTCGATCCTAATTTTTTGTAAAACTTTATAGCGTGTAAGGGTTGTTCTTTTTAAAGTATCTTCAGGCTTAAAAGTAAGGCTTACCTGTGGATTTACAGTGCTTATTAATTCTGCAACCTGTATTTTTTCTAAATCTTTTTCTTCAATGATAAAAAACTGTAAAGGTACTTTGTCTAATTTTTCAGATTGTAGAAACTGGGTGATCTCTTTTCTGTTTTCAAGATAATTTCCTTTTGAAAGCCATGTAAATGCTAATCCTGATAGTAAACTTAAAGCACCAATAACATAAACTTTAACATCAAATATCTTGAATAATTTCCTGAAATAAACGATCCAGATCGGTAAGCTGAAAGGCGCCATTAATCTATAATCTATCGGATTCACAGAATAAAAATACTGGATAAAATAAGAACATATAATTCCAATAACGCTCACGAAAACATAGAAAAATTCCGGATCTGAAAGCTTCTTTTTTATGAATAAATAAATAATCAAAAAAATATTTACAAACCCAATTCCATAAATAATATAATTGATTTTTCCTCCTCCGGGATTTGCAATATGAACGAAAGGATTAAAGGTTGTACATAATCCTTGAAATAACTCAATCAATAATTTAGAAGTAGGGTGGAGCCCTATTTCCAGAAATGTTTTTACATAGTCTGCATTAAAATAATCAATGAATAGAAATTTATATAAAACGATGAAAATACAGCTTATTCCTGCTGAAATTATAAACGATAAAGAGTATTTTCTTTTCCAGAAAATAAGTCCATAAAGTCCGGTTCCTGCGATGATGAACAAGGCACTGTACCTTACGTTATAAAGGGCAATTAAAGCTAATGAAAGATAAAAAACGGCTTTCCACTTTTCTAATTTTCCTGTAATGATCAGCGTTGCTGTGTATAAAAAAAGAAATACAAAGGGGAGAATCAGGGCTTCACTCATGGTGTACGAATAGATCGAAAGAAAGCTGAACAAAGCACTTAAAATGATCGTTTCTCTAAAATAAAATTTCTTTATCCATGCAAAGATAATGATAAAAAGAAACGCTGCAATCCCTACAACTTTACTACTCCAGAATTCATCAAACCCGAAAAAGGTGAAAAATTTAATGCTTAAAGGATATCCTAACGGTGTTGTTGTATTATCAATAGTTGGAAAAACATGAGCCGCTCTCATATATCTGATAGAATCAGGGTTTACACGCCCTTTTTCATTGAGTAAAAAACGCAAAATGGTCATCACTAAAGTAATGATGACCATTGATATCTGAATATGTTTTTCTTTAAATTTCATCGAAGAAAAGTAGTGAATTTTGCAATGCAAGTCAATTTTTCTTCTAAGTGAATTATTTCATGTCAATTTTAAAAATTCAAAATTGACAATTTACTCATTCAGCTTTTTTATTTTGCAAACATTTTTGCCACTTTTTCAGCCTTTTTGCTTTCAGAATAGTCGTAGAAACCTTCTCCTGATTTTACGCCTAATTTCCCTGCCATTACCATGTTTACCAACAATGGATTTGGAGCATATTTAGGGTTTTTAAAGCCATCGTACATTACATTTAAAATAGCTAAACAAACGTCAAGACCTATAAAATCTGCCAATTGAAGTGGTCCCATCGGGTGAGCCATACCTAATTTCATTACCGTATCAATCTCCTCAACACCGGCAACACCGTTGTAAAGTGTTTCGATAGATTCGTTGATCATCGGCATTAAAATTCTGTTAGCCACAAAACCTGGATAGTCATTCACTTCTACAGGAACTTTTCCTAACGTTTTGCTCATTTCATAAATGATATCAAAAGTTTCTTTAGAAGTAGAATATCCTTTAATAATTTCAACCAATTTCATGATTGGAACGGGATTCATAAAGTGCATTCCTATTACTTTATCGGCTCTTTTGGTAGCTGCAGCGATTTTAGTGATAGAAATTGAAGAAGTATTGGTTGCCAAAATACAGTTTGCAGGAGCAAATTCATCCATCTGACCGAAGATCTTTAGCTTCAGCTCTTGGTTTTCTGTTGCAGCTTCTACGATTAAATCTGCCTCTGTTGCAGCATTTTTAAGTTCCGTGAAAGTAGTTATGTTACCTAACGTTTCCGCTTTTTGCTCTTCAGTAAGATTTCCTTTAGCGATGATTCTGTCAAGATTGGTTGTAATCGTTTTTAAACCTCTGTCCAAAGCATCCTGAGATACATCTACTAAACTTACATTAAATCCGCTTTGAGCGAAAGTATGCGCAATACCATTCCCCATGGTTCCGGCTCCGATAACTACGATGTTTTTGATCATTTTCCTTAAATTAAATTATTTTTTATAGATAGTTAAATTTCTTGCGTTGCCTAGATCAGCTTTAGTGATAACGGTTGTTTTCTCAAAGTTTACAGTACCGTCGCTGCTCTGATTTCTCTTGCTGTTTTGTGAAGATATGGCAGAGTGCAAGCCTTTTATAAAGTTTGTTTTTTGAGTTTTAGAAAGTTTATCAATCCCGATATATAAATTAAATTCTCCTTCTCGTCCCAGACCGCTTTGTCTGTAAACTTCGAAAGCTTTTGTTTTATTTTTTTTCTGAAACTGACTTAAATAAGTCATCACAGGATCTGGCGAAGGAGTTCCGCAACACATACTTGAATATCCTATCTGCAGATAGTTTTGATTCTTCTGAGCCCA
Organism: Chryseobacterium sp. G0201; assembly: GCF_003815655.1. Taxonomy (NCBI): domain Bacteria; kingdom Pseudomonadati; phylum Bacteroidota; class Flavobacteriia; order Flavobacteriales; family Weeksellaceae; genus Chryseobacterium; species Chryseobacterium sp. G0201. The sequence goes on along the minus strand of NZ_CP033917.1, from coordinate 4,661,482 downwards.
AAAGAATGAAAAACTGAATATACCTGCGATTAATAATATCTTTTTCATATTAATTTTATTTGATAAGTAAATCTCAATTAGCGTGCCTTTCTTATTTTGCTGGAGTTTCCAATGACAAATTAATGTTTAAACTTACTTTAAAAACGCTTTAAAAATAAGCTTTAAAATTTACTTATTAAAATGATCCCAAAAAGCTTTAGAAATGTCAGAAATAATCTTGCAGTTTACGGCATCTGTTTCTGTAGAATTGCTTACAAATAAGGCGATTGCGTAATGTTTTCCGTTAGGTAGAGTTACAATTCCTATTTCATTTTCTGCACCGGTAAGTCCGTCTTTATTCTTCCCTGACGATCCCGTTTTGCGGGCTACAGGAGTATCTTTTGGCAATTGTTCTACCATTTTATTCAAACCTGTTTTTGTTCCCAACATTACTTTCATCAGATAATCTGTAGATTTTTTAGAAAGTAATTTTCCGTCATAGAATTTTTTTAACACCTGAACAGCCGAATTGGTCATACTGTAGTTTTTGTATTGAAAGCTCCAGTCACTGTGCATTTCTTCTTCATTATATTTTATCTGAAAACCTGTCACTCCTTTAGAATCCATGAATTTTTGAACGGTTTGTGTACCTCCAATTAATTTTAAAAGGATGTCGCAACCATTATTATCACTCATTGCAACGGTTTGATCGATGATTTCACTTAATGGAACTTCTGCGTTTGTATCTTTATATTTATCGCGAAGTGGCGACCATGTATTTTCTAATAAATTTGATTTATTAAGTAAAATTTTCTGATCCAAAGAAAGCTTTCCTTTGTCTACAAAATCTAAAACTGCAGCTGCAATATGAAATTTAAAAACACTTTGCATCGGAAGTTTTTTTTCACCGTTTTTATTGTATTTAAAACCATTTTCAAATCCTAAAACAGAAACTCCGACAGTCGCTTTTTTATCTTTAATAATGGAATTGATTTTTTGATCTAAAACTGATTGCTGAGCGAACATAAACGCCGAAATCAAAAGAAATAATAGTCCTAATTTTTTCATAATATTTTGTATTAAAAAATCCCTCTTAAAAACTAAAAGGGATTTGCAATTTAAGACAATTATTATTTTACTTCAAAATAATTAAGATTAACTCCGTCATTTTCGAAAAATATTCTAATTTTATTTTCTCCTTTTTTAAGATTAATTCCTTTAGCAGAAACCGTTTTCCATACTTCGTTTCCTCCTGTAGAATTGAGCGAGAAGGTGGCCAGTTGCTTTCCGGAAGCGTCCTCAACTCTGATTTTGCCATTGTTAGCACTTGAATATCTGATGTCAAAACCATAGCTTTTATCGGCTTTTACTTTGATCGTGTATTGTAGCCATTCTCCGGATTCTGTTTTTCCGACATAATATTGATTGGTGATCTTGTCATTACATTGATAGATATCAACACCGTCGTTTCTCATTTGATTTCCGGAATTCCATTCTGATCTTTTGGCAGGATCGCTTACCCAAAGATTAACAAAGTCTTTATCTAAATAGGACGAGCCAATTCTTCCCAAATCATAGTCTGAAGCAAAAATTCTTCCCGGAACCTGATTGTTTTTAAACGGTTTTGTAGATCCGTCTGTTGTCTGTCTGAACATCGCATCGATCACATCATTTTTAATTTCAGTATTACTGAATTTATAATTATCAGCAATTTTCATTAAAGCTTTTGTTGCAAATTCTTTCGTTGGTTTTTCAGCTCCGCTTTTCCAATAATCCAATATTTTTTGATATTCTGGAGTGATTTTTACGTTGGTAATTCCAGCAATATTGTCGATTTTTTTCATTGGCCAAAACGCGTATCCGATGTTGTGTTTGTCTAAAAGCTGGATCAATTCTGTAAACCAAACATTAGAGTTTTCTCCTGTTTCACCAAGCCAAATAGGCATATTATGTTTTTCTCTAAGATCTAATGCATTTTTTATTGTTGCATCATCATTATAATTCCAGTATTTATGGAAGCTGAAAGCCATATTGTCGTCCCAAATTGGTATCAATCCATTGTAATTGTTTCCCCAACCGTTTCCTTCAAGAATGATAATGTGTTTTTTATCAACCTGACGAATAGCTTCTGTAATATCTTTCTGTAATTTCCAGAGGGGAGCGTTTGACATTTCATCTGTTCCGTTCGGGTTTTTCCCTGTGAAATTAATGTTAGGCTCGTTGATTAAATCGTAACCACCAATCCAAGGCTCATCTTTATATCTTTCTGCTAATTTCTTCCAAAGAGCGATTGTTTTTTTCTGATTTTCTTCGCTTTCCCAAAGTGACGGTTTTGATTTATCATTGTCAGAAATATTCACATCATTTCCTTGTCCGCCAGGCGCAGCGTGAAGATCTAAAATTAAATACATTTTATTATCTGCGCACCATTTCAAAAGATCATCCGTCATTTTAAAACCTTCTTCCAGCCAGGTATTCTCACCTTTTACAGATTCTTTTTCAATCGGTAAGGTGTACAAATTATAATGCATCGGAAGTCTTATTGAATTGAATCCTGCTTTTTTCAGAAAATCAATATCTTGTTTTGTGATTCCGTTTTTTAAATAGGCTTTATAGAAATCATTCATTCCTTTTTCGCCGATCAATTCTGCAATTTTCTCTTTGATCTTGTATTGCGGACCTGCAAAATCAGCAGTTTTCAGCATATAACCTTCCTGCAACATCCATCCTCCTAAACCGAGACCTCTTAATTGAATATTTTCTCCTTTATCATTAACGATTTTCTGACCATCTGTTTTTAAAAGCTGTGATGTCCCAAATTGAGACAATAAAAAAGCGGATAATAGGAATGCTCTTTTCATAGTTTTGATTTTTAAAATATTAGGGGTTGTTTTTAGAAATTAATTACTTTTAAGTAATCACAAATATATTTAAAATTTGTTGAATAAAAATCACATTTGATTTAAATTAAACCACAAAAGAAATAAAAAAGAGTATAAAAAAATGAACCTCTTATATAGCTTTGAATTAATATTAAGTTTTGGCTAAAGCCAATTGTTTTTATTAATAAGAAAAAACGGGCTAAAGCCCGTTTCTATTGATGTTTAAAGTTGTGTAATTTGTGAAAATTATTTGTGTGCTTTGTGTTTAAATTTAAAAATTAAGAAATCAATTTCATAATCTCCAAAGCCACTTTTAAAGCTTCGGTTCCGTCTTCCAAAGAAACTTCTACATTTTTATCTTCAATAATTGCATCTGCGAAAGAATTCAATTCATCCAAAATCGCATTATTAGGCTGGATATTTGGATATTCAAATAAGATCTGATTCTTTTCCCCATCAGCATTTTCAATAATCATATCAAATGGAGTAGGGTTTTCAGGAGCATCTTTCATACGGATAACTTCTGCCTTTTTTTCTAAGAAATCAACGGAAATATAAGCGTCTTTCTGGAAGAAACGGCTTTTTCTCATCGCTTTCATAGAAATTCTTGAAGTCGTAAGGTTGGCAACGCATCCGTTTTCAAACTCAATTCTTGCGTTAGAAATATCTGGAGTTTTGCTTACTACACAAACACCGCTTGCGTGAATATTTTTAACTTTAGATTTTACAACACTTAATAAAATATCAAGATCATGAATCATTAAGTCTAAGACCACAGAAACATCCGTTCCACGAGGATTGAATTCCGCTAATCTATGAATCTCGATGAACATTGGATTTTGGATGTAATCTTTTGCTCCGATAAAAGCAGGATTGTATCTTTCAACATGACCAACCTGAGCTTTTATGCCATTTTCACGACACTTTTGAAGGATTTCTTCTGCCTGTTCAAGCGTGTGAGTGACAGGTTTTTCGATGAAAAAATGAAGTCCTTTATCAATTGCTTTTAAAGCATAGTCGTAATGATAAATTGTTGGTGTTACAATATCCAGCATTTCGATCTGATCCAAAAGATCATCAAAATTTTCAAAATATTTATAACCTAATTCGGCTTCTAATTTTTTTCCGTTTTCTACATCTTTATCATGGAAACCTACAAATTCATACTTATCTGATTGATTAAGAAGTCTTAAATGTATCTTTCCTAAATGTCCGGCACCTACCAAACCTGCTTTTAACATAGTTGTATTAAATTTCTGTAAATATAATGATTTTAGGTATTCGGAAATAGATGATAGGTTTTAGGTTGATAAATAGTATTTGTTTTATTATTTTTGTGCAAACTACCACCAGAACCCCAATAACTACCATCTAATGACGCAAGATTCGTTTGTACATAAAGGAAAAAGAAAGATTTTGGTTGAATATCTTCGACATAAGATCGGAATTTCGGATGAAAATGTACTTTCGGCCATGAATGATGTTCCGAGACACCTTTTTATTGAAAGTATTTTTGAAGATTTCGCTTATGAAGATCGTGCTTTTCCTATTTTGGCGCATCAAACGATTTCTCATCCGTCAACCGTTGCAGAACAGTCTGAATTATTACAATTAAAAGCGGGTGAAAAAGTTTTGGAGATCGGGACAGGATGTGGTTATCAGACCGCTGTACTTATAGCCATGAAAGGTTTGGTATATACTGTTGAAAGACAAAAAGATCTGTTTGATTTTTCTAAGAAAAAGTTGCGAGAAATGCATTTATATCCCAAGTTTCAAAGTTTTGGTGATGGTTTTGCCGGACTTCCGACTTTTGCGCCTTTCGATAAAATTATCGTGACTTGTGGAGCCTCAGTTTTACCAACGGAACTTTTAAAACAGTTAAAAGTTGGCGGAAAAATGGTTATTCCATTAGGTCCTACTGATGAGCAGGTTTTATATAGATTTACAAAAATTTCTCCTACTGAGATTGAAAAAGAAGAATTTGGAGCTTACAAATTTGTTCCGATGTTAGGCAAAACCAATCAATAATAACTGTAAATTGTTGGGAAAACGCTAAGACGCAAAGATTAATAAAAAATACTTTTTTAAGGCGCTAGAAAATCAAAGATTTTCAATAATATTAAAGTCTTCAATTTTATCGAAGATAAAATCCTTGCGCCTTATTATATGTAATTAAATTGAAAAATAGCGTCTTTGCGATAACCAACATTAATAACCTAAAAAATTATCCCATAATATGGAAACCTCCATCAACATGGCGGATTTCTCCTGTAATTCTTGTTTCTTTTCTGAAAAGATGCACAATTTCGTGCGCCAGATCTTCAGGTAAAGCATTTCCTAACGGACTTTTTTGATTTGCTTTTTCAACATCCTCAGGATTTAAAGTTGCATTTCCTGCCTTGCTTCCCATGTAGGGTGAAAAACGGATTGCATTGGCACGGATACCGTATTTTCTGCCTAATTCATGGGCGATTTCCATGGTTAATCGTTCAAGCGCAGCTTTAGCAATACTGATATTAATGTACGGAAAAGATGAAACTTTTTCTGCTGCAATATAGCTAAGTGAAACAATAGAAGCCCCATTTTGAAGGACATTGTTCGAAAGTAAAGCCTGAGATAAGGAGATTAAAGAAAACGCTGAAACATTCATCGTTTCATTAAATTCTTCTACAGTAACCTCCAGCATTGGCTTTACAGATTTTTGTCTAATCGTTTTATCCATTGCAATGGCGTGAAGAAAACCGTTAAGTTTAATATCTTTTTGATAAAGATCTTTTGCAAGAAAATCCAGACTTTCCGGTAATGTAACATCTAAAGGAGCGGTGTAAACCTGATCTCCTAGAACTTTATGACATGCTGTTTGAAAATCATTATAGTTTTTGTTAAGAAATTCCTGAGCTTTTTCAGAGAGGTTTTTGTGAAAAGGAGTGACGCCCAATCCGGCGCAAACAACTTTTCCGTTATTTTCAAGGATTTTTTCGGCGGTTTTCATGGCAAGGGAATTTTCATCCGCAATGCCTGTTATAAGAAAGGTCTGATCGTTCAGCATAATTTTTTTCTGTATTATTTTAAAATAAAATATTGATTTTAGGCTTTATAAAGAGCCGTTCCCCAAGTCCATCCAGAGCCTACGGCAGCAAATAAAAGAATGTTTCCGGGTTGTATTTTTCCGCTTTTATAGGTTTCATCAAGGACGATAGGAATTGTTCCGCCGGAAGTGTTGGCGTATTTATCCATATTGGTCATTACTTTTTCAAAAGGAATATTCACTTTTCTGGCAGTTTCCTGAAGAATTCTGATGCTCGGCTGGTGTGGAATTACCCAATCTACATCATCCGCAGAAAGTTTATTAGCTTCAAGAATCTCAGTAATGGTTTCGGGTAAAACTTTGGTTGCTGTATTAAAAACTTCCTTTCCATTCATTTGAAAATAATGAAGTTTCTGCTTTAAAGTTTCTTCTGATGCAGGCATTTCCGAACCTCCGGCCGGAATGTTGAAGTGATATTTTCCGCGACCGTCTGCATGAAGTTTAAAATCAAAGAAACCTTTATCTTCGGTCGTTCCTGAAAGTAAAATTGCTCCCGCACCGTCTCCGAAAAAGACAGAATCTTTTCGCTCCCAATCGGTAATGGTAGAAAAAGTATCCGCACCAATAATTAAAACATTTTGGTACATTCCTGTTTCTATGAACTGGCAACCGATTGCAATACCATATAAACCTCCTGAACAAACTGCCGAAATATCAAATGCTACCGCTTGATAAGCACCCATTTTTTCCTGAACAAAACATGCTGTAGAAGGTGCCTGTCTGTCAGGAGTTGAAGTTGCTACAATAATTAAATCGATATCTTCCGGTGTTAGATCAGCTTCCTTTAATGCTTCCAAACCTGCTTTATAAGCCAAATCGCTCGTTACTTCACCCTCTGCAATTCTACGTTCTTTGATTCCAAGATTTTTGTAGATCCATTCATCAGAAGAACCGATAGCTTCGAAAAAGTCATTTTTTAATATTTTTGGAGGTACATAAGAACCTGTGCCTTTTATATAGGCATTTTTTTTAATCATCATATTTTGCGTTATGTTTATGAATTTTGGTTAATTTTTGATTTTATTGCAAATGCAGAGTAAATCTAGTGATAATTATATTAAATTAAAGTTTTGCCATTATATTTTTTTGATTTATTTTATGGGTGAATTTTTACAATTTATGGTGAATTTTATTAATGACATTTATAATATTGAAGGGGGTTTCGGAATGAAAATTGTATCATTTTTATTACCAAATCATTTAAATAATCACTCGATTTTAATACTATTCAAAAGAATACAAAATAATTCAGATTGCTGATGGAAATTTATTCTTAACAAATCGAGACCGATATATGAAAAAATAATTTTAAATAGTAAAGTTAAAAGCCTCATTTTTAGTAGTAGTGAGGTTTTTTATTTTAAAAGTTTTAACTCATAAATTACAAAATAAACAATGAAAGTATTCATCAATAAAAGAATTCCGGAAATAGGCATTAAAATGCTGGAAGACGCAGGATTGGAGGTTACACTACTAACCCATAATAATTTATCTCCTGAAGAATGGTTGAAATATTGCCAGGATGCCGATGCAATTTTAAATGTTGGACACAATAAATTTGACAGAGATTTTTTCGAACAATGCCCAAATGTAAAGGCAATCGCTTTATATTCCGTTGGTTTTGATCATGTAGATATCAAAGAAGCCAACTTAAAAAACATCCCCATCGGAAATACTCCTGATGTTTTAAGCAGAGCGACTTCTGACGTTGCATTTTTATTAATGCAATCGGTTGCAAGAAGAGCAAGTTTTAATTTTCAGAAAATTAAAGAGGGAAATTGGGGCGATTTTGATCCTTTGCATGCTTTAGGACAGGAATTATACGGAAAAACTTTAGGCGTTTTCGGATTGGGAAGAATAGGTTTCGAGATGGCCGAAAAATGTAAAAAAGCCTTTGATATGAAGATTATTTATCATAATCGCCATCATAATGATGAAGCAGAAAAAGAGCTAAATGCAACCTATGTTTCTTTTGATGAATTGATTGCTCAGGCTGATGTATTGAGTATCCATGCTAATTTTGTTCCTGATCAGAAAGACCTTTTTAATGCTTCGGTTTTTGAAAAAATGAAGCCTGATTCTATTTTTATTAATACAGCGAGAGGTGGTTTTCATAATCAAAAAGACTTGTATGAAGCATTGGTTTCAAAACATATTTGGGGAGCCGGTTTAGATGTCACCAATCCTGAGCCTATTTTTAAGGATGATCCTATTTTAGAGCTTTCAAGTGTTTGTGTATTGCCGCATATTGGCTCAGCAACGATTGAAGCGAGAAACGGGATGGCAAAAGTTGCCGCAGAAAATATCATTGCTTTTTCTAAAGGTGAGAAAATGCCAAACTGTGCCAATCCTGAAGTTTATAAAATTTAATAAAAATTAAATTTTGATTTAAAATATTTTTTTTCAAAACAGAACTTGGAACCATTTTTGTCTTTTATTAAATCAACACTAAATATAACATTATGATACCTGAAGATAATACCAACGAACAAAACAGAAAGCTCGAACAAATGGATTATAGTCCAATTGAAGATATTTTTAACAGAGAACAGCATATCCCTTTGGATGGAGATGGAAATCCTATTTTCAATGAAGATCTGGACGATGACAAAATCGATAAAGGATTGGATATTCCAGGAGTTGAAGATGACGATGAAATGGAGAAAATAGGTTCCGAAGATGAAGAAAATAATTATTGGAGCACCAGCGATAATGATGATGATCACGAGGAAACGAACGATGATGTGCTTACCTAAAACAATAGACCTTACTAATTTCAGTAAGGTTTTTTGTTTTTTTAAGTAAAAAACATATAGTTTATTTTAAGGAGAATTCCCCTTCCTCTGGACGGTTGGAATTTGATCAAAGAGAGATGATGGGGGAGAATAAGATAAAGAACAACAAAAAATCAGGATCTTTCAAAAGAAAATACTAAATATTCCGTTTAATTCTTAAATTTGGCTGATGCAAAAGAATCTTTATCTCATCATTATATCATTTGCTCTTGTCAGTTGCTATACTTATCAGGCTAAAAAACAAGTGGATACAGCGACCGACAATAAGCAGGAATCTAAAAAGAATGCAACTTCTGTTAATAATACTTCTGTGCAAATGACAGGTACGGCAGCTGGATCTCAAAACCCGAACCCGCAACAAACGCCTATCCCGATCAATATTCAGGAGAAGCTTACACCTAAGAAAAATGTTAAAATTGACGTTGATGGCAAGACTTATAAAGTAATAGTTGACAAGTGGGAAAGCGATAGTCTGGTTGCACACCCGGTTCATAATCCTAAAAAAATTCTGAAATTCCATAAGAACCAGATCAACGGCGAGAAAATCAAGGAAAAACGCTTTTCACAACCCATAGCTGATATTATTACTGTTGTTGCTTATGCAGGAATTGGTGTTTTAATCTATTCTCTTATCCGCTAATTTTTCAAAACTTTTTTTCTTTGAATTTTTGCTATTCGGAATTTTTACCGTTTAGTTGCATTGTATTTTCTAATTTGAATATCTTTAAGACTTTCAAACTAAACTCAGAACTTTATATAACAATATGACTTTCCAAGAACAAATACAGCAGGGGATTCCAAACCAATTACCTCAACCAAAACCATACGAAACCAATATAAACCACGCACCAAAACGTAAAGAAATTTTAGGTGAAGAAGAGAAAAAGCTAGCCTTAAAAAATGCTTTGCGTTATTTCGAACCTCAGTTTCATGCGGAATTACTGCCTGAATTTAAAGAAGAACTTGAAAAATACGGTAGAATTTACATGTACCGTTTCCGTCCGGATTATGAAATGAAGGCAAGACCAATTTCAGAATATCCCGGAAAATCCGAGCAGGCAAAATCGATCATGCTGATGATTCAGAATAATCTTGATTACGCGGTGGCTCAACATCCTCACGAACTCATCACATACGGTGGAAATGGTGCTGTCTTCTCAAACTGGGCTCAATATCTGTTGACAATGAAATACTTGTCTGAAATGACGGACGAACAAACGTTGACCATGTATTCAGGACATCCGATGGGATTATTTCCTTCACATAAAGATGCGCCGAGAGTGGTTGTGACAAACGGAATGGTGATTCCAAATTATTCTAAGCCAGATGATTGGGAAAAATTCAATGCGCTGGGTGTTTCTCAGTACGGACAAATGACTGCGGGAAGTTATATGTACATTGGTCCACAGGGAATTGTTCACGGAACGACGATTACGGTTTTAAACGCTTTCAGAAAAATCAATAAAGAACCAAAAGGCGGACTTTTCGTTACCTCTGGTTTAGGCGGAATGAGTGGAGCTCAGCCAAAAGCAGGAAATATTGCAGGCTGCGTTACCGTTTGTGCGGAAGTAAATCCAAAGATCACAAAAATCCGTCACGAACAGAAATGGGTGAATGAAATTCACGAAAATCTGGATGAATTAGTTGAAAGAGTGAAAAAAGCTCAGGAAAACAAAGAAACTGTTTCTCTGGCTTATCTTGGAAATATCGTTGAGGTTTGGGAAAAATTTGATCAGGAAAATTTAAGAATTGATATTGGTTCAGACCAGACTTCACTTCATAATCCTTGGGCTGGAGGGTATTATCCTGCGGGACAAAGCTTTGAAGAATCAAACAAAATGATGGCGGAAGATCCTGAATTATTCAAAAACAAAGTTCAGGAAACTTTAAGAAGACACGCTGCAGCAATCAATAAACATACAGAAAAAGGAACCTATTTCTTCGATTACGGAAATGCCTTTTTATTGGAAGCATCAAGAGCCGGAGCAGATGTAATGTCTGACAATCCGACGATTGGTAAGGAGTTTAAATATCCAAGTTATGTTCAGGATATTATGGGACCGATGTGTTTCGATTATGGTTTCGGGCCGTTCCGTTGGGTTTGTACGAGCGGAAATCCGGAAGATTTACAGAAAACAGATGAAATTGCCTGTCAGGTTTTAGAGGAAATGATTAAAACATCTCCTGAAGAAATTCAGCAGCAGATGAAGGATAATATTCAGTGGATCAAAGGAGCGCAGGAAAATAAATTGGTGGTTGGTTCACAAGCAAGAATTTTATACGCTGATGCAGAAGGAAGAATGAAAATCGCTGAAGCTTTCAACAAAGCCATCAAAAATGGAGAAATTGGAGCGGTCGTTTTAGGAAGAGATCATCATGATGTTTCGGGGACAGATTCGCCTTACAGAGAGACTTCAAATATATATGACGGTTCAAGATTTACGGCAGATATGGCGATTCAAAATGTAATTGGTGACAGTTTCCGTGGGGCAACTTGGGTTTCTATTCACAATGGAGGCGGAGTTGGCTGGGGAGAAGTAATCAACGGCGGTTTCGGAATGTTGCTTGATGGAAGTGACGATGCCGACAGACGATTAAAATCAATGCTTTTCTGGGACGTTAACAACGGAATTTCAAGAAGAAGTTGGGCTAGAAATGAAGGTGCTGTTTTCGCGATCAAAAGAGCGATGGAAATGGAACCGAATTTGAAAGTGACGTTGCCGAATTTTGTGGATGAGAATTTACTGTAGTTTTTCATTTATCAAGTATGAGGATTTATACAATAAAAGAAGGTAGAGGTTTTTTGAAGTTGTTTAATGAAGAGAATCAACATGTTGGGGGGATTTTGTATGAATTTGTTACAGGTATTAATCGAAGAATAAAAATAGATAATGAAATTTATAAAATAAAAAATACCGGTTTTTTGTGGTATGATACTAATGTTTTCGATAAAAAAGGAAGATTGGTTTTAAAAAATGATTATACAAAAAACCGGATATTTTATTACGATCAGGACACTAAATTTTTTACATATAAATTCAAAGGTTGGTTTAATAAAAAGTTGAGTTTATATAACAATGATGATCAATTAGTTTTGATGATAGGTTATAAACAAAAGATTTTTAAGAATCAATATGCAATAGAAATTGAAAAAGGCTTTACGAATTATATAGTCATCTTAAGTTTATTAAATTTCTATATAAGTGAATTATCAAGTGCATAATTTAAAAAGCCAAAATTTCCAAAATAGGAATTAAAGATAACGTGTATTCAAAACTCAAACCTCTCGGAATCCTTTCACTATTAGTATTGATGGCATTTTACAGCCTTCAGGAAATTCCGTTGGTGTATCCTTCCTATTTTCCGAAGCCGGTGTATGATTTTAAGACAAATCCGTTGAAACGGGCTAAAGTAGAATTGGGCAGGAAACTGTTTTATGACCCAATTTTATCGAGAAATAATATGGTTTCATGTTCTTCCTGTCATAATTCAAATCAAGCGTTTTCCCATGCAGGAAATGGTTTAAGCAAAGGAATTGAGGATGGAATAGGAGACCGAAATTCACCCGCGATATTCAATCTGGCGTGGCAGAAGAAATTTATGTGGGATGGTTCGGTTGTGAATATTGATGTTCAGGCTTTGGCGCCAATCAATCATCCTAAAGAAATGGGGGAGGACATTAATGCTGTTGTCCGAAAACTCAATAAATCAAAAGAATACAAAACGCTTTTCTACAGAAGTTTTGGTGACAGTTTAGCAACTACGGAACGAATTATGAAATCACTTTCGCAGTTTCAACTGACGATTGTTTCCGCTAATTCTAAATATGATGAAGTAAAACAGGGAAAAGCAAAATTCACCGAAGCGGAGGCGAACGGATATCAATTATTCAAAAATAATTGTATTTCATGTCATACCGAACCTTTGTTTTCCACTTATGGTTTTGCAAATAACGGAATGCCCATCAATCCAGATCTTAAAGATTACGGAAAATGGAATAAAACAATGGAGCCTGAAGATAAGCTCATGTTTAAAATTCCAAGTCTCAGAAACCTTTCTTACACCTATCCTTATATGCATGATGGCAGATTTCAAACGCTAAATGAAGTGTTGGAACATTATGAAAAAGGCATAGAAAAAAGTCCGACATTGGCGAAAGAACTTCAGAAACCGATTGTTTTTACTCTAAAAGAGAAAGAAGAGTTATTATCTTTTTTGATGACACTTAACGATTCTGTCATAGTTTCAAATCAGGAATATCAGAAAATGAAAAATTAAAATAATTATCCGAAATCTGATTATAATTGAAAATCTTCGTGAGCTTTGCTGAGTGAAACGCCCTTGCGAACTTAAAAACAGCTAGTAGTCAAAAAAACTTTGCGAACTTTGCGAAAAAAAAAATAGGATAAAAGTCTATTTAAATAAAAAAAATAATCAATGAAAAAAATAGGAATTATAGGTTGTGGCTGGCTGGGCGGTCATATTGCGGAGAGATTATCCGGTCAGTACGAAATTTTCGCAACCACCACATCCGAATCTAAAATACAAGATTTTACTTCCAAAGGATATCACACGACACTGGTCGACTTTCCCGATCATATATCGGAAACCATGACGGAATGGGAAGTTGCACCACAGTTGGATGCTGTGATTATTACGGTTCCGTTTTCAGGGGTGAGAGGGGCGCAGATTTCAATGAAAGAGAGACAGGATAATTTGTTGACCTTTCTTGGAGATTACAAAGGTCAGCTCTATTTGATGAGTTCTACCGGAGTTTATCCTGAAACCGAAAAAGATTTTAAAGAGGACGACCGATCTGCGGATGAGGTTCCGAGTGAAGGCTTTTTAAAAGAAAAATTTCCTCAGGTCAATATTTTGAGATTGGCGGGATTAATGGGAGATCAGCGATTGTTGAAGAATTATAATATTTCCAATTTGGATCTGTTGGTCAACCATATTCATTACGCTGATATTTGTTCGGTTGTTGAAAAAATGTTGTACAGACAATCTCAATCCAAAGTATATAATGTGGTGGCGCCTGTTCATCCTAATAAAGAAGAGATTATCAATGCTCAGAAAGGTCTGCCGTATTCGGGGGAACGAACTACAAAAGGCAGAACGATATCACCTTCAAAATTAATTGCAGAATTGGATTTTGAATTTGAATATCCAGATCCGAGGTATTTTCATTTGTAAATAATAAAACCTGCTGTGAGGCAGGTTTTGTTAATATAGATCTATATTTGGGTATTTATAAAATTAGAAATTTTAAAACTTTAATCTTTCTTTTTTAAAATTTCTGTTGCCTTATCAACGACTTCGTTTAGTAAATCTGTAATATTACTTATATCTTTTTTGCCTCCTTTTATATATTGTTGTACAGGACTTTTGTATACATTATATACAGCTTTTAGAATTAATTGGTCTTTGTTTTCCTCATTCAATAAAATATCAGAGTAAGCTTTAATTGTTAATGCAGAGGCAGATTTGAAAGCATATTCTTCTTGGAAGTTTCGTTCTTTATTATATTGAGATATTGTATAATAAAGTAGAAAAAAGAATGGGATAGATTTTAATGAGTTTACAGCAATGATTTCCCAAGTAAATTTAGTAGGTATATCACCGAACCAACCAAAAAAATTTGTAAAAATTGCGAACACAACCATAAATGTTAAACCTCCTAATATTAATACTGCCCATCTCCAAAAATTAAGTGATGGATTTAGCTCAATTTTACGTTGTTTAAAAGTTTCAAAGAGTGAAGCTCCTACTTCTCTTCCAATTAATTCATCTAAATAATTATTTCTTTCCTCAAAATAATCCGTTTTATTTTCTACAAATTTAAGCTTCGTATCAAATGTTTCATTTAACGCTTTAGCCTTATCTTTTGTTTTTTTTAACTCGTCAAAATTTATGGTATACCCAGTAATTAAATCATTAAATTTTTTTGCAGTTTCTGAATTTAAGGATTCTGTGTTTGCTTTTTCTTTTTCTATTTGTTCAACAAGAGAATTAATTATAGCTTTAGATTCTGTAGAAGTATTTAATAGAGTTTGGATTTGATTATTATTACTATTACTTGTAGTAAGGTTATTGCTAATTTGTTGTAATTCGGATTGCTTTGTGTTATAGAAATCATCTAATTCTTGTTTTGAATCTTCGATAGTTTTTAATAATGTTTTGTATTTATCTTCTAATTGTATATAATTTTCCGTAATGACATTTAGATTGCTTTTTTGCTTTTCAATTTTTAAAATATCTATAGAATGGGTTTTATATTTAGATCTATCGTAAAATCCATTTTGTAAACAATAGTGAGCTAACCAAATCAATGAGTTCTCAGCATTTGTTATTTGATTATTTGAAATTTGAGATTGTAAATTAATTAAATTGGCTTCTAAGTTATTTTGTCCGTATTCAGCACTTTGATATACGAATGGCAAAATTATGCGATTCTCGCTAGAAATTTCTTTGAGTAATTGATTTAGGAGCTTCTTTAATAATGATATAAAATCAAAAATAGTCATTTGATTGATTGTTATATTTCCGATATCAGATTGATCAGGATAAATTTCAGTAATTTTTTTTTCAATATTTAATTTAAGTAAGTTTTCAATTTGAGTTAAAGTTCTTTTTTGTTGATCGATAGTCATTAGTTGATTAGTTTTTGTGTATTTATTATCAAATGTACAAATATTTGATTTTAAATTTAATAGTTAAGTATTTCAAATATAGGTAACGTTAATTATTTACAAATACGTGTTACCATAATCCTAAAATTTACATATCCTATTTCCAACCTAAATACTTTTTACAAAGCTTTAAAACAACCCTATTTGTAACCAAACACAAATTACATTAGAGCCAAACAATAGTGTTTGTAATCAAATACAAATTACATTTAGGAAAAACAATGGTGTTTGCGACCAAATACAAATTGTTTTTGTTTCCAACAATATTGTTTGTGATTAAATACTAAATTTTTATATTTGAATCGTGAAAATTGTTCCATAATTAATAATAAAAACACAATCTACGTATGAAAATTACATTAGCAAAGCTAAGTACTAAAGATCTTGCGACTTTAGCTCAAAGAATTATTTCAAATTCTCAATCAGGAAAATATCCTGTGATCACCAATCATCCTTTACTTTCGGTTTTACAGACTTCATACACGGAGTATGACAGTGTCTATACCAAACAAGTCTACAGCGGAAAAGGAAAAGATGTCGCTACACTGGATCATGAAAGAGATGTCGCTTACAGCAATATGAAGGCATTCTTGAACGGTTACCAAAAACTTCCTTCAATGGCTAATTATCAGTTGGCGGAAGATCTATATGGAGTATTCAAAACCTTCGGGTTGGATCTTGACCGTTTAAGTTATTCCTCCCAAACTGCTCAGATGAAAAAGCTGATTGAAACCTTAGAACGCCCTGAAAACATGGAGAAAATAGCCAATCTCTCCCTGAATACCGCATACGATGACATGAAGTCTAAGCATGAAGCTTTTGAAATTCTTTTTGCAGAACAGGCAGAAGCCAACGGTGAACTCCGCCAGATGAAAAGTGCTTCAGCCGTCCGCAAGGATCTCGAAAAAATACTAAAATCTTATATCAATCTCGTGACCGTGATGAAAGATGTTCCGGGTTGGGAGGTTTTCTATGCCGATACCAACGAGCTTGTGAAGGCAGCGAAAAATTCTTCTATAGCTAAAACTAAAGACGAAAATTCATCAGATAAAAAAATGTAAATGATTAGGCTCAGCGTAATGCTGAGTTTGATTGTAATAAAAAACCCTCTAAAAAGAGGGTTTAAATTATAGTAAGGTTTTATTTTACTCTTGGCACGCATCCACATAGACAGTCATCTTGACCGGTTGTTTCATCACATACACCTACTGCTTCGCATTTGTATATGTAACCATATGGGCATTGTGGAAATGGAGTTACTCCTCCTTGTACTTCTTTTAATTGCTCTCTTGAAATTTTTTTCAAATTTTTCATAGTAATTATTTAATTTGTTTGAATTCCAAATATAACAATATTCCCTAAATGAAGAATTATATTTTAATTTTTTAAGAAAATTTTAATTTTTCACCGCCTTAATCGCCGCTTCATAATTCGGTTCATGCGAAATATCATCTACCTGCTCTTCATAAACGATCTTTCCTGAAGGATCGATCACGACAACAGCTCTGCTTAAAAGACCTTTCATCACAGAATCCGTAAGCTCAACACCGTACGTTTTCCCGAAATCCGAACGGAAATCAGAAAGCATCACCACATTTTTGATTCCTTCTGCACCACAAAATCTCTTTTGAGCGAATGGCAAATCTTTAGAAATACAAAGAACAACCGTATTCGGAATATTCGCTGCATCTTCATTAAAATGACGCACAGAAGCCGAACAAACTCCCGTATCTACACTCGGGAAAATATTTAGGATCAGGTATTTTCCTTTGTAAGAATCAAGAGTTTGGTCTTTCATCGTAACATCGGTAAGCGTGAACTTTGGAGCTGGTTTATTTACTGACGGTAATTTAGCATACGTGTGTACAGGTCTTCCTCCCATTAGAACGGTATTGGCTGTTTTAGCTTTTTGAGCAAAACTCAACACCGAGAAAAATAATACGGTGCTGAAAATTAATTTTGAAAACATAATTTTATTTTTAGCAAAATTATTCTTTTTTCCAGTATCTAAGATTAATTTTTACGATGATTGATGAATTAAATTTAATTGAAAAATCTTAGTGAACTTTGCTGAGTGGAACGCCTTTATCTCAATTAATTGATTGATTTTAAAGGAATCGATGAATCTTTGATTTGCGAACCTTAAAAGCAGTTAGTAGTCAAAAAATCTTTGTGTTCTTTGCGTTAAAAATAAAATTATCAAAAACAGATGTTAATTTTAATTCAAATACCCATTAAATAGAGCAAATCTATTAATCTCCTCTTTTTAAAATCAATTTTTACGTCTACCTTTATTCTATTCAAATTTTTACACTCAAATTATTAAACAAATAAAAAGATTTATGGATTCAGTAGATAACGCATCATTTCACGAAATTTTTAAAAACGAAAATGAAATTCCCGAAGAATATAAAGTTCCCGAAATTCATCAACGTACTTATCTTCTCAATGGCGAACTGGTAGAATGGAGCGGAGAAGTCACCAATATTTATTCACCCATCTGCATTCCCACAGAAAACGGCTTGGAAAGAAAGCTTTTAGGAAGTATTCCGAATATCGGCCCGAAAGAAGCAATGGAAGTTCTGGAAGCTTCTGTAAAAGCCTATGATAACGGCCTTGGCGAATGGCCGACAATGTCGGTAGAAGGTCGTATCAAATGTATGCAGAAGTTTGTATACCTAATGATCGAACAGCGAGATCTGATCATTAAATTATTAATGTGGGAGATCGGAAAAACGCTGCCGGATTCTACCAAAGAATTCGACAGAACCGTAGATTATATCAATCAAACCATTGATGCTTTAAAAGATTTAGACAGAGAATCTTCCCGTTTTCAGCAGGCGGAAGGAACAATTGCTCAAATTCGTCGTGCTCCACTTGGAGTTGTGTTGAGCATGGGGCCATTTAATTATCCTTTAAATGAAATTTTTACAACATTGATTCCTGCGTTGATCATGGGAAATACAATCTTGTTTAAACTTCCTAAACATGGTGTGTTGGCGCATTATCCATTATTAAATGCTTTCAAAGAAGCTTTCCCGAAAGGAACGGTGAATACTTTATACGGAAAAGGTTCCGAAATCATCACCCCAATTATGGAAAGCGGAAAAATTAATGTTTTAGCTTTCATCGGTTCAAGTAAAGTGGCCAACGGACTGAAAAAACTGCATCCAAAGGTGAATCGTTTAAGGGCGATTTTAAGTTTAGATGCAAAAAATGCTGCTATCGTTACTAAAAATGCCAACCTTGATGTTGCGGTGAGCGAATGTATTTTAGGAGCGCTTTCATTCAATGGTCAACGATGTACGGCGCTTAAATTGATATTCGTACAAAAAGATGTTGCCGAAGAATTTACTCAAAAATTAACTGCCGCAGTTTCGGCTTTAAAACTAGGGCTTCCGTGGGAAAAAGATGTGAAAATTACACCACTTCCGGAAGTAAATAAACCACCTTATCTTAAAGAATGTATTGATGATGCTTTGGCGAAAGGAGCAAAAGTTTTAAATGATAACGGAGGTTATAACGAAGCTTCATTTGTATTTCCAGCGGTTGTTTATCCCGTAAACAGTGATATGAAACTGTATCATGAAGAACAATTTGGTCCGGTAATTCCTGTCGTTCCTTTTGAAGATATTGATGAGCCGATCGACTATCAGGTAAATGCCGATCATGGAATGCAGGTGAGTATTTTCAGTGAAGATCCGTTGGAAGTTTCAAAATTAATTGATTCTTTTGTGAATTTGGTAAGTCGTGTCAATATCAATTGTCAGGCTCAGCGTGGCCCTGATGTTTTCCCTTTTACAGGAAGAAAAGACAGCGCAGAAGGTACGCTTTCGGTTTTTGACGCGCTTCGTTCGTTTTCGATCCGATCTTTGGTAGCTGCAAAAATAACGGATTCCAATAAAAAATTACTGAATACGATTGTAAGAGAACATGATTCTAATTTTTTAAGTACTGATTATATTTTTTAAAATAATGTTGTCTAATATGTTCAATGTTTTGAAGAATACGACATCGTCTTTGTCATTCCGGAGGAATCTCAATTATGATGTTTAAAAGCTAAGTTTAGATTCCTACGGAATGACAAACTAGGTAGATGATCCTTTTGTATAATAAATAAAAGTCCGATAGAATGCTTTCTGTCGGGCTTTTTTTATTAATTTTCAAAAAAACTGTAACATTATTTTCAAAACTGAACTAACTCTATAGAGTAAAAAACCATGACCTCATTAGAACAGGAATTTTTAGATAGAATCGAAAAACATAAGGGAATCATCTTTAAGATTTCTAAAATGTATATGGATGAAAAAGACGACCGTGACGATCTTTTTCAGGAGATCACCTATCAGGTCTGGAAGGCTTATTCAAACTTCAGAGGCGAGAGTGAGTTTTCAACATGGTTGTACAGAATTGCCCTTAACACCGCAATTGTTTTCTTAAAATCAGAGAAAAAGAGAAGTTTTATTGCTAATGAAGATTTTTCTAATTACAAGATTATTCAGGATGAATATGATAGTGAAAAGGAAGAAAAGCTGTCTGAAATGTACAAAGCGATCAATCAATTAAATCCAATCGATAAAGCATTTATTTTCTATTATCTGGAAGATTTTTCAGGTAAGGAAATTGCCGAACAAATGGGTATTTCTGAAGGAAATGTAAGAGTGAAAATGAATCGCGCCAAAAATAAACTGAAAGATATCTTAAACTCAAAATAGTAGAGTTATGAGTATAGCGCTTAGATCTCACAACTCATATCTAGCAACAAATTAACCAAAATTTTAAATCAATTATCATGAATATAGATGACCTGAAAAATACATGGAACGAAGATGATTCTTTTGAAGAAACGCCCGACATTGCTACCGAGCAGAAAGGTAAGATTAACCTTCCGCTAGAAAAAATGCGCAAAAATATGAGGATGGAATTTTGGTCTACGCTCGGAATATTTATCTTCGGATTTATTCTTGTCTGGGTTCCTGTTCCTGAAGCTCCTTTTAAGTTTAAATTTTATATCACTATTTTATTGGCTTCGATGGCTTTGGTGACATTTTTTTTCTTTAGTAAATTTTTCAGATTATATAAAGAAATGGGAAGTCCAATGCTGAAAACCTATGATTCTTTGAAGGATCTTCTCCATCAGTTAAATTTAAATAAACAATATTATGTTTCGTTTTATCTGAGTTTTGTTCCATTTTTGGTGTGCGAGATGATTATCGTGATAGAATGTCTTCCTCATCGAAAGCCTTTATCGGATTTACAGATTGCGACAACGCTTATCGGCTCTGTTTCAATTGGATTATTTATGTTATACCTCGTAGGAAATTGGTGGTTCAAATATTTTTACGGTAAGCATATCAGCAAAATTGAGAACCTTTTGAAAGAATTGAAGCAGTAAATATAGTTTCGGCGGGCTGAAAGCCCGCCGAAACATTTCAAATTATCACTTTACACTCTCTTTTTCTTTTACGATCTCATTCTTTATCCAATCCAGTTGTGGATCTTTTTTCTCAATAATATCCTGCAAAGTCTGCGGAATGATAACATTAGGAATAACTCCTTTTTGGGTATTTGAAAGTATAATATTCGGATTCACAAGAAGCAAGCCTATTGGTAATGTCAGCCTTGAATTGGGAAGGACCTGATAAGAGTAAAATCCGGCCACGCTTCCGTCATTGGCGCCGCCTGTTTCTTCTCCTACCAAAGTGGCGCGTCTGTCATATTTTAATTTAGAACTGAAAATGGATGATGAAGAAAAACTTCCACCATTCACCAAAATAAAAATTTTTCCCTGAAAAGCATTTTTATCGGGCTGTGTTACATGATCAGCTTTTATTTTATAGTAAGATTTTCCGTCTTTTCCTTTGTAGGTGTTGAGAGCTTTAAGAAAAACATACGTAGGATACGTTACCCCTTTTACAGCATATTCTAAAGCGGTACTTTTCTTGAAATAATTGGTTTGTAGCGGAGTAAGGCTAGAATTAAGCTGTGAAGGCTTTATCAACACGAAAGGCTTGGTTGCAAGATAAGAATATAGCTCATTGATCTCTTCAAGGGAGCCTCCGTAATTATCGCGGATATCGATGATGAGGTAAGAGGTTTTAGCCTCTTTTATTTCAGCGAAAGTACTTTTATAAAATTTATCAGAAGCTGAATGTGAGAATTTTTTGATCTTTAAATACGCAACAGAATTATCTTCATCTAAAAATTTAAAGCTCCTATTGTAAAAATTATTGTTTGTAGAATTGGTAATTTCTTTCTTTTTATCACACAAAACAGGCTCTTTTTCTCGATGGAGAACAAAGGTTTGTTTTTGATCATTATACGAAGTTTCAATTTTTGCACTGTCCAGAATTCCATTTTCCAAAGTATAAAAATGGAAGAACATATCTTTAAGATAATAAGGCTGAAACGTAGTGTTGAAACCATCACTACTTATTAATTTCTTATATTTTTCGAGATAAAGAGAGACAGGAATATTATTAATGCTAATAAGTTCTGTTCCGGGTTTAATGTTATATAATGAATCCCGATTCTCTACAATATATAAATTATTATCCTGAATACGGTATCTGAAACGCGTAAATAAACGTTTTTTTATCCTTAAAAAATCATCCTTAGAAAGCTCATTGGGAGCTTGGAGAGAAAGATGTCCCTGTCTGATACTTGTAACAATAGGCTGTAACCTGAAATAAAATTGCGTTGGCGTAAGAGGTTTATCAAGAGTTTGTTTTAAACTGTCGATTTTAAAATCCAGATCTTTTTTTGAAATATACTGATAAAGCTGAGGATGCATCTGCTTGAGTTTATAATAAGCAAAATCTACATCTTCTTTAAGCTTTTCGGGTGGAATATAATTAGTCGTTTGCTTCTGATTTTTTCTTAAAGAAGAACAGGAAGCCAAAACGATGATACATAATATGACCGAATAATTTTTCAACGTGTTTGAGTTTTTTCAGTTGGCTAAATTAAAAGGTTTATAATTACCATTTCAATAAATGAGTAATAAATTATTCAAAATAGATTATAATTTAAGTTAAAAATAAAGGTTTATTGCTTTAGAATCGTCATGTGATATTAAAGTCATACATTTGAAACCTATTTTTTTAAGAAAATGATCTATATAATTATCGCCATAGCAGTTTTAATAATTTTATTGTACTTCATTATTACCGGTCAGGAAGTTTTCGGGGCAGAGGCTAAAGGAAAAAGGCTGGAAAGGATGCAAAAATCCCAATATTATAAAAATAAGCAGTTTCAGAATATCAGTTACACGCCATCTATTGCAGAAGGCTACGGAATGACAACTGTTCTTTATGATTTCTTTTTTGCTAAAAAAGATCCTTTATTAAAGCCGTTAAAGCCTGTTCCGTCTGTTCATACAGATCTTAAAAGTATTCCAAAAAATGAAGATGTTTACATTTGGTTGGGGCATTCATCGTATTATATTCAGACAGATGGCGTTTCTTTTTTGATTGATCCTGTTTTGAGTTTATATGGTTCACCTTTTAAATTCTTCAATAAAGCTTTTGAAGGATCAGATATTTTTAAACCTGAAGATATTCCGAATATCGATTATCTGGTGATTACGCATGACCATTTTGATCATCTGGATTATCCAACGGTAAAATCTATAAAAGATAGAGTAGGAAAGGTGATCGTACCATTAGGAGTAGGCGCACACCTTGAAAGATGGGGATATAAAGAAAGCCAGATCATTGAAGACGAATGGGGAGCTTCTTTCGATCTAAAGAATGATTTGGAGATAACTTTTACGCCTGCAAGACATTTTTCAGGACGAAAAGTGAAAAGAAATGTAACGCTTTGGACTTCCTATGTTCTTGAAACTCCAACTAAGAAAATCTTTTTAGGCGGCGACAGCGGTTACGACACGCACTTTAAAATGATCGGAGAAAAATACGGGCCATTTGATTACATCATTATCGAAAACGGACAATACAACGAAGCTTGGAAATACATTCACGGACTTCCGGAAGACGTGATACAGGCTTGTTTAGACTTAAAAGCTAAAAATATTATTCCTGTTCACTCTTCAAAATTTGCCTTAGCTCTGCATGCTTGGAATGAACCGTTACAAAAGATTACAAGTCTCGGAAAAGACAAGAATTTACATATTCTTACACCAATGATTGGTGAAACTGTTGACTTGAATAAAGCCGACAATCAATTTAAAGTATGGTGGGAAGATTAATTTTACGCATGCCAAATGTCTTTATATCTGGCCGGATGATTTTCAAACTGCTGTCTCACAAAATCGCATTCTGGATCTACCAATAGATCCTTTTCTTCGGCATAACGTACCAATTCATCCAAAAGTAATTTGGCAAATCCGTGACCTTCATGCTCTTCATTAAGTTTAGTATAATAAACAATTAGAAGCCTTCCGTCGATCTTTATAGACATGTAGCCTGCCTTTTCTCCATCAATTAATATCTGCAATTCATCTTGATATGGAGATATTTCGAATTTTATATTTCCCATAATTAGTAAGATTTGGTTGAATAAATAGTGAATTCGAAGATTATTTTCAAACTTCTTTCGTTTAAAATTACAAATTTAAAATGAAACTTAAATAAAAAAAGATACAAACATTAATGCAATTTCTTAATATTCATTAGTGATTAGTATTTAATTTAAAAGCAATTCTCCAAACACTAAAAACCAAACACCAACACCAAATACTAAAAACCTATTCAGCTATTTATAAATGTTTAACAAAGATTGTGATGCTGTTGTATTGATTTGGCATTTTAATTGAGAATACTATTGTATTAAAATTAAAACAAAATGAAAAAGATATTATTAACAGCATTCTTTATCGGGACATTTAGTCTAAGCTATGCTCAGTCAGATTATTATAATGATTACAGAAGAAGTGTTACAGAGGTCAACTGGCAATCAGTCGCTGTAGATCTTTTATTGTCAAAAACACAGACCAATGAACTTAATTCACTTAACGACAGATACCACGATTACAATTCCTGGAACAGAGTTTATGTGAATAATCCCGACAGATGGCGAGAGGACCGATATTCTGAAATTGAAAGAATTTTAGGAAGAGAGAAATATGCAAAGTTTAAAAATAAATACTATAAAGGTCAAAACCCTGTTGCGGTCTATAACAGAAATAAAAATAATGACAAAAGATATAAGCACATGACCAAAAAATCCCAAAATCATAAAAAGGATAACGGAAAAGGTCATAAACATTAACCTATTATCAACTATATATTCAATTTTTTAACTTGGCTGGTCGAAAGATCGGTCATTTTTTTTTGATATTAATTGTAATTATATTTTGTTTGAATTTTATAACTTTGAATCATGGAAACACGTGAAACAATAAGTGAATTTTATGAGCGTAATGTAGACAATATCACTTTCAAAGGTATTACAGCGCCGGGAATTGGGCATTTTAATGTCTTTAGTCGCGATGATTGTTCATTAATTACCCCTTACAGCAGGAGAGATTATTATAAAATTTCACTGATCATCGGGAAAGGAAAACTCCATTATGCGGATAAGTGGATTCATGTTGACAGGCCTGCGTTATTGTTTTCAAATCCCATGGTACCATACTCTTGGGAAGCTGATGACGACGATCAGACAGGTTGGTTTTGCCTTTTTTCAGACCAGTTTTTACAAAATGGAAACCGTTTGGGAAACCTGCAGGATTCACAGCTTTTCAAAATAGGTGGGACGCCGATTTTCTTTGTTGATGCAGAACAACAGAAGTCAGTTTCTGATATTTTCCAAAAAATGATGGTCGAAATAAAGTCCGATTACATTCATAAATATGACATGCTTCGCACTTATCTTCATCTTTTGATTCATGAAACGATGAAAATAAATCCTGCCGAAAATTTTGAACATTACCAGAACGCTTCACACAGAGTAGCTTCTTTATTTATGGAATTGCTTGAAAGACAGTTTCCTATTGACAGTCCGGAGGCTTATCTTAAACTGAAAACGCCAACGGATTATGCAGAAAATCTTTCCATTCATGTTAATTCTTTAAATCGTTCTGTAAAGGAGATCACAGGTAAAACGACTAGCCAGCAGATCACTTCCAGGATCATTCAGGAAGCCAATGCATTATTACAGCACACAGATTGGAATATTTCTGAGATCGCCTATGGACTGGGTTTTGAAGAACCTGCCTATTTCACCAACTATTTTAAAAAACAAACAGGAGTCACGCCAAATTCACTGAGAAATAGTCTTGTTTGAATTTTATAATTCTTAGTTTGAATTCTATATAAAAGATTAAAAGTTCTTGTTCTAATTTTGTTCTTATAATTTAAAATCACAATCAATTATGAAATTCAGAAAATTAGGAAACACAGGAGAGCAGTTATCTGCCATTGGTTTAGGATGTATGGGAATGAGCTTTGCGTATGGTCCTGCAGACGAGCAGGAAAGCATCAACACTTTACATAAGGCTTTAGATCTTGGAGTCAATTTTTGGGATACTGCTGACATGTATGCGAACGGAGAAAATGAAAAACTGATCTCTAAAGTATTGGTTCCGAATCGTGATAAAATTTTTATTGCTACAAAATTCGGATTTAGGTTTAAAGACGGAAAAGCAAGTCACAGTGGAGCTCCCGGAACATATTTCGATGGTTCCCCGGAATGGATCAAAAAGGCTGTAGATTTAAGTCTTCAGAGATTAAAAATTGATGAAATAGATCTTTATTATGCCCACAGAGTCGACCCAAATATTCCAGTTGAAGAAACTGTGGGAGCAATGGCTGATTTGGTGAAAGCAGGTAAAGTAAAATATCTAGGTCTATCTGAAGCTTCTCCTGAATCGATCAGAAAAGCGAATAAAATTCATCCGATTACAGCTTTACAGTCGGAATATTCTATTCTTACAAGAGATGTGGAGAAAGAAATTTTAACCACTATCAGAGAGCTTGGAATTACTCTGGTACCTTATTCGCCTTTGGCAAGAGGTCTTTTTGCTAATATCAATGAAGCTCAGAATTTTGGCGATGATGATTTCAGAAAATCTCTTCCCCGTTATCAAAATGAAAGTTTGGAAAATAATAAAAATTTAGCCAAAGAATTCAATGATTTAGCTGAATCCAAAGGAATAAAAGGAACTCAATTAGCTTTGGCTTGGGTGCTTAATCAAGGCGAGGACATTATTCCGATTCCAGGAACAAAACGTATCAAATATTTAGAAGAAAATATTGCAGCTACGAATATCGAGCTTTCTCAATCTGATCTTGAAACGATTAATGCTATCTTGAAAAAATATCCTAATATTGGAGAAAGATACAGCGAAGGTTCTATGAAATTAGTGAATAACTAAAAGCCAAGCAGAAATTTGGATTTCTGAAAAAATAAAATCAGGAATCTGAATTTTTATGAAAATTTTAATTCAATAACTAAAAAAGCAACCATTTAAACCATGAACAGAAGAGAACTTTTAAAAACAGGATTGTTGGCGGGAACATTGAGTGTTATTCCTTTTTCCAATACTTTTGCGGCTACAAAAGAAGCTTCATTACATCTGGAAGATGATCTTTCTGGGTTTAAAAGAATAAAATTAGGTGAGTTAGATTTATTTATTCTGACAGACGGTTTTATTCATGAGAAAAACCTTGAATCTTTTTCTCCGAGAGGAAATATCTCTGAATTAAAAGCTATTCTTAAAGATAATTTCCGTTCAGAAGAGTATATAGATATGGCAATGAATGTTTTGCTTGTAAAAACAAAAAACAGATTGATTTTATTTGATGCAGGAATGGGAATTTTCGCCGATGAAAGAACAGGATTTTTATTAAAAAGTCTTCAAAAAGCAGGATTTTCGCCAAAAGATATTACAGATGTTTTCCTTTCTCACGCTCATCCAGACCATATCGGTGGAGTGGTGGATAAACAAAATAAACTAGTCTTTCCGAATGCCAATATTTTCATTTCAAAAGAGGAGTATGATTTTTGGATGCAGGCTACCATTAAAGATTTCAATAACAGTATATTAAAAACGATACCTGAAGTTCTTAATCAAATTATTCCGGGTATTCAGAATGTATTGAAAGCCATTAAGCCAAAGTTAAAATTTTACGACTTAAATAATTCTTTATATGATAATTTTAATTTTCAATTGGCTCCCGGACATACGCCAGGTTTAATAGTCATGACGATTTTTTCGGGTAATGAAAAACTAATCTATATCGCGGATCTTATTCACTCTGATATCGTCCTTTTCCCGCATCCGGATTGGGGGTATTTTGGAGATACAGATCTTGATATCGCAATAGCATCACGTAAAAAACTGCTTCAGCAATTGGCAGAATCCAAAACGAGAGCTTTTGCCTATCATTTGCCTTGGCCGGGATTAGGTTTTACAAAGAAAAATGGTAATGCTTTTGAATGGTTTCCTGAGGCATTTATGAATTAAGTTTCATTTAAAATTTAAATTTTCTACGACATAATTAAGCAATAAATCCTCTCATTTCTGGGAGGATTTATTTTAGTATATGAAAAGTTGATATTGTTACATATCATTGTGTATGAAGACAGATGGATGAAAGATTCCCCCTACTAACCTAAACACTCCAATCATGTAAATAAATGCTATGGGGTAGAGAACTAGAAAAGTAATAGAATAGATTTTAAAAAAAACCTCTCACTAGGAGAGGTTTTTACTATTTGTTGAATATTTCCACAATTACATTTGCAGGAGGTTCTGCATAGCTTGAGTTTATATTGAAAGTATTTGTTGAACTTAAAGAAACTACTTTGTTCCCATAATTAAATACTTTAAAAGGATACCTTTCAGTATTTATTGAATTAACTTTTGCATAGCTGCTTAAATTATAGAATTCAATAGTTTTTTTATCAGTTCCCGCAATTATATTATTGGAATCAAAATCAAAACTTGATAAGCCTGAATTTCCACTAGGTAACTGACCAGTAAATACTAAATTACTATTATATATAGCTCCTTCCATTGCTGTTAAAAATCCGTTTCCATTAGGAAGAGCTTCAAATATTCTATGATTTAGTGGATGATTTCCGTGATAACTGTCCTCAAACTTATTTATAAATGTTCCGTTTGTATTATAATTAAAGCGAATAAGGTTTGTTGGGCTAACATTTGTTGTAATAAAGAAAAAACTTGAACTTGTATTTGCAATTTTTTTTATTCTTCCAAACTGATAGCTTCCATTGGTTGAAACTAATTGCTTAGAAGCTCTATCAAAACATTTTAACGAAACATTTGAAATATCTCCAGTTGTTCCATATAGTTTATTGTCTGCTAATACAACACTTGTTACATTACTTCCAAAATTTATTTGATCTATTAAGCTTAAATCATTTGGGTTATAAATATATACCCAACCATCATTTCTAGGAACGTATAACTCTTTTTGTCCACCAAAAGTACCAAGGAATGAATATCCTAGTGTCGCTCCTGTAGAAATCTCTTTTGTTACGGTTCCGGATGTAATGTCATATCTTAATATATTGCCATCATTTCCAAATACAAACATACTTCCATTATCAGAATCAAATAATGCATCTGTGGGTCTAATGTTAAGGAGTTTGATATTAGGTCTTTTATAAGAAACTATATTACTTTTTATAGTTTGTCCATTGTTTGAATATCCTACTACTTGATAGTCTATATAAGGAGTAAAAGGTACATTAGCATCAATTTTCACAAATGTATTTCCTGATTCTTGATTTAAAGATTCAGATGTTCCATTTTCAGAAGTCTTTCTCGAAAACTGAAAACTTTGATATGCATTTTTACCCGATATAGTCCATTCTAGTTTTATTGTATTTTCATCAACAACTATAACATCCTTTAGAATAATTTTTTCTCCTTGCTCTACGGTTGTAGGTAAAGATGTCACAACATCATCAGAATCACTAGAACAGGAAGTTATAAACATTAATAGAGAGAATAAAAACCAAAAATTTTTCATCATCTTAAATTCCGTCAATAATTTCATTTAAAACTGTGCTAGGTCTCATTGCTTCATACGTTTTGTATGTATCAGTTTTGAAGTAACCGTCGATGTTTTGAGGTTTACCTTGAGCACCAATTAATTCAGCATTAATTACTTCTTCGTTTTCCTGCATTGCTTCTGCAACAGGAGCGAATTGTGCGGCCAATTCAGCGTCAGCGGTTTGATTTCCTAACGCTTCAGCCCAATACATCGCTAAATAGAAGTGAGAACCTCTGTTATCGATTTGTCCGACCTTTCTTGCAGGAGATTTGTCAGTAGCTAAGAATTTAGCATTTGCTTCGTCTAATGCATCAGCTAAAACCTGAGATTTTGTGTTCCCTTGAGTTTGCGCTAAATGCTCCAAAGAAGCCTGTAAAGCCAAGAATTCACCTAGAGAATCCCATCTTAAATAACCTTCTTCCAAGAATTGTTCAACGTGTTTTGGAGCAGAACCTCCAGCACCCGTTTCGAACAAACCTCCACCATTCATCAATGGAACGATAGAAAGCATTTTAGCAGAAGTTCCCAGTTCAAGAATTGGGAAAAGATCCGTTAAATAATCTCTCAATACGTTTCCTGAAACAGAAATTGTATCTTTTCCTTCTCTTGCTCTTTTCAACGTTTCCGTCATTGCGTCTTTTACATCAAGAATTTTAATGTCAAGTCCGTTTGTATCGTGGTCAGCAAGATATTTTTCTACTTTTTTGATGATTTCTCTATCGTGCGCTCTTCCTTTGTCTAACCAGAAAATAGCAGGTGTATCAGATAATCTTGATCTGTTTACCGCTAATTTTACCCAGTCTTGGATTGGAGCATCTTTAGTCTGACACATTCTGAAGATATCGCTTTTTTCTACTTTTTGAGAAAGAAGAACATTTCCTGCTTCATCCTGAACTTCAATTGTTCCGTCTGCACTTGCCTGGAAAGTTTTATCGTGAGAACCGTATTCTTCAGCTTTTTGAGCCATTAAACCAACGTTAGGAACTGAACCCATTGTTGTAGGATCTAATTTTCCGTGAGCTCTCATATCGTCTATTACAGCTTGGTAGAAACCTGCGTAAGAACGATCCGGAATGATACAAACAGTATCTTCTTCTTTACCTTCTTTGTTCCACATTTTACCTCCGCCTCTTACCAAAGCAGCCATAGATGCATCAACGATGATATCAGAAGGAACGTGGAAATTTGTAATTCCTTTGTCAGAATTTACCATTGCCACTCTTGGTCCGTTTGCCAAAGCAGCATCGATATCAGCTTTGATATCAGCTTCCTGAGCATTTCCTTTAATTTTGTCGAAAAGATCAGCAAGACCGTTGTTTGGATTAACATCTAAAGATTTGAACGTTTCAGCATATTTAGCAAAAACATCTTTAAAGAAAGTTTCTACGATTGCCCCGAAAATAATAGGGTCGGAGATTTTCATCATCGTAGCCTTTAAGTGAGCAGAAAGAAGTACGTTCTTGTTTTTAGCTTCTTCGATAGCTTCTTTTACAAAAGCTTTCAAAGCATTTAAATTCATTACAGAAGAATCGATAATTTCTCCAGCCTGAAGACCTGCGAAATCTTTTAATAAAGTTTCAGCACCGTCATTTCCTTTGAAAACAATTTTATATTGTGTTGCATTCTCAAGAGTTGTAGAAGTTTCTGTTCCGTAGAAATCTCCATTGTTCATGTGAGCAACGTCAGTTTTGCTGTCAGAAGCCCAATCTCCCATTCTGTGAGGATTTGCTTTTGCATAATTTTTAACAGCTTTAGGAGCACGTCTGTCAGAGTTTCCTTCTCTTAACACAGGGTTTACAGCGCTTCCTAATACTTTAGCATATTTAGCTTTAATTGCTTTTTCTTCGTCATTTTTAGGCTCTGCAGGATAATTTGGAACTGCGAAACCTTTAGACTGTAATTCAGCGATAGCTGCATCTAATTGAGGGGCAGAAGCTGAAATATTGGGTAATTTGATAATGTTTGCATCCGGTTGAGTCGCCAACTGACCTAATTGAGCCAACGCATCATCGATTTTCTGATCATCTTTCAAAAATTCAGGGAAGTTTGCTAGGATTCTTCCTGCCAAAGAAATATCCGGAACTGCGATCTCAATATTTGCTGATTTTGTAAATGCTTTTACAATCGGTAAAAACGAGTGTGTCGCCAACATTGGAGCCTCATCCGTTAATGTGTAATAGATTTTTGATTTGTCTGACATTATACTGTTATTTATTATTTGATTTTTAAAGTCCCACAAATTTAGTTAAAAATTAAATTTTTAGATTAATCCTAAATGAGATTTTTCACTTTAAGATTAATTTAACCTTTGTTTGATGAAAAAAGTTTTCATTTTCATTAAATTTGAAAAACCTTAAAAAATTAATTATGTCAAATATTACCTTAAAAGGAAACGCAGTAAACACAATAGGAACTTTACCATCAGTAGGAACCACCATCAGAGATTTTGCTTTGGTAGATTCTGGTTTAAATGTAAAAACGTTGGAAAGCTTTGAAGGAAAGAAAAAAGTTTTCAATATTTTCCCAAGCATTGATACGCCAACTTGTGCATCTTCTGCAAGAAAATTTAATGAAGAGGCTTCAAACCTTGAAAACACTGTTGTAATCAATGTTTCTAAAGATTTACCTTTCGCATTAGGAAGATTTTGTGCTGCAGAAGGATTGAATAATGTGGAAACGCTTTCGGATTTCAGAAGTAGTTTTGGAGATGACAATGAGCTTACAATCGCAGATTCTCCATTGAAAGGACTTTTAAGTCGTGCAGTTATTGTTACTGATGCTGATAATAAAGTAGTTTATACAGAACAGGTTTCAGAAATTGCTGATGAGCCAAATTATGAAGCAGCTCTTTCAGCTTTAAAATAGTTTAGAAATAAAAATCTTTTCTATCAAGAGCCTTGTGAAATATTTCGCAGGGCTTTTTTATGAAAATAATTCGATATTAATTATTTGTTAATTAATATTTTAAATTGTTTTGTTATAATTGTTGGATTTTGTTTGTAAAAAAGATAGTTTTGCAAAAAACTAAATAATCAATGAAACAAATTTTAACATTTATGTTAACCTTGATCTTTGCATTAGGGTTCTCTCAAGACGGCTTTTTGGATACTACTTATGGAAATTCGGGATTTTATGTCCATAATAGCGGAGCTTACGGAAAATCTATTGAGATTGATGCCAATCAAAAAATGGTGATTGGTACTTATAGTACGAATAGCGCCTTTAAATTTTATAGATTCAGTTCATCAAATCAGCTAGATACTACTTTTGGAACAGGAGGTGCAACATCAATATCTTTAGGCGGAGAAAATGCTGTACTAAATGATATGAAAATACAGCCTAATGGAAAGATCGTAGCGGTAGGATATTGGGAAGATGCAGGAAGCGCTAACAGAAAAGATTTTATTGTTATCAGATTAAATGCTGACGGAACATTGGATACTACTTTCAATGCAACAGGAAAGCTTACCATTGCGTTTGGCGCAAATGAGGATATAGCAAATGCTGTCGCAATACAGAATGATGGTAAAATTTTGGTAGCTGGACATTCTTTCACAGGATCTTACAGAGATGTTGCCATTGCAAGAATAAACGTAGACGGAACGCTTGATAATACATTTGGTACCAACGGTAAAGTTACTACAGATATTGCAGGAAATAATGATGCGGCGACTTGTATTGCTATAAATGGCGACGGTAAATTTGCAGTAGGCAGCTATACTTACGGAGCGGGATCATCAAGTATTTTTGCTGATTTTGGTATTGCGAAATACAATACAAATGGTTCTTTAGATACATCATTTAGTTCAGACGGGAAGCATGTTGTGGTAATTTCTCCGTCAGGTAATGACAAACCTGTTGCAATAACATTTCAAAGTAATGGAAAAATCTTAATGGGTGGATCTGCATTTCTTAATACAAGTGTTCGAGATGATTTTGCGATTGTAAGATTAAATACTAATGGAACATTAGATACCTCTTTTAGCACAGATGGTATTTTTACAACTACAATAGGATCATCTGATGATACAGCTTACGCGATGAAATTACTTTCAGACGGTAAAATTTTATTGGCAGGAACTGTTGCTTCAGGATCTTATACTGATATAGGGTTAATAAGAGTTACAAGCTCTGGCAATTTAGATGGAACCTTCGGAAATAACGGGAAAACTCAACAGGGATACGGTAATTTATCCGTTATTCAGGATATGGATATTATGAATGATGGAAAAATAATGGTTTGCGGATCTGCAGGTACAACTAATATTTTCTTGGCAAGATTCAATGGATCAACACCACCGTTTTTAGGGACAAATGATTTGGCAACAGACAGAAAAGAACTTTCTGTATATCCAAATCCTGTAAAAGATATTTTATATTCTGATCAGAAACTGGAAAACTTTGAGCTGTACTCTGCAGGCGGAAGTTTGATAAGAAGAGGAAAAAATGAAAACAGTATCAGTGTTCATGATCTTCCTAAAGGAGTGTATATGCTGAAAATCAAAAATAAAGATAAAAGCATAACAAAGAAAATAATTAAAAATTAATCATAAAAAAGCATTCTGAAAAGGGTGCTTTTTCTTATTATTGGAAATAAAACTTCAGTTATGAAAGCCGAAAAAGTCATCCCAATTTTAAGAATTTTTGATTATCAAAAAACAATTGAATTTTACATCGATTGGCTTGGATTTGAAATCGTTTGGGAACATCATTTCGAAGAGAATACTCCCATTTACATGGAAGTTAAGAAAGATAATATTACGCTCCATTTAAGTGAACATCACGGCGACGGAACTCCGGGAAGCCGAGTTTTCATCTGGGGTGAAGGTATTCCGGATTATCACAAAGAATTGACCGATAAAAAGTACAAATACAACCGACCTGGTTTAGAAAAAACCTTTTACGATGACGTTGCTTTTACCGTCGATGATCCTTTCGGTAATAAGATTATTTTTAATGAAAAATTTGATGAGGAGAAACATAAAGATTTATTTTAAAACACTAATCTTCACAAATAATTAGTGTTTATTCGTGAAAAACATTTGTGTCATTCGTGTTTAAATATTGATTCAAATCATCCAAATTCAATTATATTAAAACTAACTTTGCAGCATAATGAAACGTTCCGGAACAGCAGATTTACCCCTTCACTACGGGAAAGTACCACCGTGGCTGTATGAGCGTATGTCAATTCTCGGACTTTCAATTATTGAAGTTATACTAGCAGATTACGGAAAAGATGAAGTTCTTCGTCGACTCTCTGATCCGTTTTGGTTCCAGAGTTTTGGCGCGGTGATGGGCATGGATTGGCATTCTTCCGGAATCACAACTTCTGTTATGGGTGCTTTAAAACGTTCTATCAATCCAAATTCACAATCGCTCGGACTCTATATTTGTGGCGGAAAAGGCAAATTTTCCAGAGATACACCATCAGAATTACTTCAAATTGCAGATAAAACAGGTTTGAACGGAACCGAATTGGTAAGAGCCAGTAAATTATCCGCAAAAGTCGATAATACAGCAATTCAGGATGGTTATCAATTGTATCTGCACAATTTTATATTGTCAGACAACGGAAATTGGAGCGTCGTTCAACAAGGAATGCACGAGTCTGATGGAACTGCAAGGCGTTATCATTGGCATTCAGAAAACATAAAATCCTTTATTGAAGAGCCTCACACGGGAATAAATGGAATTTCAAGAGGTGAAATTTTAAACCTAACAGATTCAGAAGCGTCAGAAAACAGAAAAGGAATTTTAGATATTTCTCATACCGATTCCGCGGAAATTATGAGTGATTTTTCAAGATTAATTCTTCCGAATCATCATGATGTACAGGCTTCTGATGTAGATTTAAGGCGTCTAGGAGCACTTTTATACGTAACGCGCGAACAACAGCCTCAGAATTTTGAGGATCTTTTATTGTTGGAAGGAGTTGGTCCTAGAACAATGCAGTCTTTGGCTTTGGTAAGCGAAGTAATTCATGGCGCACCTTCAAGATTCAAAGATCCTGCAAGATTTTCCTTTGCTCATGGTGGTAAAGACGGTCATCCATTTCCTGTTCCAACAAATGTTTATGATGAAAGCATTCAAATCCTTAAATCAGGAATCGAAAAATCAAAGCTCGGAAATTCAGATAAATTAAAAACACTGAATAAACTTCATCAAATTGTAGAAGCAACAGAAAAAGATTTCACTCCCAATTTTGATATTCAGGAAGTAATTGAAGAAGAACGACAAAATTCCTGGAGGTTTGGTGGGAAAACTGTTTTCGGGGATGCTCAGAAACCTTCTAAACCCAAAGCTATTCAGCTTTCTTTGTTTTAAAACACTTTTTTCTGACTTAGGAAGCGGAGACGTTAAGAAAATTAGAATTTAAACCGTTAAAAAATTCCCACTATTGAGTGCGAGACAAATTTTGATTTGAAGAACAAACGATAAATTCGCACGAGTTTTGGGGATTTTAGTTTAAATTGTAATTTTTAGTCGGAGTTTCCAGTCTTGAACTTTTGGTTCTTTTGCTTTAAGGTAAAAGAACATTGAATAAATTTTCATCAATTCCAATAAAAATTCTAATTTTAGAATCTTAAAAACATTGATTTGATGACAAATAAAGCCTTAGAAATTTGCTACGATTTCCCCTTTTTCTTATCCGAAGAGCTTGAAGAAATATTTCAGGCTCATGAAAAAGTATTTTTCCAGAAGGGAGATATCATTCTTGAAGAAGGAAAAACTGCTAATGAATATTATATTTTAGAAAAGGGTTTGGCTCGATCGTTTGTTAATGACTTCAACGGAAACGAAGTAACAACTCACTTTTTTGTAGAAAATGAAATCATTATCGAAGTTTCCTCACTATTTCAAAGAATTCCGACGCAGGAAAATATCGTTTGCATTACAGAT
The DNA here is from genome assembly GCF_003815655.1 of Chryseobacterium sp. G0201. NCBI lineage: Bacteria > Pseudomonadati > Bacteroidota > Flavobacteriia > Flavobacteriales > Weeksellaceae > Chryseobacterium > Chryseobacterium sp. G0201. Next base: position 4,625,155 of record NZ_CP033917.1, on the reverse strand, counting down.
TGCGAATGCTGGAAATTCAGTTTTGAAACTTTTCAGGAATTATTTCACAAAATCCCGAACCTCAGAGAATGGGGAAGAGCTTGGATGTCTCAACAACTTTTCGTTTACAAACAACGATCAGTAGAGATGTTTACGCTTTCCGCAACAAAACGTTACCTTAATCTTTTAGAACAAAAGCCTCACGTTATACAATTTGCTCCATTGAAGCAAATCGCTTCTTTTTTGGGAGTTACAGACACTTCTTTAAGCAGAATTCGTAAAGAATTAGTTTCTCATCCAAAGAAAATTTAAATCTTGCCTTATGACAAGTTGATTTTCGTGATGAGTTGGTAATTTTGGTTAAAAGTTTAACACTTAAAAAATTACAAAATGAAAATCAATCAAATTTATGTTAATCTTCCGGTTAAAGATATTCAGAAAACAAAAGAATTCTGGACAAAAATTGGATTCTCTATCAACGAACAAATTACAGATGAAAAAGCAGTTTGTGTCATAATGAGCGACAATATTTCCGTGATGTTTTTAACGGAAGAATTTTTCCAGACTTTTTCGGAAAGACCTGTTCCGAAAGGGGATACAACACAGGTGTTGGTAGCGATTGGATTAAACAGTCGCGAAGAGGTTGACCAAATCGTGAATGCTGCTGTGGCCAACGGAGCTCACCAGCATGAAGAAGCGCAGGATCATGGGTGGATGTATCAGAATTCTTTCTGGGATATCAACGGACATGGCTGGAATGTAACGTTTGCAGATATGTCTCAATTTCCGAAAGAATAATAAAATGGTAACACAATCAAACGATATTGAAATTCTGAAATATCTGGTATTCAGTAATTACAAAGTGATTTCGATGAATATTAATGATATTTCGAACGATGAAGCAATGATTTTTCCTAATGGTGAAGGCAATTGTATGAATTGGGTTTTAGGACATTTAATTTATATAAGAAATGCTTTTCTGAATGTTTTAGGCGAAGAATCGGTTTGGGATAACGAAAAATTTTCATGTTACAACAGAGGTGAGATACCTTTGAATCGAAAAGATGAATTTGTAAGTTTTGAAGAGTTAAAATCTTATTTAAAAGAATCTCAAAATAAGTTTGAAACAAAACTGAACAGTCTTGAGAGTATTGATTCTTCAATAATTAATGATGTTTCAGGATTATCTCTTCACGAAATTTATCACAGCGGTCAATTCGGTTATCTAAGAAGAATTCTCGGAAAACCTGGAGCTATAAAATAAAATCTGCTAGAGAAAATTAAACATAAATCGCACAAATATTGACACAAATAAACACAATCATCTGTGGAAATCTGTGGGAAAATTAAAAAAAATAAACAAAATGGATACACCAAAGTCAAAAAAATTAGACATCATAATTCCGGCTTTTCGAGGTCACAGTCAGAATTTTTTGATGGTTCTCGACGGAATTTCTGAGGAAGATGCCCTGAAAAGAATCGAAGGCAGAACCAATCACATCGTTTGGATGGTCGGGAATTTTCTCGATATGCGTTATGCGCTGGGGGCTGTTCTCGGACTTCAGGAAGAATTTGAATTTAAAGATTTTTTCTTTCAGGGAAAAGCATTGGATGAAAGTCTAAATTATCCGACTTTACAACAATTGAAAGACGCTTTCCATAAAATTTCACCACTTGTTTATAATAAATTATTGGAAGTTTCTGATGAAGAATTGGACAAAGCTTTTCCGATGGGAATGAACATCGATTTTTTCCCCGAAACTGTTCTGAATTTTGTCGGAATGTGCATCGGTCGTGAAGATTATCTGAGCGGGCAAATCGGATTAATGCGAAGGATTCTTGGCTACGAGGGGATGAAATACGATTTTGATAAAGATTTAAAATATTAATATGAATCCGGCTGAAAAAGGTCACAAGCACGTCAACGGAATTCAAATGTACTATGAAATCTACGGTTCCGGAAAACCTTTGGTATTAATTCATGGCGGAGGTTCTTCGATTTTGTTTGATTTTAAAGAAGTCGTTTCAAGGTTGGAAAACAAATTTCAATTAATAGGAATCGATCACCAAAACCACGGAATGACCGAACATCGCGATATTCCTGAAACTTTTGAACAGGATGCCGATGATGTTGTCACACTTTTGAAAGAATTAAAAATTGAAAAAGCTTCATTTTGGGGTTTCAGCAATGGTGGAAATACCGTGATGCAAATTGCCCATCGTCACCCGGAAATAGTTGAAAAACTAATTGTTGCCTCCGCTTTTTATAAAAGAAACGGAATGATGGACGGTTTTTTCGAAAGTATGGCAGAAGCAAGTTTAGAATCAATGCCGGAACCTTTGAAAATCAATTTTTTAAATTTAAATCCAGACTTTTCGAAGCTTGAAAATATGTTCGACAAAGACAGTAAAAGAATGCAGACTTTTGAAGATTGGAGTGAAGACATTTTGAAAAGCATAAAATCTCCAACTTTATTCATTTCAGGAGATAAAGATGTAATGAAACCCGAACACATCGTTGAAATGTGGCGTTTGGTGGAAGGTTCTCAATTAATGATTCTTCCCGCAACTCACGGTTCTTATATGATGGCTGATTTTGGAGGAAATGTAGATGAGAAATTGATTGATTTGACTGTGAGTGAGGTTGAGGAATTTTTGAACCATTAAGCTTTTTATATTTAAAAAAAAATAAGTTTAATCATTAGAAAAGAGATTCTTCCTTCGTCAGAATGACAAACTGAATGGATAGGGAATTACGCATTCAATCTTTGCTGAGTGAAACGCCTTTGCGAACTTAGAAACGTTAGAATAATTTAAAAAACTTTGTGCTCTTTGTGGTAAAATAAAACAATAATAACACAAATTCTTTACACAAATTTTCACAAACAATATTAGTGTCATTAGTGAAAAATAGTAGAGCTATTTGTGTTTAAAAACAAAACAAACTTTAAAAAATAAAATATCATGGCAAAATTAAATCCATACCTAAATTTTGATGGAAAAGCAGAAGAAGCTTTCACTTTTTACAAATCTGTTTTTGGAGGAGAATTTCTAGGTGAAATTCATAAAATGGGAAATGCTCCCGGAACTGAAAATTTGTCAGACGAAGAAAAAAACAGAGTGATGCACATTGCGCTTCCGATTGGTGGAGACCTGCTGATGGCTTCAGATATTGTTCCAAGTTTCGGACAAAATTTGAAGGTTGGAAACAACAATTACGTATCAATTTTCCCTGAATCTAAAGAAGAAGCTGACAGACTTTTCAAAGGACTTTCAGACGGCGGAAACGTTGAAATGCCGATTGAAGATCAGTTTTGGGGAGATTATTTCGGGAGTTTCCAAGACAAATATGGTGTTCATTGGATGGTGAACTATAATGAAGAATACACAAAATAATCTTATATTTAAACTAAATTACAAAAGGGTTGCTAGATTATAGTCGCCCTTTAAATACATCATTAAAAAATACAATTTATGGAACCAATTAAGATTGATATTACGATTTTAGCCCCTGTTGAAAAGGTCTGGAACTATTTCAACGAACCAAAACATATTACAAAATGGACCTTTGCTGATGACAGCTGGCAGTGTCCGAGCTCTGAAAATGATCTTAGAGTGGGCGGAAAATTTAAAACAAGAATGGAAGCTAAAGACGGAAGTTTTGGATTTGACTTTGAAGGAATTTATGATGAAGTTATTCAGAATGAAAGAATAAAATATCATATGGAAGATGGTAGAAAAGTGGAGGTTATTTTCGAAAAAATCGATGAAAATACAACAAAAATTACCGAAATATTTGATCCTGAAAAACAAAACTCTGTGGAAATGCAACGAAATGGCTGGTATGCTATTTTGAATAATTTTCACAAATATGTTGAGAATAACTAAAAACCTTTTTTGCAATCATGATAAACTTAATAATAATGGCGAAATGTTTGAGCTCTATTTGTGTTGTTAATCATGTTGTGGAAGGAGATTTTTTACGCGGTATTATTTCGATGCCTGCAAGAAGAGCTTTAGAAAAAGAGAAAATAGATTCTTTAGAAAAACTGTCGGATTATTCCGAGAAAGAAATCATGCAACTTCATGGTTTCGGAAAAAATGCGATGGAAAAGCTAAAAATTTACATGAAAGAAAATCATGTTTCTTTTAAAAATTAAATATTTTAAGTACAAATTGCACTAATCTTTTTTTACAAGTAACACAATAAAAAATAGTAAAAATTTGTGTAATTCGTATTTCTTAGAATTAACCCTAAAATTTAAAACTATATGAACAATGATATTTTCCCGTGTCTCTGGTATGACGGAGATGCAAAACAATCTGCAGAATTTTATTGTAAAGTATTTGACGGAAAAATTACCACCGATACGCCTGTTGTGATGAATATTGATCTTTTTGGTCAAAAAATAATGCTGTTGAACGGTGGTCCTCAATTTGAAAAAAATGCATCAGTTTCTTTCATGGTCATTTGTGAATCTGAAGATGAGGTGAAAAAATCTTGGGATCAGTTAATGGATGGTGGAATGGCTTTAATGCCTTTGGATTCTTATCCCTGGAGTAAAAAATATGGTTGGGTTCGCGATAAATTCGGGGTTACCTGGCAACTCTTTTTAGGTGAAAAACAGAATGAACAGAAAATTGTTCCCACTTTAATGTTTATTCATGAAAATAACGGAAAAGCGATGGAAGCAATGGAATTCTATACGCAGACTTTCCCGAATTCCAGCCTTGGAAATGTATTAAAATATAAAGATGGAGGTGAAGCAAATGAAGTTCCTGAAAACGTACAACACGCACATTTTGTGATTGACGGGTACAATTTATTTTGCATGGATAATTCTTATGACCATAAATTTGATTTCAACGAAGGGATTTCAATGGTTATCATGACCGATGATCAGGAGCAGACAGACCATCTTTGGAATACGTTGACTTCGGATGGAGGACGAGAAAGTATGTGCGGTTGGTTGAAGGATAAATATGGTTTTAGCTGGCAAATTGTTCCGAAAAAATTGATTCAGTTGATGAGTGATCCTGATCAGGAAAAAGCTCAGAAAGTAGTTCAGGCTATGATGAGAATGCAGAAAATTATTATTAAAGATTTGGAAGACGCTTATAACTCTTAAAGCTATTTCGGCTTATTGTTTGATGGTATTTAGAGAAAGATTTGCTTATGAAGACACAGAACAAGTCACAATCAAAGTCAAAAGTCCCTAAAGAAGGCCTATTCCCTGAAATTATCCGTAAGAATTACCTTGGAAGTGAAAAGTTGCTGGGTAAAAAAGCCGTAATCTCTGGTGGTGATAGTGGAATCGGGCAAGCCGTTGCCGTACATTTTGCAAGAGAAGGTGCAGACGTTGTGATTATTTATAAAGAAAGCGACAAAGACGCTAAAGAAACTCAAAAACTGGTCGAAAAAGAAGGTCAAAAATGTATCTTGCTGAAAGGTGATATTTCCAAAAAAGCCTTTAGAACAAAATGTTTAGACACAATAAAAAAAGAATGGAAAACTCTTGATATTCTGGTTAATAACGCTGGAATTCAATTTCCGAAAAATAATATTGAAAATATTACTGATCAACAAATTCAGAAAACTTTTAATGTTAATATTATTTCGATGATCGCCCTGACAAGAGATTATTTACCCTTAATGAAAAAAGGCGGAAGAATTATCTGTACAACATCTGTCACTGCATATCGGGGAAGTGATCATTTGATCGACTATTCGGCTACAAAAGGAGCGATTGCTACCTTTATCAGGTCATTGTCGACGAATCTTGCAGATAAGAAAATCCTAGTCAACGGAGTTGCTCCCGGACCAATCTGGACGCCTCTTGTGAAAGAAACTTTCGATAATTTATCAACTTTTGGTAAAGATAATCCGTTAAAAAGAGCAGGGCAACCTTCGGAAGTAGCTCCGGCGTATGTTTTTCTTGCTTCGGAAGATTCGAGTTTTATTACTGGAGAGATCATTCATATTAATGGAGGAGATTTTGTTGGAGGATAAAAAATATTTAAAACCACTTAAATTAAAAATATGGAAACTTTATCATATGAAATTGAAATAAATGCATCACCCGAGAAAGTATGGGACGTACTTTGGGGTGAGATAACTTATAGACAATGGACGACGGCGTTTACCGAAGGTTCTTTCTATCAGGGAACTTTAGAAGAAGGAAGTATCGTGAAGTTTTTTGATCCCAATAACAACGGAATGTATAGTCAGGTTGAAAAAAACATTCCTCATAAAGAAATGAAGTTCTTACATCTTGGCGAAATTTACGATGGTGTAGAAAGTCCACAAGATTGGGGAGAAGCCACAGAATCCTACATTTTAGAAGAAAACGAAGACGGAACAAAATTGAAAGGAGAAATTCAAACTCCTGCCGAATTCAAAGAGTTTTTTGAAGAAAAATTTCCAAAAGCATTGGGAATTGTGAAAAATCTTTCAGAGAACCAACTTTAGGTTTAAACACAAACTACACTAATGATTTTCACAAATAGCACAAATAATTCAATGCTTTGATTTGTGTTATTCGTGCTTAAAAATTTGTGTTATTAGTGTTTAGTCAAAATCAAATCACAAAAAATAAAAATATGGAAACATTATCATACGAAACAGTAATCAATGCCCCGAAACAAAAGATTTGGGACGTTCTTTGGAGTCCGGAAACTTATGGTCAATGGACGCAATTTTTTAATCCTGCTTCTCAATCTCAAATGAAATCTGATTGGAAAGTAGGCGGGAAAACCTATTTCCTGGACATGAACAATGAAGGAATGGTTTCTACAATCGATAGTTTAGATGAGCCTAATCAAATTATTTTTAAACATTTAGGAATGGTCGGCAAAGATGGAGTAGAAGATACCGAAAGCATGGAAGTCAAGCAATGGAGCGGTTGTTTTGAAAAATATATTTTAATAGATTTTGACGGCAAAACAAAACTTCATACAGAAGTTCAGGTCGAGAAAAACTGGGAAGAACATATGAATACAGGCTTTATAAAAGGTCTGGAAATTGTAAAAAATCTTGCTGAAGGTAATTAGTTATGAGTTAAATAGTTTTCTCTCGTAGATCCGGCTGATCCCGCAGATTTTTATTGTAATTTTAAAACTGATTCTAAAATTTGAACACAATTATCTGCAAAATTTGCTTAATCTGCGAGAAATAAAAAAATATGAAATTATTAACAATTCTCTTTGCAACATTCATTTTAGCCTTAATAGGAACAAAACTCTATCAAGGCGATTGGAACTTTTTATTTTCAGGAAATCTGGGAATGGCAGTTTTCATTATTTTCACGGGTTTTGCCCATTTTAAATTCCAAAAAGGAATGTCGTTGATGATTCCGGATTTTATTCCTGCCAAAAGGTTTTGGGTATATTTTACCGGAATTATTGAAATAGCTGCCGGAATTGGATTGATGATGCCGTCAATTCGTGAAACTACTGCTATTTTGTTGATAGTTTTCTTTGTTTTGGTTTTTCTGGCGAATATTAATTCATCACAGAAAAAAGTCAATCTTTTTAAAGGAGATTACAGCGGTCCCGGGATGAGTTATCTTTATAAAGAAAGAATTCCAATGCAGATTATTTTGATCGCATGGACTTGGTATTTCGGAATTTATTTGAATTGAAAAAATATCATAAAATTGAAGCGGAGAGTATTTCTTTCCGCTTTTTTTATTAAATTTCAAAAGATGAGCAGGATTTTGTAACATTTTCTACTATTTAAGTGTCTAATAGATATACATTTATTTAATGAAAAATAATAATTCCGAACCAAACCAAATATAATATGAATCTCAATTCTAAAATTTTAACCACTGCTCACATTGTAATATCAGCTATTATGATCAATGCACAAAGTACCACAGCAAAGCTGCCGGGTGATCCTACATTAGTCTCTTCCAAGGCTACTTTAGACAAACTTATCTCTTATGATAAAGGGAATTTTAAATATAAAGTTGAAGATTATTTTGCAAGGCCAAAGGCTTCTCAATTTAAACTTTCGCCGGACGGACAATACCTTTCTTATAAGGAAAAAGATAAAGACATGAAAAATCATGTTTATGTAAAAGACTTAAAAACAGGAAAAATTACCAGAGCTCTTGAAGAAAAAGATGACTTGATTAAAAGTTATGGCTGGTTAAATAAAAAAAGACTGTTTTACACTCAGGATAAGGGCGGAAATGAAAACCTTCATTTGTATGCTGCAGACGCAGATGGTAAAAATCTTAAAGACCTTACCCCTTTTGAAGGAGTGAAAATTGGTTCTGCAACCATTATAAAAGACACGGATTTCGCTGTCGTTACGATGAACAAAAATAACAAGCAGATCTTTGAACCATTTAAAATCAATTTCGTAACCGGGGAAATGACTCAATTATTTGAGAATAAAGATCCTAAAAACCCTATTGACGATTATCTTTTTGATAAAGAAGGAAATTTAAGAGGGTATACCGTACTAGAAAACGGTTTAACGACGAAAACTTATTATAAAGATTTGCAAACGGGTAAATTTAATCTTCTTAAATCAACAGACTGGAAAGATACATTCAGCATCATGAGATTTAATGACAATTCGAAGAACAAAGATGAGGCGTATGTTGTAACGAATCTGGATAGTGATAAATCGAGAATTGTTCTGTATGATTTAAAGAAAAATGCTGTTATTAAAGAAGTTTATTCTAATCCTACATTTGATGTAAATTCAGTAAGCGTAGCTGGAAAAAATAGAAATTACGAACTTGATTATATCAGCTACAATGGGATTAAAAATGAAACCATTCCTGTAAGCAAATTTTATAAAGAAGTTAATGCTAAATTAAAATCAGAATTTGGAGACAAACAATTTTACGTAGTTTCTTCTGATGATAATGATTCTAAACTTTTAGTGGTGGTTGACAGTGATAAATTATATGGAAAATACTATGAATACGATACCAAAACGAAGGATGTAAAGCTTCTTCTAGACCTTATGCCTCAGTTAAAAGAAGAGGATATGGCAGAAATGAGACCTATTGAATTCAAAAGCAGAGACGGATTGACAATTCACGGTTATATCACATTACCAAAAGCTGCTGTGGATGGCAAAAAAGTTCCCTTGATTGTAAATCCTCACGGTGGCCCGCAAGGAATCAGAGATAACTGGGGCTTCAATCCTGAGACGCAATTGTTTGCAAGTCGAGGATATGCCACTTTGCAGGTTAATTTTAGAATTTCGGGAGGATATGGTAAGGAATTTCAGAATTCCGGATACAAGCAGATTGGTAGAAAAGCAATGGATGATGTGGAAGATGGTGTAAAATATGCCATCGAACAAGGTTGGGTTGATAAAGATAAAGTGGCGATTTACGGTGGAAGTCACGGTGGTTATGCTACTTTAATGGGATTAATCAAAACTCCGGAGTTATATTCTTGTGGAGTTGATTATGTCGGTGTTTCAAACATTTTCACATTCTTCGACTCTTTCCCAGAATATTGGAAGCCATATAAAGAAATGGTAAAGCAAATATGGTATGATCTTGATAATCCTGAAGAAGCGAAAATTGCCAAAGAAGTTTCGCCGGTATTTCAGATTGATAAGATTAAAAAGCCATTATTTGTGGTTCAGGGAGCAAATGACCCAAGAGTAAATATCAATGAATCTGATCAGATTGTAAAAGCATTAAGAAACAAAGGCTTTGAAGTTCCTTACATGGTAAAATACGATGAAGGTCACGGATTCGGAAAAGAAAAAAACAGGATTGAATTGTATAAATCGATGTTAGGCTTCTTTGCTGAAAATTTTAATAAATAAGATATTCAAATTTTATAATTAATTGAACGGGAAGTATTTTTGCTTTCCGTTTTTTTGTTTTGTCTTGTCATTGCGAGGAGCGGAGTGACGAAGCAATCTCAAATAATTTACTCACTATCAATTATCTATATTTTTAGAAGCTATTTCCCGCTTTCCGCTATATCTTTTGTTCCGCTTCGCTACACAAAAGGATGTCGCTGCAATCGGGGCTATGGGTTTGTCGTTTATTTCAACCTTTAACAGTTACCACAAAGTTTGTCATACTGAAAGGATCTCAAAAACGCAATATAAAACTTTGTATAGATCCTTTCAGGATGACAAACAGAGCGTTGATTATAATTTAAAAGTGACAAAATAAAAATAATTAAAACCTCGATCAACAAAAGAAAAACAGAATTTCCGGAAAAATATTTTAAATTTATTAAAGTAAAACAAAAAGATCAATCGTCATAGCAATATGGAGGTTGTCGAAAAAATAACAATGCCGCAAAAAGAGAAAGAAAGCATCATCTCACAAACCGTTTCAAAGTACGGAGGAAAGCTGATGTCTTATATTCGACCTAAAGTGAAAAACACGGAAGATGCGGAAGATATTTTGCAAGAGGTTTGGTATCAGTTCAGTAGCATTACCAATCTTTCTGAAATTGTAAATGTTGGTGGATGGCTATACAGAGTGACGGCCAATAAAATAACCGACAAATACCGTAAAAAGAAAACCGAAAATCTTGAAGATTTTGTTTACGAAGATGAGGATGGAAGCTTTTCAATAAAAGATATTCTTTTGCTGGATGAAAGTGCCGGACCGGAAGTGAAAATGTTTCAGGATGAGATTTGGAAAAAATTGTTTGAAGCATTGGATGAGCTTCCCGAAAAACAAAGATTGGTTTATGTAGAAAATGAACTCAACGACAGAACCCTCCAGGAAATAGCCGATGAACAAGGCGAAAATATAAAGACCATTATCAGTCGAAAAAATTATGCTGTGAAGCATTTAAGAAACAGACTGAGAAAATTATACGAAGATTTAAATAGTTAGTAAAAAGAAAGTTATGAATCATAATAAACACAAAAAAGGCTGGATTTTTTTATTCTTATGTCCGCCATTAATCTTACTGGGAGTTACATGGATCGTCATGTCCCTTTGGAATTGTCTGCTTCCGGATATTTTAGGAGTGAAATCGATTACTTATTGGCAGGCAATGGGAATTTTGATCTTAAGTAAAATTCTTTTCGGAGGTTTCCATTTTGGAAAAGGAATGAGAGATTTTAAAGAGAAAAAAATGATGCGAGAAAGAATGATGAGCTTATCTCCTGAAGAAAGAGAAAAATTCAAAGAAGTCTGGAAAGACAGATGTTCAGGAGGATTTTTTAACCGAAATAACAGAACAAACGAATAATAAAAATTTTAGAAGTAGTAAAGTAAAATTAGAATTCATTCGTCTATATAAAAAACAAGAAGTAGTAAAATTTAAAATTTTGAAAAAATGAAAAATTTAGTATTAAAAGGTGCTCTGGGAGCATTAGCCGTAGCTGGCATTGCAATAATCGCTAAAAAAGCAATCGAAAGAAAAAGATTTGTAAAAGGTATTTTTAACGAATACGGAATCAAAGAAAGATCTCCATTCGGTCTTGCAGACAAAATCAGAGAAATGGACGAAGAGCAATATCAGGAATTGAAGGGAAAATTCAAAAAAGAATTCGCTTCAAGATGCCACCACAGAAGATTTGAAAGAAAAGAAGACATTGCGGAAGCATAATAATAGAAAGTAACTAAATTGAAATTGTTTAATTCCGGTTCGGGGAAGCTTTGCTTCCCGAACCGGAATTTTTTTGCGTCATTGCGAGGAGCGAAGTGAGCCTGTGCTAAGCGTGTAGAAGTAAAGCAATCTCAAAACTTTAAATATAATAATTGTCATTCTGACGAAGGAAGAATCTCTATTACTTATTACCAATTACTCATTGATTATATTTTTAGAAGCCATTTCCCGCTTTCCGCACTTGCTATTTTGTAGGTTTCGGCGGCGGCAAAGCCGCCGCCGAAACCTACAAAATGAGCTCAAACAAATGCTGCAATCGGGGCTAGGGTGATAGTCGTCAATACAAATATTAGTCAAAAAAATTGGTAGCTTCGAGAACCTCAGCCACAAGTTTTCCAGAACTTTTCTCAATCGCCCATATTGTAACATCATAACTTTACCCTTCCACTTGGTGGCTGAGGTTCTCGAAGCCACCAATGTAAGTTTCCAACCTTCATTGAGTGAAATCGAAGATTCGACGTAGTCAAACGCCTTTGCGAACGAAAAATATCCACAATCATTGCAAAAAGCCTTGCGAACTTTGCGTTAAAAAGAGATTGCTTCGCTTTGCTCGCAATGACAAATTCCTTATTTTTGCATAGCTATACATGAAAGATTACTACTATTTTCTCGGTATTTCACAAGATGCTTCAGAAGAAGACATCAAAAAAGTGTATAGAAAACTCTCCATAAAATATCACCCGGATAAAAATGATAATGACGATTTCTTTTCGGATCGTTTTCGCGAAATTCAGGAAGCTTACGAAACATTGAGTGATAAAAGTAGAAGATATGCGTATGACCAGAATTTAGAAAGCCATCAGAAGAGCTTCAGATATAATATTCCACCTGCGATCAAGACCTTTACGGCAAATAAAATTCATGCGAAAAAAGGAGAAGAGATTATTATCAATTGGCAGACAAGCAATGCTGATGTCGTTAAGATACTTCCTTTTGGATTAGAAAAACCGTATGGAGAAAGGATTTTTAAGATAACTGAATTCAAAGACGGGAAATTTCAGCTTTTGCTTCATGTAACCAATTCACTTTTACATAAAACCGTAGTTCAGGGAATAACGATCACAGAAGTTTTTGAAAATGATGCGGAAAAATTCAGAGACAAAGCAGAAGACCTATTCAAATCACAACCGAGAACAGTTGCAAATCCACATGGTCAGCCCAAAATTATAAAAATAATCGGGGCGATAATAGTATTGGCGATTGCCATCTATTTTTTAATAAAAAGTTTTACTAACTAAGCCATTTTCTTTCTTCCAGGACATTTTTTGCATCTTTTTCCTTTCTTAAATTTTTTGCAGCAAGATTTCTTATCGCCACAATACATTTCTTCAGTATTAACAGAAAAAACGGGAGTCAAAGCCGGTACTTTGAAGGGGACAATCATATTCATGATGCAAATATATTAATTTAGAATAAATATAGATAATAAATTTTCATAAATTCTTTTAAACTTGATTTTTAATAGGTTAAACTGTTTTTAGAAGTTGAAACAGCACTAAAAACTTAGTGCTGTTGATGCCTGCAATCTCCATGCGTGAGCCTGTTGATCATTAAAATTTCTTACTCTTCCATAGTTTCCTTCAACTCCCATTTTTAATTTCTTAAAGGGTTGAAAAGCCACATTCAGTCCAATATTCTGAAAATTCTTTGCCATATCTTTTTGAACAAAATCTTTATCGCCAACGCTCGAATAGCTTATAAAAGCTACGGAAGACCATTGCGGATTCCACCAGTGTTCATACATTCCTACCACATTAAAAAGTGGGAGAGTCTCTAATAAATTTCTATTGGCAGGATTGGGAACTGCATCATATTTTTCACCATTCAAGTCACTATTGTTGGTTGCATATCCTTTTCCATAAGAAGTTTGAAATCTGAAACTGTTCATATCATTAATATAACGTCTTGCCGATATCATCGCACCCCAACCGATCATTGTTTTAGTTTGATAAACGTCATCCACAGAATACCTCATGTCATAACTTATAGGAGATATAAGCGCTCCCATTTTTATGTAGTTTTTTTCGTTACCATAACGATACATTGCCGTAAAAGTGGGAATGACAGCTCTTTTTTTCCAGTTTAAGGAATCATTTGGAAGAGAAATGCTGGGCGTATTCGGATCTTCCAATGAAAAGGATAAATTTTCTTTTGCCGAAATTTTGGTAGCGTAGCGAACCTGCATTCTTCTGTTGAATAATAATCCGTCAGGCCCAATAAAATCAAAAATATTAGGAAAAATTTCCGGATCAGAAAAGTTACTCCAAGTTTGTCCGGCAGTCCATTTTTGCCATTTTATATAACCTTGTCTGAACCTTGGAGCAGTTGTTCCGTTGGGGCCATAAAGGTCAATTTCTACATAAGCAGAAAAATTATCGTCGCCTTTGGGATTTTTTTGTTTAATTCCCAGTCCGATCTGTGATTGTTTTACACTAAAGTTACTGCTCGCGATATTCCGTTGCGGAACTGTGATAGACTGCGCCGCAAAACCTTCTATCGATTTCATATCCTGAAAATCTACGGTAAAATCTGTCTGCACAAAGCCTTTAAGATACAATTCCCATTCGTTTTGATCTTCAGCTTTACTTTTTGTAAGTGTGATCTGCGCATGAGTTTTGATGTTGAATAGTAAGGTAATACTCAATGAGACCATAAGCCTTTTTGTTGTTTTTTTCATTCTTTTGTGTTTAAAAGTTGTTTTATTTTTTCATGTTTGATTGGTTTTTGTTGGTTAATGTTTTTATAATAAATTTTTCGCTTCTTTTTGGTTTGTTTAAAATAATTTTAATCTAATTAACTGTTGCTTTTTTATTTTGTATTTATTTGATTAGTAATGTTTTAATTGATTGAAAACGAAACTACGAAATTAATTTTTAAAGAGTATTGTTTAAAATATCTATCAATTAATAAAATAGCAAGTAAATATTTTTTAGAGATTAATAACTGATTTAAAAAATTAATATTGAATTATTAATAATTTAAAATAAATTCCATAAGAATGATAGATGAAAACTAAATTGAATTTTAATCAAAAAAATATCCGAAAGTCATTAATTTTAAAAACGATACGAATTATTCTTTGCTATTTCAATAATTTTATAGTGTTGTGCAATCATGTAAAAAATTGTAATTTTACCCATCTTTTTACAAACAAAATCTAATATAAAAAATGAATACAGAACAGTTTGTGAGCCGTCACATTTCCTTAAATGAAGCCGATAAAGAGGCGATGTTGGAAAGAGTTGGCGTTTCAAGTATCGAAGAGTTAATTTCTCAAACCATCCCTTCTTCTATCCGTTTAGAAAAAGATCTTGAAATCTCAGAACCGCTTTCAGAATACGAGATGCTTATCCATTCTAAGGAATTGGCATCGAAGAATACTGATTATACAAGTTACATCGGTTTCGGATATCACAATACATTGTTGCCATCGGCTATTCAAAGAAATATTTTTGAAAACCCGAGCTGGTACACAGCCTACACACCTTACCAGGCGGAGATCGCACAGGGAAGACTGGAAGCTTTGCTTAACTACCAAACTGTTGTATGTGATCTTACAGGTTTTGCTTTGGCAAATGCATCATTGTTGGATGAATCTACCGCTGCTGCAGAGGCAATGCACATGTTCTTCAACAACAGAACGAAAGATCAGAAAAAAGCAAACGCAAACAAATTCTTCGTTTCTGACCTTGTTTTACCTCAAACAGTTTCTGTTTTAAAAACTAAAGCTGAAGGTTTAGCAATCGAGATCGTTGAAGGTGACCACAAAACGCACCAGTTTGACGAATCGTATTATGGAGTTTTATTACAATACCCAGGTAAAAACGGAGTTGTTTTAGACTACACAGAAAACATCGTTGAATATAAAAAATTGGATCTTCAAGTAGTTGTTGCCTGTGATCCGATGGCTTTGGTTAAACTAAAATCACCTGCTTCAATGGGAGCTGACTGTGCGGTTGGAACTTCACAGAGATTTGGTATTCCATTGGGTTACGGAGGGCCTCACGCAGCATTTTTCTCTTGTAAGGAAGATTATAAAAGAGATATTCCGGGAAGAATCATCGGGGTTTCTCAGGATGCATACGGAAAACGTGCATTGAGAATGGCTTTACAAACAAGAGAACAGCATATCAAGAGAGAAAGAGCAACTTCAAATATATGTACTGCTCAGGTTCTTTTGGCTGTAATGGCTGGAATGTACGCTGTTTATCACGGTCCAAAAGGATTAAATTATATCGCTGATCAAATCCACTTTAAAGCAAATGCTTTGAAAAACGGTCTTAAAGCTTTAGGATATGAAGCAGTTGAAGAGCCTATCTTTGACACTGTAAAAATCTTATTAAGCGAAGATGAAAAAGGAAGGTTAATGAGAATGATGCTTGATCACAGACTTAACTTAAACTATTTCACAGAAGGCGTTGTAAGTATTGCGATCAACGAAAGTACGACATTGGATAAATTAAATGTTCTGATGGCTTCTTTCGCTCAGTTTAAAGATAAGCAGACTTTCAAATTAGAAATAAAAGAAGGATACAGCATTCCTGAAGAGAATTTAAGAAAAGACGAAATTCTTACGGAAGAAGTATTCAACAAATACCATACAGAAACGGAATTGATGCGTTACATCAAACGTTTGGAAAGAAAAGATTTATCATTAACGCATTCAATGATTTCTCTGGGTTCTTGTACAATGAAACTGAACGCTGCAACTCAAATGTTACCACTTTCTTGGGATAACTGGGGAGCTGTTCACCCATTTGTACCGGTTGACCAAGCAGGAGGATATCAGGAAATGATTAAAGAATTAGAAAAAGATCTTTCTGAAATCACCGGTTTCGCAGGAACTTCTCTTCAGCCAAACTCTGGAGCTCAGGGAGAATATGCAGGATTAATGGTGATCAGAGAATATCACATTTCAAGAGGCGAAGGTCACAGAAATGTAGTATTGATTCCTCAGTCTGCACACGGTACAAACCCGGCTTCTGCAGCAATGGCTGGTATGAAAATCGTTGTTGTTAAGAATCTTGAAAGCGGAGAAATTGATTTTGAAGACTTAAAAGCTAAAACAGAACAGCATTCTGAGAATTTATCTTGTGTAATGATTACGTATCCGTCAACTTACGGATTCTTTGACGCAAACATTAAAGAAATTACAAGCTTGATCCACCAACATGGCGGACAAGTATATATGGACGGTGCCAACATGAACGCTCAGGTAGGATTCACAAGTCCTGGAAACATCGGAGCAGACGTTTGTCACTTAAATCTTCACAAAACTTTCGCAATTCCTCACGGAGGTGGAGGTCCCGGAGTTGGTCCGATCTGTGTGGCTAAACACTTGGTTCCTTTCTTGCCTACCAATGCAAACATCAGAATTGGTTCTAAAGAAGCTATTGAAGGGATTTCTGCAGCGCCTTACGGTTCTGGTTTGATCTTGAATATTTCTTACGCTTATATCAAAATGTTAGGAACTTCAGGCTTGAAAAAAGCAACTGAGCACGCGATCTTGAATGCTAACTATTTAAAAGAAATTTTAGCGGAACATTTCCCTATTTTATATTCAAATACTGAAGGTAGAGTAGCACACGAGTGTATCGTAGATTTCCGTCAGTTCAAATCATTAGGAATTGAAGTGGCTGATGTTGCGAAAAGGTTGATGGATTATGGTTTCCACGCTCCAACAGTTTCTTTCCCGGTTGCAGGAACATTGATGATTGAGCCTACAGAATCTGAAAGCAAGTCTGAAATCGACCGTTTTGCAGAGGCGTTAATCGCTATCAAACATGAAATTGATGAGATTGCCAACGGAGAAGCTGATGCTACCAACAACGTATTGAAAAACGCTCCTCACACAGAGCAAATCGTAATCTCTGATTCTTGGGATAAACCATACAGTAGAGAAAAAGCAGCATATCCGCTAGAGTGGGTGAGAGACCACAAATTCTTCGCTTCTGTTTCAAGAGTTGATGAAGCTTACGGAGATAGAAACTTGGTTTGTACTTGTGAGCCTATTGAAGCTTATATGTAATAGATTAATTAACACATATGAAACCACCCGTTTAGATTCTAAGCGGGTGGTTTTTGTTTTACTTTTTTCTATTTATTCTTCTTATCGTATATGATAATATAAATGTAAGAGCCATTACAAGGCATGTTATTAAAACAGTTGCCATGAGGGTTGATTTACTCTCACTGGTCGAGGGAGGACTTACTTTTTGGCTACAGGACAATAAGAATGTAACTACTATGAATGAGTTGTACATAGGTAATTTTTTCATCAGGTGTGTATTTGTATACTTAATGATCAATAATTATGCCTACTGATTTGATATTTAGTTTGTTATACCGTATTAGGGTTGATGCAAAAGTGTATGTAATTCTTGGAATAATACAAAGTAATATTATTTTGTAAAGTATATTAGGGAAGTAGTACGAAATTTTTCAGGATAAATTGAAAAACAATAGTATTCTGAATTTCGTTAATTTAATTATTAAAAATGATGTAACTAGTTGCGAAATTTTAATTAATAAAATTCAGGATTAAAAACTTCTTTTCTGTTTACCAAAATAGAGTCAAAATTTACTTTTTTGAATGATTCACCCTATTATAATATTCAAATTTATATTTATAGATTTCAATGATTTTTTCTTTAATATCTTCATCTTTTTTTGAAGATATTTATCACACAAAGGGCTAATTTTCGCAATGCAGACTCATATTCCCATTGATTTGGAATTGCTTCATAATTAATTTTCCTTTCTTTTTCTTCATCATGAAGAGGATGATTGACTTTGCAGTTTTTTAAATGTACTTCTCCGGTATATTTTTGAGAACAGGAAATTGAGACTATCAATAATATTAAAATAGAAATAATTTTCATAGATAATTAAGTTTATGAGATATTTCATTAATTAAACCTTGACTCCCAAAATAAGAGAACAAGTGATTTATCATTAAACCCAGAAAAGGAAATGATTTACCAAAAAATCCATCAAAATAAATAAATGTGAAAGTTCCCAAAACTATAGCAATTATATTTAATTACCATAATTTGACTTTGTAAGTCAAAACTTTGCTCTCTTCATCATAAATGAATTCTCCTTTATCAATCATGGCTAAATAATCGTAGTTAGATCTAGCTCTAAGAAAGCCTTCATTAAAATAAACAGTTTTGTCGGTGTAAAGAATATTTTGAACTTTTTTTTCCATTAAAGAATCTCGTATAGAATCAATAACATTCTTTGGCGTTTTGTCTGTAGTTATTGTTCTTTTAAATTTATAGACAAATGGAAACATATTTTTAATTTTTTATAACTTGCTCTTTATTTTCCAACCTCTCAATCAATTTCCCTTTCACCACCGTAAAAGCATAATCTTTCGCCTCCGCAAAAGAAACCTCATATTTCCTATCAATATTCCTCAAATCTTCCGGAAATTTCGACAACAAATTATCATAAAAACCATCCAAAAACTCTTTAGAAGGCATTTCATAATTAATCTTTAATTGAAAACGTCTGATCAAAGCAGTATCAATGATCTCAGGATGATTTGTAGCGCACAGTAAAAGAGCATTTTCGGGATAATAATCAATCAACTGGATCAAGGTGTTCACCAGTCTTCTCATTTCGCCTACATCTTTGTCGTCGCTACCTCTCGCTTTGCCGATTTGGTCGAGTTCATCGAGGAAAAGAACCGATCTTTCTCTGGAAGCTTTATCGAAAATCATTTTGATGTTCTGTGAAGTTTCCCCAATTCGGGACGAAACGATATTGCTTAAATTAAGAATAATAATATTTTTACCCAAAGCATTGGCAATCGCTTTTGCAGTCATGGTTTTTCCACATCCTGAACTTCCCTGAAGAAGAATCTTATTGTTCACTGGAAGTCCGTATTCCTGCAGTTCTTTGAGGTAAGTATGTTCTTTGATAAGCTGTACAAATTGTTGCTTATTGTTTTGATCAAGAAATACGTCATTAAGTGTTACTGCTTCTTTGTCCTGAATAATAAGGTCGTACAGATTCATGATATCAGATGATTTTCTATATAAATTCTTTGCAAAGATAAAACTTTCATTTGTGGGAAAAAGAAAAGCCGAACATTACGTTCAGCTTGACTAAAAAAATATAATTAAAATTTTGTTGCGTTGAAATAGATCTTTTGTTTTATGTTTTTCTTGCCCTTTTACTCACGTAGAGTAAAAGAGCGGACGACCTGATAGTTTAGATCAAAAACATAAACAATACAATCTGTAAAAGTTTTCTATAGGCTATATCTCTTTAGAAAACTTTAATTAGTTTTTCTCTTCTCTTCTTGCTGTTACAAAATAAGAAGCGAATACTACTAAACATGTTGCGATTCCGATGTAAGTTACCATTTTTTGTTTTATTTATAATTAATTAGGGTTTTATTGCTTATTTTTCAATTGCAATATTACTACTTTCAAATTATATGCCAAAAGAAATAATGATGATGTTTATCAGTTAGTTAGGTGTGTTTATTCTTAACTTTTAAGATATATTTGTTTACATTAATTTAATATATTATAAAAGATTTTTACCTATATTTATTGTCTTATTCGTAAATTTTTATTGATCTGATAATTATTTTGTGTTTTGTATTTAAGAGTTGATAATACAAAACAAAAGAAATGGTGTGCATAATATTATCCTAATTGAAGTTTAAATGCATGATTTTTTTACCTGAAAAGAACTTTCATATTAAGAAAACTTATTATTTATTCTAAAGAGTGTGAATTTTATACCTGATTTTTTGTCAGTTTTTATGCATAAAATGACAGTGACAATTATGCCGAAAAAAATAACTGTCAATTTTTGCTACTTTTGTAGATCAAGTTTAAAAAATTATGGGACGCAGTTATATCTATCTTATTTTAGCAATTGTTTTTGAAATTATTGCGACAACTTTTCTGAAAAAATCCGAGGAATTTTCAAAATTGATACCTTCAATAATTACAGTAATAGGATATTCGGTAGCGTTTTATTTTTTAAGTCTTACACTTCGTCAAATACCGGTTGGGATCACGTATGCAATCTGGTCGGGTGTTGGGATTATATTTATTACGATCATTGGTATTGTAGCTTTTAAACAGGTTCCTGACCTTCCTGCTATCATCGGTATTGCATTGATCGTAATTGGAGTAATTATCATTAATATTTTCTCAAAAATGGGAACGCATTAAATTTATTCATCAAAATAGTTTTTAATAATTCAACTTTTCTCCATAAAGTTTGTCATTCCGGAGGAATCTAAACATAACTTTTTCATAGATAGGATTATTTGGATTCCTCCGGAATGACAAAATACACGTTGAATATATCTTATTGTAAATTGAATTATTAGATGTTTAAGTTTAACTTTCCTCTTTCAACTGCTCAATCAATTCCAGTCTTTTTACAATGCTTTCTTTTGGTAAAATTGTTCCGGGTGATAGAACGGCATTAGCTCCAATTCTTGAATGATCACCCACTAATGCACCAAATTTCAGAGTATTTGTTTTAATGATTTCAGAATTAAAAAGTACCGAGATCGTTTTATCTTTTCTTTCATTATAATGATTGGCGCAGATAGATCCCGCTTCAAAATTGATACTGCTTCCGATGATGCTGTTTCCTATATAATTAAAGTGGGCGACGGCTGTATCATTAAAAATAATGCTTTGTTTGATCTCACTTCCAGGTCCGATTTTCACATTTTCTGCAACATAAATCGGACCTCTTAAATAAGCATTAGCACCAACGAAAGAATTTCTACCAATAATGATTTTTCCTTTAAAAATTACATTCTGCTCAACAACAGCGGTTTTATGAATGGCAGTTTCTCCTGAAATTATAAAATCATCATCCAAATGATTAAATTTTTCATTTAAAATTATCTCCAGATCATCAATAATTTCCCATGGTTGAAGGTTTTTGTCCGAATCGAAATCTGAGAAATTTTCAATTAAATCGGTAATGCTGATCATTGGTAGATGTGTTATTTAAAATTGAATAGTAAAACAAATTTAAATATTCCTTTGAAAAATGAATTAAGTTTTTAATTTTTATTAACTCGAAAAATCTTTGATAACATTAAAAAATTAAAATTATTTTTTCCTTGGCTTTCCAAAAGGATTATAAGAAACTCCAACATTGAAATAAAAGGAAGGTTTGGGTTTAGCTTCAAAAATATAGTCTTTGAAAGATTCTTCTTTGTCAAATATTCTGGCATTTGGGACTGCTCGTATGCCTGTTTTCAGGGTTCCTATAAAATTTGAGCCTAAATTATGCTTATAAATTACTCCGGAATTAATTGCCAATTGCCTGAATTCATATGTTTTATTCGCCTGATAAAGGTAAAATGACGTATTACTCATTTCTGAGCCTAAAGAAATACGCCCGTTTGAAAAGATATCTTTTCTTACCAAAAGCTTTTGAGGTAAAATAATATCCGCGACCCAACCGTTGTCAAATTTGTGCTCATACGTAAAGATAGGAAGTACCGGAACTTGCGTACTCGGATCGATAATAACGGCTAAACCTAAAGTCATTTTCGTTTTGGCGTTGGCTTTTAAGATAATATTTCCCGTCACCATTCCGCGGACTCTTTCAAAATGCTGATCACTCCCATCTACCGAAGCTGTTGCAGAATAAACGGCAATTTTATTGAATAATTTTGAAAAATAAGTGAAATTTAAAGCTTCCGAATGATAATGAAAATCTCCTTTATTGCTATTGCTACTCTCATTGGAAAATAAAGAGTTGGCATTTTCGGTTTCAATCGAGGTATAGCGATAATTTAAAGCCGTGCTCAACATCCATTTTCTGTTTTTAATGAAATAAATATTAGCATTCGCGTTGATCTGACTGAAATTTTTAACCTTATTATCTGGCAAATCGGCTCCCTGAAATGCTGAAGAATAATTATAAGGTGTAACCTGAGTATATTCAATATTCAGATCACGGGCTTGTGGAAATTTATCGGTAACAAAAGCGATCACTTTTTGTGGGATACTGTCTCTTTTTTGAGCAGAAACAATATTTTTGAAGGGAAAAAAGGCTAGCGGAACCAGTACTTTTCTAAAAGTATTCATTATTATTTTATTTTTTTTATTGTTGATTGAAAGAAGTTGAACAAGAATATTTTGTCATAAAATATTTCAATGCTGTTTTCGATGATGAAATCTGTGTAAATACGGGTGTTGATATTCATTTCCTCTTCCACAAAAACAAACCATATTTCCTGTAATTGCCATTGTCTTTTAAAGGATTTACAGGCATTGAGATCGAATATTGAAGAATGCTTCAGATCGTAAAATAAAATTCCTTTTTTAATGCCATTTTCCTCTATAATATTAATAGGATGATGGATGTAATTAATAATTTTTATTTCCGAATGATAACATTCTATAAAATGATGAAGGTCAATAAACTGAATTACTTTTTCTTCTTTTTGAGAATCTGTCATAAAAAAACATTCTAATGTAATTTGTTCTGTGAGTTCCTGAAAAACGGTTAATTCCATAAGCGAATAAATTATACAGGAGCAAAGGAATAGAGAATACAGTTCAGAATTCGGGATTTTATACCAAAGCCTTTACATTTTATACCAAATCCGAGGCGTAGAAATTTTGTATAATAAAATGGCAGGTTGGTATAATATTATGCAGTTTGTTTTCGTTATTAGTTATTTTTGT
The DNA here is from genome assembly GCF_003815655.1 of Chryseobacterium sp. G0201. Lineage (NCBI taxonomy): Bacteria > Pseudomonadati > Bacteroidota > Flavobacteriia > Flavobacteriales > Weeksellaceae > Chryseobacterium > Chryseobacterium sp. G0201. The sequence continues at coordinate 4,601,861 of NZ_CP033917.1, read as the reverse complement.
TTAGAGTAAAATGGTTAAACTAATATGAGATACAAATCCGGTGCGCTTAATGATACGCCTGTTATAGATTTTCTTGTGAAAGATCGTTATCGGTTTTGGCGGCATTTTGTATTTATGATACTTTTTCTTGCTCTTTTATATTTTGCTACATTTTGGCAGATGTATTCAGGAATTAGCCAATATTATGTTTTAGGTATTGTTTATATTTCATTACTGATCATGGCTTATATTAATATGTATGTATTGGTTCCCATATTTTTCTTTAAAACTCGATATGTGCTGTATTTCATATTGTTAGTAGCATTAGGTATCGCTGGACTAAATTTTATTTCAGTGATCATGACTAATTTTGAAGTATATAGAATTGAAGAATATAACCCAAAAAGAGGAGGGCTTTATGAAGGCGTAATGATGTGTATTCCAATTATTTTGGTGACAACTACGGTAAAATTGCTCCAAAAATGGATAAAAGATAACGAGAAAATTATCGAGCTCAGCAATCTAACCTTAAATATGGAACTGAATGAGCTTAGAAATCAGATCAATCCTCATTTTCTTTTTAATATGCTTAATAATGTAAAAGCATTGATAAGAACCGATCCTGAAAAAGCATCAACCGTTATCATTAAACTATCAGAATTTTTAAGATATCAATTGTATGAAAATAGCGAGGAAAAGACATTATTAACCTCCGAAATCGATTTTTTATCCAATTTCCTTAACCTTGAAAAAATTAGAAGAGAAAATTTTTCTGTAGAGATTAATAGCGAAACGGATAAAAGGATTCTCAACAGCACATTTATTCCTCCGAATTTATTTACAACTTTTGTGGAAAATGCAGTGAAGCACAGTGTTGAAATTGATGATAAAGATTCTTATGTGAAGATCAAAATTAAAGTAGCAAACAAGAAGTTGTATTTTATTTGTACCAATTCTCAAAATCCAAATTATTCTATTTCAGATAAAAATTATGGAGGATTGGGATTAGCCAATATCAAGAGAAGACTTGAACTTTTATATCAGAATCAATATAACTTAGAAATAATTTCTACTGATAAAGAATATACCGTAAATCTAATAATTCCCGTATGAATTGTATTATAATTGATGATGAGCCATTGGCAAGAGCAGAAATGCAGTCGCAGATCCATGAAGTTTCTCAACTTGAAATTCTCGGGAAATTCTCAAATGCACCCGCCGCTATCGAATTTTTAAAAACCAACGAAGTTGACCTTATTTTTCTCGATATAGAAATGCCTTTGGTGACAGGATTGGAGTTTGCAGAAATTCTTCCAAAACAGACTTTGATAATTTTCACAACTGCGTATTCTCAATATGCTTTGAAAAGTTACGAACTGGAAGCGGTTGATTATTTGCTTAAACCTATAGATAAACAAAGGTTAGAAAAAGCCATTGGAAAAGCAGTTTTATATAAAGAACTTTTATCCAGAGATACCTTAAAAAATACTGTAGAATCCAATACGGCGGATTTTTTATTCATTAAAGCAGATCGAAGATATTATAAAATCAATTTTTCCGAGATTAAATTTATTGAAGGGTTAAAGGATTACGTAGTTATACATACTCAAACTCAAAAGCTGATCACAGCAATGAATTTAAAGACGATTCACCAGAAAATTTCTGAAGATATTTTCTTGAGAGTAAGCAAATCTTATGTTGTCAATATCAATTTTATAGACTCGTTTGATAATCACAATGTTTACATTAATGATGCCGAAATTCCGTTGGGAGAGGTTTATAAATCAGCTTTTTTCACAAGATATTCCGGCGGATCTCTAAATTTGGAAAATTAATTAAATAACATATGTTGATTTTTTTATTAAAACCCATTTCCCTTTTTTAAAATCAACTTCAATAAATCCGCCACCTGCACCGCTTCCGTAATTGATGTAAAATTTATTCACGTTTTTATCTTTTTTAATTTTCCCAAAATATTCTGGAAACATGTTTAATTTATAGTCAGATTTTAAGTTGTATCTTTCTTTTTCAGGATAAATGAGCACTTTTACATTTGCGGGATTCATTTTTTGAAAGTAATCACAGTCTGAAAAATATCCTGTAAAAGAGTAATTATTCTTAGAAAAATTATAGCTTTGATATTCATCATCAATGACCTGAGAATACAGATCTGTAAACTTTGATTTCTCAGATTTGTAGAGAGGATTAACGTCTGTAAAATCCTGAATTCCATCATTGTCGGTATCTGCAGAATTTGGATTCAGTAAAATTAATTTTTCAAACAAATCATTGAAACGGTCATTATCACTGTCTTTTCTAACAGTATTTAGATCGATTTCAAAAGTAAGTTGATCTTTTACCGCTTCAATAGGCGGACCAAAAGGATAACCCCAGCTTTCACTGATCCTTATGAAGCTTCCGTAAGCGAAAAGTTTATTGTTTTTAATGAAATTTTCAGGCTGTTTATCATTAAAATGGGTAAACTTGCTTAATCCTAAATAATAAGCGCTTGAAATATTATTTTTCACCTCAAGAAACCAGTATCCGAATTGATTTTCTCCAATTCCGTAAATAATATTATTTTTTTCCTGAATGTTTATATAATTAAACTGTTCACCGAAATTTTTTATGAGACTGCTGTATTTTGTTTTATATTTTTCAAATTTCTTTTTCCATGAATTTTCATCATCTAATGCTATATTTCGTTCATCATTAAATTCGTCCTGATAGCTTTTTATATCTTTATTAGTGATAAATTTTACATGATCCGGATTGGCTTTTATGATTTCTTCCGGACTGTCGATCTTGAACTCTTTATATTTAGTGCTTTTTTCTTTTTCACCCTCGAAGCAGTTTTTTTCTGTCTCATACTTCTGACAGGAAAATAGCGAGATAAATAGAACGGGTAGGTAAAATAATTTCATATTTTTTCTAGTATAATTTTTGATCTTTTTCACAGTAAAAACTGCTTCTTTTTCCAAGGCCTGTATTTTTATTGATGAGCTTCTGTCCGCAAATCGGGCATGTATTTTTGCTGTAAACCTGCCAATGTTTTTTAAGGACAGATTGACTTTTCCATTTCAGGAAATCAAAACTGTAATTTCTGGCTTCAGCAATCAATTCTTTTACTTTTTTCGGAGGTAAATTTCCAACTAAACTTTCGGGCTGAACTCCAATTCTAAATAAAACTTCATTCTTAATAATATTTCCGACGCCTGAGAAAATATCCTGATCCATCAAAGTGTCACAAACCATAATTTTAGGATTTGATTCTAATTTTTCTTCAGCTTTTTTAATATTCCAATCATCGCTCATAACATCTGCTTCCCAATCAATTTTTGATAAAAATTCGAGATCAACCAATTTTACGTTGCAGGTATAAAAATACATTCCGCCGGTTTTAAATTTCAATCCTAAACGTAAATTTTTCTCAGATTGCAGATGCTCATCAACAATATAAGAACCGAACATCAATAAATGAATTCTAATCGCAAATTCGTCAAAAACAAGATAGGTTTGTTTCCCAAAAGTCTTGATTTCTCTTAAAATTTCACCTTTCAAAGGTTCCTTTTCGAAGTTAGCATCTCCGAATACATCTATAACTTTTTTACCTGCAAATTTTCGCAGATCTTCTTTCATTAATAGTATTGTTGGGCCTTCTGGCATACGCTGATTTTTGCTTTCATAGATTGCAATTAGTTTGCCATGATTTTAATTTTAAATTGAATTTTGGCTTAAAATTTACTTGTGCAGATCGTTAAACATTTCAACATATTTTTCTTTAAAAAGCCTTTCTGCATTTTCAGGAAAACGAAAACCGTCCGGTCCCACATAGATCTGTTTTGTTTTTGTGTCTTTATCAATTGATCTTGTTTGATTGTATTTTGTAAGCCAAACATCAAAATGTTCAATCAGTTTTGATGCTTCATCCAATAATTCCGGAGGTAAAAAATGCCCGTTATTAATTAACAGATTTCTGATGTGCTGGTTAGATTTAAAAATAATTTCATCTTCATAATAAGGATCATATTCAGGAATTTTGGAATATTTATTTTGAAAACCAAGTCCCAATCGATTCAAATGAATATAAACTTGTCCTAATAATTCTACGGTATTTTTTCTCCATTCAAAATGGGAATTATCTTTACTTGACAATTGTTCAAATTCTCTTTTGAGAACTGCGTTCTGTCTTTCTGTTCTTTTGTGAAAAAAATAGGCAATAGCTGATGTAAATAAAGCAATCACGATTGAATTGCTTATTATTTGTTTTAATAATTCAGACATGTTGAGTTTTTTTAAGTTGGTTATTAGCAATCACTAAGTTAGATTGAAAAAGATAAAAATTTTCAGGTATTTTTACGGAAAATTATGGACTTTTAAAATGAGGTTTTTTAGAAAAAATCATCTTATTAGTTCATTAAAATTAAAATTTGAAGTAATTTTGAAAAATGATGAACTTGAATCAGATTTTTACGAATCAGCGCACGGGAAATAATCCACATACTAAAGCTTCACGAACAGATTTTCAGAGAGATTTCGACAGAATTATCTTTTCTTCGGCGTTTAGAAGACTGCAGAATAAAACGCAGGTTTTTCCGCTTCCGGGAAGTGTTTTTGTGCACAACCGTCTGACGCATTCTTTGGAAGTTTCGTCTGTGGGAAGAAGTTTAGGAAGTGTTATCGGAGAATTTATTCACGATAATTATCAAAGTGATTTGACGGAAGATTCTAAAAGTTTTTATCTTCACAATTTAGGAAATGTAATTGCGGCAGCCTGTCTTTGTCATGACGTTGGAAATCCTGCGTTCGGGCATTCGGGAGAAGATGCCATTGCAAGTTATTTTGATCGAAATGAAAATGATCTTAAGCCTAAATTCAATGAAAAAGAATGGGCTGATCTGGTTAATTTTGAAGGAAATGCCAATGCAATAAGAGTTTTAGCTCAACAACAGCAAGGAAAAGATGCGGGAGGAACTCAATTAACGTTTGCCACATTGGCGAGTATTGCAAAATATCCGTGTGAAGCGATTGCTAGAGATAAGAAAATTATTCACAGAAAGAAATTCGGGTTTTTTCAAAATGAAAAGGATATTTTTCTTGAAATTGCAAAAGGAACAAATCTGATCTCAGAAAGCGAAGAACCTCATATTTTCAAGCGACACCCGTTTGTTTGGCTGGTGGAAGCTGCGGATGATATCTGCTATAATATTATCGATATGGAAGATGCCCACAGATTGGGTATTGTTTCAACTGCAGACTGTCAAAACCTGTTTTTTGAGCTGGTAAAATCCGAAACTGATGATGTAGACAGAGTGAAAAGAAAGCTTGATTCTATTGGAAATGACAATGAAAAAATTTCATATTTACGAGCTAAAGTTATTAATGCTTTAATTAATAAATCGATTTCAATGTACAAACAGAACTTTGATAAAATTCTTGAAGGAAATCTTGACAAAGCTCTGCTCGATATGTATAAAGGTGAAAATAAAGCATTACAGGATATTGCAAGCTTTTCTGTTGAGAAAATTTACAACCATAAAGCGGTTGTTGAAATTGAAAATGCCGGCTATAATGTAATGTATGAATTGTTGGATCATTTTATTCCTTCAATTTTAAAATCAGAAGAAAAAATTAAATCTTACGATATAAAAGCGTTGAAATTAATCCCAAAACAGTTCATCTACGAAAACGGAACTGATTACCAAAAAGTTCTCGGCGTGATCGATTTTGTTTCGGGAATGACAGACAATTACGCAACTGATCTTTACAGAAAAATCAAAGGAATTGACATTGGAATGACCATGTAAATTTTTGGTAGGCAAGATGGGAGTTGGAGGCCGGGAGTTTGTTTTAGTCAAAATAAGAACTTCCAGCCTCCAACTTCAAACTTCTAGCAAATCAACCGAACAATTTATTTGCATCTTCAATTAATGATTTCATTAATGTTGATGCTTCTTTATGTTTTAAAATGGGAGCAATTTGTCCGGACCAGAAGAAAACCAATTCGTGTTTCTTTTGTTCCAGCGCTGCTTTTCTCATCGATGAAATGAAGGTTGTCTGCAAAGGAAAAGGCAAGGTTTGATCTGTTGCTGTCAAGAGTTTTCTTGTGATTTCTGTGGTAATTCCGCGTCCTAATCTTCCGGTGTATGCTCTGGAAAGGGTAGTGGATTTTGCAGCGTCTGAAAACAAAAATTCTTTATGAATCGGCAATGCTCCGGATTCTTCGGTAGCTAAAAATGCAGTTCCGATTTGTGCGGCTTCTGCTCCTAAAGTCATTGCTGCAGCGATTCCGCTACCGTTAGCGATTCCGCCGGCGGCTACAATTGGAGTTTTTACTTTATCTTTAACCAATTGAATTAAAGCAAAAGTTCCTGTCGTTGAAAGCTCGGCTTTATCCAAAAACGAAGGTCTGTGACCGCCACTTTCAAAACCTGATGCGACAATCATATCTACACCGATGTTTTCCAAAGCGATGGCTTCGTCTAGTGTTGTAGCATTTCCGGCAACGATGGTTCCCTGATTTTTCAATCTTTCAATGATATCCTGATCCAAAAGTCCGAACATGAAGCTGAAAACTTTAGGTTTAATATCAAAAACAACCTGCAACTGATTCTGAAATCTCGACTCAAAAGAGGGTGGGAGCGCAGGAACCTCAATATTTAAACTGTCATAATAAGGTTTGAAAATTTCAACTGTCTTTTTGTATTGATTCTCAGTGTGTTCCTGATCAATAATATCATGATCGTTCACCCAAAGGTTGAGATTGTAAGGTTTGTCTGTCTTTAATTTTATCTGTTTGTCAATTTCATAAATTTCATCGGGAGACGATGTATAAGCTCCGAAACCGCCCAATCCACCGAGATTACTGACTGTAGAGGTCAACTCAACTGTTGATAATCCGCCACCAAAAGGTCCCTGAAAAATAGGATATTCAATTCCCAATAAATCTGTTATTCTGTTTTTATTCCACATGATTTTGATGATTTTGGTTTAAAATTTAAAATTCTACATCAGTTAATGTTTTATTGACGATGAGCCATTTACCATCAATTTTATGGAAAGTTATAAAATTATAGTAATTAAAATCATACATTTTTACATTTAATTTTGCTGTAGCAATCGTGTTTATCACGTCGACAGAGATGATTTTAGGATTAAAATCTTTTCCTGATTTTTGAGGACTTATTCTGCTTCCGACACCTTCAATATATTGTGTGGCGGTTTTGTAGTAAGGAACTCCTTTTATATCTCCGAAAAGTAGGGCATCTTTATGAAAAACCTGTTTCAAAAGCTCGGTATTTCCTTCATAAATTCCTTTAAAATAATATTGTTCGATGGCATTTCTTATTTCTGTTTCTTGTACTGTGTCTTTTTTCATGACTCTGATTTTTTGAGCAAAGCTGTTACCGGAAAGATAAACAGCCATGCAAATAATAGTAGAACTTTCATTTTTACAATTGATGACCGGCGCCCATTCCTCCATCTACATTAATGATGGCGCCTGAGATAAATGTGTTTTTAGCAATAGCATGAACCATTTGAGCGACCTCTTCCGGTTCTCCAATACGGTTGATCAGGTGAATTCCCGCATTATTATCGATACTTTCATCGTGCATCGGCGTTCTGATGAGCCCCGGTGCAACGACATTTACTCTGATATTATCTTTTCCGAATTCTGCTGCCAGTTGCAATGTCAAAGCATGAATTGCTCCTTTGCTCGAAATCGGTGCAGTTGACGGGGATTGTGCGATCGCGTGGTACACAAGCGGAGTTCCGATATTAATGATCACTCCATCTTTTTGTTTCTGCATTTGAGGAATTACGGATTGCGTTGTGAAGAATGTTCCTTTTAAATTGGTATTTAAAAATTTGTCTAAATATTCTTCCGTAACTTCTAAAAACGGTTTGTTTTCGTAGATTCCTGCATTGTTGACCAACACATCTATCGAACCGAATTTTTCAATTGCCGTTTTTGCTAATTTTTCTCCAACGGCTTTATATGCAATACTTCCTGCAACCATCGCAAGGTTTTCTCCTGCTCCCAATTCGTTATAAACCTGTTGTAATTTCGATTGTGTTTGTGAATTTATGACCACATTATCACCTCTGTCAAGAAAATAACGGGCAATTTCCAAACCGATTCCGGATGATGCGCCTGTAACGATTATTGTTTGTTTTTTCATGTCTGATTTATTGTTTTTCAGTTGAAAATCCTTGTTCTTTCAGGACGGTAACCTGTTCTCCGGCGTATCCCCAGTTGTCGTCTTCAATTTCATTGATAACGATGTGTGTCAAGTGTGGATCTTTATTTAAAACTGTTGTTACAGCTTTATTGAGTTCTCTGATTAATTGTTGTTTTTTTTCGCGATTAAGATCTTCGCGCAAAACATCTACTTTTATGAATGGCATGATGTTAAATTTTAATTGTTAAGTTTATTTGAACTATTATTTTAACCGCAAAAGAGACAAAAGCTATTTGGATATTTAACCTTTATTTAATTATTAGAAAACAAAGTTTTGCAAAAGAAAAATCAAAGATTTTTTTAAACTTATGTGTTTTTTTTTGCTGCTTGTTAATGAATTTAAGATAACTTATGTGTTAATCTTTTGTGACTTTTGACTCCGTCGAATCTTCGATTTGTGCTTGAAATAAGAATTGAAACAAGTTTGTTGTTAATAAATTACTGTGCGTCTGCAACTAAGTGAACATTCAAATCGAAATTGTTGTAGATCAAAGTATCTCCAAGATTGCTGAAGAAATTTGATGATCTGAATTTGATGTTGAATTTTGTTCTGTCAATGACAATTTTAGTATCTAAAACTGCAACGTTGTCTGTCTTCACAATCTGTAAAGTCGTTTCCAATGAATGTGTAATTCTTTTGATAGTAAGATCTCCGGTTACGTGGTAAAAATTGTTTTCACCTGGTTCTGCGTGTTTGATCTCGAAAACGGCATCAGGAAACTGATCTGAGTTAAAGAAATCATCCGAAGCCAAATGATTGGCAAATTGTGCGTTCGTTTCAGAATCATCGATATCAAGAATTTTAATTGATCTTGTGTTGATGACAAATTTTCCTGAAGAAAGGATGTTGTTTTCAAAATTGAAATTTCCTTCTTTTACTTCGATTGTTCCGTTGTGGGCTCCGGTTACTTTTCTCCCGATCCATTCAACTAAACTGTTTTCGCTGTTTACTTTAAAATTTTTTGTATCCATTTTGATTTGTTTTAAATGATGATACAAATGTCAGCCGATTGTAGGAAAAAGTTACGTGATGTAGATCACGAAATATTGGAGGTTTAAAGCTAAGTTTAAAGTTGGAGAATTATTGATGAAGTCTGCTTAAAGTCTCTCGAGTAACTCCCAAATACGCTGCAATCAAATGTTTAGGAACTAAATTGTACAATTGAGGATACAATGATAAAAGCTCTTCATACCTAAATTTTGCATCATTATTCATGAAGGAAAGAAGGCGTTTTTGGGCTGCAACATAACCTTTATTCGTTCGCCACCTGAAAAAATGCTCAACCTCATGGATTTCTTTGCAGATTTTCTCTCGGTCTTCATTGGAGATCGATAAAATACTGGCGTTGGTGATGCAGTCAACGTTGATGGTTGCTCGGTTTTTGCTATAAAGGGCGTCAAAATCTGTTATCCACCAATTCGGCATGGCAAACTGCAGGATAAACATTTTCATGCTGTCATTAAGGTAGAATGCTTTCAGACAACCGTCGACAACGAAATACTCGTGATCTACGAAATCTCCTTCCGTGATCAGCATTTGTCCTTTTTTTAATTTGATCATATTAAAGTGTGAAAAGACATATTCAAACTGCTCGAAAGTGAGAGTTGTAAATTTTGAAATGTGTTCCTTTAATATTTCTCGAGCATCAACCATAATGGGTAATTAATATTCAAAAGTAAGTTTTTTATTAAAATATTTTCTCAAGAGTCTTAAAAATAATTTATGTTTTAAATTAAGTGAAAAGTGTTTTGGTTTTCAGTATATTAAATATGATTATTTTCCCTATTTTTGAAAATATGGACTTTAAAATAAGCTCCATTTAACAAATCGTAAATAATTACGACACATTTAACAAAAATAAAAACTATGATATATTTAGGTATTTTGGTCTTTTTCGGATTGATCACATTGTTCGCTTCTTTTTTCACGGTAAAGCAGGAGTCTGCAGCTGTTGTAGAAAGATTAGGAAAATTTTTAAAAGTAAGTCATGCTGGTCTGCATTTGAAAATTCCGTTTTTGGATCAGATTTCTAAGCGTCTGAATTTGAGGATTCAACAACTGGACGTTATCATTGATACCAAAACGTTGGATAATGTTTTCATTAAAATGAAAGTTTCCGTACAGTATCAGGTGATCAGAGAAAATGTAAAAGATGCATATTATCGTTTAGAAAATCCTGAAAATCAAATTACATCTTATGTTTTTGATGTGGTACGTGCAGAAGTTCCAAAAACTAAATTAGATGATGTTTTCGTAAGAAAAGATGATATTGCGGTTGCTGTAAAAAGTGAATTGCAGGAAGCAATGCAAAGTTATGGCTATGATATTATTAAAGCTTTGGTAACCGATATTGATCCGGATGAGCAAGTAAAACATGCCATGAACAGAATCAACGCTGCAGAACGTGAAAAAACTGCCGCAGAATACGAATCTGAAGCGCAAAGAATCAGAATTGTTGCCGTTGCAAAAGCTGAGGCAGAATCTAAAAAACTTCAAGGGCAGGGTATCGCTGACCAAAGAAGAGAAATTGCAAAAGGTCTGGAAGAGTCTGTGAAAATGCTGAATGCTGCAGGAATCAATGCACAAGAAGCTTCGGCATTAATTGTGGTGACACAGCATTATGATACTTTACATTCCATCGGAGCAAATAACAGAAGTAATTTGGTGTTATTGCCCAATTCGCCACAAGCGGCAAGTTCTATGCTGAATGAATTGGTTGTTTCTATGGCTGCAACGCAGAAAATGGATGAAGTTAATAAAGCGCAATTACCAGAACCTCCGAGAAATCATGAGCATTAAGATAGTTTGATGAAAATGTAAATCCCTTTCAAAATTTTGAAAGGGATTTTTTTTATTTTTTAGTCTTCGAAACCTGCTTTATTAAAGTATATTTGATTGAAGAGGCATCCATTGGTGGGTTTTCAATTTTTTCGGTTTTTACTTTTAAAACATATTCATAACCAGGTTCATAAGTGAATCCTTGAATATGATCATAAAAATATGTCCACTTTTCGGATGTGTTTTCCTTTACCTGCAAACATTTCATTGGGCCAACACCAGTACAGTCAACCGTTTTAGGACCTACAATGAATGTTTTTTCGTTTCCATTGGAAGCATTCGCTGTTGTTGTACATTGCGTGATCGCAAATAAAGCTGTTACCCCAAATGTTCCTTTTAAAATTGTTATAATATTTTTCATAATTCTGATTTTACTCTTAGGTGACAATTTCTGTGCCGAAATTTACAATATAGTCGTTGTTCTACTCTTGTTTTTTACTTTTTAATTAATTAATTTGAACGCCTTTAATTTTAATAAAAAATAATTTTAACCAAATAATACAAATACTAAAATATAAATAATGGATAATCAAATTCAAATTGAAAATTATAAGATTCAAAAACCTGAATCGTGGGCAGGAAATGTGGAAGATCAGGAGTTGATCAATAGAATAAAAGACTCTGATTTTGCGAAAAAACAAATTGAAGAAGGGAGAGATTACTGTTACTTTTTAGACAAAAAATATTATACAAGTAATACTGAGAACAGCGAATATGTCTGTATGGCTTATACCTTGAATGAGCCTGCTAATCTTGAGAGAGCATCCGTGACGGATATTGTGGTTGAAGAAAATGAAGTGTATCATATTCACCGAATCAGTATTTTGAGAGAAGGTGTTTTGATAGATAAAATTCCTGATACTAAAATTAAAGTGCTGGACAGTGAAAATCAAAGCAGTGGAGGAGTTCTGAGCAGTAATAAGAAGATCAATATTACCATTAAAGATTTAAGATTGTACGATGTTTTAATTCTGGAAGATTCTCGTATAAAACCCTTTACAGATCGTGATTTTTTAAGAAAAGACTTCTCAAAATATGTTTGGGTAAGTCCTGACAATTATTGGGCTTACGGAAATTTTAAATTCACTTTCATTAATGATAGAGATGAGCAGATAGCCTACAAAAAAACGTTTTTCAGAGATGAAAAAGGTGACGTTTTACAACCTGAAATTAATTATTTAAAGAAAGGAGAAAAATTTATCATTGAAGAAGAGAATTATATCAATCCTGTTGACGCAGGCAGAGAAATTTTTCCTTTTGTAGATTTTGCAACAGATAAAAATTGGACGGAACTTTCTAATTATTTTGCTCCGATTTATGAAGATATTTTTAATAAATCTTCTTTAAAAGATTTTGCTCCGAATTTGGTTGAAAAACTGGATGCAATCGCTGATCAGGATGAAAAGCTTCAGTTTGCGATTGAATATGTTCAGAACAATATTTACTACATCTTTAACGCAGATGAAATGAATGGGCACAAACCTCAGGAGCCTTCTGTGACCTTTGAAAATAAGCAGGGAGACTGTAAGGCGAAATGTGTTTTACTAAAAGTTATTCTGGATTATATTGGTGTTGATTCTTCTGTTGTTTTGGTGAATTTTCATACGGATTATTACATTAAATATTATCTTCCGTCATTGCTTTCGTTCAATCATGTTGTGGTAAAAATTAATTATAAAGGAGAAGAATATTTTGTGGATGCAACAATTCGTGATGAATTTGGGTTGATTGAAAATAGAGGGTTCATCTATTTTATGCACTATCTTGAAGCAAAACCTAATCAAAATTTGAGCACAAGAAAAGCTTACAAATATCCTTATTATTGTGTTGATGAAAAGGTTGAATTTAATGCTAAAAATACAACAGGTATATTGAAATTAACCACCACTTACAAAGGAAATCGCGCCAATGCGATGAGACGTTATTTTAAAAATACCAATAAAAGAGAGGCTGTTGACAGCTGGAATAATTTCCTGTTTTACAGCTTAAATTACTCCGGCGACAGAAACGGAACCGACCTTAGAAATGTGTTCAAAGATGCTTCAATAGACATTGTAAGTGATGATAAAAAGTTGAATGAGTTTAAAATTCACTATCAAGCTACTATTGAAAATCCATATTATGTTGATCCACAAAAGAATCGTTTTTTGATGTATTTTGATCGTAATGTTGTGAAGGCAAGCGCAAGAGATTTTATGCATAAAGACCTTCCTTTCTGGCATAATTTCGACAGTGAAAAGTATGAAATAAGTCTTTACACAGACCAAAAAATAGATACTGAAGAAAAATATACTGTTCAGGAAAGTACGATCAATAATCCATATTTTGATTTTACGAGCCGTAAAAAAGTAACTAAAAACGGTGCAACAGTTAATATCGAATACAGACCTTTGGTTAATCTTGAAATTCCGCAGAACGATTTTGAAAAATTCAGGACAGATCATCATACGGTGGCTGACAGTAATTTCGGATTGGGAATCGATATTATTGAGCCGGGGTTAATGAATATGCTTAAATTTAGCTTTAAAAAGAAGTTTAAATAAATTGACGTTAAAAGTTAAAAGTTAGAAGTTAGAAGTTTTGGCGGGTTTGCAAAGCAAATCCGCCGAAACTTTTTATGTTTATAATTATGTAAGCAAACTTTAGATTCCTACAGAAATTGCAGGCTATCGTTTTTTAAGTGAAAATTAAACACTCACTTTGTCATCCTGGAAGGATCTAAACGATTATATTTATGATTAATAATTTAACCAAAATTTCTTCAATTTTATTGGGATAAAAAACTATTCCCAAGGCTGTTTAGGTCTGCTAACTCCAATAAAGCTTTGCTTTCCGATCAATAAGTCGAAAAACAATTTGAAATCCGAAATCAATGACCACAGCGGATATTTAAAAGTTGCAGGTTTATTTTTTTCGATTAAAGCGTGGCTTAACCATGCAAAACCATAACCAAAAATGGGAACGTACCATAAAAACCTTTCTTTTCCGGAAACAATCACATACCCGATTACGAAAAATACGAGTATTGTTCCTATAAAATGAAAAACTCTGGTTCCTGTTCTACTATGTTCGGTAAGGTAGAATTGGTAGAATTCTTTGAATGTTTTTATTCTTTCAGACATGGCGTTATAGTTTAAGTTCAAGGTATATAAAGCAATAAGTTCGCCAATTTTTTAAGCAGATCACTAAAAATAAAAAGGCAAAATTGCGATCTCACAATTTTGCCTTTTTTTATATTTTAATTCTAACCTTTTTTTAAATTAAGCTTTCCTCAGTTTACTGTGTCTGTAGCCATAGCAGAAATAGATAACCAAACCTAAAGCGAACCACAATCCGAACCAGAACCAGTTTTCATGGCTCATTCCGGTTAAAAGATATAAGCAAGAACTTAATCCAATTAAAGGAATTAAAGAGAAATTTTTAATAAAAGTGAAAACACATAGAATTAAATTAATCCCAATAAATACCAAAATAGAAGCCCTGAACTCGCTGTCTTTTGGATTACTAAAATCGGTCAATGAATTGAAAAATTCAGGTTGCCAGAAGTAAAATCCAACTAATCCGCCAATAAAAATAACAGGAAATATGATCTTCCCATTAATATAAGGAAGGTGAAATCTACCTTTGATCTTTTCTTTAGCAGGAAGCATTAAAACCCCTGCACAAACCAAAACAAACGCGAAAATTGTCCCAATACTTGTAAAATCAAGAATAAAAGTTTTATCTGTAAATAGGATAGGAACACCCACTGCAATACCTGTAACAACGGTAGCGAACGAAGGCGTTTTATATTTTGGATGTACTGTTTTAAATTTTTCAGGCATCAAACCGTCACGGCTCATTGCGTACCAGATTCTCGGCTGTCCCATTTGGAAAACCAACAATACTGTGGTAATTGCAACGATAGCGACAAATGAAACGGTAAGTTCCATCCATGCAACATTGGCATTCGATTTTTCAAATATGAAAGAAAGTGGATCTCCGATACCGTCGAATTTTCTGTAATCAACCATTCCGGTTAAAACTAAAGTTAACGCAATATAAATTACCGTACAAAGAACCAATGAAATGATCATTCCTTTTGGTAATGTTTTCTGAGGATCTTTTGTTTCTTCTGAAAGTACGCTTAACGCATCAAAACCAATATAAGCAAAGAAAACTCCGGAAACCGCACTCATAACCCCTGCAAAGCCGTTTGGCATGAAGGAAGCAACCTGAGTTTCTGGGTTAACTGGCGTCCAATTTTCAGTATTGATATAAGCAAAACCAACTAAAATTACCAGAACAATTACGGCTAATTTTAGAATAACCAAAGAGTTATTAAAGTTCTTACTTTCTTTAACCCCAACGTAACATAACCAAGTGATTAACCCGTTGATAACCAAAGCCGGAACATCAACAATAAATTTTAAACTTCCCAACAAAGGAGCTGATTTCCAGGCATTGAGCAGTTCCTTATTTTCAGAACCGTTCATGAAAGCTTTTTTGGCTTCTGTATAACTGCAGGTTAAATAATCGGGAATATGCATTCCTAGTCGCTCGAGAAAGCTTGTAAAGTAATCCGACCATGAAAAGGCAACATAGATATTTCCGAAAGAATATTCCATGATCAAGGCCCAACCAATAATCCAGGCGATCAATTCTCCAAAACTTGCATAAGCATAGGTGTAAGCCGATCCTGCGGTCGGAATTCTACTTGCAAATTCTGCGTAGCAAAGAGCCGTAAATCCACAGGCAAAACCGCAAATCAAATATAACAAAATAACGCCGGGACCTCCTCTGAATACAGCTTCTCCCAAACTGCTGAAGCTGCCCGCTCCGATAATTGCTGCAATACCAAAAAAAACGATATCCCAAACACCCAAAACTCTCAAAAGATTCGTGGAAGTATCTGTCTCTGAATAGTTTTTCCTTCTAAAAAGTTGATTCATCAATGTCAATATTTGATTTGAAAAAAACAAATGTAATTATTTCTGTGAAATAATTAAGATTTTCTTAATATTTCTTATGGGAAAGTTAATAAGTATTAAAAAAGATTCTGGTTATTAACAATATGTTAAAAGGCTTGTTTATACAATATCTTTTCAATATTTTCGTTGATGAATTGTGGATAAAATCTGCCTAAAATTTAAAATACTTAGCCCATATTTCATGGCTTACCCATTTTAAAATTTGATATTAAATGAAATCAAAAAAAATACTTTTAGCAGCTGCTGTATTTTATTTCGGAATTTCCGAGGGACAGCAGTCTCAATACTTTACCCAGCAAGATAATTACAGGTTCAGTTTAGCCGAAAATCTTTATCAGACCAAAATATATAATGCTTCTCAGTACGAATACGCAAGACAATATTTTTATAACCAAAATTTGTCGAGGTCAAGAAAAGAAGCAGCACAGTTTTTTGATAACGTAATTGGAGTTATTCTTCAGAAAAATCATGCTGAAGAGGGCTTAACTGCCTTTATGAAAGAATATCCGAACTCTGCATATTTTGCTCAGGCGAATCTTCCTTTGGCGGATTATTATCTGGCTAAAAAAGATTTTCCTAAAGCGTTGGAAACTTTGAAAAAGGTTAACCAATATCAGCTTTCAAAAGAAGAGAATACGCAGTACATTTTGAAATTAGGTTATGCTAAATTCATGATGGGCGATTCTAAAGGTGCAACTGATGCATTGGAAGAAGCGTACAAAACTGCCGATGAGTCTCAAAAAGGCGATATTGCTTATATGTTGGGACATTTGTATTATTCTAACAGACAGAATGATAAGGCTTTCCAATACTTTGATTCTGTGAAAGATCAGCCGAAATATTCGAAGCTGGTTCGTCCTTATTATGTACAGATGTACTATAATGACAAGGATTATGATAAAGCGATTTCAGAAGGAAATGTTTTATTAAACGAAGATATTTCCGCTGCTTATAAAGCTGAAGTTCATAAGATTATTGGTGAAAGTTATTTCATGAAAAATGATTATACTTCTGCTTATCCTCACTTAAAAGATTACCTGAGTGTTCAGCAAAATCCATCTGAAAATGATCTTTATGAGATGGGATTTGTAGCGGCTCAGCTTAAAAAATATGATGAAGCGGTTTCTTATTATAACCAATTGTTAAACAGCAATTCCGCTTTGGCTCAAAATGCTTACTATCAGCTTGGAAATGCTTATTTGGCGGTTGATAAAAAGCAGGAGGCACTTTCGGCGTTCCGTTCGTCTTATCAGATGAATTATGACCCGAAGGTTAAAAAACTGGCTCATGAACAATACGCAAAGTTAAGCTACGATATTGGGAACCCGTTTGAAAGTCCGTCTGCAGTTATTCAAAGTTATATCAATGAAAACCAAAATGCTGCGAATGCTTCTGAAATGAGATCACTTTTAGTGAAATCATATTTGTATTCAGGGAATTTCAAAGAAACGCTGATTGCTATCGACAAGCTTCAAACTTCGTCTCCTGATATCGATAAGGTTGATCAGGAAGTTTCTTATTTGTTGGGAACGGAAGAATTCAACAAAGGGAATTATGATGAAGCTGAGAAATATTTCTTGAGAAGTTTAGGCTTTAATATTAATAAAGAATTTAATAACAGAGCTTTATATTGGTTGGGTCAAGTTTATTATCAGAAAGGAAATTATCCGTCTGCGATCGTTCGTTACGAAAAATTACTTACCGAAACTTTCCCTGAAAAACAGCAATTGCCTTACGATTTGGGCTATGCTTATTTTAAATCTAAAAAATTCGATCAGGCTGAAACTTATTTTAAGCAATATTTAACCAATCCGAAACCTGAGTTTAAAAATGATGCAGAACTTCGTTTAGCAGATATTCATTATGCCAATAATGACCTGAATGAAGCGATCGCGATCTATGATAAAAATGAAGATGCAACGGATTATACTTTATTCCAAAAAGCAATGGCTTTAGGATTTAAAGGAGATACACAGGCGAAAATTACCAACTTAAAAAATCTTCTATCTAAATATCCGGGCTCTGAATATTACGATGATGCTCAGTACGAAATGGGAACGGCTTATGCGGCTCAGGATGATTTTGCCAACTCAAATGACTTCTTCGGAAAAGTGATTAAAACTTCTTCTGATAAAGATTTGATCGCCAACGCATCAATTTACAGAGCTCAGAATTATATCGATCAAAATCAAAATGATAAAGCTTTATCTGAATTAAAATCTCTTGGGGATCAGTATAAAAATACAGCGTACGCAGAGAAAATCGTTCAGGCTGCAAAACCAATTTTCACTAAAAACGGAGATGTTGCAGGATATGAAAGTTTCGCTAAAAATATTGGAGTAAATATTGACGCTTCTGAGATCGATGAAATTAATCTGTCTACAGGAAAACAGTATTTCACCAAGAAAGATTATAAAAATGCAATTTCTTATTATGAGAAATATTTAACGCAAAATCCAACGGGAGAGGGACTTTATCAGGCTAAATATGAGCTAGGAGAAAGTTATTATCAAACTAAAAATACAACAAAAGCACTTTTAGTTTTACAGGAAGTTGCAGATGTTCAGAATGATTATCAGGATGATGCGCAGACTCGTTTAGCTCAGATTTATGTTGCTCAAGGAAACAATGCGGATGCTAAAAAATATTTGGAGAACCTTAAAAATTCTTCAGATGTCAACATTAAAAACTACGCGAATGTAGAATTAATGAAGATGTATGCAGACGAAAAGAATTTCTCTCAGGCTGAAAAATTAGCGGACGCAGTGATTTCAAACAATAAAAATTCAGCTGCCGTTATTGAAACTGCAAAAGTGATTAAAGCGAGAAGTTTGATGAATTCAGGAAAAGATAAAGATGCCCAAACGGCTTATACTTCTCTTGAAAAGTCTTCGAATACGGAAGTTGCGGCGGAAGCTCTTTATGCAAAAGCATTCTATCAAAATAAAGGAAAAGCTTTCAAATCTTCAAACGAAACGATCTTTAAATTGGCCAATAATTATTCTTCTGAGGAATACTGGGGTGCAAAAGCATTGGTGTTGATGGCGAAGAATTATGTAGGCTTAAAAGACAATTATCAGGCGAGTTATACTTGTGATCAGATCATTTCTAATTACAAAGATTTCCCTGAGATCGTGGCTGAAGCAAAAGAGGTTAAAAAACAGATTAAAAAGTAAAGTAGTAAAAAGGTAGCATGATTTAAGGCTTAGGATTTAGGAACGCTACATTTTAAATATTGATAAATTATGATGAAATATATTCTTCCAATCATATTTCTAGGGATGTCGTCGGTTGCGTTTTCCCAGATCAAAGAAGAAAAACTGATTCTTAATAAAAAAAGAGAACCGGAAGTAAAAAAGATCGAAAAGAAAAAAACTTCTGTGGAAACAATTAAGAATTATCCACCGGAAGAGAAATCTCAGAATCCTGTAAAATATACAATTACAGACGTTCCTGCGGTTTCAGACTTCAAAACTTCAACCATCCAGGGACAAGACGTTACGCCAAAGTTTGACGGAACGGCTCAAAATAATTATATCCAATTCGGAATGGGTAATTATGGTAAGATTTTGGGTGATATGAACATCTCAAAAACTCTTGAAAATAAACTAGAAGTTGGAGTAGATGCTCATTTTCTTTCTACCTTAGGGTTGAAAAAAGAATATGCTTGGGATTCTAAGCAGAGTGCTGCAACGATCGGAGCTTTCTTAAATTCTTACGGAGAAAAAGGGAAGTTCAACCTAAACGCTGAATATGGCTTAAATAATAACAATTACTACGGAATTTACGCTTTAGAGCCCGGAGATGTTGATTTGGATCAAAGAGTTAATCAGTTTAAAGTAAACGGTTATTATGACTTTTATTCAAACGAAATTTTAAATGATGTACGAGTAAAATCTTCCTTCTTAAAAGATCATTTTGAGGCTCAGGAAAATCAGGTTTCTATCTTGGCTAATTTGTCTAAACACGGCGTTGAGGTCGGAAGTTCAGGAATTGCTTTAAATGCAGATTTAGGAGTTGGTTTGGAAACTGTGAAGTCGGAATTTGACATCAGAGATAAAAACTCATCCAACTTTTTTAATACAAGTTTAACTCCGAAAGTTACCTTTAGAAAAGGAGATTCTTATTTAATGGTAGGTTCATCTTTTTCATTTTTGAATGCCAAAAACAATAATGCTTTAATGGCTGAGCAGATGAAAAATAGTAAAACGTATTGGTTCCCACAGGCTGAATTCCAGTTTGCGGCTGCGAAAGAATTTAAGTTTTATGGTGGAGTAGACGGAGGTTTGAAGTTAAATACTTATTCAGATCTTTTACAGCAAAATCCTTTTATTTTATCTGATCAATACTTAAAGCCGACTGAGACGAAATATCATTTCTATGTTGGTTTGAGAGGTGATATTGATGAGACTTTCAAATATGATTTCTCTGCAGGTTATGGAAAAATGAGAGATATTATGTTCTTTAAAGCGAATAGTCTGTTTGATGATACTTACACGCTTAACCGTTCGGCTTATAATTATGCGAATACTTTCTCTGCGATCTATGATGACGGAAATGTGAGTGATATCAAAGGAAGCGTGCAGTATTTCCCATTGGAGAATTTAATTTTAGATGCGGAAGTGAAGTTTACGAAATTTGACCTTAAGAATTACGAAAATATCTACAATGTCCCGTTACTGAATGCAAGTATTGGCGCTAAATATACCATGCTTGACAAAAAAATATTGTTGGGTTTCAAAGGGATTTTTGCAAGTGATAGAACGACCAATTCTTTTGCTATTGAGGGAATTGGAAGTCCAGCGCTCTATCAGTCAACAGAGAATACCGACGATAAAGTTGGTGGTTATGCAGATTTAAATCTTTCCGCAGAGTATAAAATTCATAAAAATTTCAGTATTTTCGCAATCGGAAACAATCTTCTTAACTCAAATTATCAAACGTACAAAGGATATAAAGTTCTTGGCGCACAGATTTTGGGAGGAGTGAAGATTACGTTCTAATATAAGTAATGAGCAATTGGTAATAAGTAATTTCAAATATTACTTATTATTTATTACCAATTGCTTTAAAACGGCTTCGTAGTTCAACTGGATAGAATATCGGATTTCGGCTCCGAGGGTTGGGGGTTCGAACCCCTCCGAAGTCACTTGGCGGGAAAAATCACTTTTAGGAGTGATTTTTCCTTTTTTTTTACTTTGTAATTGATTGTTAATTAATAAGATAGAGGAAAGAGCGGAATTGATCTGGGGTGTTCGAAAAGTTGTTTCTTGAAATTCGAGTTTTTCGGCAAAAATCGAACACATGACCGTTTTTTTAGTATCAGAATCGCCTGTAGTGTAGATCTGAGAGAGATTTGGTAATACTTTTAGCACTTGATCAAGTTTTGTTCTGATATCGCTATTTTTACCAGTTAGCTTTTGATCCTGTAGATGCATTTCTAATACATCAATTTTCTTTTTACTTTCATTTTTAATCAACTGATAATCTTCAAAATCCAATTTGTCCTCTAAATATTTTTCTCTGGCACTATTTAGACGATTATTCAAGTTGATAATTTTTGAAGAAATTTCCTTTCTCTTCAAGTCGAGACCTTGATGAATATTTTTGAAATTGATCAAAAGTATTTCCTTAATAAGTTGACCAAATCCAGTATGACACTCATATTTTTTTAGCTCTTTTATAAATGCGTCATTAACCATGTCAGAGCCATATCTGTATCCACATCTGGATTTGCAGTGATAATAATAGTAAACATTCTTTTTACCTTTCGATCCGCTACCGGTAATGTGCCCTCCGCATTTTGGACATTTTAAAAAACCTCTTAACGGAAAATGGTTATGGGCAATAATTTTTCCTTGTGGCCTTTCTTCCCAAGTTTTTCCACTTAATACCTTCTGTACTTTATTAAAAAGTGATTCCGAAATCAAACTTTCATGGGTAGCTTCAACAAGACAGGCTTCTTCATCTTTGTAAGCTTTAATAAATATTTTACCACAGTACATAGGATTTTTTATTGCCCTGTAGAATGATGTACTGCTAATGTTTGCACCCTCCATAGCATTCATCTTCAACCTTATTTGATTGATGGAGTATTTACCTTTAGCGATCTCATTAAATGCCCAGAGCATATTCGAAGCTTCCGGCTCTTTAAGACCAACATATTTTCTACCATCTTCTGTACACTTATTGACATAGCCGTACGAAGCTGTTCCCATAAGCCTTCCTTCTTTCTGAGCTCTTCTCATCCCATAAAAAGTATTTAGAGCTCTTCGATCATTTTCAACTTCCGGAGCTGCCAAATAGATTGCCAGCATCATCTTATTTTCCGGAATAGACATATCTAGAGGTTGCTCGATTGCTTGGGGTGAAATGTTGTTGCCTAGCAGCAATTTAATCATCTGATAAGCATCACCGGCATTTCTGCTAAAGCGATCCCACTTTGTAAACAGAACTAAATTTGATTTAAGACTTCTTTTTTTAATGTGATCAATATATTTTGTCATTTTGTCCACTCCGGTCTATTAAAATTTTTTGCAGAATGGTCCTCAAATATTACCTGACCGATCGTAATCTGGTTTTGATTGCAATATCTTTCCAATCTTTCATGCTGATCTCTTTGTGAATAACCTTTATCAGCTTGTTCATCTGTAGAAACTCTAATATATAAATCTGCTATTAGCATAGTAGTAAGTTTTATATTAACATTTTGGCTATCAGGCTAATGTAGTAGAATTTATTTTAAAATATAGTTTTTAATAATAAGATCTGCCAACTGATGTGCAAAATCCATTATACTTCTGATTTCGTCATCAGATGGATTTAACCCAGATTCCGTCAGAATTTTTTTAGATTTTTCAAAAGAAATTTTTTTTAAGATATTCTGAGTGTAGTCAATAATTCTACCCTCCAATCTTTTTTTCTGAATGTTTTTTTGTGAAGTCATCTTTTTCATAAGCACTCATCATATTTAATTTATTATGTAAGAGATAATCTCAAACTATAGATCAAATTATAGTGCTATGTTATACAATATGAAAATATGCCAGATCTCGGTATTCTTTGTCTTAGAGTGTCTTTTTTAGTACGGAATAATCTTTAGTTAGAATAATTGGTAATATACAGAATCTAAAGAAATAGCGATATATATAAATGATTATTGATAAAGAATTTGGATTTTAAAATAAGTAAGTAGATAACTTAACAGGACTCTATTCAAACCATTTATTAGCAGATATAGATGATATTTTGAAGGTTTTGAATGCCGTTTAAGTTTGCGTAGATGACTAAGCTTACTTTTTTTCATTAAGAATATAATTTGAGCTTTTCAAAAACTTAAACTAGTTCAATAGTATTTCTTGCATTTGTTTATTGGCAACCTTTATTTTAAATAGTCAATTTTGTCATTAGATTCTTAAGAAACAAATGGACGTAAACGAAATAATATTTAATTTAGAAATGATGAGTCATCACGAAAACGTAATTAAGGAGAGCATTCAAAATTTTGAATCAGCTCTTAATTCAGGAAATATCGACAGTGTGCTATCCTTTTATTCAGAGGATGCCATCTTTATGCCTGATGGTTTCCGCTCATTGAAGAGAGGGGAAATTGGAAGATCAAATTCGAATTTTCTTACAGAAAAAGACTTTAAAATTAAGTTTGATAATTTGAAAATTGATGTCAACGATAATTATGGATTTGTTGAAGCAGTTGCAAATACATCTTCAATCGATTTAAAAGATACATCAAGAGTACAAAAGACAAGCAGAGATTTTTTTGTGCTTCGACAGGAAGAAAACCAATGGAAAATATTCAGTTACATTTTCAATAATGTAACAGTTTCACAAACTTCATAACATAACATAAGATTATGAAAGCTGCTGTTTTATACCGTGCAGGCGGACCCGAGAATTTGCGTTTGGAAAAAAGAGAAATTCCGTTACCGAAACAAGATCAGGTTTTGGTTAAGATAAAAGCTTTCGGACTGAACCGTTCGGAGATAATGACTAGAAAAGGCTACTCCGAAAGTATCCATTTCCCCAGAATATTGGGAATTGAATGCGTGGGCGAGATTGTTGAAGATCCTTCAGATGAATTTCAAAAAGGTCAAAAGATTGCCGCATTTATGGGCGGAATGGGGCGTGATTTTGATGGAAGTTATGCTGAATTTGCAGTTTTACCTAAATCAATTATCAGTTCTTTTGAAAGTGACCTTCCCTGGGAGACACTTGGTGCTCTACCGGAAATGTTCCAGACGGTTTACGGCTCGCTGCATTCTGCGTTGAAAATTAAAAAAGGAGAAACAATTCTCATCCGAGGGGGAACTTCTTCGATTGGCCTTTTAGCAGCTGAATTTGCAAAATCAAAAGGCCTGAAAGTCATTAGTACAACCAGAGATATCAACAAAACAAATTTATTGATTGAAAACGGAGCCGATGAAGTGTTGATCGACGATGGAGATCTTTCACAACAAATTTCGAATCAAAACCTAAAAATCGATAAGATTCTAGAGTTGGTGGGAACATCCACTTTAAAAGATTCATTAATATCGGTAGTACGAGGTGGAATCGTTTGTATGACCGGAATGCTTTCTGAGCAGTGGTCTATCAAAGATTTTGCACCGATGGATCATATTCCGGCTGCAACTTTTCTCACGGTTTACGACAGCGGGCATATGAGGGTTGAGGGAAAATATTTTCAGGATTTTATTAATGAAATCGAAAATGGAAACATTCATCCGAAAATCAAGAAGGTCTTCAAACTGGATGAAATTGTAGAAGCCCACATTTTTATGGAATCCAATTCCGGTGGCGGCAAGATAGTTGTAGTTCTCTAAAACCAAAAAACAATATTTATGAATTCACAGGTGGAAACAGAGTTTCAAACGAAAAACAAATCCAAGGAAACTTTTCTGGCGGACGTTCTGGAAGGCTTGAACAGCACTCCAAAAAAATTATATTCAAAATATTTTTACGATGAGGCAGGTGACAGACTTTTCCAACAGATCATGGATATGCCCGAGTATTATCTCACCAATTGTGAACTAGATATCTTCAAAAATAAAACTGAGATATTGGCAAAAAGCATTCTGATAGATAATGAGCCTTTCGATCTGATAGAATTGGGAGCCGGCGATGCAATGAAATCCAGTTATCTGCTTGAATACCTAACTAAAGAAAATATCGATTTTACGTATATGCCAATTGATATTTCCGGACATATTTTGGATGAATTAAGTGAAAAGTTCAGCAGAGATTTGCCAGATTTAGAGGTCAAAACTTTGGAAGGCGATTATTTTGATATGCTCGACAAGGCAATGGCAATCTCGCAAAGAAGGAAAGTAGTTTTGTTTTTGGGCGGCAATATCGGCAATATGGATTTGGAAGAATCCTACCATTTCTGCAGGGAATTGAGGAGAAAACTGAATCGTGGCGACATTCTTCTGATTGGTTTCGATTTGAAGAAAAATCCACACACTATCTTAAATGCATACAATGATCCTGCAGGAATCACATCATCCTTCAACCTGAATCTTCTCATCAGAATGAACCGCGAATTGGAAGCTGACTTCGATGTTTTGAATTTCCAGCATTACCAAACCTACGACCCCATATCAGGCACTTGCAAAAGTTATCTCGTGAGTCTTACGGAGCAAAATGTACACATCGGAAACCAGGTTTTTCACTTTGGAGAAAATGAGCTGATCGATATGGAAATCTCACAAAAATTTGCGCAAGAAGATATCAGCAAACTTGCAAGGGATGCCAAATTTCATATCATTGATGAAATACACGATTCCAAAAATTGGTTTGTAGATTCTATTTGGCAGGTTCTGTAATTTTAAAATTAAATTCCAATGAAAACAAATTCCGTTTTAACCATATCAAATTCCATAACCAATTGGGCCGAGAAATATTCAGAAATTAGAAATCATTCTGTCGAGATTTGCAGACCTCTGGAAATCGAGGATTACGTGGTTCAACCGATCGTTGATGTGAGTCCACCGAAATGGCATTTAGGACACACGACCTGGTTTTTCGAAACTTTTATTCTGATTCCGAATGTTCCGGATTATCAAGTTTTTGATACACAGTATAACTTTGTGTTCAACAGTTACTACGAAACAGTAGGAGCGAGGGTAATCCGTACTCATAGGGGGAATTTGAGCCGACCGTCTGTCTCTGATATTTATAAATACCGAAAATATGTGGACGAAGAAATGCAGGATTTTCTTCAAAGTGAATTTTTAACGGAAGAAATCAAACCTTTATTAGAACTCGGACTCAATCACGAGCAGCAACATCAGGAATTATTACTGACGGATATCAAATATATTTTAGGTCACAATCCGCTTTTCCCAGTTTACAAAAATGAAGATATTTCTAAAAAAGAACATTCTGAAAATATTGAAATGATTCAATTTTCTGAAGGTGTTTACGAAATCGGTTTTGAAGGTGAAAGTTTTTGTTTTGATAATGAATTGGGAAGGCACAAAGTTTATTTGAATGATTTTCAAATTGCTGATCGTTTAGTTTCCAATTCGGAATATCTAGAATTTATGGAAGCTGGAGGTTATGCAGATTTCAGAC
Organism: Chryseobacterium sp. G0201; assembly: GCF_003815655.1. NCBI lineage: Bacteria > Pseudomonadati > Bacteroidota > Flavobacteriia > Flavobacteriales > Weeksellaceae > Chryseobacterium > Chryseobacterium sp. G0201. Next base: position 4,575,240 of record NZ_CP033917.1, on the reverse strand, counting down.
ATTGGCACGCCGAAGGTTGGGATTGGGTGAAACAGAATGAAGCAAAATCTCCTTTATATTGGCATTTGATTGACGGGAAATGGATGAATTATACTTTGAATGGATTACAAGAATTAGATTTGAATGATTCAGTTTGTCATATCAATTTTTACGAAGCTTCAGCGTTCGCTTCGTGGAAAGGAATGCGTTTGCCAACCGAAGCGGAATGGGAAGTTGCTTCCAATCATTTCGAATGGGGAAGCCGCTGGGAATGGACGAATTCTGCCTATTTGCCTTATCCCGCATTTAAAAAAGAAGCCGGCGCAGTAGGCGAGTACAACGGAAAATTTATGGTCAATCAAATGGTTCTGCGGGGCGCATCTGTTGCTACGCCAATCGGACACAGCAGAAATACGTACCGTAATTTCTTCCAAACCAGCTTGAAATGGCAGTTCACCGGAATCAGACTTGCTCAATAACTGCCTATGATTACAGTAGAATCGGTTTCAAAAAATTTCAACGGAAAATCAGCAGTAGACACTATTTCTTTTCAGGCCAATGATAAGGAAATTTTGGTGCTTTTGGGAACCAGCGGTTGTGGAAAAACAACAACCCTGAAAATGATTAACCGATTAATAGAGGCTGATTCGGGAAATATTTTAATTAATGGAAAAAATATCCATGACCAGAAAGTGGAAAACCTAAGATTTGGTTTGGTTGAGAATGATCTGATCTACGAAGGTGGGAATTATCAAATCGATTTCGATGATTTGGAGTTTAAAGCTTCAAATCCTGATACAAAATTGCTGTTACTTTGCAATCCTCATAATCCGGTTGGCAGGGTCTGGAAAAGAAGTGAACTTGAAAAAATTGCGGATATCTGCTCGAAACATCAATTGATAGTTGTTTCAGACGAAATCCATGCTGATCTGGTCTTTGAAGGGCATCAGCATATTCCTTTCATAGCAATTGCTGAAAATTACAATCTACAATCGGTGACTTGCGGTTCGCCCTGTAAAACATTTAATCTTGCGGGTTTGCCGATCTCTTACATCATTTCTAAAAACAAAGAAATTTTAAATAAAATCCATAAAACCTTTGAAGTTCAGGAAACCAGTTATCCGAATCCCATCGCTGCCAAAGCATTGATTGCTGCCTATCAAATTGGAAAGCAATGGATGGAGGAATTGAAAATTTATCTTTATGAAAACTATCAGTATTTTGTAGAATTCATCGCTGAAAACTTACCTCAAATCAAGGTTCTTCCATTAGAAGCAACATATTTGGTCTGGCTGGATTGTCGTTCATTAAATGAAACTTCCGAAGAATTATCCAAAATTTTGCTAGAAGAAGAAAAACTCTGGGTCAATCCAGGAACGATGTATGGAGCAGCTGGCGAAGGATTTTTGAGAATTAATATTGGCTGTCCCAAAGAATATTTAGTTGATGGTTTGAACCGATTGCAAAGGTTTTATTTGAACTTCGGATATTGAAATATTTTAAGGTCTCCCATTATTACTACCTGAGAGAATCAATCTTTTAGATATATACTACTTCCATTTGCACATTGCAATGGACTTACGATCATAGTAAATTTGTTAAGGTTAACGGTTACATTTTTGTATATGAAAAGCAAATTTGTAGTCACACCTTAATCATTTTTATATGAAAACGTACCAAGAAAATACCATCATCATAGGCGGTGGTTTCGCTGGAATCGAAATAGCTGAAAAACTTCTCAAATCAGGTTATCAATCCAATATCATTTTAGTGGATAAGAACAACTACAACTTCTTTCCACCATTGCTTTATCAGGTAGCAACGGGATTTTTGGATGTATCCAACATCAGTTATCCTTTCAGAAAATTTTTCAGAAACCATCCTAATTTTCTATTCAGAATGGGAGAACTTCTGGAGATCAAACCGGAAGAAAATAAGGTGATTTTGAATAATGGCGAACTTACTTATTCAAAACTAATTATAGCCACAGGAACGGTAAGTAACTATTTCGGGAACGAGAACATCAAGAAAAATGCTTTGCCGATGAAGACCATCGATGATGCGATCAATCTTAAAAACACCGTTTTGGATAGACTCGAAAAAGCATCCAGAACAGTTGATACTCAGGAAAGAAAAAAACTGACCACTTTCGTAGTGGCAGGCGGCGGACCAACAGGCGTAGAAATTGCCGGAATGCTAAGCGAGCTTAAGCAGAATATCCTTCTCAAAGATTATCCGGAACTGAATAATGTCCCATTTGATATTCACTTGATCGATGGTTTGCCAACAGTTCTCGCTCCTATGAGCAAGGCTTCACAAGAATATGCTACCCAGTCTTTACAGAAAATGGGCATCAATATAAAATTAGGACAGTTGGTAAAAGATTATGTAGATGATATCGTCTATATAGCGGATGGAACGGAGATTGAAACCAAAAACCTACTCTGGACAGCTGGCGTTACAGCTCTTGTTTTCAAGGGCATTCCGGCGGCGAGTTATGGAAGAGGAAAAAGATTGATTGTAGACGATTACAATAAAGTTGCTGGAACCGAGAATATTTATGCCTTGGGAGATACAAGTTTAATGACAACAGATCCTGCGTTTCCAAATGGTCATCCGCAATTGGCTCAGGTTGCGATTCAGCAGGCAACTTTACTTTCAAAAAACCTGAATGCAATGTCAAAAGGCAGTTCGCAAAAAGCTTTTGTCTACAATGACAAAGGATCAATGGCGATCATTAGCAGAAACAGGGCAGTGGCGGATCTTACGGCTGGTCCGTTCAAACATTTCAACGGATTTTTTGCGTGGTTGATCTGGGTGTTTGTGCACTTGTTTTCTTTGATCAATCTAAGAAATAAAGTCACTACTTTTTTCAATTGGCTGAATGCTTACACGACCAAGGATCAGCCTTTGAGAATGATCGTCAACTTTAAAAATAATAAAAACGAAAATTAATTATAAATCAATTCAAAAAATAGAAATTATGTCAAATTTAAAAGATCAAGTGGTATTTGTAACTGGTGCCGGTGGAGGAATAGGAAAAATTATTGCAATCGAATTTGCTAAGTTAGGTGCGTCTGTGGCCATTGCCGATCTCAATGAAGAACTTTTGAAAACTGCAGTGAAAGATATAGAAGGATATGGTGGAAAAGCTTTAGGGTTAGTTGCCAATGTGACCGATCTGGAATCTATGAGAGAAGCACTCAAAAAAGTGGTTTCTACCTTTGGTAGATTGGATGTAGCTGTGAACAATGCAGGCGTTGTAGGAATCGGTAGCATCGAAGAAATAGAACCTGCTGACTGGGATAAAATAATGTCGGTAAACAGCAAAGGTGTATTCGTAAGTACAAAAGCTGAGCTTGAAATTATGAAACCGCAAGGTTCGGGTGCAATCATCAACAGTGCTTCTATTGCAGGGAAAATGGGAATGGCACATCTGTCTCATTATGTTGCTTCTAAATTTGCAGTGATCGGTTTTACGAACAGTATTGCAAAAGAGGTAGCGACAACAGGAATCACGGTCAATGCCATCTGTCCGGGAATCGTAGGAACAGGAATGTGGCGAGGAGAAGGCGGTGTAGCAGACCGATGGAAACTCGAAGGTGAGACCGAAGAGCAATCCTGGGAAAGAAACAAAACGTCGTTGATTCCTCAAGGCATCGACCAAACACCTCAAGATATTGCGGACGCTGTGATATTTATTTCTCAGGCAAAACATATGACAGGTCAGGCCGTTGCGATCGATGGTGGTATGACGATGTAATTATTGTATTCTAATTTAAATTTTGCAGTCAATTGGCTGCAAAATTTCTAAAAAAAATAAAGCTATGAGCAAAGTAATCGGAATTATTGCAGGAAGCCTGCGAAAAGAATCATTTTCAAAGAAAGTTGGCAAGACACTTTTAGATCTTGCACCGGACGGATTTGAGTTTAAATTAATTAATCTAAGTGATATTCCACTGTACAATCAGGATTTTGATGACCACAACGAAGTTCCTGAAGTCATCACAAAGTTCAGAACAGAAATGGCAAATGTTGACGGCGTGATCTTCGTTACTCCGGAATACAACAGGTCGGTTCCCGCAGTTTTGAAAAATGCGATCGATGTAGGTTCCAGACCTTATGGAAAAAGTGTTTGGGATAAAAAACCGGCTGCGATCTTCAGCAATTCACCTGGGAATCTTTCAGCTTTTGGGGCGAATCACCATTTGAGACAAAGTCTTGTCTTTCTCAATATGCCGACAATGCAACAACCTGAAGTTTATATTGCGCACGTCAATGACCTCTTTGATGAGGAAGGAAATATGAAAGAAGGCGGCACCAAGGATTTTACCAAAAAAGCCGTGGAATCATATATTGTGTGGTTTAATAAAAACGCTGAGTAGCATTGGATTTCGCAAGCGCATTAACATAGATCAACGCGATTTCTTAAACTAGATTATGGGTACGGGAAATGGATTTGTAAGAAATTTGTTGTATAAAATCAGCAAGGTTACTACAGATTATTTGATATCAAGCTGATAGATTAAGTATAATTAATAACTAAGCGGTACTACCGTAAATAAATATAATTAAATAATTAAAAAAAATAAATATGAAAACACCAATTGAGGTCATTGAAGAATTTTTGGCCAATACTACAAATCCAGATGTAATGAGACCGCTAATCACACCAGATGCAACTTACATTTCTCTGAATTTTAACAATCCTGAGTTACAGAGGATCTTACCTTGGACGGGAACACACGAAGGCTCTCAGGCATTCATTGATACATTCGCTGGGGTCAATGAGTTCTGGACAATTCAGGATTTCGGAGTTCAGGATATTTTTTCAGAAGGTGAGAAAGTAGCAGTATTCGGAACTTTTACCTACACATCCAGAACATTGGATAAAAAAGTGACTTCGCCATTTTCAATTTTAGCGAAAGTTAAAGACGAAAAAATTTATCACTTTATGTTTATGGAAGATACGTTTGCCACAGCAGGTAGTTTCCGTGTAACGCCGGCAGGAACTTTTAATAGTGATCCCAAAGCAGGGGAATTCGAACTTTAAAAATAATAAGATCTTTTTCAAAACAACAATTGAAAAAAATGACCATTTTGTAGGTGTTGAACTTTCAATTTATAAAAGTATTTGAAAAGATGTTATCAACTATATCTGAAAAAATGAAAAAATCACTTTTGATCTTGCTTCTCATAGCCATTAATATTTTTGGTTTTGCGCAGAAATCTGAATTATCTCCATTACGTTATTTTATGCAGGGCAACGCCACTGCAAGTTCTGTCCCTTACGGAAATAATCAATCTGCTGGACATTATGTGAAGTCTGATGACGCCAAGATTTATTATGAAGTTTATGGAAAAGGAAGTCCGATTGTTGTACTGCACGGCGGGATCGTCGGTTCACCTTTGGAAATGGGTCAGCTGATCGACAGTCTTTCTCAGAAACATCAGGTCATCTCCATCTCTACACGCGGACACGGAAGATCGGAAATGGGTAACAAAATTCCGAGCTATGAGCAGAAGGCCAAAGATGTGAATGCAGTTCTTGAAAAAGTGACCAAAGAAAAAGTGACGATTGTAGGCTTTAGTGATGGCGCTTATACAGGTTATTTTTTCGCTGAGCAATATCCAGACAGAATTGAAAAGCTTGTTGCCATCGGAGCAGGAGAGTGGAAGAAAGGTTTCCGTGAGTTTAAGATGGATTATAAAACCTTTTCCGCAATGGACGAGCTGTTTTGGAAACAACAAATGGCCTTACGACCGGAACCGAAAAGAATAGACGAATGGTTCAGCACTTTAAGCAGCTACTACAACGATCTTAATATCGATAAAACCATTTTAGGACAAATCAAATGTCCGGTCTTGGTGATGGCTGGTGAAAAAGATCAGAATGCACCTTTCGACACTGTGATCACAGCGTACAAAATGATTCCAAATGCTCAATTATCCATTATTCCAAATGCGCCTCATCCTGCATTTTTGGTAAATTTTGATGCCGTTTGGACGAGTATGAAACCTTTTTTAGATCAGAACAATTAATTTAAAATATATAAAATCAAAATGGAAAACAACGTAGAACAGATCCTGGTACATCATTTAACAGCTTTCGGAAACAATGACCTGGATGCGATCGTAGAAGATTACACAGAAACTTCTGTGCTTTTTACACCCAAAGGAATTGTAACAGGTTTGGATAATATCCGTCAGTTTTTTGTGGAATTCTTTGCTGTGATCCCGACAGGTTCAGCTTTCGGGATGGATCAGAAACTAATTGATGGAAATGTAGCGTACATCCTTTGGAACAGTGATTCAGACCTAGCTCAGATTCCTGTAGGAACAGACACTTTCGTGTTTGAAGGTGATAAAATTAAATATCACACTGTAGCAGATTACAGGATTGCAAAATAAATTTAAGACCTGATGATTCGGGTCTTTTTTGGTTATAAATAGTACATTATGAAAAACTTAATAAAGATTGCTCTGTGTATTTTGACAACAATGGTTTTGTTCAATACCAAAACGTATGCGCAAGAATATGCCGACACCACCAAAACACTGGAAGATGGTAAAGCACCAGGCTTAAAGGTGAAATTATTAAGCACCGTAGGTCAGACAAAAACCTATCTCCTCATCTTTACAAAGGGTGACGAGATTGTAGCCGGACTGACGGAGTTTGTCAAGAAAAACAATATCAAAAGTGGTCACTATACAGGTTTGGGGGATGCATTATCTGCAAAAGCAGGCTGGTTTGATTACGATAAAAAGAAATTTAAGGTCATCCCAATTGGCGTTTCGGAGGTTTCTTCTTTTACGGGAGATATTGCCTGGTTCAAAGGAAAACCAATTGCTCATACACATTTTAGTGCTGCAATTGAAGATGGCTCGGTGAAAGGCGGACATCTTTTGGAATTATTCTGCGGACCGACAATGGAAATTATTTTGGTTGAAGAGCCCGTGTCGCTTTACAAAAAATTAGACCCGGAATTTAATGCTGCATTGATCGACCCGGATTTAAAATAAACAATATGGAATCACAATACAAATCTATTGAAACGGTAATAGAATCAGGAAAAGCACCTGGATTGAAAGTAAAACTTCTAAGTGAAATTGGCGGTGTGAAAACCTATATGCTTGTTTTTGCGAAAGGCGATGAAGTCGTTTCCGGATTTACAGATTTTGCTAAGGAATACGACATCAAAAGTGCCCATTACCAAGGTATAGGAAGTTCATTCGAAACAGAATTAGGTTGGTTTGATTTTGACCGTCAGGAATATCTGGTGAACACTGTCGGTGTTGCAGAGGTAACCTCGATCATTGGAAATATCACCTGGTACGAAGGAAAACCGGTAGCACATACTCACACGACTGTTTCTTTAAAAGATGGAAGCGTTAAAGGTGGACATTTACTCAAAATGATTGTCGGGCCAACCATAGAGATTGTTCTGACTGCAGAACCTACTTATCTCTATAAAAAATTAAATCCGGAGTTCAATGCTGCAGCCATCGATCCGGAATTATAAATAATAAAACAAACAAATTAAAAATTAACATTATGGAAATTACAGCAGCTATCGTAAAATCACAAGGTAGCGAATTCGAATTGGAAAAAGTAACGTTGGACGAGCCGGGTGCTGAAGAAGTGCTTGTAAAGATTGTTGCAACAGGGATCTGTCATACCGATATGGTTGCGCGCGACTTTATTATGGGTTCACCTGATTTTCCTGTGATCTTGGGTCACGAGGGAGCAGGTGTTATTGAAAAAGTAGGAAGAGATGTTCATCATTTGAAAGTAGGTGATCACGTGGTATTAACTTACGGATTCTGTGGCGAATGTGAGATCTGCCGAACAGGAAATCCGGCTTACTGCTACGAGTTTTTTGACCGTAACTTCTCAGGAGCTAATATCGAAGGGCATCACCACCACCACGATCACGAAGGGAAAGATATCAATGATAATTTCTTTTCTCAGTCTTCCTTTGCAACATATTCTATCGCTCACAAAAACAATGTGATCCCCGTTCCTAAGGATGCGCCATTGGAAATTTTAGGGCCACTAGGTTGCGGAATCCAAACTGGTGCAGGTGCTGTAATCAATACACTAAAGATCAAAGTGGGAAGTTCTATCGTGATCTCCGGAACTGGTGCTGTAGGTCTTTCTGCTGTTATGGCAGCGAAAGCTTCATCTGCAACGGTTATTATTGCTGTAGACATCAATGATGATAGATTGGCTTTTGCTAAGGAATTAGGTGCGACTCATACTATCAATTCACTGAATGAAAATGTAAGAGAAAAGATCCGTGAGATCCTTCCAAATGGTGTTCAGTTTGCCGTAGATACAACGGGTAGAAGTGAAGTGATCAACAATTCATTGAACAGTTTGGCTCCTGTTGGAGAAATGGCGATCATCGGCGTTGCGACCAAACCATTGGAATTGGAAACGAATATCTTCTTGACCAAAGGGTATAAAATAAAATTTGTAAACCAAGGCGATAGCGTATCTGAGGAGTTCATTCCGAAATTGATCAAAATGTATCTTCACGGACAGTTTCCTTTTGATAAATTAATTAAAACTTATGCTTTCGGAGATATCAATCAGGCAGTTGAAGATTCTGAAAAAGGAAGAACCATCAAAGCAGTTCTGAAAATTGGAGAGTACAATAAATAAAAAAATTAGAAAAGCCTTACACCTGTTTAAGCGACAGATTGTATGGCTTTAATTTTAAATCTAAATATTATGAGAAAATTAAAATTTATTTTAATGCTGATTGCAATGTATTCCGGATTGTCAGCTCAGCAGAATGTTATTTTACCAATCAATGGTATAGTAAACAAAGATACCGGAAAGGAAGAAAAAACTTTGACAATGGATCCAAAGTCGGATAGTCGCACGCTCTACAATGTAACAGTTCCAAGTCTAGCCATTTACAAACCGGAAGGTGTGGCATCCAACGGGACTGCGGTTCTTGTGGTTCCCGGCGGTGCGTTTCATATTCTGGCTTATGACGATGAAGGCGTGAAAATTGCAAGATCACTAGCAGCAAAGGGCTATACAGCAGCGGTGTTGAAGTACAGATTGGTGAAATTGGAAGGGAAAGACCCGTTCGGGAAACTGATGGAAAACGCCAAGAACTTCGATGTTCTGGAATCTATAATGGCTCCCGTTGTACCATTGGCAATTGAAGACGGAAAAGAAGCAATGAAATATCTTAAATCAAATGCGACAGCTTTAGGTTTTAACAAAGATAGAATTGGGGTCGTCGGTTTTTCGGCAGGAGGAACTATTGCAGCAGCAATTGCTTTGGATAGTGAGGTTCGCCCATTGTTCAGTGCACCGATCTATCCTTATTTGGGACCTGTGATGAAAACTCTGATCCCTGCAGATCCTTCGCCAATATTCATTGCAGTTACGCAGGATGATGATTTCGGATTTGATGTCAATTCTGCCAAATTCTATGAGAACTGGAAGGCTGGAAAAGGTCTTGCGGAACTTCATATTTACACCAAAGGACGCCACGGATTTGCAAGCAAAACGCAGGGACTTCCTGTCGATCATTGGGAAGAGAGATTAATGGAGTGGCTGACCGCAATGAAATTTTAATGAAAAGAGATTTCATTTTTTACACATCCATTCTGATGGCATTCAGTGCAGGATTTGTGGACGCAAGTACGTTTACGACTGCCGACGGTCTCTTTTCCGCCCACGTTACGGGAAATTTTGTCGTGTTTGCCTACAAACTGGCAAATCATCCCACACTCAGCGATTTTATCAATCTGCTGAGTTTTCCTGTTTTTATTCTGGCGGTTTTGTTGACAGGCAAGATAAACAGCTTTTATAAGAATGAAAAGGGATTATCTGTTTTCATCGGGATATTTCTGCTTGTAGCGGGCATTATTGCATATTTTCTAACGCAGCAAGGCATCCAATCAGGATTTTTGTATCATACGATGCTGATGCTCATTGTCTTTTCAATGGGAATTCAGAATACGGTGAACAGATTGTACGGGAGTTCTGCTTTCGGACCTACGACGGTGATGACGGGAAATGTGACGAAGGCAACTTTAGACCTTTTCAATTATTTTTCAGGAGAGCACACGGCTGAAAAATTATTACTGATCAGACGTTCGTTGGTTCTTCTGACAGGTTTTTTGGTTGGATGTATTTTGGGTGCATTGATTTCATCCCGATATGGATTGGTGTCAATGCTCATTCCGGGAATAATCATTGTGATCTACTACACTGTGTTTTTTAAAAATACACAAAAGGTTTAGATTGGTTTTTTATGATTAATTAAATATGACGCATCAAATTATCAAAGCAGGAGTTTTAACTTTCGGAAAATCGGGAAGTGCTTTTCATACACCATTTCTTAACGCCCATCAGGGTTTTGAACTAAAAGCGATTGTTGAACGCAATCATAAAAAAGCACAAACGATATATCCCGACATCATAAGCTATGATTCTGTGGAGGAGATTTTGAATGACGGATCGATCGATCTTGTAGTTGTCAATTCTCCGGATCATCTTCATTTTGAACACGCCAAAGCAGCTTTGTTGGCTGGTAAACACGTTCTGCTTGAAAAACCGGCTACCATCATAAGCTCGGAGATCAAGAAATTGTTCTATCTTGCTGAAGCGGAACAAAGACATTTGCTTCTTTATCAAAACAGAAGATACGATACGGATTTTTTGACTGTTAAGAGAGTGGTAGAAAGTGGACGTTTGGGAAAACTGAAGGAAGTGCATTTCAGATATGATTTTAATTTGCACAAAGATCAGATAGCACAGATGCCGACGTCTCAGCATAAAGGAGGTGATATCGTTTATGGCTTGGGACCTCATATTTTGGACCAGATCATCAGTTTATTTGGAATACCTCTGAATGTGGTTAAAACAACATCAAAAACCGTCAATCCACATATCATCGATTTTTTCAGTTACGTTTTTAAATTTCCCGAAGACCTGACTGTCTTTGCAAGTTCAAATCTTTCAACGGCAGATAGCGAACCTGCGTTTAAGCTGAGAGGAACCAAAGGAAGCTTCATCAAAAACAGAAGCGATATTCAGGAAGATCAACTGCTGAAAGGAACAAGTCCAAAGGATGAATTTTATGCATTAGAAAATCAAAATGATGGATTGTTGACAACGCTAGACACTGAAGGAAATAAGATTGAAGAATTCATCAACACTTCAAAAAGTACCTATATGAAACTCTTCGATGATGTCTATGATCAAATTGTTTATTCAAAGGAGTATCCAGTAAAAAATGAAGAGGTCATTTTTCAAATCGAACTTTTAGAAAGGGAAAATGATTTTTAGAAAGATCAAGTGGTGACCTCATAAAGCTGCTTGCGGTAATTGTTTGGAGAAATCCCGGAATATTGCTTGAAAAACTTACTGAAGTGAAACTGGTTTTCAAAGTTCAGATGATCTGCGATCTGTTTTACGGGCAGCGCTTTGTTATCTAACAAAACTTTGGCTTCCAAAACCACCATTTCTGTGATAAACTGCCGCGCTGTCTTTCCAGTTTTCTTCTTGAGAAGCTGCGAGAGATACTTTTCATTAATGGACAATTTCTCAGAATAGAACGTAACTTCTCTGCTGGTGAGATAAAATTCTGATAGTAGTTTAATGAATTTGTAAATGAGCGTGTTCGAGTAATCCTGGTCAGTCTCCATCTCATCATAATAAGTTTTTACTTTGAGTAGGATCGACTTGAAGACATTTTTGACCATTTCAGAATGAAGTTCCTGGTCATCTTTCCGCTCCTGAAGTTCTGCCATAATTTTGATCAGATCAATGAGTAGCTTCTTATCATTTCCGTGGATAGTTCTGTAGGATGGTAGGCCTTCTCTTATAAAATTGGCAACATTAAAATATTTTCCTAAAATCCCAGAGGTCTTCAAAAAATCAGGCGTGAAGAGGAGAGAAATGAAATGGGTCTCATTATTTTCCCATTTGAACTGTCTGATCGCAGAAGGCGGAATAATAATAACACCATTCTCTTTCAACTGATATTCCAGAAGGTTGACTTTCAAAGTTAAGAGGCCTTTGATGATAAAGATGATGGAGAAATGTCCTGAGCGAAAAGGCTTGTTCTCAAAAATTTCCGAATCGTACTTCAAAGAGTAATAAATGATCAGATCGGAATCATTTATTTCCAATCCAATATTTTTGCTGATCTCAGAAAGTTCAAGTTCTTTGATTTCAAGCTCTTGATTTGATTTTACCGTGGTCACTATGCAGCTTTTAACAAATATAAAAATCTTTATCTTACTTTTAGATATATGTTGCTTTCTTTTTTCTATGTGATAGACTAATAAGCAATGCGACCTTTGTGAATTCACTTTGTTACCAAAGATCATCAACCAGCTAATATCTATTCATATACAAAAGAAATGTCAATAAATAAAGCAACAGCCAAAGGTAAGGTTACCGTCCAGGTTTTCAGAAAAATGAAGGAAAAAGGACTGAAAATAAGTATGTTGACCGCTTACGATTATACTATTGCAAAATTGGTCGACCAGGCAGGTATTGATGCCATCCTTGTTGGAGATTCTGCCGGTAATGTGATGGCTGGTTATGAAACTACTTTGAGCGTAACGCTCGACGAAATTATTTATCACGCCAAGTCTGTAAAAAGAGCGGTGAAGAATGCGCTTATTGTTGTCGATATGCCTTTCGGAACGTGTTCCGGGGACCCGATAGATTCCTTGCACAACGCCATCAGAATTATGAGAGAGACCGGAGCTGAAGCTTTGAAAATAGAAGGCGGAGAGGAGCTGTTGCCCGACATCAAAAAAATAATTGCCGCTGGAATTCCTGTGATGGGACATCTCGGTCTGATGCCTCAGTCGGTACATCAATATGGCGGATTCGGGTTGCGTGCAAAATCTGAAATGGAAGCGCAAAAACTTAAAAATGATGCTGCACTTTTAGAGGAAGCAGGATGTTTTGCCGTTACATTGGAAAAAGTTCCTGCAGCTTTGGCAGAAGAAATCGCTCTGTCGTTGAGGATTCCGGTTATCGGGATCGGTGCAGGTTCGCAGGTTGACGGTCAGGTTTTGGTCGTTCACGATATGCTCGGATTGAATCAGGAATTCTTGCCAAAGTTCGTACGCAAATATGCAGAATTGGGAGATACCGTTAAGAAAGCTATAAATGATTATATTCTTGATGTTAAAAACAGCGATTTTCCATCTGCCAGCGAGTCGTACGAAAATCCGACCAAAGAAGTTGTCTGATTTTAAGCAGGCAATTACTCAAAATCACAATCATTCTTCCGATAAGTGTAATTTTTCGGACGCCGTTTTTTTGGAAATTTGCAGTATAATTAATTAAAAATAATTTCAAAATGAAAAAATTAAGCATTATCGCATTGGCAGGAGTAGGTTTACTTCTTGCTTCTTGTAACAAAAATTCTACCCAAACGCCTTCTCAGGAGCAGCAGGTTGCTGAAAAGCAAGGAGATGTTTTTGCTGTTGATACTACATCTTCAGTCGTGAATTGGAAAGCATTTCACAAAGGTGGATTTGCACCAAGATGGGGAACACTTTCGGTATCATCAGGAGAATTGTCTTTAGCTGACGGACAGCTGAATGCTGGAGAATTTGTAATCGATATGAAATCATTGAAAGTTGACCCTGCTTCTGTTACCGAAAAAGATAAAAACTATGCAGAATTGGAAGGGCATTTGAAAAGTGCAGACTTCTTTGATGTAGAAAAAAATCCGACTGCGGAATTTAAAGTGACCAAAGTTGAAGACTTGGCTGCGGCTACAACCGATGCTGTGGAAGGTGCCAACAAAACCATCAGTGGTAACCTTACTTTACAAGGTAAGACCTTAAATGTGTCTTTTCCTGCTAATGTACAGGTTGCTGACAAAACAGTTTCTGTGAAAGCTAAATTAACAGTGAACCGTACTGATTGGGGAATTAAATTTGGGACAACTGAAGCAGATCCTGCAGAATGGATGATCAGCAAAGATATTGAAATAGGGGTCGACGTAAAAGCAACAAAACCTTAAGAGAAAATTACCAATCTTATACTAGTTTAAGATAAATTCTTCAACTATGTTATGGGTATATCTTCTGTTTTTAGTGGAACTTTGGAAAGTACACTTCATACAGAAGATGTACGCTTTAATAATAAAATTAAAATGGATTTACAGTTAAAAGGAAAGAAAGCTCTGGTCACAGGTTCAACAGGCGGAATTGGTTTCGGGATCGCACTGGGACTTCTTCGTGAAGGTGCCACCGTTTATATCAATGGAAGAACAGATGAGAAAATCAATGAGGCGATTACCAGGCTGAAAACTGAAGTTCCCGATGCTGTTGTGGAAGGAATCGCTGCAGATTTCTCAAAGGTTTCTGAAGTTAATGATTTGATCAAAGCGTTGCCCGAAATCGATATTTTGGTCAATAATGTTGGCGTTTACGGCGATCAGCCTTTTGAAACAACAGGTGACTCAGAATGGCTCAATGATTTTGAGGTCAATGTTCTTAGCGGCGTAAGATTATCACGTCATTATGCACCTATAATGAAGTCCAAAAATTGGGGTAGAATTATTTTTATTTCCAGTGAATCTGCCATCAACATTCCTGAAGATATGATTCTTTACGGAGTGACGAAGACGGCTTACTTAGCTTTAAGCAGAGGTCTTGCAAAATTGATGAAAGGAACAAATGTTACAATGAATGCTGTTCTTCCCGGACCAACTTTAGCCGAAGGAACAGAAAAAATGTTTGATAAAATTGCTGCAGAAAAAGGAATTTCTGTGGAGCAGGCTCAGATCGATTTTATCAAAGAAAAAAGACCTTCGTCTGTCATTGAGCGTTGGGCTACAGCGGAAGAGGTTGCAAATCTTGTCGTTTATGTAGCAAGCCCGCTATCGTCGGCTACCTCCGGTGCAGCATTGCGTGTGGATGGTGGAGTTGTAGACAGTGCTTTTTAAATTTGGATCATTTTATTGATTATTATTACATAGTGTTTCGAAAGGTATCTGGGCTCAGATGCCTTTCGATTTTTGAAACTTTCAGATATAGCTAGTCTATAAAATAATATCTTTACATTAATAAAAAAGACAGATTGAAAAAAGATCAAAATTTAGAAAGCCCATTGGATGTATTGATCAGCAGTTTTAACAATTCTTTCCCTTTGAACGAAAAAGAGGAGGAAGAGGTTAGAAGGCTTTTTAAAAAGAAAGTACTAAAAAGAAAAGGTGCTCTGCTGCAGGAAGGCGATGTCTGCAAACATATTTCTTTTGTGGTTTCCGGGTGTTTCAAAATGTATGCCGTGGATACCAATTTCAAAGAACATAATCTGCAGTTCGCGATTGAAAATGAATGGATCGCAGATATCCAAAGTTTTTATGATGAGGAACCGAGCAGACTGAGCATTGAGGCTTTGGAACCGTCGGTCGTTCTTCAGATCACTCACGAAGACCTGCTTTATTTATATATCAATTATCATAAGTTTGACAGAAATTTCAGGATCATCAACGAAAGAAAATTTATCAATTTTCAGGACAGGATATTACAAAGTATCAGTTTTACGGCTGAGGAAAGATATCTTAATTTTCAACGAGATTTCCCTGAATTGATCAAAAGATTACCAAACACACAGATTGCTTCCTATCTGGGAATCACCTCAGAATTTTTAAGTAAAGTGAGGAAAAATATCGTCAAAAAGAAATGACCTTGCTAACGATTAATGATTAAAATTTAGAATTTGGAACGTTTAGAAATAAAAAAAAATATACAAAAACCAGAAGATCAGAATTTATCTTTCAGGGTTTTTGATCTGAATCAATCGAATCTTAAAGATTATCTTGAACCTCATAAAAAAGATCACTTTTGTATTCTGATGGTAGAATCAGGAGGGCTTGGGCTTCAAATCGAAGATCAGACCTTCAAACTCAATTCAGGTAAAATCTCGATCATATTTCCCGAACAGATTTCTTTTATCACTTCAGTTTCCTCAGATATCTCCGGTAAAATTATTTTGTTTGAGGAAATTCTTTTCTGATATTCTTAAAAATGAATTGCTTTCTTATAATGTTGATCTGGCGACTCATCTCAATTGTGTCTTTCTATCACCGTTAGAATTTGAAAAGTCAAAGAAGCTCGCCGTTGATATTGAGAACGTTTATCTTGACCCAAGTCTTGTCCGAAAAGAGCAGGCTCGTTTTTATATCAAAATTTTCCTTCTTGGATTAATTGAGTTGGTTCACGGTCAGCATCCTGTTTTACAGCACGAAACAGATAAAAATTTATATATTCGATTTAAAAAAATGCTTAATGAACGCTATAAAACTGAACGAACTGTGCAGTATTACGCTTCAAAATTGGCAATCACTACCAAGAAACTGAACAATATTACGAAGAAGCATTGTGATGAAACAGCGATCAATGCAATTCATAACCGTATTCTTCAGGAAATCAAAAGATTATTATTGTTTTCTGACCTTTCCCACAAGCAGATTTCATTGGAATTGGGATTCAGTTCGCCTTCTGCATTGAATAAATTCGTAAAGACCAAATTAAAGGAAACACCGACCGAGCTTCAGGAAGAACTGGCTCAAATTTATAACAGATAGACCCAATTGTATAACACCTCGCTTTCTGCCTGATCTACCTTTGTACTATAATTTTAAAGTAAAATATAATACAGAATGAGCAAGTTATTTATTGCAGGAGAAGTATTCCACGGTGCGGGAAGTCTCGAAGAATTAAAAAATATCAAAGGTGAAAAAGCAGTCTTGGTGACTGGAGGAAGCTCGATGAAAAAAAGCGGGACTTTAGATAAAGCAGTAGCTTATCTGAATGAAGCGGGAATAGAAACCAAGATCTATGAAGGAGTAGAAGAAGATCCGTCATCAGAAACCTGTTTCAAAGGTGCGGAAATGATGAAAGAATTTCAGCCTGATTGGATCGTTGGTATTGGTGGTTGCTCAGCAATCGATGCAGCAAAAATGATGTGGGTTTTCTATGAATATCCGGACGCAGATTTTGAAGCGATGATCAAACCTTTCAGTGTTCCGACACTGCGCCAGAAAGCAAAATTTATCGCAATTCCTTCTACAAGCGGAACAGGAACTGAAACTACAGGTCTTGCCGTGATCACAGACCGTGAAAAAGGCGTGAAATATCCAATCGTTTCTTACGAATTGACACCAGATGTTGCAATTATCGACGGCGAGATCTGCGCATCTATGCCGGCTAACGTTACCTCGAACACAGGATTGGATGCCTTGACGCATTGTGTGGAAGCTTATGTTTCAAACATCGACAATAATTTTGCAGATGCATTGTCCAAAGGTGGTTTAAAAATCGTTTTTGACAATCTGAAAGAAGCGGTACAAAATCCAACTAATATCGCGGCCCGTCAGAATATGCACGATGCATCTTTTATGGGAGGTTTAGCTTTCAACAACGCTTGGTTAGGAATTGTACATTCATTATCTCACCAGGTGGGAGCTTTGTTTGGCGTTCCTCACGGTGCTTGTAACGCGATCTTCTTACCGAATGTCATTCGTTTTAATGAGAAAGAAAGCAATCGTTTTCCAGATTTGGCTAAAGTGATCGGTAAAGAAACCACTGAAGAGTTAGCACAGGCGATTGAAACTTTGCGATCTGAAGTTAACAATCAGTCTGCGATCAAAGAATTCGGGATCTCTCGTGAAGACTGGGATAAAAATCTTGACTTTATGGCAAACAATGCATTTTTAGACCCTTGTACAGGTTTCAATCCAAGAAAACCAACAGTTGAGGAATTGAAAGATATTTATAATGCTTGTTATGAAGGTCTTGTTTATTCTGAAGAAAAAGTTTTGAATGTAGCTTTGTAATTTGATTTAAGACAAAAATATTGTCGATTTGTTGGGAACCCTTAAACTAGTTTAAGGGTTTTTCTTAAGCTTGTTTATGGAGTTCTGTGAATCATTAATACTAGTTTTGTTTCAATATTTAATTATAAAAATTATGAAAAAAACAGCAATTACTGCACTTGCAGTGTTCGCACTTTCAATGGGATTCTCATCCACAACGAATGCACAAAAACAAAATACTAAAGCAGTTTCTGTAAAATCAACTTCAGAGAAAGCAGATGTTGAAAAGCTTGTGAAAGATTACTTTGCAGCTTTAAACAGTTCAGACGCTTCCAAAGTTGTGTCCCTATTCACAGCAGATGGTGTTCTCTTGGCTCCTGGTGCGCCAACAGCAACGGGTTCTGAGCAGGTAAAAGGAACGTTCCAATATGTGTTTGATAATTTTAAATACAGCTTGAACGTTACGATTGGCGAGGTTGTTGTTGATAAAGATTACGCATTTGTAGCTTCTACTTCCAAAGGTTCTTTTGTTGTCAAATCAAGCAACCAAACGGTTGAGGATGATTTCAGGGAAACTTTTGTCCTGAAAAAAGTGAGCGGACAATGGAAAATCGCAAGATATATGTACAATAAATCAAAATAAACAAATGAGCTGGGAATATTTTCCGGCTTTTTTAAAACTAAAATTATGACAAAAATTAATTTAATTAGTCATCAGCGGAATATCCGATGGACATTCTTAAGCCTATTAATAACCATAATTTTAACCTCAAACATGTCTGCACAGAAGATTAACCTTGAAGAAAATAATCTGACAGCTGTTCAGACTTCAGTTTCAATAGAAAAAATTGACGGGAAGAAAGCAGTGAAAGTTATTAAGTCTAAATCGGTTGTGAAAGATGATGAGGCAACTTACGCCAGAATCAACGATTTGCAATTCAAAGATGGAGTGATCGAGGTGGAAGTCCTTTCAAGATTGCTTCCGGATGCGCCGGAGCACGCCAGAGGATTTATCGGTCTGGCTTTTAGAATTAACGAAGACAATTCGAAATTTGAAAGTATCTACATCAGACCTACCAATGGAATGACCGATGACCAGCTGAGAAGAAACAGAAGCATCCAGTATTTTTCTTATCCTGATTTTAAATTTACCGATTCAAGAAAATCAGCACCTGGCGTTTACGAAACGTATGCCGATATGGCCTTGAATCGCTGGATAAAACTTAAAATTGAAGTAAAAGGTAAGCAAGCGAAATTATTTATAGACAATGCGAAACAACCGAATTTGATTGTAAACGACCTGAAAATGGGTGCAGACCAATCCGGTTTTGTAGGGCTTTTTGTGGATATAGGAACGGAAGGTTTTTTTAGAAATTTAAAAATTTATCCGGCTCAATAAAAGAAAGTTATATGTTAAAAAAAACAGGAACAATATTTAAATCGCTCCTGTTTTTTTATTTATAATAAAAATTTATTTCGACTGATTGGAAAGCCAATTCACGACGTCACCCAACATCTGCTGATTGATAGTATGGTCTTCCGGATATTGATGAAACTCCGGCTGTAAACCTTTGCTGTGAAGATAATCAACGGCGTCTGTCGCGTATCCAAATTTCAAAACAGAATCGTGTGTTCCGTGCGAAACAAAGATGTTCAGTTTTTTCAGTCTTTCATCAGATACGATCAATGGTTTTACTTCCGAAAGTAATCTTCCGCTCATTACGGCAATTCCTTTTATTTTCTCAGGTTCGGTTAATGCCACACTATAGCTCATAATTCCACCCTGACTGAATCCCATCAGATACACCTGCTCTTCATCGAAATCCTCCACGTTTTTCAAATCATCGATGAACTGTATGATTTCTTTTCTTGAATTTTCCGCCTGCTCTTCATTGATGATCGAACGGTCCGGCATAATCTGCGCCTGAAACCACGCGTAGCCGTTGGGTCTCAAAGTTAAAGGTCCTCTCGCTGAAACTACCAAAAAGTTGTCCGGAAGCGAATCTGCAAAAGAAAACATATTCTGCTCATTGCTTCCAACACCGTGCATCAAAATAACCAATGGTGGTTTCTCCGTTTTTATTTTAGGTTGTCTAACGACGTAATGTATGCTAGGTTTTTTGTTTTTTGTTATCATTTTAAAACTTAAACTAATTAAAATTATGGACGCTACAAAAGTAAACGCCCAAACATATTTTGTTTTTATCACGCTTTATCGATCTTTACCGACATCATATTCAGTGAACCTGCCACCAGACCGTCATTGAAAATGGTCGCCTTTTCATCTTTTTCCTGCAAGCCCAATGTGTAGAGCAGAGGCAGATAATGCTCAGGCGTCGGGATAGACATTTGAACTTCTTTTCCCAACTGGTCATATTTGATCAAGGATTTGTGGTCGCCGTCTGTGATGAGGTTTTTCAATTTTTCGTTTGCGGTTGTTGCCCAGTCAAAAGCATATCCCGGAACCATCATTTTATCCCAAACCGCCATTCTCAGATTGTGAATGGTATTACCACTTCCAATAATTAGAACGCCTTTTCTTCTCAATGCTGAAAGTTCTTTTCCTAAAGCATAATGATATTCGGGACCTTTGGTATAGTCCATACTCATTTCGATGACAGGAATATCTGCGTTGGGATAAAGAAATTTTACAACCGTCCAACATCCGTGGTCAAGCCCCCAGTCCTCATTCAATCCAACTTGTGTTGAAGTGATGAGTTTCTGTGTTTCCAAAGCCAGATCCGGACTTCCCGGCGCTGGATATTGAACATCAAACAATGCCTGAGGAAATCCGCCAAAATCGTGAATGGTCTGTGGCTGCTGCATTGCGGTCACAAATGTTCCTCTTGTTTCCCAGTGTGCAGAGATACAGAGAATCGCTCTCGGCTTAGGTAAAGTCTTTGCGACAGCCTGAAAACCCTGCGTAAAGATGTTGTCATCGATCGCATTCATCGGGTTTCCGTGTCCCAGAAAAAGTACAGGCATCCGTTCTGTGGGAGCCATATGGTCTGTTAAACTGTGCAATGTATTGAGTTTCATCGCAGCGGCTCCAAGTGGTAAAAGTGCCATAGCTTTTAAAAAATCTTTTCTTTTCATAAAAACCTGTTACCAGATCAATTATTTGTTCATAATTTGGTCCATATAAGACTTGTTGTCCCAGAATAAGTATTCTTCGCTCATTGTTCCGTCTGTATTCCAGATTCCGATGGTTGCCATTGGAAGTTTGAATTTTTTACCTGTTGGCTGGATGAATGTTCCGTCTCCAAGCGGCATCGGTTTTGTGAAAGTTCCTTCCATATATCCCATTACGGCAGTCATATTTCCGCTTCCCAATTTCAACGGGTGTTCTTTGATTCTTGTGTCCGGTGCGTAAACAAACATTGCATCCAATGTTTTGATGTGTTGCTCGATTCCTTTTTCGGTGTGTCCGTCTGGGAAATGCACCAGGATATCTTTGGCGTGGCTTTCGTGAAGTCTAGTCCAGTCTCTGTTGCTGAAAACGGTGTAATCCAAAGTATCAAAAGTCGCTAGGTTTTTAGCGATGATTTCGTTGGAAGCTGCTAATTCTTTAATTTGTTTCAAAGCTTTATCAGATTCAGCTGATCTTTTAGTTTGTGCGTTGGCTGTGAACATTGTTACGAATGCTGCAGCGATTAATCCTTTTGTTAAGAATGATGTTTTCATTTTTTGTTTGTTTAAAATTATGGTACAAATTTCCGAAACAAACAGGATGAAGAGATAACACAATTCAGAAGAATAGTTGTGATTTTAGGAAATGATTTTAGCCATTTCCTTTCGATACTCCGAAGGTGTGAAGCCGGATTTCTTTTTAAAAGCGTGTGTAAAATAGGTTTTTTCATTAAAGCCAAGCTCATACCCAATCTCTGCAATCGTCTTGTCGGTCGTGATCAATAGATTTTTGGCTTCCGTCAGTTTTCTGGTTTCAATGATCTCTGAAACACTTTGATGCAAAATATCCTGACAGATGAGATTCAAGTTTCTCGTACTCATAAAAAGCTTTTCAGCGTAGAAATTGACATCTTGAGCTTCCATAAAATGTTCATCCAAAAGTTTTAAAAAATTCTTGAACGTATTGCTCTGGATTTTTTTGGATTCATCATTATTGAGATTAAGTTTTTTCCGTTCTGATTCTATGATGGTGAACAGACTGCTAAGCAATTGACGGATTACCGACAAATCAGGATTCGGTTGATTATATTCCTGAAAAATGATTTCGCAAATTGTGTTCAAACGGTCAAAACATTCATCCGTTTTCAGACAAATGTTCGCCTTGTCGTGATACGTTGAGTAGAGCTGAAAAACCGTATCAGCAATGAATTCACTTTTAAAACGGATGGCCCAGATATCACATTTTCCATCTTTTGCCAAAGGTCTCACACGATGAACTTTTCCCTGCGCAATAAAGCTGACGAAAGGGGCTTCCATTACCTGAGATTTAAAATCAATAAAATGTTCAAGCTGACCGTACTTCCCAATCAATAATTCTTCGAAATCGTGGTTGTGCGGTTCATTGTCTAACTGGCTGATTCTTTGCGATTCAGCTAAATCTATTTTGAACATTTTAAAAATGTCATTCATCCTCTTAAATTAAACAATAAATTTAATGAAATTTGCTGTACAACAATCATTATTTTGTACGGCAGTTATAGATAAATTATTCAGCCAGATTGTTCTTTTTTGAACATATGTTTTGGTAAATTTATGTCTTGATACAGTTTGATTAAAATCAACAATAGTTTAAAAATAATCCGTTATGAATATTGACCTCAAAAATAAAAACGCACTGGTCGGTGCAGCTACACAAGGAATAGGATTGGGCATTGCAATAGAACTCGCAAAATGCGGAGCCAACGTAACGATAATGGCTCGGAATGAAGAGAAACTTAAAAAATCTGTTACTGAACTTCCTGTCATTAACCAAAATCAAAAACACCAATATCTCGTTGCCGATTTTTCTGATTTGAAAGTTTTAAAACGATTATTACAGATTATTTTAAAGACAATAATATCGATATTCTGGTCAACAATACCAATGGTCCAGAGCCTGGAATGGCGGTTGATAAAGGTGTAGATGATTTTCAGAAAGCTTTTGATCTGCTGTTCAAAACCGTTTGTGAGACGACCGCTTTGGCTCTACCTTATATGATAGAACAGAAAAACGGACGTATCATCAACGTTTCCTCTTTATCTGTGAAAGAATCCATCAATAATTTGGTTCTGTCAAATTCTATCCGTTCCGCGGTGGCGGCCTGGTCGAAGTCTTTGTCCAATGAAGTTGCACAACATAATGTAACAATTAACAATGTTTTGACCGGCTATTTTGATACCGAAAGAATTCAGAAATTAATTAAAGTTGAATCTGAGCAAAGTGGAAAATCAAATGAAGAAATCAAAAAGGCCAGAGAAAACAAAATCCCGATGAAACGTTTGGGAAAACCTGAAGAATATGGTCATCTGGTTGCATTTTTAGCTTCAGAATATTCGGCTTATCTTACAGGAACAAGTATTCCTTTGGATGGTGGTTTGGCGAATATTTATTAGAATTGAAGACATCGTCATATTAAAAAGTCCTAGTAAAAATATTTATCAGGACTTTTATTTTAGATTGAAGATTAAATTATTTCACCTCGAAAACATAATTTTTTCCTTTTTCAGTATTAAAATCAAAAAGTTGAGTTTCTTTAACAGCGAATCCTTTCATTTCGGCTTTATCAGATTTTAAAGGTGTTTTAATGGAATTAACTTGATAATATTCGTTGGGGTTTTCACCTTTTGCGGTAATGAAATTTGTTTTCGATTTTAAATTTATATCCTTTGCAATTCTAATTCTCGCATTCCCTCCCAAAGTAGATCTGATGGTCAGTTTTGTCAGCTTGGAATTTTTCCAGTCCATATCGATTTCAAAACCGCCTCTTGCTTTCAATCCTTTCACTGAGCCGTTTGGTAAAGCATCTGGAAGGGCAGGCAAAAGATAAAGATAGCCGTCATAACTTTGCAACAACATTTCAGCAATTCCGGAAGTACAACCAAAATTCCCATCGATTTGAAAGGGCGGATGTGCATCCAAAAGATTAGGATAAGTTCCTCCTGATTGTCCTTTGGTTTCCATCGGAGCTGGCGTCAACTGGTCTGAAATCAATTTAAAAGCACGGTTTCCATCAAGCAATCTTGCCCACCAGTTTACCTTCCATCCCATCGACCAACCTGTGGATTTGTCGCCACGGTAAATCATTGAATTCTTTGCTGCTTCCGCCAAATTTGCATTTCTGAATGGAGAAATCTGTCCGGAAGGAAAAAGCCCATAAAGATGAGAAATATGCCTGTGTTTATCATCCGTTCGATCCATATCGGTAAGCCATTCCTGCAACTGGGCGTGCTGTCCAATCTGCATTGGAGGAAGTTTGCCTAAGGCCAATTTTATTTCATCCGAAAGACCTTTGTCCTGATTTAAGGCTTTAGAAGCATTGATGAAATTATTAAACACATCGAACACCAACTGGTTGTCCATCGTGGTTCCTGCAGTGATGCTTACATTCTTAAAGTATTTATTTTCAGGAGACATTGA
The DNA here is from genome assembly GCF_003815655.1 of Chryseobacterium sp. G0201. Classification (NCBI taxonomy): domain Bacteria; kingdom Pseudomonadati; phylum Bacteroidota; class Flavobacteriia; order Flavobacteriales; family Weeksellaceae; genus Chryseobacterium; species Chryseobacterium sp. G0201. The sequence goes on along the minus strand of NZ_CP033917.1, from coordinate 4,550,847 downwards.
TGGCGACACCACGAGATATTTTTTCGAAGGGTCTTGTTGAAGAACATCCAAATAAAATAGCGCACTGCCTTTCAAAGCTTCGTAGTTTTTCTTTAGAAATTCTTTATCTCCGGTATACAGATAATGGTTCCAGACGTGTTGGGTCAGCCACGCGCCGCCCATTGGCCACATTCCGTAGAAACCACCGTCCACAACGCCGGTAATCCTCCAAAGGTCTGTGTTGTGGTGCATATTCCAGCCTCTTGCGTGGTACATTTCTTTGGCAGATTCCTGTCCGGTAACCGACAAATCCTGAATCATATCAAACAAAGGCTCGTGCATTTCGGAAAGGTTGGTGTTTTCCGCCGGCCAGTAATTCATTTCTGTGTTGATGTTCACTGTGTATTTGCTGTCCCACGCAGGATTTAATTGATAATTCCAGATTCCCTGAAGGTTTGCGGGTTGCGTTCCCTGTTGGGATGAGGAAATCAAAAGATATCTTCCAAACTGAAAATACAGAGCCACCAGATCCGGGTCACTCGCATTTCCAAACTCTTTGATTCTGACGTCCGTTGTTTTTTTCGCCTGCTCGCTTGTTCCCAAATCGAGACTTACCCGTTTGAAATATTTTTGATATTTGGCAATGTGAGCCTTGAGTTCCGCATCGTATTTTTTATTTAATGCTGATTTTAAATAGTCTGAAACTCTCGAATCAGGATTTCCGCTAAGGTCATTGTACTTTTTAAAATTAGTGTCAATGGAAACATAGATAACCACTTCATCCGCACCTGTAATATTCAATTAGTCTTTTGTCGAGGTCAGTTTTCCACCTTTTAAAACAGGAAAAGCGATGGTTTTAAAATTAATTTTCCCTGTTTTGTTATCCGCAGAGCCGCTTGTTCCATTGATGACCAATTGGTTTTTCTCAGTAAAGATTGATTTTTTCAGATGTGGGGTAGAAGCGTTGATATTGAAATTCAGACTTCCCTTTTTGCTGGAAGTTAATTTGATCATAATCACATTATCCGCAAATGACGAAAAAATTTCACGTTTGAAAGTCACACCATTGACATCATAAGAAACTGTGCTGACCGCTTTTTCGATATCTAAGCTCCGATTGTAATTTTTAAAATTTTCGTGGCCTTTAAAATCCAAAAACAAATCGCCCATCGTCTGGTATGGCATTGCGTAATTCAGATCTTTCGGAGCAGTTCTCGGGTAAGTGTTGTTGGTGAGGTCCTGCGCTTTTTCAAACTGACCTTCATTAATCAAGCGTCGAACTTTCTGAATGCTGTCGAACGTATTTTTAGGTACATTATTTCCCGGTTCACCAGCCCAAATGGTCTCTTCATTCAGTTGTAGATGTTCCTTAACTGCACCTCCAAAAACCATTGCGCCTAACTTTCCGTTGCCGATGGGCAAAGTTTCGTTCCAGTTCTCTGCCGGTTTGTTATAGTTTAATTTTAAATTTTGCTGTGCGTAAGCAGAAATCGAAATCACTGTTCCGACGATAAAAAATGCTATTTTACTTCTGGTCATTTTTTTATAAATTAAAGTTTCAATCTGCCGTCCTTTTTGAAACGACAGGATATGATTTTAAAAGTAGTGCTTTTATATGACATTAACTCATGTCTTTAATTGTATGATAAGGTTGTCTTTTTTGTTATTTCATGTTTTGATTATCAGTTTTTTATGTTAAGTAATGTGATTTTAAAACTGCAAATTTTTAATGATTTGACGCTTTTTTTAATTTATTTTAATGACCAAAAATCGCAAGGATTTCATCAAAAAGTAATCGATTACGCAGAACAATGTCATTTAATCTTACGCACGCTATAAAGTCATTATATACTGGTTTGTATAAAAAGCAGCGGGGTTCGTATAATAACTGAAATAGCAGTTATCCTTTACTTTATTTTAGCCTCATATAATACATTTCTTTCTTTTTTTAGAAGATAATAATCAAAAATTATATGAGTAAAAAAATTATTATTCTGTTTCTATTAAGTGTATGGTTAAAAACAAATGCTCAGGAGGGTTGGACACTTAAGCAATGTCTGGATTACGGATTAAAGAATAACCGTAACAATATGATCTATGCCAATGAAAAACTGGCCGCCGATGCCAAAGCAAAAGAAGTCCTTGCGGATTACCTGCCTAAAGTAAGCTTGACCTCAACATTGGATAACAACCTTAAACTACAACAAAGTGTCATCCCCGCAGGAATTTTTGGTCCCGATGAAATCAGGGTTTCGCTCACACAAAAGTATAACTCCAATTTTGTTGGACAGCTGGACCAGGTGATCTATGACCAGTCGCTCTTGATGGGATTAAAAGCCAACAAGTATAACAAGCAGCGGGCCGATCTTAATATTGAACAAAGCAATGAGGCGATCATTTACAATATAAGCATAGCCTACTTTCAGATCTTCGTCTACAATCAACAGTTGGAACTATTGGACTACAATAAAGAAACGTATCAAAGGCAGATCGAGATATACCGTTTACAGGTTGACAAAGGAGTGACCCTTCAAAAAGATCTGGACAAGGTAAATGTGGACTATAACAATACCATTTCTCAGATACGTGTTGCCCAAAGTAACCTGAAGCTGGCAGAAAACGAACTCAAATACGAAATGGGATATCCCATCAATGATCTGCTTACGGTACATGCCTCTACAGAACTGGAAACGCCATTATCCATTGAAAAAAATTCTGATAACTTTTCTCCTGCTAGTAGGATCGACTACAGATTATCCGAACTCAATATAAAGACACTGGAAATAGAACAGGCACGTATCAAGGCCGAAGGGCTTCCAAAACTTTCAGGGTATTTCCGTTACGGTGCTGTGGGCTTTGGGGACAATCTCAACGGTGCTTATGACCAATTGCTTCCTTACTCAGCAGTGGGTCTAAAGTTAAGCATCCCTATTCTTGATTTCTATAAACGCAATGCCCAGTACAAACAAGCAAAGATCAATCGCATCAATGCGGAAGAGAGCCTCAAACTGGCAGAAGGAAAGTACAGGGTAGAATACGAAAATGCATCTACCAAGCTTGTGCAGGCGCAGACCAACGTTGAAAACGATAAAAGGAATGTAGAGCTTGCGGAATCTGTCCTCAAAGTCACCGATCTGCAATTCCAGAAAGGAACCACCAATCTTACAGATTGGCTGAATACACAGAACTCACTGAGAGAAGCCCAGCATAGTTACCTCAACTCCTTATACAGTTTCTACCAAGCCCGTATTGATCTTGAAAAGGCAGCGGGAACATTAAAAACTTTTTATAACTCACTTTAGACCATTATGAAGAAAAAAATTATAGTCACGCTGGTTTGTGTCGGTATTATCGCTTTTGTTGTTTTTAAGCTGGCCACCAATAAGAAAAAGATCGACGAAAAGAACCAGCCTGCACAGCTGGAAGATGTACGTATTCCTGTAACGGCAATACCGGTATCAGAAGAGGTACAGGATATTGAAATGATCAAGACCGGTATGTTGGCTCCTTTTAAGGAGGCAAAGGTTCTGTCGGTAACAAGCGGAAATATTCAACGGTTGCTGTTCAAACTAGGTGACCAAGTACAACAGGGACAGACACTTGCTGTGATTGACACCCGTCTGCTGGAAATCGACCTTCAGAAAGCGGAATCCAATGTTTCCAAGCTGAAACGTGACCTACAGACATATACATATCTTCTCGAAGGCAGTGCCGCTACACAGGAGAAAGTGAACGATATACGTCAGAGTTATAATGACGCCCAGAATCTTTCCCAACAACTGCGCAGACAGATTACAGATGCTACCATCAAATCGCCGATCAGTGGAATCATAGGCAATAAAGCGGTAGAAGAAGGCATGTATATTACAGCCGGAGGGGAAATAGGTTCAATCGTCAATCTTTCCCAATTAAAGGTAGAAGTATATTTTACGGAGGCAGAAGTGTACCAGATAAAAGTCGGTCAGAAAATCAAGCTCACCACCGATGTCTATCCCGATAAGCCTTTCTATGGCACGATCACCTTTATCAGCCCGCAGGCGAATCAGGCCTACAATTATCAGGTGGAAATAACCGCTAATAACGATAAGCAAACCCCGTTACGCTCTGGAACTTTTGTATATGCCGATTTCTCAAGGACGACGCCTCAGAAGATATTGCTGATTCCCCGTGAAGCATTAAATGGAAGTACGCAGGATGCATCTGTATATATTGCAAAGGATGGAAAAGCTGTACTTCGTCCCATTAAGGCCGGTGCTGAATTTGGAGGAAAAATCCAAGTTACAGAGGGATTGCAGGCAGGCGAACAGGTCATTACATCAGGACAGATCAATCTGAAGGACGGTAAATTAATTAACATTTCAAAATAAAAAGCAGTACCATGTCAATAACCGGAATAGCCATAAAAAGGCCCTTATTGCTTATCGTAATCTTTACGGTACTAGTCATGTTCGGGATACAATCTTACCTGAGCCTGAACTATAACCTGCTTCCGAAGATCGAAGTGCCGACAGTTTCTGTCAGTACACTTTATCCAGGAGCCTCAGCAGCGGAAGTGCAAGCCACGGTAACCAAGAAATTGGAAGATGCTTTTTCATCTGTTGAAGGGCTCGACCAGATCAATTCCACTTCGCAGGAAAGTGTTTCGATCATTACCATATCGTTTAAGAGCGGAACTGACATTGATAAAGCGGAGCGGGATGTTCAGCGCAAGGCCGATCAGGCATTGAACGACCTGCCGGACGATGCAGAACGACCACAGGTAAACAAGGTAAACCTTGAAGAAACTCCGGTGATCAAAGCAGGTATTACGGCAAACATGGCTCCCCGAAACCTGTACGACCTCATGGACAACCAGTTGAGGCCGATCTTACAGAACGTTGCGGGTGTAGGTCAGGTAAACATTATCGGCGGCGATGAGCGTGAGATACAGATCAACATCAACCAGGAGAAACTGTTGGCATACGGTCTTTCCATATCTCAGATCACACAGGCAGTCAACAATGCCAATCTTTCTTTTCCTGCCGGTAGTATAGAAACACAGAACCAGCAGCTTTCCATCCGATATGATGCCAATGTACAATCATTAGACCAGCTGCGTAATCTAATTGTATTCCAGCACCCTAGACAGGGGGTCATCTATCTGAAACATATTGCAGAGGTGGTCGATGCCACGGCAGAAACAACAGCGATCAACCACATCAACGGTATTCCGTCTATCGGTGTGCAGATCATCAAACAGAGCGATGCCAATGCAGTTGATGTTAGTGAACAGGTGAAAAAAGCATTTTCAGATATCGAAGCGCAATACAAAGAGCAGAACCTGAAATTCAATATTTCGTCCGACCAGAGTGTCTATACGCTCAACTCGGCCGATGCGGTCATGTTCGACCTGATGCTGGCCGTGATCATCGTGGGCATCGTGATGCTGGCCTTCCTGCACAGCTTCAGAAGTTCCATGTTCGTATTGGTAGCGCTCCCCGCATCCATCATACCAACATTTATCGCCATGTACATGCTTGGATTTTCGCTCAACCTGATGACGCTGATGGCACTTTCACTTGTAGTGGGCATATTGGTGGATGATTCCATCGTGGTACTGGAAAACATCTACAGGCACATGGAAATGGGATCTGACAAAAGGAAGGCAGCTCTTGAGGGGCGTAACGAGATCGGGTTTACCGCTCTTTCCATTACACTGGTGGATGTCGTGGTATTCCTCCCATTGGCACTGGCAGGAGGTATGATCGGTTCCATCCTCCGTGAGTTCTCCCTTGTGGTCGTGATCTCGACCCTGATGAGCCTCTTTGTTTCCTTTACTGTCACTCCTTTGCTGGCAAGCCGTTTTGGCAAACTTGAACATTTGAGCAACGGTACCTTATGGGGAAGGATCAATCTTGGTTTTGAAAATTTCATCGATGACATCAAAAAAGACTACGAGAGACTCTTGGAAAAGGTGCTCCGCAAGAAAAGATGGCTTTTATCCGGCACTATATTACTTATCATCGGATCTATCGCCCTGGTTCCAACAGGGTTTATCGGAGCAGCATTTATCCCCAAAACGGATCAGAGCGACCTTATACTGAACATGGAACTGGAGCCTACGGCAACCATCTATAAGACCAATATGCTCGTACAACAGGCGGAAACACTGCTGATGGAACAGCCTGAGGTGGAAAAGGTATTTTCCAGCATCGGTTTTGTCAGCGGAAGTGTATCGGGAACCAGCAGTAATGCCAATCTTGCCGAGCTGACATTGACTTTGGTGGATAAGAAAAAGCGTGGTATGTCTTCCGAAGAATTTGGGACCTATATCCAGAATAAGCTGAGCGGAGCGATCACCGGTGTCAAGTTCACGGCATCATCCACCTCCATTACCGGGAATGTCAGCAGTGCACCCATACAGATCGCCATTAAAGGTGTTGACCTGAAAGATGTCCGTCAGGTAGCGGAAGCTTACCAGAAGGTTGTAGAAGCAGTACCCGGAACACAGTTTGTCAAACTTTCCGTGAAGAACAGGAAACCGGAGGTGGACATCAAACTGAACAGGGAAAAGATGAGCCTGTTGGGACTGAATGCCAGTATGGTCGGGGCGACACTACAGAATTCATTTAGCGGAAGTGATCAAAGCCAGTTCAAACAGGATGGTAATGAATACGACATCAGGGTGAGCCTGGATAAATTTAACCGTTCGGATATCAAAAATATAAGAGACCTGCCTTTTGTAAATTCCGAATGGCAAAGCATATTGTTAAGCCAGTTTGCAGATGTAAGCGAGGCGCTTGGGGAAACTACCTTACAGCGGATCGACCGTCTGGGTTCCATCACTGTACAGGCAAATGTGACTGGACGTCCTACCGGTACTGTTAGCGATGAGATGAAGGAAAAAGCCGCATCTGTTAAACTTCCCAACGGTATCAGTGTAGAGTATCTCGGCGATTCCAAGAACCAGGGAGATGCCTTTGGAAGTTTGGGATTAGCATTGGTCACGGCCATTGTTTTGGTTTACTTGATCATGGTAGCACTGTACGAAAATGCAGTCTATCCCTTCGTCGTATTGTTCTCCATACCGGTAGCACTGGTGGGTGCATTTCTGATCTTAGCACTGACGATGGAAACCCTTAACATCTTTACTATTATCGGGATGATCATGCTTCTGGGTCTGGTTTCAAAAAATGCGATCCTGATCGTGGATTTCACCAATCACCTGAAAGCGGAAGGGCGTCCTGTCAAAGAGGCTTTGGTCGAAGCTGGAAAGGAAAGGCTCCGACCTATCTTAATGACCACTTTGGCAATGATCTTCGGGATGCTTCCCATTGCTATCGCAAGCGGTGCGGCTTCTGAGATCAAGAACGGCATGGCATGGGTGATCATTGGGGGCTTGACGAGTTCTATGATCTTGACTTTATTTGTCGTGCCCAGCATGTATCTAATTATTGATAATCTACTGCAGAAACTGTTAAAGAAAAATGATAAGATACCTGAATAGATAGTGTGAAAAATCTCAATATCACAATGCCTAAGTCTGCAATTGATTTATATCCTTATATCCGGCAATCTCAACTAAAACTATGGATTGCCGGATATATATATCATTTATCATGATGAATATTGAAAAAGAAAGGACAACATTTATAAAAATCAGGGGTTTCAAAATAGCTCGGGCAAAAACTGACAGACTGTAAAGTTGAAAAGGATTAATACCGTAAAGATTTAAACTGATTGTCCAAAATCTATAGAAAAGAGGTGCAAGTTCTTCTTATAGAAATTTAATTGTTAATTATCATCGATATTCATTTCGGTACAGACATTGACAAGTTAATTGAATTAAAATTTTAGCAGTTGGTCTTAAATCTGAGAAATTTTGGATCAAAGTAAAATTTTAAACCTAACTATTTGCTTTCAATTCAATATTAAAAACTATTGTCTGATCACTCAAGATTGAGCGATCCTCCCGAATAAATCCTGAAAAAATCCTTTTTATACACTTCACCCAACGGCACTTCATTTTCGCCGACGTAGACATTGTGATGATCAAATGAATCAATGAAATTGAGATTGATAACATACGACTTGCTGACCCTAAAAAAAGTATTATTAGGGATTTTCTGATGTATGGTCTTGAGGTTCATGGCTGTGATCAGTTTCTGGTTTCCGGTATATATCACCACATAGTCCTTTAAACCCTCAATATATTTGATGTCAGCAAAATTGATCTTGAAAAACTTCCGTTCAGATTTTATGATCATAAAATCTCCGGTATTTGATTCTATCGTATTCTTTTCAGTTTCAGCGGAAAGCAATTTTTTGTAAGTTACAGCCTTATTGATGGCTTTTTGGACACGGAATTTGTCAATCGGTTTTAATAGATAGTCAATAGCATCCAGCTCATAGCTTTCCAAAGCGTACTTAGGATAGGCTGTAGTAAAGATAACGAGCGTATCTTCGGATAGCTGGGATGCAAATTCCAATCCTGTTACCATAGGCATCTCGATATCCAGAAAGATAAGATCTACACTATTGATCTTTAAAAACTTTAGTGCTGCCGGAGCATTAGAAAATGAACCGATTATTTCAAGATCGGAAACGTCATTGATCAATGCCTGCATTTCCTGTCTTGCCAAAGGTTCGTCGTCTACTATAATACATTTCATAATGGAATAGTTAATTTGATTTCATATTGACTTTCTGAAGAATATATGTCAAGTGTATGGTTATGACCATACAAAAGTTCAAGACGTCTTTTTATATTTCCCAAGCCTAATCCGCTACTTTTCTCACTGGCAGAAGGTACATAATTTGAATCTTTTGAATTGATACAGCAGAAGTGCAGGAAATTGTCTTTCACATCTATTTTTACATGCACAAAGGATTCCTCATCATTTATATTCACACTGTGCTTAACAGCATTTTCAACAAAAGTGGTAAAAAGATTTGGTGGAAGGAATATGCTTTTAATGATACTGCAATCGGTGTCACTGCTGAGTTTTACCGACAGATTATCTCTCCTAATGGTCTCAAGATCCAGGAAATTAGATAGAAAATTAATTTCGGACTTTAAAAGGGTACGTTCTTCATTATTTTCGTAGAGTTGGTATCTAAGAAATTCCGAAAGTTTAACGATCACCATTCCCGCTTTATCCGGATCCGTCCTTATAAGAGATTTGATACCGTTAAGTGTATTAAACAAAAAGTGTGGGTTCATCTGGTTTCTAAGTTCATTTAATTCCATTTTGAAATTGATCCTGTCCAGCTCATTGATCCGCTGATTATCCTTCATCCAACGTTGAAATAACTTGATCATGGTCGTGACAAGGATTATAGGGATAAGGATCACGATCGATTCGTAAAATCCTCGGCCTTCACTGTCACGATGTGGATCAAAAGTGCCTTTGTTGGGAAAAAATACATCCAGGACGGTTGAAATGGCATTTAATGAAAGTATGACCAATAAGATCAGTAGAGCAAAATAGATCACATAGCGCCCCTTAAAGAAAAATACAGGAACCAGAAAATTGATATTGATATAACACATCAGCACCAAGGGAACATAGATGAGTAATACCTTCAGGAACCGGAAGGAACCGCGATACTGCGTTACATCCTTGGAGTAGGACAAAATGGCAAGAATACCAAGTAGCAGTATCGCATGGCGCAGTAATCTGAATTTATCTTCTGTTATAAACCGTATAGCTTTGGTGTTCTGTACCTCCAATGTCTTGTAACTCATATCCCTGATCGATTTCTTCAGCAAAGATAAAATATACATAGACTCAAAAATTAGAAATTATACAAACCATAGGTTCTTTTATACTAAACAGTTTATATATGGTATTTTGTATAAAATATAGGTCGGTTGGTATAAAAAAGAAAATTGAGCTCATTATTATTATTTCCTTTGTCCTGTTCGTAATAGAGAAGGCTATGAATTTATTGGATATGCTGCAAGAATATACCACACATATAATGGATGATCCCTGCTTATCAGGAAAACAACAGGAGGAAAAGATCATTCAGGTTTTTGACCTGTGCCATTTTGTTGAAATTTACAAGCAGTCACTAAGAATCATTGATTTTGAGGATGAAATCAATATCATCGAAGATGATGGAGCCCGTAAAGGAATCTATTTCTGTGATCTGCTTTATAACTCTAGCCATCCTTTTGAGCGTTCTCTTTACAGTCAAGCATTTCTAAAAAGTTTAAAGAGACAGTCCGATTTAAGCGAATTATGGTTTGTCGTTGTGGAAGAAAATTTTATTTCGGAGAATATGAACGATAGCAAGGCATTTATAAAAAAATATAATGTGGAAGAACTATATGACAGGATCTTCTATTTTAATTATTCACGATCAATAATAAAAAAAATAAATTAAATTATGGAAATCATTAAAAAAGGAATTTGGATCCTAGCACCATTGTTTTTCTCTGCTGAGGGTTTTGCCCAGCAGCTAGACACTCTTAAATTAAAGAAAGATACCACGAATGTTCCCAGACGTACGGTGGCATACGCAGCTGATAAGATTGCGATTGCCCGTCCGCTCAATATAGAATTCTCTCTCCCGACACCCTACAATTTCACAGCAAAACAAGGAGATACTCCATTACGTGACGGCAAAGTGAATGACTTTACCCAGCTGAAGGTCAGTGCCAATGTTAATTTTCTTAAAAAGAAAACTTGGATGCTAGGAGCGACCGCGGGATATCGATTTATCAGTGCAGAATCAAATATGTTCGAACCTCTTACTAATAACCCCACCGTAATTAAAGAAGAGTTTCACTATCTGTTTTCGTCCTTGAACTTTTCCTATTTTTCCACACTTTTTAACAAACGGACCATTTACAGTTCCAGTGTCATCGTAGAGGGCAGCGACCAGCATTTTGAACGTGTCAAAGGTTTTCTATCCGGGGTCATGGTGTTGAAAGGCACGGCAAAGACCAAGATGAGCGTAGGTCTGGCGGTCAATATAGATCCGACAGCGCAGCTACCGGTCATTCCGATCTTTACCTATGAACACCGATTTGATAATGGTCTTATAGCAGATGTCACGCTCCCTAAGAGTGTATATTTGCGTAAATATCTTTTCATGAACACAGGCAGGGTGTCATTGGGAGCCGAAATGGACCAGACCACTTTTTATGTCTATAAAATAGATAGCAGTAACCCGGATCAACGATTCCAATATAGACAACTTGATATCAACTCGGGTATTATTTACGAACATGCGATCGGTGACTTTATTATTACCGGAAAAACGGGCGTAAAGTTGACGCCTTCAGGAAGGTTATTCAGAAAAGAGGATAATTTTGATGATGCTGTCTTTGAAATAAAACCTGATCCCGTATTCTATTTTAATATTGGTGTTTCATTCAATCCGTTCACGTTCCTTAAAAAAAATAAATAGTCCGATCATATCGCATGGACTGCGCACAGATAATAACAATTGGTTCATAAAGATTTTTATCAAAGAGTTATTCTGAGATTTTTGACCTACGGAACATAAATTTTCAGAATAACTTCTCACTTTCACAGTCTGTAACTATTTTTCATAGTCTCATTAGGGATTCTTTTATATTATTATTATTATTATTATTATTATTTACAATAATATAAGCTACGAACTTTCAGAGTAATAATATGACGATTACTTTAGGTACAAAAGAAAGCTGAAAATTTACCATTTTCGTCCGATCTGCGTATTGAGGAACATTTAGACTTTAATATTAATTAATATAAGTTTCTAGGAAAAATTGATATTGAAAAGCATACAACTAAAAAATTCTAAAGTTAATCTCAAAAACTATGAAATCCTAATTTATGTGTGATAGCTATGGCATTTTCTAAGATAAAATATTGTTAATTATATCTTCTCTATTATTAAAATAGTAAAAATAGTGGCTAAACTTATTTATATTATTAATTGTTTATCCAATTAATAATATATTTGACCATGAGTTTTTATTATTATTCATTAGAAAGATTCCAATTCCTGCAATTCCCTGTAATAAACCAAAATTGTTAATAGTTCCCGTACCACGTACATATCCAAAACAACAATCTTTATTGGATTCATCATAAAATTCAAGAGTTTTGTTTTTCCAATAATGATAGGCTTCATATGCCTTTTTATTTTTGCTAATTTGATAATTTTTTTGGTACATTAAAGCAATCCCGGAAGTTCCATGACAAATAGAGGCATCTAAAACTGAGCCTTCTTTTAAGTTAATTCGATTACTTGATTTTAAGGTAATTTGTATACCTATTTGCTTCAATTTTTCATCAAAAATATTATTACCTATTTGATAAATAATGTTTCCAATACCTAAATCACCATAACACCAACCTAGTCTGGAATTGCAGCTATATGGTTTCTCAATGTCAATCTTATCAGGAAAAATAGATAAAGAATTTGAAAAATTTCCAAAGGATAAGAAATCAAAAACAGTTTTTTTAATAATTTCAATATCACTTCTATTTTTACAGATTACGGATAGAAGATATAATATTGAGATAAAGCCATGCGCGACTCCAAAATCATAAATATTTTCATGTTTATCATCCTTTGATCTCCAGAATAGTTTTTCCCTTTTAGAAAAAATAGTTTGTATAAGATTGCTGAGATTATTAGGGTAATCAGAAATACCATATTTCACCTTATCAAATATTATGGGCATCATAACCCCGATAGCTCCATAAAGAAAATCGTAATTGTCCTCTTCAAAATAATCAATAGCAATATCAATTAAAGTTTCATTAAAATCATTTATCTCAATGAAATCCAAACTAAAATATTTTGAATTTGAGAGAAATTTTTGGGAGCATAATATACCAGGAATTCCCTCGGCATATGTAAAGTCTAAATTGTTGTCTTCAAAATCAGAATAAATTTTATCTATATAATCTGTGATTTTTTTAGTGGGTATTTTTTTTAAATAATCTTTATTAAATCTAACTATCTGTTCTAAAAATATTAATTCAGAACATACGCCATTAACTAATCCAGTAGTTTTGTGTTTATTTTCTATAATATTTTGAAAAATATGATTAATAATTTTATCTATTACTTGCATGTTTTACGAAATTTGTTATTTTTGTAAACGCAAGATAAAACCTTGCAAGGTAAATCCAAACCTTACAAGAAAATAATTTAAAAATTTTTAAAAACTATGAAAAAAATCACATTTTCAAACAAGAAAGTACAATTAAACAAGCAAAAAATTTCAGTTCTTCATAAAGAGCAAATGAGTAAACTTGCTGGTGGTCTAGTTAATCCAGGAGAAGGTTTAGATCCTAGTTTAGATCCGGATACAGGGATTAATGCTAGTAAGAAGTATCCAGAACTTTGCCCTCCTCCAAAAAGTGATAGATTATGCGGAGGATCATGCTCGCCTGCATTAAGCGGTTGGTAATCTAGAGTTCTTTTCTGAGCTAAAGACAAATTAAATAACTCAAAAGGCAAGCTGTTTGTAGAAATGGCTTGCCTTTTTTATTAATAATTACCAAATTATGAAACTTAATAAAATATTTTTATTTTCAATTTTTATTTTTTTAAATCTTAAGTCACAACATATATATAATAATATTGACAATAAAGATAATTTAAATATTGTTCCTCATAAAGAGATTATTTTGGATGCTGTAAATGATCTTTTTACGATTAAAAACAATCCGAATGATCTTTTTAAACAATTTGATTCTCAATCACAGAAAAGATGGGGAAGAAGTGAATTGGTGGGGACAATTTATAAGTCTGGCTGGTTAAGAGATAATTCTGAATATTTTAAACCTACAGTTTTAGGAATTATAGATCTAATACCATCTGAAAAATATTATATAAAACTAGCATTGATTTCGAATGATCATCCGCAAGGTAATTCTATTCAGGTAATTTATAATCTAATTGCTAATTATGACAGTAAAAATAAAAAAGTAAACTTTAGCAAATTTACCGATTGGTATATAAGAGATTGGTATTCGGAACAAGTAGGAAATATTTTATATTATAAAAGAAATAAAAAAACTTTTTCAGAACAACAAGCTCACAACCTAGATGAATTTAATAAAGAGCTATCTGAAAAATTTGGTATTCCAGTAAAAAAAATTACTTATTTTTCATGTGTAGACGCTTTTGATGTATATCATCTCAAAGGATTTGATTATGCCCCAAATATGTTTTTTGCGCGACATGGTGGCTTAGTGAGCTATGGGGGGGAAGGATCGTATGAACATATTATTTATTCAGCAAATGATAACGAATTTTATCCACATGAGTTGTCTCATTTTTATATTGATGAATTTAGTAATAATGATACGTCACGCCTTGCATCTGAAGGAATAGCTACCTATCTCGGAGGAAGCGGGAAACCAGGATTAACTTATCAACATCATTTATCTGTACTAAACAATTTTGTAAAGCAAAATAATATAAAAATAAACGATATGTTTATTGAAAGCAAAATGAAAATGATTGATTCAGATGTATCAACATTATATTCAATTGGTGCCCTTGTAGCAAAAATAATTTATGAAAGAAACGGAATAAATGGTTGGAAAGAGTTTTTATTACTTAAAGAAAGTTCTTTGCATAAAGGAATTTCAGAAATTTTGAATGTAAAAGAATCTGACCTAAATGCTTTAATATTAAGTGAACTAAATAAATTTTAATGTTTTCAATATCTAATTTACCTGACTCATTTTTTACAACTCCCTCAATAGGTTATAAATTTGGAAAATCTGGATTTTTACTAATGAATTCGTTGTTATATAAGAATACACAATTACCGATATATTTTGATAATATTGAGATAATTTTAACTAACATTTTTGAACAAATTGAAACAGGCTACTACGGAGAAAGAAATTTTGAAGAATTAAGTGACTTCTTACGAATTTTATATTTCATTGAAAAAAACGGTATTCTTGATCGGGATACTTTAGTATCAATCTCTGATAAGCTTATCGAAGAGATTGATTTTTATTTTTCGGATTATCTCAAGTATGGTAATGACTTTCATTTTTGTAGAGGAATTTTGGTATTTGCCAATCTTTTCTGCGAAACACCTTCTTTTATTAAAAATTATGAAAATGAACTTCTTAAAATTGTAGAATTTTTAGATAGAATAGCGATTAGGAAAGATAATTATACTTATTGGGTTAATGCCAATCTACAATTTGAGAATAAAATTTTTAATAATAGTATTTATGGTAATCTTAGTATTTGTAAGTTTTTGTATTCCATACACGAAATTTCCCCTTTATCCATTTCTTTACTTGAAGAATGTTTAGATTTTATATTAAGTCAATTAGATTATTCCAAGAAGGGCCTTTCAATTTTTGCTGAACCCCATACGACGACTCAAAACAAGCGAACTGAAAAGCCTATGTTACAATGGATTGATGGAAGTTTTAATATAATGTACTCTTTAATTGTACATTTGGGAGATATTCTACCCAAGCTAGAATATGATTTTATTCTAAAAAATTTAATTTTAGTTTCTAAATTATCTGAAGATAATGTTGATTGTACTAAAATTAGTTTAGGTTATGGCAGTACTGGAGTTTATATGATGTTTCAAAATCTTTTTGAAAAAACTGGTATGCAAGATTTCAAAGAAGCCTCTAGATATTGGTTTAATTTATCAGTAGAGAGGTTACATTCTAAAGAAAAATCATTCTCACAATATAATGACGAAGTTCGTTTGACTAGTTTTATTTCTGGATATTCAGGTGCATATATTTGCAAAAATCTTTATGAATCTGGAGAAACTTCTTTAATTAATAACTTGATATATTTATAAAAATGCCCTTTAATATTGATAAAATTTTATTTAGAACTCATCTTATTCCATTTAACAAGTATTCAAAAGAAGAATATGATAATGCTTTTTTTAGAAAAGCTTTATATGTTTCATCTAAAAACTTTTATACAGAGTTATTGGCGATTGATCAAAAGTCAGATAAGGATAAACATAAACTTTTAAAATCATTAAGGAAATTTTGGGCACGATCTACTTCCCGCTGTACTCCTTTTGGATTATTTGCAGGAACTGCTCTCGTAAAATTAGAGGATAATAATTTGTCTAATATGATTTGCATTGGTAGTACAGAAAAACATAATCAAGCTATAAGACTCGATGCAGGTGTGTTTAAAGAGCTTATAAATCATATCTTGTATAACGATGAAGCTTTTAGATATGTACAATTTTTTTTAAATAATAGTGTTTATGAGACAGGGGCTACTTATCGATATGTTGAGTATAATGAGGCTGTTTTACCATCTCAGTTCGAATTAGTTTCTCTGGATAAGACCGATATTCTCAGTAAAGTTGTTGAAAAGTCTAAATTGGGGATATCTTTCTCAGAGCTAGTAGACTTAATAAAGCATACTGAAGAATTAGATTATGAAGAATCTGTTGAGTTCGCAATGAGCTTGATAACATCAGGTTTTTTAATTTCAGAGTTGGATCCTACTATAACAGGAGCTTCTATGTTAGATACATTGATTAGTCATATTCAAAAATATCCAGACTTATCAATTACATACCAAAACCTTGTCAAAGTAAAAAGTCTTTTAGAAAATAATAAAAATACACTAGATTTTGAGGTTATTGAGAGAGAAATTAAACGTTATTTAAATATGAATTTATCATATCCTCTTCTACAGGTCGATACATTTCTAAAAGTTGAAAGTAATTCATCCCTTGATAAGAAAATTATTTCTACAGTTCTAAGTCAGGTGCAGTCTCTTAAAGTGTTAGGGCGAAATATTGATCAAAATGAAATAGATGATTTTAAAAGAAGATTCATCAATAGATATGGTGATGAGGAAGTTCCATTAAGTATTGCACTAGATCCAGAGATAGGAATAGGTTTTGGAATTAATAAAAATATAGAAAGTGACTTAATTGATGGACTGATGTTAGGAGGTAAATCTTACGACAATCCTGAACCATATTATTTTGATTTTATCTCAGAGTTTATTACTAATAAATATATTGATTTTATTGAAAATAATCATACCCATATAGAAATAACAGAAAATGACATAGAGCTATTAAAAAAGAAATCAAATTTTCATACAAAGGAATTAACGAAATCAATATTTGGTAGTCTTTATATTAATTCAAATGATTTTAGTTTTGAATTAAAAGCAATTGGAGGAACCTCTTCAACCTATACATTATCGAGGTTTGCAAACGGGGATAAAGCAATTGAGGAATATACAAAGAGTCTATATAATTATGAGAACAGGTATGATGATGATTTTGTAGTTGCTGAGATAGTTCATTTTCCCGAAGATAGAGCTGTAGGTAATATTATTCAAAGACCAATATTATCAAAATATGAAATACCCTATGTAAGTAAGTCCGGCACAATACAAGAGAATCAGTTAGACATCAATGATTTAATGATTTCAATTGTTTCTAATAAAATACGTATTAAAAGTAAAAAATTATCAAAATTTGTCCTTCCCAAATTAACAACAGCACACAGTTATAGATATAATAGTTTACCTATCTATCGATTTTTGTCAGAAATACAGCAACAGGAAAATCTAAACTTTGGAATTTGGGACTGGAGCATGTTTAAGCATAAAAAATACCTACCTAGAGTCCAATATAAGAATTTAATTCTTAAAAAAGCGCGATGGATTTTAGACTATGACATTATATTTAGTAAAAATAATGATACACCTACAAATGAAATATTAAGATCATATTTGGACGAAAAAAATATTCCTGATGAATTTTTTATAGAACAAGGTGAAGAGGAGATTTTTATTAATACTAAGTATGCAATTGGGAATAACTTATTATTAGATTTTTTAGATAAGTATAAAAAAATTACTATTACTGAGAATTTACTAAATAATAATAACTCAATTATAAAAGACCTGAACGGAAATTATTATTCTAATGAGATAGTAATACCATTTTTTGAAAAAAAAGGAAACATACAAGACATTAATATACCCAAAGAAATAGATGTTGAGAGCTCATACAACCAACCCTTTGTGCCACAAAGTGAGTGGATATATTTTAAAATCTATGGCGGAAATTTAACTTTAGACAATTTATTGGGTTCCAAAATCGGAGAATATGTAAATAAACTAATAAAAAACGGAGAAGTTGAAAAATTCTTTTTTATACGTTACAAAGATACAGAAGACCATTTGCGTTTAAGATTCTTTAATTCAAAAGGAAATAACAAGCATATTTTTGATTCTTTCCAGCAGCTACTCCAACAAGATGTTGAGAAAGGACTTATCCATAATATAGTTATAGATTCTTATAGAAGAGAGATAAATAGATATAATAAAAAATTTATAAATAAGGTAGAGACTTTATTTTTTGCTGATAGTATAGCTGTAATTGATATCATAAGCATATTGAAGCAGGTTGAAGATAGTCAAAAATATAGAGTTTTATTCGCATTGAGAGGAATTGATTTTATATTAAATGATTTTAAACTTAATATTGAAGAAAAGAAAGAATTTGTGGAAATATTAACAACTGCTTTTTTAAAGGAATTTGGGGACTCAAAAGTTTTGAAAAAACAGCTTAATTCTAAATATAGAATCTATCAATCTGATATTTTTTCTCACATGAATGGAGAAAATGATACATTAAATAATATAGATGAAGTAATAGAAATTTTTAAACTAAGAAGCACCAGCAATAGTTTTATTAGTGAACTTTTAACTGACATTGATTTTCAAAAAGGCAAATTTCAGTATATTTCAAGTTATATACATATGTTTGTCAATAGAATGATAATGAGTGATCAAAGAAAAAATGAACTTGTTTTATATTATTTTCTCTCTAAATTTTATACCTCTTTAATTGCTATTGATAAAATTAGTAATAAGCAGTAATTTAATATACGCGTTGTGCATTTTAAAATATGCTTGATTTTAAATTGTTAATGTTTTTATTTAAATATTTTTTATTAATGAATTCTAATTGAAATTCTCAAAAAACGATCGGTTATGTAGATCAAGTTTCCGCACCCATATTGTTATGGGCAGGAAAGAAAGATGAAAATATTTTCTGGGAACAGGCTCAGGAGTTTTATATAGGATTAAAGCGAAATCAAAAAGATGCAGTCGCATTGTTCTACACTAAAGGAGATCATTCGTTAAGCATGAGTACGGAAGAAAAAGAGGATCTACACAAACGGTCAGCAGAGTGGCTGGACTATTTTCTGAAAGATCAGATAGATGTAGAATGGATTGACAAGCAAATGAAGGATGAATTAATTCCAGATAGAAAATCTTCAACAGATAGATAGAGCAAACATAAGTTCACAATAATAGTATTTTATAAAATATAATTTTTTATAGGTCATTTTTTACGACTATAAAAATGATTTCTAACACATGTTATAATTTTAAAGGATTTAAAGTGCCTATTTTAAAATCAGAACGTTCTTTTTATCTTTACTCAAATTAATATACATTGGAAATGTCGAAAAAAATAGAGTTTAAGAATCGTATAGAAAGAATAGTGAATATATTTTTTTTATGTAAAGAATCAATAACACTTACTTGGGTTCAGTAGACGAAAAGTAAAAAAACAGAGTTAAGAATAAAATCTATTAAAAGTGATTATTTTAATAGATAAAATAAGAATTCATAGTTTTTCTACACAGTAATTCTGAAATCACATAAAAAATGCATCTGCTTTAAACTTCTAAAATTAAAGGCAGTAAAAACTTATTTATATTACTAAAGCTGTTTCAAGCTAATTGTCAGGATCTCAAAATTTCTTCAAAAAAATTTTAATAAAATTATAATACGTCAAGTTCTGTCGCTTCCGGTATTGATATTTGCATTATAGAAAAACACACATAATGAAAGTCAAGATTAGATTCTAGGGTGGATATCTTTTGCCAGACACCACATAAAAAAATAAGGCTAAAACCTGAAAGTACTCTCATAAAAAGATCTTTCAAATCTTAACCTAAAAAACCAAACAAATTTACAAAAAAAAAATGGAAGCAATTAATCAAAATAATAGCTCACAAACATTATTCAGGTTCGCAACAATGCGAAATGCCGAATTATCCGATCCTAAAAACAAAGAAAGAAGATTTATCTTCAGAGACTATGATACCCAAAAAGGTTTAATTGATAAAAGAGTCGAACTGGGAGAGTCATTACAGAAAGTTTGCGAAAATCCTACAGGATTAATTATAGAAACCGAGCAGACCTTAAAAGAGAAAGATCCTGCCTTTTACGAACTAGCTGTTTGGGTGGCAAGAAATAAAGCATCAGCGACAAAAACTGAATTTGATAAAAAGATTGTTGAATACAAAGCATTACAGCAAGATATCTCAATTGATTCTGAAATTTGGAGCAATCTAGTCTATCAGGTAGTAACCCAGAAAGATTTTTATGCAAAGGAAACTTTAATGCAATTTTTACACCTGAATCATATTTTATTAAATTATGATGGTGTTACACAGGAGCAGTACGAGGATGTTGTAAAAGCAAAAGTAGTTCTTCCGAAAGAGCTTTTCAAAGTGGGAACAGGATCATCTTCAAGTGGAACTGTTTCAAAAGCAGAAACTATTACTCCAAGTATTCCGTTTAGTGAAGGAACATTGAAGTCTGCAGAAGCTACAATCAATCTTAAGGGAAATCAAGATTTGACTGTTGCATTAGAAAAATTGGAAAAAGCTTATCATAAAGAGTATGGTGGTGCTTATGCTGCTGCCCATGAAAAATATCTGGAAGAGGTAAGGCCAGCTCAGGCAGAGTATGACAACCTTGTAAAGGAACAGGAATACCAGAAAGAAATCTTCCTTGCGGCAGACAATAAGGAAGGACTTTCTAATTTAAAATATATTCCAGTTCCTAAAGTTGCTGAATTTAAGTTTGACTTCCGCCCGGAAATTCAGACTGAAGAATTATTAAGAAATTTAGGACAGGAAAATTTAGGCGCCTTAAGCAGAATATTTGGAACTTCTGATGCTTCTGCGGCATTAAGCGGGGTGTCTACTTTTACAGAACTCTTTCAGGCAATCGACCAAAACAGTCAATTATTACAAAATACCATTGTAAATAATACAGTTCTCAGCCCACAGGTTTCTACAACTGTAGGAGGTGTTGTAGTTCCTGTTACGAATACATTAACCAATAATACGGTTATTCCTTTTACTGCCAAAACACTTTATATAACCACGGCGGTAGGTCACGCCATACTTCTTGCAACTGATATTAATGACCCAAAACATATTGTAAGCGGAAATTATCAGCTTAAAGATTATAATCAACAGGTAATAGGCAGTGCTTCTTTGGCATATACTTTTGATGCTCCTAATGTGACTTCTTTATTTAATAATAGTGTGGATCGCATTCCAAAAGCTGTTTTGGAAAAATATGAAGTTGTAGTGTTGGAAGGAGAAGTTACTCTTAATGACGGGCTTGTGTATATGATGCAGGCAACATTAATTGTTACAGGTACCTTTCATAACGAACCTCAATTTACAGGACCGGGGACATTTACGTTAAAAGATAAAAGGCCGGACAACCCTACAGATCCAACAGATCCGGAAATTCCTGCCAATCCAAACGATATATTTATTCCTTCAGGATTTGGAATGAAAAACATTGGAGTTGCTGATTACCGAAAAGTAGAGCAAAGTACGTATTGCTATGTGGAAGGAGATGTTGCACACATCGAAAACATCATGGCAAGGGAGTATAAGGAAAGATCTACCCGAAGATTAAAACGCAGTGAATCTCAGGTTACAAAATCTACAGAGTCTGAAAAGGAAAAACTGACAGATACTACTTCTACGGAGAGAAACGAAATGCAAAGTGAAGTTTCGAGAATCCTTCAGGAATCCAAAGATTTTGCAGCACAGGCCGGATTTAGCGCATCATGGGGATCAGGAAGCGGCGTTTCTCCAAAATTTATGCTTAATACGGCTGCCAACTATGCTACTCATAATTCTAGGGAGGAAAGCAATAGACAAGCTGTTACTGAAGCCAAAGATGTTACGGCTAGAGCTTTGGACAGAATCATTACCAAAGTAAAAGAAGAACGTATTGATAAAATTCTGGAAGAATATGAAGAAAACAACAAGCATGGCTTTGATAATACAAAAGGAAGCAGCCATGTTGTAGGTGTTTACCGTTGGGTAGATAAGGTGGTAAAAAACCAGATCTTCAACTACGGAAAACGTATGATGTTTGAATTCATGGTTCCGGAACCTGCTAAATTACATTCATTGGGAATGAAAATAAGCAATAATGCTGAAAACCAATTAGTAAAACCAATTGACCCAAGAGAAGCTCCTTCGATGCAGATCAAAGACTGGAGTGCACTTACAGATTCAACAAAGTTGAAATACTGGCTGGGATATTATAATGTGGAAGTAGATGAGAAGCTGGAGCCTGTAGTGTATGTAGGAAAATCAATTGACTATTCTTCTACAGAATCAAAACAGGCATCTTCAAAATCAGATTTAATTGCAATTCCTGAACATTATATTACCGAATCTTATGTGGTAAGAAGCAGTAATTCCTTCCCGGGTTATAATGGCTGGGGAAATGGAGCAAGTTTACTCGTAGGAGGAGATAGCTCTGCCAATGCATTCTTAAAATTCGTAAGAGAAGTTCCGATTACTATTGCTACCACCAATGCCCATTATTTTCATGCCACGGTTAACATTAAATGCGTCTTGCAGGAAGAATATAAAAACGGATGGATGCAGAAAGCCTTTAATAAGATCATGGAAGCTTACAACATTGAATTGGCTGCATATGAAGCCGCTTTGGCAGATGCAAAAGCAGTAGGTGTTCAGATCAAAGGTTCAAATCCTGGATTCTACAGAAAAATAGAAAATACGATCTTAAGAAGAAACTGTATCTCATATATGCTGAATCAGAATCCAAATGCATTACTGACTTTCGGTAAAAAGAGATATTATACCAATGACAATGCTGGGACCGAAACATTTACGAATGCAGATATTTTAGTCAACCACGAACTTGATCAGTACTCAGCGTTCATCAAATTCATGGAACAGGCATTTGAATGGGAGATCATGAGCTATAATTTCTATTCTTATTATTGGGGAGAAAGAAAATCATGGGCAGATCTATATCAGTTTGATGATAATGATCCTATATTCAGAGCATTTATGCAGTCCGGTATGGCAAGAGTTATTGTTACAGTAAGACCGGGATTCGAAGAAGCGGTAAGACATTTTCTTTCTACCGGACAGATCTGGAACGGAGGTGAAGTTCCTGTGATTGATGACGAATTATTTTTATCCCTTGTGGATGAAATGCGCTCACCAAAAGCCACAAAAGAAGGCGAACCATGGAGAGAAAAAATTCCTACTTCCCTTACTATTCTTCAGGCTGATTCTATTGGTTTGAAAGTAGAAAAAGCTTTGCCTTGTAACTGTGAGCCAGGAGTGAAGTTTGACGATAATCTTGGTGAACTGTGTGGAAGTAACTTCGAACTGAATGACAGTCAGATTGGTCAAACCAGTGACAATTGGATTGAAATTAGTTTTGATCATATGGATTGGTATAAAACTGTTGGGGAAATGGATACAGAACACGTTTTTCCAAGAACTTATAAATGTTTAGAAAATACCATTCCCGTTGATAGAGATGCATCTTGGTTGGGTAATCAATCATCAACAGTATTTTATAAAACGTTGGCTGATGAGATCTCTCTGATTGAAGGAGTGGAAGCATTACCTACCGGAAACAATGGAGTTACTTTTAAAGTCAATATAAGTAAAATCAAAACTTTCACTTTTACAAAACCGGGCGATGATGATGGACATGATACATTAAAGTTCTCGGTTGATTTGGACGCTTCAACGCTAAAAATTATTACTCCGGAATTCGATAAGTATGGAAGAAAGAGAATCCTGGACAAAAACGGACAGATTATTCCTCAAACCGAGTACTTGGATAAAATTCCTTTAAGCAAATTCTTATTATAATCTTTAATCTAAAAATCTAATTTCAAAAATGAGCCAGGTAAAACCTGAGGCTATCTGGCAGCACGATCAAGTGCTGCCTTATATCCTCACGAGTCTTAAGGACAAGATTAGTGAGATTACTGCTGTAGAAAAGATTATACTTTTCGGAAGCAGAGGAAGGGTTCCTTTCGAAAAATGGAATGAGTTGGAAGGAAAAGATTGGGATGTACTCATACAAGCAAGATGTAAGCTGAAAAACGCCCATGTTCTGGTAGATAAAAATTATCATTTGGATCTTTTGGTGTTGGATGAAAACCAAATAAAACAATTTTGCCATAATAAGACCACTAAAGAACTTTTTCCGGTTAATGAGCTGGAATTATTAATAAATCAAGAAAAACACAATGGAAACACTGGAAATTAGGGAACTCATAAGTCAGGACTGGCGCACAGATGATTATATAAGAAAACAGTTGCTTTGTGATAAACTAAGATATGGTAATGATCTCCAAAGGCATTTTATTTTGGATTATAATATTGCTGATTACGATGGAATTGCTGAAGAAAAGTATATAAAAGATGAAAAGGAAAACATAATAAAGCTGAAAACTTACCTTAATAAAAATGTTGAGCTGGTAGATCTGTCACAAAAGCAATGTGAAATAGATTTTGATATTGATGCTTCTAAGGAAGAAATATCCTGTAAGCTGAAATATTTTTATCACAGAGATGCTGATAAAGAGGAATTGAGAAGAAAAAAAGCCCTTATACTGGAAACCTTTTCTTATGAAGAGTTCAGGAATCTGGTAATGTATGTAGGCTACGATGACTTTGAAAACTATGTGGAGTATAAAAATTATTTTATCGAAGCTTTTAAGGTGCAATTTCTTAAAGCAAAAACCGCCGAGGAGCTAAAATTTCTCTACACCAATACCCCTGAATTTGTAATTAAAGGAATGGTTCTCGCTAATGAAACCATATTTGGGCATTTACTTGCCTTAACAAAATTGGATGATACAGGAAAATTCAGTGGATGGTCAGATGGGAGCTGTGCATTGGTCAATGTATTGAAAGCTTTTTCCGATCATATTTTTTTGTTGGATAAATTTAAGGATAACCCTGAGCTTTGTAACAGAATTTATTTCAATTTAGACGGGGTAAGTGAGATGAAGGGAGGGATAAAATCCAACCGGATCATCTTTGCCACTATTCTGATGGAATATTGTCTATTTTCTCCCAATCGCCCAACAGTTGGATCTCCCACTTTCAGAATAGGAAAAGATTTTAAAGTAAATACCAATGTAATGGAGCTTTCGGGACCTATTCTTGGTTTGGGGCAATCGGATGAAAGAACTTTTTTCCTGCAACAACAAAAAGAAGTACTTCAGACTGCTAAAGTTATCCCTAAGGAAGGAGACCCAAATGCAGTAGAACTGGCAACAGAAGATTTAGAGGAAGGAAAACAATATTTTCCGCTCGAAATGGTCTATTTTGTAGATGAAAACAAATCCGGAGTCAGAAATGAAGAAACGGGACAGGAAGAAGGCACTATTGTAATGATGGTTCCGGCTATCTATGTAAAAGCCCTGGCTGATGCAGAGAACTGGGAAGATATTAATGACACTATCAGGATTGTAGCAGATATGGTAGGTATTGTGCTTGGTATTGGAACTTTGGCATTATCAGGAAATCCATATGTATTATTGGCTGCTGCTGCAGATCTTAGTTTAGCATTACCCGATCTTACAATTCAGGTATTGAGAGAAGAAATCGCGAAACTGGATGGTGGAGAAGAATTTTTAAGACAATGGGATCTTATTTATAATACCGGAGGAGCTATTATAGCGGCACCGCAACTTGTTGTTGGATTTTACCGTGCCTGTTTAAGTATAATGAAATTACCACAAACGGTAGAAAAAGTAAGACAGGGATTGCGGGCAATGGCAATTTCCGTATTTTTGGATTTGAATAGCGGAGTTTTCCAAAGGAAAGATCTTCGTTTGTTTCAGCCAACAGAGTGGGTAATCCCAAGCGCAGGGTTCTTTTCAAAAACTTCAGAATGTGATGCTTTGGTGCAGAATGGGGCTTTTTTTATGGAGCTGGATGCAGCTGCTATCATGGAAAGCATCAACAAAGGAAATGGTATTAATCCTGATGTAATTGGGACTATAAATTCAAATCGGAGGTTTGCATTAATTTATAAAGGAGAAATTGTTGCACAAGGTAGTCGTTATGATAAAGCTTATCAAAAAGTTTTAATGAACTTAAAAAAGGTAAGCTATAGTCCTGAGGAAGTCGGAAAATATTTAGAATCACTGTTTAACCGAAGAAGGGTTGTTTCTGTAGAAGATGTGTCACTTTTAGGAAAAGCACCGGAAAAAGGTGTGAAAATGTCATTGAATTTGTTCGATGAATTTGGCAACAATATAGGACAACTTGTTAGATCACCTAATAAAAATGAACTTTATTATAAATTAATATTTAGAGGTAAAGAAATTGATATTAAAAGTATGATTAAACTTTTGGATGATAAATATAGGTTAAGAGGTTTGCCAATAGAAGAAGGGGAACATTTACTATATGGTGATCTTAATATTCCGAAGGAAGTTACAACCAAATATGCTGCATTGGGACAGATCATCTATGAGGATGGATTAAAATATTTCTTAAATGCTAAAAAGTATGGCAAAGTAGATGGAACTGTAAGCGTTTGGATACAAGCAGATATTTATACCGATTATGGAGGACAATCTATAAACTTAGACCAATTTTGGAAAGCAAGAGATGCTGGAATGAGCATAGAGCAGGCTGCTTTTTCAACCTTTGCCGGTAAGCAAGCCAAGAAATTTGGATTTACCAAAGTACGAAGTAATATTAAAGATAATTTTGTGGAAAGAGAAAGAGTGCAAATTAATTTTTTAAAATAAAAAGATATGATACATATTACAAATACAATTAGGTTTAATCAATCTTTTGATGATTTTACAAGAAATCCAAAAAACAGATATAGGACATTTGGAATCGAAGATGATGTTGTTCCTAAAAGAATATTGAAAAGAATAGGGAAGAAAGAGTTCAAAGATGAACCTTTAACAAAAGAGGAATCGTTAGAATTAAAGCAGCATTTAGAAAATAAAATCAAAGAATTGGTATCTACGAGGGTTCCTGAACCAGATGTAAGAACAAAAATTGATTTTTTGGGAGAAATCATAGGTATAAATTTCACTCCTTTTGGTAAGAATCATCAGGATAATTGGATAAGTATGTTTTTTAGTGCGTACAAAATTTGTGAAGAATGTCTCGAAGAACATAAACCATTATATCTCAGTATATCCGAACACGATTAGTGAAAATTTGAAAGGCTGCTTTACGTAGCCTTTTTTGATTTTAAAGCAAAGTTTATTTCATATTTTAATGCTAAAAAATATGGTAAAGTAGATGGAACGGTAAGCTTTTGGATAAAGGCAGATATCTATGTCGATTATGGAGGATAATCAATTAAGTTAACTAAGTTTTGGGAATCTAGAGCTGCTGGAAAAAGTATTGAAGAAGCTGCATTATCAACATTTACAGGATCTAAAATGAAAGCAAAAGGATTCGGGAAAGTAAGGTATAATATGCCAGAAAATGTAATTGAAGAAAACGAAGTAATTATTAATTTTTTTAAAAAATAAAATATGCAAATGATATTAATTTCAAATACGATTAGATTTAATCAATCTTTTGAAGATTTTACTCAAAATTTTAAAAATAAATATTCCGCGTTTGGAATGGAGGATGCTTTTATTATTCCTAAAGATGTACTTTCAAGAATAGGAAAAGGAAAGTTCAAAGACGAAGCTTTATCAAAATATGAATCTGAAGAAATGAAGTCTATTTTAGAAGCTAAAATTTCGGAACTCTTAATTCAAAGAGAGACCTATAAAAAAGGAGAAGGAGTCTATTCTATCAATTTTTTAGGAGAAGAAATCGAAATAGACCCACGTCCTACTGGTCATAATGATAATGATCATTTGATTTGGAAACTCTACAAATTGATTGGAATTATAGATTCTTGTTTACAAGAAAATAGGCCTGTACATTTAAGTATTACAGATGACAATAATTAATATTTCGGCTCCTAGGAGCCGTTTTTAGTTTTACAAATAATTTTTTTCATAAATTAAATAATATTAGAAATTTGGTAGTCTTTTAAAACGTTCGTTAAATTGTTGCGGATCTGCTACCCAGGATCTTCTGCAGCTCCACTTTTAACGAACTAAATTAAACTAATAAAAGTTTATTAAAACGATAATAAACCAAACGGGCTTTTAATCTTCCATGTACTTTTCCCTCATCTTCGGTTAATTTATTTACAAAAATAGTTTTGCCCTTACATAAGACTTATATTAAGAAGAATAAATTTGAGATTGCTAATATTGTAAAGCAGAATTCCCATTTAATAGATAAGCAGACATTACAAAATGATGATAATAAATTAGAATTATTACATACTGTAAATGGTAAGGTAAATGAATTATTGTCTTTATGGAATGAAGATAATTGTCCCTTATTAATTGAGGTACTAGAAAAAATTCAAGAAACCAATTTGTTCAAAATTCCATCTGTACTAAAAGTAGTTTTGAAAAGAGCTGATGTTGATTCAGATTTTGAGATTGAAGACGACGAAACATCGGAAGATGATGACGTTTTAAAAGCTTGGGAAGAATCATTGAAAGCAAATTTTACTGAAATTATAAGGTATAATGAATATGTCAACGAAGAGTCAAAATTTGGAACACATCAAGGTGTCAAAGGATTAGAGTTTGAACGTGTTATGGTTATTATTGATGATGAAGAGTCCAAAGGCTTTATGTTTAGCTATGATAAATTATTTGGTTTAAAGCCACTAACCTCTACTGATAAAAAAAATCTAGATGAGGGTAAAGAAACTGGAATAGATAGAACGATGCGATTATTTTATGTAGCCTGTAGTAGAGCTAAAGAAAGCTTAGCAATAGTTGGTTATACAGATTTACCAGAAGAATTGAAAAAAAATGTCATTAATAACGGATGGTTTGGAGAGGAGGAATTAGAAATTATTTTATAAAAGAATATTTATAATGTGCATACTTAAGCATCCTATATTAGATTTGAAATTCTTCTCAGGTTAAAATTTAATATAATTACCGTTATCGGCCTAAATTATAGCTTAGTATTATTTTTAATATTTTAATTTTTTTCAATAAAAAGGTATTCTACAGAGTTGTATTTATATGTTAAGCTTTCAAAAATAGTCTCGGATAGAATTTGTTTTTGATAATCATTATAGTGATGATAGTTGAGCAAGTTTATTCAAGTCTTCTACAAAAGTGTTCGGAAAATGCACCGCTGAGGTCACTCTAAGGGAAAAGTCACTTTTATTAGTGATTTTTCCCTTTTTTTATTTTGTAATTCATTGTTAAGCAATAGTATTTGATAAGTCGCAAATTGTGTTTTCCGCTTTATTATTTCATTAATACCTATTTTAAAAGAAGTAAAGACTATCTAAGAACGCATTTTGATTTCATTTTAATGGAAGAATATGAAGAAGGCTGAAATTTGACAAAGGAAGAATGATCTACAGAAATAAATATGAAGTCATCATGTATCATCTCTTTTTGCTGAAGAAAATATTCAACCCTCAAAATAGCCGAATAAAATACCGGATGCCTACAACATCAGTAAGAAGAATATTTCGTTTTAATAGAGAAGGATGCCATTGGTATCCTTCTTTTCAATTTCATATAATATGTTTTTCTAAAAGAAATATTTATTGAATTAACGATATCTCTCTGAAAAGAGAATAATAGCAGGTAACTACAGGATACCAGAATTTTTCTATAAGTATATTTTTATAAAAATAAACAAAATATAGATATCTAATAATTTCCTATAACGTTTTGTTTTAACAAATTGAAAGTATATAAAGTAATGGTAATTTCTTTAATAATTAATAAATGAAAAATTCTATATTAACTCTTGGTCTTTTAGTCGGCGCCACAGGTTTTGCTTTTGCGCAAGTAAAACAGCCAGCTGCTACGATTAAGGATAGCATAAAATCAAATCCTAATGATAAAACTAAGGATATCGAGGAAGTGGTTATTATTGCTTATGGTACACAAAAAAGAGGCGAGGTTACAGGTGCTGTTGGTAGAGTAGGTGCAGAAAGTTTTAAAAATCGTCCTATTGCAAGAGCTGATCAGGCATTAACTGGTCAGATTGCCGGAGTTAAGACCCGTGCTACTTCAGGAAAACCTGGTGAACCTTTAGAAATCCGAGTGCGTGGTACAGCTTCCATATCGGCAAGTAATTCTCCTGTTTATGTGGTCGATGGAATGGTAGTAGACGATATGGCGAATATTTCACCTGATGATATACAATCGATTGAAGTACTGAAAGATGCGGCATCTACTGCTATGTATGGATCCAGAGGTTCCAATGGTGTTGTAATCGTAACGACAAAAAAAGGTACATCGGGAAAGCCTTCATTTAGTTTTTCACAATATTATGGTGTTCAGACGATTGAAAAAAAGCTGGACATTATGAATAGTGCAGAATGGATTGATTATGCTACTGAAGCGATTAATAAAAGTTGGGTAGGTTTAGCTCCGGGCCATTCAGCGTCGGACAGTTACGCTGTTCGGGCCAATTATTTTAACTTGGCCAATACTACCGATTACAATTTAGCCAATATCAGCAATATGATCGATCCTAGATGGGGAACTGATCAGGTTGCTTATATCGACTGGCAGGATGCATTTTATCGTCCGGCAGCTATTCAAAGTTATCAGTTGGCGGTACGAGGTGGAAGTAAGAATATGAAGTATATGATCTCGGGAGCATATTTTGATCAGGAAGGTCTGGCGATCAATACTGGGTTTAACAGGTTTAATTTAAGCGCAGTTATTGACGTTAATATTTCAGATAAATGGAAAGCCGGAATTGCACTTCGACCAAGTTATTCAAAAAGTTACGGAGCAACGGTAGACGGAAAAGACAATTTAGCCCATAAAATGCTTTCAATGGTTCCTGTAGCAGAATTGGGTGCCGGTCTTTACACTAATTTCGGGAAAAATATGATGTACAGATGGGCAGGTTCTACACAAAGTCCTATAGGCGTCATGGAAAATACTACAAATGATACGAATGAATTTCGCCTGTTGTCCAGCCTGTATGTATCTTATGATATTTTACCGGATCTGAATCTGAAGATTTCCGGTGGTGCGACTAATAATTTTAATATCAATAATGGCTATACGCCAACCTTTAATTTAATTACAAATATACCGGGACAGGTAAGCATTGCCAGTCGCAGAACGGTAAATTATAACAGATATCTTGGTGAAGCTCTATTGAGCTATAAAAAATCTTTCGGTGAACATGATATCAACGCTATTGCAGGTTATAGTGCGGAAAATTACAGATCAACCACTCAGTACAACAGAAACAAAGGCTTTCCGAATGATGATTTAAAAACATTCAATTTCACACAATCTGCATCTGTGCTTAATTCAGAATATACAGCGACAGAATGGATGCTGGTTTCTACTTTTGGTCGTGTAAATTATGATTATAAAGAAAAATATATGTTGTCTGCCAGCATCCGTAGAGACGGCTCTTCCAGATTTGGCTGGAACAACCTTTGGGGAACATTTGCAGCATTCGGAACTGCCTGGAAAGTAGATGAAGAAGAATTTTTAAAAGATTCGAAATGGTTGAATAACCTTAAATTCAGATACAGCTGGGGTGAAAACGGAAACAATTCAATTGGTGATTACAGAGCATTCGGAACACTTTCTGGAGGAAATTATTCATTTGGAGGAAATTTGTCTAATGGTTTAATTCCCAATACGATTCCCAATCCTGATCTGACTTGGGAAAAAACACAGTCATCTGATTTTGGTTTTGAACTGGGATTATTCAACAGAATTGATTTTACGGCAGATTATTATATCAAAAAAACCAAAGATCTTCTTCTGGAGGAGCCAATACCTGCTGTAACGGGCTATAAAACAATGTGGAAAAACGTTGGTTCGGTTCAAAATAAAGGGTTGGAATTAGAATTAAGTACAAAAAATTTAACAGGAGCATTCAAATGGAATACTTCGGCTAATATTGCATTTAATAATAACAAAGTATTGCAGTTAGGTAGCAAAAACAAACCGATTTACACAGGTTTTAGCGATGGTACAAATATTATACAGGTAGGAGAGGAACTGAATTCATTCTATCTTTATGAAGCGATAGGCGTATTATCTACAGCAGATATCAATAATACAAGTATTGCCAAAACAAATGGTGCTATTGCAGGCGACGTTAAATACAGAGATGTGAATGGCGACGGTGTTATCAATGAAAATGACCGTCATATCATCGGAGGGCCTACTCCTGATTATTATTGGGGATTCACAAATACATTTTCATATAAAAATTTCGATCTTTCTGTGTTTTTTCAAGGGCAAAAAGGAGGTTACAGTTATGCATTATTAGGTCGTGCAATCGATCGCACAGGAATGGGAACTACAACAAATGTGATGGGAAATTGGGCAAACCGTTGGCGTTCTGACGAAAACCCGGGAGATGGAAAAACTCCGAGATTAGATGGTACTACAGGAAGTCTTTTGGATACAAGATGGCTGTATGATGCGACCTATATTCAATTAAAAAATGTGACTTTAGGATATAATTTTTCACAGGAATTAACAAATAAATTAAAAATTTCTAATCTGAAAATTTATGTCAGTTTAGAAAATGTCTGGAGAAAAGATCATTATTATGGCGGCTACAACCCCGAATCTGTACAGTCAGACGGAACCGATTATGGTGCATACCCTAATGCAAAGGTATATATGATGGGCTTAAACTTTAACTTCTAAAATTTTGAAAATGAAAACAACTTATAATAAAAATATCTCTCTTTTTCCATTAAACTTTAAAACGTTTGGAAAAGTATTAATCTGGGGAACATTAACATTAGGAGCGCTTAGTTGCGAAAAAGATTTGATGTTGGAACCTGAAAATAATATTACCCAAACCTCTTTTTACACGACCGAATTACAAATCCAACAAGCATTGTCAGGAGTTTATTCTGCCATGATTAATTCTTCTTCCAGAGGAGGTTTTGATGTTAATTTTTACTTATTGGCATCAGAAGTTCGTTCCAATAATTTTAATGCAATTTCACAAAATGGTAACAGAGATTATTACGCGATCAACCGTTTTCAGGATACCTCTTCAACCGACGAAATGGGAATTCTTTGGGAAGATGCCTATCAACTTATTTCTTATGCTAATACTATTTTAGCAAGAATTGATGCGGTTCCTTTTGCTAATCAAGCGACAAAGGAACAATACCGCTCTGAAACCCGTTTTTTAAGAGCCTACGCCTATTTCGAGCTCATGCGTAATTTTGGAAAAGTTCCTTTAATAGATCATCCGGTGAGCCCTGAAGAGGCTGCTTCCATACCACGAACAGAACTAGCGATTCTTTATGATTTCATCACTTCTGAACTTGAAGCATCTGTTGCTGGTTTAAAAAATGTGTATGATGCTAGTAATAAAGGTAGGGTTACAAAATCGGCTGCTCATGCTTTATTAGGAAGGATATATCTTACAGGAAACGGCTATCCGCTCAACAACGGATCTTATTTACAAAAAGCAAAAGATCACTTATTTACAGTAATTCAGGGAGAAGGGCAGTATGTTACCTTTGCTCCAAATTATGCAGATTTGTTTAAAAGTACCAATGATAATAAATACCATATTTTTGAGATCCAGCATATAAGCGGAGGTTTGTCGCAGGGTTCTTATCTGCCAAGCTTTGTTTCACCGACTTTTGGCAGCGCAGATCCCTTATACAATGCGCAGGGCAGTTTGTTCAGTTCTTCTGAATTAGGCGTTTCACAATCACTGATTAATTCTTATGAACCAGGAGACTTAAGACGTGCTGTAACGGTTAAAACTCAATTTATAGCACAAAACGGACAGCCGGATAATGCAAATTATTTCGTGAAATTTCGTGAGCCGGGAGTGGTATTGACCAACCGTTATGACTGGCCTATCAATTTTCCGATTATAAGATATGAAGATGTCCTTTTAATGTATGCTGAAGTTTTAAATAATCAGGGGAGTACAAGTATTGCTGTTCCATATGTAAATAAAATTCGTCAGAGAGCTGGCTTAGCACCACTTTCTACATCTTTATCAAGCACAGATTTTACCACAGCGCTTCGTAAAGAAAGAAGAGTAGAGTTTGCAGGTGAAGGTGTTTATTGGCATGATCTGGTACGTTGGAATATCGCAAAAGATGTAATCAACCAAGCTGCAGCCGACCTCAACTACAATTTTACCATTACAACGAATGATTATCTGTACCAAATTCCTTTATCTCAAATTCAGGTAGCCGGATACGAACAAAATCCTTAAAAGACTTTAAAAAAATCGATTATATACATCTGAAAACGAAGAGCGGAAAAATTTAACGAAATTAATATTATCCGTAAATAAAAAAAAGGGTCAATTATATTGATCCTTTTTTTTATTAAATCCTCTGGTACGTTAATTTAATGAAGAAGAAAATGCATATGATATTTTTATGTTGTAACATTTTGTTTATCTGTACAATGTGATCAAGAACGGAATTAAGTTTAGTTTGTTTCAGTATTTCATATTAAATTTTATTTAATGAATTATGAAAAATAATAATAATTCATTATGTGTTGATTTTTTTATTAATTTTGATAGGTATTTTAAAGGAAATTAAAAAACATCTATTTTATTATTAATTAAAAAAATAAATATTATTAATTCTATAGTTGAAAATTGTGTCTTATATATTGATAGATAGAAAAAATATTTAATAACACTTATCATACAAAAACTAAATCACCATGAAAAAAGAATTAAACGCCATGAACCCTCATGACTCGAATGAGTATTCTGAAAATAGAGTTCAGAATCCCTTTGGAATTGTAAAACAAATTGAGAAAATTTCAAAAGAATTTCCTGAAAAAATTGCCATTGTTGATGGAGCTGAAAGTATTACTTATGAAGTTTTAAATACAAAAGCGAATCAATTAGCATATTATTTACAAACGTATAATATCAAAAATAGTGACTTGGTTGGGATTTGCGTTCCTCAATCGATAAATCGTATTATTGCTTTTTTAGCAGTGTTAAAATTAGGAGCTGCTTATTTACCTATTGATGGCGAATTACCGCAAGCCCGAATACAAATGATGATTGCTGATTCACAAGTTAAATTAGCGCTAAGTGTAGATCAATATTTAGAAAAAATAAATAATGACAAGACCCAAAGTATTGCATTAGATTCTTTAAATGCTCTTGAAAGTTTAAAAAATATGTCAACTGAGAATCTTTCAAGTGATATTTTACCTGAAAATCCTGCTTATGTAATTTATACTTCCGGCAGCACGGGAATGCCAAAAGGCGTTATTATCTCACATCATTCTTTTTATAATTTTGTTAAGTATCAAGCAGAAGTTCTGGATTTATCTGCTGATAGTATTACTTTGCAATTTGCATCTCCAAGCTTTGATGCTGCTATCATAGATATTTGGACTCCTTTAATTAAAGGGGCAACGATGCATTTGTATCCCAATAATAAAATTGTGGGCGAACCGCTTTTAGATTTTATTGTTACTCATCATATCGACACCGTTCCTTTGATGCC
Organism: Chryseobacterium sp. G0201; assembly: GCF_003815655.1. NCBI lineage: Bacteria > Pseudomonadati > Bacteroidota > Flavobacteriia > Flavobacteriales > Weeksellaceae > Chryseobacterium > Chryseobacterium sp. G0201. Next base: position 4,515,207 of record NZ_CP033917.1, on the reverse strand, counting down.
GCCGATGGTTTTGGCATCATTACCGTTAAATAAACCTATCGGAAATCTTCATACAATAGCCATTGGAGGTGAATCTTGTACTGAAAACACCATTAAATCCTGGTACAAAAAGATACGTTTGATCAATAGCTATGGACCTACCGAAGCCACTGTCGCAGTAAGCAATTATGAATTTAAAGAAGAAACAAATCCAAGAATTATCGGGTCTGCAATGCCATTTGTTGATGCATTGTTATTAGACGAGAATCTAAAACCAGTTACAGATGGCACGGTTGGAGAAATTTATATTGGAGGTTCTCAATTGGCGTTAGGTTATTTGCATCGTGAAGAAGATACTGATAAATCTTTTATTCAGGCTCCGGAATGGCTTTTAAATCAATTAAATAAAGGTGAAAAGTTGTATAAAACCGGAGACATGGCTCTGCGCAGGGAAGATGGTAATTTGGAGTTTTACGGAAGAAAAGATGATCAGGTTAAAATCAGAGGATATAGAATAGAACTTGCTGAAATTGAATATAATATAGCGAAATTACCACAGATTACGCAAAGTGCCGTTAAAGTGCAAACAAAAGAAAATGGTTTACCGGCTTTAATCGCTTTTATTCAGCTTGCATCGGATGAAGATCAGACAAAAGTTTTACAGAATATAAAGGCAAAATTACAACAGGTAATGCCTGCATATATGCTTCCGGACAAAATTTTTATTGTAGATCAAATGCCTTTGAATCATGCCGGAAAAATAGATAAAAAACTCTTGGAAATTCCGGAAAATCAAACAAAAAATAGCAATTTACCTAAATGGAAAGAAGATAATTTAATCCAAATCGTAACACACATCTGGAAAGATCTTCTTTCACTGGAAGATATTAATGAAGAAGACGATTTTTTTGAATTGGGAGGCCATTCGCTGTTACTTGCGCAATTACATAACTTGCTTCCTGAGCCTGTAAAAAACCTTATCAGTTTGCCGGAACTGTATATTTATACGACTATTTCAACTTTCGTTCAGGAGGTTGAAAATCGAATGGTAAAAACAGAAATTTCGCAAAAAAGTAAAGCTGAAACGATGATCACCGAATTGATAAAAGATTCGGAATTACACATTGATTTTGCTATAAATGAATCACCAGATCCAAGTATTTTAAAGAATCCTAAAAGTATTTTTTTAACCGGGACAACAGGTTTTGTAGGATCTCATTTATTAGAAGAACTTTTACAGCAAACATCAGCAAATATTTACTGTTTGGTACGTGCTTTATCTTCAGAAGAAGGATTGAAACGTATTAAAAATACCTTTGAAAAGTTTAAATTATTATGGTCGCCCGATTATGACAGCCGAATTATTGCAATGACAGGAGATTTATCCTTGCCTCATTTCGGAATGGAAAATGAAAATTATAATTTTATCACCAATCATATTGAAGTCATTTATCATTCGGGAAGTTCGGTGAGTTATGTACAGCCTTATTCATTGATTAAAAAATCAAATATTGACGGTTTGCACAACATTATTGATCTTGCGGTGACGGGAAAAGTGAAATTTCTCATGCTGTTGTCTTCTATGGGCGTATTTAGCTGGGGCAGACCATTCACAAAGAAAACGTGGATGTATGAAGATGATTCTATCGACCAAAATATGGAGGCGGTTTCAAGAGATTTGGGATATATAAAAAGTAAATGGGTAATGGAAAGTATTGCCGAAAAAGCCAGACAAAAAGGACTTCCTATTACTAATTTCAGGTTGGGTTTTGCAGTTTGTCACAGTACTTCGGGAGCAACCGTGATGAATCAATGGTGGGGATCGTTGATCAGAAGTTGTGTTGAGCTTAATTCGTTTCCGCTTGTTATGGGATTAAAAGATGAATTGACAACGGTAGATTATATGTGTAAGGCAATCATGCACATCAGTAAAAAGAAAGAAGCTGTGGGACTCAATTTTCACCTTTCTCCTTTGCCTGAAAATGATGTTTCGCTTACTGATTTCTGTGCAAAAATGAATGAATATTACGATATTGATTTAAAAGGAATGGAGTATCATCAATGGCTTAATCAATGGAAATATGACAGTAATTTACCAATTTATCCTTTGTTGAGTTTGTTCACAGAAGATGTACACGAAGGGAAATCATTGGTCGAAGCCTATGAAAACACTTATTATTATGACAGAAGCAATACGCAGCAGTTTTTAGCGGATACCAATTTAACGCCTCCTGTTTTTAATAAAAAACTAATGACACCTTATTTAGAATTTATGGGAGTTCTTAGTGTAAAAGAAATTGAAGAAAATTATTAATGGTAATTCTATATGCATTTATTGTAGAATCTATATCATCAAAAATAATAACCCCCTCAAATTGTATAATTTGAAGGGGTTTGTTTCTATAAATCCGATTCTGTTCAGTAATTTTATTTTTTTGGCTTCAAAGAAAAATTATCCACATAAACTGCCTGATGTATTCCATTAAGCAAAACTTTCAGGCCTAAACTAGAATCTTTTTTCAAAGAAATATCAAATGTTTTTTTACCTCCCTCTATTTTAGAAGGTTTAGCTATTGAAGCATACGATTTTGTATCAGATGTATTGTTGATGGAGAACAGTTCCAGTATAGTTTCTCCGCCGTTGTCTGAAATATCAAGGGTCAGTGTATATTTCCCGGCTTTAATTTTTGGTGTCACCAAATACATATTTTCTCCGGGGCTGCTCATCGAATAGAATATAATTTTTTTATCACTGGCATAAAGCATTGCCTTTCCTTGTTGAGCAGTCCAGCATTTGTTGATATCTTTCCAGGTATCAAAATTTTCTGTAAGTGTGGATACAGTTTTACACTGTGCATTTGCTGTTAGAAATCCTCCTAAAGCTATTATTCCCGCAAATACGATTTTTCTCATATATCATATATTATCAGGTAAAAATAGTTAAAAAAATGTTGTATTGGAAAGGCGTTATTTAATAATATGATTTAGTTTTTAGTATCAATAATGCTTATTCCAGAAACCATATCTCGAACAAGCTTCCTTTCTGCAATGGTCTATAGTTTAAATAACCTTTATGTGCTTCCATAATGCTTTTGCTGAGTGTCAAACCGATTCCGGAACCGCTGATTCTGGTGGTGAAGAAAGGGAGGAAAATTTTATCTTTAATTTCATTTGAAACTCCGATTCCATTATCTTCAACACTTAAAACTGTTCTTTTATTAAATATTTTGATCTCTGTTTTTATGATCTTTTCAGAATTGTCTGTAACAGCATAAATTGCGTTTAGATATAGATTAATCAAGCATCTTTCGATCATTTTTTGATCTGCCGAAATAGTTTGATCTTCCAATGAAGTGATGATTGTAATATTGTTTTTTTCAAATTCAGGTTTTAGAAAATTAAGTGCAGATTTCACAATTTGAGTTAGAGAAATAGTTTTAAAAACGGGTTTTGGTAATTCGGCAACCTGTCTGTAATCGTCTACGAAATTCAGTAATTGTTTTGATTTTGAACTAATGATCGTTAAACTTTCCTTCATTTCCTGTTGATCTTCTTTTTCAACAACATCTTGATTGGCAATGTATTCCAGATTCTGAATTAAACTGTTGACGGGCGTAAGTGTATTCAGAAGTTCATGAGAAATTACTTTCATCAGATTATTCCAAGCGTGTTTTTCTTTCTGTTCGATAATTTTTTGAACAGATTCCAGACTGATGATACAGAAGCGGTTTTTCACATTCTGTACTTTTTTTGTTCGCAGAGAAAATGATTGTTTCACATTTTCATTGATCGAAATATCAAAAAATTCCTGAGAATTTTCGTAATTAGCCTGTTCTATGATCTTATAAAAATTGGGTGTCTTGGATTTGTATAATTCCCATGAATTATATTTTGGGATTTGTAGAATTTCCAAAAAAACAGGGTTTACATAAAATACTTCCCATTCATTATTTTTCTCGGAAAGGATCATCAGTCCAATTTCCAATTGACTCAAAATTTCTTCATACAAAAGTTTATAGGAAGAGTACGAAAGGTGTTCTTCTTTGCTTTGGTAATAAAGTTTTACGGCATTATCAAGCAAAATGTTCTCTTCTGTTTTTGGGAAAAGAGAAAAGTCTTTTTTCTGAATAGCCAACAATATTTTTTCAGTTTTCTGAATAAATGATAGTGCTGAAAGCTGTGCTAAAATAATAAACGCAATAGCAATGATCGTAAATAAACCGAAATTGATCCACTTATTCTGTGAATAAAAATCAAACACAAAAATCCCGCTAACGACCGCCAGCACAATAAAAAATAACCAGATGAGTTGCTGTTTTTTCATTTACAATTCAAATTTTTCCATTCTTCTGTAAAGTGCCGCTCTCGACAATCCTAGATCTTCAGCTGCGAGAGAAATATTTCCCTTGTGTTTTTTCAACGCTTTTTTGATGAGAATTTCTTCCATTTCCTCGATATTCAGGTTGGTAATCGGATTGTCAGTTTCCTCATCCTGTGGCATTAGTAATTTAAGGTTTTTATCGTTAGAAAGAATCAAACTTCTTTCAATGCAGTGATCCAATTCACGGATATTTCCCGGCCATGAATAATTTACCAATTCCTCAATTAAATTTTCGTTAAGAGAAAGCTCTGTTTTATGATATTTCTGCTTGTATTTTTCCAAGAAATAGTTCCCTAAAGTCGGAATATCTTCCAATCGGTCTCTCAGATTTGGGATTTGCAATTCTACGGTGTTGATTCTGTAATAAAGATCTTTCCGAAAACGGTTTTCAGACACAGCTTTTTTAAGGTTTTCGTTAGTCGCAAAAATAAATCTTATGTCTAATAATCGTTCTTTACTTTCACCTAACCTTGATAATTTTCGATTTTGAATAAGGCTTAATAATTTGGTCTGAAGGTGAGAAGGGAGATTTCCTATTTCATCCAGAAAAACGGTTCCGTTTTGGGCATTCTCAATTTTTCCGGAGTAATCCTGATTGGCATCCGTAAAAGCTCCTTTTTTGTAACCGAATAATTCTGCTTCAAAAAGATTTTCCGAAATACTTCCCAAGTCAATGTGTACAAAAGGCTGGTTTTTTCTTTCAGATAATTCGTGAATATGTTCCGCCAAAACATACTTTCCGGTTCCATTTTCGCCTAAAAGCAAGACATTAGCATCTGTTGGAGCAACTTTTGTAATTTGATCCATCACCGCCTGCATGGCAGCAGATTTTGTATCCAACTGATATTGATTGGTTTTAATGCTTACATTTTCCCACTGATTCAGTTTTTTATTTTTTCGTGAAATATCAACTGCCAAATTTACGGAAGCGTATAATTTTTCATTATTCCAAGGTTTCAAAATAAAATCTGATGCTCCGTTTTTAAGAGCTTCAACAGCCAATTCTACTTCGCCATAAGCCGTCATTAGAATGATAGGAAGATGAGGTTCTAAAGTTCTGATTTCCTGCATCCAATACAGTCCGTCACGCCCGTTTTCAAATCCTTTTCGGAAATTCATATCCAAAAGAACGGCATCGATTTGTTGCTCAGCCAAAAACTTCAGAATATTCTTGGGCTGACTAAGACAACTGACTTCCGTGAAAAATTTCTTAAGCCAGACTCTTGCCGAAAATAAAATATCCTCGTCATCATCAACAATTAAAATATGAGCTTCTTTTTTTCGCATTACTTTTTATTTGGTGTATGGTTGTTGGTGTTTGGTTTTTAGTTGTTGGTGTTTAGCTTTTAATTATCTGAATGTAATTTTTTATCATAATCAAACACTAACAACTAAAAACCAAATACCAACAACCAATTAAAATGTCCGTTTTCGCACAAAAAGTGTCCGATAATGAACACTTCTGAAATGAATAAAATTATTTTTATTCACGTTTTCAGACTTTTACGAGATTATAAATCTCTGGTATTTGATTTGTCTAATATATTGTAAGTAAATTAGTTATCTCAAATATGGATACGAAAATAGTAAAAAAGAAGTCTAAATTAAAATTAATATTAATCATCGTTGCTTCTGCGCTGGCAGTTTCGGTTTTTGGTTGGTATTTTCTGAATCAGAAAAAAACGTATAACGTGAAGTTAGAAGACATTCAGGTGGATGAAGTTACGGTGGGAAGATTTGAAGATATGTTGATGGTAACCGCGCAGACCGAATCTTTAAATTCATCATTGGTCAACGTTTTGGAAGGTGGTGCTGTGAAAGAAATTTTTGCAGAAGACGGACAAATGGTAACTAAAGGTCAGCCAATCGCACGAGTTTACAATCCGAATACAGAATTCAATTATCTGAATCAGGAGACGGGAATTATGCAACAGATCAGCCAGATGAGAAGTACGCTTTTGGAACTTAAAAATCAGGAATTCAATCAGGATAAAGAATTGCTTCAATCTCAGAACGATTACAATACGGCATTGCAGTCTTTCAATCTTCAGAAAAGATTATATGACGCAGAAATCGGAAAGAAAACGGATTATGATGTAAGTCTTCAAAATTTAAATTATCAGAAACAGAGAAAAGTAATCGTGGAAAAAGGTGCTTCCAGTGAAAAAGCTTCCAGAAATTCTCAATTTTCTGCCATTAATAATTCCATTAATCAAATGGAAAAAAGTTTAAATATTCTTCGTTCAAACAAAAACAATTTCCTTATTATGTCGCCTGTTTCAGGAAGATTGTCGTCATTCAATATTACACTTGGTCAAAATCTTACGAGTGGCGAAAGTATCGGAAAAGTAGATTTAATGGGCGGTTACAAACTGATTGCAAAAGTAGATGAATATTACATCAATAAACTTCAAAACGGCATTAAAGGAAGTCTGGAAAGCAATGCAAAGCAATTCGGAGTTATTATTACAAAAATTCTTCCGGAAGTAAAAGACGGACAGTTTTCTGTAGAACTGACTTTCATCGATGCAAAACCTGAAAATTTAAAAATAGGAATGACCTTCGGAGTCAAATTAAAATTATCTGCTGATACCCAAAGTATGATGATTCCGAAAGGTAATTTCTACAAAGATACCAACGGAAAATGGATCTTTGTCTTAAAAGGCAACAAAGCCGAAAAGCGCAACATCAGTCTGGGAAGAGAAAATCCTCTGTATTATGAAGTCGTTTCCGGATTGAAACAGGGCGAAAAAGTCATAAGTTCTGATTATTCTGAGATTAAAAAATATGAAATGCTTGATGTTCAGAAATAAAATAAATTCTCAATCAAAATAAATAAAACTTTAAAAAATTAATACAATGATAAATATTCAAAACATTTCAAAAGTCTATAAAACCGAAGACGTTCAAACCAACGCATTAAACAATGTTAGTTTAAGCATAAAAGAAGGCGAATTTGTTGCTATAATGGGGCCTTCAGGCTGTGGGAAATCAACTTTTCTTAATATTTTGGGATTATTAGACAGCGCTTCGTCGGGTTCTTATAAGTTTGGAGAAACTGAAACAATCAATTTAAATGAAAGAAAAAAATCAGAAATCAGAAAGAAAAATATCGGGTTCATTTTCCAGAATTTTAATTTAATCGATGAACTTACGGTTTACGAAAATATAGAACTTCCATTGATCTACAACGGAGTTTCAGCTTCGGAACGAAAAAGACAAGTAGAAGAGATCATGGACAAGATCAACATCGCTCACCGAGCAAAACATTATCCACAACAGCTTTCCGGAGGGCAGCAACAAAGATCAGCCGTTGCAAGAGCGTTGGTAACGAAACCAAAACTGATTCTTGCCGATGAACCTACAGGAAATCTGGACAGCTCCAACGGAAACGAAGTAATGAATTTGTTGGCTGAACTGCATCGAGAAGGATCTACCATCGCAATGGTAACACACTCTTCTTACGATGCTGGCTATGCTTCGAAAATTGTGAATATGAAAGATGGCGAGATCTTCTCAGAAGAACATTCTTCCCAAAGAAAAGATGTTTTCGAAAAAGCAGATGCTAAGAATTTTGGTTAATAAAATTCTGTAAAAGATACATTCATTCATCCTTATTTTCAAAAATTACAGAGAGCGGTTTAGCGCTGTTTCTCTGTAATTTATCACCACTTATTACATCGATTATGATAAAAAACTGGCTCAAAATTGCCTTCATCAATTATAAAAAGAATTGGCTCTCAACTATCATCAATTTGTTTGGATTGACGATCGGGTTAACCGGATTTATGCTCATCCTGATGCATTGGAATGACGAAGAATCTTTCGAAAAATGGAATCCGAAAAAAGATGACATCGTTTATTTCCAGACGTATCACAAACCTGAAAACAATTATGGAAACAACATCTCTGTTCCAATGGCAAAACGTGCGAAGGAAGTGATTCCCGGCATTGAGGATTTCGTTTTGTTCAACGGTTCCGGAATTGGTCTTAAGATGACTACAAAAGTGAAAACCGTTTTCCAAAAAGATGGGATGACGGCAAGTGATAGTTTTTTCAAATTCTTTCCGTTCAAATTGGTTTCCGGAAGTTACAAGGATGCTTTGAAAGGAGAAAGCGTGATCGTCCTTTCGACAGACGCGGCGAAAAATCTTTTTGGGAAAACCAATGTTGCAGGCGAAAGTGTAAAATTTGATAACAAAAATTACGTCGTAACAGCCGTTTATGAATTGCCTAAAGAAAATTCTCAGATAAAGCCTGAGTTCATTATAAAACCGGAGCAGATGAAAGATGATGAAAAATGGTGGGGAAATTTCAATTATGCTTGTTTTTTTATGTTGAAGCCAGGAACAGATCCTGATGTTGTACGTCAAAAATTATTGAAAGATGTTTTTGAATACAGAGCAAAACTGGAGAGTAAGGAGACAGGCGTTACAGTCCAGCAATATCTTGATCTTTATGGTCCAACAGACAGTGTGCTAACACCTTTGGATAAAATAAAACTACACGCAAAAGCATCGTGGTTCGGTCCGCCGGATTTCAAAACATTGCTTATTTTGTTCACACTTTCCGTTTTAATTGTGATTTTATCAGCTATTAATTTCATTAATTTAAAAACTGCGCAAGCGTCTCAAAGAGCAAAGGAAATTGGCGTAAGAAAAGCCATCGGCAGTACAAAATCCAGTCTTGTTCTACAGTTTTTACTGGAAACATTTTTGATCTGTATGGCGTCCTATCTACTTTCTTTGGCTTTGACGGAACTTCTCTTACCAAGCTTCAACAAGTTCTATGACAAGCAAATGGTAATGAATGATTGGCATATTTACTTTTACTCATTTGTGATGGTAATTATGGTAACGTTGATTTCAGGATTGATTCCGGCAACTTATCTGGCCAACTTCAAAGCAATAGAAACCTTGAAAGGAAATTTTGCAAGAAGCAAGCACGGAGTTTGGTTGAGAAACGGGATTTTAACCTTACAATTAATCATCTCTTCATTTTTTATCATAGGCGGATTGATTGTAAATCAGCAAGTGAAATATATGATGAACAAAGATCTGGGCTACAACGGAAAACAGATTATGATGATCAACTTCAGCGAAAATAATCCGAAACCCTGGCTGAAATACGAACGACTGAAAACCGAGATGAGAAAGATCAAAGGTGTAACCGATATTTCTTACGGTGAAGCGGTTCCCGGAAGCGGAAGATACAGTAGTTCCAATATGGATTATAAGGACAAAAGTATACAAGGTCAGCACGGTTCTATGGATTTCAACTATCTGAAATTTATTAATGCAAAACTAAAAACAGGACGTTGGCTGGATCCGAATCTTTCCTCAGACACCATCAATAATGCGTTGGTTAATGAAGCTTTCGTAAGAAAATTCGGTTGGAAAGACGAAGATGCTTTGAAAAAAGAAATTAAACCTGGATTTGACAGTATAAAGTATAAAATCGTAGGTGTTGTGAAGGATTTTAATATTTTCAATCCACGCAGCTCGGTAGATCCTATTATATTTTTCCATTACAGAGAAACGGGATGGAAGCGATTCAATGTCTATAATATTCAGCTGAAAATAGACCCGAATGACATTGATGGTACGGTGAAAAGACTGAAAACCTATTGGCAGAATAATGTGGAGCAAGGTTATCCTTTCGATTATTATTTCCTGGATCAGAAATTTGCGAAGACCTTTGAGAAATATCAAAAACAGCAGACACTTTTTACAATCCTCAATGCGATGGTTTTGATGGTGGCTTTACTTGGATTATTCGCCTTGTCATCATTAATGATCGAGCAGAAACTGAAGGACGTCGCCATCAGAAAAACGATTGGAGCATCAGACGGAACCTTGATTCTTGGATTAACAAAACAGTTCCTTTGGATTACATTCACTGCTGTTGTTATCAGCATCCCGATAAGTTATTATTTGATTAATGAATGGCTGAAAGACTTCGCTTACAGAATAGATATGCCGGTTTGGCCATTTATTTTCAGCCTTGTTGTGTTGCTGTTGCTTACGTTTTGTGTGGTAAGTATCAAAGCGTATCAGGCTACAAAAGTGAATCTTGTAAAATATCTGAAATACGAGTAAGCTATACATCACAAGCTTTTCTATCAATTATTAATTATCAACTGTTAGTCAATCAATTATGAAAAAACTATTCTTCATATTTATCATCAATCTTTTTCCGGCTCAGCAGGTTTGGACGCTCGATCAATGTCTGGATTATGCAGCTACAAATCACCCGTTGATAAAACAGGCTACGGTTACTATTCAGAAAAATGAGCGTCAGATTTCTGCTGCAAAAGGGATGTTGCTGCCGTCAGTTGAAGCCGGAGTTAATCATAATTACAATTTCGGATTGGGAATCAATCAGAATAATAATCAAAGAGAAGCCATCAATACACAATACGACAATGTTTATGTACAAGCCAATTGGGAATTGATGAACTGGCGGAATTATCTCAATATTTCTTTATCAAAAATTAATAAAGAGAGTTCAACTTACAAAATGAAGCAGGCTCAAAATGATGTAAAACTGAACGTTATCCAAATGTTTTTCAAATATCAGAACAGTAAAAGCTGGCTGGATGTTCTGGAAACCCAGATTTCAGGAATCGAAGACCAAATCAAACGCACCGAGAAGGAAGTTGAAATAGGAAACCGACCAAAAAGCGATGTCTATGACATCAAAGCAAACCTTGGAACTTTGCAGGAACAGTGGGTTTCTGCAAAGAATGCCCGGGATCTTTCTAAAATAAATTTATTGAATGCGCTGGCCATCACAAACGATTCTTTAGACTTTAAAATGACCGAAGAAAACCTGTCAGATTTTAACTTTAATGACCCAGAATTTATTAAAAACTTGTTGGAGAAAAATCCTGCTTACAAAACGATAATCACAGAAATAAATGCTGCCGAAAAAAATATCAATATTGCAAGATCTGCCTATCTGCCGACGCTTAATGGTTCTTATAATTGGTCAAGTTTTTACAGCAAGGTTTTGGGTGAATCTGCCGATCCTTTTTCGGATCAGTTTAAACGAAATAAAAGTCAGCAGGTTTCTTTCGGGCTTTCGATTCCTATATTTAATAAATTACAAGTGAAAAATAACGTTGAAATTGCAAAACTGAATGTTATTAATTATAATTACGAAAAAGAAATTGTGATTAATAATTTAACTCAAAGTATCAATTCTATCAAAGTACAATTCCAAAATTCTGAGGAAAAATATACTTTGCTGAAATCTAATTTTGAAAATCAGAAATTATCTTTTCAAAAATCAGAAGAAAAATACAAAGAAGGCTTGATGGATGCGTATACGTTTTTTGTTGTAAGGAATAACTGGCTTCAGGCAAATTATAATCTGATCAACAGTAAAAATGAAGTGATGCAACAGACTGAATTATTAAAAGTACTACAATTCGACTATTGATCTTTATTAAATATCAAAAAGAATATTAATAAACTGCCTCAGAAAGCTAGATACTTTTTGAGGTATTTTCTTATATGAATAGTCCTATTTATGGTCTTTTTTAAGTTTAAATTCATAAATTACACGACTTTCTACTACTTTAAAACAAAATAAATGCAAAATTTAAAGATAATAACTTCTATTCTAGGCTTTTGTTCAATTACGATGTTTTCCCAGAATTATAAAACTTCTGTAACAGTATTGGAAGGAAAAGATTTTCCGAAAATTAATGCTGAAAATCAAACTCAGTTTAAAGTTTATTTTCCGGATGCAAAATCTGTTGTTTTAGAGGGAGGAGACGGCATGCAAAATTTAAAATCTGTTACAGCCAAAGACAAAGAAGGCTTTTGGAATGTCTCCACTTCACCGATGGATATTGGTTTTCATTATTATTGGTTCAATGTAGATGGCAAGCGAACCAATGATCCAAATACAAATCTTTACTTTGGTTACGGCCAGCCGACAAGCGGAATCGAAATTCCGTCCGGTGAAGATTTTTTCTTCGAGAAAAATGTAAAGCACGGAAAAATTGTTAATGACTCTTTCAATTCTGAGATTACCAAAGGAAAACGAAATTTCAAAGTGTATCTTCCTCCTAATTACAGAACTAAAAAATTTCCGGTCTTATACCTTTATCACGGAACGGGTGAAGATATTACGGGTTGGGAAAAGCAAGGTTACATCAGAAATATTCTCGACAATCTTTTTGCTGAAAAAAAGGCGAAAGAAATGATTGTCGTGATGGATTACGGCGTTGCATTGAACCCTGAACAAGAAAAAATGCCTGACAATTATCCCAGAACGGTAATTTCAACTAAAAATTTAGATAAGATCGTTGTTCAGGAATTAATTCCGTACATCGAAAAAAAATACAAGACTGACGGTAAAAAAGCCATTGCAGGACTCTCCCGCGGGAGTTATCAGGCGATGCTGATCGGAGCAAATCATCCGGAGTTATTTTCAGCAATTGGTTCTTTTAGCCCTGTTATTTATGAAGGGACAGAAGATCAGCCTTTTAAAGAGCTTCCTATCAGTAAGTTATTAAAATCAAAACAAAAACCTTTCTTCTTCATCGGAATTGGAGAAAAAGAGGACGCAAGATTTTTTGAATATAATGAAGCCATAATTAATTATTTAAATCAAAATAAATATTCTTATTCTCAATACAAATCTCCCCAAACTTACCACGAATGGCTGACTTGGAGAAGATGTCTTTATCAATTTGCACAGAAAATTTTCAGATAATTCGGATGGTATTTTTGATTAATTTTAAAGAAAAATAAATACAATTATAATAAGGAAACATGGAAAAGCTTATTTATATTCTTGCTGTCATGTTCTACAAGAAGCAGTTATAATATCTAAATTTGAAATATTTTTAAAGTCTTTCAAGACTTGGTGACTGAATTTGAAGAAAGTAAATTAAAACTTAGCTTATCATATTTTTCAATCAAAAAGTGACAATCATTGTTATTATAAAAAATCGTTCTGTGATTAAAATTAAACATATATTAATTCATTGATTGCGTGTGTTTTGTGTTTTGTTAAAGAGTATTTTTACTACATGTAACAACCTTTCTATTACGATCTTGAAGTATTTTTTTAGCCATTTATTTTTTTACTAATTAGCATTTCCGTAATTTTATACTCCGTAAAATAGAATTCATATAAATATCAATAAAAATGGATAAATATAATTACGGGATGATCGGTCTCGGAGTGATGGGGAGGAATCTTCTTTATAACATTGCTGATAATGGCTTTTCGATCGCAGGATTTGATCTTGACGCAGAAAAAGTAAAAGAATTACAGGACGGTGCCACTTCGGAAATGAAGGTGAAAGGTACAGCTACTTTAGAGGATTTCGTGTCTGCATTAGAAGCGCCGAGGAAAATTATTCTTATGGTTCCTGCGGGAAAACCTGTAGATGCAGTTCTGGAAAATATTACACCACTTTTAAGCAAAGGAGATATTGTTATTGATGCTGGTAATTCTTATTTCAAAGATACAAACAGACGTGTTGCCGATCTAGCTTCAAAAAACCTTCATTTTATGGGAATGGGAGTTTCCGGAGGTGAAAAAGGTGCCAGAACAGGCCCGAGTATAATGCCTGGTGGAGATTTGGAAGCTTTCAATCTGCTTCAGCCTATGTTGGAAGCAATTTCTGCAAAAGTTGATAGCGAAGCGTGTACAGCTTACATGGGAAAAGGTTCTGCCGGAAACTATGTAAAAATGGTACACAACGGAATTGAATATGCTATCATGCAGCTCATCAGCGAAGCTTACGATTTACTAAAAAGAGGAGCGAAACTAAATAACGATCAGCTTTACCAAGTTTTCAAAGAATGGAATAATGGCGAAATGAATTCGTTCCTGATCGAGATCACCAGAGATATTTTCCAACAAAAGGATGATTTGACAGACGGTTATCTTGTTGACCAGATCTTAGATAAAGCCGGAGCAAAAGGAACCGGAAAATGGACTTCCGAGCAGGCAATGGAAATCGGGGTTTCTATCCCAACTATTGATATTGCTGTGACTTCAAGAATTTTATCGGCGTATAAAGAAGAGAGAGTTCAGGCTTCTCAATTATATGCTAAAAACGAAATTACAAGTCCGGAAAATACAGAATTATTTATCAAAGAAGTTGGAGATGCTTTGTATTTAGCAACATTGATCAGCTATGCGCAAGGTTTGGCTTTATTGGTAAAAGCTTCTGAAGAATATCAATTTGAAATTCCATTAAAAGACGTTGTGAAAATCTGGAGAGGAGGCTGTATCATTCGTTCAGTTTTACTTGAAAAGTTTTATGTAGCGTATACTAAAGATTCTAATTTATCTAATATTTTACTGGATCAGGATATTTCTGTTATCGTTAAACATAAAATCAATTCATTAAGAAAAACGGCTGCGTTTGCTGCTTTAAACGGAGTTTCAAGCTTAGGAATTCAGACTGCTTTAGTATATTTTGATGCCTATACAACGGAATCTCTTCCTGTTAATTTAATTCAGGCTCAGCGTGATTATTTTGGAGCTCATACGTATCAGCGTACAGACAGAGAAGGTATCTTCCACACTTTATGGCAAACTGCAACTCATTAAAATTCGGAAAAATGACTGAAAATAAGGCCTTGCACCCAACTACAATTATCATTTTTGGGGCTACAGGAGATTTGGCAAAAAGAAAACTTTTTCCGGCGTTTTATAATTTATATATCGATGGCAGAATGCCTAAAGGTTTTAATATTGTAGCACTCGGACGAGCGGATAATACCAATGAATATTTTAAAAATTACATTAAAGAAAATCTTGAAAATTTCTCAAGAAAAAAGATAACTTCAGAAGATTGGGCAGGTTTTCAGGCTCATATTACCTATTTTCAGCATCAATTGGATGAGGAAAGTTCTTATAAGAATCTTCATCAGAAATTAAAAGAATTGGATACCGTTTACGGAACAAGAGGGAACAGGTTGTTTTATTTATCGATCGGGCCCAATTTTGTTTCCACCATTTCCAATCATATCAAAAATACATCATTAGCTTCTGATCCTAAAAGAGATAGAATTATTATCGAAAAACCTTTTGGTCATGATAAACAATCAGCGATAGAACTGAACAGTTTGCTGGCTGAGACTTTTGAAGAAGAACAGATTTACCGTATCGATCATTATTTAGGAAAAGAAACGGTACAGAATATATTGGCGTTCAGATTTGGAAATTCTATTTTTGAACCTTTATGGGATCACAAACATATAGAATCAGTACAAATTACCGTTGCTGAAGAGGTTGGCGTTGAAACAAGAGGAAGTTTCTACGAGCAGACCGGGGCGTTGAGAGATATGATTCAAAATCACCTGTTACAGATTCTTTGTATGGTTGCGATGGAACCGCCGGCTTCATTGGAATCAGGCGAGATCAGAGATCGTAAAGTTGATGTATTGAAATCAATTCGCAGAATTTCAGAAGACCAGGTTGATCATTACGCAGTAAGAGGTCAGTACGGAAAAGGCGTTGTAAACGGCGTACAGGCTAAAGGCTATCGTCAGGAGGATGGAATTGCAGAAGATTCTAATACAGAAACTTTCGCAGCAGTAAAATTCTATCTGGACAACGAAAGATGGCAGGACGTTCCTTTCTACGTTCGCACCGGAAAGAAAATGAAAGAAAAGCATTCTTATATTACGGTTCAGTTTAAGCCGCTTCCACATTCAACTTTTTCAGAAAGTTCACAACATTTATCGGCTAACAGATTGATTATTAATATTCAGCCGTTGATGGATATCAGATTGCAGTTTATGGCAAAAAAACCGGGACTTTCATTGGTTTTAAAGCCTGTTGAAATGATCTTTGATAATTTTGCTTGTCAGGAAGATACTCCGGAAGCTTACGAAACACTGTTGTTGGATGCACTTTTGGGTGACCTTACATTATTTATGCGTTCGGATCAGGTGGAAGAAGCCTGGGATGTTGTAAAAACGATTCAGGAAGCCTGGCAGGATGGTAAAGCATCTTTTCCAAACTATGAAGCCGGAGGTTGGGGGCCACAAGAGAGTATTGCATTGGTTGAAAGGCAAGGGCATAGTTGGGTTTAAGATATATTAATTTAAAAAGACAAAAATGAATATTACTGTATTTGATGATTTAGATAAATTATATAAAAAGGCAGCGGATACGTTTGTTGATCTTTCACAAAAATCTATTCAGAAAAATAACCGTTTTGTGGTTGCGTTAAGCGGAGGTTCTTCTCCAAAAGCGATTTTTAATTTGCTGGCAACGCAAGAATATGCAGA
This sequence comes from Chryseobacterium sp. G0201, assembly GCF_003815655.1. Classification (NCBI taxonomy): domain Bacteria; kingdom Pseudomonadati; phylum Bacteroidota; class Flavobacteriia; order Flavobacteriales; family Weeksellaceae; genus Chryseobacterium; species Chryseobacterium sp. G0201. The sequence goes on along the minus strand of NZ_CP033917.1, from coordinate 4,498,575 downwards.
AAAAATAGAATGGAATAAAGTGTACTTTTTCTGGGTTGATGAAAGATGGGTTTCTTTAGATGATGAGAAAAGCAATGCAAAAATGACTTTTGAAGCACTTTTCAATAAAGTTCCTGTGAATAAAGAGCAAATTTTCCCAATGTATAAAGATGGAGTAGAACCGGAAGATTATGCTAAAGAATACGAACAAGAGATTAAAAATATTCTTGGATATGAAGGCGTTTTTGATTTTATCCTTTTAGGAATGGGGGATGACGGACACACCGCATCTTTATTTCCGGGTGAAGCAGTTTTAGATGAAAAAGAAAAATGGGTGGCTGCTTATTATTTGAAGCCTCAGGAAATGTTCAGGATCACTTTGACTGAACCTTTGATCAATAAAGCTGAAAATATATTGGTTGTAACATTCGGTGAATCAAAAAAACATGCTTTAAATGAAGTGTTAAATGGAGAATACAATCCTAAGTTATATCCGTTACAACTTATCAATAAAAAAGAAGGTTATCAGTTTTTTACGGATGAAAAGGCGAGAGGTTAAAAATATACCTTTCATTTGAATTTAAACGGAAAACAATTTTCAAATAAATTAAAAACAGCGTCATTATAATTTTAATGATGCTGTTTTTTTAACCACAAAAGAATCAAAAGATTAACACTTTAGTATTTTAAGTTCATTAATAAACTACAAATTAAGAACACATAAGTTTTTAAAAATCTTTGATTTTTACTCTTTTGATAACTTTTGTTTTCTACTTATTAAACAATAATGAAATATTCAAATGGCTTTTGTTCCTTTTGTGGTTAAAATAAAAAGCTTAAAAAAATTTATTTAAAATCAATTTGAATTAAATTTTTCAATCGCTTCTTTTGAAATTGGAGTAAAGAAATTAACCAAATTTCCATCAGGGTCTCGGAATAATAACGATTTATTTCCCCAAGGCATCGTGGTCGGTTCCTGTACAATATGAGAAGATAAGAAATCTCTTAATCGCTCAAATTCTTTATCTACATCATCAACTAAAAATTCAATAATTGCAGAGCGGTTTTCAGCGGGTTGTGCTATATTTTCACCACCAAAAAATTGCAATGTCTTTGTGCTTCCGATGGCTATTGTTGCATTTGATGTTTTAATCTCAGCAAAATCGGGAGTGTATTGTATTGCTGTAATTCCTGTTATTTGCTCATAAAATTTCACTAAATTTTCAATATTAGCGGTAATAATACGTATGGATACTAAATTCATTTTTGAGGATTTTAAATTATTCAACAAAAATAAATCAGGATTGTGACAAGAGTCTGTCAGTAGGTGTTATTTTATTTTAAAACATCCTCTATTTTAATATTAAAACAGGCTGGTTAACATTCTGATAGATGCCTTCCGAAATGCTATTACTCGTTAAATAATACAGAAAACTATGTTTGCCGGGCAGGGCAATAATAAGATCTGTCTTATTTGTTGATGCAAAAGTCAATATTCCGTTGACAATATTTTTATCGTAAGAATAATAGATTGTGCTTGGGATTTCTGTTAAATGCTGATGAATATATTCCTGAATTTCAACCTTTTTTTCTTCTATAATTGTTTGATCTTCTTTTGTATGAATATTTAAAAACATCAACTTTACATCCTGTTTACGAATGATATATTTATGGTTAAACAGCCTTTCTAGTTTTGTAATACCGTTGATGTCGCAGGGAATGAGAATATTTTTAATCTCGCTGTAGTTATAACTATTGGGAACAATCAAAGTTTTTACGGGGCTTGTTCTGGCAATGCTTATTATATTTTCCGAAACTACACTGTCGCTGGAAACTGCCTGATCATCACTGCCTAAAACGATCAATTCTATCGACGGCTGTTCTTTTACAATATCATTAATGCTTCTGGTTAAAGTCCAGTTGCTTATTGCTTTTGAAACTTTAAGGTCAGGAAATTTTTCAAGAATGATATTGGCTAATTTCTTAAATAATAATTCCGTTTTTTTAAGAAGACTGTTGATACTTTCTTCATTTACAAATGAATGACCTTCTGCAATATGCAGGTAGTCGAATTCAGATTCGTCAGAAGTTTTCAACAATATAATATGTTCGTATTGATATTGTTTTGCCCATTGTGAAGCAACTTTCACGGCATTTTCTGTGGTTGAGGTAAAATCAATCGGTACCAGTATTGTTCTCATGTTAGATTAATTTAAGAATTATTTATTCGAGATTTGTTGTCATTTTTTTAACTAAAAGAAGAGCATTTTTTATTTCATTTTCATTAAAATCGCCGGCGGCTTTTTCGTAAAGTTCCAATGCCCAGGGATACACCGTTTGTACGATTTGCTTTCCTTTATCGGTAAGGTAAATTTGCTTGTTTCTTCTGTCGTTTTTATTTTCGATCCTTTGAACGAATTCACGCTTTACAAGGCTGTTGATCAGATATGTTATGCTTGATTTGTCCTTGCTTACCTTATTGCCGATTTCCTGCTGATTGATGCCGTCATTACGTGAGAGAAGTCCCATGATTTCTATAAGTTCGAAAGAAAGATCAGAATCATACTCATTAATTTTTGCCTGAATTTTCTGTCGCAGACGGTTTTTCATTTCGCCCATTGCAAGACCTAATTCTAAGGCTAATTCTGATATATTATTGTGTTTTACAGACATATTTTAATGTATAAGAGCGTTATCTCAATAAAATTAAAAAGAAAAATTATAGAAAATCTGTCCTTCGTTTACTTAGTCTAACAAATATAGCTAAAATTAGTTTTAATTAAAACTAATTTTTAAGAAAATATCTTTACTATTTATCATTTAATTTTATTAAGCTAAATCATATTAAAATCAATCTATCCCCAATCAAAAAAACAAAATTTAATTTCCTAAATTTACATCCCGCTTACTTAATGGTGGAATTAAAACATTCAAAGAAGTGAAAATTGATAATAAAAGAAAATACCTAAGTTTTCTAAAATTCAAAAGAGATTTTCAAAAATACGGCCTTGAAAAAGTAAGAAGTTATGAGCTTATTCTTCATTGGTTAAATAACAGGTTGAGCCGTAGTCAGTTTCTTGTTCTTTCTGGTATTATTGTAGGGTGCAGTGCTGGATTGGCGGGGGTTGTATTGAAAACTCTTGTTCATCATATTCATAATTTTATCACCACTAAAGTTCACTTTGAATATCAAATATTATTCTACGTCATTTTCCCTTTTTTGGGAATCGTATTAACGACGAGCATTGTTCTTACCTTGTTTAAAGGTCAGGACAGGAAAGGAATTGGTGCTATTTTATATGAAATCGCTCAGAATTCAAGTATCGTTTCCTCTGTTAAAATGTATTCACAGATTGTTCAAAGTGCAATTACAGTCGGACTTGGTGGTTCTGCCGGATTGGAAAGTCCAATAGCGGTTACCGGAGCTGCAATCGGATCTAATTTTGCTCAAACCTATCGTCTGAGTTATAAAGAACGAACTTTATTACTGGCTGCCGGAGCTACAGCAGGTATTGCATCAGCTTTTAATGCCCCGATTGCCGGGATCATGTTTGCTTTTGAAATTTTGCTGACGGGAGTTGTCTTCACAGATTTTATTCCTTTGGTTGTTGCAGCGGTTTGCGGTAGTCTTTTATCAAGGATTTTACTTCAGGAAGATATACTTTTCAGATTTTATACAAGAGAACCTTTTAATTATAAAAATGTTCCTTATTACCTTATTTTAGGGATTACAACCGGATTATATGCCAGGTATTTTGTTATTGTTTCTCAAAAGGTCGAACACTTTATAAAAGGTCTAAACATGTCACGCTTGCGAAAAGCCATGTTTGGCGGGGCAGTTTTGTCATTGCTCTGCGTACTTTTTCCGCCTTTATTTGGGGAAGGATATGATACGGTAAAGGCTTTCACAAATGGTAATACGCATTCAATTATTGAAAACAGTTTTTTCAGGTATTTTGAGATTAAAGACTGGACAGTCATTATATTTTTAATTTTAGTTTGTCTTTTAAAAGCATTTGCAACGTCTTTTACCATTTTCAGTGGAGGAAATGGCGGAAACTTCGCTCCTTCACTTTTTGCGGGAGGAACTGTAGGCTATTTGTTTGCCTTAATTTGTCAGCATCTTGGCTTTTCAGATGTTCCGGTAACGAATCTCGTTCTTGTAGGAATGGCAGGTGCCATGAGTGGAGTATTGTACGCCCCGCTTACGGCGATATTCCTGATCGCGGAATCTAGTTTCGGGTACGATCTTTTTATTCCTTTAATGATTGTTTCTGTGATGTCTTACCTTATCGCTAAATGGTTTTCTCCCATTTCTCCAGAGTTAAAATCACTGGCAGACGAAGGAAAGATCTTTACAAATAAGCATGATAAAAATTTATTATTTTCATTAAAAACAGAAGATTTTATCGATAGATTTTCAGAAACTGTGAATGAAAATGCTTCTATTGCAGATGTATTTGAGCTTGTAAAAGAAGGAGATAAGAATATTTTCGGGGTGATAGATGATGAAAATAAATTGCGAGGAATCCTTACCATAGATGATATTCGTCCTTTTTTATTTTCAGATACGGATACTTCGGCGAGTATTATTAAAATTATGAAAGCACCGCCGGCAATCATTCATCCGGAAAATAAACCATTAGAAATACTCCAGATATTTGATGATACAGGTGTTTGGAATCTTCCGGTTGTGGATCGGGAAAACAAATTTGTAGGCTTTATCTCAAAAACATCCATCCTAATGAGCTACAGACAGCGTTTGAAGGAGTATTCTGATTGATAAAAAAATAGTAGATCTTTTTAGGAGAGCTCCTCATCAATTATTATGAAAAAAACAGGGGCTTGGGATCACCCCTGTAACACAAAAAACACAAACACAAAGTATGAGTATAGTCACTACTCTATGGTCATATAAAAGCTACAAATAAATATTTGCAGATACTTTTTAAAATAAAAGCAGGGGTAAGAATAAAGAACCAAAGACATAAAAGAGTCCCCTGCTTTCTAAATAAATGTTCAATTTTTATATGTCAAATATATCTTGTTTCCCTTAAAAAGACAGTACTGCATCTTTACTGAGGTTGTTAATTTAATGATAACTAATAGATTAATATAAGCACTGCAGTAATGATGTAGTAGATCATTTTACGAACTAGATTCCTTTTTTTGATCTTGCGATAAGATGATGGCTGTTAAAAAGAAAAAATTAAGAATGAAGAATAATAGAAATGTAATGGATACAACAGAATTAGTACAAAAAGAGATCTTGGATTTTCATGAAAATATAGAAAATTGGTTCAAAAAGAATATGATAAATAAAGAAGCTTTATTGTTAGGTTTATTACAGAACTTCCATCCTGACTTCAAAATGAAAGGAAGTCGCGGAAATGATTTGAATTACGAGGATTTTGCGAATTGGTTACCTTCTGCTTTTGGCAAATTTTCAGAAATGGAAATTAAAATTTCCGATATAAAAATCCATCTGACGGATAAACATGCTTTGGCAGAATATATAGAAACTCAAAATGCTGATGGAGAAATGAATACCAGAAAAGCTTCCGCTGTATTTCTGTTAGAATCTTATGATAAGATAAAATGGTATCATTTACTTGAAGAATCAATATAAAAGTCAGCGATCGTTTGAAGGTGAAATGTTGAAGGCCGGATGAATTAAAAAGCAGAGATTAATTCTCTGCTTTTTCTTTTTTCAATGTTTGACTCATAATAAGGATAATTGCAAAAAGTAAAAAGGAAATAATCAGATACCGCCAACCCAAGTCTTTTTGTTGAGCAACATTTCCACTGACAGAAATAATAAAACTCGTAAGAGAAGTAATAATATAAACTAATCCACCCATTAATCCGCCTGCTGTTCCGGCATTCTTAGGGAAATACAACATACTTGTCGTAAAAAAAGAGGTAAATAAAATCCCTGAACAAATATGAATGAAAAATGCAAAAGGAATCGTAATGTAAAGACTCTGTGCAAAGTAACTTACTGCAATCAAACTAGCAATTAAAACCAATTGTATAATAACAGGTTGTAAAATACGAGCTTGGAAATCCAATGAAATTCTTCGTTTGCCGATAAACCCACCAATCATCCATGAGAATCCAAGAATTAAAGTACAATATCCAATGACCACCGGAGTAAAATGAAAAGTATTTTCAATAATAAAAGGTCCGGTAATATTGAACAACATTACAATAGAATAACTTAATCCCAAAATGAAAATTCCCAACATAAAGATGCGGTTTTTCAACATCATCTGGTAGAGCTTGATATTTTCTGAAAAACTGACCTTCTTCTTTTCCGGAAGACTTTCACCACTAAAGAATAGTTCAAAAAGAAATATGGCTCCTGCATAGAAAGCAAGGAAATAAAAATTAGCATGCCAGTTAAATAGCTTTTCAAGATAACCGCCCAGAAATGGTGCCAAAATAGGTCCGCAAGACCAGACAATCGTGAAATAACTTAAATAATGCTTCACTTTTTCCGCATCATAAATATCCACAAAAATAGCGCGGGTAGCCACTACCAAAACAGAAACCGCAGCTCCCTGAAGGATTCTGAGAAGACAGATTAATAGAATACTATTCGTCATCGTGATCAACAGACTGCTGATAATCAAAAATAGTAAAGCCAGTAATTTAGGACGGTAGCGCCCGATATTATCCAGAATATTTCCTACGAATAACTGGCAGATCCCATAACTCAGTAAATAGGATGTTAAGGTGATCTGGATATCTTTTTCCGAAACCTGCATTCCCTTGGCCATTGATGGAAATGAAGGTAAATAAATATCAGTAACAAACCCCGAAAGCGGGATCGATATAAAGGCCATAATGGTAATTAATCTGATGCGTTTTTCAGATGCTTCTTTCAACAACATGCTTATTCTTTTTTTAACGATACAAAAATAGAGAAAGTATGATTACTATGAATTTTAAAAGACAAAGTAAAAATTACAAAATTCAAAGAATTAAACTATGCTTTTAAATTTAAGCGGGGAAGTGTTGGCGTACTTTTTAAAGAAGTTATTAAAATGAGAAGGTTCATCAAATCCCAATGTATAGCCGATTTCAGAAATATCCCAGTTGGTGTATTTCAGCAGATTTTTAGATTCTTCAAACATTCTTTCTTTAATGATTTGTGTGGTCGTGAGATTGGCTACCGATTTTACGGAAGAATTTAAATGATTCACATGTACATTAAGGTGTTCTGCAAAGTCTGAAGCTGTTTTCAAAGCTAATGGATAAGCCGGTGAATCCAACGGAAACTGTTTGTTAAGAAGTTCATCAAACAGTCGATATAACCTAATGTTAGCAGGAAGTTCATTAGGGTCAATATCTTCAACGCGATTCTCTAAAGCGAGGTGTAAAACGGAAGCCAAATGGTTTTTAATGCTGTTGCATCGAAACGGATAGGACGAATTATTAAGTTTATACATCTGTTCAAAATAGACGGTTGCCAGCTGGGTCTGTTCTTCTGTAAGAAAAACAATCGGCATGCTCCATTCTTTAAACATTGATGTCTTCTTAAATAGCTTGAATTCTGAATTTCCATTAAAAAACTCCTGATTAAACAGACAGAAATAACCTTCCTGAAGATCACCGTCACATTCCCAAGAATAAGGAATGCTCGGAGAAGGGAAAAATAGGGCAGGGCGATCGATATACAACTGTTGCTGGCCATACTGAAAAGTTCCTTTACCGATAATAAAGCTGATCTTATAATAGTCGCGGCGATTGTAAGGACTTTTAAAACTGCAGTACTTTCGCATAGAAATATTGAAATGTGATTTTCCTGTTTCAAAATCATCAGAATCAAACACTCTAAGTTTGTTTTGTCTTACGCGTTTGTAATAATCTTCTATCGTTTCTAATTGATCGCTCATGATGCAAAATTATAAAAATCAAATATAAGGAATGTAAATTTATTTTTGAATTATTTTCAATAAAAACAATTCTTACTATGATAATCTATAAAATCGATTGTTTTTTTTAATCACAAATCGAAGATTCAAAGAAGTTAAAAGGCACAAAGTTTCAATGTGTATAAACTGAATGGAAAATTATTATCCAAAATATATTGAGTACTAAAACTTTTGTGTCCTTTTGGGTAAATTTTACTCCAAGATTTCCAGAAGATCACTTTTGCTGAAATTCTGCAGTTTTGATTCACTGGTTTTTATTAAACCTTGGGCAAGTTTATTTTTTTTCTTCTGGAGATTTAATATTTTTTCTTCGACGGTATTGGAGCAGATCAGGCGAACGGCAATCACATTTTTTGTTTGTCCGATTCTGTAACTTCTGTCAATGGCCTGATTTTCAGAAGCAGGATTCCACCAAGGATCTACCAGATAAACGTAATCGGCTTCTGTAAGGTTAAGACCAACACCACCGGCTTTTAAACTGATTAAAAATACACGGATATTTTCATCTGTTTGAAAATTATTCACCTTCGTTCCGCGGTCTTTGGTTTGCCCTGTCAGATATTCAAAAGGGATATTTTTCTTCTCTAATTCAGTTTTAATCAAATCAAGCATTCCTACAAATTGTGAAAAGACAAGAATTTTATGTTCTTTAGATTTATTTTCGATCTGCTCGGTTAAAATCTCAATTTTCACGGCATTATCACCGGAATGACCTTCTTTCAACAAAGCAGGAGAATTACAGATTTGTCGAAGTTTTGTTAAGCCCGTTAAAACATGCATACTGTTTTTAAGCGTTTCATCATCAGTGGATGCAGAGATGAACTCTCGAAGCTCACGTTCATAAGTGTCGTAAATTTTACGCTGTTCTGCGTTCATTTCGCAGTAGATAACCATTTCTGTTTTTTCGGGAAGCTCTTTGGCGACTTGCTTTTTGGTTCTTCGGAGGATAAAAGGATTTATCTTTTGCTGAAGTTCTATAGCTCGTTTGGTGTATTCAAATTTATCGATTGGGATGGCGTACGTATCTTTAAAATACTGTTTACTTCCCAACAATCCCGGACAGGCAAAAGAAAGTTGCCCATACAGATCAAAGGTGTTATTTTCAATGGGTGTTCCGGTCAATACGATCCTGTTTCTTGATTGTAAAAGACGGGAGGCTTTGTATTTTTCTGAATTCGGGTTTTTAATAGCCTGCGATTCATCAAGGAAAATATAATTAAAATGAAACGTTTTAAGAAAACGAATATCCGAAAGCAGCATTCCATAGCTTATCAATACGACTTCATACTGATGCATCAAATCGGTCGTTTTCTTCCTGTCGGCGCCATAATGCAACAAAACCTTGATGGAAGGTGCAAATTTTTCAATTTCTTCCTGCCAGTTGAATAGGAGGGAAGTGGGAACAACAATCAGGTTGGTTGTAGGTCCGTATTTTTCTCTTTGATGTAAGATAAAAGCAATGATCTGTATGGTTTTACCCAGTCCCATATCATCGGCAAGACATCCTCCAAAATTGAAATTATCAAGAAAACCCAGCCAGTTCAGTCCGTCTCGCTGATAATCTCTCAGTTCTGCATTTAATTCTGCCGGAACGGTAATTTCAGGGATCTTTTTGGTTGCTGAAAAATTTTGTGAATAGGTATTGATCTCTGTTTGTACCTCATCACTCAAAACTTCTTTTTCAAAGAGATTTGATATTTCTGTGAAACTGATTTTCGGGATCTTTAATAATTCTTCATCAATATCTCCAATCTGGAAATATTTAGAGATTTTATTGATCCATTCATCGGGTAAAATACCTTGAGTGCCGTCATCTAATTGAATAAATTTAGTCTTATTACGTATTGCTCTGTTAATCTGTTTTAATGAAGCTTCTTTCTTGCCAAATTTTACAGCTAATTTAGCGTTGAACCAATCGACACCGCTGGTAATCAGGATGTTTAATTTAGCTTTATTTGGGTTTAATTTATTGTTCTTTAATTCATTGAATCCAAGAATGGTTATTTTTTCGTTTCTCCATGCTTCAAAGGCTTCTAAGAACCAATTTTCATCTAAAAATTTATCTTTATGAAGGTAGAAATATTCATTCCCGTCCATTTGCTCTTCAAATTCAGGATGTTGTTTCATAATGATTGAAGTCAAACGATCTTCTGCATCATGATTTCGTTCGATGGTGAACATATTTCCATTCTGATCAGTATCAAACAATTGCTTTCTGGAATAAACGACAACTTCAACCGAGCCATATTTCATTACCGGAGTAATAGAAACAAAATTTCCTTTTTGCTGTAGATAAATGATTCGTTCTGTGTTGAAATCTTTCTCTGCCAATTCTACCGGTGTGGCCTGGCGGATATAACTGTAATTGATATGGATATACTGTTCTAATGAAGATAAAACAGTTTGCAGAAATTCGTCATATTTTGAAGCGTGGATGATCAATATTTCATTATTTGATTTGAAAAACTTGATCACACGAAGCATATCAGGATTGTCAACCAAGCTGAGCGTATTTTGATAATACACAAAATAATCGTTTCGGATCACTACATTTTTAAAAGGGAGGGAAATGTCATTGAACAACAGCTCTCCTGTAATTTCGTAAAAAGGATCTTTCTTGAAAACAGTAAGTTGTATCTCCGATTTTAATATATTTAAATTAATCGAAATCAATGATTTTGAAGAAATTGTTTCGGCTACAGTGTGATCGTGATAATACACATCAAGGTCTAAAGGATTCTGGACGATCAGTTGTAAAGCCTGTAATTCTGCAGCGCTTTTTTCTTCGCTATATTTATTTTGAAAGGTGAGAATTGCCGTATAAAATTTGATCTCTGAGGGTTGTTCTGCTTTCCAGATCAACTGCATGGGATCAATCGTTGTAATTGGGTTTTTTACTTTTCCTGATTGGGTAATATCAGCTTCCATCAATGAAAAATTCAGTTGATTGTAAAAGCGGTGTTTTCCGATAACCAGAATCTTTTTTTTATCAGTATTCTGAACTGCTAATTCATCTAATATTGAAACGCGTTGAGGAAGCAGATCCTGTTTGAAAACCTGCTCATCCATTTGGATCAGCTCTTTGATTTTTGGCTGAATATCTAATTTTCCATCAGTATATTCAATGTTAAAATAAGCATCCAAATTTGTTTCATTTTCTAATCCAAAACCTTTCGCGACAGACATCAATGATCTTTGTCTTACATTATGATCAAAAAAGATTCGGAAGTTTTTCTGCTCCAGAATAGCGTGAATAATTTCAGCCTGATGCTCGCAAAGTTTATTCGTTTCATTGTCACATGAGCAAGCAGTTATTAATGAAGTTCCAACCTGGCTTACGGAAACATTCGGGAAATCAATGACAGATGTAGTTTTCGTAAAAACTCCGGCATTGCAGTCAAGGGCAATTGGGTAGATGTCCCGGAAATCTTTGTTTTCTATAAAATTTGCCGTTTGAGCGTGCTTCAAAAGATCATATATAGACAGTGTGCTGATGTTGGTATCCGATAAAATATATTCTTTTGGCAGCTCCATGGGACTTACGGACAAATAATTTAGTTATTTAGCGAATTTACATAAAACCGATAAAAGGTCTTCCCGAAAATCTGATTTTTATTTTAAATAAACCTGAATCTTACTTTACATTAGCTTTTGATAGAGAAAAAAAGGAACGAATTGACTTAAAAATTTTTATTTTCATTCCAAATTTTAATAATTCTCGATTTTTATTAAGTTTTTTTACCCTTAACTATTGCGAAATCCACCATAAAACCTATATTTGCACCCTAAATTTTAAAATAATGAAAGAACTTATTGAAAAGATCAACGCGGAATTTGAAGCTTTTACAACTGAAGCAAACCAACAAGCAGAAAAAGGAAACAAGGCTGCTGGAACTAGAGCTCGTAAATCAGCTTTAGAACTAAGCAAATTGTTCAAAGACTTCAGAAAAGTTTCTGTTGAGGAATCAAAAAAATAATCGACCTAAAATCGATATGAACCGGCTTCTTTGAAGTCGGTTTTTTTTATTATTAAATCAAGTTTGTCATTCCGTAGGAATCTAGGCTTATTTTATAGAGATCAAATTGTGAAATCCTTGTTTAGCTTCTTAATACTTTATCAAAAGCTAATCTTCTTAACAGCTTGATACATTTTAATGGTTTAAAAATTTAACTTTAAAATTATTTTTTAAGCCTAAATATCAATCATTAGGATAAAAATCATTCTGTTTTTCTCTTTTACCCTTCCCAGTTTCCCCCGAATTCCTTTATCTTTATCCCAATCAATGACATTATGAAGATAAATCGCTTTTTTGTAGCGCCTGCAGTAGTATTGGCGGTACAATTTTCATGGGCTCAGGCACAAACCGGTTCACAGGAAAAACTGAATCCTGTAGTTGAAAATTTTGTAAATGAAGTTAATAGCCATTCTCAGCTTGAAGATATGGCGTCTGAACTGCTTGATGGAATCGGGCCCCGTTTGGTTGGAACGCCTGAAATGCTGGCAGCCAATGAATGGACGGCCGAAAAACTTCGTTCTTGGGGAGTTGATGCCAATCTACAGCAATTCGGAACTTGGAAAGGCTGGCAAAGAGGAATTACGCATGTTGACATGACGTATCCTCGCATAAAATCATTATCTGCAACCCAATTAGCTTGGAGTCCTGCGACTAAAAAAGCGATTGAGGCTGAAGTTGTAATTCTTCCTAAAGTGTCTTCTAAAGCTGAATTTGATCAATGGTTACCTTCCGCAAAAGGAAAAATTGTTCTGATGGCGCAGTATCAGAAAATAGGACGTTCTGATGAACAGATCAAAGAGTTTGCAACTCCTGAATTATATGAAAAATTAAAAGCGGAAAAAGAACAGGCTTCAAAAGATTTCCGTGACTATGTGAAAAATATTGGATACGATAATAATACGCTTCCTGAAGCTTTGGAAAAAGCGGGAGCTGTGGGAATTGCCATTTCAAACTGGACAGGAATTATGGGAGCCAACCGGATTTTTGGAGCTAAAACAAGCAAAATCCCAATGATCGACATTGATGTTGAAGATTATGGAATGCTTTTCAGAATGGCTGAAAAAAGAAGTAAACCTAAAATTAAAATTGAAGCACAGTCAAAAGTTCTTCCTGATGCTAAAACTTTTAACACAGTCGGAATTATTAAAGGAAAAGAAAAACCGAATGAATATGTCATTCTTTCTGCTCACCTTGATTCTTGGGATGGTGCTCAGGGCGCGACAGACAACGGAACAGGCGTTTTAACGATGCTTGAAACCATGAGAATCCTTAAAAAATATTATCCAAACAATAAAAGAACGATCGTTGTCGGACTTTGGGGAAGTGAAGAGCAAGGTTTGAACGGTTCCAGAGGTTTTGTTGCAGATAATCCTGAAATTATAAAGGGAACACAGGCGGTGTTCAACCAAGATAACGGAACAGGTCGTGTTGTAAACATCAGCGGACAAGGATTTGTAAAATCGTACGATTATATCGGAAAATGGCTGAATGGAGTTCCGAAAAAAGTAAGAGATCAGATCAAAACAGATTTTCCGGGAATGCCCGGCGGAGGTGGTTCTGATCATGCTTCTTTTGTAGCTGCAGGAGTTCCCGGATTTTCTCTAAGTTCGTTGAATTGGGGGTATTTCGGCTATACTTGGCACACGACTAAAGATACATACGACAAGATTGTTTTTGATGAGGTGAAAAATAATGTAATTTTAACGGCATCACTAGCTTACATGGCATCAGAAGATCCGGAATTTACCAACAGAGAGAAAAGAGAAATGCCTCTTGATGATAAAGGACAGGTTACAAAATGGCCCGAGGCGAAAGGACCGAGAAGAGATTCTAAGGATTTTAAATAAAAAGAAAGTAGCTTAATTTTAAGCTACTTTTTTTCTTCTAACAGTTTTTTGATTTTCAACAACTGAATTTCTTTGACAATATATGTTTTGCACAATTTATTGTTCATGTGCATACTTAAATCCGTTCTAAAATGTGTTTGAGTTCCAAATGCAACATCTTTTGTGGTGTATTCTGAAAAGGAAGGGTAGAAGTTGGATAAGCACAAAAAATTCCTTTTTAATGATGTGAAAAAATTAGGAAAATTTCCAAAATCGTCAATGACAATCATTCTAAAAATCCTTTTTCCTAAGGTTGTTCCCCAAACTGTTTCGGTAATACTTCCAAGAATTATTACTGATGGGATTGAAAACAAGAAAGATAGAATTGGAGCCAGTTTAAAAATGAAAAGAAAAATAAGAAAAAAAGGAATTAGATCAATTATTTTAGCCCATTCTCTTTGTTTTTCACTACCTGAAAAATCAGCTTTGAAAGGTAAATCATATTCAAATTCATTATAAATACGGTTACCTTCCAAATCAAAATCTCGGGTCGCCCGGCGGGTTATTTTTTTTTCTTTTAATTCTGAAATTCTCATGAGTTTTAAATTAAAGAATCATACTCAGCTGAATCCTTTTTCTCGCTTCATCCACTTCAGTTACTCTCACCTCAACATGTTGATGTAGTTTTACCACTTCATTCACATCAGAAACAAAACCATCTTTCAATTGAGAAATATGAACCAGTCCGCTTTCTTTAATTCCAAGGTCTACAAAACATCCGAAAGCTGTAATATTATTGACAATTCCCGGAAGGATCATTCCGATTTTTAAGTCGGTGATCTTTTTCACACTAGGATCAAATTCAAAAACTTTTGCTGCTTTTCGAGGATCTAAACCGGGTTTTTCAAGTTCTTTTAAAATATCTTTTATTCCTAAAATTCCGATATCTTCAGTAATATATTTTTCGGGTTGAATTAAAGCTATTTTCTCTTTATTGGCAATTAATTCATCCGTTTTAATGCCTAGATCTTTCGCCATTTTTTCAACGATTTTATAGGCTTCAGGATGTACAGCTGAATTGTCTAATGGATTTTTTCCATGTGTAATTCTAATAAAAGCAGCAGCCTGTTGATAAGCTTTTTCGCCCAAACGTGGAACTTTTTTCAGTTGTTTTCTATCTTCAAAAGCACCATTTTCAGCTCGGTAGTTTACGATGTTTTCAGCCATTTTCTCACCAATTCCGGAAACATAGCTTAATAATGATTTACTTGCTGTATTCAAATTAATCCCGACAGAGTTTACACATCTCATGACTGTAGAATCCAATTCGTTTTTTAATTGAGTCTGATCTACATCATGTTGATATTGTCCAACTCCGATTGATTTAGCATCAATTTTAACCAATTCAGCCAACGGATCAGCCAATCTTCTTCCGATGGAAACCGCACCACGAACAGTCACGTCATAACTTGGGAATTCATCTCTGGCAATTTTACTGGCAGAATAAACAGATGCTCCCGCTTCCGAAACTACAAAAACCTGCAAAGGCTTATCGAATGCTATTTTTTTAATGAAAAATTCAGTTTCACGGCTTGCGGTACCGTTTCCGATAGAAATAGCTTCAATATTATAGGCATTGACCATCGAACGTATCTTTTTCATAGCCATTCCCGACTCGTTTTGTGGAGCGTGAGGATAGATGGTTTCATTGTGGAGCAAGTCTCCCTTTTCGTCGATACACACGATTTTACAGCCACTTTTATATCCGGGATCGATCGCCAGAATTCTTTTTTCGCCTAAAGGTGGCGCTAGTAATAATTGACTTAAGTTTTCAGAGAAAATTTCAATGGCTTTTTTATCTGCTTTTTCTTTAGCTTCCTGTAAAGTTTCGTTTGAAATAGCGGGTTCCAATAGCCTTTTATAACTGTCTTTTATGGCTAATGCAATTTGATCTGAACTTTCGTTATTGGATTTAATAATGGCATTTTCAATAAAATTAATGGCTTCTTCTTTGTCAACGCCGACATTTGTTTTCACGAAACCTTCCGATTCTGCTCTCAACATCGCGAGAAGCCTGTGAGATGGAGTTTTATACAAAGGCTCGTCCCACTCAAAATATTGGGAGAATTTTTGTGCGCCTTCTTCGTCCTTTTTGGCTTTAACAACTTTAGAAGTGATAAGCGCTTTACGCTGAAATAATCTACGGAGATTTTTACGAACGTACATATTTTCGTTGATCCATTCTGCCATAATGTCTCTTGCTCCCTGAAGTGCTTCTTCTTCGGATGAAACGTTGTCATTCAGATATTTTGATGCTAAAAACATCAGATCATTACTTTTCTGACTCATAATAATTCTAGCTAAAGGTTCTAACCCTTTTTCTTTGGCAGCATCAGCTTTTGTTTTTTTACGTTTTTTGAAAGGTAAATAGAGATCCTCAAGCTCCTGAATATCGAAACTTTCTTCTATTCTTTGTTTAAATTCCGGTGTTAAGGCGTTTTGTTCTTCAACAGATTTTAATATCGTTTCTTTTCTTTTTATAATCTCTTCAAACTGCTTACTGATCTTTGAAATTTGCTCTATCTGTACTTCATCCAGATTTCCGGTTCTGTCTTTTCTATAACGCGATATAAAAGGAATGGTGCAGTCTTCTGCCAAAAGCTGAAGCGTTGCATTAATGCTTTTTTCGGAAATGTTTACAATCTTCTGGATGAATTCAATATTTGTCATTCTGTAAAATTAAAGTGCTAAAATAGGCATTTTTGCCCTCGATTTAAATTTTGAGATTTACTATATTTGATTTAATTATGATAAAAAAGGTTCAATTTTTCATTTCTTGATGTATGTTAAGGTTATGAAAAGTTGTTTTTTCTATTTTTGACCTGTTAAAATTAAGGAAGTGAAATATTAATTTAATAATTTCGTTTACCTTATAATTCAGAATAATAATTTTTTTACAATAAATAATATGAAAAAACTTAGTGTCATTGCATTAGTTGCTGTAGGTTTGTTTGCAGCATCATGTAATAAAGAAAAATCTGCAGATACGGCTGCTACAGCTACTGAAAAAACTGTTGCAGAAGGAAAAGGTGAAGTTTTAGCTGTTGATGCTGCAACTTCTTTAGTAAACTGGAAAGCGTTCCATAAAGGAGGTTTTGCGCCTCGTTGGGGAACAATCAATGTGAAATCTGGTGACTTAAATGTTGAAGGAGGACAACTTTCTGCAGGTAATTTTGTTATCGATATGGCTTCTATTAAAGTAGATCCTGCTTCAGTAACGGAAAAAGATAAAAAACCGGCAGACTTGGAAACTCACTTAAAAAGTGCTGATTTCTTTGACGTAACAAAAAATCCTACTTCTGAATTCAAAATCACAAGTGTTGTAGATTTAAAAGATGCTCCTAAAGATGCAATTGCCGGAGCTAATAAAACTGTAAGTGGAAACCTTACTTTATCTGGAAAAACAGTGAATGTAACTTTCCCTGCAAAGGTTGATGTTACAGAAAACTCAGCTGCTGTTCAGGCTAAATTTACAGTTAACAGATCAGATTGGGGAATCAAATTCGGAACTTCTGAAGCAGATCCTGCAGAATGGATGATCAGTAAAGACATCGAAATTGCTGTAGACGTAAAAGCTAAAAAATAATTGTTAGACCATAAAAATGGGAGAAGCTGCTTTTTTATTAAGGCAGCTTTTTTATTTTGAAATCTAAAATATTGTAACTTCAAAGAGATGTTATTGAGACGTTTTTATATGAAATGTTTTATGCTAATTTAAAAACTGTGAATTCTTTATCCTAACACAATACTCGCTCCCCAAATGTAAAGGATTACCATGTTTCTCAGACCAGAAACCATCCAGTACATCTTTGCTTAAACAACGGTATACTGCAACACCTTTATAGATTTCCTGATCATCACCTTCATAATTAAAGTTGATGACTAAAATCTTATCTTTATAAAACCCTGTACCGTTTTGTATATGATCGCCGATAATCCATTGTGCGATAATACGGTTGTTTTCATCGATTGATAAAGTTAATATACCATGATAAGAAGGTTGGTCAGATTCTTCCTGATTGGAGCCTTCAATAGAATAATTTCCTGCCAAATCCTGTACAGTCATTGATTTTGTTTTTAGTGTACAAATTTAAGAAACTTTGTTTTTATTATTCTTTTTATATTAGATTTGTAGGAATGTTTTATTTATTATTAATAGTAAACCTTATCACTTTATCAGTCTTTGCTTTAGACAAATGGAAAGCCGTTAAACATCAAAGGAGAATCTCAGAAAATACACTTTTATTCATTACATTTTTGTGCGGAACAATAGGATCTTTGCTCGGAATGTTGATTTTCAGGCATAAAGTTTCAAAGAAATCTTTTCTGTTGAAGTTTGGATTGGTTGTCGTAATTCAGATCATATTAATTTATTTTCTTGAAAAATATAATATGATTAGTATTTAAAACTTAATCTGTTATTATAATTTTTTTGTTTTTAAATGATGTATAAATCTTTCAATTATAGGGCTTTAATAAAAGCTTTTAATTAAATGGCTCATTATTAAATTGTTAAATAATACATAATCTTACTAATTATTTAATTAAAAAACACTATTTTTGCACCCGTAAAAATCATTCATGCAAAACATTAGAAATATTGCGATTATCGCACACGTTGACCACGGGAAGACGACTTTGGTTGACAAGATTATTCATGCTACAAACATTTTCCGTGAAAACCAGGAGAGTGGAGAATTAATTATGGATAATAACGATCTTGAAAGAGAAAGAGGGATTACCATTTTATCTAAAAATATTTCTGTTACTTATAAAGACGTTAAAATTAACGTAATCGATACTCCCGGTCACGCCGATTTTGGTGGGGAAGTAGAGAGAGTTTTAAAAATGGCTGATGGAGTTATTTTGTTGGTGGATGCCTTTGAAGGACCAATGCCACAAACAAGATTCGTACTTCAGAAAGCTTTAGAATTAGGATTAAGACCATTGGTAGTTATCAATAAAGTTGATAAACCAAACTGTCGTCCTGAGGAAGTTCATGATAAAGTTTTTGATCTATTCTTCGCTCTTGATGCTACTGAAGCACAGTTGGATTTCCCAACGTTCTATGGTTCATCTAAGCAAGGTTGGTTCAACACTTCATTAGAGCAAACAGAAGATATTTTCCCATTATTAGATGGTATCTTACAATATGTTCCAGAACCGAAAGTTGAAGAAGGAAACTTACAGATGCAGATCGTTTCTCTAGACTTTTCTTCTTTCTTAGGAAGAATTGCTATCGGAAAAGTAATCAGAGGTGAGATCAAAGAATCTCAGTGGATTGGTTTAGCTCAGGCAGACGGTAAAGTATTGAAAGGAAAAGTAAAAGAACTTTACGTTTTTGAAGGATTAGGTAAGAAAAAAGTTACAGAAGTAAAAGCTGGAGATATCTGTGCTGTTGTAGGTTTTGAAGCTTTCCAGATCGGAGATTCTTTCGTAGATCTTGAAAATCCTGAACCATTGCCAAGAACTTCTATTGATGAGCCAACGTTGAACATGACGTTCTCTATCAACAATTCACCTTTCTTTGGGAAAGATGGTAAATATGTGACTTCTAATCACCTGAAAGAAAGATTATATAAAGAATTAGAGAAAAACTTAGCATTAAGAGTTGAACAAACTGGTGATGCAAACACTTTCCTAGTATTCGGTAGAGGTATTCTTCACTTGTCAGTTTTGATTGAAACAATGAGAAGAGAAGGGTATGAAATGACAATTGGTCAGCCACAGGTTATTTTGAGAGAAATAGACGGAGAAAAATGTGAGCCTTATGAATCATTAGTTGTTGATGTTCCTGAAGAATTTGCTTCAAGAGTTATCGATTTGGCAACTCAGAGAAAAGGTGACCTTCACATTATGGAAACTAAAGGTGAAATGCAGCACATGGAATTCGAAATTCCTTCAAGAGGTTTGATAGGATTGCGTTCTCAGATGTTGACTGCTACTGCAGGTGAAGCTATTATGGCTCACCGTTTCACAGAATACAAACCTTTCAAAGGGGCTATTCCTGGAAGAAGTAATGGTGTTTTGGTAAGTAAAAGTCAAGGTCCGGCAACTGAATATTCTATTGCAAAACTACAAGATAGAGGTAAGTTCTATGTTGATCCGGGCGAGGAGATCTATGCAGGTATGATCATTGGTGAGCAAAACAAACCAGGAGATTTGGTTATCAATATTGTTGAAGCAAAACAATTAAACAATATCCGTGCTGCAGGTAAAGATAAAGATGGTGGAGTTGCTCCAAAAATCTTGTTCTCTCTTGAAGAATGTATGGAATATATCCAAAGTGATGAAGCGATCGAGGTGACTCCAAACTTCATCCGTATGAGAAAGAAAGTACTTTCTGAAGAAGAAAGAAGAAGAATCGAAAGATCAGGAAAAGCTTCATAAGTTTTTTCTATATAAAATCAAAGCCTCGAATTTTTTCGGGGCTTTTTTTATAATTAAATGTTAAAATGTTTATTTTGGTTAATGATCTTTATGACAGAAAAAAATAATTTAATGTAGTTTTGCAGACTATGAAAATGAATAATTTAAAATTGATAATATTTTTGGGCGTTCTAGCTTCATGTGGCAGTGCAAAAACTGCTAATGAAAGCGTAAAACCTGTCCGAAATCAAAATACAACAAAGCCGAGTACTAATCCAACAAAACTAAATGCACCTGTAGTAAACACAAAGCCCGTTACAACTCCAATTACAGAAGAAATTTTTAAAGTAAATCTTCCTGCAATTAACAGAGAGTTCCGTGGTGCATGGATTGCAAGTGTTGCCAATATCAACTGGCCTTCAAGAAATAATCTAACGGTTGATCAGCAAAAGCAGGAAGCGATCAGCATGTTGGATATGTTGAAAGATAATAACTTTAATGCTGTTATTTTCCAGGTTAGACCTTCTGCAGATGCTTTATATACAAGTAATATCGAGCCATGGTCGTATTTCCTAACAGGCGAAACGGGAACAGCTCCTTATCCTAATTACGATCCTCTACAATTCTGGATCGACGAAGCACACAAAAGAGGATTGGAGCTTCACGTTTGGTTAAACCCTTACAGAGCACATCATACAAACGGAGGCTCTCCCAACAGCTTGTCGATGGCAAATAAATTGTCAGACATTGTTGTAAGATTAAAAAACGGAATGTATTGGTTTGATCCTGCCAATCCGAAAACACAAGGACACGTTTCTAATGTAGTGAAAGATATTGTAAAAAGATATGATATTGATGCGGTACATTTTGATGACTATTTCTATCCTTATGCAACTTATAATAAAGGTGCAGATTTCCCTGATAACGCTACCTGGAATGCCTATGTAAGCAGCGGAGGAACGTTATCGAGAGCAGATTGGAGAAGAGATAATGTGAATAAATTTGTAGAGCGTATCTATAAAGAAATTCATGCTGAAAAAAACTATGTAAGATTCGGGATCAGCCCGTTTGGGATTTGGAAGCCCGGATATCCCGAAGGAATCGTTGGCTCTTCTCAATATGACGAATTGTATGCTGATGCCAAATTATGGTTAAATAAAGGCTGGGTAGACTATTTCTCGCCACAATTATATTGGCCTATTGAATCAAAAGGTCAGTCTTTCGGTTCATTATTAAATTGGTGGAAATCTGAAAATACCATGAACCGCCATTTATGGCCGGGATTGAATACAGTTGAAATAAAATCTTCAGACCGCCCGACAGAAATTAAAAATCAAATTGAGCTTTCAAGACAGATTTTAGGAAAAGATGCGGGTGAAGTTCATTGGAGTATTGCAGGTTTAACCAAAAATTCAAGCATGCTGCCAACTTTAAAGAACGGCCCGTACAAAGAAAAAGCATTAGTTCCACAAAGCCCTTGGATAAAGGCTTTACCGTTACAAACTCCAACATTATTCACCAATGACAACGGGAGTTCAATACAGGCAAGCTGGAGCAATAAAAATATAAAAGACGTTTTCCAATGGGTACTTTTCACTCAGTACAACGGAGTTTGGGAAACGCAGATTTTAACGGTAGAAAATCTCACGAAAGATATTCCTAAAAATAAAGACGGTAAAACATTAAATGCCATTGCCATCAAAGCCATCGACAGACTAGGAAACGAAAGCAACT
Source organism: Chryseobacterium sp. G0201 (assembly GCF_003815655.1). Classification (NCBI taxonomy): domain Bacteria; kingdom Pseudomonadati; phylum Bacteroidota; class Flavobacteriia; order Flavobacteriales; family Weeksellaceae; genus Chryseobacterium; species Chryseobacterium sp. G0201. The sequence continues at coordinate 4,476,651 of NZ_CP033917.1, read as the reverse complement.
ATATGGCAAAAAAAGTAAAATAATTTTCTTTAGTTAAATAATAAAAACCAGTTCAGAAGAGCTGGTTTTTTTATGGATTTAAATTAATCAAATTCCATTTTTAATTACTCAGGTTAAAACAATCTAAATCCGGACAAAGCAGTATTTGAACTTCTGTCAAGTTAAGAAGTCCTGTGTCCGCCAGTGTGCAAAGAAGTTTGCATACAGGATCAAGTAATCCACCTCCGGAAAGACTTTTCAGCTCGTCTCTGTCTAATTTTTTTAAATTTTTCATGATAATAATTTGTATGGTTAATAAGATTCTAAAATAGGAATAATTGTAATAAATCGATCTTTTATATTTTAGAATAGCTATAAATTATTAATTTAAATCAATGAATTTCAATTTATTATAAACTGATTTAAGGTTTTTTAATTAAAATTAATAATCTTATCGGAACCATTTTTGCATCATTAATCTTAATCACACAAAAATATACATTATGAATACTAAAAGACTTTCCGACAATATGGAAAAAGCATTAAGCGATCAAATGAACAAAGAAATTCATGCTTCTCACATTTTTTTATCTTACGGAATTTGGGCTGATGATAAAGGCTATCAGGGAATCGCCAACTTTCTTTATAGACACTCGCAGGAAGAAAGAAACCATTCTATTAAATTTATGGAATACGTACTGAACAGAGGAGGAAAACCAAAAGTAGACGCTATTCCTGCTCCACCAAAGGATCCCGAGTCTTTAACGGATTGTTTTGATGGTGTTTTCAGACATGAAGTTGATAACACAACCTCAATCTACAGGCTTGTAGATTTGTCTTTAGAAGAAAAAGACTGGGCAACATGGAACTTCATGCAGTGGTTTGTTCAGGAACAGATCGAAGAGGAAACTTTAGCTTCTAATTTAATTGACAAATTAAAAATTGCCGGTGGTGACCGAGCGACTGATGAATCTTTATTTACGTTAGATAAAACTTTACAGAATGCGCCAAACGACGTGCCTTTAGCTCAGAATGCTACAGGAGAAAACCCATAAAAGCCAATTTGGTGAAACAAAAATTATTAAAAATCTGTCAAAATATTGGCAGATTTTTTTATTATGAAACTCATTGTAAAATCACTATCTTTGCACACCTTTAACAAGCAATAGTGAAAACTATTTCTAAAAGCTAAGAATATATGAAATGTGGAATCGTAGGCTTACCGAATGTTGGTAAATCAACTCTTTTTAACTGTTTAAGCAACGCAAAAGCTCAATCAGCAAACTATCCTTTCTGTACAATCGAACCGAATTTAGGAACTGTTTCAGTGCCGGATCACAGATTGTTTGAGTTGGAAAAATTAGTAAATCCCGAGAGAGTTTTACCTGCTGTTGTTGAGATCGTAGATATCGCCGGTCTTGTAAAAGGAGCAAGCAAAGGAGAAGGATTAGGAAACCAATTCTTAGCAAATATCCGAGAATGTGAGGCAATTATTCACGTTTTAAGATGTTTTGATAATGGAAATATCATTCACGTTGAAGGTTCGGTTGATCCAATGAGAGATAAAGAAATTATCGATATTGAGCTTCAATTGAAAGATCTTGAAACTGTTGGAAAAGCAGTAGAAAAAGCAAAAAAATTCATCAAATCTGGAAAGAAAGATGATATTTTAACATACGAAACACTTCAAAATCTTGAGAAATTTATCGAAGACGGTAAAAACGCAAGAGAATTTCCGATGGATGATTTTGCGAAATCAATTATCGAAGATGTTCAGCTTTTAACAAACAAGCCTGTACTGTACGTTTGTAACGTAGACGAAAATTCTATCAAAAACGGAAACGACTGGATCGCTAAGATCGAGGAAATGGCTAAAAATGAAAATGCAGAAGTTGTTGTTTTGGCTGCTCAGATCGAAGCAGATATCAATGAATTGGAAACTTTTGAAGAAAGAGAAATTTTCCTTGAAGAGCTTGGACTTACTGAACCGGGTGTAAACCGTTTGATTAGAAAAGCATACGACCTATTGAAACTTCAGACATATTTTACTGCTGGTGTTAAAGAAGTTCGAGCGTGGACAATCGGACAGGGCTGGACTGCTCCTCAAGCTGCAGGAGTAATTCACACAGATTTCGAAAAAGGATTTATCCGTGCAGAGGTTATTAAATTTAACGATTATGTACAGTACGGTTCTGAAATCAAGATCAAAGAAGCCGGAAAATTGGCTGTAGAAGGTAAAGAATACATTGTTCAGGATGGTGATATTATGCACTTCAGATTCAACGTATAATAAGAGAATATTAAAGTTAGTTATAAATGAAAAACGCTTCCAATGTATTTTGGGAGCGTTTTTTGCAAATAAAAATACCGCTCAAAACAGAGCGGTATTCCTTTTGAAAATATTATATTTTAACTACGGTAATTCTGGTCTGCATTGCAATTGTGCGCAGCTTAATGATACTTTTTTGCACCCTCCGGTCCATGGATCGATGCAGTCTAGCAATCCACCTTTGATGGTTCTTAGTTCTTTTTTGTTTAATTTTTTTCCTTTAGGAATGTTTTGGTTTTTCATAGTGGTTGATTTTTAGTGAGTTAGTTAAAACGAAGTTATGAAAAATTATTATAATTAAATCACTTTCGTTGGAATTTATTTTGAAGATTAAGAAAAAAACTATAAATTAAATGTTCTAATCTCGAGTCTTTAAAACTTCCTATATTTGAATTTTACAAATCATAGATCATGGAAAAGATTGCACACGCTTCTTTGGAAGATTTTTATAAAGAAATGACGGCTAAGCTTGGAAAAGACCTTGAAAGTATCTTTCCTAAAGGTCTCCACAAAGATATTGGTCACTTTAATGTTTTTGATATCGCGCAGACGATTGAAAAAGTAAAGATCACTTCTGAAATGCCCTATAACAGAAGGAAGTATTACAAAATCAGCCTTATCAGAGGGAAAAACAGGGCAGAATATGCCGATAAAGTTATTCAGATCAAAGGGAATGCTTTGCTGTTTGCAACACCTAAAGTTCCTTATCATTGGGTTCCGGAAGATCCCGATCAGTCGGGGAGTTTCTGTGTTTTTACGGAAGATTTTTTCATTAAAAATAATTCCAGAAGTTCTCTTGAAGATTTGCCGATTTTTCAACCAGGAAATATTCCTCTGTTTGAAATTGATGATGAATTAGCCGATGAAATCGAACAGCTTTTCTTCAAAATCAAAAAAGAGATCGCTTCAGATTATATTTTTAAATATGATTTAATTCGAAATTATGTGGTAGAACTCATACATTACGGACAGAAATTACAACCTGCTACAAAACTATCAACTTCTAACGATGCTTCATTAAGAGTCGTAACTTTGTTTATAGAATTGCTTGAAAGACAGTTTCCTATTGAATCTAATGAGCAAAGGTTACAACTTAAAACAGCAAAAGATTATGCTGATCGATTGGCGGTTCATGTCAATTATTTAAACAAAAAATTAAAAGAATCTACAGGAAAAACAACCACAGAATTCATTGCAGATCGCATGATTCAGGAAGCTAAAATCCTTTTAAAACAAACAAAATGGAATGTTTCAGAAATTTCCTACGCACTAGGTTTTGAAGAGATCGCTCATTTTTCAAACTTCTTTAAAAGGAAAACAACTTTTACCCCTTTAGAATTTCGTTCATGATTTGAATTTTGCAAATATCAGATTGATTCGAGCAAACACATCAATGCTAAATTGTCGCAACTTTGCCTCATTAAAATAAACAACAAAATGAATACACAAACAAAAATTGCATTAGTTACCGGTGGAAGCCGTGGGTTAGGGAAAAATTCAGCAATTAAAATTGCTCAAAAAGGTCTTGATGTAATCATCACTTACAGAAGCAATAAGGAAGAAGCGGATAAAGTGGTTGAAGAAATTCAGAATTTAGGAAGAAAAGCAATTGCTTATCAATTAGATACAAAAGATATTAAAAGTTTCGATGCTTTCGTCAAAACAGTTGGAGATCATTTGGAAGAAAATACAGGAAGTAGAAACATCGATTTCCTTGTCAATAATGCAGGAACAGCTTTATACGCGCCGATTTCAGAAGTTACGGAAGAGCAGTTGGATGACGTTGTCGATATTCACTTTAAAGGAGTATTTTTCTTGACTCAAAAATTCTTGCCTTTTATGAATAATGGAGGTGGAATTGTGAATATTTCCTCGGGATTAGCAAGATTTGCGTTGCCTGGATCTTCTGTTTACGGTTCTATAAAAGCAGGAGTTGAAATGTTGACAAGATACATGGCGAAAGAATTAGGTTCAAGAAAAATCAGAGCCAATGTTGTTGCTCCGGGTGCTATCGAAACTGATTTTGGCGGTGGCAGAACGAGAGATGACAAACAGGTAAATGACACAATTTCAAGCATTACAGCTTTAGGAAGAGCAGGTTTGCCGGATGATATCGGTGGAGTGGTTGCTTTCTTGTGTACTGATGATGCAGGCTGGGTTAACGGACAAAGAATCGAGGCTTCCGGTGGAATGTTTTTATAGAATTAAAATACCACATAATATTTTAACGACCTAGGAAATGGAAGCGTTAAGAAAATGAATTTTGTGAACGTTAAAAAAATTCTAATGTTTGAAGCGCGAGACAAATTTAGAATCGAAGAACTCATATTGAATCGCGCAAGTTTTAGAATTTTTAGGGAACAAAATTTATTTTTAGCTGACAGATCCAGTCTTGACTTTTTGTTTCTTTTGTGTTAAGACAAAAGAAAAATTAATAAAAAATAAAAAGCAGTAGAACTTCTACTGCTTTTCTTTTATAGTTTAGACAAATTCTCAATCGCTCTTTCCAGAGTTTCCTGTTTTTTCGCAAAACATAAGCGAATAACATTTTCATTCACTTTATTTTTATAGAAAGAAGAAAACGGAACACTTGCAACTTTATGATTGATTGTCAATTCACTTGCAAATTCAAAATCATTTTTATCTGAAATTTTATCATATTTCAACGCCTGGAAATAGGTTCCTTCACAATCCAGCAATTCAAAAGATGTATTGGCTAAACCTTTTCTTAAAAAATCTCTTTTTTCCTGAAAAAATTGGCTTAAATGATTGTAATGATCATCATTTTTCATGTATTCAGCCAGAGCGAGTTGAATTGGAGTATTCACGCAGAAAACATTAAACTGATGCACTTTTCTGAACTCATCCGTTAAAGCTTTTGGAGCAGCGCAATACCCAATTTTCCAGCCTGTAACATGGAAAAGTTTTCCGAAAGAGGAAACCAAAAGACTTCTTTCTTTTAATTCCGGATATTTACAGATGCTTAAATGTTGTTTTCCGTCAAAAACGATATTTTCGTAGACTTCATCACTTAAAATTAGTATTGGCGTATCTTTTACGATAGAGATTAGTTCCTGAATATCATATTCTTTTAAAATCTTTCCTGAAGGATTATTCGGATTGTTAAGGATGATCATTTTTGTTTTGTCTGAAACTAAATTTTTTACGACGCTCCAATCAATTTCGTAATCGGGAGCTTTCATTTCAAATCGTTTTACAATTCCTCCGAAAAGCTCTACTGTAGGCTCGTAACAATCATAAGCAGGTTCAAAAATAATCACTTCATCATCTTTTTTAACGAAAGTTGCGATGGCTGTAAAAATAGCCTGTGTTCCACCAGCTGTCACTGTTATTTCAGAATCCGGATGATAAACAGCTTGATGACTATTCTCAATTTTTCTTGCAATTTCTTCTTTTAAACCTATTATTCCGCCCAAAGGAGCATACTGATTAAAACCTTTTTTAATGAAATCATCTACATGATTTAACAATTCAGAATCGGGCATGAAATCCGGAAATCCCTGTGATAAATTAATGGCTTCATTTTCATTAGCCAATTGTGTCATCTGACTGAAAATCGTAGTTCCGACATCGGAAAGTTTAGAAAAAGGAAGTTGTATCATTAAAACAAATTTTTTACTTACACCGAATTTAATTTATTTTTTGCAATTCATACAGATTATTGAAAGGAAAAGATGATTATTAGTTTGAACTTATTAATTTTTAAAATAAATGAATCTGTTTGGATGGAAATTTTAATGCAAAAATGTATTTGGTTAAAATGTTTTTAAGCTGAAAAATAATCTCGATAAAATTGAAATGAACACCGTATTTCTTGCATAATTTTTAATAATACTTTAAATATCCATTTTGATAATCAATAATCCAACAAATTGTAAGTAAATTTTGAAAAAACGGATTGAAAAAATTCGGATAATTTTGTCCAATTTCGTACTTTTGTATGTTTGCTGAAATAATATATGTCACAAGAAATAAATCCAATCTATTCCGAAGATAATATCAGAACCCTCGATTGGCAGGAGCACATTCGTTTACGTCCCGGAATGTATATCGGGAAGTTAGGAGATGGCTCGTCTGCTGATGACGGTATTTATATTTTACTTAAAGAAATTCTGGACAACTCTATCGATGAGTTCAGGATGAAATCGGGTAAAAGAATTGAAATAAAAGTGGACGACGGTAAAGTCATGATCCGTGACTTTGGTCGTGGAATTCCATTAGGAAAAGTGGTCGACGCTGTTTCCAAGATGAATACAGGAGGTAAGTATGATAGTAAAGCCTTCAAAAAATCTGTAGGTCTGAATGGGGTAGGTACGAAAGCCGTAAATGCTCTTTCAGAATATTTCCGTGTGAGGTCTTTCCGTGAAGGAAAAATGAAGATGGCAGAATTTTCCCGTGGAATGATCACGGAAGATTTTGAAGAAAGAGATACTTCAGACAGAAATGGAACGGAGATATCCTTTGTTCCGGATGGCGAAATTTTCCTTCATTTTAAATATAGAAAAGAGTACATCGAAAGGATGTTACGTAATTATGCGTATCTGAATCCCGGATTGAAAATTCTTTTTAACGGAGAAACCTTTTATTCTGAAAATGGTCTTAAAGACTTGTTGGAAGAGGAAATGGAAAACGAAATTCTTTATCCTATCGTTCATTTGAAGGATAATGATATTGAATTGGCGATCACACATTCTGATAAATCCCAAACGGAAACCTATTTTTCATTCGTTAACGGACAAAATACAACGCAGGGTGGAACGCACTTAAATGCCTTCCGTGAAGCGTATGTAAAAACGATCCGTGAGTTTTTTAACAAGAATTTTGATGCTTCCGATATCAGAAAATCAATCATCGCTGCGATTTCTATTAATGTTGAAGAGCCTGTTTTTGAATCTCAGACGAAAACTAAATTAGGTTCAAATGATATTGGACCAAACGGACCAACGGTAAGAACTTTCATCATCGATTTCCTGAAAAGTAAATTAGATAATTTCCTGCATAAAAATCCTGAAATTTCTGAGGCGATCCAGAGAAAAATATTAATTTCGGAAAGAGAACGAAAAGAGCTTTCAGGAATTCAGAAATTAGCAAGAGAAAGAGCAAAGAAAGTTTCCCTTCATAACAAAAAACTTCGTGATTGTAGACAGCATTATAATGATCAAAAAGCTGAAAGAAAAGGAGATACGCAGATTTTTATTACCGAGGGAGATTCTGCATCAGGATCAATCACGAAATCTAGACAGGTAGAAACTCAGGCTGTATTTTCATTAAAAGGAAAGCCTTTGAACTGCTATGGTCTTACCAAGAAAGTGGTATATGAAAATGAAGAATTCAATTTACTTCAGGCTGCTTTAAATATTGAAGAAAGTCTTGAAGATCTTAGATATAACCACGTAATCATTGCGACGGATGCCGATGTCGATGGGATGCACATTCGTTTGTTGATGATCACATTCTTTTTACAGTTTTTCCCTGATCTGATTAAGAATGGACACCTTTATATCCTTCAAACCCCTTTATTTAGGGTGAGAAATAAAAAGGAAACAAGATACTGCTATTCAGAAGTTGAAAGAGTGAAGGCATTAAACGAGTTGGGAAAGAACCCGGAAATTACTCGATTCAAAGGGTTGGGAGAGATCTCACCTGATGAGTTTAAACATTTCATAGGTAAAGATATTCGTTTAGAACCTGTAGTGATCGGTAAAGATCAAACAATAGAACAGTTATTAGAATTTTACATGGGAAAAAATACTCCGGATAGACAATTGTTTATTCTGGATAACCTTGTTGTAGAAGATCCGGACATTGATAAAAAAGAAATATTGAGTGAAACTATAGAATAAAAATATAAATAATACAAATACAATGATGAAAACACACACCAAAACCACGAAAACCACCAAAAAAACTAATACTACCACCAAACACAAATTAATATGAGATTGAGTAACCGTAACAAAGCTTCGGTATATAACTTTGTGAATACGCTATTGATAACAGCAGTGTTAATTGGGATTGTGCTTTTCCTTCTGGAAGAATACAGATTTAATATTTTAGGATTAGAAAGTTATTTTTTACTGATTATTCCTGTTGCCTTATTAATAGCTTTTTACTTGAGAGGAAGACAAATTTTTGAGTATGACAGTGACGGCGAAGCCCTTAATTTTAAAAACCGAAACATTGTTCCGTTTCTGGATAAACCATTAAGTGACGAATTCCCGAAATACAAATTGATAAGCTATGAAATAATTGATGTTTTTTTTATTAAAAGACTTTACGTTACAATTTCAAGCAAAAACAGTGGATCTACAATGTTGAAATATGAAATTTCATACCTCACAAAAAAAGAAATAATAGATTTAAAGTTCTCTTTAAGCAAAGTTGTAAAAGCTAATAACGAGAAAAAAGAGTTAAAAATAAAAAATGACAGAAGAACACTCTCATGAAGGTGAAAGCTTAAAAAAAGTTTCCGGTCTTTACAAAGATTGGTTTCTTGATTATGCATCGTATGTAATTTTAGATAGGGCAATTCCGTCTGTTTATGATGGTTTGAAACCTGTTCAGCGAAGAATCATGCACTCCATGCGTGAGCTGGAAGACGGTCGTTACAACAAAGTTGCCAATATCGTAGGAAATACCATGAAATATCATCCTCATGGTGATGCCTCAATTACTGATGCGATGGTGGCGATCGGGCAAAAGGAACTTTTAATAGATACTCAGGGAAACTGGGGAAATATTTATACAGGAGATTCTGCGGCGGCAGCGAGATATATTGAAGCGAGATTAACACCTTTTGCATTAGAGGTTGTCTTTAATCCTAAAACAACGGAATGGGCAAAATCTTATGACGGCAGAAATAATGAACCAATTGATCTTCCGGTAAAATTCCCATTGCTTCTTGCGCAGGGAGTTGAGGGAATTGGTGTTGGCCTTTCAACAAAAATTCTTCCGCATAATTTTAATGAATTAATTAATGCTTCTGTTGCTTATTTAAAAGGTAAAAAGTTCGAATTATTCCCAGATTTCTTAACCGCTGGTTTTTTAGATGTTTCTGAATACAACGACGGTCACAGAGGTGGGAAAGTAAGAGCCAGAGCCAGAATTACGCAGACTGATAAGCATACATTAGTCATTACTGAGCTGCCTTTTTCCAAAAATACGAGCGATTTAATTGATTCGATCTTAAAAGCAAATGAAAAAGGAAAGATCAAGATCAAAAAAATTGAGGATAATACTTCAGACAAAGTAGAAATTCTTATTCATCTTCCTAATGACGCTTCGCCCGACAAAACGATTGATGCCTTATACGCATTTACAGACTGTCAGGTAACAATTTCTCCGAATGCATGTGTAATTGTTGGTGACAAACCGATGTTCCTGAATGTTTCTGAAATTTTAAGAATGAATACCGATCACACAGTTTCATTGCTAAAAAAAGAATTGGAAATTGAACTTCATGAATTGCAGGAAAACTGGCATTTTTCTTCATTAGAAAGGATTTTTATTGAAAACAGAATTTACCACGATATTGAAGAAGTTGAAACCTGGGATGATGTTTTAAAAACAATAGACAAAGGATTAAAACCTCATACGAAACATCTTTTAAGAGCTGTAACGCAGGAAGATATTCTTCGATTGACAGAGATAAGAATTAAAAGAATTTCAAGATTCGATTTAGATAAATTTAAAGAAAATATTGCCGCTCTTGAAGGTAAAATAGAGTTGGTAAAACATAATTTGGAGCATCTTATTACCTATGCGATTGAGTATTATTTAAATATTCAAAAGAAATACGGTAAAGACAGAGAAAGAAAAACTGAACTTAGAATTTTTGATACGATTGACGCAACGAAGGTAGCGGTAGCCAACGAAAAATTCTATGCCAATTTTGAAGAAGGTTTCATCGGAACTTCTCTGAAAAAAGATCAATATTTATTCGACTGCTCGGATATTGATGATATCATTACTTTCAGAAAAGACGGAAGTATGAAAGTGGTGAAAGTGGAAGCTAAAACTTTTATCGGAAAGGATATTTTGCATGTCGCAATTTTCAAGAAAAATGATAAAAGAACGGTCTACAACATGATCTATCGTGAAGGAAGAGACGGACCTTATTATATGAAACGTTTTTCTGTGACGGGCGTTACCAGAAATACAGATTATCCGTTAGCTTCAGATAAAAAAGGATCAGAAATGCTTTATTTCTCAGCAAATCCGAATGGTGAAGCAGAAACTGTATCAGTTCTTTTGAAACCAAATCCTAGGATCAGAAAAAACAAAATGGATATCGATTTCTCAGAATTAGCTATCAAAGGACGTGATTCTAAAGGAAATCTGGTAACCAAATATTCGATTAAAAAAATTGATCTTAAAGAAGAAGGCGTTTCTACATTGGCACCAAGAAGAATTTGGTTTGATGATACCGTGAGAAGGCTGAACGCAGACGGAAGAGGAACTTTATTGGGAAGTTTTAAAGGAGACGATAAAATATTAGTTGTCACCGGTAATGGGGAGGCTAAACTTATTTCTTTTGACCTAGGAAACCGTTTCGATGATGAATATCTGATCTTAGAAAAATGGCGACCAAACCAGCCGATCACATGTATTTACTACGATGGTGAGAAGGAAATTTATTTTATCAAAAGATTCCTGTTGGAGAACAACACCAATCCGCAGAACTTTATGCCTTCGGAACATCCAAAGTCATTTATTGAAAATATAATTGTGGCAAATGGCTGCACTGCTGAGATTGCTTTTGCTAAAGATAAAGGTAAAGAACGCGATCCTGAAACAGTAAATATTGACGAGTTTATTGCCGTAAAAGGAATTAAAGCTATTGGAAATCAGTTTACTAAATTTAAAGTAAAAACAATTAATGTAACCATTCCGGAGCCGGAAGAAGAAGAGCCGGAAGTGTATGAAGAACCTGAAAATACAGAAGGAACTGATGATGATGGAGGCGTAATCGGTGATTTGTTTGATGCAGGAGAACCTGAAAATTGAAAATTATGAATATAGTAGTTTTAGTAATTATTGCCGTGACCTGTATTATCAGTTACATGGGACTTAATAATATTCAGTTATTTGAAAAATACAAATTTAATGTTAGCGCAATAAATTCTAGAAAGGAATATATCAGACTTATAAGCTCTGCATTTCTTCATGCTGATTTTATGCACTTGTTTTTCAATATGCTGTCCTTATATTTCTTTCAGGGAGTGGTTATTCATTTTTTCGGGACTATAGGTTTTCTGATTATCTACTTTGGATCCATGATCCTTGGAAATTTATTTAGCTTGCTTATTTACAAAAATCAACCTTGGTATTCTGCAATCGGTGCTTCTGGTGCTGTTTCCGGAATTATCTTCGCATCAATTGCGATGGCTCCGAACGAAATTAGTGTCAACTTTTTACCGGGCTGGCTTTTCGGGACATTATATTTTGGATATTCAGTGTATATGATGCTAAATCCAAAACAATGGGATAATCTGGGACACGCCGCACATTTAGGTGGAGCATTTTTCGGATTGGTTTATTCAATAGCATTGCATCCTGATTTAGCATTAAGTAATTGGTATTTCTTAGGAATAATGGCACTTCCGCTAATTTATTTAAGCTACGAAATTTTTGTAAGGAAAAGAATAGGTTAAAAAAATTAATCTTAACTAATATTAAAACCAATGAAATTAAATTCTGTTCATTGGTTTTGTTTTTAATCAAAATCAATAACTTAATAAATAGAATTTGAATTGTAATTCTCTTATATTCTAAGCCATCAGTTGATTTTATATTAGCTGATATAAATGATGAATATACCAAAGCAATATGACCTTTTTATCTTGAAATTTGGCTATTTTAAAAATGATAGTTAGTTTTGATCTTTAAAATACATTTATAAAAAACAAATAATGAAAAAGAGAGTATCCTTCAAAATGTTTCTAAAGCCAGGCTGCGAAAAGGAATATGAAAAAAGACACAACGAAATTTGGCCGGAGCTAAAAGTATTATTAAAAAACTCTGGCGTATCAGATTATACGATATATTGGGATAAAGACACGAATATTCTGTTTGCTCACCAAACGGTTTCGGAAGGTTCTGGTTCCCAAGATTTAGGGACTTCTGAAATTGTAAAGAAATGGTGGAGTTATATGGCAGATATTATGGAGACAAATCCGGATAATTCACCAATAAGTATTCCCTTACAAGAGGTTTTTTATTTAGAGTAACGAACTGGTTGTCTTTATTTTGAAAGCTTTTCTAATGCCGTACATATTATTTTTTTCCTACAATAAAACGATCATTTTCAGATAGATCTTTAACAAGCTCAACTTCCGAGAGAATATTTTTATAAAGATTTAAAGTTTCAGGACCTAGTTTTTGATTGATCTCTAAAAATAACAATCCGTTTTTATTTAAATATTTTTTAGAATCTTCTGCAATCTTTTTATAGAAAATTAACGCATCGGAAGTAGGAGAGAAGAGTGCCATTTTGGGTTCAAATTCTTTCACAGAATCGGCAATTTCTATCTCTTCTTCTATCCCGATATAAGGCGGATTTGAAATGATAACATCATAATTTTCAGTCAATTCAAAATTAAGATAATCAGCATGAATTAGGTTTATTTCCAAGTGATGAAAATCTGCATTCTTTTTTGCAACTTCTAAAGCTTTTTCAGAAAAATCAATCGACGAAACTTCAGCTTCAGGAAAATGTTTCTTTAAAACCAAAGGAATTACACCGCTTCCGGTTCCGATGTCGAGGATTCTTAGTTTGTTAATTGTGAACTGTGAATTCTTAATTTTTTGAATGGCAATTTCTAATAATTCTTCGGTTTCAGGGCGCGGAATTAGCACATTTTCGTCAACAAAAAACTTCATTCCGTAAAATTCTGTTTCTCCTAAAATATGCTGATAAGGTTTGTTGGCTTTTAACTCTGAAATAACTTCTTGAAGTTTGTTTTCATCATCAATCAATAATTCCTGATCGTATAATCTTCTTTGATTAAATGCATCAAGACCTAAAAAAGTTTCTATAAAAATGGAGTACAAAAAAGCACTTTCCGATTCTGTATACAGCTCGGAAAGTGCTTTTTGAAAATATTGTTTAAATTCCAGGATCGTCATTATCTTGTGAAAACGAGTTTTGTATCGGTAGATTTTTCTTCGTTGATCATATAACCTTCGTAATTAAAAGCTTTTACATCATTCAAGGTTTTTGCATTGGTTTCTGCACAGAATCTTACGACCAAACCTCTCGCATGTTTTGTGTAAACGACAATTGTTTTTAGTTTTCCGTCTTTTAATTCGTAAAAATCAAAGTCAATTACAGGATGATTCAGTTTTTTTCTGTCGATTACTTTTCCGTATTCGTTACTGCATAAATGAAGAAGAACCTCATTTTTTTTCATCTCGGAATTCAATTGTTCCGTCACTTTTTCTTTCCAGAATTCATACAGATTTTTATAATTATCAAACTCGAAATTACGACCCATTTCCAATCTGTAAAGCATTACTTTATCAGATGGTTTCAACAGACCATACAATCCGGAAAGTATTCTGTAGTTTTTTTGTAAATAATCTACAGCGTTTTTATCTAGAGTTTTAGCATCCAAACCTCTGTAAACTTCACCTGTAAAGGCAAACATTGCGGGAGCAGATTCTTTTGCGGTTGGTTTATCTTTCCATTTTTGATTTCTTTCCCAGTTTTCATCGGCCAGTTTTGGTGAGATTTCCATGAGCTCAGAAAGATATTTTGGAGATTTATGTTTTAAGTGTGATTGTAAAAGCGCTGCTTCTTCAATGAATTTTGGGGTTGTAGTTCTCAAAAGGTCTGTTGAGTTTTCTACATTCATTAATTTTGCAGGAGATGTTATTATTTTCATGTTGTTTAAAAAGCAGATAAATGTTTACTATCAATAAAATTCATGATCATCAGAGACACAAAGTCAAACATAAAATGGCAGATGATAACGATTTTAATATTCGAATATAATTTATAAAATACAGCAAAAACGATCCCAATAAAAAGAGTTCCTACAACCTGACCAATTGTTCCGTATGTGCTGTGTAGTATTCCAAATAAAATTGCGGAAATGGCAACTCCTAAAAACGGACTGTTATATATTTTTTCAATTCTCGGCTGAATATAACCTCTCATCAAAAATTCTTCTACAACGCCCGCCGTTAAGCAGGTAAAAATAATTAAAAAATAATTGTTTTTAAAAATCGATTGCAGCTTAATGAGTTTATCACTTATTTTTTCATGGGTTATAATTGAGATCAGTCCATTTAAAAGGCCACCTCCCATTGTACAAATAAAGTATAGGGAGAATATTGCTGCCAGATAAAATCCAGTTGAAAATGTTTTGTCTTTCCAAATTAAGAAGGAATTTTTTTCAATAAAAATACTGTAAAGAAGGATAATTATTAAAACAAACCAAAGAGTAATTCTGCTGTAGAAAAAATTGGTTGCAGTAATACCTTTTGCATCAATAATTAAATTGATGAATGGCACAGCATACAACATCACCAACGCAAGAAGCGTAAAAGTGAGCAGAATTCCTAAAGAATATTTTCCGTTAAGACTCATAAAATGATTGAGAAACTATAATTAAATAATTCCTTTTCCTTGTCTGATCAGTTCAGGTTCTCCGGATGTAAGGTCTACAATTGTTGAAGCTACATTATCGCCATACCCTGAATCGATAACAATATCAACCAAATGATCATATTTTTCGGCAATTAATTCCGGATCTGTAGAATATTCAATGATCTCGTCATCATCTTTGATGGAAGTTGAAGCGATCGGATGTCCTAATTTTTCAACAATAAGCTGTGGAATCGGATGATCCGGTACACGAATACCGATCGTTTTGTGACCTTTATAAGCTAATGGCACACTTTTATTGGCATCTAAGATAAATGTAAACGGCCCCGGAAGATGACTTTTTAAAAACCTGAAAACCGAAGTGTCAATAGGTCTCGTAAAATCCGATAGATGGCTTAGATCATTACAAATAATAGAGAATTGAGCCTTCTCAAGCTTCATTTTTTTGATCTGAGCCAGTTTTTCCATGGCTTTTATATCAAAAATATTACAACCTAACGCATAAATAGTATCGGACGGGTAAATGATTAATCCGCCATTATTTAAACATTTAATTACCTCATTAATAAGATTTTCCTGAGGGTTTTCCGGGTAAATTCTTAGTATTTTTGCCATAGTACAAAGATACAAATATTAAAATAGTTTTCATAAAACTCCTTTATTTAAAAGAAAAATTAGGATTTTAAGAAAATTTTCGTACATTTGCAATCCAATATCGCGGGATGGAGCAGTAGGTAGCTCGTCGGGCTCATAACCCGAAGGTCATAGGTTCGAGTCCTGTTCCCGCTACTAAGTAAGTGCTTTCGGTAAGCACTCTAAAAATACACCGCGGGATGGAGCAGTAGGTAGCTCGTCGGGCTCATAACCCGAAGGTCATAGGTTCGAGTCCTGTTCCCGCTACTAAATTATAAGTGTTTTCGGTAAACACTCTAAAGATACACCGCGGGATGGAGCAGTAGGTAGCTCGTCGGGCTCATAACCCGAAGGTCATAGGTTCGAGTCCTGTTCCCGCTACTAAGTTAAGTGCTTTCGGTAAGCACTCTAAAGATACACCGCGGGATGGAGCAGTAGGTAGCTCGTCGGGCTCATAACCCGAAGGTCATAGGTTCGAGTCCTGTTCCCGCTACTAAAGTAAGAGAATCACATGGTGGTTCTCTTTTTTTGTTTTTCTAATTTGTGAATATGGTATTTCGTTTTTTAATGGCTTAATTTATGTAAGTAAATAAGTTATTAATAAACACTAAACTTAAATCACAATACTATGTACAAGAAAATTCTCGCAGGATTGGGCGGAGCAATTGCGCTAAACCTTCTGCACGAAACAATCAGGAAAAATTTTGATAATGTCCCGGAAGTCAATAAAATGGGAGAGGAAGCTTTAAATAAAGTTTTAGACAAAGTAGATATGCAGATCACCAACCACGATCAATTGTACGCTGCAACACTGGCCGGGGACGTTATTAGTAATGGTATTTATTATGCTACCACTGCAACAACCGGTTTCAGTATTACTTCAGGAGTTGTGGCCGGATTAGGAGCTGTAATGTTACCTGAAAAAATGGGACTCAATGATGAACCCGTTGCAGAAACTACTCAAAAGAAAGTGATGACGGTAGGCTACTATTTGTTTGGAGCGATCGTTACCAAGTTGATATATGATCAATTAAATAAATCATAATTTGAGCTAAATATAAATTACCACAATCATCATTGTGGTAATTTTTTATATTTTTTTAAGTGCTGAGGCTTTATGGACGGCAGATTTTCCGGTTTTTTCACTCATTACTTCATATTGAGGCTCTGTTTCAGATGCACGGCGCTGTTTATTCATGAAAATGAAGTCTTTAGTATGGATTTTAGTGATAATTCCGTTTGTTTCGCCATAGCGGAATTTCCATTTTACAGAGTCTCCTTTTTTGAACATATTTTTAAAATTACTATTTAATTTTTCATTTAAAATAAAAAATCCCACTTTAAAAGCGGGATCATATATTATTGAGCTATTGTAGCGTAAGGACTTAATTTGTAGTCTTCAGCATTGGTTTGATCCATAAAATCTTTCTTCTGCATTCCTTTCATTCTTCCTACAGCATCGCTTGCATTGAAATAGGCTTCACTTAACTTAGTTGCCATTTCAGCCGGGTTGAAGTCAATCTTAGTATCACCTTCTACACCCAGATATCCGTTCTTTTTAGTAAGGTAAGTGATGTAATTTTTATAGTTGATCATAGTATCTCTGAACATTCTGTTGTGATACTCTAAACATTTTTTAGATTTTTTATTTGAATTGTTCAGGATACAGCTCGACATATTTCCTCTGTACAGACGCCATTCCTGCTCTACTTTTGCATATTCTTTTCCTAACGCAGTTTTTCCGTTGATAAGGATATTATTATCGCCTTCGTTAGTGGCAATTGCTTGTAAATGCCCTATAACAAGAGGAACTGTTTTTTCAATTTTAGCTTTGGTTTCTTTTAAAGTCCCAAAATCTGCTGCAGGAGAATTTTTCTTTTGAGCAGTAGTTACATTAAAAATAAGTAGTAATAGTACAATCAATAAATTATATCTTTTCATGAGAAATTTTTAAAGCACTAAAATAAATATATTTTCTCAGTTTAAACAAATAGATTTTAATTTTATTTAATAAAAATTAACAAGTTTTAAGAATTTGTATTCTAATTCTAAATTTTACTGCTGATTAATAAGGTAATAAATTCAATCAATTAAAAATTTAACATATTTTAATAAAATTTATTTAGTTGATTTTCAGATATTTAAGCATAATTAATTTTTATCACTAAAAAAATAGTTGTTTGGATCAGATTTATTTCTACATTTGTATAACTAATTTCTTAGTGATATGGAATTTTGATACAATTTTATATCACATTTAATGATAAATGAAACAGGATATGATAATTCAAACTTTAACAAAAGCAGAAGAACAGGTGATGCAGTATTTATGGAAACTCGAAAAAGGATTCTTAAAAGATGTCCTTGATCTTTTTCCGGAACCCAAACCGCATACCAATACTGTCTCAACTATTTTAAAAGTATTGAAAGACAAAGAGTTCGTAGACTACAATGTTTACGGAAGACAACATGAGTATTTCCCTTTGATCTCTAAAGAACAGTATTCAGGGAAAACCATGAAGAGCCTTGTGAAAAACTATTTTAAAGGTTCTTATAAAAGTGCCGTTTCATTTCTTGTTGAAAAAAATGAGATGACCGTTGAAGATCTTGAAATGTTATTAAGCGAACTCAAAAAGAAAGATTAGCCATGGAAGCCATACTTCTATACTTTGGAAAAGTAATTTTATCTTCTGGTGTAATGTTTTTGTATTACCAGTTGTCTTTAAAAGACAAGACGTTTCATCATTACAACAGATTTTATTTGCTGTCTGCGATATTGATCTCACTGTTATTGCCTTTGATCAAGGTGGATGATTTTACGATAGAGGTGAATAATGATGTATACAGCTTGCTAGATAAGCTACAGAATTTTAATACAACCAAAAACATAGACAATGACCACACTTATTTTAGAATTATTTTTTCAGCTTTGGGATTGGTTTCTCTCTATTTTTTAGGAAGATTCATTTACGGAATCTTCAGAATCCATCAGCTTAAAAGCCAATTTCAAAAAGAAAGTTTTGATGGTATCAATTTTTATCATACAAACTTGACCGAAGCTCCGTTTTCGTACTTTAAAAACCTGTTCTGGAAGAATACAATTATATTGAATTCAGACATTGGGAAACAGATTTTAAAGCATGAAATGGTGCATATTGAGCAGAAACACTCATTCGATAAAATTTTTATTGAAGTGATTACTTCCGTTTTCTGGTTCAATCCTTTTTTTCATATCATTAAAAAAGAAATAAGTTTAATCCACGAGTATCTGGCCGATAAAAAGGCCGTAAAACAATCGGACACAAAAGCATTTGCGCAGATGCTTTTAGCAAGTCACTTTTCCGGAACACAGTTACCTGCAACCAGTCCGTTTCTAAGTTCAAATCTAAAAAAACGACTCAAAATGTTACAAAAACCTCAAACCAAATTCGGATATGCGCGAAGAATTTTTGCATTACCGGTTCTATTTTCAGTGGCTTTTGCCTATATGGTAAACGCTAAAAATAAAGAAATTAAAGAAACAAATATTGCCATTGAGGAAGCTGTTTCTCAAATCAAAAAAGACACGATAAGACCAGAAAAAACTAAAGATATAGTTATTGCTCCAAAAGTTTATAAAAAATCTGAGGACGAGAAAAAAATCGCTGATCTAAGTAAAAAAATACAGGAAAAAAGTAAAGCTTTAAAAGAATTAAAGCCAGAAAGCAAAGAATTTCAAAAACATGTTGATGAATTGGGAGAGCTTTCTTCTGAAATTGGCAAAATTGCAAGTTCTGATAATTTTCAGAAAACAATATTGGCCTACAGAATGGATGGTTCTGAAATGAAAAATATCAATGATTTTTTCAAATCAGATGAATGGAAGAGCAAAGTAAAAGAGCTTAAAAGCATGAATATTGAAATGCCAGAAATGCCAGAAATGAATTTTGATTTTCCTGATGTTCCGCCATTTCCAAAAGCTCCGAATGCTCCGGATGCACCAAACGCTCCACGTTCGCCGAATACTTCAAAAGTAAGGGTTTATAAATTTAATGATCGACAAGACATGAAATGGAGCCCTGAAGCTGAAATGAGAATAGCCGAAAGAACCAAAGAATCTGCATCAACAGCCAAAAAAAGAGCTGAACTCGACCGAAAAAGAGCAAAACTTGAAGAAAAAAGAGCGAAATTAGAAGGTGAGAGAGCAAAACTTGATGTAGAGAGAAGAGTCTTGGAAGGAAATAACAGAAGAGTTTACATCCAAAGTAATAACTTTAGAAATATTCCGCAAGATAAAATGTTGAGAATCAATGCTCAGACTATGAGGATGAATAAAAGCCAGAATGGTAGTTTGACAATAACAACTAATGGATCAGGAAGTTTAGTTGGTGATACTGGAGAAATGAAAATTTTTATTGATGGAAAACCTTCTACAAAACAAGATATGGAAGCTTTAAAACCAAATGAAATTTCTTCAATGAATATCATGAAAAACTCAAATAACGGGAAAACAGAAGTCAGCATACAAATTCAGACCAAAAAATAAAGTTCAATTAGCTTTGTTGATATCCAAATTGACAAAGCTTTTTTATTTAATATGATAAATATGAAAAAAAATATTTTATTCTTTTTGCTTGTAAGCATATGTGCCAATGCACAGATCAACAGATTTTATTATGATTATAAATATATTTCAGATTCCACCAATAAAGCGGAAGTGAAAAGTGACATAATGCTTTTGGATATTGATAAAAATGGTTCAAAATATTACAGTCGTGAAAAGTTTGTATCTGATTCTACTTCAAAAGCTGATCTTGCAAAACAGTTGAAAGGCGGATTAGGCGGAAGCATTAACATAAAGAAAAATATAAAACCGGGAACGATTTTCGCAACCGTTACAAAAGCTTATCCTGATTATAAAGTATCTCTTTCAGATAAAATTGGACAAACAATCTATAAAGTTGCGGAAGACCAAAAACCTGAATGGAAAATTCTTCCAGAAAAACAAAAAATAGGAGAATATAATACTCAAAAAGCAACAACAACTTTTGGTGGAAGACAATGGGTTGCATGGTTTAGCTCAGATATTCCTTTTCAGGATGGACCGTATAAATTTTACGGATTGCCAGGTCTGATCGTGAAATTGGAAGATAAAACAGGTTCGCATATAATGACTTTAATTGGTAATAAAAAAACAGAGGCAAGTACTGAAGAGGAACTTCAATTACCGGGTGTTACAATGATTGGTTTGGGCGGTAAAGATATTGAGGTAACTAAAAAGCAATTTAAAAAAGCTTGGAAAGATTATCAAACAGATCCTACAAAAGATATGAAGCAGTCAATGAGTACTCTTCCCGCGGGTGCTGTGGTAAAAATGAGGAATCAGGACGGAAAAGATATCGATATGAATGAGATGTACAGAAATATTGAAAAAAGGGCAAAAGAAGAAATACTGAAAAATAATAACAAAATAGAACCAGATTTATACAAATAATCAGTCTATTTTAAAATAAACAAAACCCCGAAACTCAGTTTCGGGGTTTTTTATGCTTTAAATTGAGCTAATTTTTAAGCTAATTTCTGAGAATCTGCAATAAACTGAGCCAATCCGCTGTCTGTCAATGGATGTCTCAACAAACTCAAGATCGGAGGAAGTGGAGAAGTAATAACATCAGCACCGATTTTAGCACAGTCAATAATGTGCATTTGGTGACGGATAGAAGCTGCTAGAATTTCAGTGTCATACATATAGTTATCAAAAATTAATCTGATTTCCTGAATTAAGTTTAATCCATCAGTAGAAATATCATCAAGTCTTCCCAAGAAAGGAGAAACATAAGTTGCACCGGCTTTTGCTGCTAAAAGAGCTTGTCCTGCAGAGAAAATCAATGTACAGTTAGTTTTGATTCCTTTATCAGAAAAATATTTTAAAGCTTTGATACCGTCTTTAATCATTGGAATTTTCACAACGATATTCGGGTGGATTGCAGCCAATTCATCACCTTCTTTGATCATTTCTTCGTAAGTTGTCGAAAGAACTTCAGCAGAAATATCGCCGTCTACGATTTCGCAAATTGCTTTATAATGATTTTTGATAGCTTCAGCTCCCTGAATTCCTTCTTTAGCCATCAACGACGGGTTAGTTGTTACACCATCTAAAATTCCAAGATCTTTAGCTTCTTTAATTTGCTCTAAATTGGCAGTGTCAATAAAAAATTTCATTGTATTATAGATTTATTTATGCAAAGATAAACAATCCTTTCTGAGTGGGAAATTTTTAATTTTGGTTAGAAGTTAGAAGTTAGAAGTTAGAAGTTAGAAGTTAGAAGTTGCTGGAATACCCTTTTTTTTAAAGTGATGAAAATTCAAATAAGTTTTTAAAGTGATGGTTTAAAAATTAGCTATATAAAACATTTATTAAACACAAATTAGATTAATCACTTTCGCAAATAAGCAGAATCATCTGTGCAAATCCGTGCAATCCGTCGTAAATAAAAAAAAACATAATTATTCTCCAGAATTGAATAAGTAAAAAAATATTAAATTCGCTTACTGCCTAAAGCCTAAAGCTTCCAGCAAAATCATACCAATGAAAAACCATTTCACAGCCCAACTCGAAATCATCGGCATCAATCCTTTTATTTTCATTCCTCAGGAAATTTTAAATGAAATCTTTAAAACTTCAGGAAGAAATAAAAGCCCGATTCCTGTAAAAGGAACTGTAAATGGTAAAGAATTTAAGCAAAACCTAATGAAATATTTAGGAGAATGGCGGTTGTATATTAATTTAACTATGTTGAAAGATTCTCCCAAAAGAATAGGAGAGACGATCGAAGTTTTCGTTGAGTTTGATAGCTCAGACAGAACAATTTCCATTCATCCTCAATTAGATAAAGCAATCAGAAAAAACCCTGTCACTTTACAGAATTTTGAAAATTTAATTCCTTCAAGAAGATTAGAATTGATCCGTTATATCAACAATTTGAAAACAGAAGCCAGTATTCAAAGAAATATTGAGAAGATAATTAAACATCTAAAAGGAGAAACTGACTTTTTTGGTAAGAGAATTAATTAAAAAATATTAAGATTAGTTTAATCAAAAAAAAATCCGGGAAAATTTTCCCGGATTTTTTTTAAACTATGAATTTAAAGCTTTGCTTAATTTTACAGCATCCTGATTGGTAGGGTCATACTGTATAGATTTTGCAATATGTTCTTTTGCTTTGGCAGGATCACTTTGTTGTTCTGCAAAGGCAATATAAAAATAGGCATAAGCCAGGTTTTTCTTATTTTGTTCTACTTCTTCAGGTTTTACGGTAGCAATATATTTTTCATAAGAAAGTTTTGCGTTTGCATCATCTTTAGCAGCTTGATAGGCGTATGCTTGGCTGTAATAAGACGGAGCCCAATCCGGTAACAAAGCAGAAATCTTTTTCCATGTATCAACTGCATTTGTCCAGTCTGATGCTTCCTGATATGCTGTAGCTAATTTTGCTAATGCATCTGTATCCTTCGGATTAGTCTCAATTTGCTTTTTAAGACCGTCTATAGTTGGATTCCCTGCTTGAGTTGTTGCAGTTGCTGTAGTAGTTGCGGTATCAGTTTGAGTAGTTTGTGCATTCATAAAACCAGCAGTTCCTACAAGTATCAAACCTAAAAACAGATTTTTGATATTCATTTTAGTCATTTTCATAATCGTATATTTTTAAAATTCTACATTCTAAAATTCAATAATAATTCCAGAAAGGCTCAAATTTTAGAAGCTTTAAGTTTTTTTAGAAAATATTAACGGATATAAGTATTTTTTTAGCTTAATTTTTGATTCGTTGATGTTTGAGTTATCTTTGTAATTCAACTTTTATTTTTAATAATCAATATAATTTCATTGTATGAATATCTTATTAGCTTCAACTTCAACAATATTTGGTGGAGAATATTTAGAATATTTAACAGAAGAATTAATCCAATTATATAAAGGAATTGATGAGATCATCTTCGTTCCCTTCGCAAGACCGGGTGGGATCTCTCATGACGACTACTCAGCGAAAGCCCGTTCTTTTTTCGAAACAATAAATATTAAAGTAAAAGGTCTACACGAATTTGAAGATAAAATTGAAGCGTTAAACAACGCGAAAGGCTTCTTTACAGGCGGTGGAAATACATTTTTATTGGTTAAAACTTTACACGAAGAAGGTTTAATGAAAGTTTTAAAATCAAACGTAGAAAATGGAAAAGCTTATTTAGGATGTAGCGCCGGAAGTAATATTGGCGGGCAAAATATGAAAACCACGAACGATATGCCGATTGTTTATCCTCCAAGTTTTGACTGTATGGGATTGGTTCCTTTTAATTTAAATCCACATTATTTAGATCCAAATCCGGAATTGAAGCATAACGGGGAAACCAGAGAAACCAGAATCAAAGAATTTTTAACGCAAAATGACCTTAAAGTTGTCGGACTTCGTGAAGGAAACTGGATCAGAAGAATTGGCAATAAAATTTCTGTTGAAGGAAGCGAACTGACAAGGATTTTTGAAAAAGGAAAGGAACCTTACGAAATAGAATCCGGTTCAGAATTGTAATTTTAATTATATTTGAATTAATGAATGTGATTTTAGGATCATATTAAAAAATAAATGAGATGCTTCGACTCCGCTCAGCATGACAACGCTACAAAATGACGTTTAGTATTAGGAATGTCATGCTGAGCAGAGTCGAAGCATCTCTAAAAAGTAATTTCCAAGAGAAAAAACAAAAAAATTCAATGAAAAAAACATTTGCCGTTCTTATCCTATCAACGCAGATATTTTTTGCTCAAAATATTGCTCAAAAACTGGATAAAGCAACCAAAGATCTAATGGATTCTTCGGGGGCTGTTGCAACCAGTTTATCTTTTTATGTATCGGATGAAGGTGGAAATTTTATTTACGAATATCAAGGAAATAAAGGACTTTCAACGGCTTCTACACAGAAAATATTCACGGCAGGAGCAGCTTTGGAAATTTTAGGCAAAAATTATACGTATAAAACCACTTCAAGCTATTCCGGCATTATTTCGGACGGAAATTTGAATGGGAATCTTTTCATTTCATCAAATGGAGATCCTACCTTGGGAAGTTGGCGTTACGATGCCTACAAACCTGAAAATTTTAAAAAGAAATTCATTGAAGCCGTTAAAAAATCAGGAATTACAAATATTTCGGGAGATTTAGTGATTGATGATTCTTATTTTGACCATCAGACAATTCCCGGAGGTTGGCCTTGGGATGATCTTGGAAACTATTATGGAGCCGGGGTTTGGGGTGTAAATTGGCGGGAAAATCAGTTTGATATTAATATTAACGGAACAGATTTTAAAAATTTTTCTTATCCTTTAGAAGGTTTAAAATGGCTGAATGATCTAAAAACCGGCGGAAGTTCAGATCAAAGTCTGATATTTACAGCTCCTCATTCTAATACTGCTTTGATTAACGGAACTTTACCCGCAGGAAAAACAGTTACTGTTTCTGGCTCAACACCAAATCCACCATTGCAGTTAGGTGTTGAAGTAAAAGATTGGTTGAAGGAATCCGGAGTTGAACTTTCAGGAAAAGTAGTTACCAATTCCCAACTCGAATTGGATGGAAAACAGTCATTAGAAACTCCCAAAAAGAATGTCATTTTTACTTATGAATCTCCGACGTTAGATAAGATCGTCTATTGGTTTTTAAGAAAAAGCATCAATATGTACGGTGAAACTTTCATTAAAACTTTAGGAAAGGAGAAAAAAGGTGATCCAAGTTTCAAAAGTGGAGTAGCTTATCTTAAAGAATTTTGGAAATCAAAAGGAATTAATGCCAATATGATCAATTTTGCCGACGGAAGCGGACTTTCGCCGCAAAATTATGTTTCAGCAAAAGCAGAAGTTCAGGCTTTGCTGTATGCTAAAAAACAAGCTTGGTTTGAAGTTTATTATGATGGTTTTCCAACACAGGATAACGGCATGAAAATGAAAAGTGGTACCATGAGTGATACAAAATCTTTTGCAGGATATCATACA
This sequence comes from Chryseobacterium sp. G0201, assembly GCF_003815655.1. Taxonomy (NCBI): domain Bacteria; kingdom Pseudomonadati; phylum Bacteroidota; class Flavobacteriia; order Flavobacteriales; family Weeksellaceae; genus Chryseobacterium; species Chryseobacterium sp. G0201. The sequence goes on along the minus strand of NZ_CP033917.1, from coordinate 4,451,061 downwards.
GCGAAAGACGGCAAGAAATACGTGTTCTCTATTATTATCAATAATTATCAAGGAAGTGGAAGTACAGAATTACAGAAAATTCTGAATGTTTTAAAATAAATCATCTTGAGAAAATCCATATTTGCCAGATTAAATAACTGGATTATTTTTAGCTTAATGACTATTGTAGTGTTAACAGTTGTTATCGCATCTACAATTTTGATTAATTTTTTACGTAAAGAAGAGATCAAAAGGGTTGATATTTTGGTGAGTGCCTTAAAGCTTCAACAGGAATTGGATAATCCTAATTTAGAAATTCAGGCATTACTTCTTCAGATTTATGGTTCAAATAGTACAATTCCTGTTATTCTTTTAGATAAGCAGGATAGAATTATGGAACATAAAAACCTGCCGGAAGAAATAGGAAATAACCCGGAAAAAATAGTGACTCTAGCCAAAAAAATGTCAAAAAGTTATACTCCTATCGAAATAGAAATTGTAAAAGGAGACAAGCAGATTGTTTTTTATGATAATTCTCCGTTGTTGAATAATTTACGCTATTCTCCATATATATTAGGATTTTTTATTTTATGTTATTTTCTGTTTTCGTTTTGGTTTTTCAGAACAATAAAGAAAACGGATGAGGGCTATCTTTGGGCAGGTCTGGCAAAGGAAACGGCACACCAGATCGGAACTCCATTATCATCAATGATCGGCTGGATGGAGATTATGAAGCTAGATGATCCTGAATCAGAAGGTATTCGCGAGATTGAAAGAGATATCGAAAGATTAAGAACTATTTCTGAAAGATTTTCAAAAATTGGATCTATTCCGGAATTGAATGACACGGATTTTAATACTACGATTCAAACGAATTATGATTATTTGAAAACCAGAATTTCAAGGAAAATAAATTTCGGACTGCATCTTCCCAATTATGACATTTCTGTTCCCCATAACAAAATTCTGATGAGCTGGGTGATAGAAAATTTGGTTAAAAATGCTGTTGATGCAATGAAAGGTGAAGGTTCTATTTCAATGTCAGTTTTTGAACGAAATAAAAATATTTTAATAGAAGTTCAAGACACAGGAAGCGGAATGACCAAACAACAGGCGAGAAATGCCTTTAACCCCGGATATTCAACAAAGAAAAGAGGTTGGGGCTTAGGATTATCGTTGGCAAAAAGGGTAATTCAGGAATATCATCATGGAGATATTAAAATTTCCCAAACCGAACTTGGAAAAGGGACGACTTTTAGAATTACAATTAAGAAAGCTTAAAAAACATCTACAAAATTTGTCATTGCGAGGAGCGGAGCGACGAAGCAATCTCAATCTTAAAAAATCAAGTTTAGACTTAATTACCTTTAATTCTTAATAGTTAAATTTTCAAACATTAAGATTTATTTAAGTTGTTAAGAGTATTAAGATTGAGATTGCTTCGCTTTGCTCGCAATGACAGTGAAAACAAAAAAAGCGAGGAAAAATTTCCCCGCTTATTATTTACAATTAACTCTTAATTATTTCTTCCCGGTCAACCACTGATCCTGCAATTTCTTTTCTGCCGGAGTCGGATTGGCTTTGTATTGAAGCGTTTCCATCGTCAATTTATCAAGAATTGCTTTTCCTTTAAGGTCGATCTTATCCATTTTGTCGCCGTTCTTTCTTAGAACCGTAAGAGTGACATTTTGCCCTTCTTTAATGGTTTTAGAATAGTTGATAAAGGCCTGTACGTTTTTAATATCGATGGTTTTTCCGTCTAAAGCTAAAACTTCGTCTGTGATTTTAAATCCGACACTTTTTGAGAAAGGAGATAAGGCTGAACTTTCATCAAAAACAAACGTATTATTTTTCTCGTTATAGCCTGTTTGGTTAGGATCTTTAATTAACCAGAAAATTGGTGGAGTTTCCTGCTTACCAATTTCCACGCCTACCTGACTTAGATATTCTGCATAAGGCGTTGGCTGGTTTCCTGCGATGTATTTGTTGTAAAAATCTTTTATTTGAGGATAACCGGTAACCGTCACCAATTCATCGATCAGTTTATCGTCTTTGAAAGGCTTGTTTTCTCCAAATCTCTGAGATAATTTTCTGATCATATCACGGTAACCCATTTCACCGTTGGATAGTTTTCTTAATTCAATATCAAGACACATCGCCAACAGCGTTCCTTTTTCGTACACATTTCTGTATTGATCTTTGTATTGATCCAAAAGAACATTTTTACTCATTACCGTAAAAGGCATGGTATCGTCATAGTTCTTAGAATTGGTAATTTTTTCGTTGATTCTCTTTAAGAACTCGTTTTTATCAATTAATCCTTCCTGAATTTGGAATAAATTAGCGAAATATTCCGTTCCGCCTTCATACATCCAAAGGTGTTGAGACATTTTAGGATCAGCGTAATCGAAGTTGTGAATTTCTTCCGAATGTGTTTTCAATGGATTTACCGTGTGGAAAAATTCATGAGAAACAACATCTGTAATCGCTTTGTCGATCGCGTCTTTAGGCATCATTTCAGGCAATACCACACTTGTAGATTCGTGGTGCTCTAACGCTCCGAAACCTTTGATTTGAGGTCCGTCTGTTCCTGAAAGATAAAGTAGGATCGCATATTTTTTATTGGTATTCATATCACCCAAAAATTTCTTTTGAGCCACAACCATTTTTTCTAAATTCTCTTTAAAATCTGCCGCTTTATATTTACCAGTTGGCGAGTAAACTCCCAAAACAAGATCCATTCCTCCAGCATTGAAAGTGATATAATCAGGTTTTGTGTACATCAATGGAGAATCGGTCACTTTTGCGTAATTAGCCAAAACATAAGTGTCTGTAGATTCAGATTTATCCTGATCAACTAACGCTGTTGTTCCGTAAAAATCAGTTGGTTTTTGAACCACCAATTGATAAGGTACATCCTGCATATTGTCGATATATCCGATGAAACCGTGCGTATTGATCATGTACACTTTTCCTTGCTCGATATCAGTTCCTGACGGAGAAAATACGGCTTTATGTTTTGAAGTGTCCATTTCATCATCAAAACTATCATTCACCAAATAAGTAACCTTAGTTAAGTTCTGAGCATTTTTAAGAGAATAGGTATTATCGTTAACTTTAGTGAAAGTCAGTTCTTTTCCTTTATTGTCTAAAAATTTGATACCTTCTATAAATCTCCCGTAATCATCCACAGAATAGGTTCCGGGAACAGTTTTAGGAAAATGGAACTTGATGTCGCCTGATTTCATTTTCGGGAATTCCATCGTAACGGCAACTTTATCGTCCTTTACATTCACAAGGTCGATGTTGGTTTTAATAGACTGAGCGCTGACTAAAACTGTAGCCAAAACGCTTAAACTTAGTGCTATTTTTTTCATTGAGTTTAAATTATAGTTAAATAGTTGTTGTAAAATCCATTTTGTTACGAATTGATGTATTAAACTTTTCTTAAAATTTCAAATTGAAATTATTAAAATGAGGAAATAAATAAAAAAGCAAAACCGATGTTTCACGATTTTGCCTTTTTATATTACTGTACTTTCTTATAATTAATATAATAATTCTTGTTAAACTCAACCGGAGTTCCTTTTTTCAACTTTACTGTCTGCCAGTTTTCGGTTGGATTAATGGTTTCACCATCAATGATGATCGGAAGCTTAAGATTTTTAACCACATTCGTGTAACGGAATTTCAAGGCTTCTCCTTTTTGAGAATATTCCAAGGTCGGAATTTTTATACTTCTTAAATATTGATTGAATACACTCGAAAAATCAATTCCTGATTTTGATGAAATATAATTTTCAATCTGCTGCGTTGTTACGGTTTGATGATAGAACTCTTTACTCAAACCTCTTAAAATTTGTCTGAATTTTTCATCATTATTAATCACCTGACGAATCGTGTGGATCATACTTGCTCCTTTTGGGTACATGTCACCACTTCCTTCGTTTCTTACGCCGTATTGTCCGATAATTGGAACGTCATTATCAATTTTATTTCTATATCCTTGAGCATAAATATCTGCGGACTTTTTATCCATATATTTTTCGGTGAAAAGTGTCTCAGAATAAGTTGTAAAGCTCTCGTGAATCCACATATCTGCCTGATCTTTTGCCGTGATATTATTGGCAAACCATTCGTGTCCGCTTTCGTGAACGATGATATAGTCCCAGTTTAAACCGATTCCTGTTCCAAAATAATCATGTCCACGATATCCGTTTTGATAACCGTTTCCATATGCAACATTACTTTGGTGCTCCATACCCAAATAAGGTGAATCAACCAATTTGTAAGAATCTTCATAGAAAGGATACGGACCAAACCAATACTCAAAGGCAGAAATCATTGGTTTTACCTGTTGGAATTGTTTTTTAGCTTTATCTAAATTATAATCCAACACCCAATAATCAAGATCCAATGTTCCTTTTTCACCTTTGTAGGTATCTTTAAAATTAACATATTTTCCAATATTAGGAATAATAGAGTAGGCGTTGATCGGGTTTTTAACCTGCCACGTGTAGGTTGTTTTATCTCCTTCTGTTTTTTTGTCGATTAATCTTCCGTTTCCAACTCCGACTAAATCTTTCGGAGTTATGATCTTCATAACCATTCCATTATCTGGCTCATCACTCCAAATATCTTTTGTGGGAAGCCAGATCGAAGCTCCAATTCCTTCATCGGCAACGCTTATCCAAGGATTTCCTTTCTCATCCGTTGTGAAAACCCATCCTCCGTCCCATGGCGCATTTTTAGCGATCACAGGATTTCCTGAATAAGTAACATCAATGGAATATTTTTCTCCTTTTTTAAAGCTTTTATTGGTTTTGATCCAAATAAAATCTCCGTCCTGTTTATATTCTGCAATCGGGAAATTTCCTTCCACTTTATCAGCTTTCATCGGCTGTTGAAGGTCTATTTGAAAAGTAGGATTTGCAATATCTTTAATAATTTCAAAGCTGATTTTGTTGGTTCCTTTGATGCTTTTCTGTTCGAAATTTGGTTCAACTGAAAGCTCATATTTTTTTACATCCCAAAAGTTTCTAAACTTGGTATTTGAACCTTTTAAAGTATCTTGTTTGGTGAAATTTTCGGGTTTTTCGAAGAATTGTCCGAAAACAAGTCCTGACGCCAATAAAAGTGTATATGAAAGCTTTTTCATTTGAAATTAAATTAATCTACCCAAAAATAGAAAATTTTAATAATTAAAATGCAATTTAGATTCTTTCTTCGTCAGAATGACAGTAATATTGACCAAAATATTCACAAAGTTTGTCATTAAGAGCCGAACATAGTAGACCGTGGACTCTAGTTTTACAATAACTAAGAGTTGAGATTCCTCCGGAATGACGAAGATAATATTTACTTTTTAATTCTAATTAAAAATTCCTTCAATAATATTTTTGAATTTATTAAAATCTATTTCGTTATTATCAGAAATGTCAATAAAATATTTTGATTGCCAGTTCTTAGTTTTTTCAGCTTGCTTACTTTCAGGTTCATCCCAATTTGGGTAAACTCGAAAACCTCGTTTGCCTTCTTTTTGCCTATCCGTTAAAATTTGTTTTTCGCCTAATATTTTTTTAGGAAAGATAAAAAATCCGAATTGAGTATCTTTTTCTGTCGCGATAATATAAAAATCAAAATCATCGGAAGCGTTGAAAGGTTCAGTTTTCCCGTCAGAATTTCTTCTCCATAAAGTCACAAATTGGCCGTTTTTGGTAGGCGTAATTTTAGCTTTCCGGAATTTAATTTTAAAATTATTAAGTGAAAAGTTATGACCAAAATATTCTTCACATTCTAAATCTGTCTCAATGTTCGATAGATTTAATTGTAGGGTTTTAAAAACAGAATCTTCAATTCGGTTTAGTTCTTTGATCATTTTCGATTAAAATCTTAGTCTAAATTACTTTTGAACAGCAGGAAGATTTTCTTCACGTTTCAGAACTTTCTTATGAGTATAAGCACACATAATGATACTGAATTCATACAGTAAAAGTAACGGTAACGCAGCCATGATCATACTTAAAACGTCTGCAGGAGTAATAATTGCCGCAACAACCATAATTAAAACAATCGCGTGACGACGGTATGTTCTCATGAATTTTGGTGTCAAAATTCCAATTGTCGTAAGGAAATAAATAAGGATCGGGAAAAGAAAAATAACACCCATCCCCAAAATAACCTGTAAAAATAACGTTGTATAATCGCTTAAGTCATAAAGCGGAACAATAATATCTGAAATTTTGAAGATCACCCCAAAATTAATAGCAAAAGGAAGGATTAAAAAATATCCACATAAAACGCCTGTCATGAAAAGAATCCAAATCGCATTGATAATAAAGATTGAATTTTTTCTCTCTCTCGGATGCAAAGCTGGGCCGATAAAACGCCACAACTCCCAAACAATGTAAGGAAATGCGCCAACGATTCCACCAAAAATAGAAACGGACATCATTACATTAAACTGCTGGTAAAGCCTTTGTACACGCACAGGAAACTCTTTCGGAAGGTGAATGCTGTCTTCTCCCAAAATCATTCTCGAAAAGTGATTAACGATTTCAAATGTCGGGAAATCATTTCTGGTAGGTCCAAAAAAGATATGGTCCATGATCCAGTTGATATTAAAACCAACAGCGAAAGCGGCAACTATGATCGCGATCATTGATCGTACAAGATGACCTCTTAATTCTCCAATATGCCCAAGAAAGGACATTTCTTTACCTTCACTCACAGAATAATTTTTTAAAGTTCCAAATTTATGAAATATTTATAGAAGTTAGACTTTTTTATATTTCAGAACTAATTTCTAACTTTTAATATCTAGATTCTAATTTATTCCTTCATCCAACAGCTTGTGCAGATCAATAATTCCGAAATATTTTCCGTTTTCAGTTACAATAAGCTGTCCGATGTTATTTTCTTTTAAAATTTTCATGGCTTCTTTTGCCAGAGCGTCTTTTTCGATTGTTTTTGGGTTGGCAGACATGATATCTTTCGCTAAAACTTTAGAAACATCTTCACCTTTCATCAGCATTCGTCTTAAATCTCCGTCAGTAACAACTCCGATGATTTTATCTTCATTCGTTACAACGGTAATTCCGTGTCTTGAGGCGCTGATCGAGATGATAACATCTCTTACAGTAGAATCTTCCGCAACCTGAGGTTTTTGAGAAGAAAGAAAATCATCAACTTTTGAAATCAAATTCTTTCCTAAACTTCCTCCGGGGTGAAATTTCGCAAAATCATTTTCTTTAAAATCATTCAATTCCATCAAAGCGATAGCTAAAGCGTCTCCCAAAGCCATTTGTAAAGTTGTTGAACTTGTTGGAGCCAATTTGTTCGGACAAGCTTCCATGTCAACATGAGTATCTAATATGATTTCTGAAAATTCTGCAAGTTTACTTTTTTTATTGCCCGTCATTCCGATCAAAGCGGAAGAATAATCTTTTAAATAAGGAACCAGCGTTACAATTTCAGGAGAGTTTCCTGAATGAGAAATACATAAAACAACATCCTGTTTTTGAATGACTCCCAAATCTCCGTGAATGGCTTCCGAAGCGTGAAGAAACTGCGATGGAGTACCTGTAGAGTTCAATGTGGCTACGATTTTATTTCCAACGTGAGCAGATTTTCCGATTCCTACAACGATTAATTTTCCTTTTGCCGAGTGAATAATTTCAACTGCTTTTGCAAAATCTTCGCCTATTCTTTTCTTTAATTTTTCAAGTTCTGAAATTTCTATTTCTAAAGTGCTTTTTGCGATTGAAATAATATTAGGTCTTTCCATTTTTACTTTTACAATTTTGTATACAAAAATCTCCTGATATAAATTTATACTTTAAAAAGAATATTTAATATAAATTTTATTTTTATAAATTCGTTCGCTTTTATTTTTAGCAAAAATTTTATAACTTTGGGATAGATGCAAATTTAGCAATACAAAATTAGATGAGCGCAAAAAAAGCCAATTTATCGGGCGAATTGAAAAAATATTTCGGATTTTCTACCTTCAAAGGTCAACAGGAAGAGATCATAGAAAATCTACTGAACGGAAAGGATATATTTGTTTTGATGCCTACAGGAGGGGGGAAGTCTTTATGCTACCAGCTTCCAGCTCTTATTTCTGAAGGAACCGCAATAGTGGTTTCGCCTTTGATAGCATTAATGAAGAATCAGGTGGATGCTGTAAATGGCCTTTCATCTGAAAGCGGAGTTGCGCACGTTTTAAATTCATCATTAAACAAAACGCAGACCAAACAGGTTTTTGACGATATTACAAGTGGCAGAACAAAACTGTTATATGTAGCTCCGGAATCTTTGATCAAAGAAGATTATGTTGATTTCTTTAAAGATGTCAAGATTTCTTTTGTTGCTATAGACGAGGCGCACTGTATCTCAGAGTGGGGGCACGATTTCAGACCGGAATACAGAAACTTAAAATCTATTATCGATAAAATTGCCGATGTTCCGGTGATTGCATTAACGGCAACGGCAACTCCAAAAGTTCAGGATGATATCCAGAAAACGTTGGGAATGACGAATGCTTTAGTCTTTAAAGAAAGTTTTAACCGTGCGAATTTATATTATGAAGTTCGCCCAAAGGTTAATATAGATAGAGAGATCGTTAAATTTATCAATGAGAGAAAAGGAAAATCAGGAATTGTTTATTGTTTAAGCCGAAGAAAGGTTGAAGAATTTGCTCAGCTTTTACAGGTGAACGGAATTAATGCACTTCCTTATCACGCCGGACTCGACCAAAAAGTACGAGTTGCCAATCAGGATAAATTTTTGATGGAAGATGCCGATGTGATTGTAGCTACGATTGCATTCGGAATGGGAATCGACAAACCTGACGTACGATTTGTAATTCACTATGATTTCCCAAAATCACTGGAAAGTTATTATCAGGAAACCGGTCGCGCAGGTCGGGATGGTGGCGAAGGCTATTGTCTGTCGTTTTACGATCCGAAAGATATTGAGAAATTAGAAAAATTCTTAGCTCAGAAGCCCGTTTCAGAAAGAGAAATCGGATTACAGCTTTTAAATGAAGTGGTAGGTTACGCCGAAACTTCAATGAGCAGAAGACAGTATATTCTGTATTATTTTGGTGAAATTTTTGATCCGATAACAGGTGAGGGAGCCAAAATGTGTGATAATGCATCCAATCCTCCGAAACTGAAAGATGCAACAGAAGACTTGAAAAAGGTGTTGGAACTGATTAACATGACTGGAGAAAAATTCAAGTCTAAAGATTTGATTTCTGTGATTGTTGGAAAGGAAAGCGCTGTTACAAAATCGTATAAATTAGAACAAACTTCCTTCTTCGGCTTCGGAAAAGAAGATAAAGACAATTATTGGAAAACAATTTTAAGACAGGCCACGGTTCAGAATTTCCTTCAAAAAGATATTGAGACTTATGGTGTTTTAAAAATTTCTGAAAAAGGACAATTGGTTTTAAAAGGAGAACTTGAACATTCATTTTTAATTGCTGAAGACCGGGAATTTGATCTTTCTCAGACAAAAGCTGAAAGTGATCAGGTTCAAATGCAGGCCAATGGAAGTTTAGACCAAAAACTATTTGAACAATTAAAAGACCTTAGAAAAAAAGTCGCAAAAAAATACGGAATTCCGCCTTACACGGTCTTCATGGACCCGAGTTTAGAAGACATGACGGTTCAATATCCTATCACATTGGATGAAATCGCCAAAATCTACGGAGTTGGCGAAGGAAAAGCCAAAAAGTATGGTAAAGAATTTGCGGATTTTATAAATACATATGTTGAAGATAACAACATAGAACGTACCCAAGATATGGTGTTGAAACAGGTTGCGAATAAATCCAGCCACAAAGTGTTTATCATTCAGAGTACGGATAAAAAAATTGACCTTGAGGATATTGCAAGAGCCAAAAACCTATCAATGGATGATCTGTTGAAAGAGATGGAACGTATTGTATATCAGGGTACAAAGTTAAATATAGATTATTATATCGAAGATAATTTTGATGAAGATATTGTAGACGGTTTCATGGAATTCATGACCGAATCTGAAAGCGACAGTATGAAAGTCTTGTTGGACGAATTTGGAGATGAACTTTCTGATGAAGAAGTGAGAATGTTGAGAATCAAGTTTATCAGTGACGTTGCTAATTAAGTAATTTAAAATGTTTTTAAATCTTAATGAAGTAATTTTAAAAGAAATTCTTCCAAAGAAGGGTTTCTTTTTTAATATGACTGAAAAAATTTGAATTGTTTTCTCCTTTTTCTTTCTTGGTATTTCCATCTTATTTCTTGTAAATATGAATGCTGTTCTTTTCATTTTTGCAATAGTCATGTTTTTAGTGGCTCTGTATTTAGTGTTTTTTCGATGGGTTTTGAGATATTTTGATTTGAAAAACAATTATTACTTGATAACCAATCAAAGAATAATTGTTGCTGAAAAATCAAATAAGGAAATTTTGAAATCTAAAAATTTTGAAGAAATAAAAAGAATAAATGTAGAAATGAATCGTAACTATTTTGGAAATATCATTTTTGGCGAACCGGAAGATATTTTCGGAAGCAATGATGAGAATTTTTCTTTTTTTACTAGAAGCGGGATGAATTTCAAGGAAGATGAATATGTATTTCTAAGCGTAGAAAATATTAACGAAATTATTCCTGTTTTTGAAAGTTTGGGGCTAAAGATCAATAAAACTTTTTATTAATTTACTAATGAAAAAAATTTCTGTTATGTTTATTCTGCCGGATCTCGAAACCGGAGGCGCAGAAAGAATTGTTACCACAATAGCGAATCATCTTTCCAGAGATCGGTTTGAACCTAAGATTTTGCTTTTACGTAAGACAGGCGGATATCTTGATTTGGTTAAAAAAGACGTTGAAATTATTGATATTAATACAGAAAGAATCAGACATTCATTAAAGCCTATTCTTGCTGAAATTTATAAAAGAAAACCGGATATTGTATTTTCCGGATTTGGAGAAGTGAATGCTTATTTAGCATTATTTATTAAGCTTTTTCCGAGAACAAAATTCATTGCAAGAGAGACCAATGTTGTTACTCAGCATGTAACGAGAAAGGAAATAAAATTTTTCTATAATTTTTACAATAACTATCAGAGAATCATTGCGCAAAGTGATGATATGATGAAAGATTTAACGAGTAATTTCAACATTAAATCGAAGAAAATTATTAAAATAAATAATCCTGTTGATTTTGAATTTATAGATCAAAAACTATTAACAGCCGTAAAGCCTGAAAGTTTTAAATACAATTACAAAAATGTTGTAGCCATAGGAAATTTATCTTCCAGAAAGGGTTTTGATAATTTGTTGAAAGTTTTTTCAAGGCTTAAAAATGAAAATATTTTACTCCATATTTTAGGTGATGGAAAAGACAAAGAAATTTTACATCAAATGAAAGATTTCTTAGGATTAAAGAATGTTTACTTTCATGGAAGACAGGAAAATCCTTATCAATTCCTGAAATTTGCCGATCTTTTTATTCTTTCATCAAGATATGAAGGTTTTCCGAATGTATTATTGGAAGCCGGAGCTTGTGGAACGTATTCTTTAGCTAATAATTGTCCGGGCGGAATTAATGAAATCATCCAATCTCGAGTGAACGGAGAAGTTTCTGATATTGAAAATCACGAAGATTTTTCACAAAAAGTAATGAGCATTCTGCATGGAAGCTATGATAAAGATTCTATTAAAAATTCAATCAGATCAAGGTTTTCAAAGGATATTATTTTAGATCGATATGAAAAGGTTTTGCTTGATTTAATGAAGAAATAAAGATTTTATATTTTCTTACATTTGCTCTCCAAAATTTTATCTAAAAAGTCAATATTTCATACATGAAAAAAATCCCGAAAATTGGATGCGCTTGCGAAAAACCAACCTCAAGTTATACTGAATACAGAAGTTCCGAATTAGGAATAGATCATACGAACGGAAGAAATGCAGAAGTAACAATTCAACAGTGCAAACTTTGTCAAAGAATATGGGTTCATTATTTTGTTGAATTTGAACATTATTCTAAATCAGGAAGATGGTACAAAGGGATTGTCGCTAAAAAAGATCTTTCACAAATAACCCCTGAAAATGCTATAGAACATTTAGAAAATCTTGAATGGTATGTTTATGGAGGCTCGTATTTTGAAAGTACCGGAACATTTGGAGAAGGGAAAGTCAATGTAGATATATAATTTCTTTATGCTGATAATTTTAATAAATTCGTGATTGTTTCTCTACTAATTATTTTAAATAAAAAAATGATAAGTAAGATCATCATCCCTTTAGCCGGAATTCTTTTACTTATGAACTGTAAAAGTCCTAAAGAAAAAGTAGAAGATATTATACTTTATCAGGATAGTATCGGATATTGGAATTATGAATGGCCAAGAGAAAGAGCTGAATATTACGGTTTTACTTTTAAGTTTATGAAAAAGAATAAACTTCAAAAACTTTCTTTCAATAAAGTTGAAAATAAGAGATGGGCATGGAACGATTATCCTTATGATGAATCAATTTACAGATGGGGAGTTGCTGATGATTCAATTTTTACTTTCATGAATTATAATTCAAAAATTAAAATTATAAAATACAACAGTGATACAATTTGGCTATACGACTACGAAAGAAAAAGTAAAGAATTACTTATAAAAGTTAAAGGGGATCTTAATATTGAGAAACCAGTTAAAATAAAAGCAATTAATGGAAATACAGGAGAAGAAATCCATGGTCTTGATATTTGAGTTTAAAGAAAAATTTGACAAATCTCACTTTCTCACGTGGTAATTAATCAGTAAATTTGTAATCATTAAGAAAGATAATAATAAACAAATTCATAAAATAACATGAGTCAATTCGATGTTACCGTAATCGGTTCTGGTCCTGGTGGTTATGTTGCAGCAATTCGTGCTGCACAATTAGGTTTCACAACAGCCATTATTGAAAAATATCCAACTTTAGGCGGAACGTGTCTTAATGTAGGGTGTATCCCTTCAAAAGCGCTTCTAGACAGCTCTGAACATTTCGAAAATGCTAAACATAATTTCGCAGGTCACGGAATCATTATCAATGAGCCTCAGGCTGATATTGCAAGAATGATCGAGCGTAAAAACGAGGTGATCAAGCAAAATACTGACGGAATCAGCTATCTGATGAACAAAAACAAAATCACTGTTTTTGAAGGTGTTGGAAGCTTCGAATCTGCTACTCAGATCAAAGTAACGAAAAACGACGGTTCTACTGAGACCATCGATTCTAAATATACAATCATTGCAACGGGCTCTAAGCCTTCTTCTTTACCTTTCATTACCTTAGATAAAGAAAGAGTGATTACTTCTACGGAAGCTTTAAATCTTAAGGAAATTCCTAAGCATTTAGTAGTTATCGGTGGTGGAGTTATCGGTCTTGAATTAGGTTCTGTTTACCTAAGATTAGGTGCTCAGGTAACGGTTGTTGAATTTATGGACAAGATTATTCCTACAATGGATGGAGCTTTAAGTAAAGAATTAACAAAAGTTCTTAAGAAGCAAGGAATGAAATTCATGCTTTCTACAGCGGTTTCTGCAGTTGAAAGAAACGGAGATACGGTAAAGATCACTGCTAAAGATAAAAAAGGAGCAGAGGTAGTTGTAGAAGGAGATTACTGTTTAGTTTCTGTAGGTAGAAAACCTTTCACAGACGGTCTTGGACTTGAAAAGGCTGGTGTTGAACTTGACGAAAGAGGAAGAGTAAAAACAAATGATCACTTACAGACTAACGTTGCCAATATCTACGCGATCGGTGACGTTATCAAAGGGGCGATGTTGGCTCACAAAGCTGAAGAAGAAGGAGTTTTTGTTGCTGAAACATTGGCTGGACAAAAACCTCACGTTAACTATAACTTAATTCCTGGTGTTGTTTACACTTGGCCTGAAGTTGCAGGAGTTGGTAAAACTGAAGAGCAGTTGAAAGAAGAAGGTGTTGCTATTAAAGTAGGATCTTTCCCAATGAGAGCGCTAGGAAGAAGCCGTGCAAGTGGTGATGTTGATGGTTTGGTGAAAATCATCGCTGACGAAAAAACGGACGAAATTCTAGGAATGCACATCATCGGAGCAAGAGCAGCTGACTTAATTGCAGAAGGTGTAATCGCTATGGAATTCCGTGCAAGTGCTGAAGATATTGCAAGAAGTTCTCATGCTCACCCTACATATGCAGAAGCTATTAAAGAAGCTGCATTGGATGCGACAGGAAAAAGACCTATCCACATGTAATAAATAATTGGTTAAGAATTAATCATTTAAATATATAAAGAGAAATCATTTTTGGTTTCTCTTTTTTTGGCATAAAAATGGAAACTGTCGTAATAAATTTGTTTATGAAAAATATTTTTATCGGTTTGCTGTTTTTTGCAGGAATTTATTCATTTGCACAGGAAGCTGGAAAGGCAGGTGAACTTTTAAGAAATGAAGCCTCAACAACAGAAATGCAGTCGGCAAAGAGCAACAAAGGTCTTGATACTAGAAATAATAATTCAAATAATTCTGGTTTTAGAAATCCGAATAATCAAAATAACAGAGGAAGAAATCCCAATTATCAATGGAATCAAAATTACGGATATGCAGAAGTTTTTCTTAGAATTCCTGAAATGGGGTATTTTACGGTAGAACTTGGCGATCAAGCAATTTCAAATAATTCCGGGAAATATCGTTTTTTTGATTTACAGTCGGGTAGAGTTCCGATTTCGATTTATGATAATGGATTTTTAATTTACCGAACAACTTTACAGCTTCAAAATAATAACAGATTGGTGCTGGATTTTTTCACAAATAACGGTTTGTATTTATTAGATTCATATCCGGTTCAAAGTGAATCTTACGGCTTCAATGACTGGAATGATGTTTGGAATAATCCGTACGGGAATCTATCCGGCAATTGGAATAATTTTGGAAATGTGATGGATAATAATACCTTCCGTCAGTTTTTTTTGATGTTTGATAAGGAGCCATTTGATGACGGTAAAATTGCGATGATCAACCAACAGATGAGTAATTCACAATTTACATCCGAACAAATCCGAGATTTGGTGAAGTCTATCAATTTTGATAAAAACAAAATTATGCTGGCCAAATCCATGTACAAAAGATGTGTAGATAAAAATAGATATTTTCTGGTGAGCGATGCATTTGATTATGAAAGCAGTAAGCGGGAGCTGAGAGAATTTATAGCGAAATAAAGATAAAAAAGAGGAGTAGATTGCTTCTCTTTTTTTGGTTTTGAAGCTCAAGCCCTAAAACTCTCAAACACACTCATTCCCAAATTAGTAATTATTTTCCGTACCTTTGCAGCTTAATTTTATCATTAATGCAATTAGGGAAAACTCAAACTTTAAAAATTTCAGAAAAAACAAGTTCTGGATTAATATTAACGGACGAATCTGGTGAAAAAGCTTTTTTACCTAAAATTTTTGTTCATGAAGAAAAAGAAATCGATGAAGAAATTGAAGTTTTCGTATATCAGGATGATAATAAATTAAAAGCAACTACTGAAACTCCATTGGCAGAGGTAGGAGAGTTTGCAGTGATGAGCTGTGTACAAAGTCTTCCAAGTGGTGCGTTTATGGATTGGGGAATTATTAAAGATCTTTTCATCCCTTATAAACAACAGAAGTCTAAAATTCTTGAAGGAAAAAGATATTTGGTTTATCTATATGTTGATGAAAGGCTAGATTTGATCACAGGAACTACAACATTCAAAAGAAATCCTCAGTATGAAGATCTGCCTTTCCAAAAAGGAGATAAAGTTGATCTGATCTTAATGAACGAAAGTGAATTAGGTTGGAATGTTGTGATCAACAAACAATATATCGGACTTATTTATGCTTCCGACGTTTTCAAAAAACTATACCCGCTATCTGAAGAAAAAGGCTACATCAAAGCAATTCGTGAAGACGGAAAAATTGATGTTTCTCTACAGCCGGAAGGTTTTGAAAACATTGACGAGTTCAAACAAAAGATTTTAGATAAGTTAAATGACAACTACGGTTTACTTTATCTGTCAGATAAATCTACTCCCGAAGAGATCCAAGATGAGCTTCAAATGAGTAAAAAGAACTTTAAGAAGGCCCTTGGCGGATTATATAAAGATAAGATTGTTGAGATCTTAGATGATAAGATCAAATTAGTATAAAATAAAAAGGAGCAGAATTTTCTGCTCCTTTTTTATGTTTTACTCTCTGTTTTTAATGAGTAACCAACCTGTGTAGATTCTTCCATCAGAAACTTTTATAGTATACCAATAATTTCCTGTAGGTAATGGAGTTCCATTTAATTTTCCGTCCCATTCAAAAGATTTTTTAGATATGATTTCTTTGAAAACAGGAAGACCTCTTCGATCGTAAAGATTGATTTCAGTTCCGGGGTAATTTTCAAGTCCGACAATTTTCCATTTATCATTTCTTCCGTCTCCGTTTGGTGTTATAGCATTCGGAATATTAAAGATTGAAAAATTCTTTTCACCAATAATACATCCGCCTTTGGTTCTTACATACACTTTATACTCTCCAATAGTCAGATTATTAAAGACATTGGAATCTTGCCAGATAAAATTATCTAAAGAATATTCATAATTTCCGGCTGTGGAAAGAATAACCGTTGCGGTGCTGTTATTGATGTTTACAGAAACAATTTCAGCTAGAATAGAGTATTTCACCTCAATAATGTCCGTGTCTTCACATCCAAAGTTGTTCGTCACTTTTACAGAATAAATTCCCGGAGTTGAAACGGTTATGGTTTGAGTAGTTGCTCCGTTATTCCATAAATAGGATGCAAAACCGCTTCCGGCATCTAATGTTACTGTTTTACCTTTACAGAATTCTATACTTTCAGGAAGTTTGATCTGAGGTTTTGGATTAAGAGTTATATTTAATCTTACAATGATAAAACAACCGTCTGCTGTAGCAACTTTCACATGAATAATTGTTGTACCGATATTTAAAATATAACCTGATGGATTGGTAATGATATTTCCCGTATTATCTGTGTATGTGAAAATATAGTTATTCGGATTATTAATGATGTCGTCTTCATAAGAATGAAGATTTACAGTCATTGCATTTGCCGTTGTCGAATTACAGAATGCATCCGTAACGTCGTGTGCAGGAACATTATTGGTTGAAAGAGTAATAGCAATAGCTAATTTTTCAGATTCACATCCATTTAAGGTTTGAGTAACAAAGTAAGTTTGCCCATGAACAAGCGGAGTTGTAATTGGTAAAATATTTCCGGCAGCATTGTAGAATATTAAAGAAGTTCCGTTTACCACCAAATTTACCAACGTAGGATTTGCCGAAGCACAAAAATCCTGAGCAGCATTTCCTGTTGGTTTCGGAGTATTGTTTACCGTAACCTGAATAGCAATCTTATTACTTTCACAACCGTTTATAGTTTGAGAAGCGTAATAAGTCTGTCCGTTTACAAGTGGAGTTGTTGCAGGTAAAATTGTATTAGCTGCATCATACCATTTGATATTTTGTCCTGTAATTTGGATGTCTGAAATTTTGGGTTGATTAGTAGCACAAAATGTTTGAGTTAAATTACTTGTCGGAAGTGCAGGAGCAGTTACAATTACATTTTGATTTTGTGTTGCAGTATTTCCGTTTCCATCATTATAAGTCCAGTGAATAACATAATTTCCCGGAATCGTATAAGAAAGTGGATCTGTAGTCGTTGCAGTAATTACTCCCGCACAATTATCGTTTGCAGTCGGGAAATTTGAGACTAAAGTGTGACAATTTCCTGTAATATCTGCAAGAGCTGCAATGTTTGGAACTGGCGCAACATTGTCACCAACCACAACATTTACTGTAAAGCTTCCGTCGCAAGCTCCCGAGCCTGAAATTTGACAAGTATAAATTCCGGCATTGGTTGCTGTCGCATTGGGAATTGTAGGATTTTGAAGATTTGATGTAAATCCATTGGGACCTGTCCAATTGTAGGTTGTTCCGCCTGTAGCATTTAATTGGATTGTTGAATTGGTACAGACAGGAGAGTTGGAGGTTACCATTCCGGATGATGTGCAATCTTGAAATTTTGCAATGAACATATCATTTCCTCCTCCTGGTGATTGTTGAAAAGTTCCAGGAGTTGCAATACCAGAGGAGTTTCCGCTAGACATTCCTGTTAGATAAATAGAACCTTCACTATCTTTTGTAACCTCACCTTGTTGTGTTGCGCCATTTCCTGTATAATAAGTTCCCCATTCTTTTGTGTCATTTTGATTGTATTTAATTAAAAAGGTAGAACCATACATTGGGGGAACCCCCATATAAGCTCCGGGAGTTGAAATATCTGCTTGTCCAAAATTTTGTAAATAAAGTCCCGTGAAGAAAACATTTCCTAATGTGTCTGGATATGCTAGTAATTGAGGTTCACCACTAAAAGTAAAATAACTCTTTGAAATGTTATTTGTGGCTAAACTTACCCTCCATATGCCGGGTTGTCCCGAAGGAAAAGCTGTTGTTGAATATCTTCCCGGAAGAATAAGGATATCATTTACTATTCTGCCTTTTAATACAAATTCATATCCGGCATTTCCGTAATAACTTGATCTTAAAATATTGTTACCGGATTTTGAAAGCTTTACATAAATTCCGTCTGATCCTCCACCTTTTACAGGCTGAAAAGCATTTACCATAGGGATATTTGATGATTGAGTTGCTCCGATTATTTCGAGATTATCAACCGAAGACATGATTTGAAAAATGGAAGTTGAGCCGTCGCTTCTTCCAAAATATGTTGCCCAATCTATATTTCCTGTTGTTGTATTTATAGAAGCTAAAATACTGTCAGTGTATCCTGAAGGGGTAGATTTTGTTGGCTGCATTGCATTTACAGTAGGGAAATCCGGACTAAAAGCATCTCCGGCAATATATACTTGGTTTTGATTGTAAGAAACAGCATAAAGTTTATCTTGTCTGCTTGAAACAAACTCTTTTTGAAAAACCAAGCTTCCATTAGTATTAAATTTTACTAAAACAATATTTTCGTTATACGCTGCTCTTTGAACAATTCCTCCTGCGTAAATATTGAAGTTTTCATCAAAGTCGACATCCATAAAATAATCAGTCATGCCGAAACCGTAGTAAGTTCCCCAAAGTTTTTGCCCGTTTTTGGTTACTTTCATAAGAAAGGCATCAGTACCTCCTGCAAGGTTCTGCTGATAAGTACCGGAAGTTGCAAAATTAGTATAACTGCTGGTTGATCCATGAACATAAACAGTGTTTTGACTATCAGTTTTAATTCTTCCGTAATCTTCACCTGTTCCACCTACATAACTTCCCCAAACTCTTGTAGGAACAGGATCAATTATAATAGTTTTATTTGAAGCATCGACTGGCGAATTAAATCCAAAAGTCTGATCTCCTAGATCTTTAAATGAAACATTGATATTTTCTCTTTTGAGTCCTTCTATCCAGCTATTGGGAATATTTTCATGGATTTCCCCAAAACGAACATTCATGGCAAGTTTACCGTCTTTTATTGAAGTGGAAGCACCGTTAAATTTCATTTTAATATCTGAAACTTTACCACCCGGATTGATAACGAAATTATATTCAATAGGTTTTAAAGTATCATTAGGTTTAAAAAATATTAAATCAATGTTCGGATAAATGTCTTTGTATGAAATTTTCTTATAACGATGAACATTAGTAACTCCTTTAGATTTTTTAGGGATATTATAATAGTTATCATAATCAGAAGATTTTCCGTCCGCTATGATTTTTGAGTTTTTATTTGAATTAATAAGTTCAATATCAACCCTGTGAATCAATTTTTCATAGATGAATTCATCCAAATGATAATCATTTCCATTTGGGATTTTATTTTTATTACTTTTTGAAGAGCTTGGATTTGCTGTCTTTTTAGTCTCGTAAACATCATAAGAAAATCCATTAGAACGCAGTTGTACATTCAATCCCGCAGAATGGAAAAGGTATTTTACATCGGTATTTTCTTTTCCATCCTGATCAACGATCTGTCCTTTATTTTCATAGAAAAAATATTCATTGTTTTTTAAAGATTTGTTCTGGGAAAACAAAAGCACACAGCTAAAAAGTGTGAAAAGAAATAAAATTTTTCGCATCGATTATTAATTTTCGGCAAAGATATAAAAACAGCCTGCTTATGAAAGGTTAAGTATCATTAATCTCTAACCGGATGTATAAAACATGATGCAAATCATAACAATTTTCATTAATTATTTTGTTTAACAATTTTGTCAAAACAGATGTTTGGTTTATATTTGCACAAAATTGTTTAACAAAAATGTCAAAACAAGAAAAAAAAGATCAAACACAGGAACTAATAAAAGAAACCGCAAAGAATTTATTCTTTGTGAAAGGGAAATTTAACGCTACTACGCAAGAAATTGCAGACGAAGCGGGAGTCAACAGAACGCTTATTAATTATTATTTCCGTTCAAGAGACAAATTGATTCAGATAATTTTTGACGAAGCACACAGAGTGGAAAAAGAAAAATCTGAAATTATAATGACTTCTGATCTTCCTTTTAAAGCTAAAATAGCCGAGTTTATCGAAGGAAGTTTATCTACAAGTCTTCAGTATCCTTATCTTGAGACTTACATTGTTTCACAGATCAACAAAGGAAGCTGCCACAAAAGAGATGTAGAAGAAGATGATTTGAAAAAACTTTACCAAGACATTGAAATAGAAATGGAGTTGGGAAATATCGAAAAAATGGCTCCCGTTCAGTTTCTCCTTAATATGATTTCACTTTTAGTATTTCCGAGTGCAGCTCGTCCTTTATTTTTAGAGAATCTCATGATCAATGATACTGAATTTGACAAAATTATTTCAGAAAGAAAAGACATTATTTTAAATATGTTATTTAAAAATTAAAAAAATGTTAAAGTATTTTAAGAAATGATTCGTCATCTATAGATATAAAGAGAATAATATACATTAAAAAAATAAACGAAGTATAAAAATTATGAAAAGAAAACATACTGCAAATAAGCTGAAAATTGGGATAGCTGCTGCATTTATGATTTTCGGCTTTTCATCAGTGTTTGCCCAACAGCAGGTTTCTTTACAGGAAGCCATCAAGCAGGCGCTTCAAAATAAAGCGGAAGCCAAAAAGGCTGCTTTACAGATCAAAAAAGCTGAATATAAAATTGACGAAGCCAGAGCCGGAGCTTTGCCACAGATAAGTGCTACTGCGGGGTTAACGTATAACCCAATCATTCAGGAATCTTTACTTGAATTTGGAGGAGAAAGAATAAGAGCCCAACTGGGACAACCTTGGAGCTCAACTGCTTCTGTACAGGTTCAGCAGGCTATTTTTGACCAAAGAGTTTTCACAGGTCTTAAAGCGGCAAAATCAACAAGAGAATTCTACGTTTTGAATGCTCAGTTGACGAACGAACAGATCATCGAAAATGTGGCAACAGCTTATTATCAGGTTTTTGTACAGGAAGAAAATTTGAAGACGGTAGAAGCGAGTTATAAAAATACTGAAAAAGTAAGAAATGTTATTAAAAGCTTAGTTGATAACGGTTTGGCGAAAGGTATCGATTTAGATCGTACAAATGTTCAGTTAACGAATATTGGTTCAAACAAGCAAACATTAATCAACTCTGTGGAACTTTCAAAAAATGCTTTGAAGTTTTACATGGGTGTTCCGATCGGGACAGATATTGAACTTGAAGAAAAAACGATCGAACCAAAACCAGAATTGATCGCAAGCAATATCAATCTTGACGACCGTACAGAAATCAAAGTTTTAAACAAAAACAGAGAGCTTCTTGTATACAATAAAAAAGCAACGGAAGCCTATTTGTATCCTACCGTAAATTTGGTTGCCAATTACGGTTGGGGAGGTCAGGGAGCAAAATTCCCGCTTACAAACGGTCTTAATAACGGAGTTCTTTGGAGTGATTATTCAGCGATTGGTTTAAATGTAAACATCCCGATTTTCACGGGTGGTGCAACAAAAGCGAAGATCAATCAGGCTGAAATCGATATTCAGGATCTAGATGTGGATATTCAGAATACACAGCTAAGTTTAAGTTTAGATTATAAAAATGCAATCACCAATATGGAAAATGCATTAATTAATATCGAAAGCATGAAAGATAATGTAGGTTTGGCTGAAAGAGTTCAGAAAAACACACAGTCTAACTATCAGTACGGTTTAGCGACACTTACTGAAGTTCTGGATTCTGAAAATGCTTTAACGCAGGCAAAACAGAACTACTCAAATGCTTTGTTAGATTATAAACAAGCTGAGATCAAGCTAATTAAAGCTAAAGGAGAATTAAACACATTACAAAACCCATAATAAACTATAATGAAAAAAACTTTAATATATATCATCGTGGCAGCTGTACTTGTTGGTTTAGCAGCATATAAAATTGCCGATAATAAGAAGAAACAAGAAACAGAAGTAAAAGAAGTTGCTAAGCAGGTTGACAAGATCAATGTAAACATTGTAACGGTAGCAAGAGAAAATATCAATACAGATTACACCGCTAACGGAACTTTCCTTCCAAAGCAGGAGATGAATCAGTCTTCTGAGATCTCAGGACGTATTGTAAATGTTTTGGTAAAAGAAGGTTCAAGAGTTGGAGCAGGTCAGGTTTTAGCAACAATTAAAAGAGATGCGATCGAAGTTGACATTTCTCAGGCTCAAAACAACTTGCAAAATGCAGTGATCGATAACCAACGTTACGAAAATGCATATAAAACAGGAGGTGTTACAAAACAACAGTTGGATAACTCAAGATTACAATTGAAAAATGCGCAGGTTGCAGTAAGAGCTCAGGGAGTAAGAGTAAATGATACAAGTATCCGTGCAGGAATCAGCGGAACGATCAATAAAAAAATGGTTGAACCGGGAACAGTAGTTTCAATAGGAACTTCAATGTTCGAAATTGTTAATATTAATAGCTTAAAACTTTCAGTTTTAGTGGACGAAAGCCAGATCGGAAGAATTCAGTTAGGCCAGGAAGTTCCAATTAATGTTAATGTTTTACCGGAAGATTCTTTCAGCGGTAGAATTACGTTTATTGCTCCAAAAAGTGATGCTTCTTTAAATTTCCCGGTTGAAATTGAAGTTCAGAACAGAGGAAACTTAAAAGCAGGGATGTACGCAACGGCTTTGTTTAAAACAAATCACGGTGCTGAAACTCAAAATATGTTAACCGTTCCTGCGGAAGCTTTCGTAAACGGAGTAAGTTCAGGACAATTGTTTATCGTAAACAACGGAACTGCTAAATTGATCAAAGTACAAACCGGAAAAGTTTACGGCGATAAAATTCAGATCTTAAGCGGACTGAATGGCGGTGAACAGGTAATTACCAGCGGACAGATTAACCTTGATAACGGTTCGAAAATCAATATCGTAAAGTAACAGAAGATGAAGTTAGCAGAAATATCCATTAAAAGACCGTCCCTGGTTATCGTATTGTTTACGATACTTACGCTGGGTGGTTTATTAAGTTACTCTATGATGGGGTACGAGTTGATTCCGAAGTTTGAAACCAATATGGTAACCATTTCTACGGTATATCCGGGAGCTTCACCTGCTGAGGTGGAAACTTCGGTAACCCGAAAGATTGAAGATGCCGTTGGTTCCTTGGAAAACGTAAAAAAAGTAGAATCTTCATCTTACGAAAGTTTATCGGTAATCATGGTTCAGCTGAATACAGGTGCCGACGTAAACTATGCGTTGAATGATGCTCAGAGAAAGGTAAATGCAATTTTAGCAGACCTTCCGGACGATGCAGATCCGCCATCACTGCAAAAATTCTCATTGGATGATTTACCGATCATGACGTTGAGTATTTCCAGTGATAAATTGAATAATAAAGATCTTTATGACCTTTTAGATAAAAAAATAGAGCCTATTTTTTCCCGTGTAAACGGTGTGGCTCAGGTTGATCTTGTAGGTGGACAGGAGAGAGAAATTCAGGTAAGTTTAGATGAAAAGAAAATGCAGGGGTACGGTCTTGCTATCGCAGATGTACAGCAGGCAATTCTTTCTTCAAACTTAGATTTCCCGACGGGAGCTTTGAAAACGAGAACTTCAAGATCTACGATCAGACTTTCAGGAAAGTATAGAAACGTTCAGGAGATGAATAATCTTGTAGTTTCTAATAAAAATGGAGCTCAGGTTCGTTTGTCTGATATTGCAACCGTTTTCGATACCCAAAAGGATGTTGAAAAAGTAGCAAGATACAACCAGAATTCAACGATTTTGCTTCAGGTTAAAAAACAGTCTGATGCCAACGCGGTTTCAGTTTCAGAAGCTATTCAGAAAACAATTGCTGATGTTCAGAACAATTATAAAACTCAAGGAGTTAAAATCAATATTGTAGATGATACAACAGACTTTACGCTTGAAGCTGCAGACCACGTAATCTTCGATTTATTCTTGGCGATTATCTTGGTAGCAGTAGTAATGTTATTGTTCCTTCACAACATCAGAAACGCATTTATCGTAATGGTTTCGATTCCGATGTCATTGATTGCAACGGTAATCGGAATGTATCTGATGGGGTATACCTTAAACTTAATGAGTTTATTAGGACTATCATTGGTAGTGGGTATCCTTGTGGATGACGCGATTGTGGTTTTGGAGAACGTTTACCGTCACATGGAGATGGGGAAAAGCAGAATCCGTGCAGCGTATGATGGTGCTTCAGAAATTGGATTTACCGTAACGGCGATTACCTTGGTAATTGTGGTTGTATTCTTACCGATCGCGATGAGTTCGGGGTTGGTATCTGATATCCTGGCGCAGTTCTGTGTAACCGTAGTTATTGCGACATTATTCTCATTATTAGCTTCATTTACCATCATTCCTTGGTTATCTTCAAGATATGGTAAATTGGTGCATTTAACAGGTAAAAATCCTTTTGAGAAATTTATCCTTTGGTTTGAAAAGCAATTGGAAAAATTCACACACTGGATTACAGGAATTTTGGAGTGGGTGCTGAAATCTACATTAAGAAGAGTGATGACCGTGATCGTAACGTTCATTATCCTGATTTCTTCATTCATGTTGGTAGTATTTGGATTTATTGGAGGTGAATTCTTCCCTAAAATGGATAGAGGACAGTTCCTTGTTCAGATGGAGTTACCAAAAGATGCTTCTGTAGAAAAAACCAATCAGGTTACTTTAGCGGTTGAAAAATACCTTAGAAATGATAAAGATGTAGTGGATATGATCACAACAGTTGGTCAGCAGTCATCAGGTTTTGGTGGGGCACAGGCTACGTTGTATCAATCTGAAATCCAGGTTATTTTGGTTGATAAATCTGAGCGTAATGAAAGTACAGATATCAAATCTGCAAAAATCAAGAGAGCGTTGGAAGAAAAATTCACAGGAGTTGAATTTAAAACAGCACCAATCGGATTAATGGGAGCAGATAATGCACCAATTGAAATGGTGGTAACAGCTCAGGATAACGAAACGGCAAATAAAGAAGCCAACAGAATTCTTGAATTGCTTAAAAAAGTTCCCGGTTCTGTAGATGCTGAATTATCAACTGACTCTGGAAGCCCGGAAGTTCAGGTGAATATCGATAGAGATAAAATGGCTTCTTTAGGTTTAAATCTTTCAAGTGTAGGACAAACGATGCAGACTGCATTCAGTGGAAATACAGACGGAAAATTCAGAGCCGGAGAATATGAATATGATATCAACATCCGTTTTGGGGATGCCAACAGACAGTCGATTGATGATGTAAGAAACTTAATGTTTACGAACCCTAAGGGAGAGCAGATCAGATTAAGTCAGTTTGCTGATGTAAAAATGGGTTCTGGACCAAGTTTATTGGAACGTAGAGATAAAGCACCTTCTGTAAAGGTAAAATCTAAAGTAGTAGGTCGTCCTGTAGGAGATGTTGCCAACGAATGGGCAGCTCAGTTTATGGACAATGAAAAGACCAAACCTGCAGGGGTAAGCTACATCTGGAGTGGTGATATGGAAAACCAGACTGAAGGTTTCGGTACTTTAGGAATCGCTTTATTAGCGGCTATCGTATTAGTTTATCTGGTAATGGTTTCATTGTATGACTCATTTGTATATCCGTTCGTGGTATTATTCTCAATTCCTTTGGCATTGATCGGGGTAATGGTAATTTTGGCCATCACCGGAAACTCCTTAAATATCTTTACGATGTTGGGGATGATCATGCTGATTGGTTTGGTTGCGAAGAACGCGATTATGATTGTCGACTTTGCGAATATGAGAAAAGAAGCCGGTGCCAATACGCATGACGCTTTGATTCAGGCTAACCACGCCCGTCTTCGTCCGATCTTGATGACAACGATTGCGATGATCTTCGGTATGATCCCGATTGCGATTGCGAAAGGAGCAGGAGCGGAGATGAACAACGGATTGGCTTGGGTAATTATCGGTGGTTTAACATCATCATTATTCCTGACGTTGATCATTGTACCGGTAGTGTATTCTCTAATGGAATCAACAATTAATTTCTTTACAAGATTATTTAATAAATGGTTTGGAACCAACATGGGTGAAAAAGTAGACTACGATGCTGAAATGAAGGCTGAATATGAACATAAAGAACTAAGTGAAGACGGTTACACACCGAAACACATAGATTAATATAACAACCTTAATTAACCTAAAAAGCGTATCAGAAATGGTACGCTTTTTTTGTCATTGCGATGAGCAAAGCGAAGAAGCAGTCTCAATAGATAAGCAGGATCTTTGTCATCCCGGAGGGATCTAGACACGAATCTTTCCACACTATTCTCTAAAAACATTGTTTAGATCCCTCCGGGATGACAAAGTGAATGTGATTTTGCTAAGTAAAACGCCTTTGCGAACGAAAATATACTCAATGAATTTAAAAAAATCTTTGCGCCTTTGCTATTAACAAAAAAATAATATTTTAAAGCCCCTAAAAAAGGCCTCCAGAATGAACTGAAAGCCTTAATTTATCTTAATATATGGAAAATTAATCAGCCATCACCTCACCAGACTTTCTAAAGATAAAATTTCCATAGATGTGTCTTCTTGCGAAGCGGCTTGGAGAATCTGCATTCACCATTTTGATATAGGTATTTCTTGGAACTCCAATATATTCAAACATTTTCCCGTTCAAATGCTGAACTTTCAAAATAGATTTCTCCAAATAAAAATCCTGAATATTAGATTTTGTGATCGTCTCAGTATATTCTTCTTTATATTTTTCCTGCGTTTCTTCGTTGATGCTCACCAAAAAGTGGTACGCTTCAATAATAGATTTGCTTTTTTCTTCAGCTTCCAGTTTGCCAGCTTCATCATTCACAAATTTATCAGGATGCGTATCTTTCATCGTATTCCTGTAAATTGTTTTTAATTCTTTCAACGTAACGGTTTTATCAACCCCAAGAAGCTTTCTGTGCTCACCAACTCTTTTCATATGTATGATCCTTATTTCGGGGTGCAAAATTAAGCTTTTTTATTTTAAAAACCGTAAGTTATTCAGTATTAATTTATTTGATAAGTAAGTGATAAATTATTTAACAATGTTTTTTTTATTCTTTATGTAAGATAAATAATTGCTAAATAATTTAATTTATATTAACTTTTAGACTAAAAATAGTACCGTTTTTTGATACATCTATTCGATAAATGGTAATTTCACTATTTCATTTTTTTTATATAATTCTTTCAGAAATTTAGATTTAATTCTGAATTGACTTCTTTTTTTTATTTTAGGTTTAGTTGAGGCATTCTCCATTTTAATTCCAGGATCATAGTAAATATTTCCTAAGTCCATTTGTTGTAAGAATAGTTGAAAATCTGTTCCAGTTCCTAATAATATTTCATTTCCATACTTATATTTTTGTTCTACAGCTTTATCTAACATTGAAGGGATATAACATGCTTGATTATGTTTTCTATTCCAATGTAGTAGCATAGAAGAAAAGCTCCAAGATGCTACATCATTTCCTAACTTATCTATTAAAGCAATTTTCCCATTAGAGTTTCTAATTTTTCCACTTTCTTTATCAAAACCAATGAGTTGCAATTCTAAATTTGTGGAGCTATGACATATGCCAGCTTTGTGAATTCCCCCAAAATTTATCCTATCCTCTCTTCCTGTTTTGTCTTTATAGCCGTGTTGTATTAAAAATTCTCTAGCCCCTTCAACTTTATATAAACCATCTGTAGGTTCTGGTGTCATTAGAGTTATTATTGAAGAATCAATTTTATTGAAATTTTTAACACCAAACTGTTTGATTTCCCATCCCAAGTAATCTGGTTCAGAATATCCATTTGGAGTTATACCAAGTTCCGCCTCAAGTGTATATCCTCCACAGTTTGAAGATAGACAGTCAAGAATATTTCCATATGAATCTAATCGTTTAGATTTAATCCAATCTAATTCATGAATTCTGTATAATTCGTTTAATAATTTTTTCTTATTATTTGCCGTTTTAGTTAATTCTATAATATTAAATACTCCAAAAATATCGTCAATTTCATGTTTACTAAATTCTTCTGAAATTTTATCATCTGGAGATACAACATAGCCAAGAATTATACCATTTGAAGATACACTTAAGAACAATAATCTATCAGCTGAACGATTTGCCATTAAGTTAGATGGTGGCTTTTCACATCTTGAAAGAAAGCCGGAAAATCTTACTTCAGGATATTTAGGGTATAAAATAAATTGAGATTTAGGAGCTGGATAAATGTTTCCATCTTCTGATATCCAAGAAAATTTAACTTTAGCTTTAAATCATTCGTTTTCCCATTCTCCTGATTCTTCTGCTTCTATTTCTGAAATTGGAAAAATGTTTAAAATCTCAAAATTTCCAGCTAAGTAAACTTGATTCTTTGAGTTGTCATTTGGTGCTAATTTTTTTACATAAACTTTTTTACAGCCGTTGTCAAGAAATACTTGTTTTAAACTTTCTAAATTCATTATTTATAGAAAAGATTTAATTATTTGTTTAGCGATAGAATCCATAAGTGGAACTGTGACAGAATTTCCAAATTGCTTATATGCTTGATTATCTGAAACAGGAATAATAAAATTATCAGGAAAACCCTGTAATCTGGCGCATTCTCTAGGAGTAAGCCTTCTTGGGTTTTTTCCCTCTTGAGGTATAAGAATTTCAGCTCCATCTTTATAATATCTAGCACTCAATGTTCTTGAAATTCCGTTTAAATCCGTCAAACCAAATCCAAAACCATTTCCCTTAGCTTTATGTTTTTTTGCATACTCTTGTAAGTAATTCCAAAGTTTATCAGATAATGTATATTTGGGATCTACATTATTTTCTAAAATATCTTTAATTGCAAATTTTTTTTCTGGCATTTTAGGGAATTGAAAATTTTCTTCTCGGTTAAAGACTTTGGTGTCAAATCCAACAATAATAATACGTTCTCTGTGTTGCGGAACAAAATGTTTTCCATCAAGGACTTTACAGTGAATGTTATAACCTAGACCTTCTAATGTTTCTCTTATGACTCTGAATGTATTTCCCTTATCATGTGAAACGAGATTTTTTACATTTTCTAAAAGAAATACTTTAGGTCTTTTATAATCTATAATTCTAGCTACATCAAAAAATAATGTTCCTTGAGTTGCATCTAAAAACCCGTGTGCTCTTCCAAGTGAATTTTTTTTAGATACCCCAGCAATTGAAAAAGGCTGACAAGGAAATCCTGCTAATAGAATATCATGATCTGGAATGTTTTCTTCATTAATCTTTGTTACATCTCCAAAAGGTACTTCTCCAAAATTAGTATCATAAGTCTGCTTAGAAAATTTATCCCATTCACTTGTGAAAACACATTTGCCACCTAAATTTTGAAATGCTAATCTGATACCTCCGATTCCTGCAAATAAATCAATAAAATTAAACTTAGAATTTTTAGGTGGAGGAAATGGGACATCCCATTTAATTGGTAAATAAGTTTGAAAATTTGGTTCTTCTACAATATCAAGTTTGTCGTATATTTTGTATAGATGTTTCTCAGCATTAGGCTTGTAATATTGTGAAATACCATTTTTAGGGTTTTGAAAATAATGTGTAAGGTAAGCTAAATTGTTTTCAGTCTCTTTAACAACTTCAAATTTTAATCTCTCTTTTATGTCTGAATACTTCATGCTCATATGTGTGCAATTTCGGAATTTTTTTTCAAATTTAGCTCTGAAAATGATACTATAAATTAAACAATATTTTATATGAAAACAGGAGCCCTCAGGCTCCCGAAAAAACAAATATCATTAAATTTTTAAAGCATATGCAAAGCAAATTCCTTACTCATCTCCCTCGAAGCTTCCACCATTGCAATCAGCGCTTTCTCCGTTTCATCCCAATGACGGGTTTTCAAACCACAGTCAGGATTTACCCAAAGTTGCTGTGCAGGAATTACGGCTTGTGCTTTTTTCAGCAGTTTTACCATTTCCTCTTTTGACGGAACTCTCGGTGAGTGAATATCATAAACTCCTGGACCAATCTCATTCGGATATTTGAAATCTGCAAAAGCATTCAACAGTTCCATCTGACTTCTGGAGCACTCAATCGTAATCACATCGGCGTCCATATCGGCTATATTTTGGATGATGTCATTAAATTCAGAATAACACATATGCGTATGAATCTGTGTCGCATCTTCCACACCGCTTGCCGAGATTCTAAAGGCTTCAACCGCCCATTTCAGATAATTCTGCCAGTCAGATTTTCTCAACGGAAGACCTTCACGAATCGCCGGTTCATCAATTTGGATGATTCTGATTCCCGCTTTTTCCAAATCATTCACCTCATCACGAATCGCTAATGCAATCTGTTTGCAAGTCAACGAACGAGGCTGGTCGTCACGCACAAAAGACCATTGAAGAATCGTTACAGGTCCCGTCAACATTCCTTTTACCCATTTTTTTGTTAAAGATTGCGCATATTCCGACCAATAAACCGTCATTGGATTCGGTCTGTGAACATCTCCAAAAATCACAGGTGGTTTCACGCAACGGCTTCCGTAACTTTGAACCCAACCGTTTTGAGTAAACGCAAATCCTGCCAATTGTTCCCCGAAATATTCCACCATATCGTTTCGCTCAAATTCTCCGTGAACCAATACATCGATCCCGATTTCTTCCTGCCAACGGATGGTTCTTTCGGTTTCCTGTTTCAGTAAATTGTCGTATTGTTCGGCATTTAATTCTCCTTTTTTGAATTTTGCACGCCAGGTTCTCACGTCTTTTGTCTGCGGAAACGAACCGATCGTTGTTGTAGGAAATAAAGGAAGTTGCAACACATTTTGCTGTGTTTCTTTTCTTACATTGAACGGAGAATTTCTCTGCGCATCTTCTTCAGTCGTCACATCAACACGGTTTTTCACGTCCTGATTGTGAATTAAGGTTGATATTTTACGGTTTTCAATTGCCTTTTTATTTTCAGCTAATTCCTGTAAAGTATTGTAAACCGGATTTTCTGAAGCCAGTTTTTTTAACGTAACAATTTCATGTACTTTTTGTTTTGCGAAAGCCATCCATTGTTTGATTTCGGGAGATAAAATATCTTCATTTTTCTCTGAATCAAGATCGAAAGGAGAGTGGAGCAATGAACAAGAAGGAGCAATAAAAACTCTTTCAGAACCAATTTTCTCAACAGCTTTTTTAATGAAATGTAGTGATTGGCTGAAATCATTTTTCCAGATATTTCTTCCGTCTACGATTCCCAAAGAAAGACTTAAAGTGTTTGGAATGGTTTGTAAAACTTCATCCAATTGTTCAGGTGAACGAATAAGATCAATATGTAAAACATCGATTGGAAGGGAAGTCACCAATGAGAGATTGTCTTTTAATCCATCAAAATAGGTGGCAACAATGAATTTTAGATTTGGAAACTGTTTTCTGATTTCAGCGTAGATCAATTGATACGTTTCTTTTGCTTTTTCATTTAAATCTAATGCTAAAAACGGCTCATCAAACTGAATATATTCTGCACCATGATTTTCTAATTCTTTTAAGATTTGAATATAAACTTGAACTAGGTTTTGGGCTAAATCTAACTTGTCAAAACCTTCTTCTTTTTCCTTTCCCAACAACAAATACGTCAACAAACCGATGATGACAGGCTTGGCGTTGATTCCTGCCTGCTTTGCGCTGATGAATTCCTGGATGATTTTATTGGAGAATAATGTAAACTCCTGATTTTTATTAAATTCTGGGACGATGTAGTGATAATTGGTATCAAACCATTTCGTCATTTCCATCGCGGTGATGTCCAAACCGTCTTTCTGGAAACCTCTTGCCATCGCAAAATAAAGGTCAAGTTCAGACTTTTTGAAAGCAATTTCCTGATAACGTTCGGGAATTGCTCCAACTGTCAACGTCATATCTAAAACCTGATCGTAATACGAAAAATCGTTGCAAGGAATAAGATCGATTCCTGCTTCCTGTTGCAGTTTCCAGTTGCTTTGGGAAATGGTTTTGCCAACTTCCAATAGTTCGTCTAAAACTATTTTTCCGGACCAATAGTTTTCACAAGCTTTTTTTAGTTCTCTGTTGCTACCAATACGCGGATAGCCAAGGATGTGTGTTTGCATTTTCTTTTAAACTTTTTAATTAAATAGTAATTGTAAAGTTCTTTTTGAATGCTTCAGAATGCCGTCGAAGAGAGAGCGTTTTTAGAAATAGAGTAGATACAATGAGGACGTAATTTTTCTTTTAATAAAGAGAATTAGTTTAAAAATCAATTTAAATTTTAAACCAAAATACGTTCAAAAGTATCATCTGTATGACCAAAAAGCTTCAAACCGCGAAAGCATTGTCAATTCGGAACAGGCAGGTCTCCTGACTTGTAACAATTTTTGTCATCCTTCCCGTTTTCACAGTGGATTTACTGGGACAAAAATCTTTTTGTGTTACTTACAGTTGCGCGACAGCTCGTGATTTTCACACGATTCCCTATTAATCTACGTTAAGTAAAACCTTTTCCGTTTGATGAAGTATGTTAAAGAACAAAATCTGGGATAAAGATATTGATTTAAGTAAATTGATTGGTTTTGGTTTAAAAATTAAGGATAATATTTTGTTTAAATAATATTTAATGGGTATTTATTCTGTAAATTTGAAAAAATTAATCTTAAAAAGAATATTATTCTGTGGAAAGACTGGATGAAAAGGATCTTCAACTGTTAAGAATCCTCCAAAAAAACGCAAAATTGACTGTAAAGGAGTTGGCTAAAGAAGTTAATCTTTCACCATCACCTGTTTTTGAGCGAATGAAAAGGCTGGAACAAGACGGTTATATTAAACATTACGCAGCCGTTTTGGAAGCCGAAAAATTGAATCGTGGTTTTACCGTTTTTTGTCAGGTCAAACTGAAAATTCATGACCGTTCTGTAGGAAATGAATTTGTCAAAGATATTTTACAGATCGATGAAGTGGCTGAATGTTATAATATTTCTGGAGATTTCGATTTTTTACTAAAGGTTCAGGTAAGGGATATGAAACATTATCAGGATTTTGTGTTCAATAAGTTGGGCTCTGTAGATTCCATCGGAAGTACGCATAGTACTTTTGTGATGGCGGAAGTGAAGAATATTTATGGGGTGAATATTTAGAAACTTTAAAATTTAATCATCTTCTACTCCTGATCCTACTCAAAGACACAGAGGTAATCCCCAAATAAGAAGCAATATAATGCTGCGGAATTCTGCGGATAATCTCAGGTGATTCCTCAAATAATTGATTGTATCGCTCTTCAGGGGTATCTTTTATTCTTGAAATAAATAGTTTTTGATATTTTAAAAGTCTTTGCTGCAAATTATTGTAATAGAAATCTTTGATGTAAGGATTGTTTTCCATTTTTTGTCTGAACTCTTCAAGAGAAGCACTGTAAACTAGGACAGGTTCTATTGTTTCAATGTTATAAAGACTTGGCGAACTATAAAAAAGACTTTCCCAGGACGAAATAAAAGCGCCTTCAAACATAAACTGAAAGGTGATTTCCTTCCCGTCATTATTGAGCCAGCCTCTCGTAACTCCCTTTTCAACGTAGTAAAATTTTCGGGCGATCTTGCCTTCTTCGATCAGCAGTTCCTTAGCTCCGAATTTTTCCTGTTCAAAATCACTGAGTATGATAGAGAGAATTTTTTCATCAAGATACATAAGTGCTTATTAGTGAATTGTCTATACGAAATTAGTCATTTTTTGGTCACTATTTAATGACTGCTCATATTTAGAATCATTTAACTTAAGTAATTGCTTACTTCAATTAAATTTTGATCAGGATCGCGGAAGGATACGGATCTCTAAAACGTTTTTTTTCGAAGAGACCGATCGGTGAAAGTTATTATGGAATTGAGAAAAAATTATTTAAGATAATGTACATTTATTAGTCCTTTATTAAAAGTTACTTTAACAGTATCCTTGTTTTTAAATTCAAAAATAGATTTTAAATTTTTTCTAATTCTACTTTTATTAATTTTTTCTAAATCATCTGTATCGTGAATAGACTCATTACTATTTAACCAAAAGATTTGATTCTCTTTATGATTAATTACTTGATAGGTTTTTACAATTCTTGATCCTTCCGTTATTGAATTTATGTAAAGTATTGAGTTATCAATAAGGTTGTGTACTCCGAAATAAAAACTACTTCCAAAGATTATAAGAGCTAAAATAATTACTGGAATTTGATCTAATTTAAGTGATTTTTTTATTTTGAAAATAATTATTGTTGCAATTATTACAAAAATTGATAAAGTGTATTTCCAAGAATAATTTTAAAAAATTTTTAAGTCATCATATAGGTATTTTTCTTTTATAATAGGCTTTAATACAAAGTCTTGTAGAGAGAATACGATAATGAAACAGAGGATGACTATTACATTTCTTTTTGAAAATTTGGGCATTAATTTTAAGGTAATATTTAAATTCTACATAATATTTTTCACCCTCACATGCTGCAACAGCATAATCGTCTTAGCATCCTTGATCTCGCCAGAATCTATCATCGCTAGGGTTTCATCAAAAGAAAGCTCTAAAACTTCAATATCTTCTCCTTCCTCCTCAAGTCCGCCGCCGTCAGTGGTTTTCATTTCCTTAGAATATTCAGCTATGAAGAAATGTAGAATTTCAGTTACTGAACCTGGCGACATGTAAGATTCAAAAACTTTTTCAACTTTTGAGATCTTGTAGCCGGTTTCTTCTTCGGTTTCCCTTTTTATGCATTCTTCGGGATTGTCGTTGTCTAATAATCCGGCACATGTTTCAATAAGCATTCCGTCTGAGTTGCCATTGATGTAAGTAGGTAATCGAAATTGTTTAGTCAAAATAACAGTATTTTGATCTTTATTATAGAGTAAAATTGTAGCCCCATTTCCTCTGTCATAGGCTTCACGGCTTTGAATCTCTGAGGAGCCGTCTCTTTTTGTTTTTTCGAAGGTGATTTTATTTAAAGTATACCAATTGTCCGATAAAATTTCTGTTTTTAAGATCTTTACTTTGCTATTTTGCATTAGAAATGTTTTCTATATTAATTTTTTGATGAATAATGGATTTTAATATCCATTATAATTGTTTAAGATAAGTTAGTTTAGAATTCTTAATAAACTCTTCAGAAGAAGTCTCTTTTGTTGCACCTTTATTTGTCAATTCGATGATGTAAATAGGCGTTCCTGGAATTTTACTGTCATTACAGACTAACTTAAATCTCTTGATTTTTGGATCTGTACTTAAAGAAACGAGTTCATCAGAACTGTTGATCCTCATATTATTTACATCAAAAGAAGCGCGTGGATCTTTTTGAAGTTTCAAATATCTTTTTTGAGTTTTATCGGTCGTTTCATCCAGAAATTTTTCCATTTGATAATCGGTCAGAAGTTGAGGATAAATAATGCCTTCCTGTAAAAGTAATTTTGTTGTTTTATCAGGTTTGTTGTAATTAATAATCTTCTCATCAAACTGTACAAAATTATCTTTAACCGTTATTTTACCTTCAAATTTTTTATAGTTTTTCTTTTTGTAATCATTCTTAAAATGCTCAATAATTGCTTTTTCTTTTGAACTTGACGTTTCTTTTTTCTGAGCAAAAGCCGTCATAGATAATGATAAACAAAGACCTAATGAAAATAGCAGTTTCATAAATTTCGTTATTTTTTTAATTTATTTCTTTTTTAACAGATCTTCCAACGCTCCCTTCAAATCTGTGAATTCAAACTGAAATCCTGCATCCTGAATTTTTTGTGAAGATGCTCTAGAACCTTCCAGCAAAGCGTCTGCCAATTCTCCAAATATCAATTTTAAAACAAAACTCGGAACATTTGGCATAAATAATGGCTTTTTAACCACTTCTGCAATTTTCGTAGTTAAATTTTCGTTTGTTGTATGTTGTGGTGAGTTGGCATTGTAAGCGCCTTCTATATTTGAATTTTTTAAAGCAAATTCATAAATAGAGCAAATATCCTTCACATGAATCCAAGGCATGTACTGTTTTCCGCTTCCGAGAGGCGAACCGATACCCAATTCTATCGTAGGCAACATCTTTTTTAAAGCGCCTTCTTTTTCTGAAAGCACCACCGCTGTACGTATTTTTACAACTCTTTCAGCAAGATTCTGTTCTTTAAAATCATCAGCAGATCTTTCCCAAAGAACAACAACTTCACTTAGAAAATCATTTCCGGGTGCGTCATCTTCTGTGTAAATTTTTTCTGTTGTTTTGGTTCCGTAATAATTAATTCCTGAAGCTGAAATGAAAGATTTAAGTTTACTATTTTTTTTCCTTAAAGTGTCTAAAAGCAATTTTGCAGAATCTACACGGCTTGAAATTAACTCTTTCTTTCGATCATCAGTCCAGCGTTTTTCGGAAATGTTGGCGCCAGCTAAATGAATAATATGGGCTACATTTTCAAAGGCAGATTCATCGATCTTTCCATTTTTTATGTCCCATTCATAATCATTATCGCGCTTTTTTTTTCGGGTTAAAAATCGGACGGAATATTCTTTTTCAAGCTTTTTTGAGAGCTCTTGGGCAACCATTCCATTGGCTCCTGTGATCAAAACAACTTCTTTCATAATAATTAAATTTAGTTTGGTATCGATTATGCTTGATTTTTTACAATTAAAACAAAATCATCTTCCAGCAATTTATAGCCGTAATCATAGATGAATTTGTATTCGGAACCATTTTTATATACTTTTATATTGGTGAAATAATCAAAATCAAAACCCAAGCCAACTAATTTAGGTTTAGGAACTTTAGTTTTACCGTCAACATTGATTTCTCCTAAGATCCGGTAATTTTTGCGAAGTTTATTATTTACATTTCGCATAAAATTATTAGAATCTTTATTCTGCTTATTGT
The DNA here is from genome assembly GCF_003815655.1 of Chryseobacterium sp. G0201. NCBI lineage: Bacteria > Pseudomonadati > Bacteroidota > Flavobacteriia > Flavobacteriales > Weeksellaceae > Chryseobacterium > Chryseobacterium sp. G0201. The sequence goes on along the minus strand of NZ_CP033917.1, from coordinate 4,413,722 downwards.
TATAGGCATTTCGGCAGGCATCGTTGCAGAATTTTTTATCTGACCGACCGATAATTTTTTCGCCACATTCAAGACAATCCATAATTTTTTACTTTTTCATTCTGTGTGTATGTTTTTTTCTTAATAATTTGATCAGCCTGTTGTGGGTAGGGTAGCTTCTGTTTGCCGTGAGATTGTTGAAAAATAGTGCAACAATCAATAATATAATACAACCCGACAAAACAGGGGAAATCACGTACCAATACCCTAATTCAGGGATCTTTCCGGTTGAGCTTACAGCGATCAAAGCTGTTGCACCGCCCGGTGGATGCAGAGTTTTCGTGTATTGCATTAATATGATCGAAAATGCAACTGCTAACGGAGCGGATAACCAAATAATATCAGGGACAATTTTATAAATCGTAACGCCGACAATGGCAGAAAGTACATGACCGCCAATTAAATTTCTGGGCTGTGCCAACGGACTTTGAATGGCTCCGTAGATCAACACACTTGATGCCCCAAAAGAACCGATCAGAAATACATTTTCCGCCTGTAATAACTGATAAGACTGGATGAATGCAATAATTCCAATTCCAAAAAATGCTCCTAAAAACGACCAGAAATGCTCTTTATAATCAACCAGCGTTTCTTTATAAATCACATATTTTGAGACTCTGAATGTTCTTTTTATTGTCTTCTTCATTTATTCTTCTTTATTTTTTATAATTTGAATTAAATTTTCTGTGAAAGGTTGTATTTTTAAGAATAAGTTCAGACTGTCTTTTACCATATTCAATGATCTGATCGAGGTTTTTAACTTGTGTTTCTTCATCAAAAATCCATAGCATATTCGGGAGCTTCTAATCTGAAAATATTTTCTAGTTCAATCTCGCGCGCTTTTTTGCCAATCCCAAATTGAGAAGAAACTCAAAAATATTGATATCCCTTTTCATATCATAATCTTTATTCAAATATACATAATTATCCGATTGTAAACGACTACAAACGAATTTAAATAGTTTTATACCGATTCTGATTTTCAATTTCTACAATCTTTGCCATAGAGATTTGAGAAAACAGTGAACGTCTCTTATCTGAATTATTAATCTTAAAAATTATAAAGTTATGTCACTAAGAAACAAAGTAACCCTGATCGGTTATACAGGGAAAGAAGTAGAAATTGTAAACTTTGATAGTGGGGCTGTAAAGGCAACTGTGTCTTTAGCAACAACTGAGCATTATACCAATGCAAAAGGTGAAAAAGTAGAAGAAACACAATGGCACAATCTGGTGGCTTTCGGGAAGGTTACAGAGATCTTTCAAAAATATGTTCCCAAAGGAAAAGAGATCGCTATTGAAGGAAAATTAACGTACAGATCTTATGATGATAAAGATGGAGTGAAAAGATATATTACTGAGATTAGAGTAGATGAGATCTTATTATTAGGAGGCAAATAACAGTAAAAACACAAATGATGAAAGTAAAAGTTTTTAAAGTAAGGTTACCTGAAGAATTTCTTTATCAGGATCAGGAAACGCTTGACCGTTTTCTTGAATCTCATGAAATCATTAAAGTAGAAACTGCATTTGTATCTGATGAAAATTATTGGTCTGTTATTCTATATTTTGAAGAATTAAGGCTAAAACAAACTTTAAATATTGTAAAAGAAACCAAAACAGCCAAATATTCTCTCGAAGATGATACACTTAGCTACGATGAAGAGAAAATTTTAGATGCCTTAAAGTTATGGCGCTCAGAAAAAGCAAAAGAACAAAATCTGCCTACATACTTTATTGCAACCAATAAAGAACTAATGTCTGTTGCCAAATATAAGCCCGCAAAAAAAGAAGAGTTACTCGATATCAAAGGTTTCGGAAAACATAAAATTGAAAATTATGGTGAAGAAATATTAGAAATTCTCGAAAGTATCTGAATTTTTCATAGATCAACAGAACACAAATGATGAAAATAAAAATGAGAAGTCGGAGAATTCATTCTTCGACTTTTTTATGAAGTTTAAAAAGTCCTTTCAATTCCTTATTTTTGCAAGACTTATCAATTATTAATCATCATTTATCAATTATAAAATGAAACCAAGTTTAGCAAAAGGGACGAGAGATTTTACAGCAGAAGAAGTTTCAAGAAGAAAATATATCATTAATATTTTACAAAAGAACTTCGAATTATTTGGATTCCAGCCATTGGAAACACCAAGCTTTGAAAATCTTTCAACATTGACAGGGAAATACGGAGAAGAAGGAGATCGCTTGATTTTTAAAATTTTAAATTCAGGAGATTATACCTCTAAAGTAAATCAGGAAGATTGGGATAATAAAAGTCATCAAAAACTTACGTCTCAAATTTCAGATAAAGCTCTTCGTTACGACCTTACCGTACCTTTTGCAAGATTCGTAGCTATGAATCACGGGAAATTAACTTTCCCTTACAAACGTTACCAGATCCAGCCGGTTTGGAGAGCAGATCGTCCTCAAAAAGGAAGGTTTAGAGAGTTTTATCAGTGTGATGCAGACGTTGTAGGAAGTGAAAGCCTTTTTCAGGAAGTAGATTTGGTTCAATTATACTTAAAATCATTTGCGGACTTAAAAGTTCCTGTGACAATTCATTTAAACAACAGGAAAATTCTTTCCGGTTTAGCTGAATATGCAGGAATTACAGATAAATTGATTGATTTCACCGTAGCTCTTGATAAGCTTGATAAAATTGGAAAAGAAGGTGTTGTTAAAGAATTATTAGAAAGAGAAATTTCTCAGGAATCGATTGATAAATTAGATTTCCTATTCACTCAATCTGATGATGCGCTTGAAAATCTACTTCAATTAAAAGAAAAGTTTGTAGGAAATGAAGTTGGAACAAAAGGAGTTGAAGAATTAGAATTTGTTTTAACAAAATCTATAAGTCTTGGTGTTGATATCCAGAATCTTGTTTTTGATATTACATTGGCGAGAGGATTAGATTATTATACAGGAGCAATTTTCGAGGTAAAAGCTGATGAAGTTCAAATGGGTTCCATAGGCGGCGGCGGAAGATATGACAATCTTACTGAAGTTTTCGGAGTAAAAAATATTCCGGGAATAGGAATTTCTTTCGGTCTTGACAGAATTTATCTTGTTGTAGAAGAACTTGGACTTTTCCCTGAAGAAGCTACCTCTAAAGTTGAATATTTGTTTGCTAATTTCGGAGGTGAAGAAACGTTGGAAGCTTTAAAATTGATCATGCAGTTAAGAGAAAAAGGAATTTCAGCAGAATTATATCCCGAAAATGCAAAAATCGGAAAACAATTTACCTACGCAGAAAAGAAAGGAATTAAAAACCTTGTTTTCTTAGGCGAAGAAGAACTTAAAAACGGAAATATTACTTATAAAGATCTTGCAGCCGGAGAACAGAAAACGGTTTCTTTGGAAGAGTTTTTAGGTAATTAATAAAATGCAAAAAGAAGTCTCCAAAGACATCATAGAAAAATGGTTAAAAGGCTGGTCTTTGTCAAGAGATCTGCCTTTGCCATTCCCATATAAATCAGGTTTTAAAGTAAATGTTAATGATGAAAAACAGAAAGCACGTTATGTTTTTTCTGAACTTAGCGAAGATTTTTTTCAATTAGCAGAATCTATTGATGAACCTTGGATTTTTCTAAAAGTTTGTGTTGGTTTCGATAATTTTAAAGATGAAATTTCTGAAAAATGGGAGCTTCAGCCACAAGGTTATATGATGTATTGCTTTCATCAGATGAATATTCCTGATATCAATCTTCATCAAAACTATAAAATAGAATTTGAAAATTATAACTCAACGTTTGTCATTCGAATTGTTACCAAAAATAACGAATACGCTTCAATAGGAAGAGTTGTTATTGTTGATGATCTGGCGATTTATGATAGAATCTCAACAGAAAATCATCATAAAAGAAAAGGTCTGGCCACTTTTGTAATGAAAGAACTTGAAAAAATCGTACTATCAAAAGGGATTTCCAAGAATTTTTTAGTGGCAACTGAACAGGGTAAATCTTTGTATGAATCATTAGGTTGGGAGCTTTATAGTCTCTATACTTCGGTTGTTATTCCAACTGAAAAATCAAAAATTTAAGGTGAATTCAATTATATTTGAGGAAAATAGTAATTTAGGTTCATAAAATTATTTTAAAACTAAAAATACATGAGCGAAAAATCAAGACTTTACGAAATAAAAGATGAACTAGAAACACTAGACATCAATCCTACAATTTTTGCCAGAAAAGAAATCCGCGAATTACCGGAGATTCTTTCTAGAGATGAGAAAATAGTTTATCTCGTTGAAGGTAGAAATAAAACGACCAAACATCACATTATTTTGGTGGCTACCGACAGAAGATTGATTTTTGTTGATAAAGAATTCATGTACGGATTAAAAGTTGAAGACTTTTCTTATGATAAAGTCAGTTCAATTCAATATGAAAAAGAATTCATGCTGGCTTCAATAGACATTCATATTTCAGAAAATATTCTTGAGATCGATGGAGTAGGAAAGTATTATGCAGAGCTGTTTTGCGAAAAGGTAAGAAACTTCATGGCTCGTCCGAAAGAAGCTTTTCAACCTAAAAGTGAACCTACAGTTTTAGATCAGTTGGAACAGTTAGGAAGATTGAAAGAAAGTGGAGTTTTAACGGAAGAAGAATTTGCAGAACAAAAGCAGATACTTCTTGAAAAACTTAAATAAATTTTCTCATTCAAATAAAAATTAAACACAAATTCGTAATTTGGATTATTCTTATGGAGTTTACGCTCCATTTGATATAATTTAAAACTATAAAACCAAAAACCAGATGGATATCATTTGCGCATTATGCGGAACCCCCTTAACGTCGATGGATACACTTTTGGGCGAAAATAAACTGTCGGACGGCAGTATTTTATGCAATAAATGCTTCAATAAAGCGACAAATATTAATAAAGACCTTGTAAATTCAATTGGAAGTTTTAATCTTGCTGAAGTAAGAGGAATTATTCTTGGCGGAAAAATTGACGATTTCGAAGAAAATATTGCTACACCAGTTCTTGAAACCCAAAAAATGGAAACACCGGTCAATACTTTTTTTGATCCGAACAGTTTTCAGGATTACGATCAGCCTACAAGACTTGATAATATCAAAGATCAGATCGTTGCCCTTAATGCTAAACTGAGTATTTTCGTAGACAGTGAAGTGAAAGAATTAGTGAATATATTGGATAATGGAGAAAAAATTGTCGCTATTGCAGAAGGAAAATACTTAGGCAATAACCGTGAAGGTATTGTTTTTTCTACACAAAAAAGAGTCGTGTTTATCGATAAAAAATTCTTTGGAGGTGTTGTGGAAAATGAATTTATGCATGATAAAATTACTTCTATAGAATATGATTCGGGTATTCTGACTTCTTCAATGAAGATATATACACAAGGTTCAACTGCAGAATTTAAATTATATAATAAATGTGCAGCCAAAGCTTTTTGCGATGGAGTAAAAGAGTATATCGGTCATTCCGGAAAGGTACAGCAGCAATCATTTAAGCAAGAAAGTATACAGATTTCTATAAATGATCATTCATTTAGCTCTCAAAAACACTCTTCACCATTTGATATATTTAAACAGGTTATTTCAAAACCTGAACAAACACCTGAAAAAGCAACGGAAGATGTAAAAAAAGAACCCGCTGAAGCTATTTTTGAACAATTGGAAAAGCTGGGAAAACTAAGAGAAATGGGAGTGTTAACAGAAGCAGAATTTGCTGAACAGAAAAAGAAATTATTGGAAAGATTATGATAAAATCATTTATTATTAGGTTGATCAACGGAAAATGGTATTCGGCACTATTGATTTTTACAATTTTCACCATCTTTTGCTGGCTATGCCTTATTGCTCTCCCGGCAAAAGCAATGATATGGGGTTTATTTTTTTCTTTGCCGTTTATTGGATATTTCTTTTGCTTTATTTTGGGTATCGCGAAGATGTTCATGAAAGAGTTTAAAGAAGGAATTAAACAATGTTTTTTTACCGTTGTTATTTCAATTGTGGCAATGCTTTTCTTTACTTATTTTCTTCCTACAAGTCCATATAAAGAATATAAAGGTGATGCGAAGAACCCGAATAACGTAAAAACTGAAATGCCTTTAAAATTAGCTCTTAATGAAGAAAAACCCTTGTTTAAAGTTGAAAAACCGGATGTCTTCTTATATGATTACTCCATGCCGGGCAATTATAAATATCAGGTTTTTCTTAATAAAATAGAGAAAGGAAAAGTATATTTAAAAATGTTTGACCTTGTTACAAACAGAATTCTTTCGGAAAAAGAAATCAAAAAAGAATCTCAAATGGAAGTTTACAATCCAACAGATGAATTAAAAGAGTTTGGATTAAGTACTCGATTAACTGTTAAAGAAGGAGAGTGGGGAGATTATTACGGAAGTAGAGTTGAGGTTTGGTTTCAGCCGGATGACAGTACTCAGCCTGAAAGAAAATTAATCACAAAAAATTATATTATTCAGGGTAACTAGAATACTTAAAAGAATAACCATCTATTTTAACCACAAAGGTCAGAGAAGTTTTATGCGAAATTTTATGACTTTTGTGGTTAATTTATTTTAAATATTTTAGCTTAAAATTAAAATCATGGAAAATTATCTCGAAGTAAATAAAAAATCCTGGAATGCCAAAGTAGAACCGCATCTGAAGTCGGATTTCTATTTTGTGGATGAATTCTTAAAAGGAAGAAATTCTCTTAACTCTATTGAGCTTGATCTTCTAGGAGACGTAAAAGAAAAAAGTATTTTGCATTTGCAGTGTCATTTCGGGCAGGATTCTATTTCGTTATCGAGATTAGGTGCAAAAGTTATTGGAGTAGATTTATCTGATAAAGCAATAGAAGCCGCCAACGATCTCGCCAAACAATGTGGAAAAGATACAAAATTTATTTGTTCAGATGTTTATGATCTTCCGAATGTTTTAAATGAAAAATTTGATATCGTTTTTACAAGTTACGGAACCATTGGCTGGCTTCCTGATTTAGATAAATGGGCGAAAGTTATTAATCATTTTCTAAAACCTGGAGGACAATTTGTAATGGCAGAATTTCATCCCGTTGTTTGGATGTTTGATGACGATTTCAAAGGGATTGCTTATAATTATTTTAATGAAAAACCGATTGTAGAAACCTATGAAGGAACGTACGCTGATTTTTCAGCAGACATTGTTCAGGAATACGTAATGTGGAATCATTCATTATCTGAAGTGCTTCAGAATTTAATTAAAAATAACTTAATGATTGAAAATTTTCAGGAATTCGATTGGTCGCCATATCCTTGTTTTAAACATGTTGAAGAGTTTGAAAAAGGGAAATGGAGGATTAAACAATTCGGAAACAAAATACCAATAGTTTATGCCCTGAGCACACAAAAAAAGTCATCGTAAAATATTCTACGATGACTTTTCTTATATATGAATGTTAAAAAAAACTAGTCTTAATTTAAAGAATCTTCAGCTTTTGTTTTCGCTTCGTCTAATTTTGCCTGAGCCTGAGAAGCTACATCATTGGCTTTACTTTTAAGATCACTTCCCCATTTATTAAGGTTGTCTTTTGCAGTGTTGATTTTATCTTTTACTGCTTGTTGCTCCTCTGGAGTAGATTTTTTGTATTTCCAATATGCTAAAGCTCCTAATCCTAATAAAGCAAGTATACCATTTGTTTTGTTTCCCATGATTTCTATTTTTTTGAATGTTGTTATTAATACTAAAATTTGTTATTAATAAGTATGTAAAATACGTGCCAAAAAAATAAATTCAATTATAAATTTATGTTAAAATTTAATTGAAAACTTCAAAATTTTCTCCATCAAAACTTGCGAATACCATTGTAGGATACGAATCCTGATGATAGATATTTCCTTCTTTATCAATGGCAATGGCGCCTGCAAAACCATCAATTGTTTTTAATTCTTCAAAAGTTTTATTAAAGGCATTTTGAAGGCTCATTCCGTCTGTGACTCTTGTTACAATTTTGGTAGAAGTAGCATTGCTTACAATATCTTCTCCAACGCCTGTACAGCTTACAGCGCAGAAAGAATTGGCATAATTTCCGGCAACGGTTGCAGAGTCAGAGATCCTTCCTGGGATTTCAAAACCTTTTCCTCCGGTTGAGGTTGCAACGGCTAATTTTCCGTTTTTATCTAAAGCAACACATCCCACAGTTCCTTTTCCGCCGTTATTTAATTTGGCTTCATATTCTTTTCTGCGTTGAGGTATTTCAGTAGAAAAATTCTCAAAACCGTGTTCTGTAGCATAATTTTTTGCTCCTTCACCTCCTAAAACTCTGTCATCTTCCTTCATTAAGTCTTTAGCAACGAAAATCGGATTCTTTACATCCTGAATATTGATAACACCACTTAATTTCTGTGTTTCACCATCCATAATGGCAGCACTCATACGAATTACTCCGTCACTTTGGATCTGAGAACCGATTCCTGCATTGAATAATTCATCATTCTCCAAAAGAGAAACGGCGTAAGCCACCGTATCAAAAGCAGAATTTGACTGTAAATATTCAAAAGCTTTTTGAGCTATATTTTTTAACGATTCTTGCTTCGCTGTTTTTACTTCATGGCTCTGATCACTTTCTGAGAAGAAACCGCCGTGTATGATTATTTTCATAAAAATATAATTGATAGTTGATAAATGATAATTGATATTTTGACGAAGTTAATTTATTTATCAACCAAAATCATTGATCAATTATCATTAATCATTTATTATTTATCTTGTGGGATCGGGTTAAATTGAGAATTTTCAATCGTCAATGTCTTAGTTGTCAAGTCATAATGATCATTCATCGACATTACATGAACGGTCAAATTATCAATAGAAATAGGTTCTCCAAGATTGATATTGGTAAGATTGGTATCTTTAATAAACCTTCCGTCAACAATAATTACAAGTCCTGAACCTACGGCAGTCATCGTATCATTATGTATGAAAAGTCCGGTATCTTCACCTAAACCAATTCCCAATGTTCTCGGATTATTAACAACGGCCTGAAATAACCGACCGATTCTTCCTCTTTGTACAAAGTGTGTATCGATGATTACATTATCAATTAAACCTAAGCCTTGCGTGGTTTTTATTTCACCTTTCAGCAACGCTTCAGAACTGCTTCCCTGATAGATCATATTTTCAGAGGCGGCAGCGGCTCCTGCAGAAGTTCCGGAGTAAATAAAATCCTGCTCCTGATATTTTAAGAGAATGGTATCATGAAATCTTGTTCCTCCAAGAATGGAAGTCAGTCTTAGCTGGTCACCTCCGGTAAACATTACAACATCGGCAGCATTAGCTCTGGCAACCATTGCGTCAGAATTGGCCTCCTCACGGTTGTGAATGTCAAGAATGTTTACGTTTTTAGCGCCTAAGAATTCAAAAGCTTTTTTGTATTCGGTACCAACGATCTGCGGGATCTGAGATGCGGTAGTAATAATTTCTATTACAGAATTTTCTTTAAGCTTAGATTCATTAATTATCTTTCTTAGAATACCTCTTTCAAAGAAATTGAGGTTCTTTTCTATATTCTGATCGTAATCGGTTTCAGCAAAACTGCCTTTATTTACAGCCCCTCCGATAACAATTAATTTTCCAACGGGTTTCATCATAGTGTGCAAATTTAAAAAATTATTAACATTTAGCGAAATCTATACCACATTTTAATTGATCCTGAGTATTTTAGAATTATTAATAATTTTCAATTTTATTTTGAGAAATCTACAAGTGTGGTATAGTTTTGTTTATGGTTTTACATTATCTTTGATTCTGGAATATGTTATCATTAATAAGAAAAATGCAAAATGTCTATGAAAATTGAGAAGATACAGGCTTTACGTGGTCCTAATATTTGGAGTATAAGAAGGAAAAAGCTGATACAGATGAGGTTGGATCTTGAAGAACTGGAAAATTTCCCTACCAATAAAATCGATGGTTTCAGAGAAAGAATAGAAAAATTAATGCCGTCTTTACTTTCACACAGATGTTCTGAGGGCGTAGAAGGAGGTTTTTTTCACAGAGTGGAAACCGGAACATGGATGGGGCACGTCATTGAACATATTGCTTTGGAGATCCAGACTTTAGCAGGAATGGATACAGGATTCGGAAGAACACGCGAAACAAAAAGTCCCGGAATTTATAATGTAGTTTTCGATTATATTGAAGAAAATGCAGGGATTTATGCAGCTGAGCAGGCCGTAGAAATTGCAGAAGCTTTAATCGAAGGTAGAGAATACGATCTTAATGCTTGTATTCATAGGCTAAAAGAGATCAGGGAACGTGTTCGTTTAGGTCCGTCAACGGGAAGTATTGTTGAAGAAGCGGTTTCAAGAAAAATTCCCTGGATCAGATTGGGTACAAATTCTTTGGTACAGTTGGGTTACGGAGTCAATCAGCAGAGATTTCAGGCTACAATTACAGGTAAAACAAGCTCAATAGCAGTAGATATTGCATGTAATAAAGAATTAACCAAAAGAATGCTTCATGATGCTGCAATACCAGTTCCGATCGGTGATTTGATCGTTGATGAAGAAGGATTGGAAAGAGTTATCAGAAAAATCAATTATCCGATTGTGTTAAAACCTTTGGACGGAAACCACGGAAAAGGTTCATCCATCAATGTAAATGATTGGGAAGCTGCAAAAATTGGTTTAGAACATGCTCAGAAATATTCAAAAAAAGTAATTGTTGAAAAATATATTACAGGATATGATTTCAGAGTTTTAGTAATCAATAATAAAATGGTTGCTGCTGCAAGAAGAGTTCCGGCTCACGTTGTTGGAGACGGAGAACTAAACATTCAGCAATTAATTGAAAAAGAAAATAAAGATCCAAGAAGAGGATACGGTCATGAAAATGTACTGACTGAAATTGAAGTAGATAAAGATACCACAGAACTTCTTGAAAAACTTCATTATACGCTTGATACGGTTCCTCAAAAAGGAGAAGTTGTATATCTAAAATCAACAGCTAACCTTTCTACAGGAGGTACATCTATTGATGTTACCGACATGGTTCACCCGGAAAATATCACCATGGCAGAAAGAGTTTCCAAGATTATTGGTCTGGATGTCTGCGGAATTGATATTATGGCTGAAAACCTTACACAACCACTAAAAGAAAGTGGTGGAGCTATTATTGAAGTTAATGCTGCTCCGGGTTTCAGAATGCACCTTGCTCCAAGCGAAGGTCTTCCGAGAAACGTTGCTGCTCCGGTTGTAGATATGTTGTATCCGGCAGGAAAACCATTTACGATTCCGATCATTGCAGTGACAGGAACTAATGGTAAAACAACCACGACAAGATTAATTTCTCATATCATTAAAAATAACGGTTTTAGAGTAGGTTTCACAACTTCAGACGGTATTTATATCCAAAATACAATGTTGACGAAAGGTGATACTACAGGACCTCTTTCAGCTGAATTTATTCTGAAAGATCCAACCGTAGAATTTGCTGTTCTAGAAACTGCCAGAGGTGGAATTTTACGTTCTGGACTTGGTTTTTCTCAATGTGATATCGGGGTTTTAACCAATATTACGGAAGATCATTTAGGTTTGAATGATATCCATAATCTTAAAGATTTAACAAAGGTAAAAAGGGTTGTTCTTGACAGCGTAAAGAAAACGGGCTGGAGCGTAATGAATGCGGATGATGAATATTCTATGAGAATTGTGAATGACTTACAAAGTAATGTAGCAATTTTCAGTATGGATGAAAACAATCGTCATATAAAGAAATTCGCGAAAGAAGGAAAAATTACCTGCGTTTATGAAGAAGGTTTTGTAACCATTAAAAAAGGTGACTGGAAGATCAGAATCGGAAAAGCAAAAGATTTCCCGATTACGATGGAAGGGAAAGCTAAATTCATGATCGAAAATGTTTTAGCGGCAAGTTTAGCATGTTATCTTCAAGGGTTGGGAATCGAGGATATTTCAAACTCTTTGAGAACTTTTATTCCGAGTGCACAGCTTACACCAGGAAGACTGAATGTTTTCAAGTTTAAAAATTTCAAAGTTTTAATTGATTTTGCTCATAATCCATCCGGATATGAAGCGATTGAAGATTATCTTAAAAATGTAGAATCTACCAAGAAAATTGGTATTATTTCCGGAGTTGGAGACAGAAGAGATGAAGATATCAGGCTGTGTGGTAAAATCGCCGGAAGAATGTTTGATTATATCATCATCAGAAACGAAAAACATCTTCGTGGAAGAAAAGAAGAGGACATCAATGCATTGATCATCGATGGTATTAATGAAGCCGGAAGAGATGTAAGCTATGAAATTATTCCTAAAGAAATTGATGCTTTAAAACATGCAATGGGAATGGCTGAAGAAGGAGCTTTCATAACGGCTTTAAGTGATGTGATTTCTAATGCAATCGATCTGGTGCAGGAATATCAGGCGAGGGAATTGCTTGAGGATGATAAGTCTTTTTAATCAATAAATTTTCAAAATAAAAAACCTCCAAAATTTTGGAGGTTTTGTTCTATAGATTTTCCCAAGATTTTTTAATCTTTTGCATTTTTATAAGATAAAAATATAAAGGAATTAATTCTAATCTTAATGTAAAGCTAATATTTGAAACGGTAAATGGAATGATAAACATCATAATTCCACAAATAATAATGCCAACAATTGCATCAATTATTGCGGCTTTTGGAGCCCATTGTTGTTCAAACCAAAGTCCGTAAGCAACAATTCCTTTGAAAATAAATAGAATACTAATTAAAAATCCTGTTAATGTATAAGGATGCTGTGTTTGAATTCCATAAAGTGACAAGCTGATGTTGGTTAAAAATGACCCGCAAATCAAGATTAAAACAGCTATAGCTCCTCCAATTAAAAAGAACCAAGTGAAAATTTTAATCCATACAGGTAATAAACTTCTTCTTCGTACAAAATTACTTTTTACATCAAACTCTTCAAAAGCTGATTGTTCTTCCATTGTATATTAGTTTTTATAAAATATTATTCTTCCACAAAAAATGCATTAGAACTTCCGATCCAGATTGCATCTTTCTTGTTAAAATCAACATTTACCATGGCGGCTTTTGTCATTCTTCCAAGATTTTCCAATAGGATTGGGCGTTCGTCATTTTCTCGCCAAATATACAATAATCGGATTTCTGCTTTTGAAAATTCTCCGTTGATATCTTCAAAAAGAGGAGCATAAGTCACTTTTCTCTGTAAAATATAATTTTCTTTATCCTCAATGGCATCTGTGATTTCTTTTGTTGGATCTAAATTAACTCCACTACCTGCAAATGAAAATAAAGGTTTTAAAACAAAATTTTCAAGATTTTCGCTTTTTGGAAATTCGTGCAGGAAATAGCTTTTTGGAACAAATTGATGTTTCAGCATTGGCAAAAGAAACTTTGAAATTTTAAAGAACCAGTTTGGATGCGTAACCCAGGTTACGTCTACATCTTCACGGAAATCAAATTCAGTTTTAAGATCAGGAATTCGGTCTAATTCATCAAAAATCACTCTATTATAAATTCTCTTGATCTCAACTAATTTTCTGTCATTTTCATAGAATAGCTTTCTTCCCTGTTTCTTTACTTTCGTTAAACAAACGGTTTTTATTCCTAATAATTTCTCAGTAAGAATAAAATCGATTAATGTTTTTTGTTTTTCAGGGAAAATTTCAAGAAGAATTACATTTTCAGGATTTTCGTTTCCTACAATCAATTCTTTTACATAATTTCTGAATTCCTCATGAGGCATTTTGTTTTTGATCTCATTTAAAAAAGGATAAACCTCGCAAAATGTATCTTCAAAAATCTTTTGAAAAGCATACAATGATGGAAAGGCTTGAAGCTCTATTAATTGAGGTTCTATTTCTCCATTTTCACTTTTACAGATTCCAAAATCTATGGTAAAAAAATGAGGTTGATTAGTGTCATTCGGAACTTTACAGTTTTCAGGAATGGCTTTTTGCAATGTTTCAGGCGATAAAGCTTTGATCTGATCGATAATACTTTCGCTTGCGCCAATAAGCTTGTCTTTAAATTTATTTGAAAGAAACATTGGACTTTCGGAAATTCTGAAAGAAGTCTCAACACCACTTTTTTGTTTTAAAATCTCTTTAAACTGCTCATATTTTTCCTGAGAAAATTCCTGATTAAATTGTTTTCTGTATTTTGAGACCATATTCTTTTTCTTTGTGATTTTAAAAAATCGAGCAATATTGCTCGATTTCTGTTTTGATTTTTGTTTAATTTTTGAGATGCTTCGACTTCGCTCAGCATGACAACGCTACCAAAATGACATTTAGTATTAGAAATGTCATGCTGAGCGGAGTCGAAGCATCTATAATTTAGAGTTGTTAAGCCATTGCTTCAATTCCCTTCAGAACGTTTTTTTTTGCAAATTTCAAAAACCTTGGAAGAATCTGAGCCTGCGTAAGAACGATTTTGTCTTCATCATCCATTCTGTCTACAGTTTCAAGATATTTTTCCATCCCGAAATTCTCGATCATGGCTTCTTTGTTCTTTTCATCTTTCAGATTTTCAACCATCCCTTCAGGATTAGCTTCCGGATGGAATTGAGTTCCGAAGATCTCCTCTGAAAAACGAATCGCCATAACAGCTCTTTCAAGATTGATATGCGGACGGAATTTCTCAATAGCAACGATTTTCATTCCTAATTCATTGAAACGCTCATGATTTGGTTCAATAAATTGAAACGCTCTAGAATCTACGGCGTAGAAAGGATCCGGAAGATTTTTAAATAAAAATTCCTGTTCACCTTCATCAGTTTTATGAATCGGCATTACTCCGAAAGAATAAGATTTTCTTTTGCAGATATTACCCAACTCCCAATGAATACTTGCCAATTGGAATGAATGGCAAATCAGGAACATATACTTTTTATAATCATTATATTTATTATGATTATAAACCGTATCCAGAAATTCTGCAAATTTATCTTCCCATTCAAGACCTTCTCTGTGAGGATCTCCGGGACCTCCTGATGAAATGAAAATATCAAAATCTTCAATATTTGGAATTTCATTTTTATGTCTTACATCAAAAGTTTTGATGATAACATTTTCTTCAGAATTTTTTTTGAATGCTTCCGAAATCTCTCGTATATTTTTAAAGCCTTGATTTACCTGATTGTTATTCATGTCCAGCAAAGCGATTCTAATATCCTTCATACTACTTCATATTTTTTACAAAGTTATCAAAAATATTATGAAACAGTTTGCCCATGTGTTATTCCGTACTCTGTTTCTGAGATCATATAATCAACAACTTTAGTAAGATCACCTGTTTCTTCATAGACTTTAAGCTGTCTGTCGGCACCTGTTCCGTTTTCAAGAATTGTCCATGCATATTCAACTTCTTTTCTGCATCCTAACTCGTCCACAACATCATCAATGAACTCAAGCAATTCTTTTAATAAATCAGGATAAGGAACAGATTCTTCTTTACCAAAATCAATTAAATGTGAATGTATTCCGTCTCTGGAAGCTCTCCATTTATTTTCATTTAATAATAATCTTCTATAACTTCTGAAACTTAAATTCTGCTGATGTAATTTGTAAATTTTAGCCACTAAACTTTGCATAATAGCAGCAAGACAAACCGTTTCTTCAATTCTTAAAGGCATGTCGCAAATTCTGAATTCAATCGTTGGATAGAATGGGTGAACACGCAAATCCCACCAGATTTTCTTGGCATTATCAATCGTTCCCGTTTTAACTAAAAGATCAACATAGCTGTCAAATTCTGCTAATGAGTTGAAATAACTAGGAATTCCTGTTCTTGGAAATTTAACGAAAATTTCCTGTCTGTAAGATCTAAACCCTGTATTTCTGCCGATCCAAAATGGAGAATTAACAGACAGCGCATAAACGTGAGGAAGGAAATAACGCATAACATTCTGGATTCTTACGCCTTCTTCACGATTTGGAATTCCAATATGAACGTGAAGCCCGAAAATTAGATTTCCGCGGGCAACATCCCCCATATCATCTACAATTTTGTTGTAGCGTTCGCCATCTGTGATGGTGTTGTGCTCCCAGTTTGAAAAAGGATGTGTTCCGCCTCCTGAAACGCGAAGTCCCTGTTCGTGAGCGGTATTAATAAGGTGTCTTCTTAAATTTGTAAGCTCAGCTTGTGCTTCCTGAATGTTCTGGCAGATACCCGTTTCCATTTCAATCATAGATTCGTGCATTTCGTGCTTTAAATTTTCACTTAAAACAGCTTTTCCGCCTTCAATAATTTTCGAAACATGAGAAACCAAATCGCGGCTCTCAACATCTATAATTTGATATTCTTCTTCGATACCAATAGTAAATTGATGCATTTTTTTTCGGTGTTTTTTATTTTAATGTCTTATTTTACTGAATCTTTTACGAAAGTTCCCCAAGAAATGTTTGGTTTTCCGGGAACATATTCTTTTGCTTTTTCAATTGCTAATTTAGCAGAATGTTCAACGATCCATGCGAAGTTTTCTTCACCTACAGAGTTTCTGTCTGCATCCGGAGCCGGGTTACAGAAGTCGATTGCGTAAGGAATTCCGTCTCTGATAGCAAATTCTACCGTATTGAAATCATAACCTAAAGCCTGATTCATTTTAATGGTATAATCGTGAATTGTTTTTAATAGTTTTTTTAGTTCTTCACCTTCTGTCTGATGCGTAGTTGCATATCTTAAATGATGCGCATTTCTCGGCTCGTAAGGCATAATGTGAACATATTTTTGTCCAAGACAATAGACTCTGTAATAATCTTCAAAAACGATCTCTTCCTGAACCATCATGACCAATTGTTCAGTTTCGCTCAGCTTATTCCAAAGATCTTCCGGATTTTCTACTCTGTAAACGCTTTTCCAACCGCCGCCGTCATGAGGTTTCATGTAAGCAGGGAAACCAACGTATTCGAAAATATATTCCCAATCGTGAGGGAATTTCAGGTTTCTGAAAGATGTTTCTGAAGTATCTGTAGGTCTTTCATGCGAAGGAAGCAACACTGTTTTCGGAAGAGGGATTCCCAGCTTAGACATCAATGCATTATTGAAAAACTTCTCGTCTGCACTCCACCAAAAAGGGTTGTTGATAACGTAAGTTCCGTTCAATGCTGCATTTTTAAGATAAGCTCTGTAGAAGGGAACGTCCTGCGAAATTCTGTCGATGATCACTGCATAGCCATAATCTGCACCTTGCTCCAATTTGTCAATGGTTACAGGTTCAGCAATGATTTCTCCGCCTCCTAATTCATTTACCTTGTCAATGAATGCCCAAGGAAATGTATCTTCCATCCCGAATAGAATTCCAACTTTTTTTACCATAATTGTTGTTTTTTTAATGTTGTATATTAATATTAGATTGTACTTTAAAATTTAAGAGAAAAACGATCCTATAAACGTTGGAAAAACCAATCGCCAAAGCGGCCAGTCATGGTTGATCCATTTTCTCTCGTCGTACCAGAAATCAATTCCTTTTGAGGTTAAAATATCAGCCATTTCTAAGTTTTTGTCCTTACAAATGTCCTGATCTGAAGTGCTTAAAACAATGTGCATGTGTTTGTATTTCCAGGCTTCATCATTTTTAACGAACTCTCTCGGACAATTGAAATATACCAATTCATCAGAATATCCGTCCATAAAATTTCGGATACTGAACGCTCCTGAAAGGCAGAATAAATGTGAAACGACATCAGGAAATCTGAAAGCAAAATTGGCAGCATGATAGCCCCCAAAACTCGCTCCTGCAACCGCTACGCGATGCGTATTATGAAGTTTTTGGATGTAGGGCACAAATTCCTGAATCAGAAACTGTACATACAATTCATAATTTTTAATCCTTTGTTGTGGAGATATTTTTTCGTCATAGAAACTCCAGCCATCGATGGTCTGGATATTGTAAAGTTTTACTTTTCCCTGTTCAATAAACCAGTTGATGCTTCCATTAAGATGAAAATCGTGGTTTTGAGTATATTGTCCCTGCGAAGTCGGAAACATGATGATGGGATGACCATAATGTCCGGTAACCTCTACTTTAAGGCTTGTTCCTAATATATTTGAATAGTAATCAGTATGTTCTATCTGCGGCATTCTTTTTCTTATTTGGGTTTTAATATTTTATTTAATTAATATCTGTAATTATATGAATTTCACAAATTCAATTCCGCCAAGTCGTTCATCTTTTAGAATATCAAGAACGATTGTTCCTAATTTGGGATGATCAAAAACAATATTTTCTTTAAACTGCCATTCTGCATCGGGTTTATTAGCATTTTTTGAATCTACGAATCTGTAATATGCCTTACTTTCCCAATTTCCGTTTTTGGCATTTTCTAAAGTGTTTTTTAAACTTGATTTTTCCGGAATGTTTATTTTTATGAGATCAATAACTTCTTGAATATTAATATCTTTATTCATAAATGATTTTATGAGCTTGGTTTACTTTTTGGAGGAAGGATATTCAGTAATTCGGCATGGATTTTTTTCGCGGCATGATCCAACCTTTCCTGTACAATGGTAGAATCGTTTGATTTATAAACAATGCCAACATGGTAATCTATTGGTAAGAATTTTACAACTTCTTCACATTCAAATTGATTGTAATCAGGTTCTTTATCTTTAATTAAAGCAACAATTAATCCTGAATAATATCCTGTAGGTTTAGAAACCTCATATTTTTTACCTTTCAGAAGAGCGTCTTCAATTTTTGCCCATTCTCTCCAGATATTGATATTGCTTGAAGCTTCAACTAGATCAGGAATATGCGCACCTCCAACTCTTGACGAAGTCTCAAGAAAATAGTATTTTCCATCATCTTTACTTCGGATAAATTCTGTGTGAGTGGCACCATAAATCAATCCAAAACTCGAAAGAACTTTTGCATTAACGTCATCCAAAGCTTTAAATTCATCAGAATATCTTCCTAATGTTTTTGTTCTGAAAACACCACCTTCATGAGAAACTTCCATTGGCGGAGCAAGATATTTTGAAGCGGAAGTGAATACTATTTCTTTATTAAATGTTAAACTGTCAACGTGATAAACATCTCCGGGTTTAAAACTTTCTAATAAAAATAAATGACGTTCTTCTCCAAGCTCGTTTAAAGCTTCCCAAAGTTGTTCTCTATTTGTAATTTTTTTAATTCCTGATGCGGAAGCTTCCGATCGTGGTTTCAAAACCCAAGGTCCCGGAATTTTGTCAACGAAACGATTAACCTCATCATTATTAAAAACTGCAGTAAACTCCGGCACATTGATTCCTGAATCTTTTGCCTTTTGTCTCATCGCCAATTTATCTCTGAAATAGCGATGAGTGGTCTGCCCCATTCCCGGAATACGGAAAGTCTCCCTGATAAGCGCTGCTTTTTCTACATCATAGTCGTCCAAAGCGATCACTGCGTCTACTTTTCTGGTTTTCATCAAATGTGAAAATCCCTGAATAAGATGATCTAGATTCCAGACAGAAGGTTTCAATTCGGGCATGTAAAATACCTCGTCAATGGCTTCCCACGGCCAGTTTTTTTCCTTAAGATTTTCGGATGTCACTAAGATTATTTTATTACCGAGCTTCTTCATTTCTTCCATGAAATCATAGCCCTTGTAATAGCACGAAATACATACTATTGTTTTCTCCTCCATATAATGTTTTTTTAATTTTGATGAATATTCAAAAAAGAAAGCGATTTTTTATTGATTAATTAATGTTAAAAACCATCTATCAGTATGTATTTGAAAATTCTTATATCAATTATACAGAGAATTTTTGTAATAAACTAATTTTTAGTGATAATTTTCGATTAAATCAGCTAATAATTGCACTCCAAAGCCTGTTGCAGCCTTTTCTTTGGCATATCCAACGCTTCCAAAAGCTACTCCGGCAATATCTAAATGTGCCCATTTTGGATGATTTTCGATGAATTGTTCCAAAAATTTAGCTGCAATAATGCAGTCTCCAATAGGCTTCATAGAAATGTTCTTCATATCTGCTACATCAGACTGTATATCGTCTTTCCAGATATCCCATAAAGGCAGATTCCATAGTCTTTGATTAGTTTTATCGCCTGTTTTTATCAAAAGATTTTTTAATTCTTCATTATTTGAAAACATCGCTCCACAAGTATCACCAAACATTCTTACCGAACTTCCAGTTAATGTTGCAAGGTCGATCATGAGGTCGGTTTTGTAGTTTTTGGCCATGTAAGAAAGCCCGTCTGCGAGGATCATTCTTCCTTCTGCATCGGTATTCAGAACTTCGATTGTCTTTCCGTTATAAGCTGTAATTACATCACTTGGTAAGAATGCATTTTGGGAAATTGCATTGTCTGTAATCGGTAAAATGGCAACAATATTTACAGGAAGTTCCATTTCTGCAGCATAAATTAGAGTTCCTAAAACCGCCGTCGCGCCGCCCATATCAGATTTCATATAGTGCATATTGTCAGGATTTTTCAGAGAAATTCCTCCTGTGTCAAATAATACACATTTGCCTACCAAGCCAATGGTTTTAGCATTTTTGGCTGTTGTTTTATACTCTAAAATTGTAAAAGCAGCATCGTAAGCACTTCCTTGATTTACAGAAAGATAAGCCCCTAAACCAAGTTCTTCACATTTTTTTCTATTGAAAACTGTGTATTTTAACTCATGTTTCTTTGCTAAATTTTTAAGGTATGCATTAAAAATATCGGGATTTTTAAGATTGGCAGGTTTGTTCAACCAATCCTGACAGGCAATTTGTCCGTTACATAAAGCTTCGGCCCTTGCACTAATTGAATCTAATTTTTTCTGACTTACATTTTCAAAATGAATTTCAAACTTAGCATTCCAGAAAGGATGATTTTTTTCGAAAGGGTAGTTGTAAGTTCCTATTAACAAACCTTTTGCAAATTCTTCAAATTGTTTTTCATTAAGAAAATCAGCCAAAACTAATGTAGGAACTGCCTGAAGATTCTTTTTTTGAGTTTGAGAAAATTTGTTGGCAACTTGCTGAATTTCAAAATTCTGAAGACTTGATTTTCCAAGACCGATAAAGTAAGTAATGCCTTCTTCGTGGGCGTTTACAAAGATTTTGTTCTTCTTTCCTGTGAAAAAAGATGAAATATTTTTATTGAAATTTTTCCCAATTTTCGCCCATTCTTCTTCTGTGAATAATTGGAAAACCTGAGTATATGTTCTGTTTTTTTTATTAATTAGTTTCATAAATTTTAATTTTTAATGCTTTTTTGTTGAGGCTTTACTTCTACAGGATTTTCCCTGTTGTCGTAGAATAGCCATTCGATAGCTCTTGGGAATTCCTGCGACCAGTAAAATTCGTTGTGAGTACCTTCTGGATTTATATTAGTTCTGAATTCAAAATCAAACAGATTTTTTTTCTCCCATCTTTTTAAATATTCTTCAAAAACATGGATTCTTTTTACCATTTTTGATCCTTCCTGAGCGCCACCATATAAATAAATTTTTGTTTTAAAAGGTGTCCTGAAATTCATCATCGGGAAATTATTATTGGGCTCAACCCAAAGGGATGGGGAGAAAATCAATAACTTAGAATAGACTTCAGGATAAAAGAAACCACTGTAAATACTGATTAAAGCTCCAAGTGAGCTTCCTCCGATTCCAGTATTGTTTCTGTCCTTTTTGGTACGGTAATTTTCGTCAACGTAAGGTTTTAACGTATCCGCGATAAAACGGATGTACTTTTTCCCCTCAGAACCATTAGCTACATTATCATTATCGAAAATATATTCTTTAATTCTTTCTTCACTTCCGTGTTCTATGGCGATCACAATAACATCTCCACGACCGTATTCTGCAAGAATTGAGAGTTTCTTATCAATTTCCCAGTTTCCGTATCCGCTTCCTTCATTGAAAAGATTTTGAGCGTCCTGAAGGTATAAAACAGGGTAACTTTTCTCAGAAGTATAATAATCATAAGGCAGCAAAGCCCAAACTTTACGATAACGCTCAAGTTGCGGAATATAAAATTTCTCCGAAATAATTTCTACAATCGGGAAAAACTCTTTTTTGAATGGTCCCCAATTCAGTCTCCATTTTTCAATAATATCGGAAGTTTTCCCTATTGATTTATCGATTTTTCGGTTGGGAGTAATGTTTCCGTATTTGTCGAGTTCTACGTTTTCCCATCCGCCTTTTGTGAATTTGTATTCAACTACGGAAGGCAGAATCTGATCATCAATTTCGATGAAATACCTGTGTGGATCGAGTTGTTTAAGCTGATAGTTGTAATCTTTAGGATTCCATTTATTGAAATTTCCTGTGATGTAAATAGGTCTATCGTCACTTTCTTCAGTATAAAGTTCAAACTTCATCATGTGTGTAATAAATATTAACCGCTAAATTTATAAAAAATCTTTTTATAGCAATCTTTTAAATTAATAAATAATACGATTTAAAAATTTATATATTTGGTACACAAGGGTGTGAAAAAGATTAACATAATAATTATTTCAACAATAATTAACGCTGTTTGTTGATATTTTTCGTAGTTTCAAGAAATATATAAAAATTAATCAAAATATTGATGAATTCTGTTAAAACGTATACGCTTTTCACTGAACATGATGTTTATCTTTTTAAAGAAGGTAAGCATTATAAGCTATACGATAAATTTGGTGCACATTCTGTAGAGAAAGACGGAATTCAAGGGGTTTATTTTTCGGTTTGGGCTCCAAACGCGAAAAAAGTTTCAGTAATAGGTAACTTTAATAATTGGAATCACAAAGACCATATTTTGTTTCCAAGATGGGACGAATCAGGAATTTGGGAAGGTTTTATTCCGGGATTAACCTGGGGAACACTTTATAAATATGCTATTGAAACTCCTCGCGGAGAAATTTTAGAAAAAAGTGACCCCTATGCTTTGAGCTGGGAACAAAATAGACAGGCAGCCTCATTAGTTTCCACAACGTGGTATGAATGGAATGATAAAGAATGGCTCAAAAACCGCTGGAAAAAAAATAGTTTAAATGCTCCGATTTCCGTGTATGAGATGCATTTGGCTTCTTGGCTAAGAGAAGGAGATGATCCTAAAAGGTTTCTAAATTATAGAGAAATTGCCAAAAAGCTCGTTCCTTATATCAAAGAAATGGGTTTTACGCATGTAGAATTTATGCCTGTGATGGAATATCCGTATGATCCAAGCTGGGGTTACCAGATTACAGGATTTTATGCGGCTACATCACGTTTTGGATCTCCGCAGGATTTGATGTTTTTAATTAATGAATTGCATAATCATGATATTGGTATTATTTTAGATTGGGTTCCGTCTCATTTTCCGGGTGATGCTAATGGTTTGCACCGTTTTGACGGTTCTTATTTATATGAACATGAAGATCCGAGAAAAGGTTTTCATCCTGATTGGAAATCCTATATTTTCAATTATGGAAGAAATGAAGTTAAATCTTTTTTAATTTCAAACGCCATGTTCTGGCTGGAACGTTATCATGCTGATGGATTGCGTGTGGATGCGGTAACTTCGATGCTTCATCTCGATTATTCCAGAAATGAAGGCGAATGGGAGCCTAATATTTATGGCGAAAATGTAAACTTGGAAGCGAAAGCTTTTTTGCAGGAATTCAATACTGCTGTATATAAAGAATTTGGCGATAATATAATCACCATTGCAGAAGAAAGTTCGGATTTTCCGATGCTTACAAACCCTGTTCATGACGGCGGAGTTGGTTTTGGAATGAAATGGATGATGGGCTGGATGCACGATACACTAGATTATTTTAAAGTAGAACACGCTGACCGAAAATTTAGTCATCATAAACTTACTTTTGCTTCGATGTATATGTATAATGAAAATTACATGATGCCTTTGTCTCACGATGAAGTGGTACACGGCAAAGCGAGCTTGATCTATAAAATGGTAGGCGACGAATGGCAGAAATTTGCAAATCTTCGCGTGCTGTATGTATATATGTTTACGCATCCGGGAGCGAAGCTTTTATTCATGGGAGATGAATTCGGGCAAACGAGCGAATGGAATTTTACCCAAAGTCTGGACTGGCATTTGTTGGAATACCCTGTTCATAAAGGTTTGCAGACTTTAGTTAAAGATTTAAACCATATGTACAGATATGAAACTGCCTTTTACGAAAATCAGTTTGATAAAAGTGGTTTTGAATGGGTAGAAGCCGATGATCTTGAAAATTCGGTTATTACGTATTTAAGGAAAGGAAAAAAGAAGGATGACGTTTTTATGGTTGTTTTGAATCTTACTCCAAAAGTTTTAGATTATAAAATAGGCATCAATGCGGGAACATATTGGGAGGTTGTTTTCAATTCAGATGATGAAAGATATAATGGAAGTGGTGTAAACCCTGAAATCATTAAAGAACAGTCTGAACCGTGGATGAACCGTCCCAATTCGATAATTTTAAAACTTCCGCCTCTTGCAGGAGTCGTTTTAAAAATGAAAAAAGATAAAAAGTATAAATTACATAGAATTAAATTACACAAAAGATAAAAAATGGTTGTTTATCATCTAAGTACGGAATGTTATCCGATAGCTAAAGTAGGCGGTTTGGCGGATGTTGTAGGAGCTTTACCGAAATATCAGAATAAAATAAAAGGTGTTGATGCTAAGGTTGTTATGCCTTGGTACAACAAACCTTTCGTTTATGATCATGAGTTTGACATAGTTTTTGATGGCTTCATTCATCAGGGGCCGGATATGCTTCAGGTGCAGGTGTTCAAAGAGAAAACCGATGTTTTGGGATTCGAATTATACATGGTGAGAATTCCCGGACTTTTAGACAGAGATAATCCTTATGGTTATCAGGACGAAAGTTATCAGTTTTTGGCTTTTCAGCATGGTGTTTTGCATTGGCTGAGCGCGATGAAAATTCGCCCCGATGTCTTGCATTGCCATGATTATCATACAGGTTTGGTTCCTTTTATGATCGAACATTGCCCGGATTTTGAATTTTTAAAAGGCGTAAAAACCATCGGAACGATTCATAATGGCGAATATCAGGGAATGATGAGCTGGAATATGGCCAATTATATGCCTGCTTTCGACAGCTATAAATGGGGATTGATGGATTGGAACGGATACATGAATCCATTAGCTAGTATGATTAAATGTTCAAGCGCCTTCACGACTGTTTCGGAAGGTTATCTGGAAGAACTTTTCGTAAGTTTCAGAGGTCTTGAAAGTTTAGTTCGTGAAGAATTTGGCAAAGCATACGGAATTATCAATGGCATTGATACAGAAGTCTGGGATCCTGAAACTGATCCGATGTTGGATTTTAATTTTAATGTAAAAAATGCCATCCAGCAGAAAAAAAAGAATAAAGAAAAGCTTTGTAAAGAATATGGTCTAAAACCTGAGCTCCCTTTATTTGCTTTTATCGGAAGATTTGCCACAGAAAAAGGTGCTGACTTACTTCCTGATGTGGTATGGAAAAGCATTAAACAAAGTTATGGAGCTTTAAATATCATGATTTTAGGCTCAGGAAACTCATATATTGAAAATAAACTGAAAGAATACGACTATACTTATTCCAATTTTGCGTTGGATCTTGGGTATAAAGAACATCTTTCGCATCAGATTTATGCTTCGGCAGACTTTTTATTGATGCCTTCAAGAGTGGAGCCATGCGGATTGAACCAAATGTATTCTATGAGATATGGAACAATTCCTATCGTAAGGTATATCGGAGGGCTAAAAGATACAGTTGAAGACATCTCGACGGGCGGAGCAGGAATCAATTTTACATACCCAGGAGTTGATGATATTGTCCATGCGATGAATAGAGGGTTAAGTATTTACAATGAAAAAGACGTTATGGAGAATCTTATTCACGCAAATATGAATTTTGACTTTGCATGGGAGAAATCTGCAGAAAAATACATAGCTTTATATACTAACTAAAGTATGTTGAGAGCTTTCTTTCTTGTTATGCTATTTGCCACGATTATTTCCTGTAAAAAAGAAGAAGGAATTTATCATGGAGGATATTATTGGATTTATGGATATGGTCTTTCAGACATAAGAGTTCATGAAGCGATGGAAGGAATTTCCGAAAAATGGAAAATAAAAATTGTTGATGTTGCTGGTTGTATGATTGATCCCAAACTACAGAAAAAAGTAGATGAGAAAAATAAAAAGACCTATGCAGCAATAGAAGAAAGATATGGCAAAGACTGGAAGATAAAATACGATAAAGATATAGAAGGCTTTGCTGCTAAGAAAATTGATGTGATGGATGTTTTGATCACAAATAAACTTTTCAGAAATGAACTCAAAAAACATTATATAGAAATTGATGATGTAGATAAAGTTGTAAAAGAGATGAACGATAATTTATATGATGTGGTTGTTTACAATGATAAGTTGAAAACCGAGAATAAAGAATGTTTTAGAGTAAGTGTAAATACGAAAAATAGAATTGTACAATTAAAATAAAAAACGCAATATAATTTATGAATCACAATGTTATTTCCATTGTTTTGGGAGGCGGAAGAGGCACAAGACTTTTTCCATTAACGTACACAAGATCAAAACCGGCTGTACCTATCGCAGGAAAATACAGATTGGTAGATATTCCTATTTCTAATTGTTTAAATTCAGGGTTAAATAAAATCTTGGTTCTTACACAGTTTAATTCAGCTTCATTGAATTCGCATATCAAAAATTCTTACCACTTTGATATTTTCAGCAAAGGTTTTGTTGATATTTTGGCGGCCGAGCAGAATGTGGAAAATGAGAGTTGGTATCAGGGAACGGCGGATGCAGTGCGCCAGTCGATGAAGCATCTTGAAAAATATGATTATGAATATATTCTTATTCTTTCAGGAGATCAGTTGTATCAGATGGATTTTAAAGAAATGCTAGATTTCCATATTGAAAAAGGAGGGGACGTAACTATTGCTACAATCCCTGTAAATGCTAAAGATGCCACAGGTTTCGGGATTTTAAGTTCTGATGACGAAGGAAATATTACTTCTTTTGTCGAAAAACCGGATTATGACATTTTAGACAGTTTAAAATCTGAAGTTTCTGAGAAGAATAAAAATGCAGGAAAAGAATATTTAGCTTCAATGGGAATCTACATATTTACGAAAACGATTCTTAAAAAGATGTTTGAAGATGGAGCCGGAGATGATTTTGGAAAAGACATCATCCCGAATTCCATTGGAAAATACACGACGTTAAGTTATCAGTTTGAAGGATATTGGACGGATATTGGAACAATCGAATCTTTCTACGAAGCCAATATTGATCTGTGTCAGGATTTTCCTCAATTTAATTTATTCTCATCTTCGCCTATTTATACAAGAGCGAGAATGCTTCCACCATCGAAAATCAACGGTTCTTATGTAAGTAAAGCTGTTTTTGGAGACGGATGCATCATCATGGCTGATAAAATTGAAAATTCAGTTATTGGAAACAGAACAAGAATTGATAAAGGAAGTACGATCGTAAATTCCTATGTCATGGGAGCCGATTTTTATCAAAGTACAACAGAAATCGTGATCAATGACAGGAAAGGCCGTCCCAACATGGGAATCGGAAAATATTGCTACATCGAAAAAGCAATTCTCGATAAAAACTGCTACATTGGAGATAATGTAAGAATTATCGGCGGAAAACACTTACCGGACGGTGATTTCGGGACATATTCTGTACAGGACGGTATTGTAGTGGTGAAAAAAGGAGCTATTCTTCCTCCGGGAACTCATATCGGGTAAAAGCTTGATGTTTAAAGTAGGAAGTTATTGAAGTCTATGTTATGACTAAAGTTTTATTTAGGTTAAATTTTAATTATTTCATTAAAATATTTGACAAGAATTAAATGGTTGTATATCAACTTCAATCATCAATTCTTACATCTTCTATCCTTAGAAATAAATTTAAAACAAGAGTGACCAACATATTGGTCACTTTTTTTATTTGTCTTACTTTTGTGCGATGCGTTTTTTTAAAATCATAGCGATAGTTGCGATACTGTTGGGAGGAGCTTATGCTGCTTCCATGTATTATTTTGTGGATGAAAGCAAAAGCTTTAAAATAGAGAAAGAGATAGATTATCCTGTGGAGAAGGTCTTTTCTCAGTTTAATAATCTGCAGAATTTCACGCGCTGGAACAATTTCTTCAAAAGTTCTAAATCTATCGATATCGATTATTACACACCTTACGAAGGGCAGGGCAGCAGCATAAGCTATGTAGACCCGAAAAACGATACGGATGGTGAAATGTTCATCAGATATGAAAATCCAAACAAAACGTTGAGATATCAGCTTTTTGAGGATAGAAACGAAAACCCGACGTTGGTTGATGTTAAGTTTAAAGCCGTTTCCGCTCAAAAAACGAAGATCATCTGGAATGTTCATACCCCCAAATTATCTGTTTGGAAAAGAGTAGAAAATTTCTGGACAGAAGACCGATTTGCTGAAAACATCAACAACAGCATGACGACTCTGAAAAATGTTTTAGGGAATAAAGTAGAAAAAGACAATCAAATGGCTGCCATAAAGTACGACAGTTTGATGGTTGAGAAGGAAGAAGACAAACTTTTATTGGGAATTAACGTCAGTACATCAAATAAAAAAGATGCCCTTTATAAAAATGTTGTCATGAATTATAACAAGGTTTATAATTATGTAACGATGGATCTTGGCAAAAAAGATGACGAATTTGGCTATCCGCTTATGATAACTGATGCCGATAATTATAAAGATAAAGAAGTCTCTTATTTCCTTGGTATTCCTTTGTCTAAAAAGTTCGGGGTTACGGATAATAACTTTAATTTCAGATCAGTAAGTCCAACGCAGAACTATGTGATGTATTACCGAGGTACCTATGAAGGAAGAGTTAAAGCGGTGCAACAATTGATCCAAAAAGCTAAAAAAGACGAGATGCGTTTCGGAGATATTCGCCAGACTTTTATCGAGCGCCCGATGGAAGATCAGAACGTCAATATGAAGTTGTCTTTATCTGTTTATAAGTAAATTAATTATATTTATTTCTTTTATAGTTTTTTTAATAGTTTTGGGCTGTCCCACGTCGGTTTTTTTTATTAAATTTGAGGATTAATTCTACAAACAAAATTTAATAATAGATAAACTGTAATAATGGACAGATTTTCATTCCTAAACGCAGCTCATTCTCAATTAATTGAGGATTTATACCAACAGTATTTAAAATTCCCGGACTCTTTAGAACCATCATGGAAATCCTTCTTTCAAGGATTCGATTTTGCTTTGGAGAACTATGGTGAAGGCGATAACATTCAATATATTCAAGCTTCGGCTAATGCTGCTCCGGCAGTTCAGCAAATATCTCAGGCAGCAGCTAACGGCGAAGTCCCTGAGCATATCAAAAAAGAATTTAAAGTTGTAAACCTTATTGAGGCTTACAGAACGAGAGGGCATTTGTTTACAAAAACAAACCCGGTTAGAGAAAGAAGACACTATACTCCAACTTTAGATATCGATAATTTCGGTTTAAATAGTGCTGATTTGAATATCAAATTCAACTGTGCGGTAGAAATCGGCTTTAAAGAACCTGCAACTTTACAAGAAATTGTAAAACGTCTGGAAACAATTTATTGTGATTCTATAGGTGTTGAATATACTTATATCAACAATGTTGAAGAAAAAGATTTCATTAAAAGATGGTTACAGGTAAACGAAAACCATGCAAGTCTTTCAGCTAATGAGAAAACTGATATTTTATTGAAGTTGAATCAGGCGGTAGCTTTTGAAAACTATCTTCACACAAAATTTGTGGGACAAAAAAGATTCTCTCTTGAAGGAGGTGAAACATTGATCCCTGCGTTGGATCAGTTGATTTCAAGATCTTCTCAATTGGGAGTTGATGAAGTTGTTCTAGGGATGGCTCACAGAGGTAGATTGAATGTGTTAACAAACATTTTCGGTAAATCTTACAAGCAGATTTTCTCAGAATTTGAAGGGAAAGAATTTGAAGAGGATGTATTCTCAGGTGACGTTAAATATCACTTAGGTTCATCTAAAAAAATAAAAACAGCTTCTGGTGAAGAAGTTTCAATCAACCTAACTCCAAACCCATCTCACTTGGAAACGGTATCTGCTCTTGTAGAAGGGATCTGCCGTGCGAAAATTGATGATAAATATAAAGGAGATGGTTCTAAGATCTTACCGATCGTAATTCACGGTGATGGTGCTTTGGCTGGTCAGGGTATTGCTTACGAAGTTGCTCAGATGATGACTTTGGAAGGATACAAAACTGGTGGTACTGTTCATATCGTTGTAAACAACCAGGTTTCATTTACGACAAACTATGCAGATGCGAGATCTTCAACCTATTGTACAGACATTGCTAAAGTTACAGAATCTCCTGTAATGCACGTAAATGCTGACGATGCTGAAGCGGTAGTACATGCTATCCATTTTGCAGCTGATTTCAGAGCAAAATTTGGAAAAGATGTTTATATTGATTTATTAGGATACAGAAAATATGGTCATAACGAAGGGGATGAGCCTAGATTTACGCAACCTAATTTATATAAATTAATTTCTAAGCATCCGAATCCAAGAGAAATTTATAAAGATAAATTGATCAACGACAGCGTTATTTCCAACGATATTCTTAAGAAAATGGAAACTGATTTCAAAGCGCTTTTAGATAAAGACTTTGATGCTTCCAAAGAGATTGAGAAAAACGTTATGGATCTGTTTATGTCTGAAGACTGGACAAACTATCCAATCGGAAAAAGAGGGGCTGTTCAGTTACCAGTTGATACAAAATATGACTTAGAGAAGTTGAAAGAATTGGCAATCAAAATGTCAACGCTTCCGGCTGATAAAAAGTTTATTAATAAAATTACAAGACTTTTTGAAAACCGTCTTAAAGCAATTGAAGGAAACTCTTTAGATTGGGCATTAGGAGAGTGGTTAGCTTATGCTACATTGCTTACTGAAGGTCACAACGTAAGAATTTCCGGAGAAGATGTTGAAAGAGGAACATTCTCTCACAGACACGCAGTGGTAAAAACTGAAGATACTGAAGAAGAATATATCCCGTTAAGACATGTTTCTGAAAGCAGATTTGATG
The DNA here is from genome assembly GCF_003815655.1 of Chryseobacterium sp. G0201. Classification (NCBI taxonomy): domain Bacteria; kingdom Pseudomonadati; phylum Bacteroidota; class Flavobacteriia; order Flavobacteriales; family Weeksellaceae; genus Chryseobacterium; species Chryseobacterium sp. G0201. The sequence continues at coordinate 4,382,653 of NZ_CP033917.1, read as the reverse complement.
TTTTCAATTCTCACCTTTCTGAATATGGTGTTCTAGGTTTCGATTACGGGTATGCGATGGCTTCTCCTAATACATTGACGATCTGGGAAGCTCAGTTCGGAGATTTCGTGAATGGAGCGCAGATTATTGTTGACCAATATTTGGCTGCTGCAGAAGAAAAATGGAAAATTCAGGACGGTCTTATCATGTTGTTGCCTCACGGATCTGAAGGTCAGGGTGCAGAACACTCTTCAGCGAGATTAGAAAGATTCTTAACGCTTTGTGCGAATGAAAATATGGTAGTGGCGAACATTACGTCTCCTGCCAACTATTTCCACTTGTTGAGAAGACAGCTAAAATGGAGTTTCAGAAAACCATTAATTGTGATGAGTCCAAAATCTCTGTTGAGACATCCAAAAGTAATTTCCCCGCTAGAAGATTTTGCTACAGGAAGCTTCCAACCGATTTTAGACGATCCGAGTGCTGATCCTAAAAAAGTAGAAAAATTAGTTCTTTGTTCAGGTAAATTATACTTCGAATTACTAGCTAAAAAAGAGGAATTAAACGCTGAAAATATTGCTTTGGTAAGATTCGAACAATTGTATCCATTGCAAAATGATGCAATCGAAGCGATCTTCAATAAATATGAGAACAAAAAAGAAATTGTTTGGGCTCAGGAAGAACCAGAAAATATGGGTGCTTGGTCTTACATTTTAAGAAACTTCAGAGATACGGGAATTCAGGTAATTTCTCCGGTTCCAAGTGGTGCTCCGGCTCCGGGAAGTCACAAAATGTTTGAGAAAAACCAAAATGCAGTGATCAACAGAGTTTTCGACAGAGACGATGCTCCTGCTAAAAGACCTGTAACAGCTTAATTAAAATAATATTCAATTAAAAAATAAAAAATACTCAATATGTCAATTTTAGAAATGAAAGTTCCTTCACCGGGCGAATCAATTACAGAAGTTGAAATTGCAACTTGGCTTGTAAACGATGGTGATTATGTAGAAAAAGATCAACCAATCGCTGAAGTAGACTCAGACAAAGCAACACTTGAATTACCTGCTGAACAAAGTGGAATTATTACTTTAAAAGCTGAAGAAGGTGATGTAGTACAAGTAGGTCAGGTAGTTTGTTTAATTGATATGGATGCTGCTAAGCCAGAAGGATCTGCTCCTGCTGCTGAAGCTCCAAAACAAGAAGAGGCTCCTAAAGCTGCTGAGCCTGTAAAAACAGAAGCTCCAAAACCTGCTGCACCAGTTGCGGCACCTCAAACTTATGCTTCTGGGGCTCCATCTCCTGCTGCTAAGAAAATTCTTGACGAAAAGGGTATTGATGCATCACAAGTTACAGGAAAGGGAAGAGACGGAAGAATCACTAAAACTGACGCTGAATTGGCTGCTGTTCCTGCAATGGGAGGTAACTCATTAACAGCTACAGGTTCTAGAGCTTCAACAACTACTAAACTTTCTGTTCTTAGAAGAAAGATCGCTTCAAGATTAGTTTCTGTGAAGAATGAAACAGCGATGTTAACTACTTTCAACGAAGTTGACATGTCTGAAATCTTTAGACTAAGAAAGCAATATAAAGAAGAATTTGCTCAAAAACACGGAGTTGGACTTGGTTTCATGTCTTTCTTCACAAAAGCGGTTACAAGAGCATTAAAATTATATCCTGATGTAAATGCATCGATTGACGGAGATTTCAAAATTAACTATGATTTCTGCGATATTTCAATTGCAGTTTCAGGACCTAAAGGATTAATGGTTCCGGTATTGAGAAATGCTGAAAACATGTCTTTCAAAGGTGTTGAAGCAAACATCAAAGATCTTGCTGTGAAAGTAAGAGACGGGAAAATCACGGTTGACGAAATGACTGGTGGTACATTCACTATTACAAATGGTGGTACTTTCGGATCTATGTTGTCTACACCAATTATTAACCCACCTCAATCTGCAATCTTAGGAATGCACAACATTATCCAAAGACCGGTTGCGGTTGACGGACAAGTTGTAATTCGTCCAATGATGTACGTTGCAATGTCTTATGACCATAGAATTATTGACGGAAAAGAGTCTGTAGGATTCTTGGTAGCAGTAAAAGAAGGTATCGACAACCCTGTTGAAATATTGATGGGAGGTGACGAAAGAAGAGGTTTAGAATTATAATTTTAATTAATTTTACAATAAACTTACAATCTCGCTTTGAAAAAGGCGAGATTTTTGTATATATTTAATAAATACAAAAGTGATGTTTTCAAAAATGACTTCGAATATCAAAGTTTCAGTTGTACCTGAATATGATAGCAAAAACAGTTATCCATCCGAAAATCGATATGTTTTTAAATACAGCATAACGATAGAAAATGACGGAAGTTTTCCCATTAAAATTCTTAAAAGAAAATGGTTGATTTTTGACGTAGGATTCGGATTTACAGAGATTATAGGAGATGGTGTAATAGGATTAACACCGGAAATTCCTGTAAGTGAGAGTTTTGCTTACTTTTCTAATGTAATGTTACGTTCCGGGGTAGGAAATATGAGTGGAAAATATTTGGTTAAAAATATGGATACTCAGGAAAGTTTTGAAATTGACATTCCAAAATTTAACCTTTTGTCTGAAGTTTTAAGCAATTAATTCTGAATGAAATACCAAATTATCTCAAGATTAGATGAAATTTAAACAGTATCATCCGTGTAAATCTTTGCGATCAATGGTAAAAATAACAAAGCTAATCTCAAATATACTTAATGATTTTATCATGCTGGAAGCATCTCGACAAAGCAAACGTAGATTCTTACAGAGTGACAAACTTGTTATAAAAATTGAGTAATTTTAACTATTAAAGCTTCTTAATTTTCAGCTTCATATAATCAGAAACTTCATCGTTGCTTGTAAGGAATAATTTTTCAAAAGCTAATAATGAAATCTTTGCACAAACTTCTGCATCAGCACCTGCTCTGTGATGTTTAAATTTTATCTGATGATATTCCGCCAAATGTTTTAAACCATATTTAGGAAGGTAATTCCATGATTTCTTTGCCAGCTGAATGCTGCATAAATAGTCTATTTTAGGGGTAAACATACCATAATGACTCAGACATGCTCTTAGAACTCCTGCGTCAAAACTCGCGTTATGAGCGATCATCAATGTTCCATACATCATTTCTTGGATTTCGTACCAGATCTCGTCGAAAGTAGGTGAGTTTTTTACATCATTCGGTAAAATTCCGTGCACATCAATATTATACTGACTAAAATATGGAAAGCTAGGAGGTTTTATCAGCCAGGTTTTTGTCTCTATAATTTTAGAATCCTGCACAATACAAATGCCAACTTCACAAGCTGAACTCCGGTCATTAGTAGCTGTTTCGAAATCTATCGCGCAAAAATCCATGAAATGTAATTATAAAATTAAGGGGTATAAGTTATGAATTATTTCTAATATTTTGGGCAGCTTTTCCCCGCCTTCCGTTCCCGCAATTTTGTAGTTTTGCCAACGCTTTTTCCTTCAAGAAAACCACAAAATGTGCTCCACTCAAGTCGGGCTGCAGCTTTCAACATTCATTAAATATTCTTGATCAATCCTGAAACGAAGCTCTAAAATCTGCAATCTTAAAGGAAATGTTTGAAAATTAACCATTTGGATTGATAAAAAACCTCTTTTTGATGTTTTTGACGAAGCTTCCAGGTTCCGGGAAGTTGTGCGTAGAAACCAAAATGTGCTCTCGCAACAGCCCAAAGATGTGGAAATCCATGTTTAAATCCAAAATAAATTCCTGCAATTCCGTCTAAACACAATCTGAAAAATATCAACCAAATTAACGTAGGAAATGGTAAATTTTTCAACATCATCGAAAGGTTATTTCTGATATTTAAATAGGTTTTCTGGGCACTTTGTTTATTTAAAGTTCCGCCACCAACATGATAAACTGTAGATTTCCCGGTATAAAATATTTTCTTTCCTGAATTAATTAATCTCCAGCAAAGATCAATTTCTTCCTGATGGGCAAAAAATCTTTCATCAAAACCTTTCTGCTCCCAAAAATCTTTTGATCGAATAAAAAAACAACATCCTGAAGCCCAGAAAATCTCTGTTTCATCGTTGTACTGACCTTTATCTTCTTCCAGATCATCAAATATTCTTCCTCTACAGTAAGGATAACCAAGGTTGTCTATTAAACCACCTCCCGCTCCTGCAAATTCAAAGAAATTTTTATTATTAAAAGATAATATCTTTGGTTGAATCGCTGATATTTCAGGATTTTTTTCAAATAAATCTAAAACAGGTTCAATCCAGTTTTCAGTAACTTCAACATCTGAATTGAGTAAACAGAAATATTCAGCTTTTATCTCTTTTAAACCTTCATTATAACCTCCTGCAAAGCCGAAATTTTGATTATTTTTGATAATGTGAACCGAAGGAAAATGAGTTTGTAAATAGTCTATAGAATCATCTGTTGAAAGATTGTCAATAACATAAATATCTGCATTTTGAGAAAACTGTACAACGCTTGGCAAGAATTTTTCAAGCCAGTTTTTACCGTTCCAGTTCAATATGGCAACTGCCAGTTTTTTTGACATGTTCATCTATATTTTTTCAGAATCAAAATCTTTAATAGAGTCTTGATATTTCCATTTTCTGTGTGACCACAAATAATTATCGGGTCTTTTATGCAAAGTATTTTCTAACAATTTATGGAATTTTCTTACTACTTCATTTTTTGCAAATTTCTCTCCGTCAGGCATAACTCTGTGGTAATTAATCTGATAAAAACCACGTTTAACCTTCTTCATTTCACAATAAATGAAAATAAGATCCATTCTTGTGGCTAATTTATCATACCCTATAAATGCGGGAGTTCTTTGATTTAGAAATTCTAATCCATAACTGACATGCGAAAAATGCGGAGTTTGATCTGCTACAAAAAGATAAATAGAATCGCCATTGTTTTTAGCTCTGAAAATATTTAAAACAACCTCATTTGCTTCCAACGCATCATTTCCAAATTTACTTCTGACTTTTTTCATCTGGTTTTCCCAAAAAGTACTATTAACCTTTCTGTAAACCGGATGACAGTTTGTTTGTGGTACGATGGTAGCCAAAGTATTCATCCATTCCCAATTGAAAACATGGCCTGCCAATAAAATAATATTTTTCCCTTCTTCTTTAGCTTCATGAAACAATTCTTGGTTGATGTGCTGCATCCTTACCTTTGTTTCAGTTTCAGACATAGTGAAAGATTTTATTGTTTCAGCCAAATAATCAGAAAAATTTAAATAAAATTTCTTTTTAATAGCAGCAATTTCTTCTTCCGATTTTTCTGGGAAAGAGTTCTTTAAATTCTGAGTGATTACTTGTTTTCTATATCCAACTACGTAATAGTTTAAAAAGAAGATAATGTCTGAAAAAATATATAATATTTTCAGAGGAAGTTTAGAAATTAAGTATAATATTTTGATAAAGAAATTCATAAAACGTGCAAATTTAGTGATAATAAAATTATGGTTTCATTTTTGCTGATAATAAGTATTAATTTTTTATTTTTATAGTATGAAAAAGACATCATTAAAATATTTTGTAGCCCTATTTATGGCATTTGGATCGATGGCGTATGCACAGACAGAAAAAGTGAAGGAAGATCCGAAAGTAATAGAGCAGAAGAAAAAGGCAGCAGCAGAGGAAAAAGCAAAATTACCTAAACCATACAACCCAAAAGCGGATGCTCAGAAAGATATTGACGCTCTGATTGTTCAGGCTAAAAAGGAAAATAAAAATATTATGATCCAAGCGGGGGGAAATTGGTGTATCTGGTGTCTTCGTTTTAATCAATTTGTGGAGACAACTCCTGAATTAAAAGGAATTGTAGATAAAAATTACGTGTATTATCATTTGAATTATTCTCCTGACAATAAAAACGAAAAGATTTTTTCTCAGTATGAAAATCCTGGAGATAAATTTGGATATCCGGTGTTTATTGTTTTAGATAAGGACGGAAAAATGATCCATGTACAGCAAAGTGATGTTTTGGAACAGGATAAGGGCTACAGTTTAGAAAAAACAAAAGAATTTTTCAATCAATGGGCTCCTAAGTCATAAAAATTAAAACCGAGAAATTGTCTCGGTTTTTTTGTTTTTAGAGTAATTTTTTAATCCAACTTAATTTCTTCTCAGAATAAGGAGGATATTTTATATTCGGTTCTCCCCAAGTTGCTTTTTCCAGAACGGGTTTCTGATGTGAGAAAGTTTCAAAACCAAATTTACCGTGATAATTTCCCATTCCTGAGTTTCCGACACCTCCAAAAGGGAGATTGTCATTTCCTAAATGCATCACAACATCATTGATACAGCCTCCGCCAAAAGATAGTTTTTGAGTAAAAGATTCTTTCTCTTCAGAATTATTCGTGAATAAATACGCCGAAAGAGGCTTTTCAAGTTCAATCAGATAATTTAATGTCTGATTAAAGCTTTTAAACAAAATTACAGGTAAAATAGGTCCGAAAATTTCTTCCTGCATCACATCATCTTTCCAATTGATATTAGTTAAAATTGTAGGTTCGATGTATAATTTTTCTTCATCGTAGTTTCCACCGAAATATATTTTTTCTTTATCGATTAATTTAATTAATCTCTGGAAATTCTTTTGATTGATAATTCTGGTGTATTGCTCAGAATCTGGTTCGTATTTGAATTCTTTAATTTGATTTCTCAGCATTTCCAGAAACTGTTCCTGAATAGATTCTTCAACCAATAAATAATCGGGAGCTACACAGGTTTGTCCGGCATTCAAAAATTTACCCCAAATAATTCGTTTGGCTGCGACTTCAAGATTAGCATCTTTAGTGATAATGACAGGAGATTTTCCGCCTAATTCTAATGTTACTGGCGTTAAATATTCAGCTGCAGCTTTGTAAACAATTTTCCCAACTTTCGTACTTCCGGTGAAAAATATTTTATCGAATTTTAATTTTAGAAGTTCTGTTGTTTCATCAATTCCTCCTTCAAAAACATATAAATATTCGGGTGGAAAATTTTCATTAATGATTTTAGACATTGCTTTCATTGTGTTTTCAGCAATTTCGCTTGGCTTTAAAATACAGCAATTCCCGGCAGCCAAAGCAGCAATAATAGGAGAGAGGGATAATTGATAAGGATAATTCCATGCTCCAATTACTAGAATACAGCCTAATGGATCTGAGTAAATTTTACTGTTTCCGATTTGATTGGAAAGATTGGTTCTTACTTTTTTAGGTTTCGCTAAAGCATTTAAATTTTTGAGATAATAATTAATATCCTTTAAAATAAAAGAAATTTCAGTCGTAAACGTATCAAATTTTGACTTACCAAAATCTTTGTAAATGGCTTCATTTAAGAGGTTTTCATTTTCAAGAATAATATCTCTTAATTTTTCAAGATACATTTTTCTGAATTTTAAATTCTTCGTTTTCTGTGTGTTGAAAAACTCTTTCTGCTTTGATACGATTTCCTGAATTTCCATAAACCAAATTTCAGAAAATAATGCAAATCTTTTGCCTAAAAATTACATTATATTTCTAATCGCAATTTTCACCGGATGATACAGTAATAAAAGCAAAGCCGTAATCAATGCCAGCCAAAATAATCCTGTGAAGATTTCCATATTGGAAAGTAACATGGATTGTGCGGCAATTTTAGCTTTAAAAGCTCCTGCGGTCACCGATAATGACTCATTGACAGGAAGTTTTGCAATATTTGCTCCAAAAATTTGATTCCATTGTGAATAGAAAACCGGATTGGTATCTGTCAATTCAAAACTTAATGTATCAGAATGTTTTAAGGTTAAAAACAACATCAAATTCTGCATTAAAGCGTAACCAATTGCGGTTGTCCAGAAACGGGTAGAAGTTCCTAAAGCGGTGGCGTTGGCAACATATTCTTCGGGCATTCCTGAGATCAGGAAAAATACCAATGGCGTAAATAATAAACCTTGTGCAAGTCCTTGTAAAAATAAAGGCGGACAAATCGTTAAAAGCGTTGTGTCAGGATAAAAAGTATAAGTGAACCAAGCACAATCTATGGCTAATAAGAGAAATCCTGTAAAAAATACTATTCTTGAAGAAACACCTTTCATTAAACAGATCCCTGATAAAAATACACCTAACAATGTTCCCGCAACATTCCAGTATTGAATGTCCACGATATAATCCCACGGCCATTTCCAGACGGTTGCCATGATACCGTAAACATTATTTAAACCTGAACGGATTAAATAAAATATGAAGAATAAAAGCATTCCGACAATCACATTTTTTGAACTGAAAACTTCAAAATGGAAAAGCGGGCGTTTGGAATTTCTTTGTTTTAACATAAACAACCCACCCGAAATCAGGAATACAAACAGGCATAAAATGATGGTGTCAGATTCAAACCACATTAATCTTTTTCCATAAATAATGGCATACGATCCGGCCTGTAAACAAATCCAAAGCAGAAACCAACTCGTAATATCTAACTGGTACAAAGGCTTTTTAGGGAAAAATCTGTTTTTATTGAAAAGTGCAATTCCGATAATTAAAACAAAAATGTGAAAGTAAAGGATCATTAAAATCATATGCTGAAAATCATAATCCTGAATGCTTGATTTTAGTAAAGAAGTGGTGACTGTTCCGCCCGTCAGCATGATCGTGTACATGAAAAGGTAGGCGATGACTTTGGCGTGTCTTGTTTTTAATTCTGCAATGATTAATGGTAAAAATATGGCACCTTCCATTAATCCGAAGATTCCTTCCAAAAATCGAATGACCAGAATGACGTGATAATCGTTCGTGACCGATAAAACATATAAAATAATCACTGAAATAGAAGACATCAGCAAAATGTAATATTTCACACTGAAATACGCCATAAACCGTTGTAAAACCAACAGGGTGACAACGAATGTTCCGTACATCATGATCAATAAATATTGTATATCATCAGGATCAACATCCATAAAAGACGCTGTAAAAGCACTGTTGGAATGCAGGATCGACAATAACATCAAGTGCGGAAACAGCGCTAAAACGAGCAGCGGAAGCTTCAGCCATTGCGGAACCCATTTATAATAAACTGAATTGTGTTGCATTTTTTTAATGAATAAAAAGCGAAAAGGCAGGAAAGCAAAATGTAAAATAAGTAAAATGTAAAATGGCAAAAATGCATAAGAAAAAATTGGCAGTTTTTGCGGCTTTGCAGTCCAGCCTTTTCGCTGAAAAAAGAACTTAATTGGTTAATTTTAAATTTGAGAAAGAGGAATTTGAAAATTTAAATCTTTACATAGAATCTAACTACTATATAAAACTCTCAAACCCTCACGCTCTCAAACTCTATATCTTCTTGGCACTCACCAGAACGTTCATTCCGGAAAGTAGTTTTTCGTTATTTTTATTATTATCTAGAATAATTTTCACTGGAAATCGCTGTTCGATCTTGACGAAGTTTCCTGTTGCATTGTCTGGTTTTACTAACGAAAATTGCGAACCTGAAGCCGGTGAGATCGATACAATTTTTCCTTTAAATTCTGTATCCGGAAAAGCATCGGCTGTAATCACAACTTCCTTTTGTTGGTCGATTTGTCCTAACTGAGTTTCTTTGTAATTGGCAATAATCCATTTTTCTTTGCTCACGATTTGAACCAAAGCCTGACCTTCTTTGATCAACTGGCCTTCCTGAATCGTTTTTTTGCCGACCCAACCGTCATAAGGAGCTGTAACTACTGTGTAGGAAAGGAAAAGTTGAGCATTATTCAAACTTGCAGAACTTTGCTGGATCTGACTTTTTGCCGGAGCAACTTTTGTTTCCTGTTCGTTTGCACTTGCTTTTACCGCATTTTTTTGCTGCTCCAATGCTAAAAGATTGGCTTTTGCCTGATCGTATGAAGCTTTTACATTTTCAAACTGCTGTTCGGTAGCGGCATCTTCTGAAACCAGATTTTTATATCTTTTAAAATCCTGTTCCGTTCTCCAAATATCGATTCTTGCGGAAGCAATTTTTGCATCGATGATTTTGGTGTCGCTTTCTTTTGTATTGACCCCACTTTGGATGGTCGTAATATTCTCAGAATTGGCGTGAAGATTAGCTTCTGCCATTTTCACTTGGTTAACAAATTCTCTGTTGTCAATGATGATCAAAGTATCCCCTTTGTGAACGAATTGGTTTTCGTTAAATTTTATCGTTTTAATGAAACCTGAAACTTTACTTGAAACAGGCGTAATATATTGTTCGATCTGCGCATCGTTTGTGGTAACATTTTTTCTCGAAAAAAGATAGAAACTTGTCATCCCCGTGATCCCACTGATAATGAGGATCCATGCCAACAAAGTGATGGTTTTATTGATTCTTTTTTCTTTTTGTGTTAATTGCTTTTGTGCCATAGTTTTTACAGATTTCCAATCGTATATTGGAGTTGGTAATATTTAAGTTGTCGGTTTATTTTTACGGAAATAAGATTAGATTGAGCTTCCAGATTGGCATTGTCTGCATCGATAAGTTCAGTAATTAAGCTTAATTTATTGATGTATTTTGTTCTTACAATGCGGTAGTTTTCTTTGGCTTGATTAATTGCTTCTTCAGCGATTTTCACTTTTTGATCGGTTTCTTCAAACTTTTTGTAAGCTTCATAAACATTGTGTCTTACATTTTCATCGTTCTCTTCGATCTGAAGTTTTGCCAGGTCTATATTTTCCTTTGCTTCCTGCATTTTGTATTTGTTTTTATACAGACTTTCGATAGGATAGGTAAGGTTTACTCCAATCATTCCTAGGCGATAAGCGTAAGGTTCGGGAGGAAAAAACATCATGTTGGGATATTTTAAAAAATATTCTCCGCCCGCTGTTATTTTAGGTAAATAATTCGCTCTTGTAATTTTTTGATCCAGTTGTTTCAATGAAAGATTTTTGTGGGTCATTTCAACAGATTCATTCTTGGTTAAAGCAGTTTCTGTTAATTCATCTACATACGGAATTTCAGCTTTATCAGAGATCAGATCTTCTGTATCAACGTGCATTTCCTGATTTTCCGGAAGAGAAAGAATTGTTTTTAGTTTATGTTCTGCAATTTGGATATCGTTATCCAATTCTGTCCAGCTCATTTTGTGATTGGAAAGCTGTAAAGACGTTCTCAGAACTTCATTTACGGTCACCACGCCGTTTGCTTTTAAGGCTTTGACCTGTTTGATATTCACAGAATCTTCTTTCATTTTATCATTAATCAAACTTTGTTGTTCTTTTAAATGATGGATCTGAAGGAAGGCCGTGATGATTTCCATCGTAAGCTGTCTTTCATCTAAATGAGTTTTTAAACTTGAAATTTCGGTGTCAATCGATGCTTTTTTCTCTGTATTTTTAATCTTTCCTCCCATGTATAAAGGAATGGATGCTGAAAGTGTAAAGTCATACATTCCGTTGATCACGTCATATTTGGTAGCCTTTCCGAATACGCCATTTTCATGTTGAAAAAGATTTGAAACCTGGGTATAGCTTGTATGAAATTCGATGTCCGGTAGTTTTTCCATTTTGAGATCTTTCTCTTTGGTTTCGGACATTTGTTGTTTTAAGTGACTTATCTTAATATTTTTATTATTCTTCAGACCCAATTCTACAGCCTGTTGTAGGCTGAGGGATTGATAATCTATCATTTGTGAGTGTAGAAAGCTGCTTATCAATAATAAGCACAACGCAATGATTTGATATCTACATGCGTTAAATATCATTTTCATAATTTAATTGAAGGTTTTTTGATAAATTGATTTTGATTATGCAAAGTTACGGGGTGGAGTACCAGACACGATTTGTGAAAACAGAAAAAGATTTGATCATTTACGCCAAAGTGAAATTTTCTCCTTACCTTTATTTTATGAATGACAGTCATTTTGGAGCAGTCGAAGAAGAAGATGCAGAATTTTACGTATATAATGTACTTACAGGAAATGTTACAACCGATGTTCATTATCACGGATCTGCTCAATTAGTGTATGCAGAGGGCGGTATTGTGCATGTTTTTACAGATTCAAAGCATTGGTATCTTCCTGCAAGATGTTTTATGTGGATACCTGCGGGAATTCCACATTATATTTTTAGTTCGAGCCCGAAAGTAGATTTATATAATTTTTATTTTAAAAAAGAAGAAAATGAAGATGGCTTTTTTGATGAAATCAATATTTATTCTGTAAGTCATTTATTAAGAGAGATGATTTTATATACAAAATACTGGGATGGGAAAATCACAAAAAATGACAGTTCAAAATATTATTTCCTCAAAGCTTTAAAAGGAATTTTACCTGAGAAAAGAGATAAAAATCTGGCATTTCCCGTCCAGCATCCTTTTCCAAAAGATGAAACCTTATTGAAGATCGCTAAATATGTTCATGCTAACCTTGAAAAACCGCTTACAATCGAATCTACAGCCAAAGAATTCGGAATGAGTACAAGAACTTTATCGAGGAAGTTTAAAGAGATTTTAGGGATGAATTACGTTCGTTTTTTACGTGCTTTAAGAATTACCCGTTCATTGGAACTAATGCTGGAAGGAAAGTATAATATGTACGAGATCGCCATGATGGTGGGGTATAACAGTCTGTCTTCTTTCAGTAATATTTTTAAAAAAGTAATTGGAGTTGCCCCGAGTGAATATCAGCAGAAATTGAGAGGGAAATAGGTAAGTGGGAGAGTTGGAGAGTTTTAGAGTTGGAGTATTTTGTGGTCATTGCGAGGAGCGAAGCGACGAAGCAATCTCTTACTGTAAGAAAATTTAACTCTGCAATTAGGTTTCCACGAAGTTTGTCATTCTGGAAGAATCTAAACAATAGTTTACAACTCGTCTTTACATAAGGAGCTTAGATTCCAGCGGAATGACAAAGTGGATGGTGAGGTTGCAGTATTTGTTTTGAGATTGCTTCGTCGCTTCGCTCCTCGCAATGACAATAGAAAAAAGAAAAACCACTTCAAACGAAGTGGTTTATATATTTGAGAAAATCTCTTTAGAATCTTAAGCTTCTTCAGAAGGAGTTTCTTCTACAGCAACTTTCTTAGGAGCAGCTGGTTTTGGAGCTTCTACCGGAGCGTCAGATACGATGTCGAATTCGAAGTTGTACTCAACATTTCTGTGTAATCTGATGTTAGCAGTTACTTTACCAGTTCTCTTAATAGTGTTTCCTGGGATTTTGATGTATTTCTTCTCTACAGAAACTCCAGCTTTAGCAAGAGCAGCAGAAAGATCTGCATTGTTGATAGATCCGAATAATTTATCACCAGAACCTACTTTTGCAGGAATGATAACTGTAGTTTTCTTCAATTGATCTACTACACCGTTAGCTGTAGCGATTAATTTAGCTTCTTCTTCTTTTCTAGCTTCCAAAGTAGCTTCTAGAGCTGCTTTGTTTTTAGGTGTAGCTAAAAGTGCAATTCCCTGAGGAAGTAAGAAGTTTCTAGCATAACCTGGCTTTACGCTTACTGTATCGAATTCAAGACCTAAGTTTTCTACGTCTTTTTTTAGGATAATGTCCATTGTTGTTGTCCGTTTTTAGTTTTAGAGAAAAGAATAAAGAGTAAAGAAGCAAGACTTTAAAATCTTTTATCATTCATCTTTTATCTCTTATCTAAAAATCGTTAGAATTAAAATTATTTATTCAGCAACAAAAGAAGAAAGCGAGCTCTCTTCTTTTATTTATTTTGTTGGCTTATTTCAACAAGTCAGCTACGTAAGGCATCAAAGCAAGGTGTCTTGCTCTTTTGACAGCAGCAGAAACTTTTCTTTGGTATTTCAAAGAAGTTCCAGTGTATCTTCTTGGTAAGATTTTACCTTGTTCGTTTACGAACTGTAATAAGAAATCAGCATCTTTGTAATCAACGTGCTTAATTCCGAATTTTTTGAATCTACAATATTTCTTTTCAGATTTTGTATTGATATCAAGTGGAGTTAAGAATTTTACTTCTGATTCTCCTCCAGCTGAGGCTTGTTTAGCCATATCATCTATTGCCATGTCTTGTCTTTTTTAATTTGGGGTTAATATTAAGCCTTAGCTGTCTTTACTTTAGTTCTTCTAGTGATAGCATACTCTACAGCGTGCTTGTCTAGTTTTGTAGTAAGGTAACGAATTACTCTTTCGTCACGTTTGAATGCTAATTCTAAGTCAGCAACTACAGTACCTTCACCTTTAAACTCAATTAAAGTGTAAAATCCGTTCTTTTTCAATTGAATCGGATAAGCTAATTTTTTTAGTCCCCAATTTTCTTTGGCAACGATTTCGCAGTTCTTTTCTTTGATAAGATCTTCGAATTTTTTCACTGCTTCCTCCACCTGAGCATCAGATAGAACGGGAGTTAAAATGAAAACAGTTTCGTAATTGTTCATAATGTTAAATGAATTTGTTAATTATTTCGAGGTGCAAAATTATGCATTTTATTTCTAATACACAATGTATAGCGCAAATATTTATGAAAAAATATCAAATAAAATTGGTGAATTGTTAATCGTGAATGATGAATTTTTGAAAATTAATATATAATTGAATCAATATTATTTAAAAATCAAGAATTGTATTTATTTTTCACACTAAAACACTAAAACACTAAAACACTAAAACACTAAAACACTAAAACACTAAAACACTAAAACACTAAAACACTAAAACACTAAAACACTAAAACACTAATCCTCCTTTCTAATCTCCGCCAAGAAATTAACCTTTATCACATCATACAATGAATGTCTGCTCACTAAAATCGATGCAATAGAAGAAACCATTCCTGCTAACATCAAATGAAAAATCAATGAATGTCTGTCGGTCATTTCCAAGACGATAATCGCTGATGTAAATGGAGCTCGGGTAATTCCGGTAAGGAAGGCAACCATTCCGCCTAAAATAACGACGTTGCTTTCGTTTGGCGTTAAATGTATGGCTCCCGAAATAACAGATCCAATACTTGCTCCGGCAGTTAAAGCTGGTGCAAAGATTCCACCTGCGCCACCAGACGTAAAAGATAGGGCAGGACCCAACATCCTTAAAATGGGAACGTACCAATCTTCATGTTTATCCTGAGTGAAAAGTACACGTTGCATGATTTCTTTTCCTGAACCTAGAATTTCTCTATTAATAAAATAGGCAATAGAAGCGATAAAAAGTGCACAGGCAATCAAAAAAATAACGTTTGATCTATCTGTTTTCAGTTTTCTTTTTTTCCAGTCATTCATTTTAAGCATGGTTACTGAAAGCTGACTTGCCATAATTCCTGCAATTCCTGCCACTAAAACAATGGGAAACATCACCATTAAAGAAACATCATTTGTTTTGGGATAACCCAGATACAAATAAGATCCTGCAAACGTTTGGGCCGTTAGACCCGCAATGATAACCGCGGTAAAAAGAGCTGTTTTAAAGTAATTAATATGCGTTTTTGAAAGTTCTTCAACAGCAAATACAATTCCGCCAAGTGGAGTGTTGAAAGCGGCTGCAAGACCTGCTGCAGCTCCTGTCATAATCATATTTTTCTTGGAAATTTTTGGCCACCAATGAGGAAGGTATTCGTTCACTTTTCTGAAAACCGAACCTGCAATCTGAATAGTTGGACCTTCACGACCAACAGCACCACCGCCAATCACCAATATCACGGAAGAAAGGATTTTAAAAACAATAATTTTTAAACTTAAAAGACTTCTTATTTTCGTATGTTCCTTTGGATTAGCCAGTTCAACGGCAGCCATTACCTGCGGAATCCCGCTTCCTTTGGCGTTTGGCGCAAATTCTTTCACCAACCACCAGGAAAGTACAAAACCAATTGGAGCAATGATAAAGATCATCCAATCATGCCAATGAAGAATGATTTCCAAAAGTTTTTCTCCCCACGCGAAAATTTTAGCGTACATCACAGCAACAAAACCTGTGATCACAGAACCTATCCAAAAAGGAATGGCCTGAAGCAGATTGTACTTCAATTGTTCGTTTCGGATGTTGTCGAAGGATTTTTTGAGACTTCTTCGAATGAGGGTGAAAATTTTCAACATTTGTTTGTTTTACGCTATAAAATTACATGAAATTTATAGAATTCATATTCTTTGGGATATATTTCTAGACGGATTTTTATTTTGTCTAAAGATAAATTAGGATTTAAAGTTTGTTTTAATTCAATACTTATCTCGCCTAAATTTAATAATAAAAAAAACCTCCGAAAAATAAATTTCGAAGGTTTAATTATATTTGATTGGCAAAAATTACTCATTACCAATTATTCATTACTTATACTTCCGTGTTCATATCCCAGTTCTGAAGATAATCGTGAACATGTTTCAGGAACATACCTCCAAGAGAACCGTCTACAACTCTGTGGTCATAAGAGTGAGACATAAACATTAACTGACGGATGGCAATTACATCACCATCTTTAGTTTCAAGAACTGCAGGTTTCTTAACAATCGCTCCGATTGCCAAAATAGCTACCTGAGGCTGAGGAATAATAGGAGTTCCCATTAAGTTTCCAAAGCTTCCTACGTTAGAAATAGTGTATGTTGCACCTTGAGTGTCCTCAGGTCTAAGTTTCTTGTTTCTTGCTCTATAAGCCAAGTCATTGATCGCTTTTGCTAAACCTGAAAGAGATAATTGATCTGCATTTTTGATAACAGGAACAATAAGATTTCCGTCTGGAAGAGCAGTTGCCATACCGATATTGATGTTTTTCTTCTTGATGATATTTTCACCATTAATAGAAACGTTGATCATCGGATAATCCTGAATCGCTTTTACAATTGCTTTCACGAAAATCGGCATGAAAGTTAATTTTTCACCTTCACGCTTTTCGAAAATGTCTTTATGTTTATTTCTCCATTTTACAACGTTCGTAACGTCTGTTTCGATGAAAGAAGTAACGTGTGGCGCAATATGTTTTGCCTTAACCATGTTCTCGGCGATGATTTTTCTCATTCTGTCCATTGGAATGATCTCGTCACCTGCTGCTACTGAAATTGGCGTTGCAACTGTAGTTGTTGCTACTGGTTTTGGAGTTGATACAACCGGAGCAGAAACCGCTTGAGTTGTTTGAGGTTGATTCCCTCTGTTAGCTACATGAGCTAAAATATCTTCTTTCGTAATTCTTCCCTCTAAACCGCTTCCTTTGATGGTTTTAAGTTCAGTTTCAGAAATATTTTCTTGTTGAGCGATAGATTTTACAAGAGGTGACAAATAAAGATCTCCCGAAAATTCTACGTGTGAAGTAGCTGTAGGGTTTAAAGCGCCTTCAATTGTTTTTAATGTTTCAGCATCTGGAGCTGAAGTTGGAGTTTCCGTTTTCACTTCTTCTGACGCTGTATTTCCGCCTTCTCCTTCAATTTCTAAAATAGCAATGGCTTCACCAACTTTGGCAACTTCGTCTTTTTGCTTTAAGATTTTCACAATTTTCCCCGAAACTGGTGTCGGAACGTCTGAATCTACCTTATCTGTTGCAATTTCTACTACGGAATCATCCTCTTTTACACTATCACCTTCATTGAATAACCAAGTGATAATTGTCGCTTCCATAACACCTTCTCCCATGGAAGGAAGCAATAATTTGTATTCTGCCATTTTTAATTTTTAGATTTTGACAAATATATAAAAAAAATCGGTTTTTTTATGAAATGTATAATTTTAGAAAAATTGAATGTAAATATTCTCGCCTACATTTAATCCAAACAAAGATTTTGCCCCGTTTTTTTTGCTCCCTTTATAGATTGTAAGTTCTAAAAGCTGACTGTCATTGAAAATCGCAGCCGACTGTCCATGGTACTCCGTCTCTCTTTCCCAGTCGGAAACTACTTCTGTATGGCTTTGAAATATCTTTGAAAGCGTTAAGTTTCTGAATTTTATAGTGAAATTTTCATACCCTTTGCCTGTACTTTCAAAAATTTCTTTGTTGATATTTGAAATTATATTTCCGAAATTATCAATGTAGGTTACCTCACCGATAATCATTCTTTCCGGTTCATTATAAACCGGTTTCGGGAAGAATAGTTCTTTTACCGTATCTATTTTTCTGCCGATAACTTCCGGAAGACCTCCATTCGCTAAATGTACGGCAGCAGGAACAAAAACATCGGTTGATGTGAAATTAACCACATCATCAAATCTATTGTTCAGGGTGATTTCGTATATGGCTTCAGGTTTAATATCAAAAAATACTAAACTTAAAAGTCCGTTATCTGCTGCCAGAAAATAGGAGCCGTTCGCTTTATATAAAATATTTTTTCTTGATTTATGAAAGAAACTGTCTACCGCCAAAATATGAATACTGCCTTTTGGGAAGTATTTATGAGCATTTCTAACGATATAGGAAGTTTGTATAAGATTGAATGCCTGGATATCATGGGTAATATCAACAATAGTAACCTTCGAATTCAGAGACAGAATCTTGCCTTTGACAGCCGAAACCCTGTAATCTAAATTTCCGAAATCCGAAGTAAGCGTAATAATTGACATTTTGTATTTGTAGAATGATAGTTTTTGCAAATTTATTTAAAATAAAGGGAATTATGAGAATTTGAATCCTTAAAAATATCCTAAAAATGAATAAAATAAAGGCTTACGGTTATAAATTGAATTAAAGCTAAATATTAAAAACTTAGAATCTGTATTAATTTTATGAGATTTAAAAATCAATGATTTTAAGTTTATGTTTTAATTTTGTTTTTTAAAAAAATCTGTTCAGGTTGTGATGATGTTATTGATAATTTGTTTTGTTGTTGTGATTTTAATGTGAAAATGATAATAGTTTAGTAATGTTCTACTTAGATCAGGAGATTTGTTATGATATTATTAAAAAGGTTATTTGTGGATAAAAATTTAAGATCTATTTGAAAAAAAACTCTAAATTTAGATTCTAATCTAAAAATATTTGCATGTTTGAATTAACGTATGATTTGGAAGATATTGATTCAAAAATCTTCTATGGAGTTAATAACCAATATTTCAATTTAATAAAATCCAGCTTTCCGACACTAAAAATTACGGGAAGAGATCATTATATTTTTGCAATGGGAAATCAGGAAACTCTGGACATTTTCAGACTTAAACTGGATGATATTGTAAAATTTATTTCTAAAAATAATTCTATCGAACTGAAAGACGTTGAAAATGTTCTTAAAATAAAAAATGAGAGCGAAAAACAATTAATTTTTGATCAGGATATCATTGTAAAAGGAGTAAATGGTAAAATAATTAAAGCCAAAACGGCTAATCTTAAAAAATTAGTAAGAGAAACAGAGAAAAAAGACATGGTTTTTGCCATCGGTCCTGCAGGAACGGGTAAAACATATACGAGTGTAGCTTTAGCGGCAAGAGCATTAAGAGATAAAGAAGTAAAAAGAATTGTTCTAACGAGACCGGCTGTGGAAGCAGGGGAGAGCTTAGGCTTTTTACCGGGAGATCTTAAAGAGAAGCTGGATCCGTACTTGCAGCCTTTATACGACGCGCTTCGTGATATGATTCCTCATGAAAAACTAGAAGGTTTTATGGAGAAAAAAGTCATTGAAGTTGCTCCATTGGCTTTTATGAGAGGGAGAACGCTTGATGATGCCTTTGTTATTTTGGATGAAGCTCAAAATACAACTCATGCTCAGATGAAAATGTTTTTAACCAGAATGGGGATGAATGCGAAATTCATTATCACAGGAGATCCAACTCAAATTGATCTACCTCCAAAACAGAATTCAGGATTAAAAGAAGCGATGAGAATCTTAAAAGACGTAAAAGAAATTGGTTTTGTACATCTTACAGAAGAAGATGTTGTGAGACACCCTGTCGTGAAAAAAATCATTCTTGCCTACAACGAAGAAGATAAAAGGTCGAAAGATTAAATTTTTAATTGAAATAATAGTTTTTGCTAAAATTACACTTAAGAGATTAGTCTTTTTTCATCATTGATTTTTTTAATTCGAAAATAATTTTATCAATAAATTCGGTTTAAAAGATTAATTATTTTGTTAAAATTTGTTAATTAGAAAAATTTTATTAGTTTTGCGACACAATAATTTAAAAACTAATACAATGAAAAAACTTTTACTCGTTGCAGCAATAGCTGTACTAGGTGCAAATGTAAACGCTCAGGAATTTAGATTCGGACCTAAAGCAGGTTTTGCAATGTCAACAATCAAAGTTGATGAAAAGCAAGACGATTTAGAGAAAAGAAAAATGGATCCTAAATATACTTTCTACATTGGAGGTATGGCAGAATACAAAATCAATGATAATTTCGGTTTTCAGGCAGAAGTTCTTTACTCTCCACTTGGAGCAAAAGAAAAAATTGATGGAGTAAATGCAGGAGGAATTTATTTTGGTGAGCAAACTGAAGTTAATTTGGGAACACTTTTGGTGCCGATTTCTGCTAAATATTTTATTACAGAAAATTTGTCTGTTGCTGGTGGTGTTAACTTTGGAATTATTCTTACAGCGAAGCAAAAAACTGTAATAGGTTCAGATCTTATTAGCATAGATATAGAAGATGAAGATGGTTCAGGTGAAATCGATATTAAAAAAGATATCAAAAAATTGAACCTTGCTCCATTCGTAGGTGTAGAATATATGCTTGAAAACGGACTTTTCTTTGATGCGAGATATAGCTTAGGTGTATCTAACCTTTCTAACGATAACAGTGGTGGTAAAATCACTAATAGCTTCGCACAAGTAGGTGTAGGGTTCAAATTCGGGAATAACTAATATTTCTAAATACTTTAAAATATAAAAGGCAAAACAGGTTCACTTGTTTTGCCTTTTTCTTTGTATAAAGGATTTCATTAATCATTCAGCTTTTAAAACAGAAAATAATTAGTAATTTTGAGCCCAGTAATTTAAAATTATTAAAATGAAAAAATTGTTATTATTAGGAGCTTTTGCTCTTTTGGGCGGTGCTATGCAGGCTCAGGAAGGATTTAGATTGGGTGGTCATGTTGGAGCTCCGCTAGGTGATGCTTCAGATGCAGCCAGCGTTACATTGGGTATAGACGCAGCTTATATGTGGAATATTACTAAAGGTCTGGACATTGGTGTTACTACAGGATATTCTCACTTTTTTGGAAAAGATAATGTAGATGATTTTGGTTTTATTCCAATTGCAGCTTCTGGAAAATATAAATTTGCCAAAATCCCTCTTTTCGTAGGATTAGATCTAGGAGCGGCTATTTCTACTAAAGATTATATCAATAGTGGTTTGTATATCGCGCCAAGAGTAGGGTATCAAATGAAGAGAGCTGAATTGTATTTAGGATTCCAAAATATTGCTAGTAAGTATAAGGATCACGGTTATTATTGGTATGATGATAACAATTATAACTTCGGAGCGATTAACTTTGGTGTTAATTTCTTCTTAAAGTAATATATTTAAAAAGAACTATTTTAAGACTCCGATTGCAGAATTGGAGTCTTTTTATTGAAAATATTGTCAAAAAAATACAAACAAACGTTTAGTGTATTTTATCTCTAAAATTGGCAATTTTTATGAATGATATTAATCACATTAACAAATTTTAATATTCGTGGTACCTGCTGTAAATTTGCCCTCAGAAAGTATTAAAATTTTATAAAATGAAAAAATTATTAGTAGCGGGTGCTGTTGCACTTTTCGGTTTATCTAATGCACAGATTGCAAAAGGAACTGCATATATTTCAGGACAAGTAGGTTATTCTCAAGAAGAAAACAACAATAACGACAGAAAAGTAGAAAGCTTCAAAGTTATTCCTACTGCAGGATATTTCGTTGGAACTAACCTAGCTGTTGGTTTAGGAGTTGGTTATAAGAATGATAAAACTACTACAACTACAACTTTAGTATCTCCTGTTGGAACTGCTGTATCAGAAAATAAAGATACTACATCTGCATTCGTTGTTGCTCCTTTCGTAAGAAAATACTGGACTATTGCTGACAAATTATATATCTTCGGTCAACTTGAAGTTCCTATGGAATTCGGTCAAGTAAAAGAAGAAGGTGTTACAACTACAACTGTAGGAAGTACTGTGAGCACAAATTCTGTTTCCAACAAAGCAAACTATACTTCAATCGGAGTGAACATTAAGCCAGGTTTGGATTATTTCTTGAACAAAAACTGGTCTATCGAAGCTACTTTCGGAGAATTTGGATACAACACTTCTAAATTTGACGTTGATGGAGCTAAGAGTGTAAACAACTATAAATTCGGATTGAATTTATCAGCTGTAACTTTTGGAGTTAAATATGTTTTCGCTAAATAATTAACGAAGCATCAAAAAAATAGAGTCCTAAGATTAATTTCTTAGGGCTTTTTGTCTGTAAATAAAAACTTAAACTTTTAATTAAAAATTAAATAAACATGAAAAAATTATTATTAGCTGGTGCAGTTGCACTTTTTGGCTTATCTAATGCTCAAATGACTAAAGGTGACTGGGTAATCAGTGGAAATACAGGATTAGGATTCAACAGTATTAATACTAATACAAAGGTAAACGGAACGAAATACGACGAAACTAAAGTGAGTTCATTTTCTGTTACTCCTTCTGTTGGATATTTTGTTATTAACGGTTTAGCTGTAGGTATCGATTTAGGTTTCAATAGCACTACAACAAAGCAAGATCAAGATAAAGTAACTATTTCTTCGTTTTCAGTAATGCCTACTGCAACTTACTACTTTCAGACTGGTAGCAAGTTTATCCCATTCTTAGGAGTTGGTATTGGATATTCAACAAACAAAATAAAATATAATATTAATGGTGGAGTTGTTGATCCTTTACTTTTCCAAACAGAAACAACGACAGATGGTTTAGCTTGGAAAGCAAAAGGAGGTGTTACGTATATGGCAACTCAGTCTTTAGGTATTAACTTAGGAGTTGGTTTTGATCAATTTTATAACAAGGAAACTTATTCAGGAATTGATTATAAAACAACAAGAAGTACTTTCGGAGTGAACGTAGGTTTCTCTTACTTCATCAAATCTAAAGCTCAAAAATCTGATAAATAATCAATTTATTTAAGCTTAAAAATAAAAAATCCGACTCAATTTTGAGTCGGATTTTACTTTTATATAGAGGTTTTACTATTTCTTATTTTCCCATTCCGCCCATTCCCGGCATGTTTGGCATCTTGCTCATCATCTGCATCATTTGCTTACCTTGAGGGCCTTGCATCATCTTCATCATTTTACCCATTTGATCAAATTGCTTCATCAATTGGTTTACATCTTCAATTTTTCTACCTGCACCTCTTGCAATTCTCTGCTTTCTCTGAGTGTTGATGATAGAAGGTCTTCTTCTCTCATCCGGAGTCATAGAATAAATTATTGCTTCAATATGTTTGAAGGCATCATCGCTGATCTCAACATCTTTAATGGCTTTTCCAACTCCAGGGATCATTCCCATTAAGTCTTTCATATTACCCATTTTTTTGATCTGATTGATTTGCTTTAAGAAATCATCAAAACCAAACTCGTTTTTAGCGATTTTTTTGTGAAGTTTTTTAGCTTCTTCCTCATCAAACTGCTCCTGAGCTCTTTCTACTAAGGAAACAACGTCTCCCATTCCTAAGATCCTGTCGGCCATCCTTTCCGGGTAGAAAAGATCCAAAGCTTCCATTTTCTCACCAGTAGAGATAAATTTGATTGGTTTTTCTACAACCGAACGAATGGTTAATGCAGCACCACCTCGTGTATCACCATCTAATTTGGTTAAAACAACTCCGTCAAAATTTAAAGCATCGTTGAACGCTTTAGCCGTATTTACAGCATCCTGACCAGTCATTGCGTCAACTACAAATAGAGTTTCATTAGGTTTGATGAAATAATGAACTGATTTAATTTCGTTCATCATCTGCTCATCAATCGCCAGACGACCTGCAGTATCCACGATTACGACATCGTGACCGTTTGATTTTGCAAAAGCAATTGCATTTTCAGCGATCGTAGATGGGTTTGTAGAACCTTCTTCAGTGAAAACTGGAACACCAATTTGTCCACCTAAAACTTTCAACTGCTCAATTGCAGCAGGACGATAAACGTCACACGCAACCAATAAAGGTTTTTTATTTTTTTTCGTTTTTAGAAAATTCGCTAATTTCCCGGAGAAAGTTGTTTTCCCGGAACCTTGAAGACCTGCAATAAGAATAACAGATGGCTTTCCTGAAAGATTGATTCCTTCCTGAGAACCTCCCATTAATTCTACCAGCTCGTCATGAACGATTTTCGTCATCAATTGCCCCGGAGTAAGCGATGTAAGAACGTTCTGTCCCAACGCTTTATCCTGAACTCTTTTCGTAAGATCTTTTGCAACTTTATAATTAACATCGGCATCTACCAATGCTCTACGAATCTCTTTTACGGTTTCCGCAACATTGATTTCTGTAATCTTTCCACGTCCGGAAATATTTTGAAGCGCCTTGTCTAATTTATCCTGTAAACTATTAAACATATTTATTTGTAAATTATAGGTTGCAAAAATAAGGAATTTTTGGTAGATGCAAAGTATAGAACACGTAATATTATATATAAGGATAAAATCATAGGATTAAACGCTGTCATATTATAATTAAAAATCATATTTTTGCGCCAAATAGAAATACATACCGGTTTACATCAAAACTGTAAACAGTAAATAAATTTATAATGAAACTTAATCCTAATATTCTAGTTGTAGTATTATTCTTTTTAACATTCTTGATTCATTTTTCTCTGTGGAAATTTGTTTATCATTTAGATGAAATCATTATTATTAAATTTTATCTTTTCCTAAGCGTAATGTTTACTATGATGATCACTCTTATCATTTTAATTAATAGAGTAGCACCGGAATTTTTAGGATTATCAGTAATAGGATTAATCCTTTTAAAGTTTGGATTAATGTATCTTATAAGAAAGAAATTGAATTTTGAAGTGATTCCGGGGTACAAATTCCATTTTATAATGCCTTATTTTGTCCTGACAACACTGCTTACGTATTATGCGATCAAGCTTATTAATCATGACAAAAAACAGTAAAAATATTTATTGAAACTAGAAAAAAAATTCTATTTTTGCACAACGAAAAAAACCTATCAATGTTAAAGAAATTTGCAGTTTTATTCTACAGTATTTTTGTATTAAGTCTAGTGTCTGCACAACATGGCGAGACTTCTACTGCTTCTGTAGCTGCTCCAACTCAAGAGTTGTCAGAAAAAGACAAAGTAAGTAAAGAAAACAAAGAGTATATCGATCATCACTTGTTGGATGCTCACGATTTTACATTGATGGTTGACAAAGATGGTCACCACATTGGTTTTCCTCTTCCTGTTATTTTTTATGATAACGGTTTTCACTCTTTCATGAGTAACAGTAAAGAAGGTTTCATTCATGGTGAAACAACTGAAGTAGATGGTTCTTATTATAAATTGCACCACGAAAAGATTTTCAAAACTGACGCAACTGGTAATTTAATACTTGGTGAAGATGGTTTTCCTACGAATGAAAGACCTTTAGATTTATCAATTACAAAGAGTGTTCTTATCCTTATAGTAGTATCAATCTTTTTATTGGTTTTATTTGGAGGAATGGCTAAATCTTATAAAAAGTCAGTTGTTCCTACAGGTGCTGCTAGATTCTTTGAGCCTTTGATTATCTTCGTTAGAGATGAAGTTGCTATTCCAAACATCGGACACAAGTATAAAAGATTCATGGGTTATTTATTAACAGTATTCTTCTTTATACTTTTCTTAAACGTATTAGGATTAATGCCTTTCGGAATCAATGTTACAGGTAATATTACAATGACATTCTTCTTGGCTATCCTTACTTATTTGATTACTACATTTTCTGCAAATAAAGATTATTGGAAACATATCTTCTGGATGCCGGGAGTTCCTGTACCAATGAAATTGATCATGTTACCAATTGAATTATTAGGAACAATCACTAAACCATTCGCATTGATGATTCGTCTTTTTGCAAACATGACTGCAGGACACATCGTAGTAATGAGTTTGATCGGATTGATCTACGTATTTAAAAATGTTGCAGCTGGAATCGCATTCCCGTTCTTAACATTAGTAATTTATTTATTGGAAGTATTAGTAGCATTCTTACAGGCTTATATCTTTACAATGTTATCAGCTTTGTTCATCGGAATGGCAGTTCAAGAGCATGAGCATGAACATCATGCAGCTCACTAATAGAAATTAAATAATAGTTAAACAAATTTTTTAAAAATTATATATTATGGAAATCCCTAAAATTGTAGGTGCTGGTATCGTAGTACTAGGTGTAGGTATTGGTCTTGGTAAAATCGGAGCTGCTGCTCTTGAAGCTATCGCTAGACAACCTGAGCAATCTGGAAAAATCCAAACAGCTATGCTTATCGCTGCTGCACTTGTTGAAGGTGTTGCGTTTGCTGCTCTATTCGCAGTAAACTAATTAAAATTAAACCATTACCCGTAACGGTTGGTTACAGGTAATGGTTATTTAAGAAAAAAGTAATAATTTTTTATACATTAATATAATGGAATTAATTCATCAGTTTTCATCAGGATTATTTATTATCCAGTCTGTTATTTTTCTAGCACTATTATTTTTGTTAGGTAAATTCGCTTGGAAACCTATTTTAAAATCTATTAATGATAGAGAAACTTCTATTGTTGACGCTTTGAATCAAGCTAAATTAGCTAGAACTGAAATGGAAACATTAAAAGAAGACAACGAAAGAATCATTCGTGAAGCTAAAATCGAAAGAGATGCTATCCTTAAAGAAGCTAGAGAGATTAAAGATAGAATCGTAGGTGAAGCTAAAGATGCTGCTAAAACTGAAGGAGATAAATTGATCGAAGCTGCTAAGCAGACTATCAATGCTGAGAAAAATGCTGCAATGGCAGACATCAAATCTCAAATTGGTACTTTATCTGTAAACATTGCTGAATCTATCTTGAAGCAAAAATTAGACAACAGCGAAGCTCAAAACGAGTTGGTTCAAAATTATTTAAACAAATCTAATCTTAACTAAGAATGCTTACATCTAAAGTAGCTAAAAGATACGCGCAGGGTTTGCTTGAGTTCACTAATGAAACAGGCCAGACAGCTACTGTATTTTCTGAAATGAAAGATGTTGCGAAATTGATGTCTCAGTCTACGGATTTGAACAAATTTTTCATGACACCTTACATTGATGCTAAAAAGAAAGTAGAGGTAGCAAAAGAGATTTTCAAAAGTTTGTCGGCTTCTTCTCAAAATTTGATCACATTGGTTATCAGACATGGTCGTGAAAACCAATTGAAAAATATTGCTCAGGAATATATCAATAAAGTTGAAGATGTTAATGGAGTACAAAGAATAACTTTGACTACTGCAACTCAGCTTTCAAAAGAAAATATTGATCAGATATTAGGATCTACAAACTTAGTAAAAGAAGGTTCAAACTTTGATTTGAAACTAAATGTAAATCCTGATCTTTTAGGAGGATACATATTAAGAGTAGGAGATCAGCAGATCGATGCGTCTGTGAAAACTAAACTTAATCAGGTTAAAAAGGATTTTCAATTAAACTAATATGAGAAAGACTTTATTTTTATCAATGCTTGTTTTTTCTTGTTTTGCTTTTGGACAAAAAGTTAAAATTAAGAAGGATAAAGTATTTGTTGATGATAAAGAAATCTATCATATTGAAAATAACGATTTCAATTTTATTTTATCTGATATAAAGAATAATGAAATTGTTTCGGTTTTAGGTTCTACTTTTCAAGTTCCTAAAACGCCACCTATTTACCCAAACGAATCTCCTTATTGGACTCGTGTTATTTATACAGTAAGATTTTTAAAGAGTAACAAAGAAGCTGTTACTGATTTATCTGATAAAGATATAATTAAGAACATATATAAATCAGGTATATTTGATGATAACGGGAATGCCGATGAATCAAAAATAGACCTTTTTATAAACAAATATTCTAACGAAGATCTTAAATTGAAACTTTTAAAATAAGACAAAAAACAACCATACAATGGCAGAAATAAATCCGGCAGAAGTATCTGCGATCTTAAAACAGCAATTGGCCAACTTCGATACTCACGCAAACGTTGAGGAAGTAGGTACAGTTTTAACCATCGGTGATGGTATTGCTCGTGTATACGGGTTAGAAAACGTACAATACGGAGAGTTGGTGAAATTTTCTAGTGATGTAGAAGGTATTGTACTTAACCTTGAAGAAGACAACGTGGGTGTTGCTTTACTTGGTGAAAGTAAATTAGTAAGAGAAGGAGATACAGTAAGAAGAACAAACAGAATCTCTTCTATTAAAGTAGGAGAAGGTATGCTTGGTAGAGTAGTTGATACTCTTGGTAATCCTATCGATGGTAAAGGTCCTATCTCTGGGGAATTATACGAAATGCCATTGGAAAGAAAGGCTCCTGGAGTTATCTTCAGACAGCCGGTAACTGAGCCTTTACAAACAGGTATCGTTGCAATCGACTCTATGATCCCTGTAGGAAGAGGACAGAGAGAATTGATCATCGGTGACAGACAGACAGGTAAAACTACTGTTGCTATCGATACGATCATCAACCAAAGAGAATTTTTTGATGCTGGTAACCCAGTATATTGTATATATGTTGCGATCGGACAGAAAGCTTCTACAGTAGCTCAAATCGTTAAAACTCTTTCTGATAAAGGAGCTTTAGCATATACTGTAATCGTTGCTGCTAACGCATCAGATCCAGTTCCAATGCAGGTATATTCTGCAATGGCAGGTGCATCTATCGGTGAGTTCTTCAGAGACACTGGTAGACCGGCATTGATCATTTATGATGATTTATCTAAACAAGCGGTAGCTTACCGTGAGCTTTCTCTACTATTGAGAAGACCACCGGGACGTGAGGCTTATCCTGGAGACGTTTTCTATCTTCACTCAAGATTATTGGAAAGAGCTGCAAAAGTAATCGCTGATGATAAAATTGCTAGCCAAATGAATGATTTACCTGAGTCTTTAAGACCAATCGTAAAAGGTGGTGGTTCATTAACGGCACTTCCAATTATCGAAACTCAGGCTGGTGACGTTTCTGCGTATATTCCAACTAACGTAATCTCTATTACTGACGGACAGATCTTCTTGGAGTCTGACTTGTTCAACTCAGGGGTTCGTCCAGCGATCAACGTTGGTATCTCTGTATCGAGAGTAGGAGGTAACGCTCAGATTAAATCAATGAAAAAAGTTTCTGGTACTCTTAAATTAGACCAGGCTCAATATAAAGAATTGGAAGCGTTTGCTAAATTCGGTTCAGACCTTGATGCTTCTACTTTAGCAGTTATCTCTAAAGGTGAAAGAAACGTAGAGCTTCTTAAGCAGCCGGTAAATTCTCCACTTCCTGTAGATAGCCAAGTTGCTATGATCTATGCAGGTACAGAGAACTTAATGAGAAACGTTCCTATTAAGAAAGTAAAAGAATTCCAAATCGAATACATCGAGTTCTTAAGATCTAAGCACCCTGAAACAATGGCTGCTCTTAAAGCTGGGAAAATCGATGATTCAATCACAGGTGTTCTTAAGCAGGCGGCTAACGATTTAGCTTCTAAATATAATTAATATTTGGTTTTTAGTGTTTAGTGTTTGGCTTTAGAAAATTCAAAAAACCAAACACTAAACACCAAACACTAAAAACTGTTAAAAAAATGGCAAACTTAAAAGAAATACGAGGAAGAATCAGTTCAATTTCATCTACGATGCAAATCACGCGTGCTATGAAAATGGTTTCCGCTGCGAAACTTAAAAAAGCACAGGATGCAATCGTAATGTTAAGACCTTATTCTGAAAAGCTACAGGAGATCATCCAGAATGTAAATTCTAGTTCAGATCCTGATCAGGTTTCTATTTATGCTCAAAAAAGAGAGGTTAAAAGAGTACTTTTCATCGCTGTAACTTCAAACAGAGGTTTGGCGGGTGCTTTCAACTCTAATGTTGTAAAGGAACTAAACATTCAGTTTCAGAATAAAGCTCAATATGAGGTTGAAGTTCTTACAATTGGTAAAAAAGCTTACGATGCTGTAAGAAAGACTCGTTCAGTTTACTCAAATGAAAGTGCCGTTTTTGATAATCTGAACTTTGAGGCAGTTTCTAATCTTACTGAAGCAGCAATGAGCAGTTTCAAAGAAGGGAAATTTGACGAAGTTTATGTAATCTACAATAAATTTATCAATGCTGCTACTCAAGAAGTTACTACAGAACAAGTTTTGCCTATTTCAATGGCAGAAGTTGATGCTGCAGAGCCTCAGGTAGAAACAGATTATATTTTTGAGCCGAATAGAGCTGAAATTTTAGATAATTTGATTCCAAAGTCTATTAAAACTCAGGTTTTCAAAGCTGTTTTAGATTCTGTAGCGTCTGAGCACGGTGCGAGAATGACAGCAATGCATAAAGCAACTGACAACGCACAGGAGCTTAAAAATGATTTGGTTATCTTCTACAACAAAGCAAGACAGGCAGCGATTACAAACGAAATCTTAGAGATCGTTTCTGGAGCAGAAGCCTTGAAAAATTCGTAAAGAATTTAATTTAACAAAATATTAAAGCATCGATATTCTCGGTGCTTTTTTTGTTATTTTTATTTTGTATATCTTTGTATCAATTAAATATATAATTTCTAAATGGACTCGGACATAGTCAGGCTTTTACTAGCCGTATTTCTTGTATTATTAAATGGCTTTTTCGTAGCCGCAGAATTTTCAATTGTTAAAGTTCGTTACTCACAAATCCAAATAAAGGCAGCCGAAGGTAATTCTATGGCGAAGCAGGCAGAGCATATCATCAAACATCTTGATGAGTATCTATCTGCTACACAGCTTGGTATTACGTTGGCATCACTTGCTTTGGGTTGGGTTGGAGAAAGTGCTCTCCACCACGTTGTTGACAATATTTTCCATTCGTTGAATGTGGAAATGGCTCAGACAACAATTACCACAATTTCAGTGGTTACCAGTTTTGTTTTAATCACTGTCATGCATATTGTATTTGGAGAATTAATTCCTAAATCAATCGCGATCAGAAAATCGGAAGCAACTACAATGGCAACAGCAGTTCCGTTGAGAGTGTTTTATACGGTCTTTAAACCATTTATTTGGTTGATGAATTTAATGTCTAATACTTTTTTAAGATTAGTAAAAATACATCCGGCATCTGAACAAGAAATTCACTCAACCGAAGAACTTCAGCTTTTGGTAAAACAAAGTGCTGACAGCGGTGAAATTGAAGAAGAGAACTATGAAATCATTAAAAATGCGTTTGATTTTACAGATCACTCTGCAAAACAGATCATGGTACCTCGTCAGAATATTACTTCAATTGATTTTGAGGAAGATATTAATGAAATAATCAATAAAATTATGGATAGCGGGTATTCAAGAATTCCTGTTTATGTTAATTCTATTGATAATGTGATTGGTATTTTATACACGAAAGAAATCATCAGAGAATTTGTTAAGAGAAAAGGTGAATTGAGTCATGATGATCTTAAAGAATTAATGCGTGATGCGTTTTTTGTTGTTGGAAGTAAGAAAATTTCAGATCTATTAAAGACTTTCCAACAAAAGAAACAGCATTTGGCGATTGTAATAGACGAATTTGGTGGTACTGAAGGTATTATCACATTAGAAGATATTTTGGAGGAATTAGTAGGTGAAATTCAGGATGAAGAGGATGATGAAGAAAAGTTGGTTGATAAAATAGGAGATAATACCTATTGGGTACAGGCTACACAGCCTTTGGACGAGATCAATGAACATTTACCTAAGAAATTGCCTCTTTCAGAAGAGAGTGAATACAACTCTTTAGCTGGTCTTATCCTTCATGAATTGGAAGATATTCCGGAAGAAAACCAGGAATTTGACTTATTAAATTATCATTTCAAAATTTTGAAAATGAATAATAAGAGCGTTGAGCTTGTAGAATTGGTTTATGATGAACCAAATAGCCTGAGTGATCTGGCTGAAAAATTAGGGGAAGTTTAAAAATAATTAAAAATGATTTTTTATAACAATATAAAAGATTACGAAGATCCGAAACGTCAATATGAAGAAGAAGTTCTGGTATTGGAAGAAACGGATGATGTTTATAAGTTAATTTTACATAACGATGATATTCATACCTTTGATTATGTAATTGATTCTCTTATAGAGATTTGTAAACATACGTTAGAACAGGCCGAACAATGTACAATGTTGGTGCATTATAAAGGCAAATGCACGGTGAAAACAGGATCTATGGATATTGTGAAACCCATGCATGAAAAACTTATTTCAAGGGAATTAACTAGCGAAATAGTATAAATCAAAGCTCTGACAATTGTTAGGGCTTTTTTTGTTTTAGGTTTCCTTTTTTGTGATTATTTAATGTTTTTTTAATAATTATTATCAAGAATTATTAATATTTAGATAATATTTTTTATTTTAGCTAAATAACATTAAAAAAATCACATGAAATTAAAAATTAACTCTTTAATTCTGGGCTGTGTCCTTTCCTACTCAGCATTTGCGGCGCAGGAGTCGTCGTTAGAAGCTCCGGCTAAAAGGTGGCTCAGTGAAAATTCCAGAAGTTTGGGAATTCAAAATTTCAGTCAGCTTAAATTAAATTTCGTTAAGAAGGGAAGTTCTGGGGAAACATTGCGTTTTCAGCAGATGATTAAAGAGGTACCAGTTTTTCAATCTGAAATCGTATTACACTTTAACAAAGACGGAAAAATTACTTATACTTCTACGGACAGCTTTAAAAAAGAGATTAAAGATATCAATACCAATCCTTCTTTATCAGCGTCAGAAGCTCTTCAAAAGGCTCATACAGCATCAAAAACTAAAGGAGAAATTACGTTTGAAGAAAATAAATTATTAGTTTATTTTACAGAAAACGGAGAAACTAAGTTGGTTTATAGAATTCTTACCAACTCTCACGACAATCCTGGAAGCTGGGAAACAATCATAGACGCGCAAAATGGAAATGTATTAAGCGTAAAAGATATTGCGAATTATCATCATGATAAAAATGAGGCTCCAAAGCCCGCAAAAAAAAATCTAAAAAAAGACGTAAGCGCTAAAAAGGTTTTAGTATCTGGCTCTGGATATATTTTCAATCCGGATCCGCTTTCTAAAATGCAGGTTGCCTATGCAGGTCAGTACTTAGATAATAATGATGCTACCAATGCAAGTTTAGATGCTGCAAGAACTTTGGTTACAATTCCGGAATTGGATCTTACGGCAGGTGTATATAAATTAAAAGGATCTTACGCAGAAATCAAAGACCTAGAAACACCTTCTACAGGGCTTTTCACTCAGGCAACTAATCAATTCTTATTTAATAGAAATGATCAGGGATTTGAAGCTGTGAATGCATATTGGCATGTAGACAACAGTTTACGTTACATTAATGAAACATTAAATATTGTCTGTAAACCTTTAACCAATGAAGGAATATTATGGTACGATCCACATGGTTTGGACGGAGACGATAATTCTTATTACAGCAACGGAAGATTAGTTTTCGGAGAGGGCGGTGTAGATGATGCTGAAGATGCAGACGTTGTTTTGCATGAATTAGGGCACGGACTTCACGATTGGTTAACCAATGGAAGTTTATCTCAAGTTCAGGGATTAAGCGAGGGTTGTGGAGATTACTGGGCGCAGTCATACAGTAGAAGTCTTGGGCAATGGCCTTCATCTACAGCTGCATACAACTGGATGTTCAGCTGGGATGGTCACAATGAATATTGGTCAGGAAGAATCACAAATTACACTGTTTTGTATCCGGGATCAGGAGCGATTCATACAAGAGGTCAAATCTGGGCTTCTGCATTGATGAGGATTTATGATAAAATCGGAAAAGCAAAAACCGACAGAGCCTTTTTAGAAGGATTATCTATGACGGATTCAAACACAAATCAGCAAAATGCTGCTATTGCTGTAAGACAGGCTGCCATTGATATGTTGGGAACTTTCGGATATACTTGTAGCGATATCACTACAATGACACAGGAATTTACAACTGCGGGATATGTTTTGCCGGCTTACAATTGCCAGTTAAGCGTGGATGATGTCTCTAAGAAAGAAATTATTGCTATTTATCCAAACCCTGTTACTGATATATTGAATATTTCAATGAAGGTTAACAAAGAGGAAAAAGTAGAAGTTTACAACATGGAAGGAAGAAAAGTATTGGAAACTACCATTAATAATGGGAAAAATACAATCAATGTTTCTCATCTTCAGACAGGAGACTATATTTTAAATATAAAAGGAATAGAATTGTCAACTAAATTTATCAAAAAATAAAACTTAAAAGTTGAATTAAAATCCGGTGTTTGCGCATCGGATTTTTTATTGGACAAATTCCGCACCCATTATTTTACTTGCATTCAACTAAAATAGTATATTTGTAAAAACTATATAGAAACAAAAAGAATGCTTGTAATAGGAATTGCGGGAGGTACAGGATCCGGCAAAACTACAGTTGTTGATAAAATACTTCAACAGCTTGATATCGAAGGAATGAACATCCTTTCTCAGGATAATTATTATCATGACAATCATAATTTAACGCTTACAGAAAGAGAAGCCTTAAATTATGACCATCCAAAGTCGATAGATTTTGAATTGATGCTGAAACACGTAAAAGCTTTAAAGAATCACGAGCCTATAGAACAGCCGATTTACAGCTTTGTGACGCATTCCAGAACCGGAGATCATGTAACTGTAGAACCTAAAAATGTATTGGTCGTAGAAGGAATTTTGGTACTTACGAATAAAGAATTATTAAAGGAATTTGATCTGAAGGTATTTGTTCATGCAGATTCTGATGAAAGATTAATCAGGAGGATAAGGAGAGATACGCAAGAGAGGGGCAGAGATTTGAGTGAGGTTTTACACCGTTATCAGACAACTTTAAAGCCGATGCATCAGGAATTTATTGAGCCTTCAAAAAATGAAGCAGACCTTATTATCCCGAACATGAAGCAAAATTCCGTAGCGATTGATTTTCTGACCACCGTCATCAAAAACTCGTTAAGAAAACACTAAAAATGGAAGAGAATAAACTTATTAAAGAAATTAAACCAAAGTCAGAGACATTCATATTTATTAAAAATTATGTTTTAAACAAATATGTCCTTACAGTCTGTCTGTTCTTGGTTTGGATGGTTTTCTTTGATAAAACTTCGTTCTTGGTTATTAATGAACTCAATGGTGAGATCAATAAATACGAAGAACAATTAGAATATTATAAAACAGAATACGAAAAAAATGATACGTTTTATAAGAAACTAATGAACAATAAATCGGAAAAAGAAAAATACGCAAGAGAAAATTATTTTATGAAAAAACCGAATGAAGAGATTTTTATTCTGGTTGTCGACAGCACAAATGTTGCTAAAAAATAATTAAAAAGGGAATGGTGAACAGTCAACTCGCTTGACTTGTCAATTAACAAATTCACTTGCGAAGCAAAATTCACCATTAACATTTCACAAATAATCCATAATCAATGTTAAATACAGATACTTTTCCTAACTGGGAAAATTTAGTAAAGAAGCAGCTTAAAACAGAAGATATTTACACCATTCTGAAAAAAGAAAATTTAGAAGGAATTGATGTGAAGCCTTTTTACAGTTCTGTTCAGAAACCTTTGGTAAACCTTCCTAAAGTTGAGGAAAGTACACATTTGGTGGCAACGTATCATGAGAGTTTAGAAGATGATGTTTTCGCGTTTATGTTAGACCATAACGTTGAAAACCTTGAGGAGAAAACAATTTTCATTAACAATAAAGATTTAGCGGAACATATAAGCCCTGCAGATAACGATCAATATTTTTCGTTGATCGATGTATTTGATGAAAAAAATGGAGTAATTGATGATCAATTAGCCAAAGAATTATTAGCCAAAGATTTCAAAAGAAATATTTGTGTTGACATTTCTCTGCATCAAAATGCCGGAGCTGCAATCTATCAGCAGTTAGGAATTGCCTTGGCAAAAACAAAAGAGCTTGTAGAAGTTTATGGACAGGAAATTTTAAATAAATTGATCTTCAAAATAGCTGTAGGAGGAAATTATTTCTTTGAAACAGCGAAATTAAGAGCTTTTAAATTAATTTTTAATCAATTTTCCAAAGAATATGGCTTAGATCAAATTCCTTATATTTTTGCAGAAACTTCATTAAGAAATAAAGCCGTTGTAGACCGTGAAAATAATCTAATCCGTTCTACATTGGAGCTAGCTTCTGCGATGATTGGTGGTGCAGATGCAGTGTACAGCACAAATTATTTGGTAGAAAAAAGCACGGAAAATTCGGAAGAAATTTCTTTCAAACAGCAAATCGTTTTAGCTTACGAAAGTATTATTAATGTCTTTGAAGACGCATCTAACGGAAGTTATTATGTTGAAGACATTACCCAACAAATTGCAGAAAAGTCTTGGGCTTTCTTTGTTGAAATTGAAGAAGCTGGAGGTTATTTAGAGCTTCTAAAAAATGGAGTTATCCAAAAAAAGATCTACAACCAAGCTATTGAAGAGCAACAATGGGTTGAAGAAGGTAAAATAAAGATAATTGGAGTTAATTTATATCCCAAATTAGACGTTAAAAAGTCTGTTGCAGAATTGTATAACGAAAAAGAAATAAAAGCCGTTCGTTGGGCAGAAATGTTTGAATAATGAAGGATAAACTGATCGATTTATTTGAATATACCTATCATTTCAACCGCGAAATGATTAAAATTATTTCAGTAAATATTTCGAAGATTGATGAGAAAACAATCAGTTTAATCAATCATACTTTAAATGCTCAACAAGTCTGGAATTCAAGAATTTTAGGTGAAAAAGCTTTTGAGGTTTGGCAAATCAATCCTTTTGAAAATTTAGAGGAAATTAATCATCAAAACTTTCACAAAAG
Source organism: Chryseobacterium sp. G0201 (assembly GCF_003815655.1). Classification (NCBI taxonomy): domain Bacteria; kingdom Pseudomonadati; phylum Bacteroidota; class Flavobacteriia; order Flavobacteriales; family Weeksellaceae; genus Chryseobacterium; species Chryseobacterium sp. G0201. The sequence continues at coordinate 4,345,803 of NZ_CP033917.1, read as the reverse complement.
TATTCAAATTGTTCAAAAGTCAGATTTTGACCAAAGAATTGAATATCAAAACTCAAAAGGAAAAAAGTTTGAGAACAGTATTTTTGAAATGCTTTTTCAGGCAATCAATCATTCGACATATCACCGAGGCCAGATCAATTCTTTATTAAAACAAACCGGAATTGAACCTGTATTGACGGATTATATTTTTTATAAAAGATAAATTTAAATAGATGCTTCGACTTCGCTCAGCATGACATCTCTAATACTAAACGTCATTTTGTAGCGTTGTCATGCTGAGCGAAGTCGAAGCATCTCCATCAAAGAATCTTACGAATCTGTGGGAAATAAAAAAATACTAAACAAAGAAATCCAAAACTACATCAATGCAAATCTATCCACAGACTTGCATTCATTACTATTAAAAAAATCCCCATTTTCTGAAGTTTCTATGCAGGAAATTGTTCAACAGATCAAAGGAAAACAAGTCGCACAGAGAAAGTTTCCGTTTTTATTAAAAGAAGGAATTATTTTCCCGCCACAGCTTAATTTAGAACAATCATCCTCAGAAAAAACAGCTTTATACAAATCTGAAATTTTAAAAGGTAAGAAATTCATAGACCTAACCAGCGGTTTCGGGATCGATGCCTATTATCTTTCTCAAAACTTTGATGATGTCACGCTTGTTGAACAAAACTCCGAACTTTTGGAGATTGTAGCACACAATTGGGCTGTTTTAGAAAAAAAGGCCAAATTTATCAACCAAAAACTGGAAGATTTCCTTAATGACAATCAAGAAACTTTTGATGTTGTTTATTTAGATCCTGCAAGAAGAGATAACAATAAAAACAAAGTCTTTTTGTTGGAAGATCTTTCTCCAAATATCTTGGAAATTCAGGGAAAATTGCTCACAATTTCAAATGAAGTGGTGATAAAACTATCTCCATTGATCGATTTGAAATATTTAGTTTCTGTTTTACCGAATATTTTCAGAATTGAAATTATTGCTCTCAAAAATGATGTAAAAGAAGTTGTGGTTTTCTTATCAAATGAAAATTCAGGGAAGATTATTTGTAAATGCGTGAACTTAGAAAGTGGAGAATCTGACTTCGAATATCAGTTTGGAGACGATGAAAATGCCCATTCTGAATATTCTGAGCCCGAAAAATACATTTATATTCCAAATCATTCGATTTTAAAGGCAGGAATTTTTAATTTAATCTCAGAAAAATTTAAGTTAAAAAAGCTTCATCCGAATAGTCATTTCTATACTTCTGATGAAAAAATAAATAATTTCCCAGGAAGGATTTTAGAAGTGAAAGTAATTGATAGTAAGGATATTAAGAAGAAAGAGCAATTTAATATCATCTCAAAAAATTATCCTTTAAAACCGGAAGAACTTAAAAAGAAATACGGGCTAAAAGACGGTGGTGAGAGCTATCTTATTTTTACACAATCCAAAAAAGGTAAAATTATTTTAAAATCAATATAAAAATGTTGCCGAAAAAAGCAAGATTTCTTAATTTTGGGCAATCAAAAATTTAGGCATGAGAAAATTAATTATATGTTTAGCTATTGCAACTGTAGCTGTAAGCTGTAAAAAGATACAAGCTGGAGGAAATAAGAATATCATTAAACTTGAAGAAGGTGCAGAAAGATATTCTGATGATCACCAAGGAGGTGCTGAAGCTCACGGTCACGAAGCTGCTGCAGAGCATAAAGAAGAGGCTGTTGCTGAAAAACACGGTGCAGAAGCTCCAAAAACAGACAGTACAGCTGCTGTAAAACCTGTAGAGGCTGATAAAGCTAAAGCTGAACACTAATTATTTAGTAAAAATATAAAGAATGTCCTGCAGTAATGTGGGACATTTTTTTTGAAGCTTTATCCCGCTTTCCGCACTCGCTATTTTGAGAGTTTCGGCGGCGGCAAAGCCGCCGCCGAAACTCTCAAAATGATCTCAGACAAATGCTCCAATCGGGGCTAGGGTTGCAGTCGTTTCATCAATTTATCACACCAAAATAATAGTAATCAGACTTAAATAACCTTCATAATAATAAACCTGAGGAAAATTATATGTTTTTGTTTGCTCCTGCAGGGCATTTTTTTTACTTTTAGCAAAACAAATTTTTACAATGCAAGAGACATTAAATTACATAAACGAAAACAAACAGCGTTTCGTAGATGAATTATTTGAGTTACTGAGAATTCCTTCTATTTCTGCTGATCCTGCTTATAAAGATGACGTATTGAAATGTGCAGATGTTGTCGCAGAACACCTTAAAAATGCAGGTGCTGATCATGTTGAAGTATGCCAGACAAAAGGATATCCTATCGTTTTTGGAGAGAAAATTTTAGATAAAAACCTGCCAACGGTATTAGTTTACGGACATTACGATGTTCAGCCTGCTGATCCGTTAGAACTTTGGACAAAACCTCCTTTCGAACCGTATATCGAAAAAACTGAACTTCACCCGGACGGAGCGATCTTTGCAAGAGGTTCTGCTGATGATAAAGGACAGTTTTTCATGCATTTAAAGGCTTTTGAAGCGATGATGAAAACAAATTCTCTTCCTTGTAACGTTAAATTTATTTTAGAAGGTGAGGAGGAAGTAGGTTCTGTAAGCTTAGGAGATTTTGTAAACGAAAACAAAGAGAAATTATCTTGCGACTGTATCTTAATTTCTGATACTCATATTTATAGCAACGAACAGCCGACAGTTACAACCGGTTTAAGAGGTTTAAGCTATGTTGAAGTTGAAATTGAAGGCCCAAACAGAGATCTGCACTCTGGACTTTACGGTGGTGCAGTTCCAAACCCGATTCATGTACTTTCTAGAATGATTGCTAAGCTGATCGACGAAGACGGGCAGATCACCATTGACGGTTTCTATGACAACGTAGAAGACGTTTCAGACGAAGACAGAGCTGATATGAATAAATTGAAGGATAACCCTGAAGAATTCAAAAAATCAATCGGATTGGAAGGTGTAGAAGGTGAAAAAGGATACACAACATTAGAAAGAACTTCTATCCGTCCTACATTAGACTGTAACGGAATTTGGGGTGGTTACACAGGAGAAGGTGCAAAAACAGTTATTCCTTCTAAGGCTTCTGCTAAAATATCGATGCGTTTGGTTCCTTATCAGACTCCGGAAGAAATCACTGAAAAATTCACGAAATATTTCAATAAAATAGCTCCAGATAACGTAAGAGTAAAAGTAACGCCACACCACGGAGGAATGCCTTACGTTTTACCGACTGATACCAAAGAATTTGCAGCTGCAAAAAAAGCAATGGAATCATCATTCGGGAAAGAAGTTCTTCCATACAGAGGTGGAGGAAGTATTCCAATTACAGCAATGTTTGAGCAGGTTTTAGGTGCTAAGTCTGTGTTGATGGGCTTCGGTCTTGATTCTGATGCTATCCACTCGCCAAACGAACATTACGGATTATTCAACTTCTATAAAGGAATTGAAAGTATCCCATTGTTTTTTGAGAATTATTCAAAATAATTTGAAATTATAAAAAGATAAAACGCTCTTATTTTAGAGCGTTTTTTTGTTGTCTAAATGTTTTTCATCTTAATATAAATGACTGATAAGTGATAAATCTTAGTATCAATAAATCATTTTTATTGAAAGGTTTTATTTATTTTAGAGAATTAAAATTAATTCTATGTTAGAAAATAAAGTCGCATATATAACAGGAGGAACCAAAGGAATAGGTTTTGGTATTGCAAAAATTTTACTTGAAAACGGTATTTTGGTGGCATTTTCGGGGAGAAAAAAAGAAGATGTAGAAAAAGCGGAACAGGAATTAAAACAATATTCTGAAAATGTTTTAGGAGTAGTTTCTGACGTAAAACTTCTTGTAAACGAAGAAGAAGCTGTAAAACAAACAGTTGAAAAATTCGGAAGGTTGGATTTTGTGATCGCCAATGCCGGATTAGGAATCTTCAAACCTGTGGACGAATTATCTGCTGAAGAATGGAACGATATGATAGAAACCAATCTTACAGGAGTTTTTTATACTTTAAAAGCCTCTGTTGATGAACTAAAGAAGTCCGAAGGATATTATATTACCATCTCAAGCTTGGCAGGAACTAATTTCTTCGAAAACGGAACTGGCTACAATGCATCAAAATTCGGGGTTGTTGGCTTTACTCAGGCTGCAATGATCGATCTGAGAAAATATAACATTAAATCAACCGTAATAATGCCGGGCTCGGTAGCAACAAACTTCAACGGAAATATACCTTCAGAAAAAGACGAATGGAAGATCCAGCCCGATGATATGGGGAATCTTATTTTGGATATTTTAAAAATGAATCCACGCGTTTTACCAAGCAAGATAGAGTTTAGAGCAACAAAACCAGCCAAGTAAACACATCTAATGCTTTGAATAATAAATTAATAAGTATTATGCATGCATAATATATTTTTTATTTATATTAGCAAAAATTAATTAAAACAAAATCTCTGCATAAAGCACCTGTTTTTATGGTGTAAAAAGGGAAACAATAAAATAGTACACATGAAAATATTAGTTTGTATTAGTAGTGTTCCGGATACTACTTCCAAAATTAACTTCACAGCAGATAAATCTGCGTTCGACAAAAACGGTATTCAGTGGGTTATCAACCCATTAGACGAATTTGCGTTGACAAAAGCGGTTAAACTTCAGGAGTCTCAAGGAGCTACTGTAACAGTGATCAATGTAGGAGATGCTGGTACGGAACCGGTAATCAGAAAAGCTTTGGCAATCGGTGCAAATGATGCGGTAAGAGTAAATCTTGATCCAAAAGACAGCTTCTCAACAGCTAAAGAAATTGCTGCTGTTGCTCAAAATGGGGGTTATGATTTAATCCTTTGTGGTAAAGAATCTATCGATTATAACGGTGGTTCTGTTCCTGGAATGGTTGCTCAGTTGTTGAATCAACCTTTCGTTAACGCATCTGTAGGTTTAGACGTAAACGGAGCTGAAGCTACTGCGGTAAGAGAAATTGAAGGTGGTAAAGAAACTATTTCTGTGAAATTACCTGCTGTAATTGCTGGTCAGAAAGGATTGGTGGATGAAAAAGATTTGATCATTCCAAACATGAGAGGGATTATGTCTGCAAGAACTAAACCTTTGCAAGTTGTAGAGCCTACTTCTTCAGAAGTGAAAGTTCAGGGAGTTTCTTATGACAGTGTTCCTCCAAGAGCTGCTGTAAAGATCGTTTCTCCGGATAATTTAGATGAATTGGTAAGATTACTTCACGAAGAAGCTAAAGTTATCTAATCTTTAATTATTAAATTTTTTAATCTTTAAATTAATTGTAAAATGGCAGTATTCGTATACGCAGAAAATATAAATGGAGTTTACAAGAAAGCGGCTTTTGAAGCAGTTGCTTACGCTAAAGCAGTTGCAGATCAGGCGGGAGATACCGTTACAGCAATCTCTGTAAACCCTACAGATTCTTCAGATTTATTATATAAATATGGAGCATCAAATGTTATCAATATTAAAGATGAAGGTCTTAAAAGCTTCTCGGCTAAAGCATATGCTCAGGCTGTAAGTGAAGTTGCAAACGGAAACATCATCGTTTTCCCTCACACTACAGACGCTTCTTCAATCGCTCCAATGTTGGCAGTAATGAATGGTTTTGCATTAATTACTAACGCTTTGGCTGCTCCGGAAAGTCTTTCTCCATTCCAGGTGAAAAGAAGAGCTTTCTCAGGAAAAGGTTTCATGCATGCAAAAGCTGAAGGAAATGGAGTAATCGTTACGGTTTCTCAAAATGCTTTCGGTGTTAAAGAAAATGCAGTTTCAGGTTCTGAAGAAGTGAAAAACTTATCAGTAGCAAACGAAGATACTAAAGTGATCTCTCACGAGCAGAGTTCAGGAAAACTAGACCTTAAAGAAGCTGAAGTTGTAGTTTCTGCAGGTAGAGGAATGAAAGGTCCTGAAAACTGGGGAATGATCGAAGAATTAGCAAACGTTTTAGGTGCTGCTACAGCTTGTTCTAAACCAGTTTCTGACATCGGTTGGAGACCTCACACAGAACACGTTGGACAGACCGGTAAAGCGATTTCTCCAAATCTTTATATTGCAGTTGGTATTTCGGGAGCTATTCAGCACTTAGCTGGAGTTAACTCTTCTAAAACTATCGTTGTCATCAACAGTGATGCTGAAGCTCCGTTCTTCAAATCGGCTGATTACGGTGTAGTAGGAGATGCTTTCCAGATTATTCCTGCATTAACTGAAAAGATTAAGGCAATCAAAGGATAAGAAAGTGAATGGTAAATAGTCAATTCGCTGCGCTTGTTAATTTTTTAATTAAATTAATTCACTTGCGAAGCAAAATTCACTATTGACCTTTGACAAACATCAACATACAGATAAAAGCTCGGCTTCCGGGCTTTTATTTTTGTCTAAAAGTAAAACCTACAATAAAAAAATTAATTTATATTTGTAGCTATGGATTATAAGCAGCTAATTATTCGCGGAATATCGTACAGCCAGACCCAATCAGGGGCGTACGCTTTGTTATTGGAACATGAAGAAACACATATAAAATTACCTGTTGTTATAGGAAATTTCGAGGCACAATCCATTTCTCTTGGTCTGGAAAAAGACATACATCCGCCTCGTCCTCTTACGCATGATTTATTTACAAAATTTATAGTTTCTACCAATTATGAATTGATTTCTGTGATCATTTATCAGATCGTAGACGGAGTTTTCTTTTCAAATATTAATTTTAAAAATAAAGTTAATGATGAAGAATTGATTCTTGATGCCAGAACTTCCGATGCTGTTGCAATGGCAGTAAGATTCGATGCTCCCATTTTTACGACTCAACAAGTACTGAATGAGGCAGGAATTCTTCTGGAATTGGAAGATGTTGCTAAAGAAGAACAGCCGTTTTCTGAAACCATTCATTCAGAAGACAACTTAATATCTCTTTCTATGGAGGAGCTTCAGAAATTATTGGATGAAGCGGTAAAAGAAGAAGATTATGATACTGCTCTTGAGATCCAGGAGGAGATCAAAAGAAGGAAAAAGAAAATTGACTAAAAGAGATATTTTACACTAACTATGAATTTAAAACTACGACTTACCATCCTTAGCTTCCTCCAGTTCTTTGTCTGGGGAGCATGGCTAATTACGATGGCTAATTTTTGGTTCGGTACAAAACATTGGGACGGAACTCAGTTTGGGGCTGTTTTTGGAACAATGGGAATAGCTTCTATTTTTATGCCGACCCTTATCGGAATCATTGCCGACCGCTGGATAAATGCGGAAAGAATGTTTTTCGCCTTACAAATTCTTTACGGAATCACCCTTTTCATTTTGCCTCATAGCGCAGATCCAAACTCGTTTTTTTCTGTAATGCTTGTGGCGATGTGTTTCTATATGCCAACACTTGCTCTGGCGAATTCAATCTCTTATACTATTCTTAAAAATAGTGATTTAGATGTTGTGAAAGATTTTCCACCTATTCGTGTTTGGGGAACTGTCGGTTTTATTGTGGCCATGTGGATCACCAATCTTACAGGAAATAAAGCCACAGAAGGGCAATTTTATATTGGAGGAATAGCGGCAATCGTATTAGGAATTTATGCATTGACATTACCAAAATGTCCGCCACAAAAGTTGATTGACAAAAGTGCTCCTTTAATTGAGCAGTTTGGATTAAATGCTTTTAAGCTTTTCGGAAGCTATAAAATGGCTTTGTTCTTTGTGTTTTCAATGCTTTTAGGAGCTGCATTACAGTTAACGAATGCTTATGGAGACGTTTTCTTAAGTGAATTTGCTCATTTTCCGAAATATGCAGATTCTTTTGTAGTCCAGAGATCAACTATAATTATGTCGATTTCTCAGGTTTCTGAGACATTATTTATTTTGGCGATCCCTTTCTTTTTAAAGAAATTCGGAATAAAAAAGGTAATGTTAATGGCCATGTTTGCATGGGTTTTAAGATTCGGATTCTTCGCTTACGGAGTTCCGGACGGATATGGTTTATCATTAATCATTCTTTCTTGTGTTGTTTACGGGATGGCTTTCGATTTCTTTAACATTTCTGGCTCTCTTTTCGTAGAAACGACGACTGATAAAAAGATTCGTTCTTCTGCGCAAGGGTTGTTTATGATGATGACAAACGGTTTTGGAGCGGTTTTCGGAAGTTATGCTGCAGGCTGGGCAATCGATAAATTTTTTACCCATAAATTCACTACTGCTTCAGATCTTTCCACTTATCTGGAAACAACACCTGATAATGCTACTTTTTTAGAAATTCTTAAAAATAGTTTTAATTCGGCTGTAAATCCTGACGGAACATTATCATCTATCGTAATGGTAAAAGACTGGCAGAATATCTGGCTTTCTTTTGCTGCTTATGCTTTAGTTTTGACTATTCTTTTTGCGATTTTATTTAAACATAAACATGAGCCGCAAGATGTTTCTTCAATAAAACATTAATTTATTTTACTGATTATTAAGATATTAAGATGCACTTTTGAAAAAAGGTGCATTTTTTTGCCTTAAAGCTACTTCCTGTAATTTTTTTATATCACATAATACTACAGCAATTGATACATGAAAAGCGCAGAGAAGAATTTTATTGCTTATTAATACCAGTTAAATATAAATTTATCTGCTCAAAAAGGAAATTTTCCATATATTTTAAAAATGATGTCATGCTAAAGAGGAATATAGCTTAAAAATAGGTATTGAAAGTACGAATGTTAATTTTTAATTAAATAATTAAATTCGTTTTTTATTGTGAAATATTCAAAATTATAATCTTTATTTTAAAACTAACAAATGTTTGTATGCAAATAATTTGTTTTTAAAACACACTGATAGAAAGTGTGTTTTTTTTTGTATTTTGGCACTTTAAGAATTATGAAAAATATTCAGTTATTAGGATTGTTATTAGTGGTTGTGGGTAGTTTTTTACCCTTGGTTCATGTTCCGATTATAGGTAATTGGAATTACTGGAAACTAGACCATTTTCTGGCTATTGCATGCTGGATTCTTTCCGCCTGTGCCCTTTTCGGGATCGTGAATAATAGTGCGAAAATCGTAAGAAGTTTTGCGGTTCTTTTAATCCTTTTATTCATTCTTAGTTTGATCGCTATTAAAGTTCAGTCTTTAGATTATTTCAGCTTTTTGCCGTTTAAATCTTGGAGAGAAACTTTTGCCGGCGTTGTAAAACTAAAGTGGGGTTGGGCAATTGAATTCTTGGGTGCTTTCCTAATGATCTTTGCAAAAAATAATAAAGTAAATAACAGAACACAGATATGAAGTACATAAAAACAATCTCCGTTGCATTATTGTTTTTGGGTGTTTCCCAGATTAATGCTCAGAAAAAAACGACTGATACCAAGAAGAAAGAAGCTGTACAGCAGAAGCCTGTAGATAATCCTACTAAGTGCAGTAATATAAAGGAAGGAACATTTCTACGTGTTAATTATCCAAAAAATCTTTGGTACATGACCGTGAAAGATAATGTTCAGACAGAATACTATAATGATGGAAAAGATCACATAAAATCAAGTATTGTTTTTGTGGATGACTGTAATTATAAGCTGATCGTACTTGAAAAAACTGAAGAAAGCAATCCTATTAAAGTGGGTGATGTTTTTAGTAATAAGGTAATTGCAACAATGGATAATTATATTAAAATTCAATCTAAAGTTGATAATAACCAATTCGATTTGGTTTTAATAAAGGTTAAAACAAAATAACCGAAAGGTTTAGAATCATTTTTAAAATAGAAAAAATAAAGATATACACATGAAAGAAGTATTCATCGTTTCCGCAGTAAGAACACCAATGGGTAGTTTTTTAGGAAGTTTATCAGCTGTTCCGGCTACAAAGTTGGGATCGATTGCTGTAAAAGGAGCATTAGATAAAATTAACCTTGACCCTAAAAATGTCCAGGAAATCTATATGGGTAACGTTCTACAGGCAGGTGAAGGACAGGCTCCGGCTCGTCAGGTTGCTTTAGGAGCGGGACTTTCAAACGGAACTATCGCTACAACGATCAATAAAGTTTGTGCTTCAGGAATGAAAGCGGTAAGTATGGCTGCACAGGCAATTAAAGCGGGTGATGCAGACGTAATTGTTGCGGGAGGTATGGAAAACATGTCTTCAGTTCCTCATTATTACAATGCAAGAAACGCTACAAAATTAGGAGACGTTAAAATGTTAGACGGAATGGTTTTAGACGGTCTTACAGACGTTTACAACAAAGTTCACATGGGAGTTTGTGCAGAAAAATGTGCAACTGACTATAATATTACAAGAGAAGAACAAGATAATTTCGCTATAGAATCTTACAAAAAATCTGCAAAAGCTTGGAGCGAAGGGAAATTTGCTGAAGAAGTTGTTCCCGTTTCTATTCCTCAGAGAAAAGGAGATCCTATCATTTTCGCAGAGGATGAAGAATACAAAGCAGTAAACTTCGACAGACTTCCAACACTTCCAACGGTTTTCAAAAAAGAAGAAGGAACGGTAACTGCAGCTAATGCATCTACTTTAAATGACGGTGCTTCTGCATTGATCCTTGTTTCTAAAGAAAAAATGGAAGAATTAGGTCTTAAGCCTTTGGCAAGAATTGTTTCTTATGCTGATGCTGCTCAGGAGCCTGAAAACTTCACGACTTCGCCTGCAAAAGCTTTACCGATTGCTCTTAAAAAAGCTGGTTTAGAGCTTACGGACATCGATTTCTTCGAATTTAATGAAGCTTTTTCTGTGGTAGGTTTAGCAAACAACAAAATCTTAGGATTGGATGCTGCTAAAGTAAACGTGAACGGTGGAGCGGTAGCTTTGGGTCACCCACTTGGAAGTTCAGGATCTAGAATTATCGTTACTTTGATCAATGTTTTAAAACAAAATAATGCAAAATATGGTGCTGCAGCAATCTGTAATGGAGGCGGTGGTGCATCTGCAATTGTTATTGAGAATTTATAATACTTTTTAAAGTATATTTACAACCATTAAGGATTTGATAATTTTTTTAAATTGTTATCAATTTCTTAATGGTTTTTTTATTTTTGCTAAATTAATACTTATTATAAATGTCTGAAACAGGGATTCAACCATCACAAAATATTAAAAATAATCCAAAGATTATGAAAGCTTGGGCAGTCTACGACTGGGCCAATTCTGTTTATTCTTTGGTAATTACGTCTACTATTTTCCCAATTTATTATTCTATTCTTACCACAGCGTACGAAAAAAAGGAATATGTAGCGGAAACAAAAACCTGGATCGATGTTCCGGTAAGACACATGATCAAGATCTTTGGAAAAGAATATCAGCCGGATGCGGTTTATGGATATTCATTAACGATATCTTTCTTTATTGTCGTTTTATTATCTCCGTTTTTGTCTTCTTTAGCGGATACTATTGGTAATAAAAAATCATTTTTACAGTTTTTCTGTTACTTGGGAGCTACCTCTTGTATGGGATTGGCGATGTTCACAGGCATGCATAATGTCTTTCTGGGACTGCTTTTCAGTATAACAGCGAGTGTAGGATTCTGGGGAAGTTTGGTGTTTTATAACTCGTTTTTACCGGATATTGCGACGCGGGATAAACAAGATGCGCTTTCCGCAAGAGGGTATGTTTACGGATATATCGGTTCTGTAGTTTTAGTAATCTTATGTTTGGTATTGATTCAGGTTTTTGCTAAAGGTGCTGCACAACAGTTATTATTTACAAGAATTAGTTTCTTATTGACGGGAGCTTGGTGGTTTGGTTTTTCTCAATATACATTCAAACATTTACCTCAGTTTGGTGATGTTAAAGAGAAATTACCTAAAGATCTTGTATTATTAAACTATAAAAATATCTTCAAAAAGCATGCAGACCAAGGAGGTTTCTTCGAAGTATTTAAAGATAATATCAGTTTTTATAAAGACATTGCGAAAGAAAGTTTTCATGAACTTTTTAAAGCGGGAAATCTATTGTTTAAGGATAGAAATCTAAAATTTTTCCTTTCAAGTTTCTTTTTCTACAGTGTTGGAATGCAGACAATTTTCTTAATGGCAACATTATTTGGGAAAAGTGAAATAAACCTGGCTCAGGATAAATTAATCGGAACACTTTTAGTTATTCAGATCGAAGCAATTATCGGAGCGGTCATATTCTCAAGATTATCCAGAAAAATAGGAAACAGAAATGTGATCTCAATTGCCATTGTTTTATGGATTGTAGCTTGTTTATGGGCGTTTTTCCTTAATAAAGAAAACCCTACTGTTGAATATCAGTTCTACGGAGTTGCTGCAGTTGTAGGTCTGGTAATGGGAGGTCTTCAGGCGATGTCGAGATCAACCTATTCAAAACTTTTACCTGAAAATTCAATGGAAAACACAACGTTTTTCAGTTTCTATGATGTATTAGAAAAGTTGGCGATTATTTTAGGAACATTCATTTTTGCAACGTTGATCGAGCATTTTAATAACATGCGTATCGCTGCACTTTCTATGACCATATTTTTTGCAATAGGTCTTATCTTGATCCGTTTTATGAAAGTGAAAATGATGAAAGAGAGAGATACATTATAATATTATTATATTTTAAATATTTTTAGCCAATAAAGTAATTCATTGGCTTTTTTATTTCTAGGATGTTTTATCAAAAATATGATTTCCATTCTCTATAAAAACAAACAATAAATACTTTCATCGAAATTTCATAGTTTTTTTTTAAAATAAGCAATTTCAATATTTTTTATAATTATTAGACTGAAAATTTTTAAATACGAAGATTTTAAATTAACATATAAATCATAATTATGATTTATATGTTAATTTTTATAAAAATAATATTTTTTTTGTTTATTTGTAAGAAATTAATAAAAATGATCAAAAAGATTCTATTTCTTTGCATTTTGCAAAGTTTTGTTGTAGGTTTTTCACAAAATTTAAAGCCAATTCCTCAAAAAATTTCAGAATATCATTTTCAGAATAAATCTTTTGAAAAATATGATTTATTTGAAGTAGATAAGGCTTCTGAAAAGATAGTCGAGTACAAAAGACTGGCAACAGATATTACCATTTTCAATCTAAATTCTTCTAATCTTCAAAAAATTGTTAAAGATAAGCCAGAGTTTATTGAAATTTCTTTTCCTTTTCAGGGACATAAAAAAATTACGGTAGAATTATATAAAGATCAAATTTTCACAAATGACTTTAAAGTAACAACTAAAAAAGGAGAGGCAATAAGTTATATACCTGGTGTTTACTATAAAGGTATTGTACAGGGAGAAAATAATTCTGTTGTTGCCTTTAGTTTTTTTGAAAATGATATTGTGGGGGTAGCTTCTACGCCAGAACTGGGAAATATAATTTTAGGAAAAGCTAAAAATTCTGAAGATTTTGTAAGCTATTCAGATTCTAAATTAATAGGCAAAAATCCTTTTATTTGCGGAGCAGATGAATTAAAGGAAAATCAAAATAATAAAATGTCTTTCGATCCTAAACTTACTGAAAAAAAGACTTTAACAGATAATTGTGTAAGAATATATTATGAAGTATGTTATAAACCTTACCAAAATAATGGTTCAAATACTACAACTACCGTAAATTGGCTTACAGCTATTCATAATAATGTAGCTACCCTATATTATAATGATGATATAAAAATTGCTTTAAGTGAAGTATATGTTTGGACAGCTCAAGATCCTTATACTGCAGGTGCTGACGCTAATTTAGCTGCGTTTCGGAATAATAGACCTATCTTTAATGGAGATCAGGCTAATTTAATTAACTCTCCTGCAAGTAGTGGGGTAGCTTATATAAATTCACTTTGTAAAGACTCAAAATATGCATTTTCTCCCGTTACTCAAAATTATGACGCTATTCCAGTTTATTCATGGACAGTCAATGTTGTAGCACATGAAATGGGACATAGCTTAGGCTCACCCCACACCCATGCTTGTGCATGGAACGGAAATAACACAGCTATTGACGGATGTGGCTGGCTAAGTGGATCTCAAGGCAGTGTATGTCCTGGTCCGATTCCGAGTAGTGGTACGATTATGAGTTATTGTCATCAGGTATCAGGGGTAGGCATAAATTTTAGTAACGGATTTGGTTCTCAGCCAGCTGCTCTAATGAGAAATATAATAAATTCTAGTGCATGCCTTGGAACTAATTGTACTACATCTTGTGAGGAGACAATTATTGATTTTAGTGTTACCGAAATTACTCAAAATTCTGCAAATGTTTTTATTATTGACGGGAGTTCATTATCTTGGAAATATAAGCTTTCAAAAATGGATGGAACTATTGTACAAACGGGAAATACTAGTTCACAAGCCTTTAATTTAACTAATTTAGAACCTGCAACTTACTATAACCTTTATATTGGTACAGATTGTTCTAGCTCATCTGCTTACCAAAAGTATAGAACTATCTTAACAGATGGAAATTGGTGTAGTGGTATCCAGTTTACAGATTCCGGAGGAATTTCAGGTACTTATAGTAATAATGAAATATTATCAAAAACTTTCTATCCCCTTTCCAATTCCAAACTAGGACTAGTTTTCACTGAGTTTAATTTAGAAGGATTTAGTGATTATATGTATGTATATAATGGGCCAGCAGGCTCTCCTTTATTTTCGAATGGCAGTGATTTGACGGGTAACTTAATTCCAGGGCCTTTTACGTCAACACATCCTACAGGAGCTATTACCGTAGAATTTTTCTCTAATGGCTCTGGCGTCGGTAACGGTTGGAAAGCTAATTTCACATGTAAATTTTTGGGGGTAGAAGATACAGTTGTAAAGGATAATATTATTGATATTTATCCTAACCCTGCAAAAACAATGATAGTAATTTCTTCTAAAGAAGGTTTAAAATCATATAAAATGTATGATGAAGCTGGAAGGTTAGTAAGTTCTGCAAGTTCATTGAAAGGAAATAAAACAGAGATAAACCTCTCAACTATGCCAACCGGAAATTATGTGGTTTCAATAGAAACAGAAAAACAAACAGTAAGCAAGAAATTAATAAAACAATAATTTTTGAATTTTTAATAATAAAAGCCTGATTTTGTCAGGCTTTTTTGCTAACTTTAAGATATTAAATATAGTTTTTAAGATTTAATTAAATACAAATGATCAATGTTCTGTTAAAATAAGTTATAATTCGGCGTGGATTTTGCTTATACTGAGCAGAATAATTTTAACTTTGCAAAAAAGATTTATTATATAATGACAAACCCTTTATTTTACGCAAAAATTCTTTTGTTCGGGGAATACGGAATCATTGAAGATTCCCAAGGTTTGACATTACCTTATAGTTTCTATAAAGGTACCCTCAAGTTCTCATCATTAGATTCCGATTTTGAAAAAAAATCTAATGAACACCTTACAAAATACGCAGATTATCTACTCAATTTAGAGCTTCCTCAAGGTTTTGAATTAAATGTTTCGAAATTCAAACAGGAAATCTCTGAAGGTTTATTCTTTGACAGTAATATTCCGCAAGGATATGGAATTGGTAGTTCAGGCGCTTTAGTAGCCGCTATTTTCGAACGTTACTCAATTGCAAAACATAATCCTGACAATATTTCTAAAGACGAACTTAAAAATTTGAGAACCGTTTTTGGTTTAATGGAAAGCTATTTCCACGGAAAAAGTTCTGGAATAGACCCACTTATTTGCTACATGAACCTTCCGATTCTTATCGAAAGTAAAGAAAGTGTAGATAAAGTAGCAATCCCAAAAAGCCAGGAAGGAAAAGGAGCAATTTTCCTGATCGATTCCGGAATGACGGGCGAAACCGGACCAATGGTTCAGATTTTCTTTGAAAAAATGAAGACTGAAGGTTTCCGTAAAACCTTAAAAGAAGAGTTTATCCGCTACAACAATGCTTGTATCGAGGCTTTCCTTAAAAAAGATATGAATCCTTTCTTTAGAAATTTAAAGAAACTTTCTCATTGGGCATACGAACATTTTCGTCCGATGATTCCGGAAAGTATTTTTAATGTCTGGAAAAAAGGGTTAGACTCAAATGCTTATTACTTAAAACTTTGCGGAAGCGGAGGCGGAGGTTATATTTTAGGTTTCACAAAAGATTACGAGAAAGCTGAAAAAATGCTTGACGGCTTCCATAAAGAAGTGATTTACAGATTTTAATTGTATTGGGAATGAATTCTGAAAAAGATAATTTCCAACAAAAAAACTTTGTCCAAAAATCTCTATTTTACAGATTTTCACAATTCGTGGGCTTTCTTTTAGGCGCACGATTTTTTGTAGCTATTTTACTCACTTTTGCGTTGTATGTTTCAACATTTTTCTTGTTTAATCAGGATGAAAGTTTCAGAAAATTTGTCTTCGATTTTAAAGTTCACGGCATTATTTTCTGTACCGTTTTAACAATTCTTGCAGGTGGAATTATCAATCAGTTCTATGATTTTGAAAAAGATCATATCGTAAAACCATTCCGAACAAGAGTTCAAAGTTTCATTAAACAGAAGTATTTTCTTTATGCTTATTTGTTTTTAAGTATCATTTCTTTGGGCGTGGCGTGGACAATTTCACATAATGTTTTTGCTTTTTTTGTGGTTTATCAATTTTTTATGTGGTTTTACAGCCATAAATTAAGCAGGATTTTAATTATCAATAACCTCACTTTTGTGAGTCTTACCCTATATCCTTTTTTCGGAATGATGGTGTATTATGAGACTTTTTCAAAGAAGGTTTTGTTGATGGCAATTTTTCTTTTTCTTATGCTTTTATGTATTGATATAGTAAAAGACACGCTCACAAAAAGTGTAGATAAAGCCTTCGGATATACTACAATTCCCAATTATTTTAAAACTAAAACTACGAAAGGAATCATCATTTCATTACTGGTTATTACAATGGCAGTTTCCATGAAATTGATTCTCAGAACAGGAATTTCCGGTTTTATGGCTTATTATTTTGCAGGAGGATTATTTGTATTCATCTTTTGTATTTATTTGCTTTTAAATTCTTCACGAAAAAGTAATTTTTTGACAATCAATATATTAAGACTTTGGGTTTTTATAGGAATCATTGCAATGCTTCTGAACGGAATCGAAGGTAAAATATAGCAGAAAATGTTGTAAAAAGATTAAGGTTATTCTTACCTTTGCAAAACTAAATTTAATAAAAAGGAATGCCCATTTTTAACGATACCAAAGTTGCATTTGCAGATAAATCTGATGCACAGTTAAGAAAAGCGTACTGGATGTTCAAAATGATTGAACAACCCGCTCTTACAAGTCTTGGAACTTCTGTCCTTAATTTCACTGTTCATAATAATTTTCCTTTCGTAACCGGAATTGTAAAAAACACTTTGTTTGACCAATTTTGTGGTGGAGAAACGCGTGAAGAAAGCATGAAAGCCGTGAAACAACTCTTCAAAAGAGGGGTTGGAAGTATTTTCGATTACTCAATTGAAGGTAAAGAAGATGAAGAAACATTTGATGCTGTTTGCAAAGAAATTAAAGATATTGTAAGGTTTTCAGTAGGAAATCCTGCGATTCCTTTTATCGTTTTTAAGCCTACGGCTTTCGGTAGAATTGATCTATATGAAGCTGTTGGAAAAAACGCAGAGCTTACTTCAAGCCAAAAAGAAGAGTGGGAAAGAGTTGTAAAAAGATTCGATGAAGTATGTAAACTTTGCCATGAACACGACAAAAAAGTGATGGTAGATGCCGAGGAAACCTGGATGCAGGATGCCGCAGATCATTTGTGTGAAGAGATGATGGAAAAGTATAATCAGGAAAAACCTATCGTTTGGAATACGATCCAAATGTATAGAACCGGCAGATTGGAATACATGGAAGAAAACCTTCAGAGAGCCAGAGAAAAGAATTATTTCATTGGATATAAGATCGTTCGTGGTGCTTATATGGAGAAGGAAAGAGCAAGAGCGGCAGAAAAAGGATATGCAGATCCGATCCAACCAACCAAAGAGGCTTCTGATAAAAATTATAATGCAGGAATTGATTTTGTAATGAATCATTTAGATAAAGTTTCAGCATTTTTTGGTACCCATAACGAGATCTCTTCTGAATTGATCATGGACAAAATGAAGGCTAAATCTCTTGACAATAACAATCCTCATATCTATTTCGGACAGCTTTATGGGATGAGTGATAACATTACTTTCTATTTGTCTGATAAAGGGTATAATGCAGCAAAATATCTTCCATACGGACCTGTAAAAGATGTTGTTCCTTACCTTACCAGAAGAGCTAGAGAAAACACTTCTGTGGCAGGGCAAACAGGACGAGAATTAGGTCTTATTCAGAAAGAATTGGATAGAAGAAAGAACAAGTAATCTATTTTTAAAAATATAAATACCTCGCATTATTTGTGAGGTATTTTTTTGTGATATAAATAATATTATTTAAAATAATAAAAATTCCTGACCAATTTTGATCATGCATTCTTTTATCTATAGTTAAAATTTATAATATGTATGGAATAATTTATTATGTTAATTATTTATTATTAAAATTAATTTTTATTTGTTAAGTTTATAAACTTTTTGTAATTTAGTTGTATATCATGAAAAAAGCAATAAAATGAACGCATCATTTTAATTTAAATAGCTGAAAAATATAAAGCACTAGCTTTAGTTTTCTTCTTCAAATATTTTTTAACCTGATCATTTTCTTTGATCAGGTTTTTTATGGTTCAAAACTTTCAAATTTTCCGTTTTCATAGAACAAAACAATACGTTTTATCTTATTCTCTTGATTTCCAGTTACTTGATCCATGAATTGTTGGTTGGATTTCTCTAATCGCTGAGAATCGAATATTTTATCCTGAGGTACACTTTGATGCGGAATAAATGATTCCTGAGGCCTCTCATTTGGGAGCTCAATTTCTGTTTCGTCAGATCCAAAGTCATCGTCATTATTCATCATGGTAAATAAATCTGGAAGTGAAGTAGGCTTGGCTTTATCTTCGTCGATTTCCAATTCCATTTCTTCAAGGTCATTCGTTTCCGGTAATTCAGACTTCAACATTTCACCGTCGCCGTTCACTAGCCAGTCCCATAAGATCTCCGGAAATCGAGATTTTATTTTGATGATAAATTCTAAAGACGGTTTATTTCTTCCTGAAGTAACATGAGAAATAGAAGACCGCTGTACGTCTATCTCATCTGCAAATTCAGAAGGAGTCAATTTTGAATACTCTATAACTTTGGAAATTCTTTCGTTTAAACTCATAAAATAAGCTTTTAATCACTTTACAAATGTAAAGATAGTATTTACAATTGCAAAATACAAATGTAAATCAAAATAAAGTTATTGACAATACATTTGTAAATTAGTTTATTTAACTAAATATCAATACTTTATATTATGGATAAAATTAAATCATAAATTTTATTTAACATTTTATCCCCAAAATTCACTTTCTATAGTTTCAACTGACGGTATAGGTCAAATAAGCTAATTATTAGCCATTTTAACATTGATCAATCGTTAAGTATCCTGTTAATGAGGATTCATGTAAATACAAGCTTATAATTTTAACAACTAGAGTAGAAGACTAGCTAAATACTTGATTTTGTTGATATTTACTGATTACAAATGTATGTTTTGAGTTATTTTACCTCCGTAAACACCCAATATAGGCTCATTTCAGTGTTTAATTATCATTAAATAACAAATGCTTAGCTAATAAATTTCAATAGTATTTACTTTCTTATTTTAAGCCAAATTAAACAACGATTTTAAAGGACTTTTCTAAATAATTAACAATTTACATTTGTATATGAAAAGTAATTAACATATTTATCCACTATCCACATGTTTAAGTTAATTACACGCATTTGGTGATGAATAGGGTTTTCAACACTTAAAGTAAAGTTCTAAATTACATTTAAGTAAAATTCATAAATTACTGATTTTTAGTGTTTTAAATAAGTTTAATTAAATTATCCACAATCCACAATTTTATCCACAGACAAACTGTCATTTTACATTGTTTAATAGGTTTACAAACGTTAATTTTATTTTTTAACTAAAAATGGTTAAATTTGACTCTTGTAAACTATTCCAGAATGAATTTTGAACAGATCTATTTAGAAAACCCTAATTTCCCTAATCGTTATATTTCCCCTGAAAAATTATTTTCATACTTACAGACGAATCTCGCAGAAAATATTCAGGAGATCGGGAAATCATATTTGGAGAAACCTATTTATAAATTAAGCATCGGAACCGGAAGTATCAATATTTTGGCTTGGTCGCAAATGCACGGAAATGAATCGAACGCTACACATGCCATGTTGGATCTGCTGATCACTTTAGATAAAGCTCCGGAATTGAAAGATGAACTTTTCAGTAAGATCAAGCTGGATTTTATTTTTATGCTAAATCCAGACGGCTCTGAAAAATGGACAAGACTCAATGCTTCAGATATTGATCTTAACAGAGACTTCCATAACGAGTCGAGTAAAGAGATTAAATTTCTTAAAAATGCCGTCGCTTCAAAAAAATATGATTACGCTCTGAATTTGCATGAGCAGAGAACAATTTTTACCACAGACGGAATTCATCCTGCAACTTTATCATTTTTGGCGCCTTCGGAAAATGTTGAACGTACCGTTACCGAAAACAGAAAAAAATGCATGGCGGTAATTGCTGAAGTTTATCATCATCTGAAAGAATTAATTCCAAATCAGATCGGAAGATATTCTGATGAATTTTATCCAACTTCAACGGGCGATAATTTCATCAAAGCAGGAATGCCTACGATTTTATTTGAAGGCGGACATTTTGTAGATGACTATACAAGAAAAGGAACTAGAAAATATTATACGATTGCGTTGTATTACGCACTAAAAGCAATCAGCGAATTAAATTCTGATATTACAGGCTGGGAAGCTTATCTTGAAATTCCCGAAAATCAGGAAACACATTACGATATCGTTTACAGAAATGTAAAGTTGAATACCGACCATGAATGTATTTTAGATGTCGCTGTTCAGTATCGAGAAATTATGGAAGAGGGTAAAGACGAAATATCTTTTGTACCGTTTGTAATGGAAGTTGGAGATGTTAAGAAAAGAAAAGGCTGGCTCGAGATCGACTGTACCGGAAAGAAATTTGTTTCTGCCACTAAATATCCGAAACTCGATGCTGTAGTAGAATTTAAAATAGAAGACTAAAAAACTAGCCAAAGTCTTTTTTTATTTTTTGTGCTTTATCTCCCCATTGATAAAGTGAAGAAAGAATAGGCTGTAAAGATAACCCTAGCTCTGTGAGTGCATATTCTACTCTTAGAGGCATTTCGGTATAAACAGTTCTCGTTATCAAACCGTCACTTTCAAGCTCTCTTAGATGTTGGGTTAGCATTTTTTCGCTTATTTGTGGAATTTCTCTTTTAAATCCGCTGAATCGATAGCAGCCCTCTTCACTCATTTTCCAGAGTATGGCGGGCTTCCATCTTTTACCCATCAGAGATAGAGCATATATAAACGGGCAATCATTTTCTAAAGCAATTTCGTTTTGCAAACTCGTTGAACTTAATTTTCTTACATTCATAAACTTACTTTTTGATAACTAACATACAATTTGGTAACTACTTGTAAAAGTAATAGCATTTTTTAAACTTTGCAATTAAAATATAAATATGAATAAAATGAATATTGCTTTTATAGGTGCGGGAAACGTTGCATCCGGTCTTGGGAATTTATTAAGTAAGTCGGGACATCTTGTAAAATACGGGACACAAAATCCATCTGAAACTCAGATATCAATGGCTGATGCTATAGATTTTGGAGACATCATTTGTTTTGCAATTCCCTATTCTGCAATGAATGGAGTCTTACAGGCTTATAAAGATCAGTTAAAAGGAAAAATTGTTGTAGATATTACCAATCCCATCAACAGCAGCGACTGGTCTCCTATATTTTTAGGAGAAGATAGTGGTGGCGAGCAAACAGCCAGAATATTATCTGAAAGTAGAGTTGTAAAAGCTTTCAATACAATTTTTGCAGATGTAATGAAAGAAGATGGTAAGAAGTTCAACGGACAAAAATTAACCGCTTTTATCGCAACTAATGATAATCAGGCTGGAGAAACAATAAAAGAAATAGCACAAGATATCGGATTCAATGCTGTTGTAATTCATGATATAAAGAATGCAAGATATTTAGAAGCAATGGCCCATCTCAACATTGCAATAGCTCTTGAAAAAAGCAATACCGATGCCGGATTTACCTATCTTGAAAGATAAAAATAATTATATGAATCCTAACATGAAAATCTGGACAGAAGCTTGGCATAATGCTGATCCGGAAATATTTAAAGAGGTATATGATGAGAAAGCATTGATCTTTCCGCCTAACAAACCTATTATCCAGGGAAATGATAAAATTTTAGACTTCATGAAAGGAGGCTTGGGTAAAGTAGACGTTATTTTTGAACCTGAAAATCTGATTATCGATGGAAAATTAGCTTTTGAAAGCGGAATCTTTAAAGATGTTGAGTTTTCCGGTACAAAAATTATAGGAAAAGGAGAATATTCTGTTACATGGAGTAAAGAAAAGGATGTTTGGAAAGTCCTATGCCATGTTTGGTCTATGCCAGATAAAGTTTAAAACAATTCGGTTTTCTCAAGGGAAAACCGAATTGTTTTTTTACAAATTAAGCTGACGTTTAGTTCACAACTTTAATTCCGTTCGCTACAAATCTAATCTCTTCTTTTGGAGTCGTGATCGCATCAATTTCAGATTGAGGTTTTTTAGCATCTTCTGCGTAATGTTTTTGCTCATCGATAGAAGTTACCTTTCTTTCAGCGCTTCCGTCTAACACCACAGTTTTACCTTTCAAAGCAGTTGGAACAAAGAATGCATAATCTTTCATTTTTACGAAGAACTGAGACTTATCTTCAGTTTGGATCGTTAACCAACAACCTTTTTTATCACAAACATCAACTACTTTTCCTTTGATAGCTACGTTTTCTACTTTTTTGTTCTCTTTTTTAAGCTTTTTGCTTAATTTTTCTACAGAAATAGCCTTAGATTCCACTCCGGAAGAAACTACGCTTCCATAAGTATCACCTACCACTGCATTTCCTGCTGGTGGACCGGATTTCTTTGTCTCCTGTGCAAAAGCTAAAGTGGATGCACTTACAGCGACTGCGAATAATATTGCTTTGAATTTCATTTTTAATATTTTTTCCAAAAATACTAATAAATATTGAATCAGAAATCGTTAAAAACTTGATAAAAAACAGGTGAGGTTTTCTCGTGTTTAAATTGATTTTAAATAATTGTTTCAACTTTTATTTTTTATAGTTGGAAAATCGGGAGGGCGCAAATTATAATTAAAAAGCTACTTTAAGGCACAAAGATTTTATCACAGATAAAATTTATAACTTTTGTATTTTAGAGTTTGGTTGAAAATCTTTGATTTTTTTTGCGCCTTAAAAACAGTATTCATAGTTGAAATCTTTGCGCCTTTGCGATTTTCCAATAAAAATATTCTCCTCCTTAAACAAAATCCGAAACGAATCACATATTTATTTATATTTGACACCTATACTTGACTATGCAAAAAAAACTAAAACTTTGGGATGCCATCATGCTGGTAATGGGTTCCATGATCGGAAGTGGGATCTTCATCGTAAGCGCCGACATGATGCGGAACCTTGGCTCCGGATATTGGCTTATCGTTGTCTGGGTAATCACGGGAATCATGACAGTTGCAGCAGCGATCAGCTATGGCGAACTATCAGCCTTGTTTCCAAAGGCGGGAGGGCAATATACCTATCTTAAAGAAATCTTCGGCAAGAAGATGGGGTTCTTATACGGATGGGGATTATTTACGGTAATACAGACAGGTACAATCGCTGCCGTGGCAATGGCCTTCGGAAAGTTTACGGCCTATTTGGTTCCGGCTCTTAATGATGCTGCACCAATCTTTCAAAGTGGAGAATTTAAGATCACCTGGATACAGATTTTGGCGATCGGTACTATAATTTTATTGACTTATTTTAATACAAGAGGAGTAGAAAGCGGAAAAATATTACAGAATGTTTTCACAGGTTCTAAAATCATAGCCATATTAGGCTTAATTGCTGCCGGATTTATTTTAGTTGATTTCTCTCATTTGGCGGAAAATTTTAGTTTGGGATATGATTCTTTCAGCAATCTTAAAAAAGATGCTCTCGGAAACTTCCTGAAAGAAGGTTGGGAACCCATCGGTGGAATGACTCTACTGGGCGGAATTGCAGCAGCAATGGTAGGTTCCGTATTCAGTTCTGTGGCTTGGGAAAGTGTGACCTTCGTTTCGGGTGAAATTGAAAATCCAAAGAAAAACGTTGTAAAATCTATGATCTACGGGACTACTGCCGTAATGATCTTATACATTGCAGTGAATTATGTTTACTTAAATGCTTTAGATAGAGACGCAATCGCCTTTGCAGAAAATGATAGAGTAGCAGTTGCCGCTTCACACTTTATTTTCGGAAGTGCAGGAACGGTAATTATTGCCGTTTTGGTAATGGTTTCTACCTTCGGATGTAATAATGGATTGATCTTAGCTGGAGCAAGAGTTTTCCAAACTATGGCTAAAGACGGAATGTTCTTCAAACAGGCCGAAAAAAACAATAAAAACGAAGTTCCCGCTAATGCACTATGGATGCAGGGAGTTTGGGCTTGTTTGCTGTGTTTAAGTGGGCAATACGGGAATCTTTTAGATATGATCTCATTCGTGATCGTTTTATTTTACATGATAACCGTTTTTGGAGTTATTTATTTAAGATTTAAGCAGCCGGATCTCGAAAGACCTTACAAAACGTGGTTATATCCGGTTACACCGATCATTTATTTACTTATTGGCTCTGGTTTTTGTATTTTATTATTAATTTACAAGCAACAATATACTTGGCCGGGATTCTTAATGGTCTTGCTCGGACTTCCGGTTTATTATTTTATCAATCGAAACAAGAAAATAGAAGAATAAATTTCAAAAGCTGTTTGACTAAGTCGGACAGCTTTTTTTATTACTCATTGCCAATTGCTCATTATTTATATTTAGGAGCTATTTCCCGCTTTCCACTGTATCTTTTTTGTTACGGCCTCCGCTTCGCTCCGGCCGCAACAAAAAAGGATGTCGTTTCAATCGGGGCTAGGACTGGAGTGATATCAACTACTGTTTGTCTTTTAATAAACCTCATAGGTTTTTAAAACCTATGAGGTTTCAATAACAACGCGGAAAGAATTTTAAACAGCAATTTTAAAATATTACAATACTCTATTTCGTGAAAAATGTTTAATTTGGTATTTCGTTTCAAGTAAACAAGACTATGACGTAAAAAATAAAGCTGAATCATGGACACACCAAATTATAGAATGCCTTTTGTTCCATCAACATTAATGACGGAGGGAGGAAGTATCGACACCTGCGACATGGGTGAAAGTATTGCCCACAACATCATGTTGCTGATAACCACCAAAAAGGGCGAAAACAGATATGATGAAAATTACGGAAACGACGTTTGGAATCTGGAATTCGATAATGGAGTTACAAGTGCCGTCTGGGAAAATATTTTTATCAAAAGTCTCAAAAGACAGATACAAGAATACGAAACCAGAATAGTACAGCCACAGATTGATGCGCACATACAAATCGTAGAACACAACTACGACACAAAAGAACACACGGAAATCAAAAAGAAAGTAAAAATCGCTATCAATGCAAAAATGGAAGAATCGGGAGAACGTTTCAGTTTTTCTACAGAATTATTTTTGAGCCCGATGTCTATCGATTAAATATTTTATTGTAACCAGAATTTATGAATTTAGACCAGAATATTTATTCCAAAGAATCTGTAAAAGCAAGAATGCTTCAGAACGCAACCAAAGTTTGGGGATTAAAAAGTCCGCAGTCTTTGGATCCTTTCGTTAAATTACTGATCGATGCGTTCAGTACAGAAGTTTTTAAAGCAAATAACGAAATACAGACTGTAAATGCCCGCATTTTAGAAAAGCTGGCAAAATTACTAACCCCATCCATTTATACACACCCGATTCCTGCACATGCTGTTGCATTTACACAGCCTTACGAATCTTCGGAGGTTTTGTTGGAGCATACAGAATTTTTCTTCAAAAAGCAGATGACTTCCACCGTAAAGTCGGAATCGGACAAACAGGTGAATATTCCTTTTACGCCGATTGGGAATGTAAGGATCAACAAAGCTCAGACATCGATCATGTTTGTAGGAAATACCTGCTATAGTATTGATGACCGATTAAATAAGATTCCAATTTCAAGATTTCAGGGAAAACCTGAGGATTACAGAAAAATTACAATCGGAATCAACGTCAGCAAATATACAAGCGAGAACTTTCCTAAATATTTAAGTATTTTCTGTTCAAACCCTGCTTTCGAGCATTTGGATTTTGTTTACAAGCTTTTGCCGTACATCACGGTTACCAGCAACGGAAATCCTTTGTTTGTAAGAGAAGGTTTATCTTATTTGAAAAGCAGTCAGCCGGAAGGGTATGAGCAGATGTTTCGTGAACAGTCGATCAGAACAAAAACGATTGAAGATATCAAAAGTATTTATCATCATAAATTCATTGAGATCACAGGAACTTCAGACAGTCTTTTTTCTGAACCGGGAAAACTACCTCAAAATCTGGATTTCCTTGAAGATAAAGGTGAAATTTCAAAACATATCGAAGGAAAACGTTACTTGTGGCTGACTTTCGAGTTTCCACCACAGTTTTCTGCGGAGATTTTAGATAATTTTTCTTTTGTTTTAAATGCTTTCCCGATCTATAACAGAGCCTGGAAGAAAACAGAGTACAGCTTGGACATTATGGGAAACAATATCCCTCTGGTAACAGATGAAGGTGAGCATTTCCTTTATGTTGATGAAGTTCAGGACGGAGAAGGAAGAAGATATACGGAAATTCCTTTCACTCCGGCAGATGATTTAAAAAAAGGTTTATACACCGTCCGAAAAGGCGGAATGGAACGTTTTACCAATAGAAATGCAGTTGACATGATCGCCAATGTGTTGGAGCTGACAAGAGATGAGATCGCAGCATTTTCACTTTTAAACAGAGATAATGTGAAAGGCGTTTTGAGCGAAATGTCCGATAAAATGAAATCAATGGTTCAGAAAGTGAATAATGCGAAAAGAAGCATTAAGCAGGAACTGAATTACGTGATCATGGAACCTGTAGAAAAAACAGATCACACGTACGCCTCGTTTTGGGTGACTCATTGTACATTGGCCAATCATATGCGTCCGGGAACGGAACTTTCCAATCAGTTAAAATCTCAGTCGCTGATACTTCTTACAGAAAGTATTGGTGGATCTGAAGAGCAAAAAGGAACCGACAGCATCCAGGCTTACAAATATGCTTTAACGACCAGAGATAAGATCATTTCTCTGGAAGACGTTAAAAACTATTGCAGAATGGTTCTGAAAGACGAAGTAAAAGAAGTGAGAGTAAAACGTGGGACGATGATCAGTAATAGACCGAAAGAAGGTTTCGTACGAACCGTTGAGGTTGAGATCATTCCTCAAAACTATTCTTTCTACGGAAGAGCTTATTGGGAAAACATGTCGAATATCCTCAGAAATCAAATTATTTCAAAAGCGATCGACGGAATTGAGTATGTTGTAAAGATCAGCAATGAAGATGTAGATTTTTTTGAAAATTAAAAAATATTAAAACAAAAAATTCCGGAAGCTCAATCATTTTCCGGAATTTTTATTTTTAAGGGTTCTTATAAAAGTTGATCCATAAGAATGACTTCTCTATTTTCAAGCAAAGGGATAATTTGTTCTACCACCAAATTTCTATAATGTTCAGAATTACGGTGGATTTCTACAGCAGATTCATCTTTATATCCTTCAAATAAGATCAAAGTATTTTCGTCGGATTTACTTTGATGTAATTTATAAAACAAATTTCCTTCTTCCTGAGCGCTTTTTTGGGCAGCTTCTTTCATAATTTGCAGTACAGCATCCAGTTTTCCTTCTTTCACTTGCCATTTGGCGTATACATAAACAGCTTTTTGACTCATTTTCTTTAGATTTAATATTAAAAATTAAGCTTTTTTAGATTCTAAAATTGCAACGATCTTTTCACCCACACCTTTCGCAGAGGCAGGATTTTGTCCGGTTACAATATTTCCATCCGCAATACTGTTGGCAGACCAAGCTTCAGCAGCATGGAAGATAGCACCTTGATCTGTCAACGCAGTCTGAAGATCAAAAGGAACGTCTGCTCTTGCATAATTATCTTCTTCTTCGGTCGTAAAAGAGGCAATATTTTTTCCGTTTACCAGATACGAGCCGTCACTCAATTTTACATTTAATAAAGATACGGGACCGTGACAAACTGCGCCAACAACTGCACCACGTTCGTAAGTTTCAGCGATTACTTTTTTAAGCTCCGGATTTTCCGGCATATCTACCATAGGTGCCAAACCTCCGGGAACGAATACAGCATCATAATTACTGACATCTACTGTAGATAATTTTGCAGCTTTATGCATGTCTTCCCAACCTTTACCTGTTAAGAATTTCAAATTATCAGGATCGTCAGCTAAATTTAAAGCATCTAAAAATGGTGATTCACCGGTAAGGCTTGCAAAATCAACTTGATAATCTGCTTTTTCAAATTCTGCGTAAGGATGTGCTACTTCAGATAAAAATGTTCCTGTACTTCTGTTGTTTGTTCCGATGGTGTTGGCATTAGAAACAATGATTAAGATTTTTGATTTCATGACTTAAAATTTTTTATTAATTAAATAATTGGATTAATCTTTTTGAAATTGTTTTAATTTCTACAGCAAATGTATGCCGACCCAATGCCTCAAGAGAAGGAGTAAAGTCACAAAAAATGTGTGATCGAAATCACACTATCTTATTTATTGTTGTTGGAATACAACCTGCTCAACGTTTCCCTGCTTACTCCCAAATATTCAGCGATATACTTTTTGGGAATCTGTGAGAGGAGGTCAGGATATAATTTTGAGAATTCTTCATATCGTTTTTGTGGTGTGCTAGATAACAGAAGAGTTATTCTTTGTTGTAAAGCAATGTAACCGTTCGTTAATTTTACTCTGAAGAAATGTTCCATTTTGTGAAATTCTGAGGCTAGTTTTTCTCTACCTTCTAAAGTAAGGCAGGCAACTTCACCATCTTTTAGGCATTCTACAAACATGGTGGCATTATTTTGTTTAAAAAATCCTATATAATCTGTCATCCACCAATTTTTTTTCGCAAACTGTAGAATATGTTCTTTTCCGTCCTCATCTATATAAAAGACTTTAAAAATCCCGTCCAAGGCAAGAAATTCGTATTTTACTTCATCACCTTCATGAATCAGGAATTGATTTTTACGGACTTTTTTTAGGGTAAAAAATGTTTTAATATAATCAAACTCTTCGTCTGTAATTGGGGTTATTTCCTCGATATGCTCTCGTAGGCTGTTCATAGTTTTGGATTAATGCCTGTAAATTTAAAAACAATAAACTTATCTGAACTTTAATATCTGAAAATTTATTTTAAAATAAAAGATTTTGTCTATTTTACAGTTAATAAACTAACACTTTTTAACACAAAAAATTCCATAAAATTCCGTAATTTTGCACAACGTGATTTTCAGGTAAGATCACATCAAATTATGAGCAAATCAACAGAATATATAGAAGTTTACGGTGCGCGAGAGCATAATCTTAAGAACATTAATGTTAAAATTCCACGTAATGAATTGGTCGTGATCACCGGACTTTCCGGAAGCGGAAAATCTTCATTGGCGTTTGATACGATTTTTGCGGAAGGTCAGCGTCGTTACATCGAAACATTTTCAGCATATGCACGTCAGTTTTTGGGAGGATTAGAACGTCCTGATGTAGATAAAATCGAAGGACTTTCCCCTGTAATTGCGATCGAACAGAAGACAACCAACAAAAACCCACGTTCAACAGTAGGAACCGTTACGGAATTGTACGATTACCTTCGTCTTTTGTATGCGAGAGTTTCGGATGCCTATTCACTTTCCACAGGAAAAAAATTGGTAAGCTACACGGAAGAACAGATTCTGGATACCATCAAAAAAAATTATAAAGGTGAAAAACTAATGTTGATGGCACCTGTTGTACGTTCCAGAAAAGGTCATTATCACGAACTTTTTGTTCAGATGGCCAAAAAAGGATATGGGCAGGCAAGAATTGATGGTGAATTACAG
Organism: Chryseobacterium sp. G0201; assembly: GCF_003815655.1. Taxonomy (NCBI): domain Bacteria; kingdom Pseudomonadati; phylum Bacteroidota; class Flavobacteriia; order Flavobacteriales; family Weeksellaceae; genus Chryseobacterium; species Chryseobacterium sp. G0201. Next base: position 4,315,608 of record NZ_CP033917.1, on the reverse strand, counting down.
GATATTGAATATGATCTAAAACTTGACCGTTACAAAACCCACGACATCGATATCGTAATCGACCGTTGGATCATCGGGGAAAGTGCTTCTGAAAGCAGAATGGAAAAATCATTACGTACTGCAACGGAAATGGGAGAAGGGTTGATCGGGATTCAAAAATTGGGAAGTACGGAAATTGAATATTTCTCAAAAAACTTAATGGATGCCGAAACTGGTCATTCATTAGCCTTACCAGAACCTAATACTTTTTCGTTCAACTCTCCGAAAGGAAGCTGCCCGGATTGTAAAGGATTAGGAACGATCAAAAAGATCAACACCGATTATTTTGTTGAAAATCCTAAATTATCCATCAACCAAGGTGGTTTGTTACCTTTGGAAGATATTAAATCTAATAAATGGATCTTATCTCAAATCAAAAGTATCCTTGAGATCTTTGGACTTGGTTTAACGACTCCTCTTAAAGATATCCCTGAAGAAGCATTAGACTATATATATAATGGTTGCAATAAGGAATTCAATAAAGATCTTAAATATGCAGGAATTGCAAAAAAAATAAAGATCAGTTTTGATGGTCTGATTCCTTTTATGGAAGAAATGATTGATGAAAGAGAATCTTACGAAGCGATTTTGCTGGAAAGACATTTCACAACAGAAGAAACTTGTCCATCATGTAATGGAGCCCGTCTTCAACCGGGAAGTTTAAGCTTTAAAATTGACGGAAAAAATATTGCTGAGGTTAACGGATTAAGTTTAGCCGACCTGAAAGATTGGTTAGCTGATATTAAAGATAAGTTTTCCGAAAAACATAAAATCATCGCTCATGAAATTTTAAAGGAGATCGAAACCAGACTTCAATTTTTATTGGATGTAGGTTTGGATTATCTAAGTTTAAGCAGAAGTTCAAAAACACTTTCGGGAGGAGAATCTCAAAGAATTCGTCTGGCAACGCAGATTGGTTCTCAGTTGGTGAATGTCTTATATATTTTGGATGAACCAAGTATCGGACTGCACCAAAGAGATAACGAAAGGCTTATTGCTTCATTAAAAAATCTTCGCGATATCGGAAACTCTGTTTTAGTTGTTGAACACGACAAAGACATGATTCTTGAAGCCGATGAGGTGTTGGATATTGGTCCAAGAGCCGGAAAATTCGGTGGCGAGATCCTTTGGCAAGGGAAACCAAAAGATTTATTGAAAGCTGATACAATAACAGCAGATTACATTACAGGAAAAAGAAAAATTGAAGTTCCTAGTGAAAGAAGAGCCGGGAACGGGAAAAATATAGTTTTAAAAGGAGCAACAGGAAACAACCTTAAAAACGTTAACCTTGATATCCCGCTAGGAAAATTGGTAGTGGTGACAGGAATTTCAGGAAGCGGAAAATCTTCTCTGATCAACGGGACTTTATATCCGATCCTTAACAAACATTTTTACAGAGCCGTTCAGGAGCCTTTACCATATAAAAAAATCGAAGGTCTTGACAACATTGATAAAATTGTAGATGTAGATCAAACTCCGATCGGAAGAACGCCTCGTTCGAATCCTGCAACCTATACTGGAATGTTTACAGACATCAGAAACCTTTTTGCAGAATTACCGGAAAGTAAGATTCGTGGGTATAAGCCGGGAAGATTTTCTTTCAACGTAAAAGGCGGAAGATGCGAAACTTGCCAAGGTGGAGGTTTGAAAGTTATTGAAATGAATTTCCTGCCTGATGTTTATGTTCATTGTGAAACCTGCAACGGAAAACGTTTCAACAGAGAAACGCTTGAGGTTCGGTACAAAGGAAAATCTATTTCCGATGTGTTGGATATGACGATTGATGAAGCGGTAGATTTCTTCCAGCCGATTCCTAAGATTTTTGCTAAGGTTAAAACTTTACAAGATGTAGGTTTGGGATATATTACGTTGGGGCAACAATCGACAACACTTTCTGGTGGAGAAGCTCAACGTATCAAGTTAGCGACAGAACTAGCAAAAAGACAAACCGGAAATACCTTATATATTCTTGATGAACCGACAACCGGACTTCACTTTGAAGACGTGAAAATTCTGATGGAAGCAATCAATCAATTGGTAGAGCTTGGAAATTCATTCATTATTATTGAACATAATATGGATGTGATAAAATTAGCAGATCATATTATTGACGTTGGCCCAGAAGGAGGAAAATACGGTGGTGAAATTGTAGCCAAAGGAACTCCTGAAGAAATTGTGAAGTCTAAGAAGAGCTTGACAGGGAAGTTTTTGAAGAGGGAATTGGAATAGGATAATATCAACGCAATCTTTGTCATTCCGGAGGAATCTCGACAATGAAGTTAATTTAAGGGTATAGATTCCTACAGAAATACAAACGAGAAACGAAATATTAAGGCTAAATTGATAAAGTTTAGCCTTTTTTATGCTCCATATTAACCTCCAATGTTAAATTTTCAATTATTTTAAAATTTTATTCAACTGATAATCAGTATTTTATATTTCAATGTTAACCCAGTGTTAACAGCATGTGAATTTAGTATTAATTATTTTTAATACCTTTGGTCAAGAGATACAAAATAAGTTTAATATAATATTTAAAACCAAAGAGTTATGAAAAATAAAATTCAAATATTCGTTGCTACAGTTTTCGTTTGTGGGTTTATGGCAGTTGTAAATACAGTTAAAGCTCAGACCACTTCAAATAATACGATTCAGGAAGTACAACTGAATAAGAATGATGCTTTCAGTGAGATCAGAAATCTTTTGATGAGTAATTTTGACTTTACAAATTCGGATTACAAACAAGGTGTTGTGAATTCTCAGGTGCAGTTTGAAGTTGCAGAAAATGGAAAAATTGTAAATGTACATTCTAAAGGAGACTGCAAAAATGTAAGTAAAGAAATTGAAAAAGTATTAAGCAGCCTTCAATATAAAATTGACAGCAAAAAGCTTAATGAAAATATGATCGCTTCTACCTATGTGATGCCTGTAAAAGTAGATATCAACAACAGATAATATCATAAGATCTTTTATATAAAAACCACACAATCAATTTGTGTGGTTTTGTTTTTTAATGCAAATCCTGAAAGTTTTAAATATAAAACTGTAATAAACTAAATAAAATATCGTTTTAACTTTAATCCACAAAATTAAAACAATATGAAAAATTTAAAGAAACTCAACAAAGAAGAACTAAAATCAGTGTACGGCGGACAACCTAAAAAGTACTGTGTCTATTGTGAAAGACTAAACCAGACAGTATGTAGCGAGGTTCCAATCGCTCAATGCCCTTAAAAACAAAGCTGCTTAAATCAAGCAGCTTTTTTTATGTTGAAAAATTTAAATTTATTACTAGCACTGGAAATAAACCACTGTAAATTTGATTTTAAATCATTTTACCTCCAAATTTTCAGAAAAAGTAATGTTATCAACTTTCCATCCGCTGTCAAGGGCTTCAATCAAATGTACTTTATTTATTTACAATTTCATATTTCTTTTTAAGGTTTAAGAAAAATTTTTCGTAGGTGACAAAAGATAACCATGAGATGAAGATGGTAGTAGATAAGATCATAAAGTATAATACTGTATTATACAAAAAACTATTATCTATTTTTGGGATATATTTTACGAATAAAATAACAAAGATCCAGTGATAAAGATAAATGCCGTAAGAAATTTTTCCTAAAAATCTTGTAATCGCGCTATCAATATTTATTTTAGGATGCTGAACGATATTGTAAATTGAAAAAGCAAATAACACAGCGTAAAGTTCATCATTTAAATGTTCGGTTTTAAATTTGAAAAACCATAATATAAAGGGTAATAGCGTAAATATTAAAGTTAAAAAGTTGTATTTAACCAAAATCCTATTGATATATTCTTTATTCCTGAAAAACAGAAAACCAATCAAAGTTCCTATTCCTAAGCAGTTAAATTTTGTACCGTAGAAAAAACGGCTGATCAAACTATAAATCTCTTCACTTTTAAAAAAGATTTGATTAATAAACTTCAAACCGAAAGGTAAAAGTGTAAAAAATGCAATTAATGCAATGATATAATTTAACGCCTTTTTCTTTCTTGAAATAAAGATAAAAAGTAACGGCCAGACAATGTAAAACTGTTCTTCAACGCCTATCGACCATATCTGCGGACTGATGTCCCATGTTTCCTGAAGTGCATACGCTACATTGGGAAATATGAATAATGGTAATAAAATTCTGATCAGAGAATAATCCGGATTGAAAATGATGTAAGAAAGAAATAAAATGAGATAATATAATGGCCAGATCCTTAAAATTCTTCTCATATAGAAGTTTTTAAGGTTAATACCACCACTTTTTTCCTGTTCCATTAATAATAAATAGGTAATAAGAAATCCGCTGATCACAAAAAACAGGATTACAGAAAGATGGCCGTCAGGGTAGATAAGAGTAGGGTTGTCAATGAAATTATGGATTCCGTTGTCTTTTTTTATGATTTCAACATGATCTATAACAACAATTGTCGCCGCTAATGCTCTTAATGTGTCTAATCCCTTTAAATGTTTCATCATCTATGACCTGATTGACGGCAAATTTAATGTTTATATTTAAAACTAAAGTAATTCGTTTAAACTTGAAATTATTATCACAGGAAATCATAAAATTCAATACATTTGATAGTATAAATAAACTCTTGTGAATCCCATTCTAGATGTAGTTGTCCGCTCGCTTTGTGTTTACCTTTTTATGATGGTTGCTATTCGGGTGTTCGGTAAAAATCAGCTTTCTCAGCTTAATGCGGGAGATATTGTTTTGTTATTGCTGATCTCCAATGCGGTTCAGAATGCGATGGTAGGGCAGGATACTTCTTTGCAGGGTGGTATTATCGCGGCTTTGGTGCTTTTTGTGGCAAATTTTATCGTTAAAAGATTAATGTTTTCAAATAAATCTTTCAAAAGTTTTATGGAAGCAGATCCTGTAATTCTGGTTAAGGATGGTAAAGTAGATGAAAAGGCTTTAGATGATGTTAAAATAACTTACGACGAACTTGAAGAAGCTGTTCGTGAGCATGGAGTTGACGGAATTAAAAATGTAAAATTATCTATTTTGGAGGTTGACGGAAATATCAGTGTAATTTCCGAAGACGAGAAAGATAAGCAAACGCATTATTCCAGAATAAAAAGAAAAAACAAACGAAAATATCATTAAATACAATGAATTACGAAATAAGAGAAATGCTTCCCAATGACGAACCCAGAGTTCTTGAGATATTAAAACAGGGAATAGATGGAGGAATATCTACTTTTGAAACAGAAGTTCCCAATAGAGAAGTCTGGAATACAGAATATTTTAACGATTGCAGGTGGGTATTGGAGAACGAAAATAATGAAGTAGTTGGCTGGTGCGCTCTAAAACATGTAAGTAAAAGAGAGTGTTTTAAGGGGGTTGCAGAAGTAAGCATTTATTTCGACAATAAATATCAGGGACTGGGTTTAGGTTCAGTTTTGCTCAAAAAGATGATTTTGGACAGCGAAAACCACGGATTCTGGACTTTACAGACGAGTGTCTTCCCTGAGAATGAAGTAGCAATCAGGTTTCATCAAAAAAATGGCTTTAAAAATGTTGGCGTTCGTAAAAAAATCGCAAAATTAAATAGTGAATGGAAAGATATTATCGTCTATGAAAGAAGAAGTGAAATAATTTTTTAGATAATGTTTAAATCGTAAAAATTATAAAGTTTCTTAAAATTTATATAGAATCAAATAATAAAGCATTATTGGCATTAGACTTGTAAGTTTTCATATTGTAATTTGAAAATAGTTGATTTATGAAAATGCTAACTAAAATAGTAGGATTTTTCTTACTGATTTTTTCTTTTGCTTTTTACCAAGCATCACCTCTCCAAAAAGGCCGCCATCATCGTGGGCATGGACCATCGAAACATTATTATCACGGACCAAGACCACACTACAGACCTGTCGCCTACAGGCATCACAGACCTGCAAGACATTATTATAAACCAAGACATTATTACAAACCGGTAAGACCTCACAGATATTCTCATCATAGAAGACATTACGTTTCGCCTAGACCGGTAGTTGTAGTAAGATTATAAATAAAAAAGCACTGATAATTTTCAGTGCTTTTGCTTTATGGTAAAATTTTAATTTAAGTGGAAACGATACTATAGTTCACAATTTAAAATAATTGTATCAATTAGGAGAGGGCTTTAGATTATTTAAAACAAAAGCTCATCCTCAAAATTGGCTTTAGCCAAAACTTAACTTCGATTTTGACCTTTTTTTAAATTAAAACCTTGTTTTTTTTGGATTTAAAAATGTATTAAAAATCATTACTTCCTGTCCGAATTTTTTCTCAACTATTTCAGTAATATTTAAAAGTTCACTTTCAATAAAATCATTTCGAACATCATTGTTGTCGAAGATCAAAAGAAGGTTATAATTTTTCCCGTCTTCAATATAATCACTGTGTACTTCAGAAAGGATATATTTGTTTACATCAAGCAGGTTTTCAGTCATTAAAACCAATGTTTCGTCCATATAATTTTCCCATTTTTCGATATTATCTTTCGTGCAGTGAAAAGTTATACTTAATACGCTCATATTTTATGAATTTTTAAGATTTTGTTGGTAAATTCTAGGGCAAAAATCGACAAATTTTTCGTAAATTAGCACGTTAATAAAAAATCAAAATAGATAATTTTCAGACACACAGCTAATGGTCTGAATATCATTATAATAAAATTTGTTTATGCAAAAAGAAGGAGAAAGACTGATTCCTATCAACATTGTTGATGAAATGAAGTCATCTTATATCGATTATTCGATGTCGGTTATCGTGTCAAGAGCGTTACCTGATGTAAGAGATGGCTTGAAACCCGTTCATAGAAGAGTGCTGTATGGTATGTATGGATTAGGGGTTTTTTCTAATAGAAAATATTTGAAATCTGCGAGAATTGTTGGTGATGTTTTAGGTAAATATCACCCGCACGGAGACTCTTCAGTATATGATGCAATGGTAAGAATGGCTCAGCCATGGAGTTTACGTTATCCTCAGGTTGACGGTCAGGGTAACTTTGGTTCGATGGACGGTGACCCGCCTGCAGCAATGCGTTATACGGAAGCAAGATTGAAAAAAATCTCTGATGATATTCTTTCAGATTTAGATAAAGAAACTGTTGATTTCCAGAATAACTTTGATGATAGTTTAACTGAACCTACGGTTATGCCTACGAAAATCCCTAATCTTTTGGTTAACGGAACTTCAGGTATTGCAGTCGGTATGGCAACAAATATGGCTCCTCATAATTTATCGGAAGCTGTAAATGCTATTGGTGCTTATATCGACAATAGAGATATTACGATTGACGAATTGATGCAGCATATCATTGCTCCCGATTTCCCGACAGGAGGGATTATCTACGGTTATGATGGCGTAAGAGATGCTTTCCATACAGGTAGAGGTAGAGTAGTTCTGAGAGCTAAAGTAAGCTTTGAAGAAGTGCATAACAGAAATGCAATTATCGTTACTGAAATTCCTTTCCAGGTTAACAAGGCTGAAATGATTGCCAGAACAGCTGAATTGGTAAAAGACGACAAGATTGTAGGAATCTACGAGATTAGAGATGAGTCGGACAGAAATGGTCTTCGTATCGTTTATGAATTGAAAAACGATGCAATTCCTAATGTTGTTCTGAACTTATTATATAAATATACGTCTCTTCAGACATCTTTCAGTGTTAATAATATTGCTTTGGTACATGGTAGACCGGAACAATTGAACTTAAAAGATATCATTCATCACTTCGTTGAGCACAGACATATTGTCATTGTAAGAAGAACTCAGTATGAGCTTAAAAAAGCGAAAGAAAGAGCTCACATTTTAGAAGGATTCATGAAAGTGATCGGATCTCAGGATTCATTAGATAAAGCGATTGCTATTATCCGTCACAGTGCAAACCCTCAAGGTGCAAAAGAAGGATTGATTCAGGAATTTGACCTTTCTGATATCCAGGCTCAGGCAATTCTAGATCTTCGTTTGGCTCGTTTAACGGGAATGGAACTTGATAAGATCCGAGATGAGTACGATGCGATCATGAAGGAAATTCAGGACTTGGAAGATATCTTGGCTAATGAGCCTAGAAGATTCCAAATTATTAAAGATGAATTAGCTGAGGTTAAAGAAAAATACGGCGACGAAAGAAGAACTGAAATCGATTATTCAGGAGGAGAAATGTCTATTGAAGATATTATTCCAAACGAAGCGGTAGTTCTTACGATTTCTCACGCAGGATATGTGAAGAGAACGTTGCTTTCAGAATACAAGATTCAAAGTAGAGGTGGTGTAGGAAACAAAGCGGCTACAACAAGAGATTCAGATTTCTTGGAGTACATCGTTTCTGCGACCAATCACCAATATATGTTGTTCTTTACTGAAAAAGGTAAATGTTATTGGTTAAGAGTATTTGAAATTCCTGAAGGTTCTAAAACTGCTAAAGGTAGAGCGGTACAAAACTTAATTAACATTGAACCGGACGATAAGATCAAAGCTTATATCAGAACCAACGACCTGAAAGATGTAGATTACATCAATCAAATGAGCGTTGTAATGATCACTAAAAACGGTACGATCAAGAAAACATCTCTTGAAGCATATTCTAGACCGAGAGTAAATGGTATCAACGCTATCGAAATTAGAGAAAATGATCAGTTGTTAAGTGCCTATTTAACAAACGGAACTTCACAGATCATGATTGCTACTAAAAATGGTAAATGTATCCGTTTCCCTGAGGAAAAAGTAAGAGAAGTGGGTAGAGGATCTATCGGAGTTCGTGGTATCACGATGGAAGACAGCGATGAGGTTATTGGTATGATTGTTGTGAACGATGTAGAGAACGAAACTGTTCTTGTTGTATCTGAAAAAGGATACGGTAAGAGAACTGCGGTAGAAGATTACAGAATTACCAACAGAGGAGGAAAAGGAGTTATTACCTTAAACATTACCGAAAAAACAGGAAATCTGATTGCTATTCAAAACGTAACAGATGACGATGGATTGATGATTATCAATAAATCTGGTGTTGCAATCCGTATGAATATGGATGAGATGAGAGTGATGGGTAGAAATACTCAGGGAGTAAGAATGATCAATCTTAAGAAAAATGACGAAATCGCAGCCATTGCAAAAGTAGCAATGGATAAAGATGTAGAAGAAGATTCTGAAGAAATTCAAGAAGGAAGTGAAATTGTAGCTGATAACCAAGAAGACAATACAGCACCTCAGGTTGAAAATGAAAATCCAACAACCGAGGAAACAGGGAATTCTGATTCTGAAGAATAAAATTGTACAATTAATATAAAATAGTGATTATGAAGAAACTAATTTTAGGTATGGCTATCGTAGCATCAGCTTTAGTTTTCGGACAAAAAGAAGATGTAAACGCTAAGCTACAGGTTGCTAATAAAGCAGCTATGGATGCATACAGTGCGAAAAACTATACCGCTGCGGCTCCTAAGTTTTTAGAAGTTTATAATTTATTGAAAACAAATGGTCAGGACGATAAAACGTATATGTACTATGCTGGATTAAGTTATGCTTTGGCAAACAACAGTGATGAGGCGATTAAGATCTATACAGAATTGATCAATTCAGGTTACACTGGAGTTCAGACAACATATACAGCAAAAGAGAATAAATCAGGGCAGGTTGCCACTTACGATAAAAGTACTTGGGATTTATTGAAAAAATCGTCTTCAAAAGATTATTCTGATTTCAAAACTGAGCAGACTAAAAGTGTAGAACCAGATTTATATGAAACTTTGTCAACACTACTTTTAAATGCTAAGAAGAACGACGAAGCGGTAGCTATCATTGAAAAAGGATTAGCTAAATATCCTAATAATGCTAAGTTGAAAGAATTCCAGGGAACTGCATACTATCAATCAGGAAATAATGATAAGTTCTTGGCAAATTTGAAGGAACAATTAGCAAAGAATCCTAACGATGCTACAAACTGGTATAATTTAGGAGTTTTACAATCTAAAGATCCTGCTACAACTGCTGATGCAGAAGCTTCATTCAAAAAAGCAATCGAGCTTAAGCCTGATTTTTCAAATGCATATCAAAACTTAGTTTTAATAACAATTGGGGATGATTCTAAGGCTGTAGAAGAGATAAATGCTCTTAGAAAATCAAAACCGGACGATGCTACTAAATTAATTGAAGCGAGAAAAGCTAGATTTGAAAAAGCTATACCATCTGCAGAAAAATGGTATCAGGCAACACCAAATGATTTAAATGCTGTTTCTACATTGAAAGACATTTATAACATCACTAAAAACCAAGCTAAAGCTGCTGAAATGAAAGCTAAAGAAGCTGAACTTAACGCTAAAGCTAAATAATAATTTAATCTTTATGATTAAAAATCAAACCGGAACAGTTTTGTTCCGGTTTTTTTATTTTTATAATAACAATTCCATTTTTTTAAGGAGCAATTTCCCGCTTTCCGCACTCGCTATTTTTGAGTTTCAGCGGCGGCAAAGCCGCCGCTGAAACTCAAAAATGAGCTCAAACAATGCTGCAATCAGGGCTAGGATTTTGTCACTCCATTCAACATTTTCCACTCTTTATCATCCCGTGGGGATTTAGGCAAAGTGATTAGAGGTTAATTTGGACAGATTTGAGTTTATATTTCTATGGGGTGATAAAGAGTGGAAAATGATATTGAGAGATTTAACTTTCCAATCAAAAAACATCCTCAATAATTGAAAGAAAACTTAGCGTTCTTTGCGTTAAAACTAATTTCATCCAAACTAATTTAAAAGATCAATTCTTATAAACTTTCCAATCATTATCATCAAAAATCAATGTTAAAATTCTCTGTAATTCCGTATCTTTGGGAAAAATTTTTACAAGATGATCGAGTGGAAAACCGTCAAAGAATACGATGATATTACCTATAAAAAATGTAATGGTGTAGCTAGAATTGCTTTCAACAGACCAGAACTTAGAAATGCTTTTCGTCCAAAAACTACTTCCGAATTATATGATGCTTTTTATGACGCTTCAGAAGATGCGTCAATAGGCGTAGTTTTGCTTACCGGTGAAGGACCAAGTCCTAAAGATGGAGGTTGGGCTTTCTGTAGTGGAGGTGATCAAAAAGCAAGAGGACATCAAGGTTATGTTGGCGAAGACGGCAGACATCGTTTAAATATCTTGGAAGTTCAACGTTTGATCCGTTTTATGCCGAAAGTTGTTATCGCGGTTGTTCCGGGATGGGCTGTTGGTGGCGGACATTCACTTCACGTAGTTTGTGATCTTACTTTAGCGAGTAAAGAGCACGCAATTTTCAAACAGACGGATGCTGATGTTACAAGTTTTGACGGTGGTTACGGTTCAGCTTATTTAGCAAAAATGGTCGGACAGAAAAAAGCGCGTGAAATTTTCTTTTTAGGAAGAAATTATTCAGCTCAGGAAGCATTAGAAATGGGAATGGTAAATGCCGTAATTCCTCACGACGAATTAGAAGATACAGCTTACGAATGGGCACAGGAAATTTTAGCTAAATCTCCAACTTCTATCAGAATGCTGAAATTCGCCATGAACTTAACAGATGACGGAATGGTTGGTCAGCAGGTTTTTGCAGGTGAAGCAACCCGTTTAGCGTACATGACCGAAGAAGCAAAAGAAGGTAGAAACGCATTCTTAGAAAAAAGAAAACCGGACTTCGGAAAAGATCAATGGATATCTTAAAAATATAAATGATAATTGATAAATGATCATTGATGCATCATTTATCAATTATCGCTTATCAATTATAACTATGAAAGATTGGATAAAAGCCGCAAGGCTAAGAACTTTACCGCTTTCTTTAAGCGGAATTATCATGGGAGCTTTCATTGCAAAATGGAGGCTTTATGGCGAAGGCGGAATTTGGGACTGGAAAATTTTTGCGTTGGCACTTGTCGTGACTTTGCTTTATCAGGTACTTTCAAATTACGCCAATGATTATGGTGATGGAGTAAAAGGAACGGATGCAAAAAGAGCAACAGAAGCAGAATCACGAGCAGTAGCTTCAGGAAGAATTACAGCAAAACAGATGAAAAATGCGGTAATCCTTTTCTCGGTTTTATCTTTTGTAGCAACTATTGCACTTCTATACATTGCTTTCATTCCAAATTATATGAATGAATTTTACATTTTCATAGGATTAGGTGTGGCAAGTATTTTGGCAGCAATTGGTTATACGGTTGGAAAAAAACCTTACGGATATATGGGATTAGGAGATCTTTTCGTATTTATCTTTTTTGGTTTGGTTTCAGTTTGCGGAAGTTATTTTCTGTTTACTAAAACTTTCAGCTGGGATATGTTATTACCTGGAACAGCAGTCGGAATGATGAGTATGGCTGTACTTAATCTTAACAATATGAGAGACATAGAAAGCGACAGATTATCAGGGAAAAATAGCTTTGCATTGAGAATAGGTTTCAAAAATGCAATGATTTATGAAATGATTTTACTACAGCTTCCTTTGATCTTAATTATGATATTTTTAGGGTTAAATGGCTTCATTCAGAATCAAAATTATTACGTTTTTATAGTGATGATCCTGTTGATTCCATTTGCAAAACTGAGAAGAAAAATCATGGCGGTAAAAGAACCTAAAGAATTAGATCCATTCTTGAAACAAGTTGGAATTCTTACGTTTACAATGGCGATTCTTACAGCAATTGGACTTAATTTTTTTAAATAATAAGTTCAAACTCGAAATTACAGATAAGCTTCGAGAGAAATAAATAACAAATAAAAGTGGATAATCCAAAAATTAAAAATATAAACCGAATATTATCAATTTTTATATTGATTTTGAGTCCGTTTTTTATTTATTTAACATTGATAACATTTATCAAAGATGGAGGTTCTGAAGGTTTTTTATACTTAATACTTCCATTTTCAATTTTAGCGAATCTATTTATAGTACCAGCAATAATTACATTATTTAAAAATAAATCAACTAACAAATTTTATTTTTTCATAAATATTATTGGCTCTATATATTCAACATTACTTTTACTATTAATAATATAAAATTAGCAATGAAAATACAATACTTAGGACAAAACTGTTTTTTGTTCACTTATAAAGACAAAACTATTTTATGTGACCCTTTTTATAACTATAAAAAAGCGGAATCAGGGTTTGATATTTCAGCTCAAAAAATTGACTATATCTTATTAACTCACGCACATGGTGATCATATTGCAGACGTAGAAGAAGTTTTACAATTTCATCCTGATGCAACAGTGATCGGAGTTCCGGAAGTTTGTGGATATTTTAAAACAGCTAAAAACAAAGACGATGTGAACTTAGGAGGATCGGCAAAAATCGACGATCTTAAAATTTCCATGGTACCAGCTCACCATACAAGTTCTTTCCCTGATGGAAGCTATGGAGGTGTTCCTGTAGGATATATTTTCAGATTACCTGAAGGTAGAAACCTTTATTTGGCAGGAGATACAGGAGTAATGGCTGATATGGAATTATTCCCAAGATTATACGGAAATATTGACTTGTCTATTTTACCAATCGGAAGTCACTACACAATGTGTCCAAGAAAAGCAGCTTTTGCAGCAGCAGAATTATTGAAAACTCCAAAAGTAATAGGATGTCATTTTGATACATTTCCTGCAATTGAAATTAATCATGAAAGTGCATTAAAGCATTTTGCAGATAAAAATGTAGAACTTGTTTTACCTAAATTAGGAGAGGAGTTCGAATTTTAAGAAAAAATGATAAAAGGTAATTTGAAAATGAAAATTGGAATGTTGAAAAGTATAGAAACAAAAAAAGATAATTCTAAAATTACCTCTGTTCAACTTAAAAATAAAAAAATGGCAAGCTACCTAAATCACACCGCTACGACCAATTACCTTTGCTGCGTTCCCACCCTGGAGGGTTCTCAGGAGCTGGTTGTTTAGGACTTGCCGTTGCAAAGGTAGGAATATTTTATAAACTTCAAAATAAAATCAAAGAAAAATAATTTGAAAAATCCTTTATTGAAGCTAAATTACTGAAATTTAGACTAATAATTTTTCAAAAATTTTCTAAAAAATTAAACATGACTAAAAGTCCATCAACAATAGGAATTATACTTTTTATAGCCACTATGATCGTTTTTTTCATAGTATATTACTTCTTTTCGGGAATACATTATTTTGATATTTCATTGAAAGCCAACGCTTTCGTATTGCCGATTTTATATACAGGAGCTGCGTTTTGGTCTGTAAAGATTTTATGGAATAAGCAGAGATTAAACTTTAGACAAGCTTTTAAAAGAGCATTCGTACCGATGTTTATTGGTGGAATTCTTTCAATTGTTAGTATTTATTCTTTCTTAAATTTTGTAGATCCGGAGGCGAAAAAGCTGTTAAATTATCAATATGTTCACACGCAAAAATCGGAACTGGATAAAGAATATACTTCTGCAAGGAAAATTATGAAACATCAAAAAGATATTGATGAATTAGACCAAAAATATAAAGAAAGACTTCAAAGTTTCACTCCCGAGGCTGTTAAAGGAAAAGATATGCTTACAGCAAGTCATTTTTCAGGATATTTTGCGGCAATTCTTATATTTTACGTAGTTTTGTCTTTATTTTTCGGTGCATTTTTCAGAACGAGAACGGTTCACGAAGAAATAACAAATCAAGAATAATTTTATTAAAATTAAATGAATCTATCTATAGTTATTCCGTTATTAAATGAAGAAGACTCTCTGGAAGAGCTTTTTTCGAGGATTGATAATGTTTGTACAAGCAATAATTTATCATATGAAATATGGTTTGTAGATGACGGAAGTACAGATTTGTCGTGGAGTATTATTGAAAACTTAAGAGTTCAGCATCCTCAAATTCACGGGATCAAGTTTTCCAAAAATTACGGAAAATCTCAGGCGCTTCACGCCGCTTTTGAAAGAACAAACGGAGATGTGATCATCACAATGGATGCTGATTTACAGGATTTTCCAGAAGAAATTCCGGAATTATACAACATGGTAATCAATGATAATTACGACATCGTTTCCGGCTGGAAAAAGAAGCGTTTTGACAATGTAATGACGAAAAATGTTCCGTCAAAATTATTCAATGCAGCCGCAAGAAAAGTTTCGGGAGTTGAACTTCACGATTTCAATTGCGGATTGAAAGCTTACAAAAAACAGGTGGTAAAAACGATCGATGTGTATGGAGATATGCATCGTTATATTCCTGTTTTGGCTGCCAATGCAGGTTTCAGAAGAATTACTGAAAAAGAAGTTCAGCATCAGGCAAGACCTTACGGAACTTCAAAATTCGGTACCGAAAGATTTATCCGTGGCTTTTTAGACTTGGTAACTCTTTGGTTTGTAAGTCGTTTCGGAGGTAGACCAATGCATTTCTTTGGAGCGGTAGGAACGATTATGTTCATTTTAGGTTTTCTTTCTGCCGTCTGGTTGGGTGTTTCAAAATTAATTGATGTTGCAAGAGGAATTTATGGTCATTTGATTACCAATAATCCGTGGTTTTTCATTGCTTTAACGATGATGATTATGGGAACTCTACTTTTTATTGCAGGCTTTTTAGGTGAAATGATCATTAGAACAAATAGAGAACATAAAAATTATAATATTGACGAGGTTATTTAGTTAACATATGAATAAGAAAAGTTGTTTAAACTGCGGTCATTCGATTTCCGATGAGTTTTGTCCTCATTGCGGACAAAAATCCGACACAGCAAGAATAACTCCACGTTCTCTTATTAAAGGCGATATTTTAGGATCGATCTGGCATGTTGAAGCAAGGTTTTTCCGGACGCTAAAACATGTTTTGTTTGGTCCCGGAAGAATGGCAATGGATTATATTTCGGGCAAAAGAATTAAATATTATAATTTATTTTCTTTGTTGCTTATCTTATTTGGATTCAATGTTTTAGCGTTGCATTTTTATTTAGATTTAAATCCTGATGAAATTCCTGAGGACAGCTCAACTATTATTGATTTTTTCTCCAAATATTCTAAAACAATTTTATTTGTACTTATACCAATCCTTGCCCTGAACGCATGGTTTATTTTTAAACGTATTAAGCTTAATCTTGCAGAGCATGTCATTATTGCATCAGTCAGCCTTTCAGGAATTCTGGCGCTCTTGTTATTAGACGATGTGATCAGTATCATAGGAATTTACGATCCGTTGTCAAAGATTATCAATATATTAGATAAAATTCTAGTGTATAGTTTGCTTTTATTTCCTGCTTTTACCTATTTTAATGCTTTTAAGAATTCGTATTCAAAATCAGGTTTATTATGGAGGTTATTGGTTTTTTATATCTTATTAGGAATCGAAATTTGTGCGATAGTTTTACTTTTATTTAAAATACTTAATTAAAATAATGAAGAATATATTTTATGCAGTTGCTGTTTTAGCTTTAGTTTCTTGCGGAAAAATATCTCCGAAAGGAAAAATTGAAACTAAAGATATTGATGTTTCAGAATTTGTAAATCTTGATCTTGAAGGGAAATTTCGGGTATTTTATGCCAGAGGTACCAAAAACTTTGTTGAAATAGAAACTTACCCTAATGTTGCCAATAATTTGGATGTTGATGTGAAAGATAAAACACTTTTCATCAAAGAAAGCAGAGGCACAAAAGGTGTTGACTTCTATAATGTAACGATCTATTCAAAATATAATCTTGAGAAAGTTTCGATCTCAGATTCAGTGGAAATGAACATTTCAAGTGAAATTAAGACCGATAATTTTAGGCTTAATTTAAAAAATAATGCTACTTTTATGGGTTCCGTGAATACGAGAAGAGCAGAAGTAGACATGCAGAACACGAGCCGTGCAAATTTTCTTGGACTGACAAAAGATGCTGTCATTAAAATCTCTGATACAGCAAGTTTGATTGCTCCTTACTGGAAAATTACCAACCTGAAGATAGATTCCAAAAACGGGAATTATGCAGAAGTAAATGTAAAAGATTCACTAAAAGGACAAATTCAGAATACTGCAAAATTTGTTTATTATAATGATCCGATTCGTGCTTTTAAAATAGATAAAACGACAAAAGTAGAGAATAAAAAATTAGACTGATACGATATTTTGTCATTCAGAACGGAACGAAGTATAGTGAAGAATCTCTCTTTGATAATGACTAAACAGATTTCTCGTTCCTCGAAATGACATATTCCGATCAAATGGGTAAAGTAGCAGATATTGAAAATAAAATTTATGTTTATTGGAAGATAAAAAGTACATAGAAAGTGAAATTAAAACTTTAGATTGGAAAGAACATGTTTGGCTTCGTCCAAGTTTGTACTTTGAAAAATGTTTTAAGGAAAATAATCTTAACAGTATTGTATTGGAAGTATTCTGTCCTGCAATTGATGAACATTTTGATAATAATTGTTCTGAAATTAAAGTAGGAATAAATAACAATTTGTTCCAAATTGAATACAATTCAGGAATGGAGTTGAGAGAAATTAATGGAAATACTGTTGCTGAAAATTTTATGACCAAACTAATGACTTGCAAAAATGAAAAAAAGCATTTAGAAGTGGGTAAAGAGTTTTGTCTTTTAGGTATTGCGACAATTAATGCTGTAGCAGAAAAATGTGAATTAGAAACAATTTCGGATAAACAAAAAGGTCATTTTATTTTTGAAAAAGGAAATACAATTTTTAAAGAAATTTTTAATACTGATATCTCACAAGATTATACCAAAATAAGTTTTGAAATGAGCAAAGAAATTTTTGGAGAATTAATATTTGAATTTGATGATTTACAATTAAAATTAAACTCGTTAAGAGAAAAACTACCCAATTTAAAACTAGAACTCAACAAACTATAAAAGAACAAAATACACATATGACAACATTAGAAAAAGCAAAACTTTGGTTAAGTGACACATTCGATAAAGAAACGAGAGACGCTGTTCAATCATTAATTGACAGTAATTCGCCTGATTTGGAAGACTCTTTTTACAGAGAATTAGAGTTCGGAACAGGAGGGATGCGTGGAATTATGGGTGTTGGAACCAATCGTTTAAATAAATACACGTTAGGTCAAGCAACACAGGGACTTGCGAATTATATGTTAGCGCAATTTCCTAACGAAGAAATTAAGGTTGCGATCGCTTATGACGTGCGTCACAATTCTAAAGAATTTGGGAAATTAGTGGCTGATGTTTTAACGGCAAACGGAATAAAAGTGCTTCTTTTTAAAGATCACAGACCGACTCCGGAATTGTCTTTCACGGTTCGTGACAAGAAATGTAACGGAGGAATTGTATTAACAGCTTCTCACAATCCGCCGGAATATAATGGTTATAAAGTATATTGGAATGATGGAGCGCAAATCGTTCCGCCACATGACGAAGCGATCATTAATGAAGTATATTCTGTAAAATTTGATGAAATTAAATTCGAAGGAAACGATGATTTAATTGAATGGATTGGACCAGAACAAGACGATGTTTACATTGATGCTTGTATCGAAAACTCTACGTATCAGAACGTTGGAAAAAAAAATTTAAATATTGTTTTCACTTCCATCCACGGAACGACGTATACAACGGTTCCTAAAGCTTTAGAAAAAGCAGGTTTCAAAAAGATCGATCTTGTTAAGGAACAGATGATTCCAAGCGGGAATTTTACAACGGTAGAATCTCCAAATCCTGAAGAGCCTGCAGCGTTGGAAATGGCGATGGATTTAGCAAAAATCACTAATGCAGACATCGTTATCGGAACTGATCCGGATGGCGACAGACTAGGAATTGCTGTAAGAAATCTTGATGGAGAAATGCAGTTATTGAATGGTAATCAGACGAATACGATTCTTACTTACTATATTTTAAATGAATGGAGAAAACTAGATAAAATTACAGGTTCAGAATTCATCGGTTCTACGATCGTAACTTCAGATATTTTCTTTGATATTGCTCAAAAATTCGGTGTTCAGTGCAAATCTGGACTTACAGGATTCAAATGGATCGGAAAAATGATCCGTGAAGCAGAAGGAAAGGAAAAATTCATTTGTGGTGGTGAAGAAAGTTTCGGTTTTATGACAGGAGATTTCGTTCGTGATAAAGATTCTTGCGGAAGTATTCTTGTTGCGTGTGAGATCGCTGCATGGTGTAAAGCCAATGGCAGAACGATGTATCAATATTTGATCGAGATCTATCAGGAAGTAGGAATGTATTATGAAGGATTGGTAAATCTTGTAAGAAAAGGGAGAGACGGAGCAGAAGAAATTCAGAATATGATGAAGAACTTCCGTGAAAATCCACCTAAACAATTAGCAGGTTCATTAGTTGAAGAAGTAAAAGATTTCAAAGAGCAGACTAATTTTGTTGTTTCCAAAAATGAAAAATTGGTGATGAACGAAATTCCAAAATCTAACGTATTGATTTATTATACTCAGGACGGAACAAAAGTTTGTGTAAGACCTTCTGGTACAGAGCCTAAGATCAAGTTTTATATTTCAGTAAAAGACAGTATCAATTCTGAAGCAGATTTCAAGAAAAAACTGGAAACTCTGGAAGAAAAAATTCAGGAAGTAAAAAAAGATCTTGATTTAAACTAAAAATCATAGGTTATAAGTTTTGAGTGATGAATTATGAGTGAAAGCATTGTTGGGAAAAAAAGTTTTGAATTTGCAATAAAAATTGTTTGCTTTTACAAGAAGTTTAGTATAGAAAAGAAAGAATTTGTAATGTCTAAGCAAATTTTACGTTCTGGAACATCTGTTGGAGCTAATGTTCGAGAAGCTTTAAACGCTCAAAGTAGAATGGATTTTATTCATAAACTATCCATCTCGCAAAAAGAATGTGATGAGACAATTTATTGGTTAGAGCTTTTATTTGCAACAGATTATATCTCGAAAGAGGAATTTGAAAGCTTAAAAAATCCTGCGACAGAAATTTTAAAAATAATAAGAAGTATAATTATAACGACAAAGAGTAAAACTCATAACTCATAATTAATAACTTATAACAAGTAATAATAACATTATAATAAAAATAAAAGTGAAAGTTTCAAAATTAGCGGCGAACCTGATTGGTTCTGAAATTGTAAAAATTGGTAATGAAGTAAATGATTTAAAGGCAAAAGGAGCGGAAATAGCCAATCTTACCATTGGTGACCTGAACTCTAATATCTACCCGATACCTGCAAAGTTGAAGGAAGAAGTTCAGAAAGCATATCAGAACAATCTGACAAATTATCCGCCGGCAAATGGACTTTTATCTTTAAGAAATGAAGTTTCTAAAGACTTGAAAACGAGATGGAACCTTGATTATTCTGCAAATGATATTTTGATCACGGCAGGTTCAAGACCTTTGATTTATGCGGTTTACAAAACAATCGTTGACGAAGGAGATAAAGTAGTTTACCCAACACCATCTTGGAACAATAATCATTATGCTTACCTTACTTCAGCAGACGCTATTGAAGTAAAAACAACACAGGAAAACAATTTCCTTCCGACTGCAGACGATTTGAGACCACACTTGGAAGGAGCAGTTTTAGTAGCACTTTGTTCGCCATTGAACCCTACAGGAACAATGTTTACAGAAGAACAGCTTTCTGAAATCTGCGAATTAATTTTAGCTGAAAATAAAAAAAGAGGTGAAGACGAAAAGCCGTTGTACTTAATGTATGACCAAATTTATTCTAACCTTACTTTTGGAGCAAAACATTTCGATCCGGTTTCTCTTTTTCCTGAAATGAGAGAATATACGATCTATATCGATGGTATTTCTAAGTGCTTGGCTGCAACTGGAGTTCGTGTTGGTTGGGGATTCGGTCCGGCTCATATTATTGATAAAATGAAGGCTCTTCTGACTCACGTTGGAGCTTGGGCTCCAAAACCGGAGCAGGAAGCTACAGCAAAATATTTCGAAAATCCGGACGATGTAAATACCTTCGTTGATGATTTCAAAGGGAAACTTGAAGCAAGCTTAAAAGTTCTTCACCAAGGAATCCAGGATCTAAAAGGAAAAGGATTGGCCGTTGAAAGTATTGAGCCAATGGGTGCGCTTTACCTTACCATTAAATTAGATTATATCGGAAAAACAAAACCTGACGGAACTGTTATCGAAAATTCTTCAGACTTAGTATTTTACCTAATTAATGAAGCTGGAGTTGCATTAGTGCCGTTTTCAGCTTTCGGAGAAGAAAAATCTGAGCCTTGGTTCCGTGCTTCTGTTGGAGGACTGCCTATCGAAGAAATTTCAGGTATGATGCCTAAATTGGAGAATGCTTTAAACAAATTAAAGTAATTTCATATAAATAAATGTATGCTTCGACTAAGCTTAGCATGACAAATCTAATACTATCTGCTTTTTAATAGCATATTTTTAGCGATGTCATGCTGAGCGGAGTCGAAGCATTTTAAAATTCACACATTCACATATTCACATTTGACAAATTAAAGCTATGAGAATAATCGCTGTCATTCCCGCACGTTACGAAGCAAGCCGTTTTCCGGGAAAATTAATGCAGATTTTGGGCGAAAAAACTGTAATTACGACTACCTACAAAAATGTTGTTGAAACAGGTTTGTTCGACGAAGTTTTTGTTGCTACCGATTCTGAAATTATTTTTAATGAAATTGAAAATAACGGCGGAAAAGCTGTCATAACCGGACAACATGAAACAGGAAGCGATAGAATTGCAGAAGCTGTACAAAATATTGATTGTGATATTGTTATCAATGTTCAGGGTGACGAACCATTTCTTAAATTAGAACCTTTAAAACAATTAATTGAAGTTTTTAGAGAAGATGAAAATCAGGAAATTTCTTTAGCTTCATTAAAAATACAACTGACTGAAAAAGAAGAAATCGAGAATCCAAATAACGTAAAAGTTATTACGGATAACAGTGGTTTTGCCTTGTATTTTAGTCGTTCTGTAATTCCTTTTCATAGAGAAATTTCTTATGATGTAAGTTATTTTAAACATATCGGAGTGTATGCTTTCAGAAAACATGCTTTACTTCAGTTTTCAAAATTAGAAATGAAGCCGTTGGAAATATCAGAAAAGATAGAATGCATTCGTTATTTAGAATATGGCATGAAAATCAAGATGATAGAGACAAATTTTGTCGGAGTTGGAATCGATACACCGGAAGATTTAGAAAAAGCCAGAAAAATAATATCAGAATAATTGGTAAATTACTAGATTGATACATTGGTAAATTATTTAAAGCCTTATATTTGAATTTATAAATTGAATTAATGAAGAAATTACTTTTAGTTTTCGTCCTGATTTATTCGCAACTATCTTTTGCACAGACGGCAAAGGAAATCATAGATAAAAACATCGAATTATCCGGAGGGTTAACCAATTGGAAGCTGTTAAATTCAGTATTACTGCAAGGAAAAGTAGTCTTAGGAATTAAAGATGAATATCCCATAAAAATATACCAACAACGTCCGAATCTTACTAAAACGGTACTTACCATTAATAATAAAGAGACGGCCATTGAAGGGTATGACGGAAATAAAGGATATGCAATGAACTATGCAACCAATAAAGTACAGGAATATCCGAGTTATGTGCCTGAAAGTTTTGATAACGACTTCATAGACTGGGAAAACAAAGGTTTTGATGCAAAATATTTAGGTAAAGAAAAAGTAGGAGATATTTATTGTCATAAAGTTGAATTGACGAAAAACGTAAATAAAAATTACTATTATTTCGACACCAAAACCTACATGCTTTTGAAAGAAATAAAGAAAGATGAAACGCTAAGTTATTCTGATTATAAGAAAGTTGGAAATTTGGTAATGCCTTTCAGAATAGAATCTTCAAGTCCTAAAAAAGACGGAGATTATGTAATGCTGATTAATAAAATTGACATCAATAAAGTATTTCCTGCAAATATTTTTAAATTTTAATTAAAGAAAATAATATATACTAAAATGAAAAAGATTTTCTTACTGATGCTTTCTTTCGTAGCATTTCTACAAAGTTGCACCAACCAAAAAAGTGAATTGTCTAAAACTAAAACTAACGAACTTATGGGAAAAACAATATACGATTTCAAAGTTAATGCTTTGGAAGAAGGTAAAGAAATCAACTTTGCAGACTTCAAAGGAAAGAAAATTCTTATCGTAAATACAGCTTCAGAATGCGGATTTACTCCTCAATATGCTGATCTTGAGAAGGTTTATGAAGAATATAAAGATAAACTTGTCATTGTAGGTTTCCCCGCAAACAATTTTGGAGGACAGGAACCTGGAACGAATACTGAGATCGGTGCTTTCTGCCAGAAAAATTATGGAGTAACATTTCCATTAGCTGCAAAAGTTTCAGTAAAAGGGGATGATACCGCTCCAATATTTAAATATTTAACTGAAAAAGATTTAAACGGAGTAAAAAATACAACGATCCTTTGGAACTTTACAAAGTTTTTAATCGATGAAAACGGTAAATTGGTTGATAGTTTTATTAGTACTACAAAACCTACTGATCAGGCGATTACAAAATATTTGAAATAAAATAAAGAAATACTTATTAACGCTTCGATTCCGCTCAGCGTGACACGTTCAAATTATACAAAATAGTATTCGGACTGTCATGCTAAGCGAAGTTGAAGCGTTAATAATTTATAACTCATAATTCAAAACTTATAACTTTACTCGTTACTTTTCTCCGCAAAACAAAAAATATTCCCCAGCTTAATACTCGAATAACCATTACTTTTTATTTTAGAAGAATTGATCATCGCTTTGGCTAAAATATCTGTCGGAAGTGGTTTTTGACTATCCAAAAGTCCTAATTTATTCGCAAATTTTATAATTCTGCTTCCCAGAACTTCACCGGTTCTTTCAGAATCTTTTCTTTCCAGCATTCCGGGTTTGAAAATTGTAATTTTATTGAAATGTAACTGTTTTACAGCTTCTTCCAATTCACCTTTCATTTTAGAATAGAAAATTTTAGACTTAGAATTGGCTCCATAAGCGGAAACTAAAACGTAATCATCAACATCATTTTCTTTTGCTGCTTTTGCAAATTCATATTGATAATCGAAATCAACTTTTCTTTGAGCCTCTTTACTTCCTGCATTTTTTAAGGTAGTTCCAAGACATGAAAAAGCAACATCACCTTTTACAGAATCTTTCCAGTCATTAGGTTTTTCGAAATCAACAACATGAACTTTTAATTTATTGTTTTGAATATCAATAGGTTTTCTCACAAAAACATTTACTTCTTCAAAATCTTTATCGTTAAGTAATTGATTGACCAAATCTTTCCCTGTAGCACCTGTAGCGCCGATTACCAAAGCTTTCATAATAATATTGTTTATGGTGATGATGTTTCTTTCTTAAATTTACTAAATTTGAAATTAATATCAATTATCATTAATCACTTATCATTTATTAAAATTCATGGATGCCAACGAAATATTAGACTATTGCCTAGCAAAAAAAGGAGTTACTGAAACATTTCCTTTTGATAATGAAACACTTGTAATGAAAGTAGGAACAAAAATGTTCTTATTAATGGGGCTCGAAAGACAGCCGTTAGGAATTAATGTAAAAACAGATCCTGAATGGAGCGCAGAACTTCGCGAGCAGTATCCGCAAATTACAGGAGCATTCCATATGAATAAAACCCACTGGAATTCAGTTTCCGTAGATGGATTAAAAAGAGATTTGATCTTTAAATTGATCGATCAATCTTATGAATTGGTATTTAATTCATTAACGAAAAAAGCAAGAGAAGAAATTGTAAATAGTTAAAAATTAAACTCTTCGGTTAATCTTTTATCTTCATCCAGTCTTTCAACTAGTTTTTCAAGACCATCGAATTTAATTTCTTCATGAAGAAAATCTCTGAATTTCACAGTGATATTTTCGTCATAAATATCTCCTTCAAAATCAAGTATATAAACTTCTACAGTTAATTTTTCGCCATTTACAGTTGGATTGGTTCCAACGCTTAACATTCCTTTATATTGTTGATTTTTAACTAAAACTTCAACAATATAAGCCCCTTTTTTAGGTAAAAGTTTGATAGTTTCAGTTGCAATATTTGCGGTTGGATAGCCAATTGTTCGGCCTAATTTTTTCCCATGAACCACTGTTCCGGAAACAGAGTAGGAGTAGCCCAACATTTCGTTGGCTTCCTTAATATTACCCGCTAAAAGCGCATTTCGGACTTTCGTAGAGCTAATATTATTTTCATGAATATTGATAGCTTCCATTTGTTCGACCTCAAAATCTAATTCTTTAGACATTTTTTGAAGCAATTCAAAGTTTCCGCTTTTATTTTTTCCGAAAGAATGATCGTAACCTATAATTAAGTACTTTACATTTAATTTTTCAACTAAAATCTGACGAACGAATTCTTCTCCCGTAAGATTTCTGAATTCTTCATCAAACTCTTTAAGAAATAAATTATGAATGTCATATTTTTCCATCAAAGATTTTTTCTCTTCTAAGGTATTCAGAAGCTTAAGATCTTCATTTGGATTAAAAATAAATCGCGGATGTGGCCAGAAAGTAAGGATAGCAGTCTCCAAATTGTTCTCTGAACCTACTTTTTGTAATTCATCAATAATACTTTTATGCCCCAAATGCACCCCGTCAAACATACCTAAAGACAATGCTAGAGGCTTTTGAGAAGAATAATCACTAAAATTCTTGAAAACTTTCAAAACGGAAAAAATTTTGACTGCAAATATAGGAAATTATGTAAGAATCTATCAATATAACAGTGTATCAATAATTTTAATAATATCTATTGTTAAATTGGTATTTTTTTATATGGTTACATTGCTTAAAAAGTATGATAAAAATCTGTTTTTTACCAATTGCAGGTTTGGTAAGAATCATTATATTTGCACCAAGAAAAAATTTAGCAATGGCAAACCAAATTAAAGGAAAAATTTCTCAAATTATTGGTCCTGTAATCGACGTAGTATTTAAAGATGTGGAAGCAATTCCAAGTATTTATGATGCATTGGAAATTACAAAAGGAAACGGTGAAAAAGTAGTCTTAGAGGTAGAACAACATATTGGTGAAGATACTGTAAGATGTATCGCAATGGATGCTACAGACGGTCTTCAAAGAGGGCAGGATGTGATCGGATACGGAAATCCTATTACTATGCCAATCGGTGAAGCTGTAAACGGAAGACTATTCAACGTTGTTGGTGATGCTATCGACGGGCTTCAAAATATTTCTAAGGAAGGTGGTCTTCCAATTCACAGACCAGCTCCAAAATTTGATCAACTTTCAACTTCTGCAGAAGTTTTATTTACAGGTATTAAAGTAATCGACTTAGTTGAGCCTTACGCAAAAGGGGGTAAAATTGGTTTGTTCGGTGGTGCCGGTGTAGGTAAAACGGTATTGATTCAGGAGTTGATTAACAATATTGCAAAAGGACACGGAGGTCTTTCTGTTTTCGCCGGAGTAGGTGAAAGAACGAGAGAAGGAAATGACCTTTTGAGAGAGATGCTAGAATCAGGAATTATCAAGTATGGTGATGACTTTATGCACTCTATGGAAAACGGAGGTTGGGATCTTTCTAAAGTAGACCTTGAGGTTATGAAAGAATCTAAAGCTGCATTCGTTTTCGGACAGATGAACGAGCCACCAGGAGCAAGAGCTAGAGTAGCACTTTCTGGTCTTACATTAGCTGAGTACTACAGAGACGGTGGTGAAAGCGGACAAGGTAGAGACGTACTTTTCTTCGTAGACAATATCTTCCGTTTTACACAGGCTGGTTCTGAGGTATCTGCACTTCTTGGTCGTATGCCATCTGCGGTAGGTTACCAACCAACATTGGCATCTGAAATGGGGGCGATGCAGGAAAGAATTACTTCAACTAAAAATGGTTCAATTACTTCAGTACAGGCGGTTTACGTACCTGCGGATGACTTAACTGACCCGGCTCCTGCAACAACGTTTGCTCACTTGGATGCAACGACGGTACTAGATAGAAAAATTGCTTCATTGGGTATTTATCCAGCGGTAGATCCATTGGCTTCAACGTCAAGAATCTTGGCTCCGGAAATTATCGGTGAAGAGCATTATAACTGTGCTCAGAGAGTAAAAGAAATTCTTCAAAGATACAAAGCGCTTCAAGATATTATCGCGATCCTTGGTATGGAAGAACTTTCTGAAGAAGATAAATCTGTTGTTTACCGTGCTAGAAAAGTTCAGAGATTCTTATCTCAGCCTTTCCACGTAGCTGAACAGTTTACAGGTATTCCGGGATCATTGGTAGATATCAAAGATACTATCAAAGGATTCAACATGATTATGGACGGTGAATTAGATCACTTACCAGAAGCTGCTTTCAACTTGAAAGGGACTATCGAAGAAGCTATCGCAGCAGGACAAAAAATGTTAGCTGATAACGCATAATAATGCTAATTGCTGATAGCCAATAGCTATTAGCCAAAAGCCAAAAGCAAATTAAAATGAATATAAAAATTTTAACACCAGAATACGTAGTTTTTGAAGGAGAAGTAGACTCAGTATTGTTGCCTGGAAAGAATGGTGAATTTCACATCATGAAAAACCACGCAGGAATCGTTTCTTCTTTGATCGGCGGTAAAGTAAAGCTTTTTGCTAAATCTATTGATGAAGCTTACGCTAAAAACTTAACTAAAGAAAATGAGAAAGACTCTGTTTTTTCTTACTCAATCAAAAGCGGTGTTGTAGAATTTAATCATAATAAAGGAATTATCCTTTGCGAATAATTAAATGAAAAGCTAAATATATTTTCAAAAAGTGTAACTTTGGTTACACTTTTTTTATGTCATGTAAAAATCTGATTCTATGAAGAAAAATATGATCATGTTGTTTACAATTTTGAGTATTTTCCTCAATGCCCAAAGTATTAAAACCAAAAGAGGAATTGTAAGTCTTGACGGAGTGCATGTCGCAAAAATTTCGAATAAATCAAATGAATATATTTTTTTAGATTTAAAAGAAACTCCCATTTATACAATAAAATTTATTGATAAAGGTATAGTTGATTCTGTAAGAGATAGTTACATTACCCTCAATCGTGTTTACAACAGAGATAAAACATTAGATCTTGATTATATTTCTCCATCTGCATTTTCGGGTGAAGAAAAATCTGCGGTTTTTACATCGATAAAAGGGCTGAAAATAATCGATGAAAGAGGAATCAATATCAAAAATTTAGATGACCTTTTTAAGAATCCGCCTAAAAGAAAGCTAGACAGTAAAACGAAAGATGCCTACACAACGAGGAGTAAAATTGATAGACTGAAAATTGAGGTTAATAACGTTGGTGAAATTTTAAGCAATGGTGTTCCGGTAGGATATTTTACCAATTTACCGGTAAGTTTTGGGTCAGAAGATACCGTTTCTGAGAAATCTTTTTTAGATATTGAAATATACGATGCCAAAAGTAAATACATTGGGAAGTATATTACAACAACAAAACAGATTAAAACGGCTGGTGGTAAGGTGTTTACTCTTTACAGAGAAATGTCGGGAAGAGCTTCAATTTTAAAATTTCCTACGTATAAAGCTATCGCAGAACGTATGGCAATTATGGATCCTAGTTTCATTAAAATTCAGGATAAAGTAACTGTAGGAGAGGTTGTAAAAGATGGTGTTCAAAAGTAATATCATCAATAGGAACGGGCTTTAGCCCGTTTTCAAAGAATAAATTCAATTGGCTTTAGCCAAAACTATAAAAAAACTCTTGAAAATTAATTTTCAAGAGTTTTATTTTTTCCATTTAATTTGTCATTCCGTAGGAATCTCAACATGGCTTTGCTAAAATTAGAGTTTAGATTCCTACGAAATCACAAACTTGATATGTATCCTTTATGTATAAAAGTTATTAAAGAAAAATAGTTCTCAAAACTTATAAACTCAAAACAACTCCATTATCTTTTAATTGCTGCATTGGTTTAGAAAACCAAAATAACTCAAAATCCTCAAGATTTTCTTCAAACTGAATCTTCAATTGTTGAAGCGTAATTTTTTTTGCGTTATCAGTAGAATTTTCTTTAAGCGTTTTTACAAGCCATTCTGCTTTTTCCTGCTCAAGATCTATTTTCACAATATTGGTTTTTAAATGGAACGTAAGTTGAGTATACGCCCATGAATTCTGCTTTTTTGTTTTTATGTAATTCTCAGCGATTACGTTTTTGTCCAGAAAAACGATCTTTGAATTTCCTTTAAATTTAAAATCGTCCTCTTCCAAAAGACAATCGTGAATATAATCGGGATGAATTGTCGTTTTCGGAATTTTAAAATCAAACCAATCATTCAGTGGAATTTCAAAATTAATTCCGTGCATATAATTGAATAAAGATTTTTTTAACCCAAAACTAAATTTGCTATGATCGATTCCGGTTTTGTCTGTAAAATCAATATCGTTGTTGGCGAACAAGATTTCCTGCTTAATTGGAGTAACTCCAAATTCCTCGGGATTTAGTCCGACAGGTGAATGCGCAGTCATCGCAAACTGATGCCAAAACCCACTTTGTAAAATTCCCATTTCAAATAATTGTCGAACCATTTCCAAAGAATCAATAGTTTCCTGAATGGTTTGTGTAGGGTAGCCATACATCAGATAAGCATGAACCATAACTCCTGCTTCAGTAAAATTTCTTGTAACCTTGGCAACCTGTTCTACAGAAATTCCTTTGTCAATTAATTTTAACAGTCGGTCACTTGCAACTTCAAGGCCACCCGAAACGGCAACACAACCGGAAAGTTTTAATAAAAAACAGAGATCTCGCGTAAAACTTTTTTCAAAACGAACATTCGTCCACCAAGTCACGACAAGATTTCTTCGTAAAATTTCCAATGCAACTTCTCTCATCAAAGCGGGGGGTGCAGCTTCATCTACAAAATGAAAACCTGTTTCTCCGGTTGTTACAATCAATTCCTCCATTCTATCTACGAGAATTTTTGCGGAAATGGGTTCGTAAATTTTAATGTAATCTAAAGAGATATCACAAAAAGTACATTTTCCCCAATAACAACCGTGCGCCATCGTCAATTTATTCCATCTTCCGTCGCTCCATAAACTGTGCATCGGATTGGCAATTTCAATAACGGAAATATATTTATCTAGCTGTAAATCAGTATAATCTGGAGTTCCGATATCTGCCTGTTTGTAATCGTGTCGTTTAGAATTATTTTTATATGTAACTTCTTGGTTTTCAATTAAAAAAGTTCTTTTGGCTTCGACAGGCTCAGCCACATCAGCAATAACATTTTGATAAAGGAGTTCAATTGGAAGTTCACCATCATCCAATGTTATAAAATCGAAAAATTCAAAAACTCTTTGGTCTTTAATTTCTCGTAATTCAGTATTTGGAAAACCACCTCCCATAGCAGTTTTGATGTGAGGATAATTTTCTTTTATGAATTTTGCGCATCTAAAAGATGAGTATAAATTCCCTGGAAAAGGTATTGAAAAACAGATCAACTTGGGCTGAACAGTTTCAATTTTTTCGTGAAGAATTTTTAATGTAAAATCATCAATAAATGTTTGATTATCTGATAGTTTTAAATATAATTCATCAAAAGAATTAGCACTTTTTCCTA
Organism: Chryseobacterium sp. G0201; assembly: GCF_003815655.1. Lineage (NCBI taxonomy): Bacteria > Pseudomonadati > Bacteroidota > Flavobacteriia > Flavobacteriales > Weeksellaceae > Chryseobacterium > Chryseobacterium sp. G0201. Next base: position 4,285,037 of record NZ_CP033917.1, on the reverse strand, counting down.
AACGTTCTGCATATCTGCTGAAACCAAAATCTGCATCTACATTTTCAACGATATAATCGGAAAGATCTTCTAAATATAAGGTAGCCAAATGTTTAGCTTTATCTTGCAGTCCCATATTTCCGAAAGCATATTCCATGTCATCCAATTGATTGAAACGGGAAGCTTCTGGAAGGAAATTCATGCTACAGATTTGTCTCGCCAACGTAGGACTTTTACCCTGCAAAAATGAAATAACCTGATCGATGGTTTTTAAATATTCTTCTCTTAAAGCAAAAATTCTCTGTGAGTTTTCTGAAATATTCTGAAGATCAATCTCTGTATCGAAAATTTTTTGAATTCCGTCTTTTGAAAATAACTTTAAAATAACCTCAATCCCCAAATCGATCTGGTAGCTTGAAATATTTTTGGTATTCAAAAAACCTTTGATATAAGCTGTCGCGGGATAAGGAGTATTAAGCTGGGTAAAAGGCGGAGTGATAAGAAGCAGATCTTTCAACAGTAAATTTTTTGCAAAGTTATTTTAAATATTTTAAATTTTATGAATGGGCAATTTTTTTGTTTCCCGCAAGAACATTAAGAATAACTCCAAAAAGAATTAACGAAATTCCGATGAATAAATTAAAGGTAAATTTTTCATGAAAAATCATAACGCTCACCATTACAGCAACCACGGGTTCTAATGCTCCCAGAATTGCCGCTGGAGTCGAACCTATGTTTTTGATCGCATACACCAAACATAAAGTTGAAATAACGGTTGTAAGAAATGCAAAAATTGTAAGATTAAAAAAAACAGCTGTTGATGGAATTTCAAAAGATTCTTTACTTACAAATGCTTTGAACATAAAAAAACCTGAAGTGAAAAGCATGGAATAAAAGGAAAGCTTAAACCCGGAAACTTTAATATTCGATTTATTGACAATAATAATGTAAAGTGCATAAAATAAGGAACTTAACATTACGATTCCTAATCCTACATAATTGATTTCCAAGCCTTTTCCCTTTAAACATAAAATAATTACGCCCGTAAAAGCAAAAAGTAAGGATAAAATGGAAAGTTTTGTGAGTTTCTCTTTATAAAAGAAAAACATGATTAATGCTACGATCACAGGGTAAATAAAAAGCACGGTTGAAGCAATTCCTGCTGTGAGATAATCGTATCCTAAAAATAATAATTCGGAAGAAAATGCATAACATGTTCCCAATGCGGCTAAAATTAACCCTTCTTTTTTATTGATAGAAAGATTTTCTTTGGAATACAATAAATATCCACCAATCATTAAGGCGGAAAATAAAAATCTATAAAATAAAGTTATGTCTAATGAAAAGTGTGCTTGCTTTACAGGCAGGATGAAAATAGGAATCAAACCATATGAAACCGCTGAAATAATTCCTAAAGCATAACCCTTAATCTTCATTAATTTAATTCTATTTTATTTATAAAAAACCACTGAAAATGATCAGTGGCTTTTTTTAGTTATATGATGGTATCGAAAATTACATTTGTTTGTACTCGATATTCATTTGTTTTTCCATTTCTGCGTATGCACCTGAAACCAACTTTTCTTTGATACCTTCAAAAGCAGCTAAAGTTTCATTAATTTCTGAATCTGTGTGTGAAGCTGTAGGAATTAATCTTAACAAGATCATCCCTTTAGGAATCACAGGGTATACTACAACTGAGGTAAATACACCGTAATTTTCTCTTAAATCTTTCGCTAAAAGGGTAGCTTCAATCGTAGTTCCTTCAATAAAGACAGGAGTTACACAAGTGTTTGTATTTCCAAGGTTGAAACCTCTTTCTTTTAATCCGTTTTGAAGTTTAACTACGTTTTCCCATAATTTAGCTTTAATCTCTGGGCGTGTTCTTAAAAGTTCCAATCTTTTCAAACCTCCGATTACCATTGGCATTGTTAAAGATTTAGCAAAAATCTGAGAACGAAGATTGTATTTCAAGAATCTGATGATCGTTTCATCTCCCGAAAGAAATGCTCCGAAACCAGCCATAGATTTAGCAAAAGTTGAGAAATATACATCAATTTGATCTTGGCAACCTTGCTCTTCACCTGCTCCAGCTCCGGTTTTACCCAAAGTTCCGAAACCGTGTGCATCGTCTACCAATAATCTGAAATTGAATTTTGATTTTAAATCACAAATTTCTTTCAGTTTCCCCTGCATTCCTCTCATTCCGAAAACACCTTCTGTGATCACCAAAATTCCGCCTCCGTTTTCTTCAGCTACTTTGGTTGCTCTTGCCAAGTTTTTTTCTAAACTTGCAATATCGTTATGTTTGAACGTAAAGCTTTTACCCATATGAAGACGAACTCCGTCTACGATACAAGCGTGAGAATCGGCATCATATACGATTACATCGTGTCTGGTAACCAATGCATCAATAGCCGAAACCATTCCTTGGTAACCGAAATTTAGAAGATAAGCAGCCTCTTTTTGAGTAAATTCTGCCAATTCTTTTTCCAATTGTTGATGTTGTTGCGTTTCACCTGACATTGCTCTTGCGCCCATCGGATAAAACATCCCATATTCTGCAGCAGCTTTTGCATCAGCTTCTAAAACTTCCGGGTGGTTGCAAAGACCTAAATAGTCATTGGCACTCCAGAAAATTACATCTTTACCTTGAAATTTCATTCTTGGACCAATCGGACCTTCCAATTTTGGGAAAACAAAATATCCTTCTGCATAATCAGCAAATTGTCCTAATGGACCTGGATTTTGTTTAATACGATCAAAAATATCTAACATTTTATTAATATTTAAGTAAAAAGCCTTCTGTGATTTACAAAAAAGGCTTGATTTGTATAAAATTATTTATTTTTATTTAATGAATTCTGTTTTGAAAACTTCATCATAATTGTGAACACAATTATTAACGAAACCTTGCTCAGCCATCCATTTATCACTGTAAACTTTGGTGATGTATCTTGAACCGTGGTCAGGATAGATCAAAACAACCACATCGTCTTTAGAAAACTCATGAGACTGTGCATATTGTATTAATCCCTGAGTTACTGCTCCTGTTGTATAACCTCCCATAATAGCTTCTTTTAAAGCGATCTCACGGGTTCTGTAGGCCGACATTTCATCATTCACCCTTACAAATTCGTCCACTTTATCGAAAAGAAGGGCAGAAGGGATCAAATTTTTTCCCATTCCCTCAATCTGATAAGGATGAACGTCTTCTTTGTGAATTTCTCCTGTTTCGTGGTAACTTTTTAAAATAGAACCATCAGCATCAACACCAATAATCTTGATGCTAGGATTTTTTTCCTTTAAAAATTTCGCCGAACCTGATAATGTTCCACCTGTTCCAGTACATGCAAAAAGGTGCGTGATCTTACCTTCTGTTTGCTCCCAAATTTCAGGTCCAGTACTTTGATAATGGGCATCAATATTCAACTCATTAAAATACTGATTGATGTACACTGAATTTGGTGTTTCTGAAGCAATTCTTTTTGCTACTTCATAATATGATCTAGGATCGTCCGCAGGTACGTTTGCAGGACATATATATACAATGGCTCCAAGTGCTTTTAGATAAGCAATTTTTTCAGGCTTAGTTTTATCACTTACCGCAAGAATACACTTGTATCCTTTAATGATGCAAACCATTGCAATAGAAAATCCTGTGTTTCCTGAAGTGGTTTCTACCACTACAGAATCCTCCTTTAATAAACCTTTTTTCTCAGCGTTATCAATAATATGAAGTGCGATTCTATCTTTAGTGGAATGTCCAGGATTATATGATTCTAACTTGGCATAAACAGTTGCAGGAATATCTTTCGTCACAGCATTTAGCTTCACCATAGGCGTGTTCCCTATTAGGCCAAGGATATTATCGTAAACATTACTCATTATTTGTTATTTTTCAATAAAAATCTGACCGCAAAAATACAAAAAAATAAATAATTTCTAAACTTTTGTTTGATTTGTAAGCATTGTTTACTAAATATTCTTTCTTTCTTTTGCAATCTAGCTCTACTATGTTGGCAAATACTGCGCCATTTTTTTTAAATTTTGTTAAAATCGACACAGAATCATATAAAAGCCTTATTTTCGCGTAATTGATTTAATACTATGAAAAATTGGACTTTTAGGCAATGGAACACCGTTTTAGGATGGGTGATTTTCGTCATTGCATTTTTCACGTACTTGTCAACTATTGAACCTAATTTTAGTTTTTGGGATTGTGGTGAGTACATTTCTTCTGCAGTAAAATTAGAAGTAACGCATGCTCCCGGAGCGGCTTTATTTCAGATAGTGGGTGCTGTGGCAGCCATTTTTGCATTAGGAAACGGTGAAAATTATTCTATTGTGATCAATGCAATGTCTGCATTGTTTAGTGCGTTAACGATTTTATTTTTGTTTTGGACGATCACTCATTTTGTGAGAAGGCTTCTGAATAAAGATTTTGAAGAGATTACAAAACATCAGGAGATTTCTATCCTGTTTGCCGGAATGGTAGGAGCGTTGTGCTTTACTTTTTCAGACACATTCTGGTTTTCGGCAGTGGAAGGTGAAGTTTACTCGATGGCTTCAATGTTTATCGCATTATTGGTCTGGTTGATCACTAAATGGGAAAATGAGTATAATACGGTGGATAATGAAAGATGGGTCATTCTTATTTTCTTTATTTTGGGACTTTCTGTTGGGGTGCATATGATGTGTATGTTAGCTGTCCCGGCGGTTTGTTTAGTATATTATGCTAGAAATTATAAGTTTACCTGGAAGAATTTCATATGGGCAAATGTGATTACATTAGGGATTTTAATTATTGTTTTTAAAATCATTTTCCCTTTAATCATGTCAATGTTTGGTAAGTTAGAGATATTCTTTGTGAATGGTTTAGGACTTCCTTTCCATTCAGGAACTATTGTGGCATTTATTTTAATGATAGCGATCTGCTATTTCATTATTAAATATGCAAGAAGAGCCGGAAAAAAGATATATCAGACGGCAGCACTTTCTGTTGTTTTCATGATGATTGGTTTTTCTTGTTGGATGGTAATTCCTATCAGAGCGAATGCAAACCCTCCAATGAACCTTAATGATCCTGATACTGCTATTGGTATGTTGGATTATTATAACAGAGTACAGTACGGAGACTGGCCTACAATTTACGGTCAAAACTATACAGCTTTCCTTGATGCTAACGGTATTGAGAAAAATGAAGATGGAAGTTTCAAAACTACCAAAACAGGAGATATTTACGAAAAAGACGAAAAAACAGGAACATACAGAAAAACTGGTGAGAGATTCAACTATGTTTTCAGTAAGTCTCAGATAAGTTTAATGCCAAGGATGTTTAATGAAGACAAGGATGTAATGGCAAATTACATTTCTATGTACGGAGCTCCAGATTTCACTTTTAATTATGGAAACGAAGAGGTTGCTGATAATCCTCAGGCTAAGCAGATCTTTGAAGAATTGAGAGGTAAATACGAAGATAAAACAATCACAGCAGCAGATTATTTAAAGGTAAAACCTTATAATTTGATCAATGTTCAGAAGCCTTCATTGGCTCAGAATATGGATTATTTCTTTACCTTCCAGAACGGATATTACTTTGTAAGATACCTGATGTGGAACTTCGTAGGTAGACAAAATGATCTTGAAGGAAGCTATGAAGATACTAAAGGAAACTGGATCTCAGGAATTCCTGCTATTGATAATGCAAGATTGGGTAACCAGGATGCAATGCCTGCAAAATTCAAAAATGAAAGTACGGTTGCGTTCTTCTTTTTGCCATTAATATTAGGTTTAATAGGATTCTTTTTCCAGTTGAACAGAGACTTTGGAAGATTTTACGCAATACTTTCTTTATTTGTATTAACAAGTGTCGGAATTGTTTTCTACACAGGAGTAAAACCTTTCGAACCAAGAGAAAGAGATTATGCAATGGTAGGTTCGTTCTACGCATTTGCAATATGGATTGGTTTAGGTGCCGGAGCTATTTTATGGTTTTTACAGGAGAAAGTGAAATCTAACGCTGCCAATATTGCTTTTGGATTGATTCTTTTGGGAGTGCCATTTATGATGGGATTCCAGAACTATAATGTACACAATAGACACGGTAGATATACATCTTATGATTATTCTTATTCTGTATTAAAATCATTGCCGGAAAAAGGTATGCTTTTCGTTTACGGAGATAATGATACGTATCCTGTTTGGGCAATTCAGGAGACTGAAAACTTTAGAGACGATGTGAAAGTAGTAAACTTTACGTTGGCTTCGACTCCTTGGAATATCGATCAAATAAAAAGAAGAACGTACAATGCGGCGGCAGTTCCAAGTCAGTTAACACACGATGACTACAGAGATGGAGTAAATGACCAAATCTATCTGATGAAAAAAGATGATTGGGAGGGGATTTTCTCTATGTTAAAAGAACAAGGTGCACCGGAAACAGAATTTGCAGAATTCAGAAAGTATCTTACGCAGGATTCTATGACCATGAAAGATGCAATGAGGTTTATTAAACATAAATCTGCTGCAAAAGATGAGCTTCTGAAAATGTATTTTGGTGAAGATAAATATGAAAAATATAATATTCTTCCTGTAAACAAATTCATTTTACCGGTCAATAAAGACAATGCTTTAAAAGCTGGAATCATTAATCAGGCTGATCTTGCAAACACTGCGAATCAGATCATGATTACATACAAAGGAAATACGCTTTTCAAAAACAACTTAATTATGCTTGATATTTTGGCTAATTTTGATTGGAAAAGACCAATTAACTTCTCTTCAGGAGGAATTTATGATAGTGAAAATATTTTCTATCTTGATGAATATCTTCAGTTTGACGGTTTCACTTACAGATTAGTTCCTATTCATACACCGCCGTCTGCAGATGGAGAAATGGGCAGAGTAGATCCTAATTCATTATATAATGTGGTTAAAAACTTCAGATGGGGTAATTTCAAGGATCTGAATGTTCATTTTGATGAAACGGCAACGTCTAATATTATGAGCTACAGAAGTTCTGCAAGTAGAGCGGCATCTGCTTTAGCATTAAGCGGACAAAAAGCAAAAGCAATTGAATTACTAGACTTAGCATCAAAAGAAATTCCGGCTGAAAAATACAATGATCCTCGCTCTTTAAGTTCAATGGTTTACGGATATATCGTTGCCGGACAAGAGAAAAAAGCATTACAATTGGCAGAGGTTCTTAAAAAAGGAATTTTTGAAGAATATGACTATTATTTAGGACTTACTCCTTATGAGCAACAGTTTGTAAGAAGACAAATGAGAACAAAACCTATGGAATATTCATTAGTAGTTTCAGCAGTTACAGATGCTTATACGAAGATTGGACAAAAAGATAAGGCATATAATTATCTTGTAAAATCTATTGACCCAATTGATAAGAAATTCAACAGATTTGTTGAAAACCTTAAAGAAATGGGGAAAGAAAAAGCGATGAAAGAATCTGAGAATGTTCAGAAGATCACGCCTTTCTATCAATACTTATTTGATATTATGCAGCCTTTTGATTCTACTTATTCAAAAGAAAAAGAAGAGCAGATTACAACGTCAATTATCAAAGCAACACAATAATAGAAACGAATTTTTGAAAAAATGATGAATATTTTAAAAAAAACAAATTTTCCCTTTACTGTTTTTTTAATAGCAATCGTTACATGGATATTTTTAGCTGTAGCGGTATTTTTAATAAATAAATATGTGGTATTTACCGGAAACAACCTTTTATTTCCGTTTTCGGTAATCTATCCATCCTCATTTCTAATAATAGGCAGTTTATTCTGCCTATTATTTTTAGGCACAGGGCTGTTGGCTTACCAATATCACCAGAAGCTCAATTTCTTCGTGATATATGTCATCTGTGCATTATTGATCGTACTTGGAAATATGGGGCAGGGAAATGTAGATATTGCATTTTTGCAGCCTTTCTACCTTAAAGGAAGACAGTATTACGCTGATGCCATCAATATTACGGATTGGAGATTATGGATATTGAATTTCAATCATAATTTAGAGTCTTTTCAGATGCATACACGCACGCATCCGCCTTATACGACCTTGATTCATTATGCTTTTCTTGAGCTGTTTAATGGAAGTATATTCGGATTAAGTCTTTCGTTTCTGGTAATCTCACTTTTCAGTTTTCCGTTGATGAATTTATTAATGAAAAACTTTAGATTTGATAAAACGAAGAGAAAACTTTTATTAATATTATTTGCAATAATTCCATCTGTAAATATCTATCTTTTAGTTTCTATTGATGCTTTAGTCCTTACATCAACCTTATTATTTTTATGTGGAATTTCTACTATTTTCATTAAAAATAAAATAAGCTTTTTAGGAATTTTAATGAGCATATCAGGATTGATTCTTACCAATATGCTAACATTTTCAGGACTTTTCCTATTTGCATTTCTGGGACTTTTAGCTTTGGTGACGTTATATAAAAAACAATATTCTGTTTTTTTAAGTTCTATAATTTGTTTTGTTTTAACGGTGGCTTTCTTCTACGGAAGCTATGAACTTACAGGAAGCAATCATTGGGAGACTTTTAGAGAAGCCAGTCATTCTGAGAACCCAAACGGCTTTATGTTATTACATTCGCCGATAGTTTATTTCTTTACAAGACTGGAGGATATTGGAGAAATATTAATTTTCCTTTCGTTTGCTTATATGGCGCTATTTTTTAGCTTTAAAAATGAAAATTTAGGATTATTTTCAGATAAACAGGTAAATATTTTTTCATTTGCAGGACTAACAGCTTTAGGAGTGATGTTCCTTACAGGCGCCTATGGAACGGGAGAAACTGCGAGGGCCTGTTTGTATATTGTACCGTTTTTTCTGTTATTTTTGAAAGAATTAAACAACAACCGAACTCTTAAAGTATTATACATTCTCTGTTTATTACAAACTTTTGGAATGCAGTTGATAGGAAATTATTATTGGTAAAAACTTTAAATTATGAAATACTGTGCTTTTCTTCGAGGCGTTAACGTAAAAGGAACCAACATGAAAATGGCGGACGTTTGCCAGGTTTTCAAAGATGCCGGAATGGAGGATATTGTTTCAATTTTAGCTTCAGGAAATATTGTTTTTTCGTCCGATAAAAAAGCGGATGATTTAAAGAAAATCCTTGAAAAAGCAATGTCTGAGCATTTTTCTTACGAAGCATTTTTATTCATAAAATCTCAGGAAGAAATAGAAAATTTCTGGAACGGAAACCCTTTTGAAAAAAATGATGATCTTCATTCTTATACTTTTGTTGGTAACGATGGAATTGAGAATGTTTTGATGAAAGAATTCGAAAGTGCCTCAAAAACTGAAAATGAAGATGCAAAAATTGTGAATCATATTTTCTATTGGCAAATTCCCAAAGGAAACACTTTAGATTCTACTTTTGGTAAAATTTTAGGTAAAAAGAGCCTGAAAGATCAGTTTACAAGCAGAAATATCAATACTTTTGAGAAGATTCTGAAAAAGATGAATTAAAACTATCAATAATAGATGCTTCGACTTCGCTCAGCATGACATTGCTAAAAATTAATCGTAAAATAAAACAGTTAGTATTAGTTATGTCATGCTGAGCGAAGTCGAAGCATCTATGTTTTATAACGTACAGTATATACTTATTTATTACTCCAAAATAATTTCCGATTCTGAAACTTTATAAGTATTTTTACTGAACTTTTAATTTAATATAAAATGATTCAGTATTTAGATAATATCCATCACAAAGATTCCAAAAACTTTTTCCTTATTGCCGGACCTTGTATTATTGAAGGCGAAGACATGGCGTTAAGAATTGCTGAAAAAGTAATTGAATTAACCAATAAATACAACATTCCATACATTTTCAAAGGAAGCTTTAAAAAAGCTAACAGAAGTAGAGTAGACTCTTTTACTACAATTGGAGAAGAAAAGTCTTTGGAGATCCTTAAAAAAGTTGGAGAGACTTTCAATATTCCAACTACTACAGATATCCACGAGAACGAACATGCTGCTTTGGCGGCTCAATATGTTGATGTTCTGCAGATTCCTGCATTTTTGGTGCGTCAGACAGACTTATTAATTGCTGCCGCAAAAACAGGAAAATGTGTTTCTCTGAAAAAAGGACAGTTTCTTTCTCCAGAATCAATGAAATTTGCCGTTCAAAAAATTACAGATTCTGATAATCAGAAAGTTGCTATCATTGAAAGAGGAAATTCTTTTGGATATACAGATCTAATTGTTGACTACAGAGGAATTCCTACCATGAGAGAATATGCACCTGTTATTCTGGATGTTACGCATTCTCTTCAACAACCAAATCAAAGCTCAGGAGTTACAGGAGGAAGACCGGATCTTATCGAAACTGTTGCAAAAGCAGGAATTGCAGTAGGTGCAGACGGAATTTTTATCGAAACTCACCCAACACCGGAAACCGCATTATCAGATGGAGCCAACATGTTAAGACTTGATTTATTAGAAGATTTGTTACAAAAACTGACAAGAGTAAGAGAAGCTATTTTGTAATAAATTTAAACAAAAACAATAAATTGCCTATTAAATAAGCTAAACTTCAGGATTACAATATAAATATCATTTTAATAAATGTTAAATAAAGTTTAAATAAGTTAAAATAAAATTTATATATTCACGTTTGAAATTTTAAAACATTTCTTTTGAAAAAACTAGTTTTACCACTGAGCCTTATGGTTCCCATGTTAGTATTCTCTCAAACAAAAAAGAGAGATACAGCAAGAACAACAGATATTGAGGAAATCGTTTTCCAGAAAAAAGTGACCGGAAAAACGAATGACCTTACTGCTGTAAAAATTTCAGCAAAAGATGCTCAGAATGTGGCGAGTATTTCCGGAGGTATAGAAGGTGTTATTAAAACTTTACCTTCCGTAAACTCCAATACAGAGCTTTCTTCACAATATATGGTTCGTGGTGGAAACTATGATGAAAACCTTATTTATATTAATGATATTGAAATATACAGACCTTTCCTGATCAGAAATTCTCAACAGGAAGGATTGAGTATCATTAATCCGGATATGGTTTCTACCGTGAATTTCTCTGCCGGAGGTTTTGAACCGAAATACGGAGATAAAATGTCTTCTGCATTAAATATCTATTACCGTGAACCTGAAAAGTTTGAACTTTCAGGAGAAGCGAGTTTGATAGGTGGAAGATTAACGGCAGGTTTAGCTTCGAAAAATAAGAAATTAACCGCTTTATTTTCAGGGAGATATAGAAATACTAATTTGGTTCTTAATACTTTAAAAGAGGACACCAATTTTAACCCTAGATATTTTGATTTCCAGACATATCTTAATTATCATATCAGCGAAAAATTTTCACTTTCATTCATAGGATATTATTCTAAGAATGATTACGAAATGATTCCCAAAGAGCAAAGTATAGACTTTGGTTCTTTACAAAGACCTATCAATCTTAGCGTTTTTTATAACGGTAAAGAAGATGATAAGTATAAAAATATGATGGGAACGTTCTCTATGAATTATAAGCCATCAGATAAGTGGAAATTTACATTGGATGCTTTTTCTTATCAGAACAGAGAAAGAGAATATTATACGATTTCATCAAGTTATATTTTACAGACTTTTGATCCTATTACAGGAGATCCAACGACTTCATATGATGCTGGCGGACAGATTGAACATGCAAGAAATGATTTATTTGTAAGAACATACGGAGCTCAGTTCAGATCCCGTTTTTCACCTAATCCGAATACGGATATTGAAGTTGGATTTAAGTATGAAAAAGAAAACCTAAAAGATCTTACCAACGAATGGAAATTGGTAGATTCTGCTGGTTACAGCCTTCCGCATGAAGCTTTCGTTGATCCTAGAAATCCGGGAGATTTGAAATTGATGTACAATATTTCAGGTAACAATCATATTGAGCCGACGAGAATGTCTGCTTATGCACAATATTCTCAGAAATTTTATTGGGGTTCTAGTAAGGTTTTTGTAAATGCAGGAGCAAGAGTTTCAAACTGGAGTTTTAATAATGAAACTATTTTCTCCCCAAGAGCTCAGTTTGCCATCAAACCTGATTGGGACAGTGATATGTTGTTCAAACTTTCGGGAGGTATTTATTATCAGTCGCCTTTCTATAAGGAAATCAAAGACTTAGATGGTAATTTTAATAGTAATATAAAATCTCAACGTTCAATTCAGGCTATTTTATCTAATGATTATGAATTTACGATGTATAACAGACCGTTCAAATTGACGACCGAATTATACTATAAGAAAATGAATAATCTGATTCCTTATTATATGGATAATGTAAGGATTCGTTATTCAGGTCAGAATAATGCGACAGGATATGCTTATGGAATTGACACAAGATTATTCGGGGAATTTGTTCCGGGAGTAGATTCTTGGTTATCTGCAAGTTATGCCAGAGTTTATGAAAATATTGAAGGAAAAGGAGATATTCCTAGACCAACGGACCAAAGGTTCAGATTTGCGATGTTCTATCAGGATTATATGCCAGAATTCCCTTCTATGCGCGTGAATCTAACGTTAACCTACGCTATGGGATTACCAACAGGCGCACCGGTTCTTACGGATCCATATACATACCAAAGAACGTTGCCTTCTTATAAAAGAGTAGATATCGGACTTTCTAAAGTATTTATCGACAGAAAAGACAACAAGAAAACATACGGATTCTGGGGTAATTTTGAAGAATTAACCTTGGGAGTTCAGGTTTTCAATGCATTTAATATCAGAAATACCGTTGCCAATCAATGGATCACAGATGCAAATACTAATTTAATGTATCCGGTTCCGGTTCGTTTGACAGGTCGTTTCTTCAACGTAAAACTTGAATTTAAAATTAAATAATAGGATTTAGATTTAAAAATAAAACACAATCATCTGGGAAAATCATTATGATCTGCGGGAAAAAAAATCTATAACAAAATAAATTAAAAATCTCCTGAATAATTGCAGGAGATTTTTTGTTTCCAGAATTTTATAACAACATCACATAATTTTATAACAGTCATTCAATACTTATTTCTACCTTTGCTAAAGCATATGAAAAAGATTCTTGCCATACTGTTTTCTATATTCTACTTCGGATTTTCCTCTGGGGCAGTTGTTAGTGTACATTATTGCATGATGGAAATGGTTTCTGTAAGCCAAAAAACGGATGATCTATGCAGTAAATGTGGCATAAAGACCAAAAAAGACTGTTGCAAAACGGAAGTCAAAGTTGTAAAAGTTGATGATTCCCAGAAATCAGATCTTTTGAAAATTGATTTTTTAAAACAGATTTCAGAGATTCCAACTCATCAGTTTTTCTTTGTAGATAAGTCTTTTTCGGCTACAAAATTTACACAGATTCAAATCAATGCACCGCCTGAAAATAATTTGGTTCCCATCTTTATAAATCATTGTAATTTCAGAATTTAGAATTCGTCAGTCGTTTGATATTCATGTCATTACGAACGACATGACATGTCGCAATAGGCGATATAGGCGATATTAAATTATTCTTTATTAATTAATTCTAAATTTTAAAACAATGAAAAAATATATCATTACAGCAGTATTCTCTTTATTTTCAATTATTTCTATTTCAGCACAGTCAAAATCTGATGCTCAGGTATCTAAATTATATCAAAATTATATTTCGATAAAAGCCGCGTTGGCTTCTGATGATGCCGATAAAACATCAAAAGCAGCTTCTGAATTCATTAAAACAGCTTCTGCGATCGATTATAAAGTAGTTTCTGAAGGGAATTTAAATGCCCTTAGAAAAGATGCAACAGCGATTTCTGATGCCAGAAGTATTGTAGCGCAAAGAGAGACATTTTCTAATCTTTCAGACAACATGATTGCCTTAACGAAAGAATTTAAACTTTCAGATAAACCGGTCTTCGTTCAGTATTGCCCAATGGCAGACGCAAGCTGGTTGAGCAACGAAAAACAAATCGTAAATCCTTACTACGGAAGTTCTATGCTTTCTTGCGGAAGTGTAAAGTCAGAAATAAAATAAGTATTGTAATTGTCTTTAAATTAATGAGTTGTGTAGTTTAAGTTATAAGTAACTTTAAGCTATGCAACTTGAAAAATAATTCGAAATATTATGAAAAAGCTAATACTATTTCTGATATTTTTGTTTTCTGTTTTCAATTTCGCACAAACAACAAAAACGTATTATACCTGTCCGATGCACCCGGAAGTCGTTTCTTCAAAACCCGGAGACTGTCCGAAATGCAAAATGACATTAGTAAAAAAAACGGTTGTTATAAAACCTGCTGTTACTCCAAAACCGGTAGCGAAACCTATTGTAAAACAAGAAACAAAAGTTGTAGAAACAAAGAAAAAACTGCCTATATCTAAAATTAAGGCAAAAGTTGAGTCTAAAGCAATAGTAAAACCAAAAATAAAAGAGGTTCAAAAATCAGATAAAAAGGAAATAAAAATCTTATCTAAACCTTTATCTCAGAAGTCTCAGAATCAAGTAATGTACGTTTGTCCAATGCATCCTGAAGTGACTTCAAATAAACTTGGAACATGTCCAAAATGCGGAATGGATCTGGTTGAAAAAGAAAGTAAAGAAGTTAAAGTAACTGAAAATCATCAGAATGAAAATTCAATTTTTAAAAGAAATTCCGAAAATGGAAAAGTAAGTTTCGGAGGAAAAACAGTTCGTTACGATCTTTATGTGAAAGATACGATTGTAAATTTTACAGGAAAAAAACGTAGAGCGATTGCGGTAAACGGCAAGCTACAAGCCCCAACTTTATATTTTACAGAAGGAGACACAGCAGAAATTTATCTTCATAATATGCTCAAAGAAAACACTGGTTTTCACTGGCATGGAGTGATTCTGCCTAACGAGCATGATGGTGTTCCGTATCTTACGACAAAGCCCGTACAACCTGGTGAAACACATTTATATAAATTTAAAATTTCACAAAACGGGACGTATTGGTATCATTCCCATGAAGGTTTGCAGGAGCAGATTGGAATGAATGGAATTTTAGTTTTCAATAAAAGAGAAGGCGAACCAAAAGTTCAGTATACTAAAGAAATCCCTGTATTATTGGGAGATTGGAGTGATGAAGATCCGATGCAGATCGCAAGAAGACTTCACATGGCAAATACAGATTGGTATGCGATCAAGAAAAATGCAGTTCAGAGTTATTGGGAAGCCATAAAATCCGGAAATTTCGGAACAAAAGCCCTGAATGAATGGAAAAGAATGGAGGCAATGGATGTGAGTGATGTATATTATGATAAATTCCTCATCAACGGACAGCCAAGTTCAGAATATTCAAATTTAAAAGCCGGTGATAAAGTAAGACTGAGAGTGGCTAATGGAGGTTCTTCAACCTATTTCTGGCTGAATTTCGGAGGCGGAAAGTTTAAAGTTGTCGGAAATGATGGAAACGATGTCGTTCCTGTGGAAGTCGATCGTCTGATTGTCGGTGTTTCTGAAACGTATGACATTGAAGTGACGATTCCTGAGAATAAGAGTTTTGAATTTCGCGCAACTTCAGAAGATAGAATTGGTCATGCTTCACTTTGGCTAGGTTCCGGGGAAAAAATAGAAGCTCCAAATTTACCAAGACTAATGCTTTTTGAAGGGATGAAAATGATGAACGGAATGATGGAAATGAGCGGAAATATGAAGCCTATGAACATGACCATGGGAAATCAGATGATGGATATGAATGAAGTGATGTATCCCGAACTTTCTGAAAGTCAACGAAAAATGACGGCTAAGCATATGAATGAAATGATGGGGATCAAAGAGAAAGGATCTAAGAAAGAAGAAGATCATTCCCAACATTCAGGAATGGATATGAAAGAAGAAAAACAGATTAAAAGGTTATCTTACAATATTTTAAAATCTCCTGAAAAGACGATTCTTCCAACCGAAAATGTAAAAGAAATGAAGTTTACATTGGAAGGAAATATGAATCATTATCTCTGGACTTTAGACAATAAAACCGTTACAGAAACAGATAAAATCTTGGTTAAAAAAGGTGAAATTTTAAGAATTACACTGTATAATAACTCAATGATGCGCCACCCGATGCACTTGCATGGCCATGATTTTAGACTAATCAACTCAAAAGGTGAATATTCGCCGTTGAAAAATGTGGTTGATATTATGCCGATGGAAACAGATGTTATCGAATTTGCTGCGAATCAGGATGGTGACTGGTTTTTTCACTGTCATATTTTGTACCACATGATGGCAGGAATGGGAAGAATTTTCAGTTATGAAGATTCAAAACCGAATCCTCAGCTTCCAAACAGAAAATTGGCATGGAAAGACTTTATGAAAGACAATAGAATGGTGAGTTCTATGGCGATGCTGGATATTGCAAGCAATAAAATTCATGCAGAAACGATGACGATGTTCGGACCAAGATGGGCTAATTTAAATGAATTTCACACCAATTGGAATATGGATCATTTTGACGGAAATTTTAAAGTCGGAAGATTTTTAGGAAAATTTCAGTGGGCATTACCTTATGCAGGTTTCAGAATTCAAAAAAATCATGAGATCATGGAAAGGCGGATGGCAGAAGAAATGGGAATGGATTTTCATGGTAAAAGAACGTGGTTTGGACAAAACAAAGCTTCAAAAAATAAAGCAACCTTTATTGTTGGTGCTCAATATCTTTTACCCATGTTAGTTACCGCTGACGCCAGTGTAGATCAAAATGGAACGGTTTTATTAGAACTCAGCAGGGAAGATATACCGATTTCCAGAAGAATTAGAGGAAATTTCAGCCTTAATTCGGATGGTGAATTTACGACAGGATTGAGATATATTGTACAAAAATGGTTCTCGATCTCCGGAAATTACGATAATGAAATGGGCTGGGGAGCCGGACTTACTTTAACTTATTAATAAATTATTTATAATTAACTACTAATCCTTCGAGGTTTCAAAACCTTGAAGGATTTTTTTAATAAAAAATCACATTTCCAATTGAATAATTTTCTCAACCAATTTCTGATTGGTACTTTCTGGAATTAATCTCATCAAGAAATTTCGTATAGAATTTCCACTTTCCCATTGTGAGATCTGCCCGATTTTCCAGCTTGTATTCACTACATAATCAACCTTTTTTCTTCTGATTTTTTGAAATTCATTGAAAACAGTATTAAAATCTTTATTTTGTTCTAATAATTTTCCTACAATATATGAATCCTCAATGGCCTGACAAGCGCCTTGTCCCATATTCGGAGTTGTTGCATGAGCTGCATCACCAATTAAACAAAGGTTTTCAGAATACCATTTTGGAATAGGAGACAGGTCTATAATATCATTGAGAATAATATTTTTTGTCGGAGTAGATTCTAAAATTTGTAAAACTAAAGGATCAAAATCGTGAAAATTTTCAGCTAAACTATTATAACGTCTATGTTTCTTTTCGTTGATCAAAGCGTACCAATATACTTTTTTATCAGAAATTTTTACAAAGCCAAAACGTTTGCCTTTTCCCCATATTTCAAAAGCTTCGTGATAAAATATTTCTGGAAGTTCAAAATTAACGAGTCCGCGCCAGCATTTTTGTCCTGCATTTCGGATGGTTCCAGTTTCGAAAATTTGATTTCTGATTTTAGAATGAATTCCGTCTGCTCCGAAAATAATTTTACTTTCTATGGTATTTTCATTTTCGAAATTTAGAATATAATTTTCTTTTTTCTCGATTTGGGCTAAAGAATGACCAAGTTTAATATGTTCGAAACCAATGTTTTCAGCTAATATTTTTTGTAGTTCAGCCCTGTGAATAGCAACGTTGCAGGAATTATATTTCTTTTCTAATTCAGAAATATTGGTTTTTGTGATGGGTTTCAGTTTTTCATCCGTAATCGAAATTCCGTGAATTTTATTTCCTGCCTTTTCAATTTTTTCCTTTAATCCTAATTTATCGAAGACCTGCATCGCATTGACAGCCATCATAATTCCCGCTCCGACAGGTTGTATTTCCGGGGCAGATTCATAGATGGTGAAATCTAAATTGTGTTGTTTTAAAACATTTCCAAGCGTCAAACCGCCAATTCCGGCTCCGATTATTGAGATTGAATTCATTATTTTAAGTTTTTCAATTCGTTCAATAACTGATTTTGTTTATTGATGAAATTATTCAAACTATCTGTTTTCAAAGGATGAGCGTTTTGATATTTTTCGATTTCGGGAAGTGTTTTTTTGATTTTGAAAGCGTTATAAAAGCTGTAAAGTTTATAATAATTGATATCAACCTGATGTTTAATTTCTTCTAATTTTTTTACTTTTATCTCATATTTTTCTGAACTGTTCTTTACAAGATTAATAATTTCTTTTCTTAAAGTAGAGTCTTTAATTCCTTTTGCTTGATATTCTGCATCAAAATAATATTCTTCTGATTTACTAAGAATATCATTATATAAATCTTTTATCTTGCGACTATCCTCCTGTAATGAGAAAAATCTTTTATCTAAATTTTTAAGGCTTTCATTATTTTTAATTTTTTCATAATAAACTGCATCCAACATGGTTTGAGTATTTTTTAATCTTTTTATTGGAATACTTGAAGTTGTATTTTCTGCAGCATTTTCTACAAGATCATCATTTTCAGACTTAACTTTAGAACAAGAAATTAATGATAAAGCTAAGATAGAGGAGAAAAGTATTTTTTTCATAGTTTGTTTTTAAGTTTTTATTTTCAAAGTTTGTCATTCCAGAGGAATCTAGAGCTAGTTTTTAAATATAATTATTGAGATTCCTCAGGAATGAAATTATTCTTAAAGTTTTTCAATTAGTTGAAGATACCTACAAAATTGTTACAAAAAAACGGAGCTTGAAAAATCAAACTCCGCCTAATAAATTGTTGCGCTAAAATTATTTACCTAAATAAGATTTCAGGATCTTGCTTCTGGTATTATGCTTTAGTCTCTTAATTGCTTTTTCTTTGATCTGACGGACTCTCTCTCTTGTAAGATCGAAAGTTTCACCAATTTCCTCTAAAGTCATTGGATGTTTTCCGTTTAATCCGAAGTATAATCTTACTAAGTCAGCCTCTCTTGGAGTCAAAGTATTTAATGCTCTTTCAATTTCAATTTGAAGAGATTCAAGCATTAGATCTTTATCTGGACTTGGAGATTCTCCTGAACGTAATACATCATAAAGATTAGAATCTTCACCTTCAACTAGAGGTGCATCCATAGACAAGTGTCTTCCGGAGTTTTTCATAGATTCTTTAATATCTTCCTCGCTCATATCAAGAACTTCAGCCAATTCTTCCGGAGAAGGAGGTCTTTCGTTTTCTTGTTCTAAGTGAGCATATGCTTTGTTGATCTTGTTGATGGAACCAATTTTATTCAACGGCAATCTTACAATTCTTGACTGTTCTGCCAAAGCCTGTAAAATCGACTGACGAATCCACCAAACCGCATAAGAGATAAATTTGAAACCTCTAGTTTCATCATACCTTTTTGCCGCTTTCATCAATCCTAAGTTACCTTCATTAATTAAATCAGGTAAAGAAAGACCTTGATTTTGGTATTGTTTAGATACGGAAACTACGAAACGAAGGTTGGCCTTGATTAATTTCTCCAGTGCAGCTCTGTCGCCCGCACGTATTCTTTGTGCCAAATCTACTTCTTCGTCCGCAGTAATCAGTTCCACTTTACCAATTTCCTGCAAATACTTGTCTAATGAAGCAGTTTCCCTGTTGGTTACCTGCTTAGTGATTTTTAATTGTCTCATTTATTTTTCCTCAAAATAGAGTTACTATATATTATACGTTTGAAAAGGTAAAAAGGTTACACATGTTTCAATTATTTTTTATTTAATTAATTTGAAATTAGAAAATTAGTTGTAATTTGTAACTTTCATGTCACAGAATAGCGATTTTACTATTTCATCACTTCTGTAAAATTTTCAAAACATCATATCAAGAAGTAAAATTTTTTTAATTAAATCTATTAAAACTTTTATTTAGAGCTTTATCCCGCTTTCCACTATATCTTTTTGGTAACGGGCTCCGCTTCGCTCCGCCCGCAACCAAAAAGGATGCCGTTCCAATCGGGGCTAGGGTTGCAGTCGTTTGATAAAACATTAGGAAATATCCGTAAAGTTTGTCATGCTGGAAGCATCTCAACATAGTATTAGAGAATATTCTGGAAAGATTCGAGTCTTGATGCTTCCAGCATGACAAACTTTGTGGTAAGTCTTATGCAGCAAATCTTTAAGGCTAAAAAATTAGCTTATTGTTTAAAAACAAAAAAAGCGAAACCTAAGTTCCGCTCATATAATTTTAAATTGACAATCAACTAAAGACCATCAACGATCAACAATTAAAACAAATCATTCAACCATTTTGAAAGTCTCAAACCTCCGTAAAGAAGCTGTCTTTCCATGGTATCGTTGAATTTATACTGATAATCGTAAGACAATTTTGAATCGTTTGGAGTCTGTGCATAAATCTTATTTGCAATTTTGTGAGAATCATACAACCAGTCTTCCAACGTTCCTGTCTGAATTTGTTTTACTTCATCATCAGTTTTTATATCCAATAATCTTGCATATTCTGTATAGCTGTATTTCTGAGAATCTACTAATTTTCCATCCCAAACTGAGTGTAAATTTGTCTTTTCTCCAAAATAAGTTACATTAATCTTATTTCCACCTAAATCTTCAGATCTTCCTGTGTGCATAGGCTGAGCAAGATCTCCCATAATATGGATTAAGAAGATCAAAGCTATTTTTCTGTCTTTTTCAGAAGTTTTTTCGTCTTTTATCTGAGCAGACAATGTGTTCACCTGAGTATACAGGCTCGGACCAGCCTGAGCTTTCAGATTTTGCTCAAATGCTTTGAAATCTGCCTGTGGATCAATGTTTACATAATGCCAAGCTGAAGCCTGCTTCCAAGCTCCTGTAGTGTCAGATTTGATGAAATCCGGCCAGTTTGCCCAATATGCAAGACGCTCTCTCCCCATTATTTTTTTAATCTCTCTTCTTGCTTTCCCGGAAAGGTGGTTCTCAGCGATCTCTGCAATAATTCTGTGCCCCGTCAATCCCCACGCATAAGAATACAATGAAGATGTGATGAATGTTAACATCAGAATTTTAGAATAAATACTTTTCATTTTATATAACATTTTTCAGATCGCAAAGATACGGCTCGCTTTTCGAAATAGAATTAAATATCATGAATTTCTTATCATTAATGATGTTAATAAAATTTAATCTAAATAGAAGATTTAATTTAAATCATTCTTACTTTTTACTAAAGATTTAAAAAGTAAAGCATGCAAAACTAACTATTGTTAACAATTTAGATAAATTATAATGTGAAAATTTTGAATATTAAGATCTTACAAATTTCAAACTTATATTTTTACCGTATTTTCACGGAAATTGTAGTATATTATTCTTTTAAATGTTAATAAATTAGTATTTTTAGAAGAAATTTATTGAGAAAATGCTTTTTCAATAATTAGAGATATATTACCTTTACAAGCCAATAATCACAGGAAACACTATGTATGAGAATAATATTGTAGATATGTATTACAATAAGCTGCAGACAGATTTCAAGGCTGAAGCTGTTGCAGTGAATCTGTTGAAATACCACAGAGCGGTAAGCAATATCTTTATTGAACGGATCGGGATCAATGACAGGGCTTATTTAAAGGATATTAAAAATATTTCAAGCAATTATCTAGGTTTTGATGAAGAAGTTTTTACGATAGAGACATACAGAGAAGGAATTTACGATTACCTTCCTGAAGGCCTTTTTCATCCGCCTTCATTAGGTGCTACGAGAAAAAATGTTGAAAGCGTTGTTAAGGAAATTCGTAAGCAGAAAATAGTAGAAGATGATGCCAGAAAATTTTTCCGCCCGTTTGAACTTGAAGTTTTCTTTACGGAGATCAGCGCTTTGCTTAAAGAATTTGATTTTGATCTTACCAGCGACACCGATACCTTGCTCGAAACAGTGAGCGAACTTTGGCCATTGGTGAAAATGCTCGACAAGCAGAATGCTTATATTTTCATCTATATTTTACCGTTTTTTCATCAGATCAGAGGTGATAAAAAGTGGTTTGAAAGATGCATGACCGCATTTCTACAAGTGCCTGTAGAAGTAACTTTTGCACCAAATGTGATTGATGGAATAGGGGAAAATGATGATTCTATGTTATTGGGAAATTCAAAATTGGGAGTTACCTACATTCCGAGCGGGAAGCATATGGACGGACAGCGAAATTGGGTAGTCAATATTGGCCCGATTCCGTATTCGGATATGAAAAAATATATTCATGGAAACCCGTTCAGAAAAGTGCTTCAGGCTTTATACGATTATTTTCTTCCGGTAAGTGTAGATGTGGAAGAAAATTTTATCACAGAAAAGAAAGAATATTCATTTATGCTTGAGGATGATGGCAGAAATGCAAACCGCCTCGGATACTCTACCTTTCTGTAAAATATTTTATTATATTTACAATCACCAACAAAATATAAATTCGAAAAGAAACAAATGGAAATTTCTTCAGTTAAAGGGATCTTTTTTAGGTATATTTTAATGCCATTAATAGCAATTATCATGATGATTATCCTCGGGGTGATCAGACGAAACAAACCTGCTATAAAAATTAAAGTTATCATCATATACGTTCTGCTTTGCAGTCTGTGTCTTGCTTTGCCTGGTTTTTTCGGGTTTGCAGGGAATTTGTTTAACCCGTACTGGTATCTTATTGCACAGATCATTTACCTTATTTTTGGGATTATTCACGTTAATTTATTAGATAAGTATTTCAAAAAACATATTGAATCTGTGTCGATGAGTATCTTGTTTGAATCAATACTTTCATTGACGTGTATTGCTTTCGGCGGATATCTTTTTTACCTAATTTTCAATTGGATGAGCAAAGGAACGGGTTACGCCATTATGTCGGCAACGAGTATGCTGATCTTTTTGGTTCCGATGGTATTTTACTATTGCTATATTCAGTTTATCAGTATTCCGTTTGATATTTATAAAACCTGGAGATATTCACCGGATCAGAGACTTCCGGACTTTGAAGGCGCGGATTTTGATAGATTAATGGTATTGAATGTTGAGTTAAGTAAAAACCTTGAAGACGCCAACAGATTTAGAATTAAAGCTAAAACTTTACCGACAGGAGTAACTTTCGGAGACTGGTTTTACAGGGTAGTGGATGATTACAATCACAAAAATCCGGGATCTATCATTCATTTGTCAGACATTGAAAAAGAACCGTATTATTGGATCTTTTATACAAAAAAATCGTTTTTCAGCTTCAGAAGGTATATTGATTTTGATATGGATATTTCTGCAAACGGCATTTCAGAAAATGAAGTGGTGATCTGCAAAAGGGTTATCCAGCATGAAGAAGAAGGAATTACGAGAAAACCATAATCACAAATTTTAAAAGTATTAACTATGATACAGCCTATAAAACATTTTGCAATCAATTGGGTAGATGGGATGAAAGTTTCCCAAAGACATCTGAATGATCAGGATAATTTTCTAATAGATACCATCAGAGATTCAAATTCTTTGGCGATAACAACATATAATTACGGACTTTTACCAATCCCGAACGAGTTTACCGACAAAACTATATTTGATGTTCACAATACAGCAACAAATGATGTTCAGTTAGTGATAAAACATTGTAGCGCAGTGACTTTGGCTGGTTATAGAGTTGAATTGAATGACAGGAGAGTAAGCGTAAAATCGTTAGCCAAATCAATGAATGAAGAACAGGCTGATGGAGAATATTATATCCTAATTTCCGTTAATCCGTTTGATAAAGTTCCGTTTGGAGATATCGATCCTGAAGAAATTCCGCCTCGTCATCCCAATGCACAGCCGAATCATCATATCGAATTGCTTCCCGTAACTTCTTTGAACAGCAGCTACTCAGGAGGGAATTATCTAATTGTCGGAAAGGTTGATCTAAAGGGGAATATCGCACAGGTAGATTCTAATTTTATTCCGCCTTGTACGTCTATTCAAAGTCATCCGGCATTGTTGGATTATTACAATAGCTACGCAAAATCTATTGGAAATTTGCAACAATACGCCTTTAAGATTGTTCAAAAAGCGTCTCATAAAAACCAAAATACTGCTTTAGCTCAGAACGTTAAGTTCTTGTGTACGACAATGGTAAATACTTTTGGAAATATGTATTTCCAATTCAGAAACATCATTCCTTGGCAGCCGCCTGTATTTTTAATTGAATCTTTTGCAAAACTGGCGCTTCATTTATACAATTCCACTCAGGTTTTGATTCCTGCAGAATTGGAAGAAATGTTGAATTACAGCTTAGAATGGAGTGAAATTGCTCCTCATACATTATTAAACCAGTTATCGATTGTTGCGGAAACGAATTACGATCATCATAATTGTGGAGAACCGCTTCTTTATATTCAGCAGATGTTGAGAAGTTTAGAAACAATTTTCTCTAAATTAAGCGAACTGGATTACATCGGTCAGAGAAAAGAAAATATCATTGTTAATGAACAGGAAGTTTCTTCAAACAACAATCCAAAAAGAGGTTGGAGTGTTTTAGATTAATTTTATAATCACTTTTATAAAAATATTTAATCCCGAACGTAATAATTCGGGATTTTTTGTATAAAATTGTTTGATTAAATTCTTACAGGTCTTCAGCAAATATATACGCAATAATCTGTGTAAATCGTTAAAATCTGTGGGAGAAAAAAAATAAAAAAAATGAATTTAGACCAAATAAGACAAGACACAAAAGGTTTATCTGATAATAAAATATTTCTAAACAATGCCGGGTCATCATTAATGCCAAAGGTAGTTGTTGATTCTATGGTTGATTATTTTCATCAGGAAGAACAATTTGGAGGATATGAAGTCGCTAACCGAAATACCACTTTATTGGAAGAGTTTTATGAAGAAAGCGCAAAACTGATCAATTGTCAATCTTCAAATATTGCTTTTGCGACCAGTGCGACAGATGCTTATGCAAAGGCTTTAGCGAGCATTGTTTTCAAAGAAGGAGATGTGATCATTACCACTGTAGATGATTATATTTCAAATCAAATCACTTTTATCTCGCTTCAGAAAAAATTGAACATAAAAGTAATAAGAACAAAAAATCTTTCAGATAATGAATTGGATTTGGAGGATTTAGAAAATTTAATAAAACAACACAATCCAAAATTAGTTGCGGTTACACATATCCCAACAAATTCAGGATTGATTCAAAATGTTGAGGGTGTTGGAAAAATTTGCCGTCAATATGATGTTTTGTATTTGGTTGATGCTTGTCAATCTGTCGGACAAATGGTTGTTGATGTTGAGAAAATCGACTGTGATTTCCTGACTGCCACAGGAAGAAAATTCATGCGTGGACCAAGAGGAACAGGTTTTCTATATGTTTCAGAAAGAGTTCTAAAGCAAAATTACGCTCCTTTATTGTTAGATATGCGAGGTGCAAACTGGACGGAATACGATGATTATGAATTATTTAAAACCGCAAAAAGATTCGAGCACTGGGAAATTTCTTATGGTACGTTGCTAGGTTTTATGGAAGCTGTAAAGTATGCAAATAATATTGGCTTAGATAATATTGAAAATTATAACAAAAATTTATCTGGAAAACTGAGAGACAACCTTAAAAATAGCGGTTTCAAGGTTTGGGATTGGGGAAATAAACTGAGCAGTATCATCACATTTTGTGGTTCTGATGGCGATCTTGAAAATATTCAGAAAGTTTTAAAAGAAAATAATATATTTTTCTCTGTAACCTACAAAAATTCAGCTTTGATTGATTTTACCAATAAAAATGTGAATGGAATTGTGAGATTATCACCACATTATTTCAATACAATGGAAGAAATTGAAACGGTTTCCAAAATTTTAAAGAACAGTTTGAAATAATTTATTGTTGATTTCGAGAACCTCAATCAACAATTATAAAAAGCTGGTGGTTTAGGCTCTCGAAATCACCAGTTTTATTTCTTAACCAATATTTTTTCAGTCGCCTTTTTACTTAAAACTTCATGTTTTCCTTCAACTTCAACCGTTACAGATCTGTCAAAACTTTCAATTTTAATAATTTTTATTTTGGTATTCAGAAGTAGTTTTCTTTCAGTTAAATAATTCAGAAAAGCGTCATCAGAAAGCGTTACGGAAGCAAAAACTACTGTTTCCCCAACATTGCATCCACTTAATTTCTGTAAATCCTGAGCAATAATATTTCCGTCTTTATCAGGAATTGGCTCTCCATGCGGATCAAACTTTGGATGATCTAATATTTCATCCATTTTGTCAAAGAAAATAGTAGAGTGCACGTGCTCAAGCTGTTCTGCGATTTCGTGTACATTCTCCCAGCCAAAATTCATTTTTTTTACCAAAAACATTTCGGTAAGTCTGTGCTTACGTACGACTAAAGCGGCTTCCCGTCTTCCTTTTTCTGTGACTCTCAGAGGTTTGTAAGTTTCGTAAATTACCCAACTTTTGTCGGCAAACTTCTTCATCATGTTATTGACACTCGGCATTTTTACATTTAAAAATTTGCTGAGCTCGTTAATCGTAACCTTTCCTTCATTGTCAACTAAATGAAACAAAGCTTTCAGATAATTTTCTTCTGTTAATGTTGTTTTCAAAATGTTAGATGATTTTCAATACAAATCTAACAAAATATTATTAAAATTCTGCTCTTGTTATTTTAACTTTTTTTAATTTTACTGTATGAAATTTTCATTTAAAAACGACTATTCAGAGGGATGCCACCCGAATATCTTGCAGGCACTTTTACAAAGTAATCTCGATCAGCAGGCTGGCTATGGCGAAGACAAATATTCTTTACAGGCTAAAGAATTAATTAAAGAAAAAATTAAAAATCCAAATTCGGATATCTATTTTGTTTCCGGAGGAACACAGGCTAATTTAATTGTAATTTCTTCTATTTTAAGACCTTATCAATGTGCGATATCGGCTTCTACAGGGCATATTTTAAATAATGAAACCGGAGCCATCGAAGCTACAGGACATAAAATTTTGAATATTGAAACGGAAGATGGAAAATTAAGACCGTCGGATATTATTCCTGTTTTGGAAAATCACCAAAATGTTCCGCATCAGGTAATGCCAAAATTGGTTTATATATCGAATTCTACGGAGTTGGGAACGATTTATAATGCAAAAGAATTAGAAGAGTTATCCGTTTTTTGTAAGCAAAACGGGCTATATTTATTTATGGATGGAGCGAGGCTTGGGCATGGATTAACATCTGAGATTAGTGATCTGACTTTAGAAAAAGTAGCGGAATTAACCGATATTTTTTATTTAGGCGGAACCAAAAACGGAGCGTTGATAGGAGAGGCGATTGTGATTAATAATCAAGAACTTAAACAAGATTTTGGTTTTAATATCAAACAAAAAGGAGCTTTATTGGCAAAAGGAAGATTATTGGGAATTCAGTTTTTGGAACTGATGAAAAATGATCTGTATTTTGATCTCGCAAAACATGCCAATCAGCAAGCGATGAAGATCAAAAATGCCATGAAGGAAAAAGGAATTCAGTTTCTTTCAGATACATATACCAATCAGATTTTTCCAATTTTGAGTAATGATCTGATTCAGGTTTTATCTGAGAAATTTGAATTTTATGTGTGGAAGAAAATCGATGAAGACAATTCTGCAATCCGATTGATAACTTCTTGGAATACAGACGATGAACCTGTAAACAATTTTATTGAAATTATTAATAACGAATTATAATAACTAAAAAAACAGCCTGATCAGGCTGTTTTTATTTTAATCTTCAACAAGTATTTTCTTAATACCTTCAATAACTTCATTTTCAAGTTTTTTGATTTTTTCCTTTTTCATGTACATATAAATACCTATCGGAAAACAAAAAATTAGATATAGCAACGCTGAATCTGAAGCTGTTTCAGTAATTACTTTACCGGTTTCTGGTTTAGCATTTATTTTTACATTTCCTGTTAAAGTAAATCCGCTGGTTCTTACCTGTAGTGCTCCAAAACTTGTTTGAATTTTATATTGTGGAAACGTTTTCTTCAGTCCATTAATCAATTCATCTTTCGAAAACGGTTTAAAACTTAAACTTTGCATAGTGTTTGTTATTAATAATTTTTGTTAGTATGAGTGTGAGCCCGTACTATAGCAAATACCATGCAATATATTTCAATAAATTGGGAATAATTTATATTTTATTTTAATGCTTTCTCAACCACCTTACAATCTGCTAGTTTATAGCCTTTTCCTTCATATTTTATTTTACTCTCATTAGCATATTTTGTTCCTGTTTGAGAATCTCTTTCACCGATACCTTCTATTATAGCATCTTTTTTCTGTAGAAAATAAATGTCGTTTGTATTTCCTGTTTTGCCCTCTGCAGCAAATTCGTACGTTAACTTCAACGTATCACCAGATTTTATTCCGGATAAAGTTCCTTTAGAATTATCTTTTTCAAAGAATTTATTATACATTTTTCCTGTAACGGTTCCTAAGTTGTCGTCAATTGTTACAAAAACGGTATCTTTTCCAGTTACTTCCATATAACAGAAAGATTTAGGACCAAGTGTATCAACTACAGTTTCAGTCATTGCTGTGGAATCAGTTTCAGCTTTTTGAATCTGAGTTTCCTTTTTTTTATTACAGTTCATTAAAAAAATTGATAACGAACTTAATAGAATTAATTTTTTCATATGCTTTTTATTATGTTAAATCAAATTTCGTGCTGCTAAAATAACAATACTATTTTTAATAAAAGTAAATGTAAATTAAAAATAATTTTTAGTTTTAAATATATTTATGAATTTAATTTCCGAATAAATAGTAAAATTATGTATGATTTTCCTAATCGCTGAGAATCGCTTAAAAAATTACATTCCGAATATTTTCCTGTACATCGTAAAAATAAATTAAGGCATGATTAATGATTCTTACTTAACAACAAATTTTTAGTTATGAAAAGTTTACTTAAAATTATTTTTATTATTTTGTTTACTATTGGACTCAATCAATTAAAAGCCGAAGTTCCACAAAACTATATTTATACTTCCTCGGGAGATCTTCAGAAAATTGAAAAAATGATCACTCGAAAAGATATTGGAGGAGTTCAAATCGTTTATAGTTGGAAATCATTAGAAACAGCGAAAGATGTTTATGACTTTTCCAGAATTGAAAAAGATCTGGAATATTTAACCAAGTTGAATAGAAAATTATTCATTCAGCTTCAAGATCGATTTTTTGAACCTGAAGCAAAATATGTTCCTGACTATATTTTAAAAGAAAAAGAATATACCGGAGGTTTGGTTCCACAATTTGACAATCCCGGAGAAAATAAACCGGTCGGAAATGGTTGGGTTACACAACAATGGAATCCGGCAGTTCAGCAAAGATTTCAAAAACTGATAGGAGAGTTGGCTAAAAAATTTGACGGAAAAATTCAAGGAATTAATTTGCCTGAAACAGCGATCGATATTGATATGAAGCGAGATAAAACAGGTTTCAGCTGTGATAAATATTTTCAGGCTGAATTGGATAATTTGAAATTTGCTAGAAATGCATTCAAGAAATCTTACGTTTTACAATATGTGAATTTTTTTCCTTGTGAGTGGGAAAATGATCATAAATATATGTCCAGATTATTTGAATTTGCAAAAGAAAATAATATAGGCTTGGGCGGACCGGATATTGTCCCGAATAAAAATGCGCAAATGAAAAATTCATATCCATTTTTTAATAAATATAAAGGAAATTTATCTTTGGTAGCGATGGCAGTACAGGAGCCAACTTTGACGTATAAAAATCCAAAAACGAAAAAGCCGTTCACAAAAGAAGAGTTTGTAGAGTATGCAGAAAATTATTTGGGAGTTAACATAATATTTTGGAGCGTAGAGTCTCCTTGGTTGAAAAATTCTTAATATATTTTAAACCATTAAGATATTTTAAGGGGTTAAGTTTAATTAAGATTTATACTATTAATGATTATAAAACTTAATATTCTTAATTACTTGATTGAATCTTAATGGTTTAATTATTTTTATTAAACTTTTAGAAAACCACGAAAACCTCTTGCAGCATAATAAGAATCGGCACCATTGTGATACATAAAAACTGTATTATAGCGGCGATCACAGAAAATAGCACCGCCAAGTTCGCGAATTTCTACAGGAGTTTTCACCCAACTTGAAGTTTTGAGATCAAATTTTCCGAGTTGCTGAAGTTGGCGATATTGTTCTTCGGACAATAATTCAATTCCCATTTCGGAAGCTTTATCAATCACATTATTTTCAGGTTTATTGGCTTTTCTAGCATTCCAAGCCGGATAATCATAGCAGAAACTTCGTCGTTTTGGGCTTTCTGGCGAGCAATCAAAGAAAATATATTCGTCATTTTTTTTGTCATAATCAACAACATCAGGTTCACCTTCAGTTTCTTCCATTTCATTTAAAGACCAAAGTTTCTCAGGATTTTCTTCCAGTTTTGACTGAATTTTATTCCAATCAAGATCTTTATGACGATTCATATTTTTTTCAAAACGGGATTTTAATATTTTAAGTAGAGCTTCTGCCTGTTCAGGGGATAATTTTTTATTATTTTTCATATTGATATTATTTGTGTTAAAAATTCTAGGTTAAATTTATTCAAAAATAATTAAACAAATTTTCTGTCAGCCGGTCTGAAATACCATGAAATTATGGTAATAATAAGGAGTAATAATGGAGGAAAAGTTTTCCCAATCGGATCCCCGACAATAATATGTGAAACCAAAGCTCCAGACATTGCAAAGAAAAATCCTGCATAAGCCCATTCTTTTAATAAAGGATATTTTGGAATTAAAGCTGCAATGACTCCCAATATTTTCCAGATTCCGACGATGGTCATCAAATAAATTGGGTAACCGAGTTTTGTGAAATTTTCTACTTCATCTTTGTGTTTCATCAGTTGAACAATGGCTGTAGAAAACATTCCCAAAGACATCCAAAGAGTGAAAATCCAGTAGATGATCTTGTTTCTTTTTGTTGATTTATTTTGTGTTTCCATGTTTTTTAATTATTTATTAATTAGTCATTTAAGCCTTTTCCGATTAGAATTTGAGGGATATATTTTTCTATTCTTGATTCTCGGGTTTTTGCTTGTTTTGCTGAAGAAAAGTGGAGTAGATAGGCTCTCTGTCTTCCCGGTGTTAAGGCTTCGAAAGCTTCTTGCAGTGCTGAATTTTCATCTAATTTTTTTTGAAATTCTTCCGGCATTTCAAATTGTTTGGTTTCTTTCATCACTACTTTTATGCCTGATTTTTCTGCTTCAAGTGCCTCAAATAGGTAAGTTTTAATAACTTTTTCTAGATCAGCAATTTGTTTTAAATCTGTAAATCGAATTTGTCTTGCAGCCTGCACATTTTCAGATTGTTGAATCAAAATATTGTTTGTATCATTCAATAAAGCACCTTTGAAAAATAAAAGCGCGCAGTATTCTTTAAATCCGTGGATCAAAAAGATGTTTTTGTCGTGATAGGTATAGCAGGGGCATCCCCATTTTAAATCTTCCTCAAGTCCCGTCTCCAGAGCGATTTCTTAATTTTTCAAATTCTTTCTGCCATTGTTTGGCTTGGTCAAAAAAGAAATCAACTTTTGGGTTCATGTTTTTAGTTATGAATTAAGATTTATAAATTATGAATGATTGATCGTGAATACTAAAAATTAACTTTAATTTCTAGCTTCTTTAGAAAAAATTTCCTGTAGACGATTGTGGGCCATATTGATACCTTTAGCAAACGGGAGTTTTAGTATTTGATCTCTGTAATCAACTGATTTATAAATAGTTTTAATTACTATTTTGCTCGTATTTTCCATTAATTTTTCAAATTCTAAAAACTCTAACTGTGCCGGGAAAGGGGTATTTTCCATCTGAAAAGTTCTTGTAATCGTTTGATTTGGAATAAATTCGTGAATTGTTCCGTTGGCGCGGAAAACTACATCACCTTGAGGATTTAATGTTTCAAACTGATATCCGCCATGTTGCTGATTATCAAGCTTTAAAACTTTTGTTCCCATCCATTGTTCAACCAATTCGGCTTCTGTATAGGCTTTAAACAATAATTCTAAAGGCAGATCAAACTCTCTGGTAATGAGGATTTCCTGTTTGTTATCTTCGGCGTGTATTTTTGTTTTTAGTTCCATATTTTCTATTTTTTCTGTTGATAGGCTTTCATTACGCTTTCAAGTTTGTTGAATCTATCGTCCCACATTTGTCGAAAAGGCTCTATAAAATCAGCAATTTCTTTCATTTTATTTGGATTTAGATGATAGATAATTTCACGGCCGTTTTGTTCCTGAGACAATAATTCACATTCTGTAAGGATCTGAAGATGCTTTGAAACCGTGGGCCTGGCTGTATCAAAATTGGAAGCGATAGTTCCTGCAGTCATTGATTGTGTTGCAACCAGCATCAAGATCGATCTTCTTGTAGGATCTGCTATGGCTTGAAAAACATCTCGTCTTAAATTCATTATGTAGCTATTTGACTATAAATATATACGAAGTCATTTGACTACGCAAATATTTTTGCATAAATTATTGATTTTGAATAATAAAAATATCAAAATTCATAGAATAACCAAATACGCGACTAATTTTGAGTCAGGTATTATGCTATGTGAATGGAATTACAGAGGTTATATGAGCAAAAATAATTTTAACTATAAAAACTCTAGGTAAATTACAAATTTAAGACTTAGGAGTGGATAGTTATACAAACGTGTACTCTCTTTATATTAGGATAAATAAATCCTATAATTTATATTATGTTAAATTGATATTATTTTCATTTTTTTATTTTTATTAAAAGCTTAATATTTAATTAATTACTGTATCGATGAATTAAATATTGCTATTGCTCTTCAAAATTCAAGTGCTTTTAAAATGTTGGATTATAATATTGCTTTTTGATATTTTTCAGTGAATTGGTACATCTACTCAGGTTTTTATTTTTAATAATGAGACTAAAATTCAAAGCTAAGTAATAAAACTTTATTGTATTCAAAGCTATAAAAATTGTGTATTGAAAGATTTGTGGTTGAAAAATTAACTCACCTCTTCCCTTACATAAGAAACAACTTAAAGGGAATGAAAGCGAGCAACAGACATTTTTTGATAGTGGCTTTCACCTATAATTTTAAGAAATTTCTTAAATTATTATCCAAAAAGTCGATTAGCCTTGGTAGTGAAAGTATTATTTTTCAGTGCTTAATGTTCTAATATCGTCTAATAATTGTTCCATTTCGAAAGTCAATGTACCATTGTAAATTCCACGAATTCTCTTGTTTTTGTCTACCAAAACAAAATGTTCTGTATGCAAAAATTCTGTACTGTCTTTGCTAAATCCTATATCTTCTTCTGCAAAATAAGATTGTCTTGCTAATTTGTAAATATCTGCTTTATTTCCTGTGAGAAAGTGCCAATTTTTATTTTCAATCTCGTTATCTCTTTTGTACCTTTTCAGAACGTAAGGTTTGTCTATCCAAGGTGTAACCGAAAAAGACAAGAAAACGATGTTTTTTTGGTTTGCTAAACTATCACTCACCATTTTTAAATTTTTTGTCATTGTAGGGCAAATACTACCACAAGAAGTGAAAATAAAATTAGCAATATGAATTCTACCTTCAATTATTTTTTGATTTATTAGAACGCTGTCTTGATTTAAGAATGAAAAATCATCAATTTTGTGACTAATTCTTTTCTCAACCAAAGCTTTGTTGCTCTCAAAAATGGGTGTAAATGTAGGTTCATTATAATAAGGCAATGCAACTTTTTCTTTCTTATTTTTATTCTGATTCTGATTCTGATTACAACTTATAAACAAAACACTACTTAACAATAAATATACTATCCGATACATTTCTACAATTTTTAGTTCCTAATAATCCATATCTTTTCCCCTCAATAATTACATAATTGGCTCTTATTTTCCCGTTATCGTACCAAAGTTTTTGCGTTCCGTTTTCTTGCCCGTTTTTGTAGTTAGCAAAATGAATTAATTTGCCTTCTACATTCCATTCTTTCAATTGTCCCTCGTACACATCGTCTTTTGCTATAAACTCGAATTTTTTATTACCATTTTCCCAATATGCAGTTTGTTTTCCATTCTTTTTCCCGTTCGAGTGTATGCGATATTCCATAATTTTGCTATTAGGATACCATTTTTTTTCGATATCACTTTGTAAACCATTAAAATAGCCTTGAATAGATAATGTGTCTAAATTGTTTGAATATAATTCATACAAATAACCTGAGTATCTTTTGTTATTTGAAAATACAGTGTCATTTTTTATAGAAATGTTTGTTGAAGATTTCAGTATGTATATTTTAGGAATGGATTGATTTGAAAATTGAACTTCTCTTGATTTGTTTTGAGAACATGAACAAATCAAAAAAAATAAATTAAAATAAAAAATAATTCTCATTATTGCGTAACAGTTCCTGGTGTTCCATAATAGCCGTTTCCATTCAAATATGGTGCATCTGCTGTAAAATGATAATGATATATTCCATTAGGAAAGTCAACTGTTGCATGTGTATGCCCGTGGTAAGCATCTAATGCACTACTTGTAACCGTTGTTCCGTTTTCTTCTTGTGGGCCATAAACAGGAAATCCGTCTAATAAAAACCCCATTAAACCTGATTTTGTTGATTTTACAGTTGTTAAATATAAAGGTTCAACATGGTAATGATATTGCGATGTTGCAGTAGGGTGTCCATAATATTTATCAAAACTATTAATTTCAGAAGTTAACACTTGATTATTTGGGCCTGCATATTGATTGTATAAAGCTACTCCATTAAGTGCTACTCCGATAGCACCAAGCGGTGTTGCTGAATGATTTGTAGTAACAGTTGGATTAACGGGAATTTTAAAAGTAAAATTTTGAGTTGCAATTTTATTTGGGTTTTGCGTAAAAGTTCCCCCTCCAAAAGTTGTTCCACTATATGCTTCATATAAAGCATTTGTTGTTGGATAATAAGCACTTTTATGGTCAGGTACACCATTGGTTTTAATGGTTATAAATGTTCCATCACTGGTGATGCTTGTTGCACCATAAATTTTTGAATAAACTGCTGAAACTGTATTATTCCCATTAGTTGGTGTTGTCGTGTCATCATCTTTACTGCAAGATGAAATACTAAGTGCCGCAATAGCTGCAAGTACATGGTTTTGGATTTTAGTCTTATTAATGGTCATAATAATTTATTAGTATTTATTGTTGGACGATTAAAATTGAAAAAAGTTAAAATTGATTTTCAGATTTTATAGATGTAATGGTCAAAATATTTTTGCTAATGCACAAATATGTGAAAGTTTTACAAAACAATAACTTATGGTCTTACATCTTTGTAGATAATCAAACGGTTTGTTCTTTATAAGCCAAGCTAATGAAATTATTTATAGCTTTTTATCCACAGTTAAGCCTATTTTTACTATAAAATTGGTGATGTCGAATAAACAATTTGTATTTTCGCGATCTAATTTTTAATAATGTCAATTTTTTCAGAAAACATCAGGCTTTTGCGAGGTAAATTAGGAATCACCCAACGCGAATTGTCTGAGCAGATTACCATAACCACTTCACGATATATTTCCTACGAAAACGGCAGATCAAAACCTCCTGTCGATGTATTGATCAGGATTTCAAGATTATTTCATGTAAGCATTGATTTGTTGCTATCTGTTGATCTGATAAAATATCCTTTGGATGATATGTTGAAACTTCCGGATAATAGAATTGTGTTGCCTGTTGTGGTAGATCAGAAAGGGAATGAAAGTATTGAGATTATTCCTCAAAAGGCTTCTATGGGATATTTGAGGGGGTATAGTGATCCTGAATATATTGAAAGTTTGGAAACGATTTCTTTGCCTTTTTTGAAGAATGGAAAATTCAGGGCTTTTCCTGCCAGTGGAGATTCTATGCCTCCATTTAAGGATGGGTCGTTTATCATTGGAAAATATATGGAAGGAATTAATGATTTAAAATCAGGAACTTCTTACATATTTGTGACCTCAAACGACGGAATTACTTACAAAAGATTAAAGTCAAAAAATACAGGTTTTATCACCGTTGCTGCTGATAATACATTTTATGAGCCTTATGACATTCCTTTTGAAGAAATTCTGGAAGTATGGCAGTATGCATCTGGGATTTTCCCACAAGATTTTTAATATACATTACATCAATTATCTTTCTGTTTTTACCTTTAATAAGTTGGAAACAGAAAGATAAGTCTACTCTACTGATTAGTTTAAATTAAATAATTTATAAAACCATAATCAAATATTTGATTATGGTTTTATAAATCTGATCATTGTTATTGATTTCCATATATTTTACTTCTAAAAATTTAAAGCAACAAATTCGTGTCAGTAAAATAAAAATATTATATTTATTTCCGAAAAAAAATGATAGGTTATGCCGACTGATGCGTCTCACAAGCTGATTCCGATGACAACTTTTGTTATTGAATATTATTCAAACGAAGGATATGCTGATCTTCAGACATTACGCTTGATGAATAATTATGCTAATTTCTTAAAACAGCCTTTAACTCTCGGAATGTTTGTTCCGGTAGATCCACAAGGGAATGTGCTGAAGGAACCAAAAAACTATGCAATATGGAAGTCGCTCGAGCATAATGACGGAAAAAAAAGCGATGCTGTTGGCTTTGAAGAATATAGGATATATCAAACCGCAGAAAGAAACTGCTTGTTTGAAGGTTTTGAATTGGTGTACAACGGATATTCTGTTGTGCGTATTATTAAATCAAATAATAATTCCGTTGAATTGTCCTTTAGCAAGAATGATTTAAAATGTTCAACATTTAAAGATATTGAGGCATTTTCTGTTTTAGATGAAATATCATTAACTGCCAAAGCATTAAAGACCATCGGATTAAAAAAATGAATTAAATTCCGCCAATTCCTATAACATTTAGAATTTTGTCAGCGGATGAATTTGGATTATCTTTTTGACTGTTTTGGTTTTCCATATTGTTTTTTATTATTAAATGTTTGTTTGCAAAGTACGAGAATCAAAGTCTATTAAATTTAAAGGAGATAAAATCTTCGTATCATTCGTTACTAACTCAAAACCTCTATTCTACTTTTCCAAATTTTCTTTTGTCATACCAAAAATGTTAGATGAAAATCTGTAACTCTTCAGAATGTTCAAGTTCTATATCTTGCATTTTGAAAGGTTAGAATTTTAGGCTCAGTTATTTTAGAAGTATTTTTTTTAATGGTTTTTATCAAAAATAATAAATAATTTAGATAAAGACGAAATATTTAATTGAGATTCAGAACGTCATGATTTTTATTTTAAGGGCTAAATTTTAGATATTTATATATTAATCAATTATAATGAAAGTTTTATAGGTGTATGGCATAATAATAGGTTCTTTTTAGTTAAGTACAATCCTTAAAACCATTCACAACATGAAATCAGATCATATATTAGAAAAAAGCCTTAGAGGAAAAACAGTTGTTATTACAGGCGGAAGCAGCGGCGTAGGAAGAGCGGTTGCTGAAGCATTTGCACTGGAAGGTTGTAACATTGTTATTGCTGCGAGAGGTAAAGAAGCATTGGATGAAACGGTAAGTCTTTGCAGAGACCTGGATGTGGCGGCGATCGGTGTGCCTACAGATGTTTCGGTAGCGGAACAGGTTGAAAATCTGGCTCAGACAGCTTTACAGTTTAACGGTAGAATTGATATCTGGGTAAATAATGCCGGTGTAATGGCCAGCGGAAAATTTGAAGAGATCCCAATGAAGCTTAACGAACAGGTGATCAAAACAAATCTGTTTGGCTATATGCATGGTGCCTATTCTGTATTGCCTATTTTCAAAAGACAGAATGAAGGTATTCTTATCAATAATGTTTCGATTGGCGGATTTATGCCTGCTCCGTACAGTGCGGTGTATTCGACAACAAAATTTGGAATTCGTGGGATGATGGAATGTCTTCACGGAGAAATTTCAGATTTCCCAAATGTTCATATTTGCAACCTCTATCCTCAGATCCAAAGGTCTACAGGTAATATGCATTCTGCAAAGTATTCGGGACTGGATTTTAAAATCCCCCCATTTGCCGCAGATCCAAGAGATACCGCAGCGAAAATAGTTGAATTAGCAAAAAATCCGCGTAAAGATCTGTTTCCGGATGCAGTTTCATTAATTCTTAAAAATGTGTATGGATTATTTCCAAAACCGATCATCAATATTGCCTCCGCGGGAATGAGATTAATGATGAAGGTAAAAAAAGCTCCTTCCGATGACGGAAATGTTTTATACCAATCATCAGAACCTCACAGAATTTATGGTGAAACCATGCTTCCGATTCCTTCAAAGAAAACAAAAATGGCTGTTTTAGCCGGAGTTGGCCTTGGATTGGCCTATATGTTATTGGCAAATCGGTCTTCAAATAAAAAGTAAACAAAGGAGAAATAAATAGCAAAAACATCTTTCAAATTGAGAGATGTTTTTTGATGTATAATTGTTTTCATTTTATGCAAAATTCCGGCATACCTACTTATGAATCAATCGATAAAAATGAATTGATATGATCCGTTAAAAATTTAATTTTGATTTAAATTTTTAATGATCGGCTTCTTTGGTCTTATTATTGGAAGTATTTAATGGAAATGATAGACGTACTGTCTTTTCATACCTTTTCAAAAACAAAAATCACTAAAATATAAAATATGGAAGCTAAAGAAATATCAAGAATTGCTCTTGGAACCTTTTTAATTACTGCAGGAATTGGTCATCTTACCTTTGCAAGAAAAGAATTTCAGGCTCAGGTTCCGGATTGGGTTCCTTTAAAGAAAGATGATACTGTAGTATATTCAGGAATTGCTGAAATACTTTTAGGTACAGCAGTCATTGCAACTCCTAAAAAGTATAGAAAGACGATGGGTAAAGTTGTTGCAACATTCTTTGCTGCCGTTCTTCCGGGAAATATTGCTCAATATCAGAACAGAAAAGATTCTTTTGGTTTGAATACAGATAACCAAAGATTGGGAAGGCTTTTTATGCAGGCTCCGTTGATTGGCTGGGCTTTGAAATCTACTGATAATTTAGAGAAATCTTAAATTTTAAATAAAAATATAAGTCGCTATTTATGTGTTTATTATTAAAAAAACGCATTCATATTTAATAAAAGGCATAGTATATGCTAGTATTTAATCGAATCACTTAAAAAATTACTATTATGAAAAGTTTATTATGGTTAGTAGCAGTCATTTGTATTATTGTATGGCTATTGGGAATGTTGGGTATTGTACCAGGAATCAGTACGGGTTATTTAATCCATGTTTTATTGGTAATTGCCATTGTTGTAATTCTTTATAATATTATTTCGGGCAGAAAACCGCTTGATTAAAAATTCAATAATTAATCTTACATTATAAAAAGATGTTCGTCAGCTGATGGACATCTTTTTTATTGGAAAAATTATCAGTAAAGAATTATTTTATATATTTGCATAACTGATTATGTAATTAATTATTTAAATGAATTGAAAGTGAGCATTTTTATATTAATTATAAATGAAAAATAAAGCATATGGATTTTTATAACAGAACAGGAAAAATGGCGATAGGAAGCAGATTAAGGTTACTTACGGGAAAGGTAACTGAAGATGCTGCCAAAATCTATGAATTATACAATATAGAATTTTCTCCAAAATGGTTTCCTGTATTTTTTATTCTGGCAGAAAATGGAGGAAAAACAGTTACAGAAATTGCTGAAGAGATTGGTCATTCCCAGCCGTCTGTTACGAAGATTATCAAAGAAATGACTGCAGCAGATCTCATAAATTCAAAATTACAATCTGACGATAAAAGAAGAAATGTTGTAGGATTGACCAAAAAAGGAATTGAAATTTCCAAAACCCTGCAAATTCAATATATAGATATAGAAAATGCGATTGAAAAGATGACATCCGAAGCTACACACAATCTTTGGGAAGCTATCGCAGAATGGGAGTTTCTTTTAGAAAAAAAATCGCTCTTCAAACGAGTTCTGGATCAGAAAAAAGATCGCGAAAGTAAAGATGTACAGATTGTAGAATATCAGCCTAAATATCAGGAAGCTTTTCGATCTCTGAATGAAGAATGGATCTCAACCTATTTTGAAATGGAAGAAGCCGATTACAAAGCATTGGATAATCCGAAAGAATATATCTTAGATAAAGGCGGAAAAATATTTGTCGCGTTGTACCATGATGAGCCTTTGGGAGTTTGTGCTTTAATTAAAATGAATGACGGAAATTACGATTTTGAAATGGCAAAAATGGCTGTATCACCCAAAGCACAAGGAAAAAGTATTGGCTGGCTTCTTGGGAAGAAAGTAGCTGATACTGCTAGGGAATTAGGCGCTTCAAAGCTATATCTTGAAAGCAATACGATCCTAAAACCAGCTATTAATCTGTATTATAAACTAGGTTTTGAAAAAGTCGCCGGGCATGCTACGCCTTACAAACGCTGTAATATTCAAATGGAATTAATACTATAAAAAAGCCTCCACTATAGGAGGCTTGAGACAAGTTTTTGAAGTTTAATATAAGTTATTCAATATTCTTTTTAAAATTTCTAGATAAAGGAATTTCTATTTTCCCTTCCAGAAAAACGGAGGTTCCGTTATTGGAAATAATCGAATTTTTGTTAATAATAAAAGATCTGTGAACCTGCGTGAAGTTGGGTGGCAATTCTTTAATAATCTCAGAAATTTTACCTCGTACAAATTCTTTCTTCTTCGATGTATAAAGCTGTAAATAATGATCTTCGGCTTTGATATACAAAAGTTCCTTGAGGTAGATCTTTGTTCTGTTTTTCAATACAATATGATCTTCTATGACCAATTGTTTTACCTTTTCCAGCTCCTGAATAGTCTGTGTATGCTCAATTTGCAGAGATTCTTTTTCCAGATCCAGTTTTTTCTTTGTATGGTCTACCCTCTTCCATCGAATGAAGGAATACATAGCGATAAGAAAAACTAATCCTATCAAAACAAAATACAGTATTTTATTTTCCTGATAACTCATTGCTATTTTTTTTAGGGAGGAGATCTGTTTATCCTTTTCAACTACTTGATATTGGGTATTTATTTGATGAATGGCAATATTTTGCTCTGTATCATTTATTTTTTTGTTTAAATGAGTGTAAAGAGAATCATATTTTTTTCGGTTTGAATGATCGTTAAGATGGTCATAACTTTCCTTTAACTTCTGATATAGAAGCCTTTTGGATTTTAATTCATATTGTTCAATAGGAACTGCTTCAGCTTTCAGGAACCAAAAAACAGCCTCATTATATTTTTTTTGAATGAAAAATGAATTTCCATAATTGTAATAAAGAATGAATAACTCATATTGTATTTTATGTTTTGAAGCTAAGTCAATTCCCTGAATAAAAAACTTTTCTGCTTCCTGAAAATCTTTTTTTGTATAATTAAAAAGTCCGAAATTATTTAAAATTTTCACTCTTGTTTCAAGATCAGTAGAACTTTTACTGTAAGAATAAGCAGTATCTAAAACTTTAATGGCCGAATCAATGACATCGACATTTTTTCTTTTATCAAAATCAAATTCATAAAATTTTTCAATTGCTTTTTGATTGTAGGCTAATGCTAATCTTTCATTTGACCTTGTTTTGGAGGCATAATTATAGTAATCATTAAAAAAAGTATATCCATATTTGTCATAGTTTACCTGTGAAGAAATTACTTTATGAATTTCCAGCGACAAATCGTGATACTGATTTTTATAATTTAATTTTCCAAATAGATCCCTGCTTTTCATGTAGTAGTAAAGCGCAGAGTCTTCCTGATTGAGATATTCAAAATTTTTGCCCAAAACATAGTTGTATTTTGCCAACTCTATTGAGGATTTTTCTTTAAGAATATTCCTTTTTACTATGACTATATTTTTGGGGAACTCATCAAATTTTTGATTCTCGAGATAACCGTTCAAACTCTGAGCTTTAATGATGATTGCAGAAAATATAAGGAGTATATATTTTATAATTCTCATGGAAGTTCTTCTATTCTCACGACTCCTCCGTCATGTGTTTGGCGTGGGATGGGGCTCATCCCATCTCTACAGATATCATCTACCGGATTATCTTCATGAAATTTTGACCACTCATCAGAATAATCTAAAAATTCTTTTCCTGTGATAATTTCGTTATACTCAAATTTTCTAAGTCTTGCTTCAAAATAAGGGATTAATTTCTCAAAATCTCTGTAATCAATCTCATTTAAAAATGAAACTCTTACTTTATCATCTTTGCTCCACCCTAAGTCATTTTTAAACATAAAATCATATGTAACCGTGTCTGTACCTTCTGAAATACAAGGGTTTCCGGGGTTTTCATTGGAGATATTTAAAACAACTCCTTTCAAAGTACTTCCGGCTTTTGTTTTAAGATTCAAGACTCTTACACCTCGAAATTTGAAAGGGCTTACATTAGAAATTCCACTCAATGTTGCTTCAACTTTTATGAAGTCTTTTTCAATTTTAATTGTACTCATGGTTTTCTTTTTTATATGGTTTATTAGTTTGTGCTTAAGACCAGTTTTTTTGTGAGAAAAAATTCTTTATCTAAAAAGTTTTGAATTTCCCTGTCTATAAAAGGTTGATTATAGGGAAGTCTTTGTGCAACTTCGTTTTTTACTCCTTCAAAAAAATCATTAAAAGTTCCGATAAAATCACCGTCATTATACATCTTTTTAAATGCTTCTGTAAAAGGACTTAATTGATCTTTTTCGGTGCTGTCCATAGCTATATTTCGATCTTGAGAAGAGGAAATATGATTCATTAAAATGTTCGCTTCTTTTAACTCTTTAAAATGCAACTGAAAGCTATTGAGAAAAGGAAGTACATCACGTAAATGAAGGTTAAAGCTTTTTTTGATACTAAAGGTTGGAGAAACGGATTTTTTATTTAAAGTTCCGCCATAACAACAGTCTGTTACAAGTACTACTTTAGAATTTTCGGGAAACCACGACCA
Organism: Chryseobacterium sp. G0201; assembly: GCF_003815655.1. Lineage (NCBI taxonomy): Bacteria > Pseudomonadati > Bacteroidota > Flavobacteriia > Flavobacteriales > Weeksellaceae > Chryseobacterium > Chryseobacterium sp. G0201. Next base: position 4,241,963 of record NZ_CP033917.1, on the reverse strand, counting down.
GCAGTTTTTTAGTTCATCATCTATGAAATACCTATCATACAAAACTGCAATCTGATCATAATGCGTATTTTCTTCACCTGAAATATCATTAATAGTAAAACCATGTCCGCAGTAGGTTACGAAAAAAATATCTTCCGGAGTTATTTTCTTTGAAATGGTTCTAAGCGTGTTTAATAACTTGAGACTTGTGGCATTTTCTCCCAATAACTCAATTGCTTCGAAATCATTTTCTTCTGCAATTTTTTTGTAAAATTTTGCATTGGCTTCCGGGGAATTTAGACTATTGTTACTAATGAGCAGGGTTTCATTTAACCCTATGTGTAACGAATATTTTTTCATGGTATGTAGTTTTTTATTAGTTTTTATCCAAAATCTCTTTCATTTAATAAGGTGTAGGTAAACTTATTTCCGAAAGCATTTCTTGCGTTTTTACATTTAAGCATGAATTCCTGAAAATGTCTTGCATCTGCAAAAACCTGGCATCCCGCTGAAAATTGAGTATTGTCTGAGTTCCAATCTCCATTAAGCGGACCTTTGTGAATATTAATTCCAAACATTCCAGTATCAATTATTGTTGTTGGTTTAATATCTAAATTTCCATTTTTATTATCATCCCGATAGACTTTTACATTTCCTAATCTTTGACAAACAGCATCATATTTTCCTTGATGTTTATCTATACAATGTGTTCCTACATATTGCCCTTCCACCAAAATAGCTGTTCCACTGCTGTTAACAGGATTTTTCAAATAGTGTGTGCTAGGATCTGTGGTTATCGGATAATAATTCACATGCCAGTTCCCCATAAAGTTATGAAAAACAACTAAAGTATCGTCAAATTTTTCATGTCTTAATGCTTTATTTCTTATTCCCACGATGTTGATGTTCCAATCTACTTCTGGAGTGTTATAAATTCTGTATTTTTTAGAATTCATAACATGCAAAATGCTGTTGATGTTTGGCTGGATCATGGTGATTAGTTTTTTGTTTTAGGATTGTTTACAAATCCCCAACTAATTCCTAAAAAAGTAATTAAATTGGTATTCGAAATTTCAAAGTTTTTTCCAAATCCTCCATTGAAAGTCAATTCATCGCTGAATTTCCATTGAATTTGTCCGACAGAGCGATAATCTCCTCCATCACCATTTCTTTTAACATATTCATAAGCTGTCGAAAATTTCTTACTCAAAACAACCTGAAGTTTAAGTCCAAAATCTGTAAATTGACTGGTAGATAGTATTTTATCCTCGATGTAATTATCTTTTAAATATCTTAGAAAAAAGTAGAATTTAAAAAAACGAGTATAGTCTTTATTTAAATTAAAAGATAAACCAAGCGTAGACCAAATTCCATATCTATCTGTTTTAAAAGAAGAAATTCTGTTATTTGGAGATATTGAACTGTAAGCACCAGATACATCTAGGGTTACCATTGGGTTTTTTAATTGATTTATAAAACTTGACAATTTTTCTTCAACTTTCAATTCTTTTTTAATATTATCCTTTTCTTTTTCAAGTAGTATTGTATATTTTTCATATTCGTCTGTAGTTACAGATGGTTCATCAATACCTTTTTCTTTAAGTTTTACTTTAGCCATTTCAGTTATTTTATCATCATTAGCTATTGCTTCAAATAACTCATGAAGCTCTTTAGGAGAAGAATTGTATAGTGTTAAAATATTTGTTCTTGCTCCAAAGGCTATAGTTGTTGCAGAATCTTTGGGGATAGCATTCAATGAAAGGGTTATTTTACTTAAATTATGAAAACCACTACTTTCATATTTAAAAGTTGAATCTTTATCTTTTAATCCAAAAAATTCATATCCTTCATACTTCTTTTTATTAAGATAATAGAAAGGTGTGACTTCTACAGAAAGGTTTGATAAGTTATTGGTATTTAAACTTAGCTGTTTAGGTATAGAGTTTGCGAAAACTATACTTGGGCTGTTATCAAGTAAAGCCATACTAACCGATTGAGTATTATCAATATCTTTTATGCTCAGATCAGTTCCAGATTGCGATTTTATAAGTATGCAACAAAATATAAAAATCGTTTGTATTGTTGTTTTCATATTAAATCTATAATTTTTAATAAAATCACTTTATTTCCTCTTTCACTTTGAATTGGTATCAACTTATCATAAGAATCATAAGTAATATCTCCTTGGCTTCCACCACTAATTTTATAATTAAATTGAAGCAATTTTAAAAGATCTTCCAAATTGTCTTCATCTGCATATCCAATATGTGATTCAATTACAACCGTTCCTTTTTTATGATAAGATTCTGTACCAATCAATGTTTTAGGTATGTTAATCTTGGAATCTTTAGACGATGTAATAGTTGTTTTATGGAGATACAAGTCTCCTATTAGTTTATACTCAAGCTGTAAAAATGTGCGGAGTGGAAATAGTTCGATCACATTAGATAAATTAAAACTAGCATAGATCTTATTGTTCGTATTCCCTGTTTCATACTTTTCCATAATTCTGATTTTTATTTGGTTATTGTTTTTTAGTGTTTTATTCCATAATTTTCTCAGCATCCTCAGTTAAAGCCACTGCTTTTTCACCTTTTCGAAGCTCGATTTCTTTTACAAGATTGTTGTTTTTAAGGATTTCTATTTTTTTGTCGATTTCGGTATTGTCTTGGTTAACTTCAGTTTTGATGAGATCCAGAGGTCTGAATTTATTCTCCTTATTTTTGATAGAATTCATGATTTCTGCATAAGAAGATGTTTTGAATTTCTCTAATTCATTAGCATTCATTTGTGTATTACTTTCTGTGCTCACGGCGATTGTTTCTACAGTTTTGCTCAGTTGTTCGTTTTCAGATTTTACCTGTTTAATTTCTTCCTTTAAATTTTGAATTACTTTTCCTGAAATAGTATTCAGAAAAGTGAGTGACGAAAAAGAAGCAATGATGCAAAAGCCTGAAAAAATTAAATAATTGGAAATGTGATTTTTTTCATTCACATAAATACTTTTTACAATATCGCTGGATACAAGATTTAAAAAAAGAGGTACGGCGATAGAAGCAATAATTCCAAGACAGATATTTTTTGATAAGACAACCCAGTTGCAGGTTGTACCTCTCAATGTGTTTCCTACTCCGCCAACGATTCCGCAAATGAGCATGATAATAATGAGATTATTTGTTGGCCCGCTTAAAAAAAATACTGCTGTTAACATGGTTATTAGTTTTTGTTTTCTGAGACAAAGTTTACTATTAATCAGGGTTCTAGCAAATAAATGTCGTGAATGACACGAAAAATAACGTGAGTGGTAACGATGAATTTCATAATTATTAATTCAGATAATAAAACAGACTTTTAAGGGGGAAATATTTGAATTTTGAACTATAGAAAACAAAAAACCATGAGGAAATTCCCATGGTTTTAAACAATATATTAATTAAAAAATTTAATTAGACTTTATCTTTCGAGATCCATTTATCAACTTTTGGAGCTTCGTAGTTTTTTATTTTATTTAAAAGAGCTTCGATATTTTCATCTACAATCAGCATTTTTTGATTGATTTCTTTCAGAAAACCTTTGTCTACCATTGTTTGAATCATATTTAATAATTCGGTATAAAATCCATTGATATTTAAAATAGCGATGGGTTTTTGATGCAATCCCAATTGAGCCCAGGTTATCATTTCAAAGAATTCTTCCAACGTTCCATAACCGCCAGGCAAAACAATAACGCCGTCCGAAAGTTCATTCATTTTGGTTTTTCGTTCGTGCATTGTTTCTACTAAGATAAGCTCGCTAAGTTGGTTGTGAGCAATTTCTTTTCCTTGCAAAAAATGAGGTAAAACACCAATGGCTTCTCCGTTATGTTCCATTACTCCATTAGCAATGGTTCCCATCAAACCTACGTTGGCTCCACCATATATCAATCCGATTTTTTCGGAGGCCAATTGTTTTCCTAATTCGTAAGCTTGTTCTTCATAGATTTTATCAGTTCCAAAACTTGATCCACAGAATACAGTGAGTCTTTTTATCATTTCTTTAATTTTAAAGGATTGAAAATCAACAATATTAAATTTTGTTTTACTTATATAAACGAAGTGCCTTTGTTTTTCTTTAATTAAGAGATTTATTATTTAAAATTCTTTGTTTATCCTTGCGATAAATTTAAACACAAAGATCTGATGAGCAACAGTTAAAAATTAAAATAAACAAAGCCGTTTCACTTATTTTTGAAAAACAAAATGTAAAAATACAACAGTAAATATATTAAGATATGGCCATTTCTGCTCTTTTAGTTTTCACTTCTTTTACCACTAAATAAGCCAATATTCCGATAGCACAGACTGCATAAGTTGTTAAAATTCCCAAACTTAAATTCCCAACCGCCCATTTTGATGGAAATAGCTGGCTCATTAAGGTCATAAAAGATAAACCTATCCCTGCGCCTAAGAAATAACTTGTACTTGTTAAACTAGAAGCAACTCCATAATCCGAAGATTCTACATCCTGAATTCCCAAGATCGATAAACTTGTAAAACAAAACGTCATTCCAACTCCTGAAATACATGCTGCGCCTAATAAAACACTTGTTAACGGATGACCAATATAAACCGATATAAATAAAGATAAAGCTCCTATTAACATAAAACTCCATCCCAAAATTCCCATTTGAGAAGGATTCATTTTCTTGGAAATATGAGGAAGTACAAATTTTGAGATCAAAGCAGACATCAAACTAAACGGAACCAACATTAATCCGGCTGAAGCTGCGCTGTGATTCATATCTTTCTGCAACATCAATGATATCAGAAATAAAAATGAAATGAAAAAGGCTCCCAATGCAAAAAATGTAAGATTAGAGATAACCAACGATCTGTGTCTGAATAATTGCAGATCAATTAAAGGCTGGGCAACCGTTTTTAATCGATAAAAAACCAATCCTAACAACGCCATTGATATTGCTAAAGAACCAATAACCTGAATCGGCTGTTCTTTGATGTGGAATAACTCATGTGTTCCATACGTTAAAAATAACAGTCCCAAAACGAGTAGTATACCTGATACAGCATCTGTTTTTTGAACCATCGTATTCTTTTCATCCTTTGGTAGATATTGGTAAGCAAGAATTAGAGTAATTAAAAGGATCGGAACATTGATCAGGAAAACCCAATGCCAGCTCATGTAAGTACTGATAATACCGCCAATAGACAATCCGCTACCCGATCCTATCGCTGCAAATGAGCTGAAAACGCCTAAAGCACGGTTTCTTTCCTGATTTTCTCTGAAAGTATTCGTAACAATAGATATGGCTGAAGGCATAATAAACGCCGCTCCCAATCCTTGCAAAGCACGGAATATTGCTAAAACCTGAAAATTAGTTGAAAGCCCTGCGCCTAGAGAAGTCAACATGAAAATCAATCCTCCAATGAGGAATATTTTTTTTCGTCCGATTTGATCAGATAATTTTCCGCCAATGATTAAAAATCCACCAAAAAATAGAACATACAAAGTCTGCAACCATTGAACAGTATCCGCTCCAATACCGAATTGCTCCTGAATGGATGGGATTGTTAAGTTAATGATAGCAATATCAAGGGCTTCCACAAAAGTTCCAATAGATGCTAAAATTAATATCAGGTTTTTTCTTGATTGCATGTTGTTCTAAATTTCTGGCAAAATTACTATTATTAGAACGTTTGTGAAAATTATGTGTTAAATTTGGAACATATATTTTTTTAAGCTATTTATAAAGAACAAATGTGCTTTTAATTATCTTTTAAACCTTAAAAATAGAACAAATGGCCACCGAAAATTATTCAGTTGACGAAAAAGACCTTTCTATACTGCGTTTACTACAGAAGGATGCAAAATTGAGCATTAGAGATATTTCTGCGAGAATTAATCTTAGTCCAACGCCAACGCATGAGCGTATCAAGCGTATGGAAAAACAGGGAATCATTAAAGAATACACCGCAATTCTCGACCGTAAAAAAGTGAATAAAGGCATGATGGTCGTTTGCATGATCGCTCTGAATGCCCATAATAAAAGCATTGCAACAAAATTTATAGAGGAAGTAAGCAAGCTTAAAGAAGTTGTTGAATTTTACAATATCAGCGGAGAATTTGATTTTATGCTGAAAATTTTAGCACCCAATATGGATGAATTTCATGAGTTTTTTGTGAATCAGCTTTCTGAGATCGAAGGAATAGGACAAACAAAAAGCATCTTTGTAATGAACAGTATTAAAGAAAGTTCTCAGATACTCTAATTTTTAATAATAGTTTTAATATTAATTGATTTGTAAATTTTAATTAATTTTAATAATATGATTAACGGTTATTTATGAAATTATTTTTATGATATATCTTATTTGAATTAAGAAAATAATGTAGATATTTTCATCTATTTCGTTAGATAAAATAAATATTTTAATCAATTATGTAAATTTTAGGTGAAACCTAATATAATTTGCTATATTTGCGGATCGAAATAATTTTTTTTCATCATTTGTGTTTTTTTAGACCTCCTTTTTGGAGGTCTTTTTTTGTTTTAAACCAAATTTTAAATAATTGATTTTCAATGTTTTATGATTTTATTTTTAATTTTAAAACAAAAATTTTGTATTTTATACATTATGTTATATCTCAATTTGGTGATTATGTTTTAAGTTCTTATTTAAATTAACACTTTTATGATTTAAATTATAAATGAACGAGTCAATTTGTCGTTTCATATTTAAAAAATGGCAAACTTAAACAAACTGACAGTATTAATTTTGCATCAAAATAATTCTCTTGCGATGACAAAGACTGAAAAAGGAAAAAACATTTCTTATATTTTACTGATTATTAATGTATTGGTAGTAGTATTGGTTTCAAGTAATCTTCGATCACCTATTATTTCAGTCGCTCCGGTATTGAGTGATATACGTACAGCTTTGAATCTGGATAATTTTCAGGTGAGTATGTTGACCTCTATTCCACTGTTTATGTTTGCGACGTGCTCGGTTTTGGTGAGCAGATTTTCGCATAAGTTCAGTATCAGTCGGTTTTTGATGTATTCATTGATTATTTTAAGTTTTGGATTGTTTTTAAGAATTTCGGGTTCTCTTTGGATGTTGTTTTTAGGATCAATATTTATAGGCTTAGGAATTTGCATCGGCAATGTAGTAACTCCGGGATATGTCAAAAATAATTTTCCAAAACATATAGGTTTAATGACAGGGGTTTTTGCTGTTTCAATGAATCTTACGGCGGCGTTGGCATCAGGTTTCAGTGTAAGAATCGGAGAATGGACAGGTTTCGGATGGCGCGGTTCACTAGGGATTTGGTTGGTTATTGCGATTTTGGGGCTTATAGTATTAACTCTTGAAATAATATTTAATAAAAAGAATACTGATCAAACGAAAACGGCTTTAAGTGTTTCAGATTTTAATATGTTTAAATCGTCCCAAGCCTGGAGTATCAGTGTTTTTATGGGATTGCAGTCTTTATTTTATTATTGTCTGATGACCTGGCTTCCATCGTTGCTGACAGATTTTAATATGCATGCAGAAAGTACAGGCTGGGTTCTTTTTGTTATCCAGATCACGATGATTCCGGTTGCTTTTTGTTGCCCAATCATTGCGAGTAAGATGAAGAATCAGAGAATTTTGATTGTTTTTATTTGCTCTTTAATGTTTGCAAGTACGATGATGTTTGTCTGGTTACAATCTCAATGGATTTATGTAAATGCTGTTATCATCGGAATTTCCAACGGATTGTCTTTTAGTTTATCCATTTTATTCTTTTCAACAAGAACAAAAAATAGTGCGAATGCTATCAAAATTTCAGGAATGGCGCAGTCTGTAGGATATCTGATTGCTGCGTTTGGTCCACCAGTTTTCGGAAAACTACATGATTGGGATGTTTCCTGGAAAAGTTCGTTCTACTTTTTAAGTGTTACGGTGATTTTGATGTTTTATTTTGGGATGAAGGCTGCAAAAAACAAAAATGTTGAAGATTAATTTACATTTCGATTATATTTAATCATTTTCTGTGATCTGCCTTAAAACTTTACAGGGATTTCCTACAGCGATTACATTATCCGGAATATCTTTGGTGACAACACTTCCTGCACCAATAATGGAGTTATTTCCAATAGAAACTCCCGGTAAAACCACTACATTTCCTCCAAACCAAACATTATTTCCTACAGAAATGGGATGTGCATATTCCAGACCCTCGTTTCTTTGGATGACATTGATGGGATGGCCGGCAGTGTAAAAACTACAGTTGGGACCAACAAAAACATTATCTCCAAAACTTACTTTAGCACAATCGAGAATTACAAGATTATGATTGGCATAGAAATTTTCTCCGAGTTCTATATTATAACCGTAATCGCACCAAAAGGGTTGTTCTATTAAAAACTGCTCCTTTGAATGTTGAATAATTTGCTTTATCAGTTCATTTCTTTTTTCTGTATCAGAGTTTTTTGTTTGATTGTATTCATGGCACAAATCTTTGCATTTCACTCGTTCATCAATTAATTCCTGGTCGTAATTAGCATTGTATAAAAGTCCTTGGGCGCATTTTTCTTTTTCAGTCATAGATTTTTCTTTTACGTAATTCTTTTTTTATTGCTTGCGGGAATCCACTCGTCTTTTTGGCATTTTCTGCATTTATGAATGTCTCCGGGAGTTTTTATTTCTGTATGTCCGCAGAAAATGCAGGCATAATGATCGTCTTTTTCTATCTTTTTTAAAGGCTTTTCTAATGAATTAGGCATAATTGGAAGACCAAATTTCACATCTTTATCTTCATAAAAGAAAACACTGATCTCTCCGGAAATTTCTTCTATGGCGGTTTCTACCTGACCTAATTGTGAAACTCCTCTCAATCGTAATTCTGCAAAAAATTCATCACTTCCGAGATTTTCCTTTTTAAAATTATCTATTGCAAATTCGCCATTTTCAATTAAACAGATGGATTTTCCTTCAAGCAATTGCTCAAAACCTTTGTACTTTCCGATAAAATAAGTGATAATACTGTAGAGTAAAATAATGACAATGAAAACAATGATTGAAGAGATAATTCCCACATCTTTATTGAACATTGGGTCTCCGGCTGCCGATCCCAGGCCGATGATCACTACAAGCTCAAATAAGGAAAGTTGTTTTACTCCTCTTTTCCCCAAGATCCGCAATCCGATAATGATCGTTAAAAACATGATTGCCGTACGCAATATGATCTCCAAAATAAATGACCACTCTTCATGACCCATTAATAATTCTTTCCAGTTAAGGTTTAATAAAAATGTCGATAACATAGAAAATTATTTATGATCACGAGTTCAAAAAATAAGCCAATCAGTCATTGGATTTGTTTTAAACTTATATAAAAAACTCGAAGAGAATGTTTTTTTTGTTGGAGAATTGTAAAGCGCAAAGATTTTATTTTTATAACCATTTAATTTCCATTAAGTTTGTCATTCCGGAGGAATCTCTACTATGCTTTATTTACGACATGGATATTCCGCCGGAATGACAAGGTGTGTTTATGCTTTCATTAATTCTTCCTCAATTTTAAATTTATCCAAAACCTCCAGAATATTTTTATAAGTAAACTCTAATTCCTCAGAAGTAATACAATAAGGCGGAACCAGATACATTACATTTCCTAAAGGACGCATGATAATTCCTCTCGAGAGAAATTCGTCATATAAGATTTTCCCTATTTCATTAAAATAAGAAGTTCCTTGATGTGTTTTAAATTCCCATGCTATAATAGTTCCTGTCTGACGAACATTTTCAACGTTAGAATGTTGTTTTAAAAGAATTGAAAACTGAGAATGCTGTTCAGATATTCTTTGGATATTGTGTTGAGTTTCTTCATTCAACAATAATTCCATACTCGCCAAAGCTGCTGTACACGACAATGGATTTGCGGTAAAAGAATGCCCGTGAAACAATGTTTTATATTTATCTTCAGACAAAAAAGCATTGTAAATTTCATTCGAACAAGTGGTAATTCCCATAGGTAAAGTTCCGCCTGTCAAGCCTTTTGAAAAACACATGATATCAGGCTTTTCCGAAAGATGATTGGCTGCAAAAAGCTTTCCTGTTCGTCCAAAACCTGTAAAAACTTCATCCTGAACCATTAAAATTTCCTGTTCTCTGCAAAACTTCATTAATTCGTCTAAATCTTGAGCTTCATACATCAACATTCCCGCCGCTCCCTGAATTAAGGGTTCGTAAATAAAACAAGCTATGTCAGTTGCATACTTTTTAATCTGATTTTTTAAATTTTCCAGATTTTCAGAAGTTGGAGTATCAATGAAAATAACTTCAAACAGCATTTCCCCGAAAGGTTTTGTCCAGACACTTCTCCCGCTTACAGACATGGCTCCAAAAGTATCTCCGTGATAAGCATTTTTAAAAGCTAAAATTTTCGTTTTTTCTTTTCCAAGATTATAACAATATTGAATGCACATTTTCAAAGCCACTTCAACGGCTGTTGATCCATTATCAGAGTAAAAAACTTTCTGTTGGTTTTCAGGAAGCAGTTTCAATAAATTTTCGGAAAGTTGTATGGCTGGTTCATGTGTAAAACCGGCAAAAATAACTTGTTCTAAGGTATTCAACTGCTCGGAAACACGTTGTGCAATATAAGGATGAGCATGCCCATGCAGAGTTACCCACCATGAAGAAACTGCATCAATATATTGCTTTCCTTCATGGTCATAAAGATGAACACCTTTTCCTCTAACGATAGGAATGGCGTCGTTGGCGGTTTTCATCTGGGTGTACGGATGCCAGTTGACGGCTCTGTCACGTTCTTGTAAGTTCATAAGCAATGGATAATTGGTAATGAGTAATTTGGTGAATGGTAAATAATGAATTGTGAATTTTCCAGCTTTATATTAACAATTAAGTATTCACAATTCATTATTTTAGATTTAGACTAAGCGTTAGTTTTCCAAGTTTCAAACTGATCCATAACTTTTTCTGTTTCTCTCTTCATCGGCTTTAAACCTAACGTATTCAGCATTTGCATATCTTCCGAAACCCCAGGATTTGGCGTTACCAATAAGGTTTCTCTTTCTCCTGTGAAGATTGAATTTGCACCTGCCATGAAGCACCAGCCTTGTTCGAATTCTGTCATTTCAATTCTTCCTGCACTCAAACGAACCATTGAAGAAGGCATTACAATTCTTGTAGTGGCGATCATTCTTACCATTTCCCAAGTGTCTATTTTCTCATTGTTTTCAAGTGGTGTTCCTGCAACTCTTGCCAATGCATTGATGGGAACAGATTCCGGATGTTTTGGCATTGTTGCTAAGGTCAACAACATTGAAATTCTGTCTCTGTGTGTTTCTCCAAGACCGATAATACCTCCCGAACAAACTGTAATTCCTGCTTTTCTGACATTATTGATGGTGTTGATTCTATTGTCAAAAGTTCTGGTAGAAATAATCTCTTCATAATATTGTTCTGAAGTATCCAGATTATGATTATAAGCGTACAAACCAGCTTCCTGTAAACGAATGGCCTGATCTTCCGTCAACATTCCGAGCGTACAGCAAACTTCCATTCCAAGTTCATTTACTCCTTTCACCATGTCAATTACTCTGTCAAAATCACGGTTATTTCTTACTTCTCTCCACGCCGCAGCCATGCAGAAGCGGGAAGAACCATTATCTTTTGCTTTTTGGGCATGTTCAATAACTTTTTCTGTTGGAAGTAAAGCCTGAACTTTAATATTCGTGTGATAACGTGCAGCTTGTCCGCAATATGAGCAATCTTCAGTACAACCACCTGTTTTTATAGATAATAATGTTGACATCTGTACTTCTTCCGGATTGTGCCACTCGCGATGAACGGTTGCTGCTTTATAAATTAATTCAAGTAAAGGCTGATGATAAATTTCTTCAATTTCTTCTTTGGTCCAGTTATTCCTTAATTTTGTTTTATCCATTATCCTATTTTTATTAATTGTTTTGTAATACTTTCTATATTTTCTTTTGTTATATTTTCGATGTCAGAAATTCTGATGATTTCGGTTTTCGGTTGAATATTTTTGCAAATGACTCTTTCTGTATCTGGTGGAAAATTTCCGTTAAGAATCAAATATTTTAGATTAATTTTTTTTTGGTTTAAAGCCTTGATCGATAATAAACTGTGATTGATACAGCCTAGATAATTTCTCACAACAAGCGCAACCGGAATATTTAATTTTTCAATTAAATCAATCATAAATTCACTGTCAGACAAAGGAACCATCAATCCACCAGCTCCTTCTACGATTAGATTATTTTGAGTTTCAGGAAGATTGAAATCATTGATATTAATTGAAATTCCCTCTTGCGCGGCCGACTGATGCGGTGATGCTGCTAATTGTAATTGATATGTTTCAGGATGAATGACAACATTTTCACCAACCCAATCTTGAATTTTCATGCTATCTGAAAAATCCAAATCTCCAGACTGAATTGGTTTCCAATAATCTGCATTAAAATATTTAGTTAAAATTGCCGAACAAACGGTTTTTCCTATTTCTGTTCCGATTCCGGTTACAAATAATTTCATGTAAATTCTTTAATAATTCTCGTTAGCTGTATAATTTCTTTTTCTGTGTTAAAGCTGTGCAAGCAAATTCTCAATCTTTCGGTTCCTTCTTTTACAGTCGGACTAAAAACCGCATAGGTTAAAAATCCTTCATTCAATAAAGTTTCCTTTAAAATTTTCAAACGATTATTATCTGGTATTAAAATCGCCTGAATCGGGCTGTTTTCAGAAGAAGGAGTTTTCAAATTTTGTTGACGAAAAATTTTAATATTCTCTTGAAGTTTTAGTGATAATTTTTCATTCTCTTTTAAAAATTCATAACTTGTTTTTATACTCATCCACTGAATGTCCTGAGCTGAGGTTGTGTAGATGAAAGGTGATGCTAAATTGATAAGGTAAGATTTGATTGTATCGTTACTCAAAATGACTGCTCCATGCGCTCCTAAAGCTTTTCCATAGGTTATAACTGTAGCTATAACTTTATCTTGTAATTGATATTTTTCAACCAAACCATATTCAAAAACTCCAAAAGCATGAGCTTCATCAACAATTAAATGAGCATTGTGTTTTTCAGCGATTTCAGCAATCTCCTGAATCGGTGCAAAGTCCCCATCCATAGAGTAAAGGCTCTCGATTGCGATGTAGCAATTTCCGTTTTGTCTTTTTAAAACTTGTTCTAAATCTTCAGGACTATTATGTTTAAATTTCAACTTTTTTGCATGCGACATTTTACAGGCATCATGCACAGAACGATGAATTTTTTCGTCAACGATAATCGTATCATGACGAGTTGGAAGTGTTGAAAATAAAGCCAAATTGGCATTGTAACCTGACGAAAAAAGCAAAGAAGATGGATATTGATGCTCTTTTGCAATATGATTTTCGGTTTCAATAACGGTTGAACTATTTCCACTAATGAGCCTTGATCCGGTACTTCCTGATAATAATTGGGGATTTGTTATAATATTTTCTAACAATAAATTTTGTAGTTCATTATTTCTCGCCAATCCCAAATAGTCATTAGAATAAAAATCTATTCCTTCTGCTTTTGGCTGTAAAATCCTCAAGGTTCCTTCTTCCCTTCTTTTTTCTAAAGCTTCCTGAAAATGGTGAAAATTTTTAAGCATAATTAAACTTTGCAACTTCCTCAATAATCGCATTGATCCATTGATCATGAAGTTCATGTTCGATTTTTAAAATATTTTCAGCGTGAGGTTTCCAATTTTCAGAAAATTCATCCAATTGATTAATCATTTCCTCCAAATGTCCTTCTTCTTCCAGAATTATTGATTTAACCATGATTTTTGACGAAGTTTTTGTCAAAATATCCTGATAAACGGGATATAATTCATCTGCGCGAACTTCAATAGCGTACGTCACAAAAAGATATGCTGCATATTTCAATTCTTCCTTTGTTAAAGTGAAGTTATTTTGAAGATATTTACAGGCTTTAACATCCAAAGAATGAAGATATTGTCTTGTTGCAATTGATGCCAAAAGTTCTTTTCCATCATAGGTTTTACAAAATTCAGGATCTAATTTTCCTATTTGTTTTTTTAGATAATAAGAATGGCGATGCTCTTCTGCAGCATGTTTTAACTGAATTAAACTTACTTTCGTCGGATGTTCACAAGCAGAAATTTTTCGTGCTCCGGCATTTTCCATGAAAGAAAGCGTGTTGAGCCATTTGGCGTGCATTTCGTTATCCTGCACAATTTTTTCAAGCAGATTGTAAAATTCCATATGTTTTTATTTTATGAACCAAATGTAGTATATTGCCGGATGGTTGAATGGTGCCAGTTTTGATATTATGGATAGTCCGGTTGAGATTCCTTATAAAAGTTTTGTAAAAATTGATAGAAAGTCTGAAACTTCTATCTATATGCAAATTGCGAATCAATTGATCAATGCAATACAGAGAGGTTATATTCCTTTTGGTACAAAACTCCCTGGAACAAGAGCTTTAAGTCAGATTTTGGAAGTACATCGAAATACAATTGTTGCGGTTTACGATGAATTATTTGCTCAAGGATGGGTTGAAAGTCTGCCAAATAAAGGAACATTTGTCATCGGGAAAAATCAGGATAAACCATTAGAGATTAAAACTTTTGAGGAAAATCATCTTGAAAACTATCCAAAATCGACAGGTTTTTCATTTAAAACGTCAAATATTCTGGATAATCCTTTTGAACATTCTACGTGTGAATTTGTTTTCAATGATGGAGTTCCGGATATCCGATTAACCCAAATTGATCAGCATTCTAAATTTTACAGTTCGATTTTGAAGCGAAAGTCACAGCAGAAAATGCTCGGACATTACAATCATGATGGAAGTGAGTTTTTTAAGAAAAATCTTTCTCATTATCTCAATTTATCACGAGGATTACCTATTTCAAAGAATAATCTTCTCATCACCCGAAGTACGGAAATGAGTATTTATATTGTTTCTGAAATATTGTTGGCGCAAGGCGATACCGTTTTGGTGGGAGCTTTAAGTTACTTTTCTGTGAATATGATCTTTCAAAAAGTTGGAGTTAATATTATTTCAATTCCTATTGATGAAGAAGGAATTATCGTAGAAAGTGTTAGAGAAACTTGTCAAAAGCAAAAAATCAGAATGCTGTATCTGACGCCGCATCACCACTATCCTACCACAGTCACCCTGAGCGCAAAACGGAGATTAGAACTTCTTAATTTAGCCAACGAATATGGTTTTATCATTCTTGAAGATGATTACGATTACGAATTCCATTATGATAAAAGTCCGATTCTTCCTTTGTCCAGTGCAGATACGAACGGAATGGTTATTTACATCGGCTCGTTTGGAAAATCTCTTGCTCCAGGCTTTCGTACAGGCTTTATTGTGGCTCCCGAAAATTTAATGATCGAAATGCGGAAATATCTCGGAATTATAGACCGACAGGGCGATGTTTTGATGGAACGAGTCCTTGGAGAAATGATTGCTGAAGGTGAAATTAATCGTTATTTAAAGAAATCATTAAAAGTATATCAGGAAAGACGGGATCATTTTTCTGATTTGTTGAATGAACACTTAGGAGATTCTATCAATTTTCAAAAACCATCTGGAGGCCTCGCTATTTGGGCAGAATGGAATATTCCGATCAACCTGATGCAACTTAGCCGTCATTGTGCTCAAAACAATCTCTTCATTCCTAAAACCTCACTTTACCAGAATAAAAACATTACTGCCATGAGATTGGGTTTTGGAAATTTAAATTTTGATGAAATGGAAAGAAGCATCGAAATCTTATCTGAAAGTGTAAAATTACTGACATAAGTATCAATTTCGGGGATTTCAATTTGTCAAATATTGAGCATTTTTATGCTGTAATTAATTCTACAATATTACATTTTTGTTAATTTAAATAATTAATTTCTAAAATATTTTCTCATTTTGGGACTGCAGATTTTGCTTCTATAAAGATGGTTAATCGTTTGCATTGACCATTAATTCAAGCTTAAGTTGACATTGGTTCACTGCATTTTGAATTATATGACAAATATCAGTTTGATTTTTATTGAAAGATTCATTTATATTTACCTCGTTATTTTTAATTATTCTAAATAAATGAAAAAGCAATACGCGCTTTCTATATTCTTGCTGGCAACAATAGCCGCAAATACTTCTGCTCAGAGTAAGCAGGACAGTTTAAACACCACAGACATCAACGAAATTATCCTAGTGTCTTCACGTTCGCCAAAGCAAATTAGTGATATTCCGGGAACGGTTTGGGTGATTAGTGATAAAGAGCTTCAAACTCAGATCAGAGGCGGTGCCGGGTTGAAAGAAGTGTTGGGAAATATGATTCCTGGATTTGATTTTGGAAATCAGGGAAGAACAAATTATGCCCAAAACATGCGTGGCAGAAATGTTCTTGTTTTGTTGAATGGTGTTTCTTTGAACAGCACGAGAGCGACAAGCCGACAATTTGATGCCATCGATCCTTTTAACATCGAAAGAATTGAAGTGCTTTCCGGAGCTTCTGCAATCTACGGAGGTGATTCTACAGGAGGAATTATTAATATCATTACCAAGAAACCAAAGTCCAATCAACTGGCTTTCGAAACTTCAGTTGGTTTGAAATCAGGCTTTCACAAAGATGATCTCGATAAAAGGATTGCACAGTCAGTTTCAGGCGGAAATGATAAAATTCAATTCAGATTGGGAGCCGCTTTTACCCAAAATGAAGGCGCTTTTGATGCGAGCGGAAATCAAATTATAACGGATGTTAAGCAAGCAGATTTTCAATACAACAGATCGATTGACATTTTAGGAGGAATAAGTGCTAAATTAAGTCCGGATCAGGATTTGAGTTTGGATTTACAATATTATAATTCTAAGGTTAGAAATAAAAAATGGCTGTCTTTCGGGCAGAATTTTGTTGGATTTACTACTAAAAATCCAGATTTAATCAATGTTTTAGATGGGGCAGATTCTGATATTGTCCCAAGAACAGAGCGTTTTATGGTCAATTTACAGTATAATCACCGAAATATTTTAGGCGGTCAAAATTTAATTCTACAGGTTTACGCAAGACGAGAAGAAGTCGATTTTGGGGCATCTTTTGCGGAAGTTCCAAAACCGCCTGCGGGAGTTACGCTTCCTGTATTTCTTTCTTCGGCAAGAGGAAATACTGATGTTTACGGTGCAAAAGTGGTTTTGTCTAAAAAATGGGATTCCTTCAATTTCACTTACGGAGTCGATACCGATTTTGAAAACTTCACAGGAGATCAGGCAATATTTAATCCTCAAAAAAGCAGTGAATCAGGAGGTTTGATCAACAGAACCGATGCTTTTGTAGGAAGATATCCGGATACAAAAATATTTACATTGGCAGGTTTCATTCAGGCAGATTGGAATATTAGTAAAAAACTAACCTTTTCCGGAGGAGTAAGACAACAATTCATTAATGTGAAGTTGGATGATTTTATTGGATTTAAAGAACAGGTTTACATGCATTTCGGATACGGAAATTCTGCAGATGTTGTAAAAGGTGGTAAAAATAACTACGATGTGACGTTGTTAAATGCTAGTTTATTATACAAATTTACTCCCGCTTGGCAGACTTGGTTGAGCTTTTCTCAGGGATTTGCCGTTCCAGATGCCGCAAAATCTTACGGTTTTGGAAAATATCAGTTAGACAATAACCGTTGGAACTTATTGAACAGCATCAACATCGCAGAACAGCCATTAAGCGGAATAAAAACCGATCAAATGGAATTTGGTTTCAGACATAACAGAACTTCGGAAGCCGGATTTTACGGACAGGGATCATTTTTTTATGCCCTTTCCAACAAAACGTTGAAAATAGACAATGCCGCTTTTACGATTTCTTTACTTGACCAAAAATTAAGAAATTACGGTTTTGAAGGAGCTTTAGGATATCGTTTTGCAGAAGGTTTGGAATTAGGAGGAAACATTTTATTGATGCAATCTGAAACGGAAACCGTTGATAAAGGCTGGCAAAATCAATCTGTTTACACAACAAATCCATCAAAATTCATGGCTTTTACAGGCTGGAACGCTAAGAGATTTTCTGTAAGACTACAAATGCAGAATTCTATGAACTATACCGATTTAGCAGACATGAAAATCACAGGTTATACCCTATTCGACTTCATCGGAGATGTAAAATTGAACAAAGGAACGATCAACTTTGGCGTTCAGAATATTTTCAATAAACAATACACAACAATTTGGGGGCAGCGTTCTGTATTTTTCTACGGAGCACCTCAAAAGGCCTTTGCTTATCAAGGGCGCGGAACTACATTTTCTGTAGGGTACACGATAAATTATTAATGATTTAATTCAAATTTAGATGAATATTTTAAACTATTAAGATTTAATTTTTGATCGTTAAGTAGATTTCTTTATAGTCAAAAGGACAAACACGGTTTTATGCTGAATGAAACAAAATGTAATAAAAAATCTGCTTAACATTTTTAAAGTTTTACATAAAATCTTAATGGCTTAAAATTAAAAAATTCAATAAAAATTCTAATTAAAAAGTAAAAAGAAACAACCAATCCAGAATTTTATGAACACAGTTATTACCGAAAAATTGGTTTCGGAAAAGGAAAGTCTTTTCCCAAATCTGGAAAATTTATTTTGTGATCTCAACATTCACGAATATCAAAATGCAGTCAGCAAAGCGCAGGAAAGTGTCATTTCATTTTTGGAAGACACCCACAAGCCTTTCAGCGGAATTTCTCCACGAGAACTGAGAAAACAGTTTGAAAATATCAACCTTAACGATCCTTCACAGACCTATGAAGAGGTTTTTGAGGAAGTTAAAGAATTATATACACAACATGCGATTGCCTTTCATCATCCTAAATATGTTGCTCACCTTAATTGTCCGGTGGTCATTCCGGCGATTGCAGCAGAAATGTTGATCAGTTCTATCAATTCTTCCCTTGATACCTGGGATCAAAGTGCTGGCGGAACATTGATAGAGCAAAAATTGATCGAATGGACTTGTAAAGAAATAGGTTTTGATCATCTGTCAGACGGAATTTTCACCAGCGGTGGTTCTCAAAGCAATCTGATGGGAATGTTGTTGGCGAGAGATCATTACTCTCTGAAATATTTAAATCACAACATTAAAAAAGACGGATTATCAAAAGATGCCCATCGTTTCAGGATTTTCGTTTCTGATGCAGCACATTTCAGCATTCAGAAAAGTGCTTCTATTTTAGGACTTGGCGAGCAGGCTATTGTTAAAATTAAAACCGACCGTTCTTTCAGAATGAACAGCGTGTTGCTGGAAGATGCAGTTAGAAAAGAAATTGAAAACGGAAATATCCCGATCGCAGTTGTTGCAACAGCGGGAACAACAGATTTTGGAAACGTTGACCCGATGATCAATATTTCAGGAATTGCAAAAAAATATAATCTTTGGTTTCATGTAGATGCGGCTTACGGATGTGCTTTACTTCTGACTGAAAAATATCGTCATTTAATTCAAGGAATTGAAGATGCCGATTCTGTAACGGTAGATTATCACAAATCGTTCTTCCAGCCTGTAAGCAGCAGTGGATTTATCGTCAGAGATAAAAAATATTTCGGACTGATCACTCATTACGCAGATTATTTAAATCCAAAAGATCATGATGAAAATGAAATACCCAATCAGGTTAATAAATCGATACAGACAACAAGACGTTTTGATGCCTTAAAACTTTGGTTTACCCTTAGAATTATCGGCAAAAAAGGCTTGGGAGGTTATATTGACAGGATTATACATACTGCCAAAGAAGCCGCCAATCTTTTGGAAAACGACCCGAATTTTGAATTGTTAAACCGCTCGGATTTATCAGCTTTGGTCTTCCGTTATTCTGCAAACCCGTTCAAAACTTTTGATCTGAACAGGATTAATACATACATTAAATCACAACTCTATAAAAACGGAAACGCCCTTGTAGCAGGAACTAAAGTCAACGGACAATTCTATTTAAAATTTACCATTCTTAATCCTTTAACGACAGTTGAAGACATCAAATCAATATTAGACACCATAAAAAAGCACGGAAATGAATACATTGAAGTTAACTAATCAGGAATACGCAGAACAGATCAACTATACCGCTCTGATCAACTGTTACATGAGAGAATTTACAAATTGGAGCCGTTATTTGGGAATTCCAAAGTATGATGAAGTAATTGCCAAACACTTGAAAAAAACACCAACTGATTTACATATCAGAATTGATTTTTCTTCGATCGGTTGTGATGTGTATGTTCCGGTAAATTATTTTTCAGAAACCGGAAGACATCTTTTTGACTTTCCCGTATTGAGAAGGGTTCTCGACACAGATGAAGTTTCAGAAGTTGATATTTACGGTTTTATGACGCTGACGGCAGAATATTCAAAAGGAATTCATCCAAACATTGATGCTTCAACAGTCTTAAAAAGATTAAACAACAGCATTGAAAATCTTTCTACTTATTTAGATCATTTGGTTGAAAATAAAAAGTCGGTCAATGATCTGGAAATGTCTTTCATTGAGGCTGAACAATCACTTGTTTTAGGACATATTTTACATCCGGTTCCAAAATCAAAGCAAGGCTTTAATCAGGAAGATTTATTAAAATATTCTCCGGAAACTTCTGGGCAATTTCAATTGTTTTATTTCCTAATTAATCCTGAAAATATCATTGAGAAAAATGCAGATGGAACGCCTATTACCAAAGAATTAGGTGAAAATATCTATCCTCTTTTAGATACAGAACATAAAAAATTATGGGATGAATTTCCGGATTATCAAATTGTTCCGATGCATCCTTGGGAAGCTGAATATTTATTGGTTCAGGAAGATGTTCAGATCATGCATGAGCAGGGAATTTTGTTTGCTTTGGGACATTACGGAGAATACTTCACTCCTACTTCATCTGTAAGAACAGTTTACAGCGAAAATAGCAAATGGATGTATAAATTTTCTCTTCATGTCAAAATTACGAACTCAGAGAGAATTAATTTATATCCGGAACTTCACCGTGGTCACGACATCAGTCAGTTATTAAAAACCGATTGGGGAAAAAATTTACAGAAAGATTATCCTGAGATTGATTTTATGGTCGATCCTGCCTTTATCGCTGTAAAATTTAATGGTAGAGTGATTAATGGATTCAATATCAGTATCAGAAGAAATCCTTTCCAAGGTGAAAATAAGACTAAAAATGTAACACTTTTAGCTGCTCTTTGTCAGGACGGAATTTTTGGACAACCTTCGAGACTTCAGAATATCATCATCAACACAGCCAGAAATCTTGATTTATCTGTAGAACAGGTCGCTTTGGATTGGTTTAAACAATATCTTCATATTTGCGTAAGACCAATTGTCGGAATTTTGAATACCTACGGATTAGCTTGTGAATTCCACCAGCAAAACGTAATGATAGAGCTTGATAAGAAAGGTTTTCCTGCGAAGATTTACTTCAGAGATAATCAGGGATTTTTCTTCAGAGAAGGCAGAAAAGAATTGGTTTCCAATGCACTTCCTGGAATTGCAGACGAAAGCCAGTCGATTATTGATGAAGAATCATTGGCTCCAAAATATACCTATTATTTGGTGACGAATAATATTTTAGGCGTTGTGAATGCTTTGGGATGCAGCGGATTAGCCAACGAAAGGAAACTCATTAATTTAGTTTACAAAGCATTCAAAGAGCTTGAAAATGAGGACGAAACAGGATTGGTAAGCTACATCATCAATAAAAGAAATTGGTATACGAAAGGAAATTTAATCACAAGTCTTCAAAATATCAATGAAGCAGACGAAAATCTGGAATATCCTGCCGTTTTTCTGGATACACCAAATCCTTTAAGTAAATACTTCTTTTCAAATAAATTAATCAAGCCTGACTCTACAGAAATTGTTTATTCAAGATACTTTGAGGAAGAAAATGTAAACATCAGCATCCGTCCTTTCGACATTGAAAAAGATTTTGAAATGATCCACGAATGGTTCAATATGGAACACGCTAAACCTTACTGGAAAATGGATGGTCCGAAAAGAGATCTTGAACTTTGGTTCAGAACGATTCTTCCGAGTGATGAACAGCACAGTTTTATCGGTTATGTAAATGATATTCCGCAGTTTAGCTTTGAGCCTTACTGGCCGATGAGAGATGTTGTGGGAGCTTATTATGATGCACTTCCGACCGATTATGGAACGCACTTTTTCGTTGCAGAAACTCAGAAAGATAAGAAGCTTTCGTTTCAATCATTTCAGGTTGCTTTGGATTATATTTTCATGCTTCCTGAAGTTGGAAAATGTATCGGTGAAGCGTCTGTTGATGCAGTTCCGACCGATAGAATCATTACAAAATTGGGCTACACTCGAGAAGGTGTAATCAAAATGCCTCACAAAACGGCATATTTAACTTTCTGTACCCGTGAAGGATATTGGGGAAAATGCCCAGAAAGCAGATTAGAAGCGAAAAGTTCTTAACTAATTAATAAGAGACTTCGACAACGCTCAGCCTGACACAGCAAATAAGCAGTTAGTATTAGCGATTTCATCCTGAGCGAAGTCGAAGGATCTTCACAAATTTTAGATTAATTTCAAAAAACAAAAACATTGGAAAATAACAAAATATACGATATCATCGGGATCGGAATCGGTCCTTTCAACCTTGGATTAGCAGCGCTTTTGGAGCCTGTAGAATCTATTAATTCACTTTTTTTAGATCAGGCGGATGGCTTCGATTGGCATCCGGGTTTAATGCTTGATAATGCGACTTTGCAGGTGCCTTTCATGGCAGATTTGGTGACAATGGCAGATCCTAAAAGCAAATACAGCTTCCTGAATTTTTTAAAGGAAACTGACCGTTTATATAAATTTTTTATTAGAGAAGATTTCTTTATTTTAAGAAAAGAATACAATCTTTATTGTCGGTGGGCAGCTAATCAATTACCAAATTGTCTTTTCGGAAAAAAGGTTGAAAATATTATTTTTAATGAATCAGAAAAGCTTTACATCATTGAAGTGTTAGATTTAAAAAATAATGATGTTACAAAATATTATAGTAAAAAATTAGCTTTAGGAACAGGAACTCAGCCTAGATTGCCTGAATTCATGGAGGATAAAGACTATCCAAATGTCATTCATACTTCAGAATATTTAAATCACAAAGAAAATATTCTGAATGCAAAATCTGTTTCTATTATTGGTTCTGGGCAGAGTGCAGCTGAAATTTTTCAGGATCTTCTTCCGGAAACAGAGGAGGATTTATTTATGAGTTGGTTTACCCGCCCGGATCGCTTTTTTCCGATGGAATATTCAAAATTGACACTAGAATTAACCTCTCCTGAATATGTTGATCATTTTTATCAAATGTCACCCAATCAACGAAAAAATTTATTGGCAAAACAACCACCTCTTTATAAAGGAATTAACTTTGAATTAATCAACGATATTTTCGACACCATGTACGAAATGAGCGTTGGAAATGTTCCTTTAAATGTAGAATTAAAGCCTAGTTGTCAGTTAGATAGCATTTATCCTGAAGGAAATTCTTATGTACTGAATTTCACTCATGTACAGGATGAAGTTACGTTTACACATGACTCAGATTATGTGATTTTGGCGACAGGTTATAAATACAAAGAACCCAAATTTTTAAAAGGAATTGAAAATCAGATTCAAAGAAATGAAGATGGTTTATTTGATGTAAGTCGTTATTATACAATTGATAATGAAGAAAATATATTTGTTCAGAATGCCGAACTTCATACGCACGGTTTTGTAACGCCGGATTTGGGAATGGGTGCGTATCGAAATGCAATTATCATTAATTCTATCGCCGAAAAAGAAATTTATAAAGTGGAAAAGCGAATTGCCTTTCAACAATTCAACACAACAAAAGCATGGACCGCAAAACATTCATCTTAAACGGTGATCTC
Source organism: Chryseobacterium sp. G0201 (assembly GCF_003815655.1). Lineage (NCBI taxonomy): Bacteria > Pseudomonadati > Bacteroidota > Flavobacteriia > Flavobacteriales > Weeksellaceae > Chryseobacterium > Chryseobacterium sp. G0201. The sequence goes on along the minus strand of NZ_CP033917.1, from coordinate 4,218,010 downwards.
AAAAAGGTCATGTGGGAAACTTCATGGCCTGCCGTTGTGGCGATTGTTCTTTACGGAATTAATAATTTTCTGGATGCTATTTTTGTTGGCTATTTAATTAATACAAAAGCGCTTGCAGCAGTCGGAATGGCCTACCCATTATCTCAAATTGTTTTGGGATTCGGAAGATTGGTCGGAACCGGAGCGGGTGCAGCAGTAAGTATGTGGATTGGAGAAAACAAGCAAGACAAACTGTATAATTTATTTGGAAGTTTTAACTTTCTATGTATTTTTTTCTCTGCGCTTTGTACTGTTCCTGCCTATATTTTTGCTCATGAATTAATGGCAATGATGGGCGCAAAAGGAGAATTACAAACCATTGCAGTTGAATATTTTAGAGTTACATTAATCGGAACTATTTTCTGGATTTATGGTTTAGCATTAAATATGTTAATCCGTGCAGAAGGAAAAATGAAAACCGCAGCCATGATGATTGCAATCGGACTTGTCATTGATATTGTCTTAAAACCAATCTTTATTTCAACCTTTGGAATGGGCGTTTCCGGTGCGGCTTGGGCGACAAATTGTGGAATGATTATCTATTCTTTACTCGGAATTTTCTATTATGCAAAAGGAAAAAGTTTTTTTAAAACCAATTGGAAATCAGTTTCTTTCAATCCTGAAATTGGAAAAAAAATTCTAAAATTAGGACTTCCCGAAATGATTTTATCCGTAATGGGAGTTATTCAAAGTATCATTATTTTTAATGCGATTGCAAGATATGGAACTGAAAGTGACATTTCATTTTTCACCGTTTTAAATAGATTTTTCTTGTTTTTATTAACCCCTTTATTTGGTTTAATGCGTGGTTTACAACCTGTTGTGGGAATCAATTTTGGTGCAGGAAACTATCTAAGAGCAAGAAAATTTTTGAAAACTTACATTTGGGCTGGAGTTGCTATTTTATTTCCTTTTTTCTTTATTGCTTTATTTTTTCCGGCGCAATTAATTGCCTTAATGCTTCCGGGGTATATTGTAAATAATCATCAGATTTTGGATTTTAGATTATTTTTTTCCGTTTTACCTTTACTGCCGATTACGGTTTTGGCACTCTCCTATTATCCGGCTGTAAATGATAGTAAGAAAGCCAGTTTCTTAGTTTTTCTAAGACAAATTATTCTTTATATTCCATTAATGTTGGTTTTGCCTTATTATTTCGGAATTAAAAGTATTTATTGGGGAAGTGCTTTGATCGAATTAATTGTAGGAATCGTCACTTTTTTCTTGTTAAATAATTATAAGCTCAAACTGAAAAAAGCTTAAAATATTTAATTCTCATCAATTTATCATGTGATTGGTTAGATTTTTGAATGATAAAATTCAAACCAATCACACCCTTGAAACTAATCACATTCACAAATAAAGGAATCTACTGTCCGCAGGGAAAATTTTACATTGATCCTTGGCGACCTGTTGATTTGGCGGTCATTACGCATGGTCACGCCGATCACGCTCGTTGGGGAATGAAAAAATATCTTTGTCATAACTTCACAAAACCGATTTTACATCAGAGAATCTCTCCCGATATCGAATGTCAAAGTATTGAATATGGAGAAGTTATCGATATGAATGGAGTTAAACTTTCACTTCATCCCGCAGGCCATATTATTGGTTCTGCGCAAATCCGTTTGGAATATAAAGGATATGTGAGTGTTATTTCCGGTGATTATAAAGTTCAGGATGATGGTTTAAGTACACCTTTTGAATTGGTTAAATGCAATGAATTCGTAACAGAAAGTACTTTCGGGCTTCCCATTTACAATTGGCTGGAAGTTCCTGATCTTAATAAAAGACTTCAAAACTGGGTCTTACGAAATCAGGAAAATCAAAAAACATCAGTTTTTATCGGTTATTCTTTGGGAAAAGCTCAAAGGATTATGAAAGCGGTTGAGGGAATGGGAAAAATCCATGTTCACTACTCTATTGGTAAACTCAACAAAGCGTTTGAAGAAGTAGGAATTGTACTTCCTGATTATGAAATTCCCGATTTTAGAGAAAGTGTAAAACAGGTTCAGGGTGAAATTGTGATTGTTCCGCCTGCTCTGTTAGACAGTAACGTAATTAAAAAAATACCGGACGCTGCAACAGCGATATGTTCAGGCTGGATGCAGGTTCGCGGTGCCCGAAGATGGCGAAGTGCCGATGCAGGATTTCCAATGAGTGATCATGCTGATTGGAAAGGTTTATTACAAGCTATAAAAGCCACAGAAGCGGAAATTATTCACGTAACGCACGGACAAACCGAAGTTTTTTCTAAATATTTAAATGAAATCGGGATAAAATCCGATGTCGTGGAAACTTTATATGGAGATGATGAAGAGGAAACTGAAAAAGAAACCATCGAAAATATTGAACCATGAAACATTTTGCAGATTTAATTAACGCTTTGGAAAGCACCAATAAAACCAATGCCAAAATTGATGCGATCATCGATTATCTGGAACGTGCTCCGGATGAGGATAAAGTATGGTTTATTGCTTTGTTTACGGGCAAAAGACCAAAGCGTAATGTCAATACAAACTACATGAAAGAATGGGCTTTGGAAATTACAAAATTACCGTTTTGGCTGTTTCAGGAAAGCTATTCTTCGGTTGGAGATCTGGGTGAAACACTTTCGCTGATTCTGCCTCCTCCGACGGAAAAAATTGACCGTACACTTTCTCAATGGATGAATGATATTATTGGTTTAAAAACTCAATCGGATACTGAAAAAAAAGAATTTGTTTTAAACTCCTGGAATGGTTTAGATTATACGGAACGATTGATTTTCAATAAATTATTAGGCGGAAGTTTCCGAATTGGAGTTTCTGATAAAACTTTAATAAATGCTTTAACAAAATTCTCAGACCAGGAATCAAGTACGTTGACACATAGTTTAATGGGAAAATGGCTGCCTGATGAAATTTCATTTAAAGAGCTGATTTCGGCGGAAAAAATTAACCCTGATAATTCCAAACCTTATCCTTTCTGTTTAGCTTATCCATTGGAAAAAGAACTGCAAGAATTGGGCACTCCTGATGAATGGCAAATTGAATATAAATGGGATGGAATTCGTGGACAAATTATTAAAAGAAATGACGAAGTTTTCATCTGGTCAAGAGGTGAAGAATTGATTACAGAGCAATTTCCTGAAATTACAGAGGTTGTAAAAACGATGAAAGGAAACTTTGTTTTAGATGGAGAAATACTTGCGGTAAAGGAAGGTAAAGTTTTAAATTTTAATGAATTACAAAAAAGATTAAACAGGAAAACGTTAACTAAAAAAATGCTCTCCGAAATTCCGATTGAAGTTTTCACTTATGACTTATTGGAATTGGAAGGAACTGATTTACGAGAAAAACCAATCTCTGCAAGAAGAGCTATGTTGGAAGAATTATTATTAAACGAAAAACCTGAAAACATAAAAATTTCTCAAGTTATTGACTTTGAAAAATGGGAAAATTTAAACCAAATCAGAGAAAATTCCAGAGAAATAAACAGCGAAGGTTTAATGCTGAAACAAAAGAATTCGCCCTACCATTCCGGGCGGAAAAAAGGCGATTGGTGGAAATGGAAAATCAATCCGTTGACGATCGATGCGGTTCTCATTTATGCTCAAAAAGGTAGTGGTAGACGAAGTGCTTACTATACAGACTATACTTTTGCTGTGAAAAATGAAGATAAATTAGTTACGATAGCAAAAGCGTATTCTGGATTGACCGATAAAGAAATTATGGAAGTCAGCAAATTCGTCAATAAAAATGCGATAGAAAAATTTGGACCTGTGAGAACTGTAAAAGCGGAACTTGTTTTTGAAATTGCTTTTGAAGGAATAGGATTCAGCAATCGTCATAAAAGCGGTGTAGCTCTACGTTTTCCGAGAATCGTAAGATGGCGGAAAGATAAAACTGTCGATGAAATTGATGATTTGGAAGAGATTAAAAAATTGATACAATAATAGAATTAATCGCAAGGATATACAAAGATTCTTCTATTTGGAATTAATAATAAGTTAAAGCAAGCCGCTTCGCTTATCAACTTAATACAATTGTATTTCTTTGATAAATGAAATGCTTTTGTTTATCTTTTAAAATTTTGATTTTTTTAATTCTTTGTATGACTTTGCGATAAAATATTCAATAAAATAAAATAGTTTGTCAACATTTGAAAATACCAACGGGTTCAACGTCATTCAGCAATGGATGGCGGATAAAGGTATTTCCCCTTTTAAATTCCAGATCGATACTTGGAAAAAATTCGGTAACGGTTACAGCGGTATGGTTGTTGCTCCGACGGGTTTTGGGAAGACGTATTCCGTTTTTTTAGCATTAATTTCAGACTTTTTAAATCATCCCGAAAAATATGGGAAAAGATTAAAAATGGTATGGATAACTCCTCTTCGGTCGCTATCAAAAGATATCGCAAAAGCAATGCAGGAGGCGATTGACGAGATTGGTTTGGATTGGGCAGTAGGTATAAGAAACGGTGATACAGATCCGAAAGTCAGACAGCAGCAGGTGAAAAATATGCCCGAAATTCTGGTGGCAACACCCGAAAGTTTACACTTGCTTCTTGGACAAAAAAATCATCCAAGATTCTTTCAAAATCTGCAAAGTATTGTCATTGATGAATGGCATGAATTGTTGGGTTCAAAACGTGGAGTTATTGTTGAATTGGGCGTTTCTCAACTCAGAAAATATGTTCCGAAACTGAAGGTTTGGGGAATAACGGCTACGATTGGAAATCTTGATGAAGCGATGGAAGCTTTAATTCCCTATGACATTAAAAAAACAAAAATTACTGCCAAAGAACATAAAAAGATTGATATTATTCCTGTTTTTCCGGATGAAGTAGAAATTTTGCCGTGGGCAGGACATCTTGGGCATAAATTAGCTGATAAAGTAGTTCCTATTATTTTAAACTCAAAGTCAACGATCGTTTTTACGAATACAAGAAGTCAAAGTGAAATGTGGTATCAATTGTTGCTCGAAGCGTATCCTGATTTTGCCGGACAAATTGCTATTCATCACAGTTCGATTGACGCCCATTTAAGAATTTGGATTGAAGAAAATTTGAGTAATGGAAAATTAAAAGCTGTTGTTTCTACTTCATCTTTAGATTTAGGTATTGACTTTAAACCTGTTGATACTGTGATACAAATAGGTTCTGCAAAAGGTGTTGCGAGATTCCTACAACGTGCCGGACGAAGCGGTCACTCCCCTTTCGAAACCTCAAAAATCTACTGTGTTCCTACCCATTCTTTGGAGTTGATTGAAGTTGCTGCTTTGAAAGAAGCCGTCAAACAAAATGTTATTGAGCCTCGCGAGCCTCAGGTTTTGTGCTTTGATGTTTTGGTTCAATTTTTAATGACTTTGGCAATCGGCGACGGATTTTATCCTGACGAAACGTATGAAAGGATTAAACAAATTTATACTTTCCAAGAGATCACCGATGATGAATGGAAAAGTATTCTAGATTTTCTCACAATTGGCGGAAGTGCTTTAAAAAGTTATGAAGAATACCACAAAGTTGTCGTGATGGAAGATGGTTTGTTTAAAGTAACTTCAAGAAGAATCGCGATGCTTCATCGTATGAATATGGGCGCAATTGTAAGCGATGCAATGTTGAAAGTGAAATTTATTTCTGGCGGATATATCGGAATGGTTGAGGAATATTTTATCTCAAAATTAAAAAAAGAAGAAAAATTTATATTGGCTGGTCGTGTTTTGGAAGTAGCAATGGTAAAAGACATGACCGTTTACGTTCGTTTATCAAAAGGAAAAGCGTTGGCACCAAGTTATTTGGGCGGAAGGTTGCCTTTAAGTTCAAATTTAGGACGATTTTTAAGGGAAAAATTATCCGGAGCATTGAATCCGAAAGCTTCCGAGAAAGAACTGAAATTTTTACATCCTTTATTGGCAAAACAGGAAGAACGTTCACATATTCCAAAAGAGGATGAATTTTTGGTTGAATTAATCAAAAATCGGGAAGGTTATCATTTATTTATGTATCCTTTTGAAGGTCGTTTGGTGCATGAAGTGATGGCTGCATTGATTGCCTACCGGATTTCAAAACTGGCTCCGATTTCCTTTTCAATGGCAATGAATGATTACGGTTTTGAATTGTTCAGTGATAAACAAATTCCGTTAAATGAAGAAAATTTACAAAAAATATTAACCCGAGAAAATTTGATGGTTGATGTGATTTCAAGTATTAATTCTGCTGAAATGGCGCGGCGAAAATTTAGGGATATCGCCGTAATTTCAGGTATGGTGATTCAAAATTTTCCGGGACAACAACGTTCAAATAAAGCTTTGCAAAGTTCTGCAGGTCTTATCTTTAAAGTATTGGAAGATTACGATCCCAATCATTTTTTGGTAAGACAGGCTTATACCGAAGTTTTTAATATGCAGTTGCAGGAACAAAGGCTCGTTGAAGCTTTTAAAAGAATTGAGAAATCAAAAATTATTTTGAAATTTTCCAATACTTTTACACCTTTGAGTTTTCCGATTAAGGTTGATAGTTTGCGACAAACTCTGTCAAGTGAAGGCTTAGATTCAAGGATTAAAAAACTAATTGAACAGGCGAAGAAAAAGTGAAGGAATTGTGAATTATCAATACGTCAATAGTGAATTTGTGGTAGGTAAATGATAAATTATGCATCAAGCTTGTCATTATGAACAAAATGAAATGGAGTGAAGAATCTATAAACACACAGGAGATTCTTCCTTCGTCAGAATGATAAAACTATCGTCGAAATTATAGGAATTAAAATGAATTTAGCAACAAAAAATACAACTATTCAAAACGAAATTTTCACTTTAACCAATCAGCGTGCGTTGTTTTGGAAAAAGGAAAAAGCATTGATTTTATCTGATTTGCATATCGGAAAAACAGCTCATTTTCGGAAAAACGGAATTGCTTTGGCGAATCATATTATGAAAAATGATTTGGAGCGATTATCGATTTTAATAGAATATTTTAAACCTGAGAAATTCATTGTAGTCGGTGATCTTCTTCACGCTGGAGATAATTCTGATGTTGATGAATTTTGTACATGGAAAAATCAATATTCAAATATAAAATTCTATCTAGTTGAAGGAAATCATGATCGTATTTCAAAAACTTTAGTTCAAAAATTATGTCTTGATTTTAGAGCTAATCAATTAAAAATTAATGATTTTGTGTTTGTTCATGACTTTGATAAATCAATCGAAGGTTTTCAGATTACGGGTCATATTCATCCCGGAATTGTACTTAATTCTGCAGTGAAAAGGATAAGACTTCCTTGTTTTGTGCAGACAGAAAATCAGTTATTGCTTCCTGCTTTCAGCGAATTTACAGGGTTAGATACAAAAAATCTTCCAAAAGGTGGAAGATTCTATGTTTTTACGGATTCTGAAATTCATGAAATTTAAATTATTCCAGCATTTTTTTCATCATAAGATCGGTTTGTTCATCATCTCCTAATCTGAAAATATGTTTGTCGAATTCAAAGAAGCCATTTTTCTTGTAGAAACTTACAGCTCTCAGGTTTTCTTCCCAAACACCTAACCACAGATATGATTTTTGCTGTTGTTGGGCAGTTTCCAGGGCTTTGTCGTACAATAATTGTCCAACTTTTTTGCCGTGATGACTTTTCTTAACGTAGATACGCTCGATTTCAAGCGAAGTTTCATCCTGTAATTCAGTTTGAGCCTTGCCGGAATTCAGTTTTAAATATCCTACAGCATCATCTTCTTCCCAAGCGATAAAGAAAAATGAATCAGGATTATTAAGTTCTGCTTTAATTTTTTCTGTATTAAAACTTTCTTCAAGATATTTTTTCATTGCTTCTTCCGAATTGCTTTCTGCAAAAGTTTCAGAAAATGTTTGTATTCCAAGATTTTGTAGTGTTTCAAAATCTTCAAGAGAAGCTTTATTAATGATAATTGATGCCATTCTATTCATTTATTCCTCTAATTTATTAATAAGATTTTTTATTTCGGGTATACTTAATTCTGTTTTTGTGTCTGTTTTTAAAATATATTGCAATGCTTTTACATGAGCGACTTTTAAAGCATCTTCAACTTTTGTTTCCTGATCAGGGGTTACGCCAATATGTTCCCAGTTGGTATGACTTACTGATGATGTAACTTTGCCTGCAGGAACAAGCAGTAAATATTGATTCTGAATGATAAAATCTTTTACAGGATTGGCTGCACCACCTGTTTTTTCACCAATAATTTCAGCCAATTTGTATTCTTGTAAAAAATAAGCAAGAGCTTCCCCCGCAGAAAATGTTTTGTTACTGGTTAAAATATATACCTTTTTATTCAGATATTTATCTCCGGAAACCTTTGATTGTGTGCTGTTCAGGTCTGTTTTATTGTTATATCTGGAATAGGTTGTATACAAGTCTGTTTTATTATTGAAAAAATAACTGCAGAATAACAGAAGCATACCATTATCCCCGCCTCCATTTTCCCTGAGATCAATGATTAGAGAATTGGTATTGGTCACAAAATTCATGGCAGATTCTAAAGCTTTTGCACTTACTTTCGGGTCTGCAAAGCCTTTAAAATTGATATATCCAATATTTCCTTCCAGTCTTTGAACATTTTCAAATCCGAAATTTTCGAGACTGTTATGAAAGTTATTTAATTTCTCCATTTCCTTTTCATTTCCTTGTATTTCGGGAGTGTAATTTTCGATGTATTTCACAAAAAAATGTTTGTCTTTAATAACGGTTCTCAATCTTTCAGTAAGTAATGCTCCGAACTCTTTTTTGCTTAGATTATTAAAATAGCCTTTTTGAGATTCACTTTTAAATAAAGAATCTACTTTTTTATAGGTGTCTTTATCAATGTAATATTGCTTCACTTTTTCTGTAATATCAGAAAGTACGGCTGTATTATTCTCTTTCTGCGCGTAAGAGATCAAAGAATGGAAAAGGCAAATTCCTACGAGTAGTTTTTTCATTGTTTGAACTTAATATTTCAACAAAAGTATTTCAATGATCATCACAGAAATTGTAAAAATGGAAACTTAAATAAACAGCCAGATATTATTCTGATGCGTATCTACATTTTCAAAAAACTTTTTTGGACTTATTTTGGTGAGTTCCTTGAAATCTTTGATAAAATGCGATTGGTCATAAAAAAGATTTTCATAAGAAAGTTCTGTAAGATTTTTCACTTTTCTATTGGTTATTAATGCTTTTCGGAACCTCTGGATTTTTCGGTACTCAGAAGCGGGTTTACCCAAATATTTTTTAGATATTTTATTTACATACTGTCTTGTGATGCCATTTTTTGTGGCAATTTCTTCGATACTGAGTTCAGAATCAAAATCATAAGCTAACGTATAAGCCAGCGCCAAATCTTTCAGGTTGAATTTTAAAAGCCAATACTCTTCAAGCAATTGTATTTGTATTTTTCTGTCGTGTTCATTTAAGATTTGATCCATTATTTCTTTAAAATCTGAATCTTGAATTTTGTCCTTTAAATTTATACTCTGATTTGCATCAAAAAAATGATACATTCCTAAAGGTTTAAAATAAACTGTGGCTTCATTAATAGATTGCTGATAAAAAATTTCCGTTGGAACAGAACATTGCGAAACAAAATCAATGATTAGATTTTCTGTTGAAGATTCATGAATTTCCAACCACCCTTTTTCCTGAATGATAGTTGCATTCTGGCAGGCAGACAAAATAAAATAGTTGTCCGGAAAGGTAAGATATTTAATAGGCTGATGAAATTCATCTTTTGACATGAAATAGTATCCTTCAATATATTTTTTGAGAATAGGATGAATGGGTTGATAGAAGTTTACTTTCATATAATGGAGCAGAAAAGTAAAAATACAAATAGAAAATAAAATCCTAAAGAAAAAACTTCAGGATTTGTATATCATTTTAGGAGAATAATATTTTCTTAAAAGCCTCAGAAGCCAAATGCACCTGCACCGCCCAATCTTCGGCTGCATCACTTCCGGCATCGTCTGAAATGTATTTTAAACACAGAAACGGTATTTTTTCCTTCATCGCGATCAATGCTAGCGGATAAGCTTCCATGTCTACAATATTATAATCGGTTTCAGAGTGATTCATTTCAAAATTGTCGCCGCTTCCACAGATGCCTTCTTTCAGCTCCTGCTTTTTTAAACCATATTCCAAAACAGGTGGAATTCCGGACAAAGGCGTTTCATATAAACTGAATCCAAGACCTCGTACATCCATATCCCGTTGGATAAATTTTGTACAGCAGATCACTTCACCTTTATTAAAACTTTTACTTCCTGCAGAACCTAGATTGACAATTAATTTAGGTTTTCTGAGATGAATTTCTTTGGTTAATTCCATCGCAGCATTGACCTTGCCGATTCCTGTAACCAATTTATTTTTATCATTAAAATCTTTCCCCGCTTCCGAATCTAAAGCAAAAACAAAAAGCGTATCGGAAACAGGATAATGAAGTTCGTCGTTAATTTTTATCATGAAATCTGAATATTAAATGCTGCAACCATCGGCATCACATGAAGAGCCACCTTTAGAAATATCCTTGAACGGACTTACCGTCTCTTTATACGTTTGTTGAAGTGCTTCTTCAAATGCTTGCACAGGCTGTGCCCCTGAAACTGCATATTTGCCATTCAGTACAAAGAATGGAACACCGCTGATACCGTTATTTTTGGCCTCAGAAATATCATGATTTACTTCATTATCAAACTGATCAGAACTTAAAACCTGTCTTGTTTCTTCCTGATCAATTCCTAATTTTTCAGCTATTGAAACCAAAATATTGATATCTCCAACATTTTCACCCTCAAGGAAATGAGATTCAAATAATGCTTCTTCTGCTTCAGAAGCTTTGTTGTATTTTTTTGCTAAATGAATAAGTTTATGTGCTGAAAATGTATTGGTAATTAAGGCTTTTTTAAAATCAAAATCAATCCCAGCCATAGCACCCATTTGCGCCACCTGCCCCATCATCTGCTGAGCTTGGTTTTCAGCAACTCCTTTCTTTTCTTTAAAATATTCAATCGTAGTTTTTGTTTCTTTTGGATCTAAAGTTGGATCCAGCTGAAAGCTCTTCCATTCTACTTCTACTTCATCTTTGAATGGCAGCTTTTCAAGCGCCTGTTCAAAATTATGCTTCCCGATATAGCAAAACGGACACATCACATCCGACCAGATTTCTACTTTCATTTTTTCTTATTTTAATACTTTAAATGAATCTTTTGTCAAAGATTTCTTCAACTATTTTAAGTCAATCAAAGTTAATATATCTGATTATTGTAACCAAATTTATTACAGTTTATTCCCCGCATAGTACAACCATTTTTTCTTTACGCTCGAGCATACTTCTGATTCCCATCATGATAAAGGCTAAAATTCCGAAACCTAGACCAATCCACGGATTAAATTCAACTCCTTTTGTAATGATCATCCATCCTCCAACCGTTGTTCCAAGCGTTACGCCTAAATTTCCAAATGAGGTTGCCAAACTGTTGGCAAATTCCAATGACTGTGGGACTGATGAGATCATATAAGTGGAAGCATTAAGGAAACTCGGTGAATACAAAAAGCCCCAGATCCCAATGACAATAATGGTTGCCAGTAAATTTCCGTTTGAAAAGTACAATAAAACAGGCACTAAAATAGTTCCGGAAAGGAAAAAAGCGGTCGTTCCGGCGATGTTTTTATTCAACATTTTTCCTGAGATCCAATTGGCAAAAACGCCTATGATCCCGAATAGAAAAAGCATATAGCTGATCATTGTACCGTCCATTCCTTTCGCTTTATTCAGATAATCGGCAAAATAACTGTACGTTGAAAACCAGGCGGTGATCATGAAAAAGTTAATTAAAGTACTGATGATAAACGTGGGTTGCGTTAATATTTTCAATTGACTTCCATAGGATTTTTTCTCTTTTACAGGCATCGATGGCAGTAAAAAATAAATTCCCGCTAAAGCGATAACGCTCACGACAGACTGAACGATAAAAGAAGACTCCCAAGACGAGATACTGGAAATCCATGTTGCAAAAGGAACAGTAGTTACCATTGCCAAAGCAACACCGCTGAATACAATTCCCATCAACTCGTTACTGTGCTTTTTATCGGCGTTAGAGACTGCAACAGATAAGGCACTTGCAATATAAACAGGCTGTAAAAAGGCAGGAAGTATTCTCACCAACATCAGCAGCCAGAAAGGCGGTGAAAATGAGGAAACAACTCCTGTAATCAGAAACATAAATATAGCAGCAAACATCACTTTTTTACGGTCAAATCCTGACATCAACAGCGTCATAAAAGGTCCCGTAAGCGCGATGATCAATGCAAAAGCACTTAATAAATATCCAGCTTTATCGATACTTATTTGATAATGTTCAGCGATTTGTGGTAAAATACCGATAACTCCGAATTCGGTTGTGATAACGGCAAGAAACCCTAAACATCCTATATATGCGAATTTTTTCATTTTTCTAAGTCTATTATTTTTCTAAATTTTCACTTGTGAATGCTGCGATTTCTTCAATGGCAGCTTGTGTTTCATCCAGAATACCTCCCATATGCATAAATCCATGAACCATGTCTTTATAAAGACTTGTTTTCACAGAAATCCCTGAATTTTTCATATGTTGTGCTAATTGTTCACCCTCATCTCTCAAAGGATCATGTTCTGCTAATAGAACTAATGTGGGAGGAGTTTCTTTAAAATCTTTTATTAAAATAGGAACGGCGAACGGGTTGTTTTTATCTTCTTCAGATGCTAAATACCACTTCCATGCTTGCACTCCCCATTCTTTGTTTAGGACAGGACCATCTTTATAAGTTTCCCAAGATTGTGTAGCTAATGTATTATCTGAAGCTGGATAAATTAAAACCTGAAATTTTAATTGATTTCCCAATTGAGTCGTTAAAGCCGTGGCTAATGTTCCGCCTGCGCTATCACCAATGATGCCGATCTTTTGAGGATCAACTCCTAGTTTTTCGGCATTATGAATAAGCCATTTTGTTGCGTCTTTACAATCATTTAGCCCAGCAGGAAAAGGATGTTCGGGCGCTAGACGGTAATCTACAAATAGAATTACAGCACCTGTTGCATTCGCTAATTTTCTGGCTATTGCATCATGAGTTTCATAACCACCTGAAATAAACCAGCCGCCATGAATATAAATGATTGCCGGTGATTTTGTGGTCGTTCCTTTGGGTCTGTATATTCTAACGGGTATTTCATAACTTTCTGTGGGAATACTTAATTCCTCTATTATGGAAACTGGTTCTTTTGTACCACTCAGTTGCTGAGCCATAATTTCATAATGTTTTCGACTGATGTCTAAAGAATTCTGACCTTCAAATACTTCTATTTTTTGTAAATGGTCCAGAACTTTAGTTATTTTTGGAGTTAATTGCATCTTTGTTTCTCTTTTTGTATTGCTTATATTTTTACAGGAAATCATTCCCAGAATTAGGAGTGTTCCTATTATTTTTTGCATGTTTCTCTATTTTGAGAGCACAAAATTAATTGACAAACCCTAAATTTGCACTGTACACAGTTAATTGTATGGTACTAACAAATTTGTAAGTAATGGCAAAGAAAAAGGAAAATTCGACGAATAGTATTAATGCACAATATATTACGGAATGTGATCTCACGTATGCTGTTTGTAAAATTGGAGGAAGATGGAAACTCTTGATTTTATGTAAACTTGAAAATGGTAAATTACGTTTCAGTGAGCTCAGAGACCGAATTTCAGGGATTACTGAAAGGATGCTTACCCTCCAGTTAAGAGAAATGGAAAAGGAAGGATTGTTAAAAAGGACCGTTCATGCTCAAGTTCCGCCGAGAGTAGATTATGAACTGACGGAAATTGCCAGAGAGCTGATCCCTATTTGGAAACAGCTTGAAGACTGGGGAAAAAAGCATAAAAAATTAATAAAAGAACAGCTGTTGGAAGTTGATGAAAATTGATAGGATTTATTTATTCAAATATTTTAAAATTAAAAATAATCTAGCTTCCGATTTCTTTATTAACCTTGTTAGAGAACAGTATATGAGCAATTAAAGCTAATAAACCAAAAGATGCTCCCACGAAACAAACACCGTCCCATTGTGCATACTGCCAAGCGATAGATGCTAACCATGTTCCTAATGATCCGCCGATGAAATAACAAACCATATACACGGTATTTAATCGGTTTACGGCATTAGATTTTATTAAAAAATAATTGGTCTGATTCATAATGTGGCTCGACTGTACACCCAAATCTACTAGGATAACGCCTACAATAAGTCCCCAATACGTTTCTCCTCCAAAATACGTGAACGCCCAGCTTCCCAAAACAACCAGCAAAGAATATGAAATAATTCTGTTAATATCTAAGAATTTTTGAAGTTTTCCGACTTTCGCAGCGGCTAAAGCTCCTACTGCACCCGCTAATCCGAAGCTTCCTACAACCGATGCACCCGCATTAAATGGCGGTTTTTCCATGTGAAAGACCAACGTTGTAAACAAAGCACACATCGATCCAAAAGCCATCGCTCCACGAAATGATGCAAGCTGTAAAATAGGCTGTGTTTTTGCTAAATGCCCCACAGACCGCATCAGTTCTTTATACGTTCCTTTGAAATTAGGCTGCATTTCAGGTAGCATTTTGTAAACAGCAAACCATACCAGAATCATCAGTCCTGCGGCAATTCCGAACATAGCTCTCCATCCCCAGACATCGCCTACGATTCCGCCTATAAACCTTGATAATAGAATTCCTAATAACAAGCCCGACATTACTGTTCCGATGTTTGAAGATTTTTCTTTGTCAGACGATAGTTCAGCGGCGATAGGTATAAATAATTGAGGAATTACAGACGTCACTCCAATCAGCAGACTCGCCGCATACAACATCCATAACTGAGTCGCAAATGTCATCCATAACAAGGATCCGAATACTAGAAATAGATCGATCAAAATTAATCTTTTACGCAAAAATTTATCTCCCAAAGGAACGATCATTAATAATCCGACTGCATAACCGATTTGGGTAAGCATAGAAATTCGGCTGGCTGCACTTTCAGAAACATTTAAATCTTTCGAAATAAGCCCCAATAATGGCTGATTATAATAATTGTTGGCCACTACAAGTCCGGAAATAATGGCCATTAGCCAGATCACAGTACGCGAAATACCGTTAGAAGCGTTCATCTGCATGGTAAAAATTTACTTCAAATTTAGTTATAGAAT
This sequence comes from Chryseobacterium sp. G0201, assembly GCF_003815655.1. Taxonomy (NCBI): domain Bacteria; kingdom Pseudomonadati; phylum Bacteroidota; class Flavobacteriia; order Flavobacteriales; family Weeksellaceae; genus Chryseobacterium; species Chryseobacterium sp. G0201. The sequence goes on along the minus strand of NZ_CP033917.1, from coordinate 4,202,764 downwards.
TCTTCACTTTAAGTATAATTCAAATTGTTAATGATTAATTATCAGATTAATGAAATCAATTAGAAAAAGAATGTTTTTTAAAGATAAACAAAGGTAAAGAATTAAACTCTTTTATCCTCAAATCAAGCACTTTTCCGTACATTTATCTATCAAAATTCAAGGATTAAAAAAAATAATTTAAACATACATATTCATGAATATTCAACTAATATCAAAAAATGCATTGGTAGGAGCCGCTACCCAAGGAATCGGAGCCGGAATTGCCACGGAATTGGCAAAATGTGGTGCAAATGTCACGGTAATGGCTCGAAATGAAGAGAAATTAAAAAATTTTGTCGCTTCTTTACCGATTATCAATGAAGACCAGAAACATCAATATCTGGTGGCTGATTTTTCAGATTTTGAAAATTATAAAGGAATTATTTCAGAATATTTTAAAAATAATTCGGTTGATATTCTTGTCAATAATACTAACGGTCCTGAGCCAGGAGTTACCTTAGAAAAAATGGTAGATGATTATCAGAAAGCCTTTGATTTGGTTTTCAAAACAGTTTGTGAAACCACAAATTTGGCTTTACCTTATATGATCAAACAAAAACACGGAAGAATTATCAATGTATCTTCTCTGTCGGTAAAATCACCTATTAATAATTTAGTGCTGTCAAATTCTATTCGCTCTGCAGTGGCCGCATGGGCAAAAACGCTGGCTAATGAAGTGGCACAATATAATATTACGGTTAACAATATTCTCACGGGATATTTTGATACTGAACGAATCAAAAAATTAATTGATCATGAAGCCGAACAGAACAACCAGTCTGTGGAAGAAATAAAAAAAGGACGAGAAGATAAAATTCCTATGAAAAGATTAGGAAAGCCTGAAGAATATGGTCATTTGGTCGCTTTTTTAGCTTCAGAATACGCGGCTTATCTTACCGGAGCCAATATTCCTCTGGATGGAGGATTGAATAATACGTATTAAAAAAGAGGTTCGCATTGAACCTCTTTTTCGTTGTTTATTTTAAGGTCTTAAATCCTTAAATTGTTTGTCAGCAGGAAAAACATGCTGTACTTTTTCTACGATAATTTCTGAATTTACTTTAAACTTTGCATTTTGTTTTATATCTAAAGATGATGTCCCGACAGAAACTTTATACTTCCCTTTTTCAGCAATCCACGCGCTTTTATCAGTGATAAATGAGGCTAAATCTTTCGGATTAAGCTGTAAAGTGACTATTTCACTCTCACCAAGCTGTAATTCTTTCGTTTTTGCAAAGCTTTCAGTTCTGATTTTGGCTTGTAGATTAATTTGTTTGGAGCAGAGGAATACAATTCTACCACTTCTTTTCCGGCTACTTTTCCATTATTTTTAACCGTAACACTCACCTGAATTTTATCTTTAAAAGTTGGTGAACTGATTTTTATATTTGAATAATCAAAACTGGTATAAGATTTTCCAAATCCGAATTCATACGAAGGTTTTACGTTAAAAGTGTTGAAATAACGGTATCCGACATAAACTCCCTCTTCATACGTTACTTCTTTTGGGTTTTCAGCAGGAACTCCCGGGAAGTTTTTCGCAGAAGGCGTATCTGAATATTTTACAGGGAAAGTCATCGTTGATTTCCCTGAAGGATTTATTTTTCCTGAAATAACGTCCGCTACAGATGAATCAATGAATTGTAAAGTCTTAAATTTTCTCCAAAATTTGATTCAAGAATGCATTTTCGGGATTGTCTCAAAATTTTTATTACTAAATTTGTGATATTACGTTTTTCATACAATGCAAATGGATTCCAAACAGCAACTGTTAGATAAATCAAACGAAGCCCGAGAGCTTTTTCTTCCTCATATATCCGCCGATCCTGTGGTTTTTGGATTTGAACAGAACGAGTTAAAGGTTTTACTGATCAAGATGAATTACCGAAAACAATGGCTGCTACCAGGAGGTTACGTGAGAAAAGATGAAGATCTGGATGAAGCTGTGGAAAGAATTTTAAGAGACAGAGCCGGTGTAACAGGTGTTTATCTCGAGGAATTTGGAGTCTTTGGAAAGAAAAACAGAAGTGAATTTTATTTTGAAGATTTTGATGAAACGCTTTTCCATAAGCAAAGATTTATCTCAATCGGATATTACGCTTTGTATAATCCTACAAAGTTGAATCCTATTTCGGATGAATTCAGTGAGAAGGTTGAGTGGATCTATTTAAGTCAGTTATCTGAAATTGAACTGGCAATGGATCACCGTGAGATCATAGAAAAAGCATTAATGACTTTACGAGAAAAAATCTCAACAAAACCTATCGGATATAATCTTCTACCTGAAAAATTTACTCTTTCTGAATTACAGAAATTGTATGAAGCTATTCTAGGAAAAGAGCTCAATCGTGGAAATTTTTACAGAAAAATCAAGAACCTTGGAATTTTAAATAAATTGGAAGAACAGAGACGCGGCGGCGCTCATAAATCCCCTGATCTGTATTCTTTTGATGAAGAAAATTATGAGAAAGCGTTGGAAAACGGGTTGAGTAATTGGTAGAATTGTGGTTGGAAGCGGGAAGATGGATGATGGAAGTTTGAAAATCTTTGATTTTTATTTAAACATTAAGTTTGTCATTCCGGAGGAATCTCAACACATATATTAGAATAAAATCTTTATAAATTTTGTTTAGATTCCTCCGGAATGACAAATTATGATGTATTATTTTCTTACTTAATATAAAATTAAATGTCAAGCTGTCTTTGAAATTCCTCCAAATATCTTGCAATATGAATTCCGTCTGCTAAACCGTGATGTGCTTCAATAGAAACAGGCAAGAATTTTTTACCGTCGCGGATACTGAATTTCCCAAAAGTAATTTTAGGTACAGATTCCGTTTTATCCAAAGGAGTCGGATGAAGTAAAGCGCTGAAAGAATTCCATGGAATGGTAGAATGTCTGATCAAATCTTTGCCCAATTCTCCGTTATTCATTCTGATTCCTGTTGTATTTTGCACTCCTTCAATTTCGCTTTGTAATTCGGCATTGAAAACATCAAAATCTTTAGAAAAATGGATGAACGCAAAACCAAAAGTTCCGTCTGCCCTTCCGATGGTTGTTCCTGCATGAATATCATCAAATTCAACAACTTTGCCATCAAGAATTCTTAATCTTAATTCATACACAGAATTCACAGCAACCATCGATTTGTGAAGGTATGAGGCAAAAAAGGAATGTCCTTCATCCTTCGCTTTTTGAAATGCTTTTGTACAGTCTACTTCCGTTGTAAAGCCAAAATACGGACTTGCCATTCTTGAGAAAAATTCGAAATGTTCTTTTCTGTTCCAGTTTTCTACATCGATAATCTTCATTTTATCTTCATTTATATTTTTGCAAATTTCAGGAAGTTTTCTGATTTTAAAAAATTGTAAGAGCGGAAAATTGCATTATAAGGCTTTTGAATTATGATCTTTTTTATAAATTTTGTTTGAAAAATTCGTCCAATTTATCAAAAGGAATTAAATCTGTCTTATCATATAAATCAACATGCCCGGCTCCTTTGATGTAATATAATTCTTTTGGTTCTGCCGCTTTTTTGTAAGCATCTTCACTGAATTCTTTTGAATGTGCTTGATCACCAGTAATAAAAAGCACGGGACGTGGTGAAATGGTTTCGATATCATTGAATGGATAGAAATTATTAAATTTCACCACACTGCTTAACGTTGGATGTGTAGTGAGTAATGGAGAACTGCTTTTTGGGGTGTATTCACCTCTAGGCGTACGATAGAATTCAAAAAACTCCTTTTGAATAGGATCTGTATTTTCATCAATTTTATGAGTTGTTCCGCCAATATATTTTGTTTCACCACCTAAAAATTCTGTATACCGTTGCTCGGCTGCTTGTTTTTGAGTTTCTTTTCTTTGTTCAAGAGTTTGAGAATGATTCAAACCATTACGACTTGCACTTCCCATATCGTACATACTCACTGTTGCGATCGCCTTTAATCTGGGATCTATTTTTGCTGCACTTAATACAAAACTTCCGCTGCCACACACTCCAATAACTCCTATTTTTTCTCTGTCAATAAAAGATCTGGTGCCTAAAAAATCAACAGCAGCACTGAAATCTTCGGAATATACATCTGGTAAAACGGCATTACGTGGCTCACCTGCACTTTCACCCCAAAAAGAAAGATCTATTGCCATTGTGACGAATCCTTTTTCTGCCATATGGGAAGCATACACATCTGCACTTTGCTCTTTTACGGCTCCCATTGGATGTCCAACAATAATGGCAGGATGTTTTTGGCTTTGGCTAAAACTTTTTGGAATAAAAAGATGACCAACTACGTCCATATTGTATTGGTTTTTAAATACAATTCTATACATGATCAAATTATTACTTACCTTAAAAGTGGTAAATGTATCTGGCGATATTTGTTTCATTTCGGTATTCACTATTTTGCTGTTTTGCTTTTTCTGGGCGGATGCTTCTCCAAAAAATAAAAGAGATGCTCCTATAATCACGATAAGTTTATTCATTGTATTTAATTATGCTGAATTGATTTTATAAATTTTGCAGGAACTCCGCCTACCACAGTATTGTCAGGAACGTCTTTTGAAACCACCGCACTCGCTGCAACCACTGAATTTTCACCGATGGTTACTCCCGGAAGAATTGTTGCATTAGCACCAATCCAGGCTCCGCGTTTAATGGTTATTGGTTTTGTGAGTAAAGCTTTTCTGTCGTTAGGATCTAAAGGATGATTTTCTGTGATGAGATTAACTTTCGGACCTATCAATACCTCATCTTCTATCACAATTCCGCCCATATCGAGAAATGAACAGGCATGATTGATAAATACATTTTTTCCGATGCTAATAAATTTCCCGAAATTGGTATGAAATGGAGGAAATATAATTGTGCTTTCATCAATAGGCGTCCCAATAATTTCTCCCAAATAATGACGGATTTGTTCTGTATCTGTAGCATTATTGAGTGATTGAGAAAGTATGATAGTTCTGTTGACGATCTTATTTATTTTAAAATACTCCGGATCTGTAGGACGGATGGCTTCTCCTGATTTTAATCTTTCTAAAATATCTTTTCTGTACATCATTTTATCTTTATTAATACAAGACAAAATTAAAAGCAAAGCCTCACAACGACATTGTTGTAAGGCTCAAATATTCTTTCTTAGAAGCTCATCTTAAGATAATTCTGTAGGAGGAAATCCATATTCTTTTTTGAATGCTGTAGAGAAGTGTGATGGGTTTTTAAAACCTACTTCTATATAAACATCCTGTACTTTTTTTCTTTTTTCTTTTAGTTTATCATAAGCAACTTCAAGGCGTTTTTTAATGAGCCATTTTTGCGGAGTTAAATTACTTATTTTGCTAAAATCTCTTTTGAATGTGGCTAAACTTCTACCTGTGTAAGAAGCAATCTGCTCCATTGTAAGTTCATCCATGTAATTTTCATTCATGAATTCTAAAATATCTATTTTCCAGGGTTCTGTAAAATCAAAAAGAATCGGATAGAATTTTTCCGAACTGTTTAGCAAAGCATAAATCCCTTCTAATAATTTTAAATGAATAACTCCTTCTGTGGGTTTTATATTGGTGTCGAAATATGGCGTCAATGATTGAAATAAGCTGGTAATATCGGGGCGAGTTTCAATCTTAAATATATTATTTTCAGGTATTGAAATATTTTTTGGAATCTCAGATTTATTTAATTTATTAAAAAAATCCCGTAAAACATTTCTTTTGAATGTTAGAGAAATCCCTTTATAAAGTTCTTCTCCTACACTGTTTTTATACATTAAAATCCGGTGATCTCTTCGAATGAAAGCACATTCTCCAGCTTTTAAAGTGATTTGTTCGCCTCTGTCCTGGATGATTTGTTCGCCAGAATATAAATATACTAAAGTATGACCCGGTGTTGCATGAATGCATTTTTCGCTATAATCTGAAAAACAGGACAGAAATATTCCTGAATACCCTAATGTTCTCAATTTCTCTGTTTCTTCCATTACACCTTGATTTTATTTAATTAAATTTAGTAAATTTATTGCTTTAATCATTATCAAATCTTATTGTAAGGCTCAATTATTATTTCTTAAAAGCTCAAAAAGAATTATTTTCAATTTTTTATAAATTTTATGTTTTTTAATTCGCAAGGATTTTATCTGCGATAAAATTGATTACGTTATAAGTTACTGTGGAATGACAAAGTTTATGGAAATTAAAAAACTACCAATTGAAAATCTTTGATTTTCTTGCGCTTTAAAATCTTTGCGCTTTTGCGATGGTTCTGCACCAGAAAAAACAATGTCTTTTGATTTTGGAAATCATGATGAGACCTGCTGTGGTAGAATTTATGAAAAAACTGAAAAGTTACTAATCGATAACAAGAAATTATAATGAAGTATATTACGTTAATGATGATAATTAGGTGATCGGTTTTACCGATGATTTATATCGAAAAAAAACGTTTTCCAGATTTATAAATTATCAGGAAATTTGTAAGATGAAAATCATACCATTAAAAGAAGGGAATTTTTCGGCCAGTAAAACGAAAGACTTTACACTTTTAACAGAAGAAAATATTACGGATGTTAAAGGAATAAAAATGTCTGTACAGCCTTTCCTTATCATTACTGAAAATGATTGTATCTTGTTAGATACAGGGATCGGATGGAAAAATGAAGAAGGTAAAACTGTTATCTCTGAGATTTTAAACCGAGAAAATATTAAACCGAATCAGATCACAAAAGTCCTTCTCTCCCATCTTCATAAAGATCATATTGACGGAATGATAAAAAATACTGAAGATGGTTTTGAGTCTAATTTTCCCAATGCAGAAATTTATATTCAAAAGCGTGAACTGGATTTTGCAATGGAAAATAAAGGCAGTCATTCCTTTGATTTTGACATCCTTGAAAAACTGATTCAATTGCCCAATATTATTTGGATGAATGACGATCAAGGACAGATCACGGATGAGATCTCTTTTGAAGTTGTTGGCGGTCATACCCCATTCATGCAAGTTTTTTGGATCAAAGAAAATGATGAAATCGCCTTTTACGGAGCGGATGATCTTCCACAGGAATCTTATCTAAAATATCATGTCGCTTACAAAAGTGATTTTGATGGCAGAAAAGCAAGTGAATTGAGACAAAAATGGGAAAAAGAAGCTACAGAAAACCATTGGAAAGTATTGCTTTACCATGATCTTGATAAAGCAATAGTAGAATTTTAACTAAAAAAATGGTTTATATATCTGTAAACCATTTATAAATATCTAATTCTGAAGGAATATTCAGTTTTTTTCTTATTCTGTTCTTTCTGTTCTGAATTGCTTTTGGCGTAACATAGGTATATGTCGCAATTTCCTTGGTCGTTAGGTTGAGTTTTAAATAAATACAAAAAATAAGTTCCGAATTTTTAAGATTAGGCTGTATCGAAGATATTTTGTTGAAAAAATCAGGATACGCTAATCTGAATTTATTCAACAAACGCGGAGAGTTTTCTTTAGCTAATGCAATAATTTCGTCTTGTGCTAAAAATTTTTGATTTAAATCTTCTAAATTCAATTCAGGTTTTTCGTTTTTCATAATAATTTTCTCATCTCTACTGTACATTCTGTTGCTGATTTATGGATTGTTTTAAAATTCAGCGGCAGAATTTGATTCTTCATTTTCTCTCAATATTTCAATCATTGATTTTTATGTCTGACAGTAATCAAAAGACATAAAATATAATTGAATTTTTTATTCCTTCAACTTTTTAAAATAAAGTTATTTTCTTGGTATTGATATATTTTTCTCTATTTACGTATTTATGCTTAATATTATTTTAATAAATGAGTTTTAATCTTAATTTGTAATGGTAGACAAAGAAAGAAAAAATGATTAAAATTTTCCTGAATTGAAATACCACATACATACCACGCGACACTATTGAACAGTCTATTTTCACTGTTTTTTATCAAGTTTTTTAGAATCGATTTTATTTTAATTGTGAATGCTCAAATATATCAGATTCTGATATTGACTTTTTATGACCTCAATCAATGTTTTAATTTTTTTTAATTCCAAATTTAATTTTGAAATTAATATTTTGTGATACGCATGTGGTATTGTATTGTATTGTATTGTATTGTATTGTATTTTGTTGATGTTGATGAAAATTATTCTTTCTTTTTTGATAGTTAGCTGGATCGTCTGATTCATAAGTGTAAAATGATTGAAACGATATTCAAAACAAAAAGGCCACTCAAAAATGAATGGTCTTATAATATTTATTTTTAATTATTTACTTCAATTTATTTTTAGAAATACGAATGCTGTACATTGTTATTAAGACAGTTACCAAAAGAAACAAAGCTCCGATCCAAGGTGTACTTTCTATTCCCAGTGCTGAAGTTACAATCAAACCTCCTGAATAAGAACCAATAGCGATCCCGATATTAAATGCAGCAATATTAATTCCTGAAGCTACATCTTCTGTACCCGGTAATTCTTTTTCCGCGATTTGTACAACCAAAAGCTGTAATCCAGAAACCGTAGCAAATGATAATGCTCCTAAAAAGAAAAGCGTAATGATACTCAAAATCTGACTGTTTACGGTGAAATAAAATGCCAATAAAACCAAGCCTTGCGCTACAAACATCCAAAGTAATACTTTCAAAGGGTTTTTGTTGGCTATTTTACCGCCGATTAAATTTCCTAAAGCAATAGCAATTCCATAGACCAATAAAATGATGGTTACAACAGATTCTTTAAATCCTGTAATCTCCTGTAAAATTGGTGACAAATAGGTAAAGACCACAAAAGTTCCGCCATATCCCATTGCAGTCATTATGAAAGCAAAAATCAAACGTTTATTGGTTAAAACTTTTAATTGTTGTTTCAAAGATGCTGTTTTTCCTTTTTGTAAATTTTTAGGAATCAAAAGCATACTTGCCACTAATCCGATTATTCCCAAAATAGCTACCCCGATAAAGGTTGCTCTCCAACCAAAATGCTGACCGATAAAAGTCCCCAATGGAACACCTGTAACGATGGCTAACGTTAATCCCGCAAACATAATGGAGATTGCTGTGGCTCTTTTTTCTTCAGGAACTAAGGACGCTGCAATTGTCGAACCGATTGAGAAATAAACACCGTGCGCAAAACCTGTTAAAATTCTAGCTAACACTAAAGTGATAAATCCGGGAGCGATAGAAGCTAAACCGTTTCCGATCACAAAAAGAAGCATGATGGCTATTAATAAGGTTTTTCTCGGCACTTTTCCTGTTAATGCCGTTAATATAGGTGCACCAATTGCAACACCGATGGCATATAAACTTACCAAAAGCCCAGCTGATGGAATTGAAATGTTAAGATCACTGGCAACGGTTGGAAGCAGTCCTACAATGACGAATTCTGTGGTTCCTATCCCAAAAGCACTTATCGTTAATGCCCAAAGTGCTGCGGGCAGTTTTTTACTTTTTATGATTTGATGATCAGGATTGATCTTAAGATCATTTTGATAATTCATTGTCTTTGTTTTTAATGATTTTGATATGGCAAATTTCCGAGGTTTTATTGTATTATAAAAATTAGATAAATAGTAACTAAGTATCATTATAATTATACATAGGATTTTTAAGTAAAACTTGAAATCAGTAAAAAAGTTGTTTCTTTGTATAAAATACCAGTCAGTATCTTTATGAAAAAATCGGAAGCCACACGTCTAAATATTTTAAGAAAAGCATTTGAACTGATCTATGAAAAAGGATATCAGACAACAAGTGTTGACGAAATTATTGCAACCACTCAGGTTACAAAAGGTGCTTTCTATTATCACTTTAAAACTAAAGATGAGATGGGTTTAGCGATCATTAATGAATTGATGAAAACAACCTTTAAAAATACTTTTATTGAACCTTTTCAACTTACAGTAGATCCGTTAGATAGCATTTATGAATTGATGGAAAATATTCTCATGAAAAATGAGTTTTTAAAGGTGGAATACGGCTGCCCCACTTCCAATCTTACACAGGAAATGGCTCCCTGGAATGTGGAGTTTACCAAAGCGTTGAACAAACTTTCGTCAGAATGGGAACAAACAATGATCCAAGCCATCGAAAAAGGAAAGGAAAATGGAAAAGTAAAACAGGATGTTGACGCAAAAGGCATTGCTGTTTTTGTAATTTCTGGGTATTGGGGAGTAAGAAATTTAGGAAAATTAGTAAATTCCAAATCTGTATATCTTGTTTATTTAAAGCAACTTAAATCTTATTTTGATTCATTGAAATAATTTTTTTATTTAAAAACATACTAATTAGTATGTTTTTGTTTTACCTTTGCTTCATCTTAAAAATTAAAAGATGTACCAAACGCTTACTTTTTTGCATTCTACATTTCGGTGGCTGGTTTTATTAAGTCTTATTTATGCCATATTCACCGCTTATAAAGGTTATTTTTCAAACAGGGAATTCTCAAAAACAAATAATTCGGTAAGACATTGGACGGCGACCATTGCTCATATTCAGTTGATTTTGGGAATTATACTATATTCTCAAAGTCCGATCATCAAATATTTTTGGAAAAATTTTAGTTCTGCAAAAGAATCTTTTGATCTTTTCTTTTTCGGATTGATTCATATTTTTCTCATGCTGTTTTCAATTATTTTAATTACGATAGGCTCGGCATTAACAAAACGAAAAGAGACGGATAAAGAAAAATTCAAAACAATGTTGATCTGGTTTACGATGGCATTGATTATCATTTTTATTGCCATTCCGTGGCCGTTTTCACCTCTTGCTAACAGACCTTATTTCAGATAATTATGATACATTTATTTAAAACAAAAATCGGGAGATTAAGAATACTCGCTATTTTAGAAGGAATCTCTTTATTAATTCTAGTATTTATCGCAGTTCCAATGAAATATTGGATGGGAAATCCTGCTTTTGTAAAGATGATGGGACCGATTCATGGTTCTTTATTTCTACTTTTTCTTTTCAATACATTGAGTGTGGGTGTAGAGCAACACTGGAAGTTTAAAGAAATAACCTGGAAAGTACTTTTGGCTTGTTTTGTTCCGTTTGGAACGTTTTATATTGACATGAAAATTTTAAGCAAATTATGAGAAACTTATTAATTTTTTGCGGAATTATTCTTACGGTTTATATTGTGTATCGAGTGTATAGATATCAAACATTGGAGGATGGCTTAGATAAGCTGATTAAAAATGGAGCCATTATTTTAGATGTAAGAACAGAAAAGGAATTTGAAACGGGTCATATCGATGGATCTGTAAATATTTCATTAGGAACGATTAGAGAAAGATATACAGAACTTGATTCTCAAAAGACTTACATCACAGTCTGTTCGCATGGACTTAGAAGTGTGAAAGTAGAACATATTTTGAAAGAAAAAGGCTTTAAAAAAGTTTATAACGGGGGTGCCTGGAGTGATTTAGAAAAGAGCTTAAAGTAAATTTTTAAGCTCTTTCGTTATAGAAAATGTATTTTATTTTTAATCATTTTTACGATTAAGCCAAACCACTTTTTGTTCAGGCAGATGATCCCTGCCAATAATATCTTTATACAAATCAGGTCTTCTGGCTTTTATGTACCGGCTTCCTCCGGCTTGAGTAAGCTTTTCGGGAGTTATAACGACGGTTTCAAAGCTGTCATCAAACGAGCGACATTCTGCAATGATATCTCCAAAAGGATCAATAATCATCGAGCAGCCATTTTTCAATTGATCATCATCCATGCCGATAGGATTTGAAAAAACAACATACGCTGCGTTGTCATACGCTCTCGAAGGAAGCCATTTCATGAGCCAATCTCTGCCTTTCATTCCTTCAAACTCCAGACGTAAGGATGTTGGGTCTGCTACTCTATTTTCCCAAAGTTTCGGATCTACAAAACCTGCGCCCGGCCTTGAGGAAGGCGTACACATCGTAACATGAGGCATGAAAATTATATCTGCTCCCAGCAATTTTGTAGCTCTTACGTTTTCAATAATATTATTGTCGTAGCAAATCAGGATGCCGCATTTCCAGCCATGAATTTCGAAAATGCAGTATTCGTTTCCAGGTAAAAGATTGGGATTAATGAAAGGATGTAGCTTTCTGTATTTTGCAACAAGTCCATTTTTATCTACACAAACATACGCTTTGAAGAGATTATCATGTTCATCTTTTTCAAAAAGTCCTGCTAAGATTATGATATTATGCTTATTGGCGATTTGCTGCAAAGTCTGAATATTTTTTCCATCAGGAATCAATTCTGCAATATCAAGAAGCTGCTCCTTGTTGAGTTTTCTGGCAAATGTATATCCTGTAATGGAACATTCGTGAAAAGCGATTACATGAGAACCTTTGGCCGCTGCTTCTCCGGCAAGTCTTTCTATCACAGAAAGATTATATTCTTTATCACCGCTTTTATTTTCAAATTGTGCTGTTGAAATTTTGAGATTAATCATTTTTTTTCTACAAATTTATAATGACCGAAGTGCTAAAAATTGTAAAAAACCGACATAGATTACTGTGAAAGAAGCTCTATAAAGTTTACCGCTAATTTATTTTCTGTTTTTAAATATTCACTTGGTGTGAGCCCAATATTATTTTTAAATTCTTTGATCAAATGAGATTGGTCGGCATAACCTGCCTTGTAAGATAGACCCGTAATATTTTCTTCATTATTATTTATTTTCATTAAGCTTAAAAAGTAGTGAAGACGCGCAATATTACTATATTTTTTAGGAGATAATCCAATATAATTTTGAAATTTTCTTTCGATCTGGCGCTCAGAATATCCGGTAAAATGTTCCAGATTTTTAGACGTAATAATTCCTTTATTTTCAATAATATACTGTTGAGTCGCTTTTATAAGTTCATAATCGGAGTTGATTATTTTAGATAAAAATTGTGTGAAATAAATATTCAGATCATTGATGATTAACTTAGGATCAGTTTTATAAAATAGCTTTTCCTGAAAAATCTGCATTTCATTTTTTAAAACGTCTTCAACAGAAATAATTTGATTTTGGACTTCTTTCGCTGAGATTTTGAGGAGAATATTTAGAAAATAAGGCTGAAATACGACAGCAATTAAGGAAAATGAACCATTAGCAATAAGATCCTTATACAGAGTTAATTGTCCGTAGAAAAAAGAAAGCGGAAGTTGATTTCCTGAAAGATTTTGCAGATTAATATTAGCAGACAGAATAAGTCCCGTATTACCATCAGTAAACAGCCTTAATTTCTTTATATCTTCCTCAGAATTATCCAAGAAAATATAATGCTTGATGTAAGATGCTAAATGTTTCGGTGGGGAAATCTGCATAGATCAAAATTAGGTAAAATAGATTTAAGTTATAATGTAAACTTTTTCATGATCTAACATAAAGTGTTCCCTTGTTCCAATAAAGATATAAAACAATAACATACAGAAAAATGATTCTATTACGCATAGGAAATAGCTCACCATTCTTGAATGTATCAGTAATATGAATGCCAGATTATTATCATTATATTAAAAGTAATAAAAAAGTAAAAATATATTTTAAGACTGGGAAAAATGTAAAATGAAATTCTTTTGGTCAGGTTTTTGAAGTATAGTTTATATCAATAAATATTAAAATTATTATTGATTTAATTCTTATTTAAAACTAAATCACTTAAAATATTATATTATGTCAACAGAAAATCTTACACATCTAGAAGCAATTAAAAAAATCAAAGAACTGTCTGAAAGTGCAAAAATCTGTATGTTTTGTACAGAACTGGAAACTCTTCCGATCAATTCAAGACCAATGGGTTTACAGGAAACCGATGATGAAGGGAATCTCTGGTTCATCAGCAGTGATGACAGCAACAAGAATTTTGAAATAAAAGAAGATCGCAGAGTACAGTTGTTTTTTATGAATAATGGTGATTATCAATATCTTTCTGTATTTGGAAAAGCTACTGTTTACAAAGATAAAACGACGATCGAAGATAAATGGTCACCTATGGCTAATGCTTGGTTTGAAGAAGGAAAAGATGATCCCAAAGTTTCAATTATCCGTGTAGAGCCTACTGAAACCTATTATTGGGATACGAAAGTTGGAAAACTGGTAAGCCTTTTTAGTTTCGTAGCCGCAGCCGTTACAGGAAAAACGACTGATAATTCCGATGGCGTGGAAGGAAATGCAATTGTTTAATTAACGAAGAATTGCTAATTCTCAATATAAAAAGCAGTGAAAATTTTTCACTGCTTTTATTTTATTATGAAATTTAATCGATATGCCTGATTATTGAGCTTTATTTAAACTACTCGACTTCAAAAATAGCCTGTATTTCCACAGAAGAATTTACCGGAATAGACGAAGCACCTAATGTTCCTCTCGCGTGTTTTCCTTTATCTCCAAAAACCTCCACGGTAAGATCTGATGCGATATTCATCAAATCGGCATGTTTCGTATAATCATCTTTGGTATTGAAAATTCCTGTGAGTTGTACACATTGCTTTACTTTGCTTAGATCTCCGCCAACAGCTTCTTTCAAGACAGATAAAACATTCAGCATGGTTGCTTTTGTAGCATCTTTTACCTGTTGTTCATTCACATCAACTCCTAATTTTCCGGGATTTAAAATTTTTCCGTCTTTCAAAGCAACCTGATTAATAAAAATCAGATTTCCTGAACGTACAAATGGCTTATAATTTCCTGCAGGTTTTGGAACCTGAGGAAGAACGATATTTTTTTGTTTTAAAATATCATTAAAATCTTGAGGCTTTTCATTTGCAACTATTGCTTTTTTAGCAAATGTTCCCTTTAAAGCTAAAGCTACTTTTGCGAAGTTTTTTCCCTGAAGTTCGGCAAGATTTCTTTCATCTTTTGTAGGTCTTTCAACGTCTTTCAAAGAAGCCATGCTGGTAACTCCCAACACCGTATTTCCCTGAGGGATCGTTTTATTAATTCCTTCTGTTCCACGAATTCCGTTGGAAACCATAACCATTCCGTGAACGGTAAGACAATTCCAAAAAGCCTGTAAAGCCAATTCTTTACCTGCTCCACTTCCTGCAGACATGAAAACCGTTGCCGGCATTCCTTCCAATGAGTGGTTGGTCCAAAGATTGACTGTTTTAGATAAAAATTCGCTCATTCCGGTGCTGATGTTTCCGAAATAAACGGGTGAACCAAAAGCAATTCCGTCGTAAGTTGGAAGTTCCTCCACCGTTGCAACTGGAATATTCTTTAATTTTTGATTTTGAGATGTTTTTACTTGTTTTATAATTGCCGTTGCGTTTTTGTCGCTTTCAATTCCTTTGGCGATTTCTTTTGCCAGTTCGTAGGTGCCACCATTGTCTGAATGGATCAAAACCAATACTTTAGCTTTATCTTGTGCCATGATGTTTGTGATTTTTAGTAATAAGAGTAATACAAAAAGAGAACCTAATTTTTTCATTCTAAATGGGATATATTTTTATAATACAAATTTAGTAATGACGTTTTTATTAAATTTGCCAAAAACTTTATGCAAAACGACAAGGTGAAATGTGGTTTGACTGAACACAAAGAGAGTCAGTTTATCGACAGTATTGAAAAAGAAGCTTACGTTTGGTGCGAACAAAACTGGAAACATGACGATTACGAGCATACCCATAACCGTGCTCAACTAACGTATGTGGAAGAAGGTTATCAGTATTTTCACATCGATCAGAAGATCTATCTTGTGCCGCAAAACCATGTGATTTGGATACCTTCCGGGAAACCTCATCGCATTACTTCAGAAGCAAAAACGGTTAATTTGATACTTTTTTTATTTAAATCTGGCTTAAAAGAGGATTTTTATGAAAATGTTCAGGTTTTTGCCATTCCTCCTGTTTTACGGGAAATGCTTTTGTATGCTACAAAATGGAATAAACTTTTGGAAGACGACGAGGAACAAGGCATATTTTTTAAAGCTATTTTAAAGAGTCTGCCTCATTTTTGCAAAGAAAGTAATTATTTGGAAATTCCCGTTCCCACGGACTCGCGATTAATCCCGGTTTGTAACTATATTAATTCAAATTTTAAATATAATCTAAACATTGATATTCTAGCCGAAAAAGCACAAATGTCTGTAAGAAGTTTACAGAGGATTTTCAAGCATGAAACAGGAATTACACTTCAAAAATATTTACAGTTGATACGAATTCTAAAAAGTGTTGAATTAATCGATATGAAGCAATATACACTGAGTGAAGTTGGTTTTAAAGTTGGCTATCAGAGTCTTTCTGCCTTTACGTCTTCTTACTTTTCTATCATGAAATCGAAGCCCAAACCGAAGAAGTAATTTTTTAAGATCCTTTTTTAGGCTTAAACCAATGATTAAAAATTTTTCACCAAACCAACTCCCATATTTCCCTGTTGGTAAAATGGCATGATCATCGTTTGTGATTTGTCTTTTTTACCGCCTAAAAGATTGACGATTTGAGGATATAGCCAATAGGCTAACTCTGTAGATAGAATTCCGAATCCTGCCCCGCCAATCACATCGCCGAACCAATGTTTGTTGTTTAGCATTCTGTAAACGCCTGTAAAAACGGCAAAAGAGTATCCCGAAATTCCCAGCCAAAAGTTAGTGTCTTTATATTCTCTGTACATGAATTGGGCAGAGGCAAAAGCGATTGCGGTATGGCCGGAGGGAAAAGAGAGATTATTCGATTGGTCGGGTCTTTCTTCTTTTACAATATGTTTTAAAGGAAGGGTAATCGCAGAAGTAATCAACATAGAAGTTCCGTAAATTATGCTTCTGTTCCTAAAATTATGTTTTCCTTGAACTCCAGCGGCATTGAGTCCGTAAACCAAAACAGCGGGAGCAAATTGTGTATAATTATCAAGCCTGATATGATCCGGTTTATGTTCTCCGATTTCGTATTG
Source organism: Chryseobacterium sp. G0201 (assembly GCF_003815655.1). Taxonomy (NCBI): domain Bacteria; kingdom Pseudomonadati; phylum Bacteroidota; class Flavobacteriia; order Flavobacteriales; family Weeksellaceae; genus Chryseobacterium; species Chryseobacterium sp. G0201. The sequence goes on along the minus strand of NZ_CP033917.1, from coordinate 4,185,868 downwards.
AGTAGAAAAATTTAGTTCCTTTAAGCTTTTTATACTCAAACTTGCGACTCCGTAAGAAATAAATGCGGTCGGAATGATCAGTTTTTTATAACTGAACTCATGTGTTTTATCCTCTGAATTTGGTTTTACAGCAACGATACTACTCTGAATTGTGTCAACAGCTAAATTATCTTGCGCAGCAGCATGTTGAAAAATAATTAAACTTAAAAATAAGCTTGCAAATAAATTTTTCATTTGATTTTATTTGAATTAAAACATATAATTGTACCTTAATCAGAAGGCTTTCAAACGTAGTTTTTATTCGGCTAATTTACAGTTTCAATTGTAGTATTTCGAATTAAATCTTTTTAAATATACTTAATCTTAAAAAAAATAAAACCATAAAATACATTATGGTTTTATCAGTAATTTAAATATATTAAGATAATGAAGTGGTCGGATTAAAGGATTTACTACTCTTTATTTTAGAATTAGTAATTGATTCATTTCGCTTTTAAAGCATCCTAAAATAAACTCTGTGTAATATAATTGAGCGTTCAGGGCTTGAGTTTTGGGATGTAATTCTAACTTTTTGGTAAGAACGATTTCACCTTTATAAGAAAACGAAAAATACGCGAAAACTTTATATAGAGAATTACGTATCGGCGTGCAATAGCCAGTTGTGGCGATCGACCAGTCGGATTCAAAGAGTTTGGCGATATTTAAAGCCATTTTTTCTGCTATTTTCTCTGAGACGCAATCGGATTCTTCGGCTTCATCAGGATCAATGCTTAGTAGCCTTACCTTTTCGGGTAAAGTATAGGCCGTCATTCCGCCTTTGTAAAACAGAGAGGCATTGGGCATTTGTGAAAAAGCGAGCTGTAGACATCCTGAAGTTACAGTCTCTACAACTGAAATAGATTCGTTAACGCTTATTAATGAGCGACTGATATATTCAAGTAAATTTTGTTGAAATTTCATAGTAATAAGGTTTAAGTGATTGATTTATATAGGTGTTTTAATTTAAAATTTTAATGAGTATCAACTCATGTTGGGAACCTTTACTTTTTAATTTCTTTTTATATTTGGTGTTTTATTAATTATTTTTAGTCATAGATTTTCATGAATTTTTCAAAATAATGTAAATCATTTTTTTTCCTGATAGAAAGATAAAACAGAATCTGCTCCGGTTCATGCTTTCCAATACTGCTAAAATCATTAAATTCTGCAATTAAAGCCCTAATATCTTCTATTTTTTCTTCTTTTTCTGAAACTACAAATAATAAAAAAATGGTATCTTTTATTTCTTTTGCGTAGATAATATCATGATTTTCAAACCAATTTCTATTATTTGTAATTTTAGTAAAATGACTTACTTCCAGTGATTTTAATATTTTCTGATGATCCATTTTTTTCAGTATTCATGTTAAAAAAAATCAGATAAATCTTTACATAATAAGTGTTTTTTAGAGTAATTTAATCTCTCTATTTTTTATCAAAACGGATGATAATTTCACACTTCAATTTACGCCAATATATTTCACTTTTTTATGACTTGAGTCATATTCTTAATATAATATTTTTCGGTTAACTATTTTAAGGATACTCTCTTTTTCCATTCTTTTTAAAACTCTAATAACAGTTTCTACACGCAGTCCGGTAAGGTTTGCGATCTGCTGCCTTGTTAGTTCTATATGAAAACAGTGCTGGCAATCTTCCTCGTAATAGCTTTTTAGATATTCCATGAGCCCCTTCAGCCTTAGTACCGGATTTGGGGAAGACATATTTTGTGTCATTAAAATTTTATAATAAAGCCTTTGTGAAAGACAAGCATTCATGCCTAAAGAGAGATAGGTATGCGCTTTTAATAATTCCAGAAAATTGTTTTTAGGTACTCTTATAATTTTAGATGATTCCAGGCATATTGCGTTAATTGGATAAAATTTCTCCAAAAAAAGCATCGAATCTCCAAAACTTTGATTTTTCACAAAAATATTCTGGATAAACTCTTTACCGTCATCATTGTAATTATTGAGTTTTACTTTTCCCTCACTGATCTGAAAATAATAAAGTGCGTGGTCTCCTTCTCTGAAAATTATTTCTCCTCTTTTATACTCTTTAGTTTCTCCACCGAACGAGTGCAAAAGTTCTGCATCGATGTTCATACAGCTTACTGTTTTCATAATGTTAGTTTTTAAAAAAATAATTGACTCTACTTAATATCAAAATTTATTTATAAATGAATATTTTTTTGTCAAGCAAATTTTAAACCGTATTAATATTTTAATTAAAAAAAATTAGTAAAAAAACAGTTAACCCGTTTACATTTATAAACGGGTTAATATAAGATAATACAGATGAACTAACTTGTACTTTGAAAGAGTATTTTATTTAGCAAATTTTTTGGTGCCGGCTACACAAAGAATAACACCAATGGTAACACCCAGCATTCCCATACTTACAGGCTCGTGAAGAAAATACGCAGCCAATGCCAACCCGAAAAACGGCTGTAATAACTGGAGCTGCCCAACTGTAGTAATTCCGCCTTGAGCCAGGCCTCTGTACCAAAATATAAAACCGATAAACATACTGAAAAGCGAAATATAAGCTAAACCAAGCCATCCACCAGTCGTTACGGTTTCAATATTATTAGGAAAATAAATAAAAACTAAAGGAATCATTAACGGTAAAGCCAAGATCAAAGCCCAGGAAATCACCTGCCATCCGCCTAATGTTTTTGAAAGTTTTGCACCTTCGGCATAGCCCAATCCACATAAAACTACCGCTGCCAACATCAAAATATCGCCGATAGGAGACGCTGAAATTCCCTGAGAAATCGCATAACCTATCACCAAAAGACTTCCGATAATTGAGAAAAGCCAAAATACAGGATGCGGTCTTTCTCCTCCTCTAATAACTCCGAAAATCGCCGTCATTAAAGGTAACATTCCTAAAAAGACTATCGAATGCGCCGAAGTTACGTATTGAAGAGCCAATGCCGAAAGCAGAGGAAAACCAATTACACAGCCTATCGATACTAAAGCTAATGGAAACAGTTGATTTTTTGTCGGTCGTTTTTCTTTGTAAATTAAAAGGACGATCAAAGCAAGCAAACCTGCAATGGTAGCACGCGCTATTGTTACAAAAATAGGGCTCATTTCATTGACTGCCAATTTGGTTGCAGGCATAGAACCACTGAACAGCAGAACTCCTATAAAACCATTGATCCAGCCATTAAGTGTTTGGTCTTTTGATATTGTATTTATCATCATTTTATTTTGAATTTTTATTGATAGTTCAAAATTATAGAAGTTAATTCAGTAAGCACAGTCTCAGTTTTGTATATTTGCATGAGCACAGTTAGGAAATTATGATTAAAGAATTTTTATACACAGAAATAGCCAACGGAATCGCTTCTCAGATCAGAAACGGAGTTTTGAAATCCGGAGATAAGCTTCCGTCTGTAAGAATTTTATGTAAAGAACATCAGATCAGCATGAATACAGCAAAACGTGTTTTTCTGGAACTGGAATCTATGTCACTCATAGAATCAAAACCCCAATCCGGGTATTTTGTAAGTCAGCAGCTTTCTATTAAACTTCCGCTTCCTGAAGTGAGTCGTCCCTCTTTGATCGCCAATAATAATGAACCTGATGAACTCATCAGCAAGGTGTATGAAAATATGGGTAAAAATAATCTTACGCTTTTTTCTATTGCAATTCCGTCTGGAGATCTTCTGCCTCAGGCTAAACTTAAAAAAGAGATCATCAACGCAACACGAGAATTAAAATCCGGCGGAGCTGAATATGAAGAATTACAAGGGAATTTAAAGTTAAGAAGAATGATTGCCCTAAGATCGTTATCATGGGGCGGGAATTTTAATGAAAATGATATAGTCACAACAAATGGCGGAATGAATGCTTTATCTTTTTGCCTGATGGCTTTGGGAAAACCCGGAGATACAATTGCCATAGAAAGTCCGTGTTATCCGGGAATCTTGCAGCTGGCCACAGGTTTTGGACTGAAAGTATTAGAATTACCAACTCACCCAGCCCATGGAATTGAAATTGATATCCTTAAAAAAGTTATTCCTAAAATTAATATTTGCTTATTAATACCGAATTTTAATACGCCTTTGGGAAGCTGTATGTCTGATGAAAACAAAAAGGAAGTCGTTAAATTATTAGCGGAAAATAATATACCTTTAATTGAAGACGATGTTTACGGAGATCTTTATTTTGGACAAAACCGTCCGAAATGCTGTAAGTCTTTTGATAAAGAAGGAAATGTTTTGTATTGCAGTTCAGTTTCAAAAACATTAGCGCCAGGTTATCGCGTTGGATGGATTGTTCCCGGAAAATATAAAGACAAAATAATGAAGCTTAAGCTGCTTCATTCAACCTCATCAATATCAATTGTAAATGAAGCGGTGGCCAATTTCTTAAAGACCGGAAGATATGAGAAACATCTTCAGCAGATGCGCAGAACACTACAAAATAATTATCAGAATTATGTACAGACCATCGCCGAATCCTTTCCTGAAGGCACAAAAATCAGCAGACCACAAGGTGGATTATCTCTTTGGATAGAATTTGATAAAAAAATCAGAACAACAGAATTGTATGATCTGGCAATAAAACAAAATATCAGTATTGCTCCCGGCAGGATGTTTACGCTTCAGGATCAGTTTGAAAATTGTATGCGACTTTGTATCGGTCTGCCTTGGTCGGAAGAAACACAGTCAAAATTAAGACAAGTTGGAAGTTTGGCGAAGAGAATTTAATTTTTAGAAATAAAGGTGAGCGCGAAAGTTGGAACGTCAAAAACTTCCAGCTTCTAACTTCCCTCTCCCTGCTCGATTACTTATTATCCGGAACGAAATTTTTCCTAGCCAATTCTTTTCGGACACGGCTTAAGCTTTCAGGAGTAATTCCTAAATAAGAAGCGATCATCCATTGTGGAACTCGCAGTAAAAGATCTGGGTACATTTTAACGAATTTCATATATCGTTCTTCTGCAGTTTCACCCAATAAAGAATTGATTCTGTTTTGAAGGCTTTTTACGTGTTTTTGAAGCAAAATATCACTTCTTTCGATGCTGTTTGGGAACTGTTCGACAAGTTTATTAAAGAAATCCGGATGAAGAAACAAAATTTCAGAATCCTCAACAGCTTCAATATAATAGATCGATTTTTCATTAAAATAAAGACTGCTGCGGTCAGAAATCAGCCAGTTTTCAGGGGCGAACTGTATAATGTGCTCTTTACCGTTTTTATCGATAGAATACATCTTAAGAAGTCCTTTTTCAACAAAGTATATGTTTCTGCAGATCTCACCATACTGTAAAAGAAATTGATTTTTAGGTATTTTCTTTACTTCATAGTGTAAACTACACATGTTCACTTTTTCAAGAGGAACATTTAATATTTTGGCTAAATAATTATTAATATTCTTCATTATACGATCTGACTTAAAGAGATGTCCTGATGCGATGCATTACTGATCGCTTTTCCGTTTTCTATGACGATAAATTGTGGGCTTTCATGTCTGATCTCTAAAATTTCTGCAATTTTATTAGAGATTGATCTATGAGCTAACAAATCTAGGTAATATAACTCTACTTTTTGATCTATATTTTCTATTTCTTTTTCAAAGTTTTTCAATACAGTTTTACTGATGAAACAACTTGTTGAATGTTTGAATATTCCTATTTTTTGATGGTATGAATTTTCAATAGCTTTTTCCAGATCTTCCTCAGATTCTATTCTTTTCCAGAAAGATTTTTGTTGCGGATTTTCTTCTTTTCCGCCAAATATTTTATCAAAAAAACTCATACATTAAATTGTTTAAGATGATGATTAAGATGTTTATACTCTAAAAAGCCCCAGTCTTTTTCGGTCATTTTACCAAAAAGTCTATGCTGATGAGCTAATTGATGATTTTCAAATGCCTGCCAATAATCGTCCAGTGTTTTCAGAAGACTTTTCTTTGCTTCATCAAAATCACATTCAAAATTAACGATTAGTTTTTGAAAAGTAGGCATGTTTCGGGGAATTCCGTTATTAAAAATTTGCATTTCAAATTTTGTAAGAATACCTAATGCAGAAAATAAAGTATTAATTTTGGGAAGAACGATTTTCTGCAAAGCAACCTGAAGAACAAGGTCGCAATGTTTTAACATTTGAGCAACAGACATTTTTCCCCATTTTCTGGGAGAATTTTCATCAAGATTAGAAATTCTATTAATGATTTCCTCAAAATAAATCCGATTATGAAGACTCTTTTTTACCAACCCTTTTCTTTCTTCAAATTTTCAATATGAGCAAAATGATGATTGCAATGCCAGACATATAATGCCAGATAACTCCTAAGATCATAATTCTGGTTGTGCTCAGGATGATGAAAAGTTCTTTCAAACTGTTTATTTGTAAGTGTTTTAAGCAATGCAGCCCATCTTTGATGCGTTCCTTTTATCATTCTCATGGCGGGTTTTATCGGCATATTTACACTATCCTGAAGTTCTGCCCATTTGGCTTCATCATAAGGTCTTATGGTAGGATTATCTTCCGTTAATGCCAATTTAAGACGAATAAAACTATTGATATGGCTGTCTGCAATGTGGTTCACAAGTTGTCTTACCGTCCAGCCACCTTCTCTGTAAGGAGTATCAAGCTGGTCGTCAGACAGGTCTTCTATTAATTTTTTAAGCTTTTCGGGGAAGTTTTTGATGACTTTAATGTATTCGTCAAGTTTAATATCACAGATATTCTCAGGCTGTTGATACTCACCTATTGGAAACCTTTTCTGTTCTAAATTGCTCATTATATTAGTTTTAATCTTTTTTATGTCGTCGTTTTGTCCATTATTAATTTTTTGGACAGTTTCTGAGTTTTGCTTTTTGCTAATTTATCAAAAATTCGATAATTTAAAATGAAAAAAACATTAATTAGATTTATAGTTAAAAAAAGCTCCAATTCTATTAAAATTGAAGCTCTTATTATTTAAATTAATGTATTAATAACCATGTAAATCAATACCTTCTGTTCTTTGTAAAGTCACTTTTTTGCCCATTTTCTTTTGAATGACTCTGAAATGCTGCAATTCATCATCAGTCAGAATATTAATGGCAGTTCCTTTTTCTCCTGCACGACCTGTTCTACCGATCCTGTGAATGTAATCTAAAGGCGAACGTGGTAATTCGTAATTGATCACACAAGGCAAAGATTCGATGTGGATACCACGACCAATTAAGTCTGTAGCAACCAAAATCTGAGCTCCATTTACCTTAAATTCTTCTAAATTATTTCTACGGGCGCCTTGCGATTTCTGACTGTGAATAGCGACGGCTTTAATTTTATTTTTCTTCAGTTTTTCAACCAAATTATCGGCAGATTTTGTAGAAGAAACAAAAATTAAGGCTTTTTCAACCTTCTTTTCTTTAATTAAATAACGCAAAAATGGACCTTTGTTTTCCGGAGAAACATGATAGGCCAATTGCTCGATATTATCAATTTCAACTTCTTCTTTTTTAATCTCAATTAATGTAGGATTGATTGATAAACGTTCCTTCATTTCTGAAACTTTATCATCTAAAGTAGCAGAAAACAGTGTTGTCTGCTTCATCACAGGCATTTGAGCGAAAAGTTTATTCATTTCTTCACCAAAACCTAACTGAAACATTTTATCCGCTTCGTCGATCACCAAATGCTGGATTCCGGAGATACTCAACGCTTTATGATCGATCAAATCTAATAGACGACCGGGCGTTGCAATAAGAACTTCTACCCCAAACATTCCTTTCATCTGCGGATTGATAGAAACTCCACCATAAACAGCCATTGTACGAATTTCACGCTTTAAATTGTCTGTAAAAGCTCTGAAAACTTCATCAATTTGAATCGCCAATTCACGTGTAGGAACCAATATTAAAACCTGAATATTACGATCTTTTTTAACCTCCGCATTTTGTAATTTTTCTAAAATAGGCATTACAAAACAAGCCGTTTTTCCGGACCCTGTCTGCGCAATTCCCATCAGGTCTTTTCCCTGCAAAATAACAGGTATCGCTTGCTCCTGAATTGGAAAAGGCTTCAAATACCCTAATTTTTTTACAGAATGAATAATATTGTGTGATAATCCTAACGATTCAAATGACATAAAAATACTTATTTACTGCAAAGATAAGCTATTGGTATTTGTTTTATATCCCGAAAGTGAAATAGTAATAATTTTAATAATGATGTTGTTTTGTTGGAGAATCGTAAAGGCGCAAAGTTTTTTAATTTTTAATCTTATAATTTCTACACCGTTTGTCATTCTGGAAGAATCTCAACGATCATATTTAAAAACTAAGTCTAGATTCCTACGGAATGACAAAGTATGCGTTCATCTATACACAATTAATTTTATCGAAGATAAAATCCTTGCGCCTTACAACAGCATTTTTCATTAACCTTTGCGCCTTTGCGATTGATAACCTTTTTTAAATAAAATCTCAGTCAAAAATTATCAATCTAAATGCCGTTTTGTCCGATAATTAATTTTTGGACAAATTTTTGAATAATAATTTTTATAAATTTATCTATAATTCGAGAATCTAAATATGAAAAAAGCGTTAATAATAGTAGATGTACAGAATGATTTTTGTGAAGGAGGTGCATTGGCAGTTCCGGGAGCTAACGAGGTTATTCCTTACATCAATCTTCTGATGGAAGAAAATGAATATGATCAAATTGTTCTTACTCAGGATTGGCATCCTGCAAATCATAAAAGCTTCGCCAGCAATAATGGTAAAAAAGTTGGAGAAAGCATTATTTTAAATGGTGTTCCGCAGTTTATGTGGCCGGATCATTGTGTTCAGGGAACTTTTGGAGCAGAATTTCATAAAGATCTGAACAGAGATAAAGTAACTCACATCATTCAAAAAGGAAAAAATACTGAAATTGATGCGTACAGCGGTTTTCAGGATAACAATCACTTCATGAAAACAGGTTTGGATGATTTCTTAAAATATCACGAAATTCAGTTATTGGAGATTGTAGGTTTAGCAATGGATTATTGCGTTAAATTTACTTGTACGGATGCAGTAGCCAACGGATATGTAACTTGTCTGCATTTCAACGGAACTCGTGCTGTAAACGTAAAACCGGATAATGCAAGAGATGCTATTTTTGAGATGCTTCAGAAAGGAGTAACTGTTTTGGGATAGTTTTTAGTTATGAATTATAAATTATGAGTTATTCATAGTTTTAAAATAGAAAGTAGTTATACGGATCAAAAAAAAGACGTTGAAAATTAATTCAACGTCTTTTTTATTATTTAAAAAACTTTAAAGAAGATTTTAAGTGTGAATTAAAAACTTATCATTCATCACTCAAAACTCATTAAAGCATTTTCAAGTTGTTCACTTCTAATTCTGTTAAGATTCTCCAGTGTCCTCTTTTGATATTCTTCTTCGTTAGTCCTGCAAACGTTACTCTGTCAAGAGCTTCAACTTCATATCCTAATCTTTGGAAGATTCTTCTGATAACACGGTTCCATCCGATGTGGATCTCAATTCCGATCTCATTTTTAGGTTTACCTTCGATAAATGAAATTTGATCAACTGTAGCAATTCCTTCGTCCAAACGAATACCTTCAACGATCAGTTTCATGTCTTCATTGGTTAATTTTTTATCCAATGTTACGTGGTAGATCTTTTTCGCGTCAAAAGATGGGTGCGTCAGTTTCTTCGTCATGTGTCCGTCATTTGTTAAAAGAATTACACCCGTTGTAGAACGGTCTAATCTTCCAACCGGGAAAACACGGTATGGAGAAGCATTTGCCACAAGATCCATTACTGTTTTTCTTGCTTTGTCGTCTTTTGTAGTAGAAATATAACCTTTTGGCTTATTCAATAATACATAAACTGGCTTTTCCGGAGTAATGTTTTGTCCGTCGAAAACTACTTTATCAGTTTTTTCAACCTGGTAACCCATTTCAGTTACTACTTTCCCGTTTACTTCAACTAAGCCTTGAACAATCAGCTCATCAGCTTCTCTTCTGCTGCAGATTCCTGAGTTTGCGATATATTTATTAAGACGAATGGTATCTTTATGGATGTCCTTTTCAATCTTATTTAATCTTCTTTTTTGTACAAAAGATTTTGCTCTGTCTTCATCTCTGTCATTTCCGGTAGAAGGTCTCTTACCGTACTTTAAGCTGCCTCTTTCGTATTTACCTCTTTTGTTGTCTTTGGTATCACGATCTCTTGGCCCTCCTCTTTTAGAAACAGGTTTACCGCCAAAAGTTTTTCTTTCTCTACCTTCGTTTTGTGAAGTAATGTAAGGCTCTCTGCCAGGTTTTGAGCTGCGATCTTCATCACCACGGCTTTCAAAATTTGTATCACCTCTCCTAGAATCAGGTTTATTAAAAGGTCTAGAGTCGGTATCTCTATCGCTTCTGCTGAAAGGCTTTTTCTCAAATTTTGAATTGCCATTTTCATCTCTATCTTTTTGGCCAAAACTCTTGTCACCACTTTTAGAAAAAGGTTTTTTGAAAGGTTTTGATTCTGAAGAATTTCCAGATTTAGGAGCGCGAGAACTTCCGGAATTTCTTGTTGAAACTCTTGGTCTTTTAGGTTTTCCTGAATTATTATTGTCTCTGCTCATGCTAAAATATTTTTGCAAAGATAGTAATTTAGTTACGAGTTAAAAATTAAGAATCATAACTTTGCAATATAGTTTCACTATTAACGTTATAGAAATTCTGAAAATGATAACAATATTAAACGATAATTTTTCTCAATTAAACGACTTTTTACACGAAAAATCATTCAGCAAAATCTTTATTTTAGTTGATGAAAATACACATGAATATTGCCTTCCTGTTCTTTTAGGAAATATGGAGACCGACCTTGGATTCGAAATTCTGGAGATTGAAGCGGGTGAAGAAATGAAAAATATTCAGACTGCCAACCAGCTTTGGGAAATTCTTACAGAAATGAAAGCCGACAGAAAAGCCCTTGTCATCAACCTTGGAGGCGGTGTTATTACCGATATGGGTGGCTTTGTAGCTTCTACATATAAGAGAGGAGTTCAATTCATTAATATTCCTACTACCCTTTTATCAATGTGTGACGCTTCTATTGGCGGGAAAACAGGGATCGATCTGATGCATTATAAGAATATGGTAGGAACCTTCACTTTTCCTGAACAGATTTTTGTGTATCCTAAATTCTTAGAAACCCTTCCTTTTAAACAATTAAGAAGTGGTTTTGCCGAAATGCTGAAACACGGACTAATTGCAGATAAAAAACATTGGGACAATCTTATTCAGATCCATAAATTAGATATAGAAGGAATTATTCCGCATATTCAAACATCAATGGATATTAAACAAGATGTTGTAGAAAAGGATTTTAATGAGCAAAACCTCAGAAAAACACTGAATTTCGGTCATACCATCGGTCATGCCATTGAAAGTTTGTGTCTGGAACAGGGAAATCCTATTTTACACGGTGAAGCGGTAGCGATGGGAATGATCTCTGAAGCGCACCTCTCCTATCTCGAAGGTTTGATCTCTGAGGAAGATTCTAAAATTATTATTGAAAATGTTCAGAGATACTATCCTTATTTAGATATCAGTGATTTTAAAGATGAAGACATTTTCTCTTTATTATTGAATGATAAAAAGAATGCTGACAGCAAAATTAACTTCTCATTAGTTTCAGGAATTGGGGAATGTACCTATGATTATCAATGTAAACAGAAAAATATTGCTGAATCATTGAAATTTTACAGACAATTGGACAGTATTTAATCAAAATTATAATTTTTTTTCAAGCAAAATAACAAGTTTGTGAAAATTTGTGCCAAATTATTTGATTTGTAATTAAATGTTTGTTTAATAGCTAAATAGTTTTATTTTAGTTAATTATATACTATATAATGTGTTTTTTTAGATAATATTTTTACTGACTTTTGTCATGTTTATTAATTTTGGCAAGCAATTTGAAAGATACTCTGCGTCAACGTAAAAATTGACAGTAGTAAAATTTAAAATTAAGAATAGTAAAATATTAAAAAATTAAAGTTATGAAAAAGTTAATTTTAGGATTAGCAGTAACTGCAAGTTCACTAGCATTCGCACAAACGACTACAGCTACAGCTTCATCTTCAAACCCAGTTACATTTGGTGTTAAAGGTGGAATGAACGTTTCTTCTCTATCTAAAAATGAAGGATTGGACGACACAAAATCAAAAATAGGTTTTAACGCAGGTGTATTTGCTAATATTCCAATTGCAAGTTCTTTCAGCATTCAGCCAGAGGTTATTTATAATGATCTGGGAGCAAAATCGACAAGAAACTATACTGTTTTAGGAAATAACTATAAAGATGAGTATTCTACAAATTTAGGATATATCTCAGTTCCAGTTATGTTCCAGTATAATGCTCTTCCAAATCTTTATTTAGAAGCAGGTCCGGAATTCGGATTTTTAGTAAGCGCTAAAGATAAATTCAAAAGCTCTACTAACGGAAGCAATAATGTTTCTTCTACAACTACATTAGATAAAGATGATTTCCAAACGTTTAACTTTGGTATCGGTATTGGTGCAGGTTATTATTTCACAGATAATTTAGGAATCACTGCAAGATATACTGCTGGTGTAACTGATATTTTCAAAAATAATAATGGAGATGCTGTGAGAAACAACGTATTCCAAGTAGGATTGGCTTATAAATTCAAATAAGCATTCTTAACATTCAGATAACAAATTTTAATTCATATAAAGTCAGATCGTAAGGTCTGACTTTTTTGTTTTACTTCAACTTCTCCAATTATTATTTTGAATTGTTCCTGTTTTAATATTCTTAGAATAAAATAAATAGAAATAAAAATATTATTAATAAAATTAATCAATTAAACTTAATTATGGTTTTATTTAAATTAATAGTTTCATTTTGATTAAAAATAACTTTATTAACGTATTTATTATCAGTTGTTTATATTTTTTTTGGTATATGCTTTGTTAATGATGAAAAGTCAAACTATAGATTTAGTAGTTTGAAAATATTAAGAAAGTAAAAACAATTTATGAAAAAATTAATTTTAGGATTAGCAGTAACTGCAAGTTCATTAGCATTCGCACAAACAACTACAGCTACGGCTTCATCTTCAAAGCCAGTTACATTTGGTGTTAAAGGTGGAATGAACGTTTCTTCTCTTTCAAAAGGGGCGGATCTAAGTGATTCAAAATCTAAGATAGGTTTTAATGCAGGTGCTTTTGCTAATATCCCGGTTACAAGTTCATTCAGTATTCAGCCAGAGGTTATTTATAATAATCTAGGTTCGAAAGTAACTAGAGAATTTTCTTCTGGAATATCAGGAAATACATATAAATCTGATTATACAAGAAAATTAGGATATATAGCAATACCGGTAATGTTGCAATATAATGTTCTTCCAAATCTTTATTTAGAAGCTGGTCCGGAATTCGGATTTTTGGTAAATGTTAAAGATAAATTTAAAAGCTCTACGAACGTAAATGTCAACAGTACAACTAGTAAATTGGACAAGAAAGATTTCAACTCGTTCAATTTTGGTATTGGTGTAGGAGCTGGATATTATTTAAATGATAATTTAGCAATTACAGCAAGATATACAGCTGGTATTACAGATATTTACAAAAATAATAATGGAGGCGCTGTTAGAAACAGTGTATTCCAAATAGGTTTGATCTTAAAGTCTGATTTTTTCAATTTAAACTGATAAATTGAGTGTGATATTAAATGTAATCGTTAAAATATCATGTTATTTTTATTGATTTTAAAAACAATTAATAAACTTTGGCAAGGAATTTGCATAATGCTGGTTGTAAATTATTAAATCAATAATAACTAAAAATTAAACTATGAAAAAATTATTCTTAGGATTAGCAGTTGCTGCAAGTTCATTAGTATTTGCTCAAGAGAAAGCTAAATCTACTTCTCCGGTTGCATTCGGTGTAAAAGCTGGTTTAAATGTTTCTACAATTTCAGGAGGTGATTCAAAAGGTAAAGCAGGATTTTATGGCGGTCTTTTCGCAAACATTCCTGTAGCATCAAGCTTCAGTGTTCAGCCGGAAGTTCTATACAATGGTGTAGGTGCTAAGGCAGACGGACTTGAAGATTTAAAAGTAAACTTAAGTTATATCTCAGTTCCTGTGATGTTCCAGTATAATGCAACTCCGGAATTTTATCTTGAAGCTGGTCCACAGTTCAGTTTCTTAGTAGATTCTAAATTCAAATATCAGTCTGCATCAGTAGATGCTAATGACTATATCAAAAGTTTTGACTTTGGTATTGGTATTGGAGCTGGATATTTCTTCACGCCTAACATCGGTGTTAATGCAAGATATGTTGCAGGTGTTACAGATATAGGTAAAGAAGTTGCAGGTGCGCAGCCAGAAGGAAAAAACAATGTTTTCCAGGTAGGTCTTGCATATAAGTTCTAACAGACTTTGATTTCAATAAAGAAAAGGTCAGGCTTAATCATTAAGCCTGACCTTTTCATGTATAAGCGTAAAGGAATAATTAGTAATTGCGATCGTGAGATCAAATTATAAGTTTAAATAAACGGTTTTTTCAATAAAGAAAGTCGGTCTATTTTTAGATCGGCTTTTTTGCTTTTTATGAGTTTTAGATTTTTTTTTACAAAATTTAATTTAATACAAAATGAATGATAAATACAAAAACACATTATAAAATTAATTAATAAGACCTAATTGACGCTTGATTTGAATTAATTGATGTTTTTTTATTAAAAATTAATTATATAATAAACTGTATTTCAGTTACTTATATTTTTGTTTGGCATACGATTTGAAAATGACAGATAGTCTAACTTTAAATAAGTTTGAAATTAAAATTTAAAAAAATAAAAACAATTTATGAAAAAATTAATTTTAGGATTAGCAATTACAGTAAGTACAATTGCATTCGCTCAAAAGACAGCTTCAAAATCTCCAGTTACATTTGGTTTAAAAGCTGGGATGAATATATCTTCAATTTCAAAAGATGGAGGATTGGAAAATCAGGGATCAAAAATAGGTTTTAATGCAGGTGCATTTGCCAATATTCCTGTGGCTGCTTCATTCAGTATTCAGCCTGAACTTTTGTATTCTCAATATGGAGACAAGTATGATCAGAAAGTTCTTGGGAAGACGCTTTCTTTTGGAAGACATTTGGATTATATAGCAATACCGGTAATGGTGCAATATACTGCTCTTCCGAATCTTTATTTAGAAGCTGGCCCTGAGTTTGGGTTCTTAGTAAGTGCTAAAAATAAAGCAAAAAATGAAAGCAGTAATGAGGTAATTGCACAATCCGGGAACTATAAAGATCAGTTAAGTGGTTTTAACTTAGGTCTAGGAATTGGAGCGGGATATTATTTTACACCTAACATAGGAGTTACAGCAAGATATGTAGCTGGTCTTACAGATATTGCTAAAAATAAAGTTAGTGGAACTGATGCAATTAAAAATAATGTTTTCCAAGTAGGTTTAGCATATAAGTTTTAATAGAATAGGATAAGTTCAATAAAAGTTAATAAATTAGATTTCAATAAGAAAAGGTCAGGCTTAATCATTAAGTCTGACCTTTTCATGTATAAGAGTAAAATGAGGAATAATTAGCAATTGCTTGAGATCAGATTATAAGTTTAAATAAACGATTTTTTTTTCAATAAAGGAAGTGGTTTATTTTTAGATCGTCTTTTTTTGCTTTTATGAGTTTTAGATTTTTTTTGCAAAATTTAATTTAATACAAAATGAACGATAAATTTAAAAAGACATTATAAAATTAATTAATAAGACTCAATTGACGCTTCATTTGAATTATTTCATGCTTTTTTACTAAAAATGTTTTCCATAATTAGTTGCATTTCAGTTGATTACGCTTTTGTTTGGCATGCGATTTGAAAATGACAGATAATCTAACTTTAAATGAGGTTTGAAATTAAAATTTAAGAAAGTAAAAACAATTTATGAAAAAATTAATTTTAGGATTAGCAATTACAGTAAGTACAGTTGCATTCGCTCAAAAGACAGCTTCAAAATCTCCAGTTACATTTGGTGTAAAAGCTGGGATGAATGTATCTTCAATTTCTACAACATCTGAAGTTGATATAAAATCTAAAATAGGTTTTAATGCAGGTGCATTTGCTAATATTCCACTTTCAAGCAAATTCAGCATTCAGCCTGAAATATTATATAGCGGTTTAGGTGCTAAATCAAAAAATAGTAATGAATACACTATAGATAATTCTACAACCAAAATAAAAGAAACGTATACTACTTCATTAAATTATTTAAGTGTACCGGTAATGGTTCAGTACAATTTACTCCCTAACTTATACGTAGAAGCAGGTCCTGAATTTGGTTTTTTACTAGGAGGAAAAAACAAGGGTGATTTATCAGTAACTACTACATCCGGAAGTAATACAAATACAGTAAATAATAGTTATTCTGAAAAAATTAATAAGAAAAATTATAATGGTTTTAATGTTGGTCTTGGTATCGGTGCAGGATATTATTTTACGCCTAATTTTGGGGTAAGTGCCAGATATGTAGCTGGTGTCACTGAACTTACTAAATCCTTAGGTAATAATACAGATTCCAATTACAATAATGTATTTCAAGTTGGGTTAATGTATAAATTTAAATAAAAGTTCCAAGCAATAGATTAGATTTTAATAGGAGTCAGGATTTTTAATTCTGGCTCTTTTTTGCTTCGTTAACTATGATGACCGGATTTACAGTATTAATTTTCTCTTATAACACTAAGCTGTTTTTATAATTTTAAATGATTAGTAAATACAAATATGCTTTGATTATTTAATACTAATCATCATTTTTCAATCTTAATAAAAAAAAATCATGATTAAATGAAATAAATTTTAATATCACAAACTTAACTAAATTGATGTAAAAATTAATATAAAATTCATTTCTGATTACGAAATTTAAATTTTATTTGTTAAAATTTAGTTTATTTTTAATTTAAAGAATCCTTTCTACTGTCTATTAATGCATGGTTAAACGTGTAAATTTTCATTTTTGGCAAGCAATTTGCAAATTACTCCACATCTGATTGAAAAATCTGATAAACAACGAAAAAGTAAAATTAAAAATAAACAATTATGAAAAAGTTATTTCTAGGACTAGCAGTAGTCGCTGGTTCACTAGCATTTGCTCAAGAAACAAAAACTACTCCTACAGTAACTACTGTGAATAATGATAAAGAACCAATCAGATTTGGTATTAAAGCAGGTGGTAACGCAGCTTCTTTCAACAATCAGGATGTGAGTTTGAATAATCAAAAATTAGGATTCCATGCGGGTGTACTTGTAAATATTCCATTATCTAAAAAATTTGCAATTCAGCCGGAAGTATTATATAATCAATTAGGTTCAAAAAGTGTAGTTTATTCTAATGAAGTTACTACAGGGGCAACTACTGTAAAAACAAAAGAAGACTATTCAGCAACATTGAATTATGTTTCAGTACCATTAATGCTTCAGATGAGACCTACGGAAAAATTCTATATTGAAGCAGGTCCGGAATTCAGCTATTTTATTAATGGTAAAAACAAAGGTGAAAAAAGAACTGAATCTACCACTGCCGGTGTTACAACTACTACAAGCTCATCAGTATCTGAAGATATTGAAAAAGACGATATCAAGAAATTTAATGTTGGTTTAGGTCTTGGTTTAGGGTATGATTTCACTCATAACTTCGGAATCAATGCAAGATATGTAAACAGCTTGACAAACATTGATGCCAATCCTTCTAAAGGAATGGATGCTTTAACGAACAGAGTTTTCCAATTAGGATTAAACTACAAATTCTAGAACAAATTTTAATATATCAATAGAAAAAGGCCAGACTTTATTATTAAGTCTGGCCTTTTCGCTTTTTATTTACTATTTAAAATTAATTAAATAATTCTATTTCTTCTCCTTTCGCTACAGGATATTCTTCTGTAAAACATCCGAAGCAGTGGTTGGAAGATCCTAAGATTTCTTTCAGGTTATCTGTACTTAAAAACTCTAAAGAATCAACTCCTAAATAAACTCTAAGTTCCTCCGTCGTCATATTGGCAGAGATCAAATCGTCTTTTGAAGGGGTATCAATTCCTAAATAACAAGGTGCAATAATTGGCGGAGAAACACTTCTGAAGTGAATTTCCTTAACACCAGCTTCTTTTAAAATCTTAACCAATCTCTTAGAAGTTGTTCCACGGACGATTGAATCATCGATAATCACTACTCTTTTACCTTTAATTTCAGAAATAATAGGGTTCAATTTAAGGTTCACTACCCTTTCTCTCATTTCCTGAGTAGGTACGATGAAACTTCTTCCGATATATCTGTTTTTAATTAAAACCGGACGGAAAGGTATTCCCGAAGCTTTTGAAAAACCAATCGCTGCCGGAACTCCAGAATCAGGAACTCCAATTACGATATCAGCTTCTACAGGAGCCTGTTCCCAGATCTTTTCACCAGATTTTTCTCTGATTTCGTAAACGTTGATGTTCTCTAAAGTAGAGTCAGGTCTTGCAAAATAAATGTATTCAAAAGAACAGATTCTCTGCTTTCCTCTCTCTTCATTCACCATGTAAGAGTTTAATTTTCCAGGCTCGTTTTCATTGGTATAAATGATCTCTCCAGGTAAAATATCACGTACATATTGAGCGCCAACCGCGTCTAAAGCTACAGATTCTGAAGCAACAACATATGTTTTTTCGTCTACTGCACCTAAAACTAAAGGTCTGATCCCGTTGAAATCTCTGAATGCAAAGAATTTATTTCTCGTCATTCCAACAACCGAATACGCACCTTCTATTTTTTCCATGGTAGCTTTGATAGCACCACGAAGTCCTAAATCAAGATTTTTTTGAATTAATCTTAAAATAACCTCAGAATCCGAAGTTGCTCTGAAAACAACGCCTTCAGCTTCCAATTCTGTTTTTAATTCTCTCGCATTGGTTAAGTTACCGTTGTGAGCGATAGAAAGTATAATCTGATCATATTCATTTTTCGCGAAAAATGGCTGAAAATTATATTTCTTTTTGTCTCCTGCCGTCGTGTAACGAGTGTGCCCGATTGCAGAATTTCCCATAAAAGTTTCAGGATCCTGGATCTCTTTATAAACATCCAAAACCAAACCTTCATCTTTCATATTGGTGATTTTCCCTTCTTTAAGAACGGAAATACCACAAGCTTCCTGGCCTCTGTGCTGTAAAGCAAAAAGCCCGAACTGTGAAAGAGAAAACGTATCGAGATCATTATCAGAATACATTCCGAAGATACCGCACTCCTCGTTCGGAGCATCAAGTCTTTCTTCTTCCTGAGTTCTGAAAAGATTTCTTCCGTAAGTTTGAGTTTCAAACTGTTTTAAATATTCACTTTTATGAATGTCTAAACTTTTCATTTCTATTTTTTCTAAATTAGAAGTTAGATATTAGATGTTAGAAATTAGTCTAAGTTAACTTCAATTATAATTTTAAACTTGTCTTTAATGAATAAATCATTTTCTGTATCTCAGCTAAAAGTGCTTTTAAAGGAACTATTTTATTTTCAGAAATAAAATTTAAATCTATTAATAATTGTAACTGTGTTTGTAATTCATAAGTTGATCCAAACGCAATTCCAAGAAATTGATAAAATTCGTTTTTATTATTTCTTCCTGCTCCTTCTGCAATATTTGAAGGTATTGAAACAGCACATCTTCTAATTTGAGACAGTAAACCAAATTTTTCTTACTTGGTAATTCTGCGGTAACCAAATACACTTCTTTTACTAAAGCCATTGATTTACTCCAAACTTTAAGATCTTCTATCCGGTGCGATTTCATACTAACCTCTAATATCTAACTTCTAACTTCTCAAACTTTACTTACCTAGTAAAGTTTTCAATCTGTTGTAGATCTCAACGTAAGCTTCAGTTACTTCTCCAAGATCTCTTCTGAATCTGTCTTTATCTAATTTTTTCATTGTATCCTTATCCCAAAGTCTGCAAGTATCAGGAGAAATTTCGTCTGCAAGGATGATCTCACCGTCTGAAGTTTTACCTAATTCGATTTTGAAGTCAACAAGAATAATATTCATTTTGTCGAATAGATCGATCAAGATTTCGTTGATCTCAGAAGTTAATTTATACATCTCATCAAGCTCTTCATACGTAGCTGCACCTAAGAAAACTGCGTGATGATCGTTGATAAGCGGATCTCCCAATTCGTCTTTTTTGTAGCAGATATCGAAGATTGTAACCGGAGATTTAATTCCTTCTTCAACGCCTAATCTTTGAGCCATACTTCCTGCAGAATAGTTTCTTACAACCATTTCCAAAGGAATGATAGATACTTTTTTTACCAATTGCTCTCTTTCGTCCAATTGCTTAATGAAATGAGTTTTGATCCCTTTTTCATTTAAATATTCAAAAATCAAAGTTGTGATGGCATTGTTCATTTCCCCCTTCAAATCAACAGATCCTCTTTTTTGAGCGTTGAATGCAGTAGCATCGTCTTTGAAACGTACCACTACCTGATCCGGATTATCGGTTGCAAATACTTGTTTTGCTTTACCCTCGTACAACATTTCTTTCTTTTCCATTTTCTAAATGTCTTATTAGTTAGATTTATATTTATTTTACTTAATTAAAATTCCTGTTAAAACTGCCATTCCAAAGCTCAGTAATGTACCTATCAATACATATTCAGTCAATTTCCTTTGTTTGGCCTGTGCAAGATCGCTGAACCTGAAAACAGATTTTGCAGCCACCATAAAACCTACGCCTTCCCAGTGATTCACCATAATAAAAGTGAAAACCAATAAACGTTCTAAAATCCCGATATATTTTCCTGCACTTGATAAAGATTCGGTTTGTATATTACTTACTGTCTCCGGAACGGGCGTCCATGAAGACAATAATATTTTAATAAAAATAGAAGCAGGTGTCGTTAAAAACAGAGCTGCCATCAATATTTTTAAAGTGTTTTGATCTTTTAAAAATTCAAAATTAAATTCATTAAAATAAAAAGATATTCCTGCAATTACTAAAATATGAAGGGCTTGATCAATAAAAAACCAATTCTTTTTATTCTTAATCGTTTGAAAAGTCAACTTTGCGGCATCAATAATAAAATGTGAAACTCCCACCAAAACCGCTATCCACCAAAGTTGTAGATCCCAAAGAAAAACAAAACTTAAAACAGTGTGAATCAGAACGTGAAGATACAAATATTTGCTCTTCAGTTTTTTGCTCTCTTTATCAGCTACCCATGAATTTGGCTGGAGAATAAAGTCTCCAAGTAAATGTGCCAATATGAGTTTAGTAAAGATCATGTTTTACAGTTCTGAGATTTTCTTTCTAAAATATTGATTGGTTTCTACGATAAGTTCGTAGTTTGCGCGTTTCAGTCGCTGGCTTATAGACGATTGTGAGATCGCGAATTTTTTTGCCAGATCTTCCTGAGTGATGTCGGTATTCATAATCATTTCGTGAATGATTTCAGAAGTCGCCATCGTCCAGTTATCGAAGTCTTTGGAAGACCATTTCAACAAAATATTAAGATCTCTGTCTACATTGTCATTGGAAGTTTTGATGGCAACGGTGTGGCCATCACTTTTTAGATCATTCAATAATCTTCCGGAGTTTACATAAGCTGTTCCGTTGGATTCTGTGATTTTTTCGGACGAAAAATTCTCCTCACCAATACCAATGGCTATTCTTACATCTAAATTTTCCTGACTTTTTATAAGAGATTTTATGGCTAGAAAACGCCAAAATGCATCATCAATGTTGCACTTAAACTGAAACTCGTCTCCTCTGTAGATTTCCCATACAAGGGAAGAGCTTCCCCAATTTTCCAGAAGATTCTTTAGCTTGGTAATCCAAACTTCTGTGTCTGCGTGTTGCGAATTTATAATATCACCCGTAAGGACCGCTATCATTTTGCAAATATAAGCATTATTACTTATAAATAAAAAATATAAGCAGAAACACTTATAGATAATGATTATTAGTGAATCTGCTTATATCGATGATGTTGTAAACCCTTGGTTTTAGGGTGTTTTTATGTAATTAATTTTCTAATTAAAGATGCTTCGACTCCGCTCAGCATGACATTGCTACAAATTAACTGCTAAAAAAGAACGACTAATATTAGAGATGTCATGCTGAGCGGAGTCGAAGTATCTATGTTATATAAACTAAAATCTTACTTCTTAATAAACTGATATCCTTTGCCATCAAGGTTTAATAGATAGGTTCCTGTTGACAGATTTTGTACAGAAATATTTTTCTTATTTTTAAATGGAGCTTTTTCTGTATATATCAATTTCCCTGATAAATCTAAAATCTGAGCCGTTTTCACGTCTTCAGTTTTTCCGCTCACAAAAATATTGTCATTAGCCGGATTTGGATAAATCTTAAAGTCTTTTTCCTCCAAAATCACATCAGAAGCAGAAAGTGTTCCTAAATTTTGACAATAATTGGCTGTATATGAATCCCATTCGCCAATATTAAATGATGAACTGGGCTGTGTAACAGTATTTTTTCTGTAAAGAGAGATATCTCCATATGAATTACTAACAAATTTGCTTCCTATAGCATCAACAGTTGCTGACTTATAAGCCAATTCAACATATTGAGTTCCTGCAAAAGTTAGAGCATCACCTGCAGTGAGAAATCTTGCATCATTATTTGTGTAACATGATAATGTAGATTTTGGATTTAGAATAACAAAACTTTGGTTGTTGGGTATTTTTCCTTCGAGTTCAAAACTATTTCCAAAATAATAAGAATTACTGGTGTTGTTGTAATATTGTACTCTTACACTGTAATTGTTTAAATCTACTTCATGCCCGGTTTTGTTTACAATCTCCAGGGCTTTGTTGCTATCAGTTCCTTCAATGTATTTAACGATAAAAAGATCCTTCGAATTTGCATCTGTAGATAAAGTAGATACTGTAGCGATATTACTGTCAGAAGATTGCAGATAACCTGTATCATAAGCCCGTACCGTAAATGAATATGAAGTAGCAGGAGTCAAATGATCGATAACTATTGATGTGGATTTTGTGGTTGTTAAGAAAACTCCGTTCTGATAAATATTATATCCGATAACATCGGCACTTGTACTTGGCGACCATGTTAAATTGGTGTAGTAGACTCCGGATTGAGTCGAATTTAAGTTTAAAGGAGCTTGCGGTACAACAGTGTCAGGAGTCTGCACCCAAATTGAATTTGCCCAGGTGGGATTATCAATAAAAGGATTTCTGTTATTCTGAATAGTAAAGATGGCGTTATTTCTGTCTATTTCTCTTTGAGATACAGGATCTTGAGTATTCCATTGAAGCAGCATTGAAATATAAGCCGGATCAAAAGCGCGTTCTGCGGTTCCGTCTAAAGCTGAGCGGTCTATTGCCGGATTAATATTTGTTGAGTAATTAAATGAAGGTAATTTACTTTCATACCTTACTGCAAAATACAGCAGCATTCTTGCAATATCTCCTTTAAATTCATTAACAGGCTCATAAACCCTGTTTGTATAGACATAATTAGGGATGGCGCTGTTGGCAATTTTAGAAGAGTTTGTAAAAGTGTAATGAACGGTAGAATTCCCAACTCCATAGGGATAATTGTTTCGCAACTGATTGATTCTGGCATCTGTAGGAATTACAAAATGCAAGTCAGAATACATAGGATAATCACTGTTAAAAGTGCTTTGCGGAACCGCATGTTCCCTATTATAACCCAAGCCTTCAGCTCCGGAAGTACTTATTAAGTTTGCAGAAGTATACTCATAAGCATCTGCGCCCGTCGGAATTTCAGAATACATATCTAATAATATAGAAGTATTGGTTGCATCGTGGTCATAATATTTGTCCAGATCCGTTTGATTATAATAATTGGGAAGGTCACCATAATGCCAGTTGACATTTTTGGTGGATATGATATCGTGAAGTTTCGACTTCAGAGTGTACCCTGTAAGTCCCGGTGTTCCATCATAATATCCTGCCGGAGCCTGAGCAAAAATATAAGATGAAAATAAAATTATAGGAAGTAGAAGTTTTTTCATGCTTTAAAATTGGAGGATAAAAATAGTAAATTAAACATATTGAAGTTCTGAAATTTTTATTAAAAAATCATTAATTAACAAAATATAAAAAATTGATAATTAAAACTTTGTGAACGAAATACTGTGGCCGTAATAATTTTTTTTCGTATACCAACAATTTAAGTATCTTTGAGCACTAACTATTTTATCTATATGAATACAGAAACAATTGACAACATTAAAATGATAGCTGAAACGGCGAGAGAATTTGCTGAAAAAAACATCAGACCGAATATAATGGAATGGGATGAAAGTCAAACTTTTCCAAAAGATTTATTTCACCAATTAGGAGAAATGGGTTTCATGGGTATTGTTATTCCTGAGCAGTATGGAGGTTCTGGTCTTGGTTATCATGAATATGTTACTATTCTGGATGAGATCTCTCAGGTAGATCCTTCTATCGGGCTTTCTGTAGCAGCACACAATTCTCTTTGTACAAACCATATTTATGAGTTTGGAAATGAAGAACAGAGACACAAGTGGCTTCCTCAGTTAGCTTCAGGTAAAGTAATCGGAGCTTGGGGATTAACAGAACATAATACAGGGTCGGATTCTGGAGGTATGTCTACAACGGCAGTAAAAGACGGTGATGACTGGATTATCAGCGGTGCTAAAAACTTTATTACTCACGCTATTTCTGGTGATATCGCTGTTGTAATGACAAGAACCGGAGAGATTGGAGCAAAAAATAACTCTACAGCTTTCGTTTTAGAAAAAGGAATGACTGGTTTTTCTTCTGGTAAAAAAGAAAATAAACTGGGAATGCGTGCTTCTGAGACTGCAGAATTAATTTTCGACAACGTTAGAGTTCCGGATTCTCACCGTTTGGGAGAAGTTGGTGAAGGTTTCAAACAAGCCATGAAAATTCTTGACGGAGGTAGAATTTCTATCGCTGCATTAAGTTTAGGAACTGCAAGAGGAGCTTACAAAGCTGCTTTAAAATATGCTAAAGAAAGACACCAGTTCGGAAAATCTATTTCAGAATTTCAGGCAATCAACTTCATGTTGGCAGATATGGCTACAGAGATCGATGCATCAGAATTATTGATCCAAAGAGCTTCAACATTGAAAAATGCTAAGCAAAAAATGACAAGAGAAGGTGCTATGGCAAAACTATATGCTTCTGAAGCTTGTGTAAGAATTGCGAATAATGCTGTTCAGATATTCGGAGGTTACGGTTATACTAAAGATTTCCCTGCTGAGAAGTATTATAGAGACTCTAAATTATGTACCATTGGGGAAGGTACTTCTGAAATCCAGAGATTGGTTATTGGTAGAGATATCACTAAATAATTTTATTTAAAAAAACATACAAATGATTAAAAATGCCCTTCTGGGTGAATTTTTGCATGAAGCAGAAAACACCAGAAAAATTTTAAAAGCGATTCCGGACAGTGCTTTAGATTTTAAACCATCTGAAATTAACTGGACAACAGCTGAATTGGCTTCTCATATTGCTGAAGTTTATAATTGGTACGAAGTAACTTTCAATCAGGATGTTTTTGATATGGGAACATATCAATACGACAAAGGTGATATTTCTATGACAGAAAATATTGTAGCCAAGTTCGAAGAAAATGTACTCAAAGCTCAGCAGGCTATTGAAAATTGGGACGAAAGTACCATGATGAATGAATGGAAAATGGAAATGGAAGGAAATTCAATCTTACCTCCTATGCCAAAAATTCAGGTAATTCGTTCGTTTTTATTTAATCATTTGTATCATCATAGAGGTGAGCTAGTAGTTTATTTAAGATCTACAGGAAATAAAGTTCCGGGATTGTATGGACCAACTGCTGACGATAAAATGTAAAAATTAGAATTATATTATAATAATTGAATAGCACACGTGTTTTGCGTGTGCTATTTTCTTTTTTTGAGATAATGTATTTTAAGTCTAATTCAATGTATTACATAATAAATTAAACATATTATCATAAATTTTCTTAAAAAAATTAGTTTTTCATTATAAAATTTTCATTAGCTTTGATATCCCACAATCAAAATAATATTTATATGAAAAAACAGTTATCAATGATTGGAATGCTTCTTATCACAGGCATTTCTTTCGCTCAGACAGATCGTCTTTGGTCTGAAGGCTCAAAAAAAACAAATTCAGAAGTCTTCGAAAACAAGAATTTCGTTACTAATCCTAAGGTCTACAGCCTTGATATTAACGGTTTAAAAAATGTATTGGCCAAAGCTCCTAAAAGACTGGCTGCTGGTGAAAAATCCATGATCATTATTTCTTTCCCGAATTCAGAAGGGAAAATGGAAAACTTTAAGGTAAAAGAAAATTCAAACTTTGATCCTCTATTAGCTGCAAAGTATCCTGATATCAAATCTTACGTTGGCGAAGGTCTTGATGATCCAAATTCTACAGTTTATTTCAGTATTTCTCAATTAGGATTATCTTCCATGGAAATTTATGGAGATAAATCTGCCGTTTTCATTGAGCCTTACACAAAAGATCTTTCTACTTATGTTGTTTACAAAAAATCAGATAAGAAAGATGATCTTAATAAATTTGAATGTACGGTAATTGACGTTGCTCAAAAAGGTGTTATCAATACAAGTAATCTTGCAGCAAGACCCAACGCTGATGATGCTAAATTAAGAACATTCAGATTAGCACTTTCAAGCACAGGAGAATACACAGCTTATTTCGGCGGGACAAAAGCAAACGCCTTAGCCGCAATGAACAACACAATGACTCGTGTAAACGGAGTTTTTGAAAAAGATTTTGCAGCAAGAATGGTTCTTATCGCTAATAATGATGCGGTAATTTACACCAACGCTTCTACAGATCCCTACTCTGCTGCTTCAGGAATGAGCAGCTGGAATTCTCAGCTTCAGTCAACTTTAACTTCTGTAATTGGTGAAGCAAATTACGACATCGGTCACTTATTCGGAGCTTCCGGAGGTGGCGGAAATGCAGGTTGCATCGGTTGTGTTTGTACAAACGGTTCAAAAGGCAGCGGTTATACTTCTCCGGCAGATGCAATACCGTCAGGAGATAATTTCGATATCGATTATGTAGCTCACGAAATGGGTCATCAATTCGGAGGAAATCACACTTTTTCTCATGCTAATGAAGGAACTGGCGTGAATATGGAACCGGGCTCTGGATCAACCATTATGGGGTATGCGGGAATTACCGCTCAGGATATTCAACCTCATTCAGATGCATTTTTCCATGCAGTGAGCATTCAGCAGATCACTAATAATATTAAAGCTAAAACCTGTCCTGTAAGTACTTCAACAGGAAATTCAATCCCAACAGCTAACGCAGGTTTAGATTATACAATTCCAAAAGGAACTCCGTTTATGCTGACAGGAACTGGAACTGATGCCAACGGAGATTCATTAACTTATGTTTGGGAGCAAATGGATAATGCTTCTTCTTCCCAAACAGGAGCAAGTTCTGCGGCAAGTGCTACAAAAGCAACAGGTCCTACTTTCAGATCTTGGACTCCAACCACTTCACCTGTAAGATATTTCCCAAGAATGGCTTCAGTTTTAACAGGAGCAACAACAACCGCAGGTTCGGAAATCACTGTGGAGGCTTTATCTAATGTAGCAAGAAGTTATAACTTCAGATTTACAGTTCGTGACAACAGAGCCGGAGGTTCAGGAAATAATTCTGATGATGCTGTTATGACAGTTAACGGAACGGCCGGACCATTCAGTGTAAGTTCTCAAAACTCAGCAACAACGTATACAGGAGGAACTTCTCAAACCGTAACATGGAACGTTGCAGGAACTACCGCCAACGGTGTGAACGCTGCAAACGTAGATATTCTTTGGTCTACCAACTCAGGAACAACATGGACTACTCTATTGGCAGGAACTCCAAACGACGGAACTCAGGCTGTAGTTATTCCAAATGCTGCAACAACAACTGGAAGAATTATGGTAAAAGGTTCAAATCATATTTTCTTTGACATAAATAATGCAAATATTACAGTAAATGCGGGTTCGGGAAGTGGTGATGTAATCGCTCCTACGGCTCCTACTTTAGCAGCTTCAGGAACTACTTCTACAAGTACAAATCTTTCTTGGTCAGGTGCAACAGATGCGGTTGGTGTTACAGGTTATGATGTGTATCAGGGAGTTTCATTGATAGGTTCTACGGCTTCAACTAGTTATACAGCGACAAGTTTAACGCCATCAACAACTTATAGTTTCTCAGTTAAAGCAAAAGATGCAGCTGGAAATATTTCAGTTGCAAGTAATTCCGTGAGCGTTACAACGTTAGCAGGAAGTTCTGTGAGCTACTGTTCAGCAACTTCAACAAATACAGCTGACGAGAGAATCGGTAATGTAAAATTCGGAACAATCAACAATACTTCTACAGGAACTGCAGGTTACGAAAACTTCACGGCTGTTTCTACCAATGTAACAAGAGGAAGTGCTTACACTGTTTCTGTAACTCCGGTTTGGACATCAACGGTTTACAGCGAAGCTTATGCAGTTTATATCGATTACAACGGTGATGGTGACTTCACAGACAGCGGAGAATTAGCTTGGTCTAAAACAGGTTCCACAACAACTCCAGTAACCGGAAGTATTACAATTCCGGCAACTGCAACGGTGGGAACCACCAGAATGAGAGTAATGATGCAGTATAATTCCGTTCCAACATCATCTTGTGGTTCATATACTTACGGACAGGTTGAAGATTATACGCTAAATATTGTTTCTTCAGGAAGAGGAGATCTATTAGATACTAAAGATTTAATGACAGACATTAAATTATATCCAAATCCTGTAAGAGATATTTTAAATGTTTCAAATACAGCTTCAGAAGATTACAAAATCTTCGATATGGGTGGAAAACTAATTAACTCAGGAAAACTTCAAAGAGGATCTGTAAATGTGAGCAGTCTTGTGAAAGGTGCTTACATGATCCAGATCGGTGAGATCTCAAAAAGATTCATCAAAAACTAAATAACCTTCATCAAATTAAACTTTGAGATAAAAGGCTGTTCATTTGGGCAGTCTTTTTTTATGGGTAATGAGTAATTTTGATTATGAATTATGAATTATGAATTATGAATTATGAATTATGTGTGTTAAATTTCAATATCACAATTGTCAGCATCAATAGGAATGGGCTTTAGCCCGTTTACAACAAAGAAAATCTTCATTCAGCTTTAGCCAAAACTTAATTTTTCAATGTTTTTAACTCTCTATTTCATGTCAGAAGCATCTCAACTTTAATTTTAAAGCTAAAAAATAAATTCTACATTCATTCAATAACAAAACGTGAAAAACTAATCTCTAATTTCTAGCTTCTAACTTCTAAAAATTTTATCTTTGCTCTAAATTTAAAAATTTCATGGATAAAATTGACAGCCTGAACCAAGTAGCAGAATTCCACACAACTTTCAAAGCACCTATTTTAGATACACCACAAATTCCTTCCCCGGAAAGATGCAACCTTAGAGTTGAGCTTTTACAGGAAGAATTAAATGAATTGAAACAAGCGATCGCAGATAATGATATTGTAGAAATTGCAGATGCACTTTGCGATTTACAATATGTTTTGAGTGGTGCGGTATTAGAATTTGGACTTGGCAGCAAATTTGTAGAGCTATTCAACGAAGTTCAGCGTTCTAATATGTCTAAAGCTTGCGATAATGAAGAACAGGCACAGGAAACGGTTGAGTTTTATAAAGCAAAAGAAGTTGAGTCTTTCTATGAAAAATCTGGAGAAAAATTCAATGTTTACAGACAGGCAGACCATAAAGTATTGAAAAACAAATACTACTCTCCTGCCGATTTAAAAACAATTATCGAAAAATAATATGAAAAAAATAATCACAAATGTTGTTACCATTTCATGTTTGGTTTTGGCAACTCAACAGTTCAGCGCACAAAAAGTAGTGGTGAATCGTGAAGTTGAAACTACGAAAGATGGCAAAATGCTTCTGGGAACTCAAACAAAAGAGCAATTTACAAAAGCCCCTTACGCAGAATGGTATGTGAAAGAGCATGACGAATATGCAATTGATCAAAAAGCGATCAGTGAACTTAAAAAAGATAAAATAAATTCTTACAGTATCACTGTTTTCATGGGAACCTGGTGCGAAGACAGCCATAGAGACTTTCCAAGATTAATGAAAATTTTGGAAGAAGTGAAATATCCTGAAAGCAAATTAACTATTATTGCCGTAAACCGTAAAAAAGAATCGCCTTCAGGAGAAGAAGGGCTTTATAATATTCAGAAAGTTCCTACCATTATTGTTCAAAAATACGGCAAGGAAGTTGGAAGGATTATAGAAATGCCTACAACCGGTTATATTGAAAGAGACTTGGTTGATATCTTGAAAAAAGACGACAAATCTGTAATAAAAGAAATATTTAAAAAATAGATATTGAGAAATAATAGAATAATATTACCATTTTTAGCCGGAGTTTCCATCATGTTGCTTCTGTTCTTTGGTCTTAAATCTTGTTTAAATCTTACAGGAAAAACGGAAAAATCAGATTATTACATTCTGACAAACCAGATTTCTAAAATGAATAAAATGGTTGTATTGGAGCAAGATGTTTCTTCAATGCAAAAAACCAAAATGGGTTATGAGGTATTTGGTAGTGAAGTTTCGAGCAACAGCATTATAACTTATACAAAGACGAATGCGCAAGTTTCTTATGATCTGAACAAAATGAAAATGGAGGTTGATTCTATTAATAAAAAACTGATTATTACAGAATTACCTAATGCAGATATAAGAATCACGCCAAGTGTTGAAATACAGTCTCTTGACGACTCTTTTTTCAATAGAATTTCTGAGAAAGACATTAAAAATGTAACTCAAAAGGCAAAAGATGCTGCGATGAAATCTATTGATCAAAACAAGCTAAGAAACGAAGGACGTCAACAATTAATGGAAAATCTTAATAATATTTTCGTTTTGGCAAAGGCTTTGAATTATACTATAGAAGACAAAACAGGTCAGCTAGGTATTTTAGGACTTTAAAAATGAAAAGCTATGGATAATTCAAAAAACGATAACAAAAAGAAAGAATCTGCCAATTCTTCAGAATCAAAAAAGCAAAATCAGGATTTTCCTGATATTCCTGTTTCTTCGAAAAAAACAAATCCGCCTGATATTGATAAAGAAGACATTCAAAAAGCTTCTAAAAACAAAACAGGAAAAACGGATAATACAGATCAATAAAATTAAAAGTCTGCTTCGAAAGAGGCAGACTTTTGTTAAAAAAAAAATAATATCAAACGTATAGTATTCTACACGATAGTAGACTTTCCGATTTTAATATTCTCAAAATTGTAATATGTTTTTTCAGAATATTTAATATAATCAACAATAAAATCTCCTACTTCACTCGTAGAATAGGATTGTTTAGAATTAAGATCGGCAGTAACATATTTGCTTTCAATTGCATGCTCTACAGATTCTCTTAATTTATGAGCTGCATCTTCTAATTTTAAATGATCCAACATCATAGCAGCGCTCAAGATAGAAGCAATAGGATTTGCAATTCCTTTTCCTTTAGCCTGCGGATAAGAACCATGGATCGGCTCAAATAAAGCATTCGAATTTCCAATGGAAGCTGATGGCAGCAATCCTATTGAACCTCCAATAACACTTGCTTCATCAGAAATAATATCTCCAAACATATTCTCCGTTAAAATAACATCAAACTGTTTCGGATCAAGAATCAACTGCATTGCCGCATTATCTACAAACATAAAATCTAATGTAACATCGGGATATTCTTCAGAAATTTCTTTACACACTTTTCTCCATAATCTGGAAGTGTCCAAGACATTCGCCTTATCGATAAGGGTTACTTTTTTTCTTCTTTTTTGTGCATCCTTAAAAGCTAAGTGAGCAATCTGAGTAATATCTTCCCTGTTGTACCTGCAGACATCATAGGCATAAGCTCCATTTTCTTCAGTAAATTTTTCACCAAAATAAATTCCGCTTATCAATTCTCTGTAGATCTGGATATCCGTTCCTTCAATAATTTCCTGTTTCAATGGACTTTTTGAGATGAGTGAAGAATATGTTTTCAAAGGTCTGATATTGGCAAAAAGACCTAACTCTTTACGAAGTTTTAGAAGTCCTTGCTCCGGTCTTACTTTCGCATCAGGATTATTATCAAACGAAGGATCACCGATAGCTCCAAAAAGAACAGCGTCAGAATCTTTACAAAGTTCCAGAGTATCGTCAGGCAATGGATTTCCTGTTTTAAAAATAGCATCAGCGCCAATCATTCCATATTTGAAATCGAAGCTGTAATTGAATAAGCTGCCGATCGCATTCAATATTTTTACACTCTCATTGGTTACTTCCGGACCAATTCCATCTCCGGGAAGTACCGCGATTTTAAAATAATTTCTGCTCATAATATTTGTGTTTTAGTTCAAATTCCTGTATCGCCTGTTTTTTGCTGATTAAAAAATCAATATCGTCATAGCCATTTAATAGGCATATTTTTTTATAAGAATCAATTTCAAAAATTTCTGTTTTGTTTTTAAAAGTGATCGTTTGTTTTTCTACATCAACGGCAATTTCACTTTCAGGATTTTTTGTGATCTCAGTTAAAATTTCTTTTAAAAATTCTTCTGAAACTTTTATGGGAAGCAATCCGTTGTTCAGAGCATTTCCTTTAAAAATATCCGCAAAAAAACTTGAAAGCACTACTTTGAAACCATAATCCGTCAAAGACCATGCCGCATGTTCACGGCTGCTTCCACATCCAAAGTTATTGCCAGCAACAAGAATTTCTCCGCTGTATTTTGAATTATTTAAAACAAAATCAGGATTTGGCTCATTCGTATGAACATCATATCTCCAGTCTCTGAAAAGATTATCTCCAAAACCCTTTTTATCGATACTTTTTAAAAATCTTGCGGGAATGATCTGATCCGTATCTATATTTTCCATCGGCATAGGCACCGCACGCGATTGTAATCTAACTAGTTTTTGCATTGGTTTATCGTAAGTGAAAATGAAAACTGTTTTTAAGAATATCATGAATCTACATTTATAAAACAGCATTCTCTCTCATTATTTGTTTTTTAATTTAAATTTTCAAAAATTGAAATTCGTCCTTCAATGGCAACTTTTGCGGCAGTTAAAGGACTCGCTAAAATGGTTCTCGCTCCTTGTCCTTGTCTGCCCTCAAAGTTTCTGTTTGACGTTGAAACACAGTACTCGCCTTCCGGAATTTTATCGTCATTCATCGCGAGGCACGCAGAACATCCCGGTTGTCTGATCTGGAAGCCTGCCTCATTGAAAATTTTATCAAGTCCTTCTTCATAAATCTGCTTTACTACCTGTTGAGATCCCGGAACAATTAAGGCCTGAACCTGCTCTGATTTATTTTTTCCTTTAATGTATTGAGCCGCAGAACGGAAATCTTCAATTCGTGCATTGGTACAACTTCCAATGAAAACGTAATTTACTTTAATATCAGAAAGTAGCTGACCTGCTTTTAAGCCCATATATTTCAGAGCTTTCACTTCTGATTCATTTTGAGGAACAGGAATCGTTTCATTAATTGAAATTCCCATCCCTGGATTGGTTCCGTAAGTGATCATTGGGTGAATCTCTGAAGCATCAAATGAATATTCTTTGTCGAAAACAGCCTGATCATCAGTTTTCAACGTCTTCCAATATTTTACTTTTTCTTCCCATTCTTTGTCTTTCGGGGCAAAAGTTCTTCCTTTTACATACTCGAAAGTAGTCTCATCCGGAGCAATCATTCCGCCTCTGGCTCCCATTTCGATGCTCATATTGCAGACCGTCATTCTTCCTTCCATCGACATTTCTTCAAAAACATTTCCGGCATATTCGCAGAAATAACCCGTTCCGCTGTCTGTTCCAACTTTTGAAATGATATATAAAATCACGTCTTTAGGCTGAACATTTTTATTCAATTCACCGTTAACGGTAATCCTCATTGATTTAGGCTTATTCAATAATAAGCACTGACTCGCAAAAACCTGTGCCACCTGGCTTGTACCAATTCCAAATGCGATTGCTCCGAAAGCTCCGTGTGTTGACGTATGACTGTCTCCGCAAACAATACTCATTCCGGGTTGTGTAACTCCTAATTCGGGAGCTATAATGTGAACAATACCCTGATATTGATGCCCTAAACCATATAATTCAATATGATTTTTTTTACAGTTTTCCGTAAGTTGCTCTACTTGATTTCTTGAAGATTCATCTCTGATCGGCTGATCCTGATCCAATGTCGGAACGTTATGATCTGCGGTCGCAACAATCTGTTTTGGACGGAATACTTCCAGATTTCGAGCTTCCAATTCAGCAAAAGCCTGTGGACTTGTCACCTCATGGATCAAGTGTTTATCTATGTATATAATTTGAGGGCCGTTTGGGATCGTTTCCACAACGTGAGCGTCCCAGACTTTATCAAAAAGTGTTTTATAATTGTTCATTTAAAGGTCTATTAATTTGAAATGAGAGGTCTATCCTATTTTTCTGGTAACTTTTTCGATAATTGCATTTAAATCATCGTTTTTAACTTCTTTTTTCATGTCGGCAATTTTCAAAAACTCCTCATATAAAAAGTCAAGCTCGTTTCTAGTAACATCAAAACCAATATGTTTGAATCTGTACGCTAAAGCAGAACGTCCACTTCTGGCTGTTAAAATAATTGATGACGCATTTACACCCACTTCTGCTGGGTCAATAATTTCGTAAGTTTCCCGGTTTTTAATGACCCCGTCCTGATGAATTCCTGAGCTGTGAGCAAAAGCATTACTTCCAACAATCGCTTTGTTGGGCTGTACAGGCATTCCCATCAGATCAGAAACCAGAATACTCATTGAGTTGAGCATTCTGGAGTTGATATCAGTATGTAATTTTAAATGTGAATGTTGTTTCAAGACCATTACCACTTCCTCCAACGCTGTATTTCCTGCTCTTTCACCTAAACCGTTAATCGTACATTCAATTTGTCTGGCACCATTGATTACCCCTGAAATAGAGTTAGCAGTGGCTAATCCCAAATCATTGTGGCAGTGGCAGGAAAGTATCGCTTTGTCAATTCCTTTTACATTTTCTTTTAAATATTTGATCTTCTCACCATATTCTTCAGGAAGGCAATAACCTGTTGTATCAGGGATGTTAAGTACTGTTGCACCTGCTTTGATAACTTCCTCACAAACTTTTGCTAAATAGTCGTTATCTGTTCTTCCTGCATCTTCTGCGTAAAATTCTACATCTTCCACAAAGGTTTTCGCATATTTTACAGCATTAACGGCACGTTCTATAATATCTTCCCTATTTGAGTTGAATTTATATTGAATATGAGAATCCGACGTTCCTATTCCTGTATGAATTCTCGGTCTTTTGGCATATTTCAGCGCTTCTGCCGCAGTTTCAATATCTTTTTTGTTGGCTCTTGTCAATCCGCAAACTTTTGCGTTTTTTATTAATTTTGAAATTTCTGAAACAGAGTGAAAATCTCCGGGACTTGAAATTGGGAAACCAGCCTCAATAACATCTACTCCAAGCTCGTCCAGTTTTTCGGCAATAACTAATTTTTGCTCTGTATTTAATTTACAGCCAGGGACTTGCTCTCCATCACGCAATGTGGTATCAAAAATTTCAATTTTTTCGGAATTCATAATGAAGTTTTTTACTTAATTTTGATTCAAAACTAAAGATTGAATCGTTCTTTGATTTTGATTTTTTCAAAAAAATACAATACTCAAACAATGAAGATTTAAACACAAGAAATTAATAATCAAATAATTATATCACTAAAATCTACAATGGCAGAATTACAAAAAGATTTTTTATTTGTACTTATTAAATCATTAACAACTTCCGAAAAACGACAATTTAAGCTCTATGTTAATCGCCTGGGAATTAATATCGATGCAAAATTTCTGTTACTCTTTTCAGAATTGGACAAAATGAATGAATATGATGAAAGCATTATCATAGGAAAAAAGATTTCTACGAAACAGCAACTTTCTAATCTTAAGGCTCATCTCTACAAACAGCTTTTGGTAAGTCTGCGCCTGAATCCCAGTCACCAAAATTTTAGAATTCAGCTTCGTGAACAATTAGATTTTGCCAATATTCTTTATCAGAAAGGACTTTACAAACAGGCTTTAAAAATATTAGACAAAACCAAGCAAACAGCTCTGGAATTAGATGAAAAAAGTATCGCTTCAGAAATTATCGACCTTGAAAAAGTAATTGAATCACAATTTATTACACGAAGTATTGCAGGAAGAGCGGAAGAGTTGATCAGGCAATCTAATGCGGTAAGCAAGCAAAACCAATATACAACGCAACTTTCTAATCTTTCATTGAAATTATACAGTGAAATGCTTACTCATGGCTATGTAAAAAATGATAAAGATCGAGAAGAAATCTTAGAAATATTTAATTCACAGATCAAAAATATAAAACCTTTTAAACTTAATTTCACCGAAAAATTATGGTATTATAAGGCTCATGTTTGGAAGAACCAGTTGTTGCAGAATTATAAATATACTTTAAAATATGCCTATCAATGGGTTGAATTATTTCATCAAAATCCTGAAATGATCGCAAGTCATCCCGTTTGGTATATTAAAGGAAACACATATCTTCTTAAAATCCTTTTCCTTTATGGTAATATTGATGTGTTGGAGAAACAGTTTGAGCACTTTAACAAAATGGTTCAGTCACAAATTTTTGTACAAAACGAAAACCTGCAGTCTCTTATTTTTCTTACGCATTACAACACATTGATGAATATTCACTTTATAAAAGGTGAATTTTTCACGGGAACTAAACTTATTCCGGAAATAGAGCTGAAGATGGATAAGCTTCGCGATAAAATTGATGAACACCATTTTATGATCCTTTATTTAAAAATGGCTGCCATGTTTTTTGGAAGCAAGAAATATGAGGAATCCATGTTGTACTCTATGAAGATTATCGAATCTAAAGGAAGTGTTCAGGAGGATTTGTTGTTCCATACCAGAATTCTTATTTTAATGTCAAAATACGAATCAGGAAATGATGAAGATTATGACGAATTTATAAAAGCTACCTTAAAATTTGCGCTTAAAATGAAAAAACCGGAAGAATTTCATTTTGAAAGCATTGCGTTTTTTAAAAATCTTAATGATTTGGTTTTGAATAAAAGACAGGAAGCTTTTGAATCATTTAATAAAAAACTGGATGCATTTTCTACAAATGAATATTACAGAAGATCATTATTATATATTGATATTCATGGTTGGGTGCAATCTAAAGTTCAGCAAATAGATGTGATAGAAATTATAAAAAGGAGGGTAAGATATAAAAGGTTAGGCTAAAAATGGCGGTTTAAAATCATAAACCACCATTTTAAAAGCTATTCCCATAGTTTTTCAATAAAACTCAAAGCGTTTTTATGACTTATTTTTTCCATTATTTCAGTTGAAAAATCTTCTGCTATTCTTTTGTTGATGGAATTATATTTTGTTGCATCTTTAAATTCATCAAAGAAGAAAGGATAACGGGATTGGTCGGGATGATCTTTATCAAAGAAAAAATCTGCGCCGTAAGCAATACAATTTTCTGCTCCAAGATCCAGCCCATATTGAATGTGCTCGTAAAATCTGTCCGGATGGTGGTGATCAATATAATCTTTGATGAAATTAAGTCCTATCAAACCTTCTCTTTTAATAACTTCTTTGACCAATTCATCAGGAAGATTTCTGTTATTTTGATAGACACTTCTGTAATTAGAATGACTCGCAAGAATTGATATATTATAATTTATCTGATCGGTATAATTAAGAATATCATACGCCAATTGATCGCTTGTATGAGCCAGATCGATCGCGATTTTCTTGTCTGCCAGATAATCGATTAAAATTTTTCCGTCTGCTTTTAGACCTGCTTCAGAATTATTTCCGCCTCCGAAACGGTTTTCAGAATGATGGGTAATGCCTATGTATAATACTTTTTGAGTATTTTTTATGATGGTTTCAAGATTTTTAAATCCAACATCCAAATTACTGTCTTCTTCACAAAATGAAGATGCATTTTCAATCGAAGCGAGAACTCCTACCCGATCTTTATTTTCAATATTTTTGTAATTTTCAGTGTCAAAAAGAAAAAAGTCTTCGTTTTTCAATAATTTAGAGAAAATCTCACTTTGTTTTATTCCTTCTGCTGTACTATTCTGTGCTGTTGCAGCATAAATTGCCATCACTTGAAGCTTTATATTGCCTTCTTTTAGGTTTGGTAGTGAACATCTTAATTCTTTATCATCATTTTTTGAATCTGAATTTAATAAATAATATAATAAGTCGCAGTGTAAGTCGATATTTAAGTCATTCATAATGAGAGTATAAATTATTTATAGAAAATTAAAAAAAGTTTTATTTACTTTTCGCATTAAATATTGCTTCAAATATACGTTAATATAGCTTTTTAAATAAAAAATGCGTATTTTTGCAACTTAAAATTTCTTAGTAAACAATGATAAAAATTACACTTCCAGACAATAGCGTCAAAGAATTTGAAGGAGCAGTGACTCCTTTAGATGTGGCAAAATCTATAAGCGAGGGATTGGCTAGAAACACCATTTCCGCAATTGTTAATAACAAACAAGTAGAGATCACCACACCTATAACCACGGATTCTACGGTGCAATTGTTAACCTGGAATGATGATCTTGGAAAGAAAGCTTTCTGGCATTCTTCTGCCCACCTTTTGGCGCAGGCGATCATGGAATTTTATCCTAATGCTAAACTTACAATCGGTCCTGCGATCGAAAGTGGATTTTATTATGATGTAGATTTCGGAGACGAAAATTTATCTGAAAAAGATTTTGAGAAGATTGAAAAGAAAGTGTTGGAAAATGCTAAAAAAGCTTCAACATTCTCATTATACCCTGTTTCTAAAGAAGAAGCATTAAAAACGTATGCAGACAATCCTTACAAAGTTGAGTTGATCTCTAATCTTAATGATGGAGAAATCACTTTTGTAACACACGATAACTTCACAGATTTATGTCGTGGAGGACACATTCCTAACACAGGAATTGTGAAAGCAATGAAGATCTTAAATGCAGCAGGAGCTTACTGGAGAGGAAATGAAAAAAATCCTCAATTAACAAGAGTTTACGGTATTTCTTTCCCTAAACAGAAAGAACTGACTGAATATCTTGAAAGATTAGAAGAAGCTAAAAGAAGAGATCACAGAAAGCTAGGTAAAGAACTTGGAATTTTCGCTTTCTCTGAAAAAGTAGGTGCCGGTTTACCGCTTTGGTTGCCAAAAGGAACTGCTTTAAGAAGAAAATTAGAAAATTTCCTTTCTGATGCTCAGAAAAAAGGAGGTTACGAATTCGTAATGTCTCCACATATCGGTTCAAAAGAATTGTATGTAACTTCTGGTCACTGGGATAAATATGGTGCAGACAGCTTTCAGCCGATCAAAACTCCGAATGAAGGAGAAGAATTTATGCTGAAGCCGATGAACTGCCCTCACCACTGTGAAATTTATAAAACTTCACAATGGAGCTACAGAGATCTTCCTAAAAGATATGCAGAATTCGGAACTGTTTACAGATATGAGCAAAGTGGAGAGCTTCACGGATTAACCAGAGTTCGTGGATTTACTCAGGATGATGCTCACCTTTTCTGTACTCCGGACCAGCTTTCGGAAGAATTTGAAAAAGTAATTGATTTGACACTTTATGTGTTTAAATCTTTAGGATTTGAAGATTTTGTGACTCAGGTTTCGTTAAGAGATCCTGATAACAAAGAAAAATATATCGGTTCTGATGAAAATTGGGAGAAAGCTGAAAATGCAATCATCAATGCTGCTCAAAAGAAAGGGTTGAAAACCGTTGTTGAGTATGGTGAAGCGGCATTCTATGGTCCTAAATTGGACTTCATGGTGAAAGATGCTTTAGGGAGAAAATGGCAACTAGGAACTATTCAGGTAGATTATAACTTACCGGAAAGATTTGATCTTCATTATATCGGAAACGATAACGAAAAACATAGACCGGTAATGATCCACAGAGCACCATTTGGTTCTATGGAACGTTTTATCGCAATTTTATTAGAAAATACTGCCGGAGATTTCCCATTATGGTTAAGCCCTGAGCAGTTCATAATTCTACCAATCAGTGAAAAATATGCAGATTATGCGAAAAAAGTTTCACAATTTTTAGAAAATCACGATATTAGCGGTCAGATTGATAACAGAAATGAGAAAGCGGGTAAAAAAATCCGTGATGCAGAGTTAAACAAGATCCCATTCATGCTGGTTATAGGAGAAAATGAAGAGAGAGATGGCACGATTTCTGTGAGAAGACGTGGAGAAGGAGATCTTGGAGTGATGAAAATGGAAGATTTCGTCAATTATTTTAAAAAAGAAGCGGCAATATAATTATTGCTAAATAGAAAGTTAACCAATAAAATTTAATACAATAGCACAAAGATTTAACAACAGGGGCCCACAAAGACGTCCTGTACAAGAGGACTTACACTTGATCAACGATAAAATTCGTGTGAGAGAGCTTCGTTTGGTGGGCGATAACGTAGAGCCGGGAATTTATCCAATTGATAAAGCAAGACAATTTGCTGCAGAGCAAGAATTGGATCTTGTGGTGATTTCCGATAAGGCAGAACCGTTTATTGCAAGAATATTAGAATACAAAAAATTCTTATATGAGCAAAAGAAAAAACAAAAAGAACTTAAGGCTAAGCAAGTAAAAGTGGTAGTAAAAGAGATCCGTTTCGGACCTCAGACTGATGACCATGATTATGAGTTTAAAAGAAAACATGCTGAAAAGTTCTTGGAAGAAGGTTCAAAATTGAAAACCTACGTATTTTTTAAAGGACGTTCGATTATCTTTAAAGATCAGGGAGAGATTTTACTTTTAAAACTAGCTCAGGAACTAGAGCACGTTGGAAAAGTAG
Source organism: Chryseobacterium sp. G0201 (assembly GCF_003815655.1). Lineage (NCBI taxonomy): Bacteria > Pseudomonadati > Bacteroidota > Flavobacteriia > Flavobacteriales > Weeksellaceae > Chryseobacterium > Chryseobacterium sp. G0201. The sequence goes on along the minus strand of NZ_CP033917.1, from coordinate 4,144,817 downwards.
ACCAGCTACCTAAACTTGAAGGAAAGAGAATGATTATGATGATGAGTCCTAAAAAACCAGCAAAATAATTTTAATAGATTTGATATCTATTCTTTAAAATATAAACCTCAAAGCAATTTGAGGTTTTTTTAGTTTAATTATTAAAATAACCTACTCTACAGAAAATCTTAGACTAATTTTGTTTTTTTAAGCTATTACTAATTACTTTCCAAAGAGGATTGTTTTTATTTTCTTCATAAAGTTTGATGGGAAATTTACCTTCCTTAATTGTATCCCAGTAAGTCCAATGTACTTTTTTGGTGCCTAACTCGTAATCCATACGATCCCAATTATCTTCTCTGAAGCTATAAAAAGCCCAATGCCATTTATTTTGATCAAAGATTTCTATCATATCATTTAGGTATTTTCCAGCATCAGGATTAGTTCTATAAACTCCAAATTCACCAACTAGAATACGATTGGAAGGGATATTATTCCTTTTTTGAAAATCATTAACAGGCTTTAAAAACTTTATCATTGTTTCTTTATTCCACTCGATACTTTTAGCATCTGCTAACTCTCCTGTAGGGATCATTCCGGGATAATTATATTTACATTTTTCAGCAGTACCGGCTTTAGATGTTTCTCCGGTTTTTGTACCATCGATTTTATTACAATTAGGACGACTGGCATAATTATACGGTTCATATGAATGAAATGAATAAAGGATATTGGGATCATTATTGCCATTTTCATCTTTAATAGCGTCTAAAATCTTAAAAGCCCAAGGTGTAGCAAAGAAACCTGAGTCTAAAACGATAGGAATATCTTTATCTACTTCTCTTATTGCAGAAACCACTTTTTTGTAAAAAAGATTTAAATCTTGCGGAGTTCCTTTGATTTTTTCATTCCATTGCTCGTAATTTTCAGTATACCAATCCTTGAACGGAATTCCTTTGGCTCTTTCCGGAGAAGGCTCATTTCTTATATTTAAAGCCACTATTCCTTTATGATCTTTTAATTCTCTGGCTAATTCTTTCCAAAAAATAATCGCATCATCTTGCGCTTTAAAATCTTCCCAAATTTGTCTTTCTTCTTTTTCTCCTTTACCGTGTTGTGACCATCTTGAATGTGGCAGGCTAAGCATAGTTAGAATTACAGGCACACCTTCTTTATAAGCAATATCTAAGATCGATTTTAAATACTTAATATCTGCTTCATTTGGAGATTTAGCTGGATTATCCTGATCTCCAATTAAAAAATTACCCAATTTATTTTTAGGATTTCCTATTCGCCATTTATTAGGAGCCAGCCTCGCAAAAGATATATTTAACTCTTTGGCTGATCTAAAACGCTCTTGCTTTTCTACTTCATTAAAAAAATTAGTACCCTTTTTTTGATTTTCCCAAAAATCTATTGGTTTATTGTATTGTACAGGCTGTGCAAATAGTTTAGATGAAAATACTAGAGAGAAGAAAATTATTATTTTAAGCATATTATATAACGAACATACCTAGATATTATTATACAATCTAACGATACAATAAGAATTTTCATTATAGGTTGAATGAAAACCCTGCTTATTACACTTTAAATCAAATGATTTTTTTTTCCATTTTTAGTTTGAAGCTAACTTCTCCCTCACAGCCTTAAAAAAACATTTCACATCTCACTTATTTTTTGTAATTTTGCAAACTATTATTCCTATATGTCCTTAGGAATAAGTAATAGAGATATTGATAACAAAACAATAAAAAGCAAAAAAATGCCAAAATTAAAAACGAAATCAGGTGCTAAAAAGCGTTTTAAACTTACCGGAACTGGTAAGATTAAAAGAAAAAATGCTTTCAAAAGCCACATCTTGACAAAGAAAGAAACTAAGCAAAAGAGAAATCTTACGCAAACTTCTTATGTTGCAAAAGTGGACGAAAAGAGCGTTAAACGTCAATTAGCAATTCAGTAGTTTTTATAATCCTTATTCGGTTTATAAGAATAACAATTCAATATTTTAACCCTGAAATGGTGCAGATAAGTGTAATGAAATAGTTTACCGCCCTTTTCAAAAAAACAATTTAAATTATGCCTAGATCAGTAAATGCCGTAGCTTCAAGAGCTCGCAGAAAGAAAATTATTAAGCAAGCTAAAGGTTTTTTCGGTAGAAGAAAGAACGTTTGGACTGTAGCTAAAAATGCCGTGGAAAAAGCAATGCAATATGCTTACCGTGGTAGAAAAGAGAAAAAGAGAAATTTCAGATCACTTTGGATCATGCGTATCAACGCAGGAGCTAGAGAGCACGGAATGTCTTACTCTCAATTTATGGGAGCTCTTAAAAAGAACAACATCGAGCTTAACAGAAAAGTTTTAGCTGACTTAGCTATGAACTATCCTGAGGCTTTCAAAGCTGTTGTAGATCAAGTAAAATAATGTAAAATTTTTTGTTATCAATATAAATCCCGAGTTTTTTGCTCGGGATTTTTTTATTATCTACATTTGCTAAATTATTAAATATTTAAAACTTTATTAAAAAGTGAAAAAATTATCTACTCTTCTACTCCTTTCGTTAGCAACTTGTGGTTTGCAGGCTCAAAGTTTTATTCAGGCTTATCAAAGCAGAGCAAACTTGGTTACTCAAACGAATATTACGACAAACTTGCAGGAGTTTGGAAATTTGGGTGTTAAGACTACAGGATCTGTGGCCAATACGAATGCACTTAACTGGATCAAGAATAAGTACCTGTCTTACGGTTACACAGTTAGCCAGATGGAAGAAGATCCTTTTATGGTAGGAAGTTTAAATTCTAAAAACCTTGTTGTCACAAAAATAGGAACAGTTTATCCTAATAAATATGTGATCATCTGTGGTCACTATGATACGATCACTGGACCCGGGGTAAGTGATAACGGAAGTGGAACTTCGATTATTTTGGAAGCAGCGAGAATTTTAAAAGATGTTCCAACAGAATATTCTGTGAAGTTCATCCATTTTTCAGGAGAGGAACAAGGGCTTTATGGAAGTGATCATTATGCAAACAATGTGGTTTTCAAAAATGGTGTTCGCGAATTAGATATAAGATTGGTTTTCAATATAGATCAGGTTGGTGGTAAACTATCCAACCCGAGCAATTCGATAAAATGTGAAAGTGATCAGGCAGGACAGTCAGGAAATAATGCAGCATCATTGTCTTTTACACAGCAATTGGCAGCTTGTACTACCCTATATTCGCCTTTGCAGACCGTAATGTCTAATGCCTATTCATCAGATTATATGCCTTTTGAAGAGAACGGAGATATTATTACAGGTTTTTACGAAACTCCACAAAGCCATAATGAACATACGGTAAATGACACTTTTGCCAATGTAGATCCTACTTATGTTTTTAAAGTTGGAAAAGCTGCTGTTGGTGCCCTTCAGCATTTTGCGGTTGCTTCAACAACGTTTTTGGGAGTAAATGAGGCTACATCTCAAAGCTCTTTGGAGTCTGTAAAAGTATATCCAAATCCCGCAAAAGATGTTTTAAATGTAGAATTGCCGAAAAAGATCAAAGATTTCAGTCTTGAAATTACAGATCTAAGCGGACGTACATTATTTTCAGTACAAAATCAAACAAAAGTAAATGTTTCAAGTTTGGTTAACGGAACCTATTTATGTACTGTAAAATCAGATAATGAGTCTGTTACAAGAAAAATAATTATTGAAAAGTAAATTTATTACAATAATAAAATTAATTGTCCTGAGTTTTTTGCTCGGGATTTTTTTATTATCTACATTTGCTGAAAATTATCAGAAATTTAATAAACATAAATAAAGTGAAAAAAATTATTACTCTTGTGCTCTTTTCATTGTCAACTTATAATCTACAGGCCCAAAGCTTTATTCAGGCTTATCAGGATCGTGCCAATATGGTTACGCAGACGAATATTACCACCAATTTGCAGGATTTTTCAAATTTGGGAGTTAAAACGACAGGTTCTGTGGCCAATGCAAATGCTTTAAATTGGCTGAAAAATAAGTATGCTTCTTTTGGATATTCTACCAGTCAAATTGTAGAAGATCCGTTTACTTTTAGCGGAACAAGTTCAAAAAACTTAGTGATAACTAAAACCGGAACAGTTTATCCTAATAAATATGTAATTATCTGTGGACATTTCGACAGTATTGTTGGTCCCGGAGTCAACGACAATGGAAGCGGAACATCAATCATTTTGGAAGCAGCAAGAATTTTGAAGGATGTTCCTACGGAATATTCTATAAAGTTTATTCATTTTTCCGGTGAAGAACAAGGTTTGAGAGGAAGTCAGCATTATGCAAATACTGTTGCTTATCAGGGAAGTACTCGTGTTTTAGATATAAAATTAGTTTTTAACCTGGATCAGGTAGGCGGAAAAATGGGAAATAATAACAATACCATTTACTGTGACGAAGATATGGGCGGAAACCCCAATAACACTGCTGCAGGAGTTGCTGCTACTCAGGAATTAGTAACATTAACGGGTCTTTATTCTACTCTTTTAACAGATATTGACGAAGCAGAAGATACAGATTATATCCCTTTTGAAACAAAAGGAGAAGTAATCACTGGTTATTTTGAGTACCAAAGAAGTAACTATCCGCATACAGTAAATGATACTTTTGCCAATACAGATCCTGTTTATATTTACAACGTTGGAAAAGCAACGGTTGGTGCGCTTCAGCATTTTGCGGTGGCAGCTACAACTATTTTAGGAACTAAAGATGTTCCGGTAAATAAATTAGAATCTGTAAAGATCTATCCAAATCCGGCAAAAGATGCTCTTCATATCGAATTGCCCAGCAAAGTGAAAGATTTCAGTTTTGAGATCACAGATTTGATTGGACATACTTTGATTAAAGAAGGAAATAAGACTCAGATTAATACTTCTAGTTTAGCGAATGGAGCTTATATTGGAGTGTTTAAAGCTGATGGGCAGACTGTTGTTAGGAAAGTTTTGATTGAAAGATAAGTATTAATTATAAATATAAACTCGCTTTTTTAGCGAGTTTTTTTATTTATCGCGAGCTTGCAAAACTTCTTCAATTTCTTCTAATGAAAAACCTTTTGCTTTTAATAAAATCAAAAAGTGATACAATAAATCTGCCGCTTCATTTTTAAATAAATCTTCATTATTATCTTTAGCCTCAATCACTAATTCTACGGCTTCCTCTCCTACTTTTTGAGCTACTTTATTAATGCCTCTTTCGAATAGTGAATAGGTATAAGATGATTCTATTTTGTCATCAATTCTTTGAGATATCTTATCTTCCAATTCATATAAAAAGCCTTTTGTTTCTTTTTCTCCGAAACAGCTGAAACTTCCTGTATGGCAAACTACATTTGTAGGAATGGCTTTAATTAAAATAGTATCATTATCACAATCAATTTGAATATTTTCAACCTTTAAAAAATTACCGGACTCCTCACCTTTTGTCCAAAGCCTATTCTTGGAACGGCTAAAAAAAGTTACAATTCCTTCTTTTTTGGTTTTCTCAAAAGCTTCCTCATTCATATATCCCAACATCAAAACCTGTAAGCTTCTGTTATCCTGAATAATTACGGGAACCAATCCGTTTGTTTTACTGAAATCTATTACCATCTTACTTCAATTTTTTGATTTTTTAATTCTCTTTTTAAATCCTGAATGCTTACTTCCCCGAAATGAAAAATACTTGCTGCCAAAGCTCCGGTAGCTTTTGTTTCTTTGAAAACTCTTTCAAAATCTTCTATTTTTCCGGCTCCTCCAGAAGCGATCACAGGAATATTAATGTTTTCTGAAACTGACTTTGTAATTCTTATATCAAAACCGTTTTTGGTTCCGTCTCCATCCATTGAAGTCATTAGAATTTCACCTGCACCTAAAGATTCAGCTTCTTTTGCCCAATCTACTGTTTTTAAATTGGTTATTTCTCGACCGCCTTTTACATGAACCCAATCGGAATTATTGATGAATTTTGTATCAATAGCGACAACGATACATTGACTACCAAATTCTTTAGCCAGATCAGAGATCAATTGAGGGTTTTTCACTGCCGATGAATTGATACTTATCTTATCAGCACCAGCTTCCAACAGTTTTTGTACATCTTGAATAGAAGAAATTCCACCTCCGACAGTGAAAGGAATGCTCAATTCTTTAGAGATATTTTGCACCAATTCAACAAAAGTTTTTCGCTTTTCAATCGTTGCTGTTATATCTAGGAAAACCAATTCATCAGCTCCGTTTTCTTCGTATCTTTTAGCTAATTCTATTGGATCTCCGGCATTTCTTAACCCTTCAAAATTGATTCCTTTTACTGTTGTTCCATCCTTGATATCCAGACATGGAATTATTCTTTTTTTAAGCATTTTTAATAAATTTTTGAAGTTGTTGTAAATCTATTTTTCCTTCATAAATTGCTTTTCCGATAATCGTTCCGGCACAGCCAATTTCTTTCATTTTTTCAACATCTTCAATACATGAAATTCCACCGCTTGCAATTAATTGAACTGAAGTTTTATCTAAAATTTCTTTGTAAAGGTCTGTGGAAGGGCCTTCCAACATTCCATCTTTTGAAATGTCGGTGCATATCACATTCTGAATATCTTTTTCTTGATATTGAAGAATAAAATCAATTACATCTTTATCACTGTTTTCCAGCCAGCCTGAAGTTTTTATTTTTCGGTTGTCACAATCGGCTCCCAGAATAATTTTATCGGCACCATATTTTTGAATTAGTTCAAAACAAAATTCAGGATCTTGGACAGCAATACTTCCAATCGTAATTTGTTTAGCGCCAGAATTGAAAGCAATTTCAATATCTTCCACAGTTTTTAAACCACCTCCAAAATCAATACATAAAGACGTTTCTTTGGCGATACTTTCCAAGACTTTTTGATTAACAATATGCTTAGATTTTGCACCATCTAAATCTACCAAATGAAGAAATTTAATTCCAAAGCTTTCAAACTCTTTGGCAACTTCCACAGGATTTTCATTGTATATTTTTTTTGTACTGTAATCGCCTTTTGAAAGACGAACACATTTTCCGTCAATAATGTCAATAGCAGGAATAATTTTCATACTTACAATTTTAAAAAGTTGTTTAATAATTCATTTCCAATTTTACCGGATTTTTCAGGGTGAAATTGTATTGCAAAGAAATTATCTTTCTGCAAAGACGCACTGAAAGGTAAAATATAATCACAAACAGAAGTCGTATATTCTGATAATTCACAATAATAACTGTGAACAAAATACAGATCATTTTCCTTTTCAATTCCTGAAAATAATGGAGATTTTATGTCTGAAATTGTATTCCATCCCATGTGTGGAACAATGTCTTTTGCAGGAAATTTCTTTACATTAATATCAAAAATCCCTAATCCTTCAGTGTTTCCTTCTTCATTATTTTTACACATCAACTGCATTCCCAAACAAATTCCTAAAACAGGTTGTTTCAAAGTTGGGATCAGTTTATTCAGACCTTTCTCTTTTAATAATTTCATCGTAGAAGAAGCTTCCCCAACTCCCGGAAAAATCACTTTATCAGCTTTTTGAATTAACTCAAAATCATCTGTAATCAAAGATTCCACATTCAATCTGTTCAGTGCATTTTGAACGGAATTGACGTTTCCACCGTTATATTTTATAATTGCAATCATGTTTAAAGGCTTCCTTTTGTAGAAGGTAAATTAAAGTTTTGGTCAGTCTGTTTTACTGCCATTTTTATAGCTTTGGCAAAGGCTTTGAAAATAGATTCTATTTTGTGGTGCTCGTTATCTCCTTCAACTTTAATATTTACATTAGATTTAGATGAATCGGTAAAAGATTTAAAGAAGTGATAAAACATTTCGGTCGGCATATCTCCAATTTTTTCTCTTTTAAAATCAGCTTCCCAAACCAACCAAGGTCTTCCTCCAAAATCTATTGCGACTTGTGCCAGACAATCATCCATCGGAAGCAAAAAACCATATCTTTCAATTCCTTTTTTCTTTCCTAAAGCTTGAAGAATGGCTTCTCCAAAGACAATTCCCGTATCTTCAATAGTGTGATGTTCATCAACCTGCAGATCACCATTCACTTTAATTTTTAAATCTAAATTTCCGTGTTTTGAAATCTGTTCCAACATGTGATCAAAGAAATGTAAACCCGTTGAGATCTCAGAACTTCCCTTTCCATCGAGATTAACTTCAATCTCAATTTGAGTTTCGTTTGTTTTTCTTAAAACTTTCGCTTTTCGAGGTTTTTGCTTTAAAAATTGATAAATTTCAGACCATTTTTCAGTCGTCAACTCAGCATTTTCATTTTGAATTTTATTAATGAAAATAGCTTTTGAACCTAAATTTTCAGCCAATTGAATATCCGTAATCCTATCTCCGATCACATAAGAATTTTGTAAATCATAATCCCCATAAATGTATTTTCCCAACAGTCCAATTCCTGGTTTTCTTGTCAGTAAGTTTTCATGCTCAAAACTTTTATCAATTAAAATATCGTTGAAAATTATTCCTTCATTTTCAAAAGCTTTTAACATTTTTTCCTGAGGTTTAATAAAATTTTCAAAAGGAAAACTTTCCGTTCCCAGACCATCCTGATTGGTGATCATGACCAATTCATAATCCAATTCTTTGGCTATTTTTGAAAGGTTTTGAAAAACATCCGGATAGAATTCCAGTTTTTCTAAAGAATCAACCTGAAAATCTATTGGAGGCTCTATAATTAATGTTCCGTCGCGATCTATGAATAATACTTTTTTCATCATTAAATATTTTTTAAAACAGTAATCAATTGTATATTTTCTTCTCTATTTCCAATATTAATTCTGATACAATTTGGAATTTGAGGAGCTCTTTTGCTTGTTAAAATCTCTTTATCTAAAAGATTTTGATACACTTTTTCAACATCTTTAAATTCAATCAAAAAGAAATTGGTATCTGTTGGAAAAACTTTTTTGATACAGTTTACATTTTCAAATTCATTTTTTAACCATTCTCTTTCTGTAAAAATATTGTCTAAATTTTCCTTGAACTGATCTTGATTCTCAATATTTTTTAAAACAAATTCCTGACTTAAAGAATTGACATTATAAGGAGCTTTAACGGTATTAATCAACTTAATGATTTCTTCACTGGCATAAGCCATTCCCACCCTTGCGCCCGCCATTCCCCACGCTTTTGAGAACGTTTGAAGAATGATAAGATTAGGATATTTATCAAGAAGTTCGAGACTCGATTTTTGATTTGAAAATTCGATGTAGGCTTCATCTACAACGACAATTCCATCGAAATTTTGAATGTAAAACTCAATATCTTCAATACTGTTTCCCGTAGGATTGTTCGGTGAGCATAAAAAGAATATTTTAGGTTGATTTTCCTTCGTAATTTTTAAAAATTTTTCTTTTTTGATTTGAAAATTTTCGTCTAGATCAAGCTTTAGAACTTCATTTTCATTAATTGTTGCATAAAATCCGTACATCGCAAACGAAGGATTCATCATTAAGATTGAGTCTTTTTTAGGCTCACAGAAAATTTTAATAATTAAATCGATCAATTCATCACTTCCATTTCCTACAGCAATTTGATTAGGCGAAATATTTTTAAGTTCTGAGAGTCTGTTTTTAAGTATTTTTTGAGTCGAATCCGGGTAACGGTTACATTCTCCAAACGGACTTTCATTAGCATCCAATAAAATGGGAACGTTGAATTCGTTATGATCTCTAAAACTGATGTAAGGCTGTAATGCTAAAATGTTCTTTCGAACGAAATTATTTAGGGTAAATTGTTTCATTTTTATTGATTTAATCGGATGGTAACGGCATTTTTGTGAGCGAATAATCCTTCTGCTTCTGCCATGATTTCTATTGTTTTTCCTAAATTTTGAAGTCCTTCTTTGGACAGGTGTTGAAAAGTAATTTTCTTTATAAAACTGTCTAAAGAAACTCCGCTGTAATTCTTTGCAAAACCGTTGGTAGGAAGCGTGTGATTGGTTCCGCTTGCATAATCTCCGGCGCTCTCGCAAGAATAATTTCCCAGAAAAACAGAACCTGCATTTTGAATTTGAGGAATACATTTTTCAAAATCAGTTAATGCTAAAATAAGGTGTTCCGGAGCATACAAATTGCTGAAATCGATGGCTTCTTCGATGGTATTTAAGAGAATAAAATGGCTGTTATTCAAGGATTGTTGTGCAAATTCATTTCTTGGAAGTTCTTTGATCTGCTTTCCTATTTCTTCAATGGTATCGTCGAAAACTTTTACATCCGTTGATATATAAATAACCTGACTATCACTTCCGTGTTCCGCCTGTGAAAGTAAATCTGCAGCACAAAATGCGGGAACAGCCTGTTCATCGGCAATAACTAAAACTTCGCTTGGCCCTGCAGGCATATCGATCGCTACTCCATAATTTTGAGCATATTCTTTAGCTGCAACCACAAACTGATTTCCAGGTCCAAAAATTTTATTAACATTCGGAATACTTTCTGTTGCAAACGTCATCGCTGCAATCGCTTGCGCCCCGCCTGTTTTAAATATTTTTGCAACACCACAAAGTTTGGCAGCATACAGAATCGCAGGATTGATATTTCCATTTTTATCTGGCGGACTGCACAACACAATCTCTTTACAACCTGCCAACTGAGCCGGAATTGCCAACATCAAAACAGTAGAAAACAAAGGCGCTGTACCTCCCGGAATATAGATTCCTACTTTTTCAATCGCTCGATTTTCTCTCCAACAAACTACTCCTTTTGTTGTTTCTATTTTTTCAACTTCAGACTGCTGTGAAGCGTGAAATTTTGTGATATTTCCCTTAGCTTGTTGAATAGCTTCTTTCAATTCTTCACTAATTAAGCTTTCCGCATTTTGAATTTCTTCTGTTGAAACTGTAATATTTAAAACCTCTGCAGAATCAAATTTTTTATTGAATTCAAGCAATGCTTTGTCTCCATTTTTTTCAACTTCCGAAAAAATTTCTATGATAGTTTTTGAAATTTTTTCTCTTTTAAAAGCAGGTCGTTTTGTAAGTTCCTGCCAATTTTCTTGGTTCGGATATCTGTAAATTTTCATATTAAATCACCATTTTATCGATTGGAATAATCAAAATATCTTGAGCGCCATTTTCTTTTAATTCATCAATCACGTCCCAAAATCTATCTTCATTGATCACAGAATGAATACTGCTCCAACCCTCTTCAGCTAAGGGAATAACGGTCGGACTTTTCAGCACTGGAAGTATTTTAGAAATATCCGAAATCTTTGTATTGGGAACATTCATCAGAATATATTTTGAATTTTTTGCTTTTAAAACAGACTGAATTCTGAATAAGAATTTTTCAAGAATATTTTCCTTTTCCTGATCGAGATTCGGCGTTTTGGCCAATACAGCTTCAGACTTCAATAAGGTAACTGTCTCTCTCAATCCGTTTTTAAATAAAGTGCTTCCTGAACTTACAATATCACAAATTCCATCTGCCAATCCGATGTTTGGAGCAATTTCTACAGAACCGGAAATAATGTGGATATCAGCAGAGATATTGTTCTTTTTTAAAAACTCTTTAAGGGTATTCGGATAAGAAGTCGCAATTTTTTTATTTTGAAAATAGTTAAGATCGTTCGTTTCAACCTCTTTAGGAACAGCAAGTGAGACACGACATTTTGAGAATCCAAGCTCTTGAATAATGTCAATCTTTTTTTGTTTTTCTACCAAAAGATTCTCCCCAACGATGGCAATATCTACCACGCCATCTTCCAAATACTGAGGAATATCTGAATTTCGCAGGTACATAATCTCCATAGGAAAGTTTTCTACCGAAACTTTAAGCTGATCTTTTCCGTTGTTGACGAAAATTCCACAGTCTTTCAGAAGCTGTAATGAATCTTCGTAAAGCCGACCGCTTTTTTGGATTGCAATTTTTAATTTACTCATTTTTTCTACATTGAGTCTGAGCAAATAAAAAGTAATTATTGAAAAGAAACTTCCTGAAAAATTTAGAAACAAAAAAACCGTCTATTACTCAGACGGTTTTAAATATTTTTGATTTTAACACATGTTTATATCAATCAATTCCGTCTAACAGAGATGATGATAATAATGATGTAGTGTTAAAAAATTGGGTTTCATTGTTGAAATTTTGTGGTACAAATGTAGAACTTATTTTTAAACTTCAAAGGTTTTTCTAAAGAATTTTTTTGTAAAGATTCATTAATTCGTTGGCAATTGGTTCATCATTAAACTTTTGAACAAACTCAAAACCCTTATCAGCACGGCGTTTTCTCTCGGATTCATTATCCCACAAAAATTTTATTTTTGATTGAATATCTAAATGATTTTTAGGATCGATATAAACTGAGTCTGGTCCGCCCGCTTCCGGAAGACAACTCGTATTGCTGGTAATTGTTACCGTTTTTGAGAAAAGTGCTTCTATGACAGGAATTCCGAAGCCCTCAAAGAAACTTGGATAGACAAAAATATCTGCTAATTTGTAGATAATAGCAAGCTCATCCATAGAGACTCCTTCAAGGAAATGAACTTGTTTTTCCATTTTGTTTTTCTTGATGTATTGCTCTATTTTGCTAAAATATTTTGTTTTTTTACCGACAACGACTAAAGGAATTTCTGTTTTGTCGATCGCTCTTACAACATTCAACAAATTTTTACGCTCTTCAATCGTTCCGACATTGAGAATAAATCTTTCTGGAAGGTTGAATTTTTCTTTCGTTTTCTGAATAAATTCTTCTGATTGATGTTCTTTAAAAGCATGATGACAGCCTTGGTAAATCACCTCAATTTTACTTTCAGAAACTTTTAAATATTCAATAATATCTCTTTTTGTCTGTTCCGAAATTGCAATGATTTTATCCGCAGTTTGAGCAGCTTTTTTAAACTTCCACGAATGGATTTTTCGATCAAAAAAAGAATAATATTGAGGATAACGAACGAAGATCAAATCGTGGATTGTCACCACTTTTTTGATCGGTTTTTTATTCCATTTTAAAGGTAATTCCCCCGACAAACCATGGAAAATATCTGCATTTTGCTTCTGTGCGTCTTTCCCCATTTTGAGCTGGCGAGACATTGTTCCTTTTGATGTTTCAAGAAACTGAACATGAGGATTTTCAAGAATATCAGAACCTCGATCCGATTTATTTTTATTCAGTAAAAGATATTCATTTTCAGGAAAATATTTAACAAGAATTCTTACCAGATCCCTTGAATAATTTCCTAATCCTGATGTGTTGTGAAAGAAGCGTTTGGCATCGAAAGCAATTTTCATGATTCTATTTGTTTTTGAAATTCCTGAAATGTTCCGAATGAATAATTTTTACTTTTTAGCCAAGAAACAAATTCATCAAACCTTTTCACCATATCTTTTCCTGAATTTTTTACTGTAAAACCAGGCAGTTTAAACGCTTCATCTTTGATTTCTGCAAATTCCCATGGATGGAAATAAATATTCAGATAATTGTCTTTTTTCAAAGTATCCGAAGCTAGTTTTTTATAAAATGATAAAGGGAAATTATGGAAACTCAACCAAAATAAAGGTATTCTAAAATTGGGAGAAACCGAAGCCGGAATCTGCGTCACATTTCCTTCTTTAAAATAGGTTCTTGAAACTTTTAAGTTGTTATATCTTCCCGGAAGAAAAGTCGGGTTGATAGATGAGTTGTAAGAATATCCTGCTTTTTCAACTTCTTTTTCATCAACAGGCATCATTCTCGGCATTCTTAATCCCGTCACTTTTGTAGAAAATAATTCTTCCAGTCTTACTCTGGATTCTTTTAAGTGTTTCTCTTCAAATTGGGAGTGAAACCATGTGTGAGAAGCCAATTCATGGCCTTCCATTAATAATCTTTCGATGAGATGTTTGCTGTTTTCTGCGAAAACAACAGTTGAAAAAAAGGTAGCTTTTGCATTATATTTTTTAAGAATATCGAGTATTCTTTCTAATCCGTTTTGTGAGATTAAGATCTGCTTTTCAAAAGATATTTCACCTTTGTATTCGAATGGCATATCAAATTCTTCAATGTCAAAACTTAATAAAACCATTATTGAAAATTTTTGTTTTTTATGATATAATTAGGTCTTTGCTTCACTTCTTTGAAGATCTTGCCTAAATAAATTCCGATAATTCCCATAATGATCAACTGTAATCCACCAAAGAAAACGATTGTCATTATTAGCGATGCCCAACCAGAGATTTCTGTTTTAGCTATAAAAGCATACAATACATATAATCCGTATCCAACGACAGAAAAGGCAGAGAATATAAATCCGAGATAAGCAGCAATTGATAAAGGTTTTACGCTAAAAGCAGTGATTCCCGTAAAAGCAAAAGTGATCATTTTCTTAAGATTATAACTGCTTTCTCCTGATAATCTTTCGCACGCTGTAAATTCGATTCCCGTTTGTTTGAAACCCATCCAGCTGGTTAATCCTCTTAAAAACAGATCGTCTTCATTCAGACCTCTCATCACCTCTACAGCATTGGCATCCATTAATCTAAAATCTGAACCGCCACCTTTTGTAAGATTAACATCGGAAAGACTGGATAGTATTTTATAGAAAAAATCGGAAGTTTTTCTCTTAAAAAAAGAAATTTCCTTTGGATATGTTCTTATGGTGAAAACAATATCGTTGCCTTCTTCCCATTTTTTGATCATTTCAGGAATAAGCTCCGGTGGATGCTGAAGATCGCCATCCATTGAGATGACAGCATTTCCGTGCGCATTGTCCATTCCTGCTTTAACGGCAGGCTGGTGTCCGAAGTTTCTTGAAAATTCGATAAATTTCACTTCATCAAACTGTCGGGAAAGTTCTTCTAATTTTTGCTGTGTGTTGTCTCTGCTGCCATCATTTACAAATATAATTTCAAAATCATAATTGCTCAATCCTTCAAAAACTTTTTTAATTTTCTGATGGATCATGGCAACGTTTCCTTCTTCGTTGTAGGCGGGAATTACGATGGAAATTTTTTTCATATTTATCTTAATTCAGGCTGTAATTTTTTTCAAAATCTTTAGTTAAAAGTTCATATACAACCCTCAACCAAACTACAATGCAAGGTACAGCTTTTAAAGAATATTTAATGATATAATCATTTTTTACCCATTTCGGGAATAAATCTGAACTTGAAAAGCAAGTGAAAATAATAACAAAAACCAATAGTCCTACTGTAAAAGGTGTTCTTTCTTTTTGAAGGAAAAACCAAAGCATTACACCCGTTACGGCGATAATATAGGTAGGAGACTCAGAACTTGAACTGAACAATACTAAAAACAGTAATGTTGAAGCCAAAATCATGAGTTGAAAAGCGTAATTTTTATATTGCTTAATTCTTATGTAAGGTGCTGCAAATAAAGGCAATCCTACTGCTAAAAATACCAGATTAGAAATAGAAGCATCGCCTAGAATTCTTCTGAAAAAGCCCATCAACGAAATATCCTGCATGTTTCCCAATACCTGATTCTCATTGTTTTTCTCAATGATAGAATGGAACCAGTCTGCATAACTCTGGATCACAAATTGCGGACTGGAATATGCCATCGGAAGTGCAAAAAATACTACTGCGATTGCTACTCCTGAAAGAATGAATTTAATCTTATTTTTAATAAAGAAAAATTGGCTAAGACCAACAATTCCGTAGATTTTAACGAAAATTCCGATTAAAATTGCTGTTACAGATTTTACTTCTCTTCTTTCGTAAATGTATGTTGCGGATAATAACAAAAGCCCTGTTAAAGCCACATTGAACTGTAAACTTAATGCTGCCGTTATATATTCCTGCAAACATAATAATGCAAAAATTGCCTTTTTAGAATCCGAAAATGGTAATTTATAGATCGCATAAACGAAAATAAAAGTATTGGCCAAATTCCAGAGAGAAATCCCCAGCCAATCAGGCATCATTGCAAAAGGAGCAATTAATGCACTGAAAAATATTCCATAATGATTTAAATCAAAATAAAGATCAGGGTAATGAATAAATAAGTTTTTCTGATGAATTGTATTAAAAAATACATTTTTAAAGATCAGATAATTATTGATCGCATAATCTCCCCTTAAATATTTGGAAATCGCGGTAACAACCGATATAATAAGATAAACCCCAAATATATATTTAGGGTTTAACAGTATTTTAAGAAATTTTTCTTTCAAAATTGCGTGGTATTAGTGTAAAGAATTAATCTTAAACAGCTACATTATTTTCTCTCAATGCATCATTAAGAGAAGTTTTCTTATCTGTAGATTCTTTTCTCTGACCAATGATCAAAGCACAAGGAACCTGATATTCTCCTGCCGGATATTGTCTTGTATAACTTCCAGGAATCACCACTGAACGAGCAGGAACTCTTCCTTTGATCTCGATAGGTTCTGACCCTGTAACGTCAATAATTTTTGTAGATGCAGTAAGAACAACATTCGCACCTAAAACCGCTTCTTTTTCTACGTGAACGCCTTCTACAACGATACATCTTGATCCGATGAAACAGTCATCTTCAATAATAACCGGAGCAGCCTGAAGAGGCTCTAAAACACCACCGATACCTACACCACCACTCA
The DNA here is from genome assembly GCF_003815655.1 of Chryseobacterium sp. G0201. Taxonomy (NCBI): domain Bacteria; kingdom Pseudomonadati; phylum Bacteroidota; class Flavobacteriia; order Flavobacteriales; family Weeksellaceae; genus Chryseobacterium; species Chryseobacterium sp. G0201. The sequence continues at coordinate 4,128,284 of NZ_CP033917.1, read as the reverse complement.
AGTGAACGTTTTTACCGATCTGTGCGCAGCTTCCTACCGTAGCCCAAGTATCAACCATTGTACCTGAATCAACATAAGCACCAATATTTACATAAGAAGGCATTAAAATAACTCCTGAAGCGATGAAAGAACCTTCTCTAGCAATTGCATGAGGTACAACTCTCACTCCTTTCGCAGCATAATTTCTCTTCAAAGGAATTTTATCATGAAATTCAAACGGACCTACTTCAATAGTTTCCATTGTTTGAATCGGGAAATACATCACTACAGCTTTTTTCACCCATTCATTTACCTGCCATCCGTTTTCTGTAGGTTCAGCAACACGAAGTTCTCCAGAATCTAATAAAGAAACAACCTCTCTTATTGCCTTTTTGCTTTCTTCATTTTGTAGTAAATCTCTATTATCCCAAATGTTTTCAATTGTTTGTTGTAACGACATATTTCTGTTTTAAATTAATTTTCTCAGTACACAACACGACCTATTTTTGTGCTGTTTGAGGCGATAAAAATACGAAAGTTTGTTATAGTATACAAGTTGAATTCTATGAGGAAAATTTGAAATTTATCATGACATAAACTTAATATATAAGCTTTGGAAACGATATACTATGATTCATCAATAATAAACTCCATTGTTTTTTCGATATGCTTTGTTTGGATTATTCCTTTTGCATAGTCAATATTATGTCCGGAATTATATTTTGTAAGATATTCATTATTAATAACTTCTGTAAGTTCATCATTATCCATCGGAATTATGGCATTTATATTAAAAACAAAATTTCCACACTGTATTTGACCTTTTGAATCTTGAAGGAACCTATTGTACCAGCTTTTTTCAGCAAGTCCCCAAGATCTGGCAAAAATCCTATCGTTAACCACCACCATCCAAATCTCTAAAAAAGTGCAACGATTTGCACCTGCTTTTATTCCTATCAAATTATTGGTTTTAATGTAATCTAATGCGATAATTTTATTCATTTTGCTTTAATTTTAAACAAATCTATAATGAATATGAATACCAGAAAATATTATTATTTGGTCTGCAGTAAATATTATTTCGTTAGGTATTTTTCTTATGTAGGTGGATTACAGCATCAGTTTGAGAAAGGCATTCATTAAACATTCCCGATAACTTTTTGCTACAGTAATTTTTAAATCTTTGCAAGTGATCTGATTATCTTCGAAATAATCAATGTTTGTAAGATTGACGATATAGGAATTATGAACCCTCATAAATTCGTCAGGAAGACTTGCAATTAAGTCTTTAAGTGATTTATAATAAATATATTTCTTATCAGAAGTTGTATAAATTTCGACATAGTTTCCTAAGCCTTTTATAGCTGTGATATCATCAAAGAAAAGTTTTACCAACTTCTTATCAGTTTTAATGAATGCAAAAGTTTTATTTATCATTCTTGTTGTTTCACAAAACTCTTTGAGCGTGGAGATAAGCTTTATTCCAGTATTTTTCGTTTAATGAAGAAATAATTACGCCTTTTGATGTTGATGCATGGATAAATTTCACCTCACCGTCAGTATTGATGTCATGAACAATTCCTACATGTGAAACCCTGCTTCCCCCGGCTGTGGCGAAAAATAGAAGATCTCCTGGTTTTACTTCACTGATATCAATCTTTTTACCTGCCTCCGCCTGATCGGATGATCTTCTGGGAAGATTGAAATCATTTTCTTCAAAAACTTTTACAGTAAAACCTGAACAATCGAACCCTGAAGACGTATTTCCTCTAAATTTGTAAGGAGTTCCGATGTATTTTTCAGCATTTTTTAGAACGCTATTGATTGATTTTGGAACTTTTCCGTCAAATTTTGAATCTAATTTTCTGAGATTTTCAGATTTAACAACCGTTCTATTTGTATTTTTTTTAGTTGCAACACTTTTTGAGCTTCCACAAGAAACAATAAGTGAAGATGTAATCAGTAAAACAGATAACTGCTTTATTCTTAAGTTGTCTTTAAGTAATCCCATTTTCATATCCTTCTGATTTTTAACACTGTAACTAATTCTATACAAATATACATTTTATATTTAAATTATGCTTAAACTATACTAGAACTATATTATAAATATATATTAAAATTAGCTATTTAATTATTAATCATTATATTTGATACTTAAACACAAATGTTTTTCACTAATTATATGAATCTCTTTTGTGATATTTTTAAACATTCGTTTTATCAATGAATTATGGCAACGTATGAAAGTTTAATTAAAATTAATGGCGCGGTTGGCGACCTCGTTTTTTATACTTTGAATGGCAAAAATGTTGTTCGAAAAAAAAGCGGATTCAATAAAACAGCTTTTAAGAAAAGTCCTTCTTATGAAAAAGTAAGGCAGAACAGCTCAGAATTTGGCCATTGTTCTAAGGTTGGAAAAATTATAAGACAAGTTTTAGATCAATATATAAAACAGGCAGAAGATCCTCTACTCTATCAGAAATTTGCAAAATTAATGACCGAGATAAAAGATCTTGACGTTGTGTCTGAAAGAGGAAAAAGAACTGTCGAAAATGGTATTTCAACTGAAAAAGGAAAGCTTCTTCTCCGTAAATTTCAATTTGGGAGTAAGAATAATTTTGAAAATGAAAATTCTATTTCTTTAGATTTATTCAATGAAAAATTATATTTAAATAATATATTTCCTGCAGATGAAACCATTTTAATTAGTCTAAAAATTGATTTTGAAAATTATTTAACAGAGTCTTTTGAAGAGAAAAAATTAGCCGAAGAAAAAGAAAAAATATTTTTTATTAAGCAGTTTTCAGGTGATGATTTAATTCTCTACTTTTTAGTTTTAAAAAAAGATGAAGAGATTTTGAATATGGGATTTGTATGATAAGATGGAGATTGGAAACCATTTTGTAATGAAAAAATGCAGAAATCCAAAAACAAAAAAGACTACCCAAATTGGATAGTCTTTTTTTATATTGTAAATAATATTTTTTTACTTTTTATTCTTTTCTCCGGTCCAAGTTCCAGCTCTTGCAGGCGTAGGAACTGAATTTGTCCAGCCTCCACTTCCTTTTTTATCTTCTCTTGTTAAAATACCATGAAAATCACCATCTGAAGGTGAACCTACTACTCCTGTAAGATCTCCTGTATCAGTTACATTTCCTGTGATTACGTAATTTTCATCTTTTATAGTAGAATGCATAGTGCCCGTCAATTTCCCGTCACTGGCAACAACAAAATTAAAGTCACCTTTGTCACTACCTTCATAAGTCCCTGACCATGTTCCGATAAAATCGTAAATAGTATCTTCATCAGAGCTACATCCGATAAATATAAAAGCCGTTAATAAGAGTAAAAAAAGTTTCTTCATAGTTTTTATAAGTTTATGAAATATCAAATCTGTGGAGAATACGGGGATCGAACCCGTCACCTTTAGACTGCCAGTCTAACGCTCTAGCCAGATGAGCTAATTCCCCTTTCTTTTTCAGAAGCGGTACAAAAGTAAGTATTTAAACCACATATACAAATACTTTATTAAATTTTATTTAATAATTTCTAACATTAACTATGTTATAATCATTTTTTTAAAGCTTCTTTGAATAAAACAGCAAAAAGAAAATTATTTAACTATCAATTTATCAGTACTATTTACTTAGTATTTTTCAATTGTAGAGCCCTCTGCAAAAACGACTGCGCAGCAATTTTTTCCTCTGCTTCATTAATTGCTTTTAGCAAATTATTTTCATTATCTGCAATTTCACCCAATACTTGTGACATAAGTTCCCATACCGGTTTCATTTTCCCAATCAGTTCTTCTCCTTTGAGAGTTAACACAAAGAGCCTTTTTCGCTCATCGTGTTTATCTTTTTTCCATTCTATAAATTCTAGTTTTTCGAGTTCTTTAAGCAGGCTAATCGTAGAAGGATGGGTATATCCTATTTCATTGGCAATTTCAACAACTCCTGCTAATTTTTTCTGATATATGGTAAATATGACCGGAAACCACTTAAGCTCAAAGTCTATACCGAAGGCTTTGTAAATCAGGGCACCTTCCTTTCTCAATTGTTCACTAAAACGATGAAGTCTTGTTGATATTGCTAAAATTCCTGCTTCGTTGATAACGTTCATAGGGTGATGTTTAAATAACAAAATACATTATCGGCACTCATTAACGGGAATTTTGCCGGAAGCGATTCTTTATTAATGATAGTAAAGTGATTTCGTTCATAAAAACGCAATGCTGCCTTCAGTATGGATACCGTTCCCAAATATAGTTCATCTATTCCATTTTCATTACAATAAGAAATCAAGGTTTCCAACAGTTTTTGTGCGATATTATGTTCTTTTCCTCTGAATTCTTTTTTTACAAACATCTTTCTGATCGCACCAGATTTTTCATCAAACTTCACCAAGGCTATCGTTCCTACCAATTCACCATTGATAAAAGCTCCCCAAAAACTTCCTCCTTTAGCAAAATAAAAATCATCGATTTGCAGAAGATCCGGCTGATCCTCTATTGTGATAGGAACATTAAATTCCTTTTGCTGGATATTCAGAATCAAATCTATAATTGATTTTGAATGTGTATTGTTTACAGTACTGATTTCTAACATTGTATTTAATTTACGTACAAAACTACGTAGTTAACTACATATATACAAATGAAATTAACTTATAACAATATAAATAGCTGTAAATTAATGATATAAATTTTATCTAAAAAAAACGCATGCTAAAATTAATTAACATGCGTTTTTACTTTTTATGATTAAATGACTATTGCCATCCGCCTCCCAAAGCTTGGTAAAGGTCTATTCCGGCTTTCATTTTACTGTATTCTGCGTTTGAAATATTCAATTCTGCGTTTAATGAATTTACGCTGGCATTCAATACTTCAAGATAGTTGGCCATACCGTAGTTCACAAGCTCCTGAGAATAGTTTACAGATTTTTTGTAAGCATCCAGTTCTTTTTCTTTTAATTCAATAAAAGAATCCTGAACAGAGAAAACTCTTATGGCGTCAGAAACTTCTTTTCCGGCTGTAAGAACCGTTTTTCTGAAGTTCAAATACGCTGTTTCCTGGTTAGCTAAACTTACATCGTAATTGGTTCTGATCGCTCTCTTATTTAAAATAGGTTGTGCCAAACCTCCCACTACACTTGCAAATAATGAATTTACACTAAATAAATGATCAATATCTAGAGACTGAATTCCTCCGCTTCCTGTAATCTTCAACGTAGGATAAAACTGAGCTTTTGCAGAATTTGTCAATTCAAAAGCATTCATCAGACTGTATTCTGCTCTCATTACATCCGGACGGTTTGCCAGCAATTGAGCAGGATATCCTAATTTTAGATCAATAGGGATTTTTTGTGATTCCAACGTAGATCTTTCGATTGCGTGAGAAGGCTCTCCCATCAATAAACTCATTGTATTTTCCAATAATTGGATCTGAGTATCAATATCGATCAATAAAGATTGTGCATTGAAAACCAACGCTTCACTTTGTTGAACGGCAACCTCTGTAACGGTTCCTGATATTTTTAAAGCTTTAGTTGTTTCTAAATTTTTCTGACGAACTGCAATTGTTTCCGTAATAATTTTCTTCTGAGAATCATACGTCAACAACTGATAATACGCAGAAGCAACAGAGGCAACCAAGTCACTTTTTACGGCTTTATGGGCTGCTACAGTTCCTAAATATGTAGCAAGCTGAGCTTTTTCCTGAGCTTTTAATTTACCCCAGATATCAGCTTCCCAACCAAGACTTGCAGTAATATCAAGTTGGTTAATATATCTTCTGTCTCCGAATAACTGTCCGGTTTGCGTATTTAAAGACTGAGTCTGGAAAGAATAGCCTGGACCAACACTTATTGTCGGTTCGTATGCTGCTTTACTTTGCTTTAAATAGGCCTCTGCAGAAGTAATACTCTGCAAAGCGATTCTTATATCTAAATTATTTTCTAAAGCTTTATTGATATGCCCTTGAAGTATCGGATCGGTGAAAATTTCTTTCCAGGAAATGTTCGCGATATTCACACTGTCTGTAGGAAGCATATCTGTACGGAAAAGCTTTTCGTCTACAACATTTTTCGGTCTTTCATATTCTTTTCTCGCCATACAAGATGAAACGGCTGCAAGAATTGCGACTGAAAAAGTTATTCCTTTTATGATGTTTAATAAACTCTTCATTTTTTGTAATTAGAAGTTAGAAACTAGAGGTTAGAAGCTAGATTTAAAAACTAATTTCTAAAATCTAACCTCTAACTTCTCTAATTAAATTATTCTGCTAAATTGATTTCTTCTCTTTTAATAGGTTTCACTTTTTCTTGTAAAGTCTGGAAAATCACGTACAAAACAGGAATTACGAAAAGACCTAAAATTGTACCGATCAACAACCCGATCGCGGCACCTGTTGCAATAGATCTGTTACCCACTGCTCCGATTCCGCTTGCTAAAACCAACGGTAATAGACCGAAGATAAAGGCAAATGAAGTCATCAAAATTGGTCTTAATCTAGCTTTTGCAGCATTGATGGCAGACATTACAATCGTTTCACCGTGATGCCTTCTTTGTACAGCAAATTCAATGATCAAGATGGCATTTTTCGCGAGTAATCCGACTAGCATGATCAGGGCGATCTGGAAATAAATATTGTTTTCCAAGCCCATAATTTTTTGACCAAAATAAGCTCCCATTACCCCAAGAGGAAGAGAAATTACCACGACCAACGGAAGAATATAACTTTCATACTGAGCAGAAAGAATGAAGTAAACAAAAATTAAACTTAAACCAAAGATTAATAATGTCTGAGATCCTGAATTTAATTCTTCTCTTGTTAACCCCGTAAACTCTACATCATAATTTTGATTTAAAGTTTCCTTAGCCACATCCTGAACTGCCGTAATTGCATCCCCAGAACTGAATCCTGCAGAGTTAGCTCCAGTAATTTTCACTGAAGTAAACAAGTTATATCTGCTTACTGATTGCGGACCGTATGCTTTTTTCAACGTTACAAACTGAGAAATCGGCGACATTACTCCGGAAGCGGTTCTTACATACAATTCATTTAAGTTATTGATGTTTTGTCTGTTTTCAGGAAGAGCCTGAACCATTACTCTGAACTGTTTTCCGTATTTTGTAAAGTCAGCGGTGTAAATACCCCCGATGTATCCCTGCATCGTACTTAGAATGGTACTTACAGAAACTCCCATCTGTTTAGCCAAAGGAACATTAATGTCCATCTGATACTGAGGATATTTTGTGTTAAATGATGACTGAGCAAATTCAATTTCAGGTCTTTGCATCAATTTCCCGATGAATTCGTTTGTTTTATTATCAAGGTCGGCGTAATCACCTCCTGATTTATCCAGCAATACCATTTCAAAACCGGCACTGTTACCAAAACCTGGTACACTCGGTGGTTGGAAGAATACTACTTTCGCATCCGGAACTTTTCCTGAAATACCGAATAGTTTTTTAGTAATATCTTCAGAAGTCTGATTGTCTTTTTTTCTTTCGTCAAATGGTTTCAATTTAATGAAAGCAAGACCGTTATTACTTCCGTTTCCTGATAAGAAACCTCTACCTGTAGAAATCGTCACATTTTGTACTCCCGGAACCTTCATAGCATTAGCCTGAAGCGTTTTCAAAGCATTGTACGTTCTTTCCATCGAAGCACCCGGAGGAAGTTGTACATCAGTAAAGATGATCCCTCTGTCTTCTGTAGGTACGAAACCTTTTTTCATCGTAGAACTTGCCCAGAATAAAATACCTCCTGTAACAGCAAAGATGATCAAAGTAACCCATTTGTGTCTTAACAAGAACACAAACCCTCTTCCGTAACGATCTGTTGTCGTTTTGAAAGCAATATTAAATTTATAGAAAAACTTCTGTAAAAAGTTTAAGCTTTTATATTCTGCATGATGCGCATCATGAGGCTTTAAGAATAATGAACATAAAACCGGACTCAATGTTAATGCATTAACTGCAGAAATGATGATCGCAATAATCAGCGTAATACCAAACTGCTGGTAGAAAACCCCTGTCGGACCTGTAATAAACGTTACCGGAACGAATACCGCTGCCATTACCAAAGTAATTGAAATAATAGCTCCTGTGATCTCGTCCATCGCTTCAACAGTCGCTTTTTTAGCATCGGAAATACCGTGTTCCATCTTGGCGTGAACGGCCTCGACGACGACAATCGCGTCATCTACCACAATACCGATCGCAAGAACTAATGCGAATAACGTTAAAAGGTTTAATGAATATCCAAATAAATTCAGGAAGAAAAACGCCCCTACAATAGATACCGGAACCGCAATGGCCGGAATCAATGTAGATCTGAAATCCTGCAAGAAGATATAAACCACGATAAATACCAATATAAATGCTTCAATTAAGGTATGAACAACCTTTTCAATCGATGCATCCAAGAATTCGTTGGTATCAAAGTTAAATGTATATTTTACACCTTCAGGGAAGCTTCCTTCTGCTGATTTTAGGTAAGTTTTAATATTTTTAATGATCTCCTGAGCATTAGAACCCGGTGTCTGGAAGATACCCATACTGATGGATGGATTGTTTCCGTTTTCCCCGATTCCTGTGTAAGATTGTCCTGCCAACTCAACTTTAGCAACATCTTTCAACATCAAATTCTGTCCGTCAGGAAGCGCTTTAATGATGATATTGTCGTATTGATCTTTTTCGTTGAATTTTCCGACATATTTAATGATATATTCAAAAGAACTACCACTGTTTTGCCCGATAGAACCAGCTGCCGCTTCTCTACTCTGCTCGTTGATCGCTGTGGTAACATCATCCGGAGTCAATCCGTAAGCTGCCATTTTTGAAGGATCCAACCAAACTCTCATAGAGTAGTTTTTACCCCCGAAAACGTTGGCATCACCTACACCATTAATCCTTTTCAAGTTTGGAATAACGTTGATATTCAGGAAGTTTTGAAGATATACATCATCTAAATCTTTATTTTCAGAATAGAAAGACATATACATCAAGGCACTCGTTTGCTGTTTCTGCGTTACAACTCCGGAACGTGTAACTTCACTTGGAAGCAACGGTGTAGCTCTGGTAACACGGTTCTGTACGTTTACCGCAGCAATATCCGGATCAATTCCTTGTTTAAAAAATACCTGAATCTGCGCTGAACCATCATTTCCTGCACTGGAAGTAATGTAGTCCATTCCTTCCACCCCATTGATCTGTTCTTCCAAAGGTACTACAACACTTTTCATAACAGTTTCCGCATTGGCTCCGGTGTAGTTTGCTGAAACGCTTACTGTGGGAGGTGCAATATCTGGATACTGTGTGACTGGCAGGGAAATTAATCCCAAAACACCGAGAATCACAATCAAAATTGAGATTACGGTGGATAAAACCGGTCGGTTTATAAAATTTTTAATCATTTTAGAATTTCGGTTTTATAGATTGAACAAGGCTATCCATTTTTACTGGTTTTGGCTTCACAGCAGTTCCCGGTTTTAAACCTCCGATACCTGCAGCAACGATCATTTCACCTTTATTAACACCGGATTTTATTAAAGCCATATTGTCGATTCTGTCGATCACATTAATGACAACATTTCTCGCAGTATCACCTTTATCAACTTTATAAGCATAAACGATACCTTGCTGCTCGTAAGTTGCACTTTCCGGAATCACCAATACATTATCGTAAGCTTTTGGAAGTCTGATAGATCCACTGTTACCGTTGCTCAATAATTTCTGTGGATTTGTGAAGGCAACTCTAAACTGAATCGTCCCTGTTGTAGCATCAATTTGTCCTGTAATCGCTTCAATTCTACCTTTTTCAGAATAAATACTTCCGTTTGCCAGTTGTAATTCTACCATGGGAAGATTTTTGATCTTTTCTTGCAATGTAGCTCCTGGAGATTTTTCTAAGAAATCAAAATATTCTTTTTCATTCATTGAGAAATAAGCAAACAGTTCAGAAGTGTCTGAAATTGTTGTTAAAGCTGTCTGATCTGTAGGACCAACCAAACTTCCCACTTTTAAAGGAAGCTTTCCGATAACTCCTGAAATAGGCGCACGAATGATAGAATATTCGATATTTGCCGCAACTCCTTTATAGTTAGCCGAAGCCTGTTGTTTTGCAGCCATTGACTGTTGCAACTGAGCTTTTGCCTGAGATAAATTTGCCTGTGCAGTTTGCAGCTGAACATCACTGATGATATTTTTAGCAACCAAAGGCTTTAATTTATTTACTTCAACCTGAGCTGCATTTACCGCTGCCTGAGAAGCTGCGATCGTTGACTCAGCCGCGCCAATTCCTGCTTTTGCAGCAGCAGCGTTTTCTGTTAAAATATTAGTTTCAAGACGGAATAAAGGCTGTCCTTTTGTAACATATTGCCCTTCATCTACTAAAACCTGAGTGATATATCCCTGTATTTTCGCACGTACATCATTATTCACCCTACCCTGAATGGTAGCCGGAAATGTCTGATAACCTACGATATTTTTTGCCTCCACATTGATTACAGGATATGGTTTTGCGCCATCCTGTTTTGGAGCTTCTTTTTTGCAGGCAGCTAGTGAGAATGCCGCAATAGAAAGTATAACTAGCTTATTATTCATTTTATAGTTTATTAAGAGATTCTTGAATATTTATTATGTTTTTATCTAAAAGAGCTTTATAAGCTTCAATTTTTTCGTCGTAACCATCATCTTTTACTTTTTTGAAATTGTTTAAATCATCCAATAATTTTAATTCGTCCTTCATCTTTTGAACTATTTTTTCAAATCTTATCTTTTTGTACTCATCATTGATGAAAAAATATCGTTTCCGTTCGTCCATTTTATTGTGATCTACAATAAGTTGTGAGCTTAGTAGTAAAGAAATGCTCGTAGAAACAGAACTTTTACTGGCAGAAAGCACTTCCACAAACTCGTCAAACGTAATACCCACCTTTTCATAATCGAAAAGAAGATAGGCGTAGATTTTTGAAGCTAACGGTGGTAGATTGAAAACGGTACCGTAGAATTTAACAGCATCCTGAAATATTTTTTCATCAATTTCTATACTTTTATGCATTGTATATTAATTTGAAGCAAAAGTAAAAATTAGTTCAGAACTAAACGAACAAACTCGATAGAGTTTATAAATGAAGTATCTTTTAAAAATTCAATAAAGATTGATTTAACTTTTGGATTAAATAATAATCTTCTCAAATGCCTTCCTCATGCCACCAGCCAGAAAAACCTCTCCACAATAAGAATATCCTTGTTTTTCAAGGATTTTCAGCATGGCAATATTATCGTAATTCGTGTCTACTTTTACACTTTGTACCCCATTTTCTTTGGTAAAACTTTCAATATGATCGAAAAGTTTTTTCACTAATCCTTGTCCAGCAAACTTTTCATGAACAGCCACTCTGTGAACAACAACGAATTCTCCGTCGCTCAACCAAGCGCCTTCGATCGTGCTGTAAGCCGGTTCATCATTAAAAATTAGCGCTACATAAACTGCAATTTCTCCGTCTACTGTTAAAACAAATCCGAAGTTTTTTGCAATATCACTTTCTACGGTGTCAAGATTGGGATATCCGTTCTGCCACTGCGTGCTTCCGTCTATTCTTCTTCTTTCAATTGCTTGCTGGATAATTTCCCAGATAAGGTCTCTGTCTTCAATTTCGGCTTTCCTTAGTTTAATTTCTTGCGTCATGTTTATTTTAATATTGAAAATTGAAATATTTAAAAGTTGTACCTGTTCTGCACGTATCACCCCGAAAAGCTCATGAAAACTATATCTATTGATAATTTTTGTGATCAGAAGTTAAATGCAAAACATACATTTTTGTGAAAATAATTATTTAATCCCTGAATATCAGATTATTTAATTAAATGAATTGATTAAATTTTGTTTAAATAAGAACTAATCGACATACTTAGTATTTTTGTTTTTCAAGAATAAGTGAAACGACTTTGTTTATATAAATAACAAATTTAAGATTTATTGCTATTATTTTTTAGAAACAGGTGTATTTTTTCTATATACAATTTTAAGAAAAATCATTACGATCAACATACTTAGCATCAAAATATTGGTGATCCAAAGTGGTTTTGCATCCTTCATCAATCCATAAATAACCCAAAGTATCGCATTTAATGTAAGGAAAAATAAGGTAACCATCGATAGATCATCCCCAGATTTTGTCTTCCACAATTTTATGACTTGCGGTAAAAATGATATTGATGATATTAATGCTCCTGAGTAACCAATTATTTGTTCTGTCATTATTAATAATTTTAGAATATACCCTAAAGATATTAAAAATAAAATAATGATTAAACGTTAAACCTATATTTTAATCATTAATTAAAATCAATAGATTAAATTATTATTCAAAAAAGGATCAAAAAAAACCGAAAATTAATGTTAATCAATTTTCGGTTCGAAGTAGTAAAATTTAAAATTATGAAATTGTTTTTTTATTGGTTTTCACTTTGTTGAAGGTAAGCATCGATAATCTCAAATGCTTTACTTTCTTGTTCCAAATCTACCATAATTTTTAACGATGTTGCCGTTGGCGTCGTTGTAAAAGTCAGATAACTGTTTTCAACTGCATTTGTAATCTGTGCATCATCCAATTTAGATTTGATTAACTGTATTTCTGAAGGTTTATCACTTTCAAAAACGGATACTCTCGTACTTCTTTCCATGTTCTATATCGTTTGAGTATCTAAATGTACAATGTTTTTTTTAAAATTACAAATCTTCAGTTTTAAATTTTATTAATATTATTTTCAATTTTATCTAAAGCTAATTGAATTTCCTCTTTAGTCACATTCAGGTGAGGTCTGAATCGAACTGACTGACCTCCACACGATAAGATGATTAAGCCGTCATTAAAAAGTTCATTAATTAAATGATTTCTTTCTTCCGACGAAGGTAAATCTATCGCACACATCAACCCTCTTCCTCTCGCATTTGAAATTTTTGAAGGATATTTTTGAGCTAGATTTTTCAAACCGTCCAATAAATAATCACCCACAATTCTGGCATTCTCAACAAGGTTTTCTTTTTCGATAACTTCCATCACCAATTGGAAACGAAGCATGTCGATAAAGTTCCCTCCAAAAGTGGAGTTAATTCTTGAACTTTCTCTGAAAACGTTATTCGGAACCTGATCAAATTTTTCTTTATTCGCCAAAACTCCACAAACCTGAGCTTTTTTCCCGAAAGAAATAATATCCGGCTTTGCAGTAAAATGTTGGAAAGCCCACATTTTTCCTGTCATTGCGATACCGGTTTGAACTTCATCGTAAATCAAAAGAATTTCATTCTGATCACATATTTTTCTTAAACCTAATAAAAACTCATCTCTAAAATGGTTGTCACCACCTTCAGCCTGAATCGGTTCAATGATGATGCACGCTACTTTATCAGGATTCATTAAAATTGCTTCCTCGATATTTAATAAAGCCAATCTTTCGTTCTTGATCGTTTCTTCTAAGTTCTCTTCAGTAATCGGGAAAGTTAGTTTCGGATTAAGAATTCTTGGCCAGTCAAACATCGGGAAATATTGATATTTTCTTGGGTCAGAAGTATTGGTTAAGCTTAACGCATAACCACTTCGTCCGTGAAATGCCTGCTTGAAATGGATACAAATTCCGGCTTCTGTTTGAAGTCCTTTTTCAAAATTCTTACGGGTTTTCCAGTCGAAACATGCTTTCATCGCATTTTCTACACCTAAAGTTCCGCCTTCAATAAAGAAAGCATACTGTAATTCTTCAGGAATAACCACTCTTTCGAAAACTTCTAAAAAGTGAGCATATTCCTCAGAATAAACGTCTGCCAAAGTGGGTTTGTTAATAGCCATTTTCCCCAACCAAGCCGATCTTTCAAGAAGGTAAGGGTGATTATAACCGATGGAAGCTGATGCAAACATCGAAAACATATCTAAATATTCTCTGTCTGAAAGCTTGTCATACAGCCATGATCCGTGAGATCTTTCGATATCCATCACGAAATCAAAACCGTCTGCCAAAACGTGCTTTCCTACTGTTTCTTTTACTTTATTTGCCTGTATATCTATTGTGTGTTCCATATTTTTTTAAATTTAGTGATTAAGGAATTCAGAGATTTAGAAATTAGTGACTGGAATTTCTGAATATCTAAATCTCTTAAATTTTTTAATTGTTTTAACTTAAATTAAAACTTTTACAAATCGAACTTAATTCCTTGTGCTAAAGGAAGTTCGGCTGTGTAATTTATAGTATTGGTTTGTCTTCTCATGTAGTATTTCCAAACATCTGAACCGGATTCTCTACCACCTCCAGTTTCTTTTTCACCACCGAAAGCACCACCGATTTCAGCACCGGAAGTTCCGATATTTACGTTGGCAATTCCACAGTCTGAACCTGCATGAGAAAGGAATAATTCTGCTTCTCTTAAGTTTTGAGTCATGATCGCAGAAGATAAACCTTGAGGAACATCATTCTGAATAGCGATCGCTTCATCCAATGTTTTATACTTAATTAAATATAAAATCGGTGCAAAAGTTTCGTGTTGAACGATTTCGAAAGAATTCTTCACTTCAGCGATACATGGTTTTACGTAACATCCGGATTCGTAATCTTTTCCTTCCAAAACTCCACCTTCAACGATGAATTTTCCGCCTTCTTTTTTACATTTTTTGATTGATTCTTCATATTGATTTACAGCATCAACATCGATAAGCGGTCCAACGTGATTATTTTCATCTAATGGATTTCCGATTTTCAACTGACCGTAAGCTTTAACCAATCTTTTCTTTACTTCGTCATACACATCTTCATGAATGATTAGTCTTCTTGTACTTGTACATCTCTGACCAGCCGTTCCTACAGCTCCAAAAACAGCTCCGATGATCGACATGTCGATATCTGCGTCTTTAGATATAATAATGGCGTTATTTCCGCCTAATTCAAGGATAGATTTCCCGAATCTTTCTGCCACTTTAGAAGAAACCATTCTTCCGACTCTTGTAGAACCTGTGAAAGAAACCAGAGAAACTCTTTTATCTTCAACTAATTTTTGTCCGATCTCATGATCAGAAACCAATAAACTTGAAACTCCTTCTGAGATATTGTTCTCTTTAAGAACTTCAGCCATAATATTTTGACAAGCTACAGCACAGAAAGGCGTTTTTTCTGATGGCTTCCAGATCGTAACGTTACCGCATATCCAAGATAAAGCTGTGTTCCAAGCCCAAACTGCTACCGGAAAGTTGAAAGCGGTGATGATCCCAACAATTCCAAGCGGATGATACTGCTCGTACATTCTGTGACCCGGTCTTTCAGAATGCATCGTGTAGCCGTGAAGCTGTCTTGATAAACCAACTGCAAAATCGCAGATATCGATCATTTCCTGAACTTCACCTAAACCTTCCTGCAAAGATTTACCCATTTCATAAGAAACAAGTTTACCCAGATCATCTTTATATTCTCTTAGTTTTAACCCTAATTGTCTTACTAATTCTCCTCTTCTCGGAGCTGGAATCATTCTGAATTCCAAAAATGCTTTTTGGGCAGATTCTATTACCTTATCATAATCGCTTTCTCCGGAAGTTTTTATCTTACCAATCAATCTTCCATCAGCAGGAGAATAGCTTTCAATCGTTTTGCCTGAAGCAAAGTATTTTCCACCTATGGAAGTTCCTTTATTTTCATCTTTAATACCTAGATTTTTGAGTGTTTTTTCGATCCCGAAATCTTTGACTTTTTTAGACATAAATATTACTTTTCGTTTCCTCTAAAGATAAAAATATTATGCGAATCCCAAAATTTTAATTTTTTAAAGACTTTTTTATTTGGACTAATTATAAACATGCTTATCTTTGTAGGGTAATCATTTGAATTTCAGAAATGGAAAATAATAAAACGATAAACGAGCCGGAAGAGCAGAAAAAAAACTCTAAATGGAAAAGTTTGGTGAAAAAATTCGGGATCGGCGGAATTATATTCTTTACCGTAAAAGGAATTATCACTTCTACCCTTATCTATTTTCTTGGAAAAAACTTCTGGAGCGTGATCAGCGGTTACTTTACAGGGATATTTGATTAATTAATTGATATATTGAATATAAAAAAGCAGAGAACTATTTCTCTGCTTTTCTTTTTTGTTGAAAGTGATTATTTCTATTCCTTTTTCTTTCGTCCCGATTCCACCAGTTTTTGATGTAGCAAATACTCAATCTGTCCGTTTACACTTCTGAATTCATCCCCTCCCCATTTTCCAGAAGTTTGTATGTAGACTCATCTATCCTTATGACGAACGATTTTTTGCTTTTGTTCTCTAATGCTTTTTTAACGCAAGGAGCTAAAGTTTTTTTAATTACTTTATGTTTTTAAGTTCGCAATGTAGCTTAATATTCTTAACTACTTAAGAAAAACTTAATGGTTATTATTCCAACAAAAAATCCCGAAAATTACTTTCCGGGATTTTTTTAATATGATTTTAAATTTTACTTTTTATTTAAAGCTTTAAACTTAACATAAGAAACTACAGATAAAATAATCATCGATGCAAGTCCGATGTATACCCAAGCCGGAACCGGAACAGGATCTCCTGCTGCGTAAGAGTGAAGTCCGCTTAAGTAATAATTTACTCCAAAATACGTCATTACCATTGAACAGAATGCAAACATTGTTGCTACATTGAATGCCCATTTGCTTCTTAATCCAGGAACTAATCTCATGTGTAAAACAAAAGCATATACCATGATGGAAATGAAAGCCCAAGTTTCTTTCGGGTCCCAGCTCCAGTATCTACCCCAAGATTCATTCGCCCAGATCCCTCCTAAGAAGTTACCTACTGTTAATGCAAATAAACCGATGGTAAGAGACATTTCAGATACGATCACTAATTCTTTTAATGTTGTATCGTGGTGAACTTTGTATGTTTCTTTACTAGAAATAATATAAAATACTAAATTGATTACCGCAATAATCATTGAAAGGGCAAAGAAACCATAACTTGAAACAATAATCGCAACGTGAACGATCAACCAGTATGATTTCAATACAGGCACCAATGGCGTAATCTGCGGGTCAAGAGCTGAACCTCCGTGAGCAAATCCCATCATAATTACTGCCACCATAAATCCTGCTGCAGGAATTAATGCATTTGAGTTTCTATATAAAGCTAAACCAGCCGAGATTCCAACCCAGGAAATAAAGATAATCGCTTCATAGCCGTTACTCCAAGGTGCGTGACCTGAAATATACCATCTTGCAACCAATCCTAAGAAGTGGAAAATATATCCGAATAAACCAATGACAATAATTACTTTAATGATTTTGTTTAAAAGCTTATTAGGCTTGAATAATTCAACAAAACCTAACATCAATAGCAATCCTCCAATTATTGTATAGAAAATTAATAATTTGAAGTTGATATTCACTTTATTCATGAATACCTCTAAATCAACTTTAGATTTTGAAGGAACAACCGCTTTCCCCCATTTTTGCTGATATTCTGAAAGCTTTGCCAATTCAGCATCTGCTTTGCTCCAGTCTCCTGATTTTTGAGCTGCCAATGCTTCTGCAAAATAAGGTCCCATTACTTGCTGAGATTCCATGTCCGGTTCGAATTTTTGGTCTAACCAAGAGTGCCAAGTGTGATTTGCATCATTTTTCACAGGAACAATTCTCATAAACTGACCGCTAAAGAATTCGTTGAAGATCTGAACTCTTTCGTTTACAGAAATTACTTCTTTATCATAATTCGTCTGGTCAGCCGGTTTTTTACGGAAAGCTCTATTGTAATCATCCTCTAAAATATATGTAAGATTTCCGTTGGCATCAGCAGGGAAAAGACTCATCAATGAAGTATATCCGTCTTCATTTGCCTTTGTCTTATTCTTCAATTCATCACCTCCTTTTGAGCCTACATAAATGATAGGAACCATTGTCCAGCTCGGAGTATCTGTATTAATTGACAAAAACCACTGGTTAGCCGTAAGCGACTTTCCGTCTGTTCCTCTGAATGCGTCTTTTTTGTATAATTTTCTTAAAATATCAAGCGCTTCTGTGTTGATAGGAACAATTCTACCTTCAAAATTCTGAACCAAAAGATACCCGAATTTATCAGCATGCTCTTCGCTTATTTTATTTCTTGCGATAATTTCATCAGCAGTAATCACTTTCATCTTTGTCAATGGAGCTGCCAAAGAGTTTTGCTGTGGTGCAGATTGCGTTTGAGCCATTTCCGGAGCCACCGCATGCGTATGACCGTCACCTTCTACGTGAACGTGTTCTCTGCTTCCGTCCGTCGTTCCGTGAGTTTCAATTTTTTGAGCATTTAAGCCTAAACTTAAGAACAATAGCACAACCATTGCTGCTCTTTTCTTGTTAACGTCTTTCAACATTTTATTTAATTTCCAGAAGTGAGTTCCTTTCCAGAAGAAAATAATAAACATTCCTGAAAATAATAGTGTGTATCCTATATAAGAGATCAAAGTTCCCCAGAAATCGTGGTTTACAGAAAGTACGGTACCCATTCTGTCCGGATCAAAACTTGATTGGAAGAAACGGTAACCTCCATGATTTAAAACGTGATTCATATAAATTTTATACGGAGTTTGTTTTCCTTCGTCAATAATCTTAATGTGACTTTCGTAAGCACTCGGAGATGAACTTCCGGGATATGTTTCCATTACGAAATCATCTAATTTAAGTGCAAAAGGAGTGTTATAAACTTTAGGACCGAAACCGACCATAATGTTTAAACCATCCATTGTTACTTGCTTGTAAGCATTTGGATTTCCTCTTTCTACAGAAAGCTCTACCAATTGTTTTGTTTTTGGACCTTGAAGTTCCACTGTTAAAACATCAGGAATATTAGCGTCTTTCTTTCTATCGCCTTCAATAGATAGTAATTTTCCTTTTTTAAGACCTTCCGGAACAACTAGTTTTAGCTCATTAATGCTATATAAACTTCTCAAAGCTAAAGGTTGGAATTCGTCTTTCGTTGTATTTCCCGTAGCCTGAGTTGCCATCGTCATATATGTAGCATCAACAGGAGTTTTAATGAATATTTTCCCTCCTTCGGATTTAAATTCTACTGCGCCTTCAATTGCTCTGTTGAATGTAACTAAAGTTCCATTAATAGACTTCGTTTCACCAGGTTTAATAAAGATATTTTGTCTTCCTGTTTTTCCTGTAGATACCAGATGTAGATATTCTGCACCGCTTGGATCAGCCAGTAAGCTGTCTTTTTTTCTTTGAACGTAATCTTTCGTTACAACTTTAATTTCCTTTCCATGGAAGTCGTAAGTCGCATTAAAATCTTTGTGCAAAGGAGACATAAGATAAGGAACATCTTGATAATTAAGAACATCACCTTTTTCTTCAATCTGAATTTTAAAGAAATTTTTGTCGGTTACAATTTCGTTTGAAGTTTCACCTTCTCTGATGTGCATTGTACCTTCAAAACTGATGTATCTGGTAATGGCACCCCCAACGAAAATAAACACGAATGCAAGGTGGAATACCATAACCGGCCATTTTTCTCTTTTCCAAAGTCTGTATCTTGCGATATTTCCGATGAAATTTAAAATAAGCAAAACCATGATCAGTTCGAACCATTTTGCTTCATAAATTAATGCTTTTGCTGTTGGAGTTCCGTAATCGTTTTCTAAAAACGTGGCATAGGCCATCGAAAATGCGAATACCAGTAACAACACAGCCATTGTTCTGGTTGAGATAAGAATATCTTGGAGCTTCTTCATGATTTATTTTACTTGACATGCAAAAATAAGGATGATAAACCACAAAGAGGATAAAAAAAGCTGTTTTTTGTCACTTTGAAGCGTATATTCGCTATTTTGAAACATTCTTAATAAGCAAAAATAAATTGAGGAAAATTCAAAACCAAATAGCCTGAAAATGTGAATATAAAAAAGCTATATCTATGATTGAGGTTATCTATTTCCTAATGTCGTTTTCTTTCTGATTTTACTTAAAAATTCATGAGAAATTCCCAGATAAGAAGCAACTTGCTGTTGGGTTATTTTTTGTTCCAGGCCAGGATATTTTTCCAGAAATTCAAGATAGCGTTTGTCTGCGGTTTTGTTCATCAAAGAAAGAATCCGTCTTTGTAACGCAACAGAAGAATTCTGATTCATAATACGAAATAGCTTTTCAACTTGTGGCATTGTTTCATATAACTTTTCTTTGTCTTTTTTCGAGATCATTAAAACTTCGCTTTCTTCCAAAGCTTCAATATTTAACGTACTTGGAACATTGTTGATCAAACTGTCAATATCTGTAATCCACCAATTTTCTACTGCAAAATATAACGTCTGTTCGAATCCGTCTTCTGTCAAAAAATACACTTTAAAACATCCATTCAGAACAAATCCTTCAAAAAGACAATAATCTCCTTCTCTCAATGCAGTTTCTTTCCTGTTGAATTTTTTAAGTTCAAATGGTTCTGAAAAACGTTGAAATTCTTCATCAGAAAGATCAATGTATCTGCTGATATTGTTTTTTAAGATCTGAAACATATAATTTGTGTATGAAACAAATTTATTGATTTTATATTAAACAAAATGAAGACACCAGATTTGGCATCTTCATTAAATAAAACTTATTTGATTTTTTACTACTTCAAAAATTCCTTTGTTGTTACAACTTTAGCGTATAAATTTCCTAAAGCTGTCATTCCTGCAAGATAAGATCTGTTGATATCGGAAGCCGTCACAGTTTTTCCGTACAATTCTCTGTCTCTT
Source organism: Chryseobacterium sp. G0201 (assembly GCF_003815655.1). Classification (NCBI taxonomy): domain Bacteria; kingdom Pseudomonadati; phylum Bacteroidota; class Flavobacteriia; order Flavobacteriales; family Weeksellaceae; genus Chryseobacterium; species Chryseobacterium sp. G0201. The sequence continues at coordinate 4,107,553 of NZ_CP033917.1, read as the reverse complement.
GTTGCTACAGCGTCTCCGATAACCGTGTTGCTGAATCCAAGATCCATTGCTGCTCTTACTGTCGCGTCTACACAAACATCCGTCATCATTCCTGTGATAACAAGATTTTTAATTCCTTTAGACTGCAGATAAGATAACAATTCTGTTTCTCTGAAGCTGTTTGGGTAATTCTTTGTAATAATTTTTTCACCTTCTTTCGGAGCAACTACCGAATTAATCTCAGCACCTGAAGTATTAGGTAAAAAGAATGTTGCGCCTTCCTGTGTAGCAATATGTTTGATATGAATAACCGGTAAATTTTTGGCTCTGAAATACTCTAAAACCTGTTTTGTATTTTTACCTGCCGCTTCGTATCCTATCAATTCCATATTTCCTCCTTTGAAATAGTCATTTTGAACATCAATGATTAATAATGCTGTATTTTCCATGTTTCTTTTTTTTTGAGCGTTAATTTTTATTAATGAAACGAAGACCAAACAGATGGTCATTGCGATTTTAAATAAATTTTTCATAATTTCTTTTGTTTAATTATTATGATGCAAATTTATAGAGCCTTCAATTCAAAAAAATTGAACTAGTTCAAAAAAGCATTTTATCTCAAATTTTTGTAAATAAAATTCATTTATCACACCAATAGTTTTAAAATTTATTGATATTTCCTTTTAAAAGTGAACTTTATTTTAAAAAAATTAACATAATTTACAGTTCTATTTTGATTAAAAAACATTCATTGGTATTGAAAAAACACTAAATTTGCCAACATTGATATTATGGACAAAAAGACACAAAAACAACAGCCGGAATCGCCTGACAAAGGCAGAACTTTATCCAAGCCACGTATATTTATAGGGCTTACTTTCATCCTTTTTTCTGTGGTGCTTGTTTTCTCGTTCATTTCTTATTTAATGAATTGGAAATCAGATCAAAGCCAGGCAGGAACAATGCTCGATAAGAGTATAAAATCTTCAAATATTTTTGGAAAACTGGGTGACTGGCTCGGTAATCTCTTCATTTTTGAAAGCATAGGAGTTGCCTCATTTATTATAGCATTCCTTGTTATGGTGACAGGAACGATGATCCTTAAAAAGAAGATGTTTAAGCCTTGGATGACCTTTGGTCACTCTTTATTTTTTATCTGCTGGCTTCCCGTTTTATTTGGAGCGATCACTAAAGGACAAGGAGTTTTAAGTGGAGTTTACGGTTACCAGATCATGGATTCTTTGAATGCCATCATTGGAAGTGTTGGTCTTTGGACTGTTTTAGTAGCCAGTATTGCACTGTATTTTATTTTAGAATTTAATCTTCGTCCAAGTTCTGTGAAAGCAAAATTGGATAAGATCAATGAAAATACGATCGGAAAGGTAAAATCTATGATGCCAAATTCTGAGGAAAACTTTGAAGCCGATGAAGAGTTGGAAGAAGAGATCTCGGAAACGCCATCTCATGTTTCTGTGACAGATACAACGCAGAAAATAAAAGTTGAAGAACCTGTAAGTGTTCCAAAAGGATTCCCTGAGGTTCCTGTTTCAACAAATTTAGAAACGATCACAACTCCAAATCACACTTCATTTGAAGAAGATAAAAATGATTTTTCACAATCATCTGTCAGTTTAAATCTTAATACAAAACCTGCTGTTCCGGTTTCAACTCCGGAAGATGCATTTGACATTAACCCTCCAAAACCTGTCGTTAAAGAAGATATTAAATTCAACGTAGAAGTTGCTCCGGTTATTGATATTTTGGATGAATCTGACAGAAAATCTAAAGATCTCGTTGATAAGCACGGACTTTATGATCATAAATTAGACTTGGCTAATTTCCAAATGCCGACAGTAGATCTGTTGAAAGACTATGGTAACGAGGAAATTTCTATTAATAAAGAAGAATTAGAAGAAAATAAAAATAAGATCGTTGGCCTTTTAAAGAATTTCAACGTTGGAATTTCTGAAATTAAAGCAACGATCGGACCAACCGTTACATTATACGAAATTGTACCGGAAGCAGGAATCAGAGTTTCTGCAATTAAAAAGTTACAAGATGACATTGCTTTGAATCTTTCAGCATTAGGAATCAGAATTATTGCACCAATGCCAGGAAAAGGAACGATCGGAATTGAAGTTCCAAGAAAAAATCCTACGATGGTTTCTATGCGTTCTGTAATCGGATCTCATAAATTCCAAAATACGGATATGGATCTTCCTGTTGTTTTCGGAAAGACTATTTCTAACGAAATTTTCATGGCCGACCTTTCAAAAATGCCTCACTTATTGATGGCGGGTGCTACTGGTCAGGGTAAATCGGTTGGGATCAATGCGATCCTTACTTCCCTACTCTACAAGAAACATCCGAGTGAATTGAAATTCGTAATGGTTGATCCTAAAAAAGTGGAACTTTCTTTATATTCAAAAATTGAGAGACATTATTTAGCAAAACTTCCGGATTCTGAAGATGCCATTATTACAGATACCAATAAAGTAATCAATACACTGAACTCTCTTTGTGTAGAGATGGATCAACGATATGATTTGCTTAAAAATGCTTTCTGTAAAAACTTAAAGGAATACAATAAAAAATTCACGGAAAGAAAATTAAACCCTGAAAACGGTCACCGTTATTTACCTTACATCGTTTTAGTTGTGGATGAGTTTGCAGATCTAATTATGACTGCCGGAAAAGAAGTTGAATTACCAATTGCAAGATTAGCACAGTTAGCAAGAGCAGTAGGAATCCATTTAATTGTTGCAACACAAAGACCTTCTGTAAACGTAATTACAGGTATGATTAAGGCTAACTTCCCTGCTAGAGCGGCGTTTAGAGTAATTTCAAGTGTGGATTCAAGAACGATTTTGGATTCTCCGGGAGCAGATCAGTTGATTGGTAAAGGTGATATGCTTTATTTTAACGGAAATGAAATTTTAAGACTTCAATGTGCTTTCATAGATACTCCGGAAGTGGAAAGGGTTGCAGAATTTATTGGTGAACAAAAAGGATATGCTTCTGCATTTATCCTTCCGGAATATGTTTCTGAGGAAGCTACAAGCAATGTCGGTGCTTTTGACCCGAATGAAAAAGATGCTTTGTTTGAAGATGCAGCTAGAATTATTGTTTCAACTCAACAGGGCTCTACATCAATGCTTCAGAGACAGTTGAAATTAGGGTACAACAGAGCAGGAAGAATCATGGATCAGTTGGAAGCAAGCGGTATTGTAGGAGGTTTCAATGGAGCAAAAGCTAGAGAAGTGATTATCAGTGATCTTCATTCTTTGGAACAGTTTTTGGAAGATTTACGTAGATAAAAGTAAATGTCATTTGACGACACCTTTTGAAGTTGGGAATGTTTAAGAGTATAAAATTAAAAAAATGAAAAACAGTATTTCAAAAATAATATTAGGAGGATTTGTAATAGGAGCAGTTGGATTTACCAGTGCACAAAAAATTGATGCTAAGGCTAAAAAAATATTAGACGACATCACAGCAAATTATAAGTCTAAAAAGAACACCTATTTTAAGTTTTCTTTCGGTAGTGGAGTAAACGGGGCGGTTGGAAAAACAGAGCCGGGAATTTATTATGCCGCAGGAGACAAATACAAATTGAAGATCATGGATACGGAACAAATCTTCGACGGAAGTAAAATTTACAACATCAATACAGAAGATATGGAGGTTACTGTTGCAAAACCAAACGCAAGCAGCACTATGTTCTCCCCTATCAACTATCTTTCTACCTACAGAAATGATTATAATGTAACGTATGATGGAAAGAAAAATGTAAACGGAGTAAATACAGATTTCATTAAATTAACTCCCGTAAAAGCAAACGGATTAAAATATGTCTACATTTTTGTAGATTCTGCTAAAAAACAAATGGTAAAACTAGAACAGCATGGAAATAACAAAGACGTTGCTGTAATAGCCATTAAAGAATATAAAGAAAATCAGGCTCTTGATGCCAATATGTTTGTATTTGATAAGAATAAATACAAAAATTACGTTATCACAGAACTATAAAAAAGCAAAATAGCGAAATCGGAGAACCGCATCAGAATCAATTATTCAAAAGCAAATTTGCTGTTTTACGATTTCGCGTTTTTACTTAATGATAAAAAAATAATAAAATATAGAGTCACAAAGAAAACTTTGTGGCTTTTTCATTAATTTTGGCGAATGTTAAAAATACTAGACCGATATATCATAAAAACCTTCTTTGGACCGTTTTTCTTTATATTCAGCGTATTGTTTTTCATATTTATTGTAAACATTATCTGGGTTCAGTTGGGGCAGTTTATGGGCAAAGGATTAAGCTATTGGCAGATTCTTAAATTGCTGTTCTACCTTGGGGTGAGTGTAATAAGTATGGTTTTACCGCTTACCATCCTTTTGGCGAGTATTATGTCTTTCGGTGAATTTGGGGAACGGTACGAGCTTGCTGCAATGAAGGCTGCCGGAATTTCTTTAACCAGAGTAATGATGCCTCTTTTGGGAGTTTCTACTGCGCTGGCAATTATGCTGTTTTTCTTTTCGAATAATATCATTCCGGATTTCCAGAGAAAGGCAAAGAATATGCTTTTTAATATTGCTCAGACAAAACCAGCACTGAACTTTACTCCCGGACAGTTTATCGATCAGCTTCCCGGTTACATGGTGAAGTTTGATAAAATTTACGGTGAAAACGGCGAAAATATTGAAGGCGTTTTCGTTCACAGAAAAGCGAGTACGTACGAAAATCAGCAATCGATTGTAGCACAAAAAGGGAAATTTGTTCCTGCTGCCAACAAGAATTATTTAAAATTAGTTCTTTACAACGGATATATTTTTGAAGATGATTTTGGAGGAAAAGGAGATAATGTAAGGTTAAAACAGCCCGACCAGGCAATTAAATTTGATACATTAACATCGCATTTTGATATTAGTGAAATCATTAATAAAGCTATCGAGGAAGAGCAGATTACAGATGATTACCGTTTCCAGACCTTCAATCAGCTTAATAAAACGATTGATAAAAGCAAGAAGGATAACGAAATATTCTTTATTTCAGCGAGTAATGATGCCCTAAACCAAGCCAATTCTGTCATAACATATATGGATCAGAATAAATCTAAAGCAGTTCCAAAAGCTCAGATTAAACTAGATACCGTAAAAAGTGACAAAAAACTGGATATGATCTATAACGCTCATAACAGATTGGATAATTTAAAAACAACTTTAGAAACAAAAAATAACGATATAAGCCCGAATGTAAAATACTTTAGTAAAGTGGTTATTTATCAGCAAAGAATTGTGACCTATTCATTCACATGTATTATATTCTTTCTTATCGGAGCGAGTTTGGGCTCAATCATCAGAAAAGGAGGAATGGGACTTCCTGTCATCATTGCGATTGTAATTTTCATTATATTTTACATTATAAATGTTGGGGTTGAAAACATTGCCTGGGCAGGAAAAATGAACCCTTATCTGGCGGCCTGGCTTCCGAATATCATTCTTTTCCCTTTTGGAGTTTGGATGACCTATAAGGCGCTTACCGATTCGCAATTGTTTGATGCTGAAAAATACAAGGCACTATTCAAACCTATTACAAAAAGGTTCTCGAAAAGTAAAGAGCATACGAGATATCAATAGTTTTAATTGAAAAATTAAAATATTTTAAATATAAAGATTCAGATTTTTCTGGATCTTTTTTTATGCGTTTGTTGATTTTTTTCGCCCAAATATTCATTTAAATATAAAAAATTATCTTTACGGAAATTAATTAAAATTGTATGAAGAAATTATTACTAATTGGCTTATTCGGGCTTTTCTCTCTGAATATTTATGCTCAGGAAGAAACTACCACTTATAATGGTGAAAAATACGGATACATCATTGATAAATCCGGAAAGAAAGTTGAAGGCGTTGTGCATTTAAATGGAGGTTATTCCAGTCCGTGGCAAAATCAGTTAAAAGTAAAATTTGCCGCTGTTGCCGACATTGATAAAGTGAAAAACAAGATCAAATTTAAAACTTATGATGCCGATGATATTAAAGAATATATGTTGTATGAGGGCGATACACCACGAGTTTTTCAATCAATAAAATATACCAATACTAGAGAAGCACTTAACAGTTCCGAAAGCTCAACAGGTTTAGGAGCAGGATTTAAAGCACTAAATAACCTTACAAGAACTTCACAGTTTGCAGAAGTTGTGACAGAAGGAAAGATCAGAGTTTATAAAATGTATGGTTATCCAACATCGATTTCAGCAAACAGTTCACAAGCGATCACGAGACAGGAAACGGAAAGGCTAATGAATAATCCTGATTATGTTTACTCAAAAAAAGGAGGAAAAGTTGAAGATTTTACGCCTGCAAAAGTAAAAATTGCCATTGCTGACTGCCCTTTCACAAAAGCTAAAGCCGCAAAAGGTGAATACGGATCTTTAAAAAATGAAGAAAAGCAAAGAAGTGGTCTTGGAAAATTCATCAGAGATGAAATCAAAAATGCAACAGTAGACAAATTATCTATCGTAAACGAAGTGATCTACGATTACAACGAAAACTGTAAATAATTCTAAATTTCACATAAACAAAAAGAGGCTCCAAAAATTTGGAACCTCTTTTTATTTTCAAAAACTGAAAATTATACTTTCATAATTTCAGCTTCTTTTACTTTAAGATGGTCGTCGCAAGCCTTTACGTGCTTGTCTGTAAGAGTCTGGATATCTTCTTCCACTCCTTTTATAACGTCCTCAGAAACACCTTCCAATCTTTTAAGTTCTTTCAAACCATTTTGTCTTGCGTTTCTTACAACGATTTTTGTATCTTCAGTTTCTGCTTTAGCCTGTTTTGCCAAATCTCTTCTTCTTTCCTCTGTTAAAGGCGGTACGTTAAGGATAATATTTTCCCCGTTGTTAGAAGGTGCAAAACCTAAGTTAGAGTTGATAATAGCTTTTTCTATCGCGCCAATTGCAGTTCTATCCCAAGGTTGAATAGAGATAGTCATAGCATCAGGAACAGAAACGTTTGCAACTTGGTTAATAGGAGTCGGAGCTCCGTAATATTCTACCATAACATCCTGAACCATAGATGTAGATGCACGTCCTGCTCTAATTCTTTGAAATGCATGATCCAAATGCTTAATAGCTGCCTCCATGTCTTGTTTTACAGTTTCTACTATAAGATCTAATTCTTCCATTATATATCTAAAATTTGAATAGTTACACATTTTTATGAATAATAAGTCATGGGTAATGAGTAATTTTTTAACCAAAAAACTCTAAACCTTAAACTTAATTACAAATTAACTAAAGTTCCAACATTTTCTCCTTCAACAATCTTCACCAAATTACCTTCTTTATTCATATCAAATACGATGATCGGTAATTTATTTTCGTGACTTAAAGTGAACGCAGTCATGTCCATTACTTTAAGATTTTTTTCAAAAACTTCATCGAAAGATAAAGAATTATATTTTACAGCATCTGCATTCGTTTCAGGATCGCTGTCGTAGATACCGTCTACTCTTGTTCCTTTTAAGATAACATCAGCTCCGATCTCGATTGCTCTCAGCGTTGCAGCTGTATCAGTTGTAAAATAAGGATTTCCTGTTCCCGCTCCAAAGATCACTACTCTACCTTTCTCAAGGTGTCTCACAGCGCGTCTTTTGATAAAAGGTTCAGCAACTTTATCCATTTCGATAGCAGATTGAAGTCTTGTTTTGATTCCTGCATCTTCCAAAGCACCTTGCAGAGCCATTCCGTTGATTACAGTAGCAAGCATTCCCATGTAATCTCCCTGTACTCTGTCCATTCCTTTCGCAGCACCGGCTACTCCACGGAAAATATTTCCTCCTCCAATTACAATGGCAATTTCACAACCTCTTTCCACTACTTTTTTTATCTCAACTGCGTATTCTTGTAGTCTTTCAGTATCAATACCATATTGTCTGTTCCCCATTAAGGCTTCACCACTAAGTTTTAGAAGGATTCTTTTATATTTCATCTTTAATTTTTAATAACTTTTTTAAGAAGGGATAGCTCCCTGAAATTTGATTTTGCAAATATAATCATTAAAAATATTGCATAAAGAAAAATATTTAATCAGAAATAATGTGAGAAATATTTTGATAAGTACGAAAAAGGATTATTTTTGCATTAATTATAAATTGAATTGAAGAAAATTGTCATTTTTTCATTATTTCTGTCAGGAATTGTTTCTTTTGCACAAACAGGAACAAATGTTTACCCATTCTTAAATATTCCTGTATCTGCCCGACAAGCGGCCTTGGGTGGAGATGCAATTACCATAAGAGATTATGATGTTTCCTTTGCTATTGCAAACCCAGCGTTACTGAATAAAGATTCTGATAAACAGCTCTCCGTGAACGGTGCTGCGTATCTAGCCGACTCAAAATACGGAACGATAGCTTTCGCCAAAGATTTTGAAAATGGTCACATGGCCACGATCAATGCAAGGTATATGAGTTATGGTGACATCCCGAGAACGGATGAAAGTGGTTTTGAGAACGGAAATTTTACAGCTTCAGACGTTGCTGTGGGAGCCGGATATGCGTATCAGTTTGAAGAAGACTGGACGATCGGTGGAGGAATCAACTTCATCACTTCAAAAATTGATACTTATACATCTTCTGCCATCGGAGGAAATTTCGGTGTTACTTATCACAATAAGAAACGTAAAGAAGTTGTTTCCGTAGTTGCTAGAAACTTTGGATATCAGTTCAAATCTTTCAACGGGACGAGAGAGAATCTTCCGTTCAGAGTAGATTTAGGGTATACTAAAATTTTGACAGCGATTCCTTTGGCGATTACCATTACTGCTCATGATCTGCAGCAATTTGACATTTCTTCCGACTATAATGTAAATGGTCAGGAGGTGAATGTTGGACGAAAAATTGCCGATCACTTCTCTATCGGAGCAGAACTATTCCCTGAAAAAGGTTTTAACATCAGATTGGGTTATAACGTTAAAAGAGGAAACGAATTGGCTGTTGCGGATCAAAGAAATTTTTCGGGAATTTCCGGAGGTTTTGGGATCAAAATTGCAAAATTCAGGATTGATTATGCTCACGTAAGATATCATAACTCTTCAAATGTTAACCAAATAGGAGTTTCTTTGGATCTTAGCGGACACAGATATTAATTTTCACCAATTAAGAAATCATTATTTTAATTAATAAAATTTCTTACTATTTCTTGGTTTTTTAGAAAAAAATTTGAAATTTGCGGTATGAAAAAACCTGTAATAGCTATCGATGGGTACTCGTCTACCGGAAAAAGTTCAATCTCCAAGGTCATTGCCGACAAATTAGGAATTGTTCATCTGGATACAGGTGCACTTTACAGAGGTATTACCTGGTTTGCACTTCAAAACTGTCTTAATGATAATGGGGCTATCAATTTGGAAGGATTATTCTCTTCTTTAGATGAAATTCAGCTTGAGTTTAAAAATAACGATGGAGAATTGGTTCTTTATCTTAATCATATTGATATTTCTAAACAAATCAGAAGCAATGAAGTTTCTGCAAATGTAAGCTTAATCGCAAAACAAAAAGAAGTAAGAGACTTTTTACTCCACTCCCAACGTTCTCTGGCAGAAAAAGGCGGGATTATTATGGACGGACGTGACATCGGGACAGTAGTTCTGCCAAATGCGGACTTCAAATTTTTCCTTACTGCCAGTATTGACGAAAGAACAAAAAGAAGATACAACGAACTTTTAAGCATGGGAATCGAAGCCGAAGAACAGCAGGTAAAGGAAAACCTCATTATTCGTGATAAGATAGACAGCGAGAGGGAAATCGCCCCATTGAAGCAGGCTGACGATGCCATTGTGATTGACAATACCAACCTCACGAAAAAAGAAACTATTGAAAGTATTCTTTCCTTTATTAAAAACTTTTAACAATTTTTAATAATTAACGCCGTGTTTTGGTACATTAATTGTAAGATTTAAAGCGTAAAAAACTAATGTTTATTAACTATTAAAAAAACGAAAAATGTCTAGAAAAGGAAACAATTCAGCAGGTATATTAGCGGGGCTTCTTGCAGGTGCTGCAGCAGGTGTAATTTTAGGAATGCTTTATGCTCCGGAAGAGGGAAAAGAAACTAGAAAAAAAATTAAAACTAAAGCTAGCGATCTTAAAGATCAGGCTAAAGAAAAGTATGGAGAAGTTTCTGAAAAAGTGAAAGACCAGTATGGTAACATTTCATCGACTTTTAAAGAAACAGCTAATAATGTAGCTCATACAATGAAAGATGGTTACGATAAATACAAAGATCAAATCGTTTCTAAAACTACAGATGTAGTAAAAAATGTAGAGGCAGAATTGAACGATCTTAAGAAATAAATAATTTATTTTTTAAGTAAATTATGAGAAGGAACTTTAGTGCACAAAGTTCCTTTTTTTGTAACTTTAAAAAAAAACAATGATAGAAACTATAAAAGAATACGCATCTAAGAGAATAGATCTTCTAAAGATTGAAGCTACAGAAAAGTCTTCTCTTTCTGCCGGTATCATTGCCTATCTTACCATATTACTTACTGCTTTTGCTTTTTTTATCATCCTTTTTAACTTTGGGATGGCATTTCTTATAGGCAAAGCTTTAGATAATACTTCTTATGGATTTTTAATTGTTGCTGCCTTTTACTTTGTAGTTATGATTCTTGTTGTTCTCTTTAAAACCAAAATCGTAAATTCGGTAGCAGATCAGGTAATTAAATTTTTAAATCATTAAACTATGGGCAGAAACTACGACAGCTTAAAAGAATTAAGAATCAAGAAAAATTTATTGAAAGGTGAAATCAATGATTTGGAAAATCTTTTGACTTTTAAAAATACAAAAGAAAGTTTAAGCGCATTTACCAATGGTTTAACAGATCAATATCTGCAGGAAAAGGTAGATGAAGACGGTGATGAAAAAATTGTTCTCAGAAAAGATGTTATTGCGAAACAATTGACCTCCGAGGTTAAAGATATGTTTGTCAATAGAAATACTGCCATGGGAATTGCAAGTTCTGCACTAAAAGGAAATGCAATGGATAGTCTTATAAAACTGGGAATCACTGCTTTGGTAGGGAATTATGCAAAGAAAAATATGAGCAGTTCTAATTGGAAGAAGAAACTTCTGGGCGCAGCATTGATTTACATCGCTCCTATCGCCTTGAAATTTTTTCGAAAAAAATTAGAAAGCTATCAGAAAAATAAAAGTGTTTCAAGTTTGGAACAGCTTATATAATGTTATAGTGTTTTAGAGTCGTAGAATTTTAGGGTTTGCAATAACTCAACCTCTCCCATTCTAAAACACTATTACTCTCCTACTCTAAAGAGTTGTCCTAAAATAATCCCTGCAGCCATAGAAACATTCAGACTTTCTGTTGACTGTGATTTTCCGAACCTTGGGATACTGATGCTTTTTTGAAGTAATTTTTCTGTTTCGGGGCGCATTCCATTGCCTTCGTTTCCTAAAATAAGATTCATTTTTTCAGGTTTTTCGAAAGTATAGATATTTTCGCCTTCCATATCAGTTCCGATATTTATATTTTTTGTGGATGAAAGATATTCAACCAAATCAGTATAAACCATATTTACCCTTGTAAAAGAGCCCATAGTCGACATAATAACCTTTGGATTATAAACATCCACAGTATCTTCACTACAGATAATCTGCTGTATTCCGAACCAGTCTGCCAATCGAATGATCGTACCCAAATTTCCGGGATCCTGAATCCCATCCAAAACAAGCTGAAAATTTTTATCCTCAAATATTTCTTCTTTTTTTAGATAGCAAACGGCCACAGAATCTTTTGGATTTTTTAGGAAACTAATTTTTTTCAACTCATTTTCAGACACATGAGTGATGGGAACATCCGTACGTTCCAATTTTTGCGGATCGGTTGAAAATATTTCTTTAATTTTAAAATTAGAATTGGGAAGTTCGCAAATGATTTTATTACCTTCAACCAAAAACAAATTGTATTTTTGTCTGAACTTCTTTTTATCTAAAGACTGTAAAATTTTTATTGTATGAGCTGTAAGCATTATAAGAATTCTCCTCAAAAATATTATAAAATTATATCATTTGCAACATTTGTTGGCCTTCTTTATGCTTGTAGTACAACAAAGAAAGTTCCGGATGGTGAATATCTGCTTACACAAAACAATTTTGAGTTTGAAGATAAGAAAGAACTTTTTGACGGTGAACTGAAAAATTACGTTCAGCAAAAACCAAATAAAAAGCAGTTTCTTTTTATGCCTTTAAGTTTATGGCTGTACAATGCTGCTAATCCTAAGTACGATACGATTCTTAACGAGTACATGACCTACCCAAATGAAATGAGAGATCAAAAATTACGTGATTCTCTTTTTATTAAGTATAATATGAAAAGTAGCGTCGGGAAAAGTCTTTTAATAGACAGATTGTATCATAACTGGGGATCACCGCCTATAATTTTAGACCAGACAAAAACTGAAAAAAGTGCGCAATCTATTGAAAAAAGATTGACGTATCGTGGTTATTGGGATGCAGAAGTAAAGTTTAAACATGCTTTAGATTCAGCTTCTAAAAAAGCAGCCGTAACCTATTTTATTACACATAAAGAACCTTCTCTTATCAAAGAATATTATTATAATATTCCGGATCCGAAAGTTAAAAATATTTATCAGCAAAAAATCCATGAAACTCTTATAAGATCAGGTAAAATCCTTGATCAAACTGTTCTTGAAAAAGAGGTTACAAGAATTAATGATATTATGAGAGAATATGGTTATTATAAGTTTAATAACCTTAATGATGAAGTGTATTTTGTTGCCGATTCTTTAAAGAGCAGAAAACAGATTCCTCTTACTTTAGAAATTCATAAAGATTCTATTGATACACCTTATAAGGTCGCTACAATAGGAAATATAGACGTTGCTATAGTTGATGAGGCTGGTGATTATCTTAAAAATACAAAGAAAGACAGCTTAAGAGGTATCAGATTTCATAAAGTTAATGATGAATACAAAACCCGCTCGATCTGGAGATCGATAATTGTTGGAAGCAAACAGGTTTATGATCAAAAAAAATTAGATCTTACTAAGAGAAATCTTTTATCGATGAACAATTTCAGCATCATAAAAGCAAAAGACTCTTTAAGACGTGGCGGCGGAACATCTCCCAACGACAGTATTGTTGATGTAATATATTTACTGAAACCGCTTCCAAAATATGAATTGAAATTAGGAACTGATATTAATTATTCTCAGTTATTGAACTTAGGAGTTTCTCCTTCAGTAGATTTAACAACAAGAAATGTTTTCAACGGTGCAGAAAATCTTTCAACAAGTCTTTCCGGAACTTTTGGTTCGATTAGAAGTACGAAAGATATCAGCAAACGTGTTTTGGCGTATGAAATTTCGGCACAGGCATCATTAAATTTCCCGAGGCTGTTGCTTCCTTTTGATTATTATAAATTTCTTCCTAAAAGATATAGCCCGACCTCTTCTATTGTCTTAGGAGCTGCGGTTCAGAATAATATTGGTTTGGGTAGAGTTAACTTTAATACCGGTTTAAATTATTTTGCGACAGTAAACGACAAAGTTTCTCACAGACTTACGCTTTTCAATACACAACTGAGTTTAACAAAGAATAAAGATGCTTATTATGATTATTTTGTAAATGACGGTATAATAAGAGATGAAGTTTTTAATAATTATTTTCAGTCTAGGCCTATGGTCGGACAGGAATATGCTTCAGGACAACTTACAAGTGATGAGGTTTCAGAGAAGATATTGAAGGATCAAGAATACCGTGGAACATTAGATCAGGCAGGAGCCGACCGTTTAATCGCATTTACAGGAACACTAATAAATAAAGACAGACAGACGCAGGATGTTATTATTTCTTCAATGATTTATAATTTCGTTTATAATGAAATTGGTAAAAAAGATTATCCCAATGCGTTTTATTTTAATGGAAAAGTAGAGTTTGCAGGTAATATTTTAAGTATATTCAATCAGAAAAGAAATGATGGAGGTATTGTAACAAGTCCTGAGAGAACCATTTTCGGGATTCCTTACGCTCAATTTGTCAAATTTGATTTTGATGTAAGAAAATATTTCAAATTCAGCAACAACCAAACTTTGGTATTGCGACAGTTCATAGGTCTGGGTATTCCTTATGGGAACTCCTCTTCAATGCCTGTGATCAGGTCTTACTTCAATGGTGGTTCCAACGATATCAGAGCTTGGGTTGCTTACGGAGGTCTTGGACCATCTGATTCTCAGGTTGATGAAAGAGTTCGTACTTACATGACAGACAATGTAAAACTAACTACAAATATCGAATACAGAATCCCTTTTAATGAAATGTATGAAGGTGCCATTTTTACGGATATCGGTAATACATGGAGCCTTCGTAACCAAAATGACGGTTATGGAGATGAATTTAAATTCAATAAATTCTTAGGGCAAATGGGTGTTGGTAGTGGTTTCGGGTTAAGGGTAAATGTGGCTTATATTACGCTTAGACTAGATTTTGCCTATAAAATTTATGATCCCAATAAACCTGATGGTGATAGATGGAGAATTAAAGATTTCCAGCCATTCAAACCAACACTGAATATTGCATTCGGATATCCTTTCTAATCAGGAGAAATTCCCAAAACAAAATAAACTACAGCAATCACTCTGGCCAGAATCTCTCTGGCCTGATTTCTGTAAAAACTTTCAGGCTTGTTGACATCCTGAGCATCAAAACCTAAAGCATTCATATTATTATTTCTTGCAAAAAACAGAGCACGAAGATTATGGAAACCCTGTGAAACGATGATCACATTATCTTTTTTATAAATATCTTTACAGCGCAAAATACTTTTATACGTATTAAAACCTTTTGGATCTTCTGTAATAATATCTTCCGGAACACCTTCCTGATAAACAAGATACTTTTTCATAGCAGCGGGCTCGTTATAGCCTTTACTTTTTTCCCCGCTCACAATGATTTGTTTAATTTTCCCATGATGGTAAAGTAAAGCTGTGGCATCCATTCTTTTTGTAAAATACGGATTAGACATTCCCGATCTCATTTTGGGCGATGTTCCTAAAACCAGAGCAATTTCACGGGGCGGGATTTTTGAGATCTTGGTGTATGTTCTACCACCTGTAAGTGCGAAAACCCATGCATTGGCGAGACATATCAGCAGAATTCCAATTTCTATTGATATAAAGGTAAGGTTAAATATGTTTTTTACGATTCTCAAATGAAATCAAAGTTAAGCTTTATTTTCTTAGTTTTTGCAATAGACATACAGGCTAAAATTTTTCCTTGTGCTTCTTCTTTTTCCGTTAAATATTCATTTTCCAACAGCTCAACTTCTCCTTCCTCAAGGTAGCATTCGCAACTTCCGCAGATTCCTGATTTACAAGAATAAGGAACAGAAAATTTCTGAATCAATAACTGTTGAAGAATTTTATCCTTATTGTCTGGTAATTCTGCATGATATTCTTTTCCGAACATCTTAAAATCGACTTCCACATTTTCAATTAAAGGAAATTGTTTTTCAATAGGATAAATATCGTCATTAAATTCTTCAAAAAGCTCAAAGTGAATATTTTTCTTAGGAATCCCATGGTGATAGCAGGCATTAGCCAGCGTTTTAATCATTTGTCCTTTTCCGCAGATCAAAACTTCATCTACGGCGTCCCAAATCGTAGATTCTTCATCTGTATCATCTAAATGTAGGATTTGATTAATAATTAAGTTCAATTTCTTTGCATCAAGTCTTCCATAAAAGAACTGATCGGCAGTTTTCTCCTGAGAAAAAAAATAGAAAATCTGTAATCTGTCGCCACAGGTTCTTGCAAGATTATCTAATAAATCTCGGTAAACCAATTCCTCAGAATTTTTATTTCCAAAAAATAAAAATAATCTGGTTCTTGGTTCAGTATGAAGAATGTTTTTAAAATGACTTAAAATTGGAGTAATACCAATTCCAGCTGCAAAAGCAACAATTGTCCTGAATTCATGAGGCTTCGAAATCAATGTAAATCTTCCGCTTGGTTCGCTGACAAGCAATTGATCTCCTACAGTATAAGTTTTAAATAATTGCGCAGTTGCTCCTTCCGGAGACGTAATTTTTATTCCTAAACTTATTTTTTTCTCATAGGGAGCAGATGTCATTGAATAATCATTAATAACTTCTTTATCATGAGATTGAAATTTTATACTTACAAACTGCCCTGCCTCAAATTTGAAATTTTCATGCAAACTCTCAGGAATCTCGAATTCCAGAGAAAAAGTATTTTTGGTAAGTTCTTCCTTTTTCGCTATTTTTAACCAATGAAACTGTGTAAGTTTCCCTTTATAGATTTGTTGTTCCATACTTCAATTCAAAAATAGCTAAAAAATAATTTATGAGGAAGATAATTTTATCCACGATTGTTCTAGTTGCACTTTCTAGTTGTAAAAAAGAGAGCCAGAAAACCGATGATAATGCTGCTACTACAGATACTGTTGCCGTTTCAGAAAATACAGAACCAGCTTCTTCTGCAGTATCTTTAAAAGAATTGACTACCCAGCAAGCATCTGACTTTTTGAAAACTAAAAATGATACTTTATATGTAACCAATTTCTTTGCAACGTGGTGCGGACCTTGTGTAAGAGAAATCCCGCATTTTAAAGAAAAAATAACAGAATTAAAGGGTAAGCCTGTAAAAATAACCTTTGTAAGCGTTGATAATAAAGATGTTTGGAATACAGACGTTCCTCGTTTTGTAGACGAACAGGGAATTCGTGAAAATACACTATTACTTGACGGAAAACTTCTTGACGCTAACTTCTTCAAAAGTAACTTTACAAAATGGGACGGCGGTGCAATTCCTTTTACTTTTATGAGAAAAGGCGACAAGACCGATGAATATTTAGGAATGATAACTCCTGAGTTATTAAATTCTAAAATAGAATCTTTTCTAAAATAAATCTTACAGAATTTTTTCTGAATGATATTAAATAAATTTAAAATCCTGTGTTTACTGTTTTTAATCGCAATTATTATTACCGCGATCATTAATCTGAACACAGGATTTTTAAGTCTTAATTTTCAGGATTTTTTTCAGAATTCAGAGAATAGCCAAATTGCAGAAATTCGGGTTAATCGGGTTTTGGTAATGCTACTTGCAGGAATTTCAATTCCAACTTCCGGTTTTCTGATGCAGGAATATTTTCAAAATCCATTAGCCGGACCGGATATTTTAGGTATTACCTCTGTCGCCAGTTTATCTGTCGCATTTTATATCTTTTTTTCTTACAATATTCTTCTTCCTGAATTTCTTCAAAACAGTTTTCTGAGTTTATCTGCCATTGGCGGAAGTTTACTTTTGATGCTGGTTTTATTATCAATATCGAATAAATTCCAGGATAAATCTTACTTAATTATTTTCGGATTTTTAGTTTCCGCATTTGCCGGAGCAATTGTTTCATTGCTTCAGTTTTATGCCGAAAATCAAAGCCTTAAAAACTATATTTTATGGTCTTTCGGAGCGAATAATATGGTGACAAGAAATCAGATTTATGTTTTATCAATTTTAGTTTTGATCGGATTATTTATTTGCTTTAAAACCATAAAACCTCTCATTGGTAATTCATTAGGAACTTCGTACGCGCAAAGTTTAGGTGTAAATTTAAATCAATTAAAATTATTGATAATTGTTGCATCTTCCCTACTTTCCGCATCTATTACAGCGTTTTTGGGACCTATTTTATTCATAGGAATTATTGTTCCGCATTTTTGCAGATTAATTTATAATCCCGCAAAACTCTGGCAGCAATGGATTTTAAATATGTTTTTAGGAATCCTGATGATGTTGTTATTTTCAATAATAGCCGAAAAGACACAAGTTCCTTTAAATGTAATAAGTTCTATATTTGGAATACCTGTGATATTGATGATGCTTTTGAAACAGAATAAGGTTTAAAGGTGAATTGTGAATGAGTCAATTTGTCAATTTAAAATAATACGTTATAATTGTCATTCAGTAGGAACTTAAACTAACTTTGTAGAGATGCTTCCAGCATGACAAACAAAATATTTAAAATAAAAATTATTTAATCCGAAAGGAAAAATGAGATCTGTGTAAATCTGTGAAATCCGTGGGAAACAAAAATTAAGTAAAAATGCACCTACAAATCAAACAAGCAAACATTGGCTACAACCAAACCTTAATTTCAAATGCATCTGCTAATTTGAATTTAGGAGATGTATGCCTGTTGATTGGTAACAACGGTGTCGGGAAAACTACTTTAATTAAATCTATTCTCCATCAAATTTCTTTATTAAGTGGAGAAATTTCTATTAATAATAAGAATATAAAAAAACTTTCCGTTAAAGAAATCGCGGAAAATATTGCAGTTGTATTTTCAAAGTCGATTATTCCACAAAATTATACGGTTGAAGACCTGATTTCGTTAGGGAAATACATTTACTATCCTTTTTATTTTGAGCTTAGAAAAGAAGATAGAGAAGAAGTCTCGAATATTATTAAAGAATTGGATTTAGATCGATACAAACATACTTTATTGAAAAATCTTTCGGACGGAAACCTTCAAAAAGCATTTATCGGTCGAGCTTTAACCCAAAACTCTCCTATCATCATTCTTGATGAACCGACAACGCATTTAGATGAAAAAAATAAAATTATCATCTTAAAAACACTTAGAAAATTAGCCAAAGAACAAAATAAACTGATTCTTTTTTCTTCCCACGACTGGCGACTGGCAAAGGAATTCGCAGACAAAATATGGTATGTAAAAGACAATCATCTATATTCCGGAATTGTTGAGGATCTTTTACTTCAACATGACGAACTTACGAACGCTTCTTTATTTCAAGTCAATGAAAATTTTGTTGCTCCAAAAATCATTGCACCTGATTTTTATAAAGAAATGTTGTACTCTTTACTTCAAAAAAACTTCCAAAAAGACTTGTCTTCATTAAATTTTGAACTTCAAGGCAACTTTTGGGTTATTTCTAATGATTCCTTGAAACAACAATGCGAATCCTTCGAAGAAATAGTTAATTTAGTGAAAACCATTTACTAATACACGTTTTTATTTACTAACTTCACATACTATGCATGCATAGTATTATGCTAATCATACAATTTAATCAGCTAAATATCAGGTTATTAACAAAATTTAACGTTAATAAATACTATGCATGCATAATATTTACTACATTTGAATTAAACCATTTCCACAAACATGATGGACAATAATAAAGATAAAATAGAAAATGTAGATCTAATTTTAAAGCAGACTTGGCTGGCTGTTTCTAAAATGTATACAGATCTTGCTCAGGAACACGATTCCACAGCTGTTCAGGCGCTTACTCTTCTTAAAATCGATCCTAAAGAAGGAACAAGAAGTACAAATCTAGGTCCTAAAATGGCTATTGAACCGACTTCATTAACAAGGATTATAAAACTTCTTGAAGACAACGGTTATATCTATAAGGAAAAAACAACCACAGACAAGCGTGAAGTGATCATTAAACTTACAGATAAAGGATTGAATTCCAGAAATATGTCTAAAGAAGTTGTCGTTAACTTCAACAAAAGAGTAATGGAAAAGATTGCTCCCGAAAAGTTGGATACTTTCAAGGAAGTGATGGTTGAGATCATGAAAATCGCTGTCGATTTAAATAATAAAAAATAATATAACAAATCAATAAATCAAATGAAAAGAAGAATCAAACACGTAACGGTTCTTGGTTCAGGAATTATGGGAAGCGGTATTGCGGCTCACTTCGCTAATATTGGCGTAGAAGTTTCGCTTTTAGATATCGTCCCTTTTGAATTAACTGAAGCAGAACAGAAAAAAGGTTTGACCAAAGATGACAAAGCGGTAAGAAACAGAATCGCTTCTGAAAACTTTGAAAAACTGAAAAAAGCAAGTCCGGCTCTACTCTATTCTCCAAAATTCGCAGATAGAATCAAGGTTGGAAATTTTGATGATGATTTACTAAAAATAAAAAATACAGACTGGATTATTGAAGTTGTAGTTGAAAGACTGGACATCAAAAAATCGGTTTACGAAAAAATTGAACAGTTCAGAAAACCGGGAACTTTAGTTTCTTCAAACACTTCCGGTATTCCAATTAATATGTTGGTGGAAGGAAGAAGCGATGATTTCAAACATTATTTTGCAGGAACGCACTTTTTTAATCCTGTAAGATATCTTCCTCTTTTAGAAATTATTCCTACCAACGATACAGCTCCTGAAATTATTGATTTCTATATGAATTATGGAGCAAAATTCTTAGGTAAAACAACCGTTTTAGCAAAAGATACTCCTGCGTTTATCGCCAATAGAATCGGAGTTTTCTCAATGATGGATTTGCTTCACAACGTTCAGAAATTAGGTTTAACTGTTTCTGAAGTTGATAAATTAACAGGTCCTGTAATTGGTCGTCCAAAATCTGCGACGTTCAGAACAGCTGATGTTGTTGGTTTGGACACATTGGTGATGGTTGCAAATGGTGTTCGTAACAGCGGTGTTGAAGCTAATAATTTTAATGATGTTTTTGCACTTCCAGATTACATCCAGAAAATGGTTGATAACAAATGGTTAGGTTCAAAAACAGAGCAAGGTTTCTATAAAAAATTGAAAAATGCAGAAGGAAAATGTGAAATTCACGGATTAAATCTTGATACCTTAGAATACGAGCTTCAGGGAAAATCTTCTTTCCCGACTTTAGAATTAACTAAAAATATTGATAAGTCGATTGACAGATTTAAAGTTTTAATTGGCGGAAAAGATAAAGCCGGAGAGCTTTACAGAAAATCTTTGGGAGCATTATTCGCTTATGTTTCGAACAAAGTTCCTGAAATTTCTGATGAAGTTTACAAAATCGATGATGCCATGAGAGCAGGTTTCGGTTGGGAAAACGGTCCGTTTGAAATTTGGGATGCCGTTGGCGTTCAAAAAGGTATTGAATTAGCTAAAGATGCTGGTTATGAAGTTTCAGACTGGGTAAAAAATGTAGAAACTTTCTATAAAGTTAATGATGAAGGACAAAGTATATATGTTGATAAAAACTCAGGAGAATATTACAAAATTCCGGGTCAGGATTCTTTCATTATTTTAGATAATATCAGAAAAAATAAAACGCTTTGGAGTAATTCGGGAGCTTCGATTGAAGATTTAGGCGACGGAATTATCAACTTCGAAATCCGTTCTAAAATGAATTCTCTTGGAGGCGAAGTTTTAGATGGATTGAACAGAGCGATTGATTTAGCTGAAAAAGAATATGACGGATTAGTAATCGGAAATCAAGGGACAAATTTCTCTGTTGGAGCAAATTTAGCGATGATTTTAATGATGGCTATCGAGCAGGATTGGGATGATTTGAATATGGCGATTGCTTATTTCCAAAAATCGATGATGAGAGTTCGTTACTCTTCTATTCCTGTTGTCGTTGCTCCTCACGGAATGACGCTTGGTGGTGGTTGCGAAATGACAATGCACGCAGACAGAGTTGTTGCAGCAGCAGAAACTTACATCGGATTGGTTGAAACCGGAGTTGGTGTAATTCCTGGCGGTGGCGGAACAAAAGAATTGACATTGAGAACTTCAAGAGAATTCCATAGTGATGATGTTAAAAACAACAGACTTCGTGAAGCTTTCATGAATATCGCCATGGGTAAAGTAGCAACTTCCGCTTACGAAGCCTACGATATGGGAATCCTTGAAAAAGGAAAAGATATCGTGGCAGTTGATAAAAGAACGCAAATAAAAACAGCAAAAATGTTGGCAATAAGTTTAGCCGAACATGGTTATACTCAACCTATCGAACAAAAAGTAAAAGTTTTGGGTAAAGATGCATTGGGAATGTTCTATGTTGGAACTGACCAAATGTTAACCGGAAATTTCATCTCTGCACACGATAAAAAAATTGCAGATAAATTAGCGAATGTAATGGTCGGTGGAAATCTTTCTGAACCAACAATCGTAACTGAGCAATACCTATTGAATCTTGAAAGAGAAACTTTCTTACAACTTTGTGGCGAAAGAAAAACATTGGAGAGAATTCAGTACATGTTACAAAACGGAAAACCATTAAGAAATTAATAACTCCAAATTAACACAAACTTTGTCATTCCGTAGGAATCTAAACTTAGATGCTTCCAGCATGACAAAGTGTATGTTTAAATCAAATAATTAAAACAAATGTCAAAACAAGCATACATAGTAAAAGGATTTAGAACAGCGGTAGGAAAAGCGCCAAAAGGCTCCCTTCGTTTTACTCGTCCTGACGTAATGGCGGCTACAGTTATTGAAAAATTAATGGCTGAACTTCCGCAATTAGACAAAAATAGAATCGATGACCTTATCGTAGGAAACGCAATGCCGGAAGCTGAACAAGGCTTGAACATTGCCCGTTTGATCTCCTTAATGGGATTAAACACAGACAAAGTTCCCGGAGTTACCGTAAACAGATATTGTGCATCGGGAAGTGAGGCGATTGCGATTGCTTCTGCAAAAATTCAGGCAGGAATGGCTGATTGTATCATTGCAGGAGGTACAGAATCAATGTCTTACATTCCGATGGGTGGTTACAAACCGGTTCCTGAAACGGAAATTGCAAAAACAAATCCTGATTATTATTGGGGAATGGGCTACACTGCAGAAGAAGTCGCAAAACAATATAATATCACAAGAGAGGAACAAGATCAATTCGCTTTTGAATCTCATATGAAGGCTTTAAAAGCTAATCAGGAAGGTAAATTTGCCAATCAAATTGTCTCAATTCCTGTTGAGTATAATTTCTTAGACGAAAACCAGAAAATGCAGACTAAAAAGTTTGAATTTTCAGTAGATGAAGGGCCAAGAGCCGATACTTCATTGGCTGGTTTGACTAAATTAAGACCTGTATTTAAAAACGGAGGAAGCGTAACCGCCGGAAACTCTTCTCAAATGAGTGACGGAGCAGCTTTCGTAATGGTGATGAGTGAAGAAATGGTAAAAGAATTAGGATTGGAACCAGAAGCAAGATTAGTAGCTTATGCAGCTGCAGGTCTTGAGCCAAGAATCATGGGAATGGGACCGATTTATGCTATTCCAAAGGCTTTGAAACAGGCAGGTTTAGAATTAAAAGATATTGATTTAATCGAATTAAACGAAGCATTTGCATCTCAATCTGTTGCCATTAAAAAAGAATTAGACTTAAATCCTGATATCTTAAATGTAAACGGAGGAGCCATCGCTTTGGGTCACCCACTTGGATGTACAGGAACTAAATTAACGGTTCAACTTCTTGACGAAATGAGAAAACGCGGAAACAAATACGGAATGGTTTCTATGTGTGTTGGAACGGGACAAGGTGCTGCTTCAATCTTTGAATTGCTATAGAAAAAAGAACAAAGAATAAAGAGAAAAGACAGAGGTGAAACATAATTTTAAGAATCTAAACATTTGGAAGTTGGCTATTGAATTAGCTAATGACACCTACATTCTTACTGATAGTTTTCCGAAAAATGAAGAATTTGGATTAAAATCTCAACTTAGAAGATGTTCTGTTTCGGTTGCTTCAAATATTGCTGAAGGATCAAGCAGAAGTTCAAATAAAGATTTCAATCGATTTTTGGAAATAAGTCTTGGATCTCTTTACGAATTGCAAACAGAAGTTATTTTGATTTGCCTAAACTTGAAAATATAGAAAATAAAATCACAGAATTACAGAGAATGATTTCTGGCTTTCAAAAAAACTTAAAGTTGTAAGTCCTTATTCTTTTCTCTTTATTCTTTAAATCTAAAAAATTAAAACAATGAGTGATACACTTAATAAAACATTAAAAGGCGGTGAATTTTTAATTAAAGAAATTCCAGCTAATGAAATATTTTCTTTGGAAGAACTTTCTGAAGAACAAAAAATGCTTCGTGATTCTGCGAAAGAATTTATAGATAGAGAAGTGATTCCGCACCACGATCGTTTCGAGAAAAAAGATTATGCATTGACAGAAGAAACAATGCGCAAATTAGGTGAAATGGGACTTTTAGGAATTACAGTTCCTGAAGAGTATGGTGGTCTTGGAATGGGATTCGTGAGCACAATGTTGGCTTGTGATTATGTTTCAGGAGGAAATGGTTCATTAGCAACAGCTTATGGAGCGCACACCGGAATCGGAACACTACCAACGCTTCTTTACGGAAGTGAAGAATTAAAAAAGAAATATCTTCCGGATTTAGCGACAGGAACAAAGTTCGGAGCTTACTGTTTGACAGAGCCGGATGCTGGTTCTGATGCCAACTCAGGAAAAACAAGAGCAAAATTGTCAGAAGATGGAAAACATTACATTATCAACGGACAAAAAATGTGGATTTCCAATGCAGGTTTCGCAGATACTTTCACTTTGTTCGCTAAAATTGATGACGATAAAAACATCACTGGTTTTGTAATCAATCGTTCAGAGCTTGAAAATCCTGAAAGTTTGACTTTCGGAGAGGAAGAACATAAGTTAGGTATTCGTTCATCTTCTACGCGTCAGGTTTTCTTCAATGATATGAAGGTTCCTGTAGAAAATATGTTGGGCGAAAGAAACAACGGTTTCAAGATCGCTTTGAACGCATTGAATGTTGGTAGAATTAAGTTAGCTGCTGCAAACCTTGATGGGCAAAGAAGAATTTTAAACCACTCTATTCAATATTCAAACGAAAGAAAACAGTTTGGAGTTTCTATTTCAACTTTCGGAGCGATCAGAAAGAAAATTGCAGAAATGTCAACTGGTGTTTTTGTGAGTGAAGCAGGTTCTTATCGTTTAGCAAAAAATGTTGAAGATAAAATTGAAGAATTGGTTTCTGGCGGAATGGATCATCAGCAAGCTGAATTAAAAGGTGTTGAGGAGTTCGCAGTAGAAGCTTCTATCCTTAAAGTTTTCGTTTCTGATCTTACTCAAAATACAGCAGACGAAGGAATCCAAATCTATGGTGGAATGGGATTCTCAGAAGATACGCCAATGGAAGCTGCATGGAGAGATGCAAGAATTGGAAGAATTTACGAAGGAACCAACGAAATCAACAGACTTCTTGCGGTTGGAATGTTGATCAAGAGAGCAATGAAAGGAGAATTAGATTTACTTTCTCCGGCAATGGCGATAAGCAAAGAATTAATGGGAATTCCATCTTTCGAAGTGCCTGATTATTCAGCATTCATGAGTGAAGAAAAATCAATCATCGCAAATCTTAAGAAAGTTTTCTTAATGGTTTCCGGAGCTGCACTTCAAAAATACATGATGGATATTGAGAAACAGCAACATTTATTAATAAATGCTTCTGAAATTCTTAACCAGATCTATATGGCAGAATCTGCAATTTTAAGAGCTGAGAAACACTTTTCTGCTGATTCTGTGGAAGCTGCAATGGCTCAATTAAACCTTTACAAAGCTATCGATAAAATCATTGCTGCTGCTAAAGAAGGAATTGTTTCTTTTGCAGAAGGTGACGAACAGAGAATGATGCTTTCTGGTTTAAGAAGATTTACGAAATATACAAATACTCCAAATGTTGTAGCGTTAACTGAAAAAGTGGCTGCACATTATATTGAAAAAGGAGCTTATTAGTCTTTTATATATAAATTTGATTTAAAACGTCTCAATTCTTTTGAGACGTTTTTTATTTTTTTCATAAATTTTCAGTATTTTTATTGAACAATTACTAAATAACCAAATTCAAAAATATAAACAATGGGAAAATTTATTATTTCTAAAAGAACAAATGGCGATTATCAGTTTAATCTAAAAGCCGCAAATGGACAAATAATCCTGACCAGTCAGGGATATAATTCCAAATCCGGATGCGAAAATGGTATTGAATCTGTAAAGAAAAACTCTCAGGACGATAACAAATTTGAAAGACATACTGCAAAAGACAGTCGATGCTATTTCAATCTAAAAGCTTCAAACGGACAGATCATCGGAACCAGCCAAATGTATGAATCCGAAAATGGCATGGAAAACGGAATTGAGTCTGTAAAGAACAATGCATCAAGTGCTTCTGTAGAAGACCAGACCAATTAATAACATTCTGTAAAATAATAATAAAAAAATGTCTCAAATTTTGGGGCATTTTCTATTTTTGTATTCTACTTTACATACAATGACAAAAGACGAACTGCTTCACAGAGCAATAAAAATAGCTGATAAAGCACATAAAGGGCAAACAGACAAATATCATGCTCCATACATTGCTCACGTTATGCGAGTGATGGAATATGGTAAAACAATGGATGAAAAGATAGTAGGCGTACTTCACGACGTTGTAGAAGATCATCCTGTAGAATTCAGTCTGGATTATTTAAGAGGTGAAGGTTTCCCCGAGTACATTATTTTTGCAATCAGCTGTCTCACAAAATTCGATCCTGATGAAGAATATGACGATTTTGTAAGAAGAACAGAAAGATCTCCTTTGGCTGTAGCCGTAAAACTTAACGATCTTCGTGACAATATGGATCTTCGAAGAGTAAACCGCGAACTTCTTCCTAAGGATATCAAAAGATTTAATAAATATTTAAAAGCTTATCATTATTTAATTGATAAATATTAGAAATATAAAAACTCCTTACACTCTATTGAATATAAGGAGTTTTTATATTTTCAGCTAAGGAGAAATTTATTTTTAATCCGCTCCCGGATAATCAAACGTTTTCACAGGATGGTTTGTTCCGTCGATATTGATGTTTAATGCAAGATAAACGAAATGAAAATTTTGGTTTGAGGATGCATTAAATTCTCTTTGCCAAAGATATCCCGCTGCAATTCCGAAATTATTGTCAATCTGATAACCACCTCCCGCATAAACTCTGTTTCTTGCAAAAGTAGGTTTCATAGGTGTTACAAGGAAAATTTCATCATAAACATTCACGAAAACCGTTCCTTTTTTCACCTCTTTTGAGTTTAAAGGGACACTTACGTTCAAACGGTAACGGTAACGCATTCTCTGGGAATTTTTATCTGTTTGAGGTTCGTGAAACCATGATTTTTCAACACGAAAACGGTTTTCAAACTTTACAACACCTTTTTTAACGTCAATCACATCCTGTAACCAAACTCTGAACTCTTCTTTGTTGATCGCGTGATCTTTATAAGTTGCGTATC
The DNA here is from genome assembly GCF_003815655.1 of Chryseobacterium sp. G0201. NCBI lineage: Bacteria > Pseudomonadati > Bacteroidota > Flavobacteriia > Flavobacteriales > Weeksellaceae > Chryseobacterium > Chryseobacterium sp. G0201. The sequence goes on along the minus strand of NZ_CP033917.1, from coordinate 4,080,432 downwards.
GCCCTAAACCAACAAAAGGTTTGTGATTTTTGGTAAGATTATAGCCCAATCCTCCTTTTATTTCATAATAATCAGGATACGTATAATCTTCAATACTTCTTAATTGACCTTCCGCATACATGAAAAATTTTGGATGAAATTTATAAGTCAGGGTCAACGCGTTGAAGCTTGAAATATGTTCTTGAGCTTTAAAAAATGTTAGACTTAAAAGTAAACTGAGACTTAAAAAGAGTTTCATCTAAAAAAATTTTTGCAAATGTAATTGAATTAACACTAGATTAACAATTTCGTAATATTAACTTTAATTCATTCTCAATTAACATTTACTTAATATTGATATTATATGAGAAACCAACGTGAAACCATCTGTTAGGCATCTTTACACCGAAGGTTTCAGTATATTCTGTATTGGTTACGTTATTAATTAAAATATACACTGAAAAGTCTTTTTTAACGAAACTTATTTTTTCATCTAAAAGATTATAACTACCTAAATTTAATCTGTCGTTGTATCTGTAAACAACTTCATTTGTAAAATTTCCGAGGAATTTTGTTTCTAATTTAGCTATAAACTGATGCTTTAAATTATCCAGAACATATCTTGAAACAAAGTCATTGGAAGCATTAAATTTATTATCCAGATAAGTATATCCAACACTGTATTTCAACCAATCTAAAACTCGGTGATTAAGCTCTGCTTCTACTCCTTTTATAGTTGTATCTCCTACATTTTGAGCATACCAAATCGGATCATTTAAAGAAGCTTTAACCCAATCAATAGAGTTATTGGCTCCTCTTAAAAATCCACTGACTTTAGCTAAAATATTTTTATTCTGAAACTGATATCCAATTTCTGAGTAAACAGCACTTTCAGGGGTTAAATTAACATTTCCCTGCTCTGTTTTACTTACATAATAAAGATCGGTAAAGGTCGGAACCCTGTGAACTTTTGAAATATTTCCGTAGATTTTATTATTTGGATCGAAGTTATAGCCTACATCCAGTCCTGGGTAGAAGAAATTTCCTTCATTGGAATAATTTGCCCAAGAAACTCCCGGTGTAATATTTAATTTTTTGTCTAGTAAAGAAAAATGATGTTCGAAGAAAACCTGAGAAACAAAACGGTTTCTGTTTCCTAAATTATTACTCGCCAAAAACTCTTTTCTCAATTCAACACCAATACCTGTGGTTCCCAATCCCCATTGGTAGCTTGAATTCACTTCACCACCGACATTATTTCCAATATGCATGTTCCTGTAAATTTCAGGCTTTGCACGGTTAAAAAGATACATATCCTGCCCTCTTCTCCAATATACATTTGAGTTTAATCTGAACTTCCCAAACGTTTGCTGATGCGCCAAACTTACAACAGAAGCCTGAGTTTCTTCATACTGTTCGGTAGCCTGCGGAGACGAATAAAAACCATTTGCACCAAATTTTTTCTCTGAAAAACCTGCCTGTAACTTAATATCGCCATCTTTTATCGCTAATTTACTCTGATAAAAAACATTTCTGATCTCATAATCCGTATTATGCATGTATCCTTCAGACGATGCAGAATTAGCTTGAAGCGAATTCGAGAATTTTTCATTTCCAATACTTGCGTTTAATCCTAAGCCGTAGGTTCCGTAATCTCCACCTTCAGCACTAATTTTAACTCTTTTTCCAGTATTTATTTTAGTGATGATATTAATAGCTCCAGCATAAGCGTTTTGTCCAAATCTTCTTGCTGCAGGACCTTTTATCACTTCAATTCTTTCAACATCGTCAAGATCTACAGGAATATTCATAGAATTATGTCCTGTCTGAGAATCATTCATTCTGATTCCGTTCAGAAGTAAAAGTACCTGCTCAAAAGAGCTTCCACGGAACCCAATATCACTTTGTACACCATTGGCTCCTCTCCTTCTGATATCCATTCCTGGAATTTGCTGAAGAATTTCATCAATGCTTTTTGCAGGAGAATTTATAATATCCGCTTTTGTAATAATGGTAATATTTTGGTTGGCACTTTTATATGGTGTTGAAATAAATTTACCTTGTACAGCGATAGTATCAATATCAGTTGTTTTTTCCTGTGCCTGAGCGAAAAGCATCGTTCCAAGAAAAAAAACACTTCCTACTTTTTTAATCATGTCTTTATCAGAATTATTCTTCAGTTAGTTTTTGCAGATTAGCAAGCCCAAAAATAATAGAGTTAATCAAGACAGGCAAATGATAGTTGTCATAAAAAAAAGATGCAGAAAACTGCATCTTTTGTCTTTGTGGGAAGTAAATTTTATCTTTTTCTCATTAAATGTGTAACTAAATCTCTGAATAACTTTCTCATTTCTATATTACATATTTATGAATACAATTTTAATTAATTTTAATATACAAAACAATACCAAAACTAAAAAACATAACGAAAATCATAAAATTTAATATTGGCATTGAATGATATGCTACGAATATTATTTTTTAATTGATAATTGTTTAATTCTTGTTCATTAATTTAGAATGTATTTTAGCCCTGAAAAGCAACCTCTTGTTTAAATAGATTCTTTGAATGATAATGAAACATTTTGAGGTAAAATTTTCCGTTTAAAATTCGTAATTTTGTTAGTCTTAAATTTACTATGGCTTTAACTACAGAAATAGATATAAAAAAACAGGTTTTCGTTAAAAACGCACATCTTAACAACCTGAAACATATAGATGTATTGATCCCTAAAAACAAGCTTATTGTTATTACGGGAGTTTCCGGAAGCGGAAAATCATCTTTGGCTTTCGACACGATCTATGCTGAAGGGCAAAGAAGATATGTTGAGAGTTTGAGCTCTTACGCACGTCAGTTTTTGGGTAAATTAGAAAAACCAAAAGTTGATGATATTAAAGGTTTGGCTCCTTCCATTGCTATTCAGCAGAAAGTAATTTCTTCCAATCCGCGTTCTACAGTAGGAACTTCTACTGAGATCTACGATTATATGAAACTTTTATTCGCAAGGATCGGGAAAACATTTTCTCCGGTTTCGGGCGAAGAAGTGAAAAAAGATTCGGTGACGGATGTGGTGGATTTTATTAAATCATCAAAAAAAGATACTTCTTTCTTATTGCTTGCCCCATTGGAATATGACGTTGCCAATTTCAATGAAACTTTAAATGTTTTAAAAGTTGCTGGTTTTACAAGACTGGAGATCAACGGAAATGTTGCAGGAATTGAAGATCTTGAAAGTTTTGGTTTCGTTCCCGAGAAAGGCATGACCATCAATTTGGTGATCGACCGTTTTTCTTACGAAGAAGATGAAAGTTTTCTTCAAAGGCTTGCCGATTCTATCCAGATGGCTTTTTATGAAGGCAGAGGTCATTGTTCGCTTAAAAATATTGAAACAGAAATTATAAAAGAATTCTCCAACAAATTTGAGTTGGATGGAATGGAATTTCTTGAACCAAACGTTCATTTTTTCAGTTTTAATAATCCTTATGGCGCTTGTCCTACTTGTGAAGGTTACGGAAAAGTGATTGGAATTGATGAAGATCTTGTTATTCCAAATAAAGCATTATCTGTTTTTGAAGATACAGTAGCTTCCTGGAAAGGTGAAACGATGAGCGAATGGAAGAAAGATTTCATTAAAAAAGCAAAGGACTTCCCTATTCATAAGCCTTATCACCAATTATCAAAAGAGCAGAAAAATTATCTTTGGAAAGGTGACGGAAGCAGCAGTTTTCCATCGCTTAATAATTTCTTCAAAATGCTTGAGGAAAATTTATATAAAATCCAGTATCGTGTGATGCTTTCCCGTTACAGAGGAAAAACGCTTTGTCCGACTTGTGAAGGTCTGAGATTGCGTGAAGAAACAAGCTGGGTGAAGATTGACGGACATAATATTCAATCGGTTATAGAACTTCCTTTGGATGAATTATTTCCTTTGATTGAAAGCTTTAAACTGTCTGATCACGATAAAGAAATCGCAAAAAGATTACTATACGAAATCACAACACGTATTGAGTTTTTACTGAAAGTCGGTTTGGGATATTTAACCATTAACAGAACATCAAACACACTTTCCGGTGGTGAAAGTCAGAGAATTAACCTGGCGACAAGTTTGGGAAGTTCTTTGGTTGGTTCCATTTATATTTTGGATGAACCATCAATCGGATTACACTCAAGAGATACAGAAAATTTAATTGGTGTCTTAAAAAATCTTCGTGACCTTGGAAATACCGTAATCGTTGTTGAGCATGATGAAGATGTGATGAGAGCCGCCGATTATATCATCGATATTGGTCCGGAAGCGGGTTATCTTGGTGGTGAATTGGTATTTGCAGGAGATTACAAACAATTGAAAAATGCCGATACGCTTACTTCTAAATATTTGACAGGAAGACTAGAAATTGAAGTTCCAGCAAAACGCAGAAAAGCAAAAGAATGGATTCATATAAAAGGAGCCAGACAAAACAATCTTAAAAATATAGACGTTGACGTTCCGTTGGAAAGTCTGGTGGTAATTTCAGGAGTTTCGGGAAGTGGAAAATCTACTTTGATGAAAGAAATTCTTACGAATGACATTCAGATCCAGCTGGGAATGGGCGGAAAGAAAGGTGATTACGATTCTGTAGAATTCCCGAAAAAGCTGATCAAAAATATTGAATTAATTGATCAAAATCCTATCGGAAAATCATCCCGTTCGAATCCTGTAACGTATTTGAAAGCTTATGACGATATCAGAGATCTTTTTGCCAAACAGAAAGTATCAAAAATGATGGGATACAAACCAAAACATTTCTCTTTCAACGTTGACGGCGGAAGATGCGACGAATGTAAAGGTGAAGGCGTGATCAATGTTTCGATGCAGTTCATGGCAGATATTGAGCTGGAATGTGAAGTTTGTAAAGGAACCCGTTTTAAAAATGAAATTCTGGAAGTGAGATTCGATGAGAAAAACATTTCCGATATTCTTCACATGACTGTTGATGAATCTTTAGAATTTTTCAAAGAAAATAAAGAGGAAAAAATCGTTACTAAATTAAGACCTTTACAGGAAGTTGGTTTGGGATATTTGCAGTTGGGACAAAGCTCTTCTACTCTTTCAGGAGGTGAGGCACAACGTGTGAAATTAGCTTCTTTCTTGGTGAAAGGTGTTACAACAGATAAGACTTTATTTATTTTTGATGAACCGTCAACAGGTTTACACTTTCATGATATTCAAAAATTATTGAAATCTCTGCAAGCTTTGATCGATCTTGGACATTCTGTGATCGTTATTGAGCATCAGCCGGATATTATAAAATCCGCCGATCACATTATCGACATCGGTCCGGAAGCAGGAAAATACGGTGGTGAAGTGGTTTTCACAGGAACACCTGAAGAATTAGCAAAAAATAAAAAATCTCACACAGCGAAGTATATTAAAGAGAAGCTGGAGAATTAAAATACAAATAGAGCGTCAATTTCGACGCTCTATTTTTTTTGTTTAAACACTATTGACACAAATATTCACAAATTAATTATTGCGTTTTAAAAATAGAAATCATTTTCTCAAAGCTTTAAAATTATGTTATTTGTGAAAGAATTCGTGAAATTCGTATTTAAAAAATTTAAATATTATACAAAAAAGGACTTTGCTTAATAAAAGTTTCATCCTCGATCTGAGAAACCAAAAACTCAGACAAATCTGTAGCACTGATCTTTTCTCCTTTACAATCTACTAAACTTGTTTCTACAGGGAAACACTCCGAAGTCGGAATAATTAATGGAAGCCTTACCAACGTCCAGTCTACATTAGAATCCACAAGAATTTCGTATTCATCCTGTTTGTCTTTTGTTGTTTTTGGGTAGTTTTCATACATCCAGTTTGTTGCCATTTTTACCTTATCATTTTTATGATCAAAAGGAGTATCAACATTCAAACCTGTGATCGCGATATATCTTGTGAGTCCGTGTGAATTCATCGACTGTATCACATTTTTTGTAGCATCTGTGAATATTGACTTCTCTCCTACCGGCTGCCCTATTTTACTGATCACAGCACTGCAATCTTTGATGAGCTGATCAACTGCATCAAAATCTCTTGCGTCACCTTTTACAATTTCAATTAAAGGATTTTCTAAGGTGAAATTTTCAGGAGTTCGAAGTAATAATTTGATGGGATATCCCTTTTCCAAAAGATTTTGAACAAGATATTTTCCGGATTTTCCCGTTCCGCCAATTACGGCAATTTTATTTGTTTTCATAATGATCTCTTTATTTGTGGTAAATAGCAAGCCGTAAAATAGCAATATGCTTTTACCTTTTAATTTTAATGTAATAGATTATTTAGGCTCAGAAAATTTGAACCTTAAAGTTTCAAGCCAAAAGAAATTGCGCCTGAATAAATTGTAATATTTATAAAGAGATATTAATGGAATAAAATTAGGATTTTTTTCATGATATACAAAGCTTTATCTTTGATTTTAAAATTTAATCTTTATCATTTCTTAGAACTCCAAAAAATATATTTTTACCATAACCATGAAACTTAAAACACTCTCTTTTCTTTTATTAACTGTATTAATATTCAGTTGTTCTTCCAAAAAGAATATCGAACCAAACCTTAATTATGAAGTAAAGTTAGATACGCTTACAATATTTGATCAATCAAGGAGCAGAAAAATTCCTGTAGCCTATTTCAGTCCGAAAACAGATAGGAAAATCAACAATCAGCAGATCGTTATTTTCAGTCATGGATACGGAGCAAATCATGGCGGAGATTATTTGTTGTACTCTTATCTCACAGAAAAATTGGCTTCCAAAGGATATTTTGTAGTAAGCATTCAACATGAATTGCCAACTGATGAATTGATTCCTTCCGTTGGAATTCCACAAGTCGTAAGAATGCCTTTCTGGAAAAGAGGTACAGAAAACATTTTATTTGTTTTAAATGAATTAAAAAAATCAAAACCTGAACTTGATTATAAGCATCTGACTATGATCGGACATTCCAACGGTGCTGATATGACCGCTTTATTCGCCAATAAACATCCGAATCTGGTCTATAAAATCATAACAATGGATAACAGAAGAATGTATCTTCCTCGGACATCAATTCCAAAAGTGTACACGTTGCGTTCTAATGATTATCCGGCTGATGAAGGAGTTTTACCTACAAAAGACGAACAGGAGAAATATCATATCACCGTACAATTAACCAATATTAATCATGGAAAAATGGATAATAAAGGAAGTGACGAGGAAAGAAAAACCCTTAACGATTTTATCCTGAAATATCTTAATGAAAACTAATGCACAAATTATCCACAAAAAAATGTGGATAACTTATTAATTTTAACATTAAATTTACACTTCGTATTAAAATTATAGCTAAATTTACTATGTAATAAAACTGAAATGAATTCTTTTTTTGCTTTTTTCAGCTTTGGAATTGCAATTAAATTTGAAATAAAAATTTAAGCACAGCATTGTCGGCTGTGCTTTTTTATTGTTGTCTAATTAAAAAAATGAGATGTATTTATCTACTGGATCCGCTTCTAAAGAGCGGATTCTTTTATGTTGAATTTTTTTAGTTATAAAAGAAAAAGAATGACAGGGGCTTGGGAATTATTCACCCCTGCATTCTTCAACACAAACACTAATGAAATTATTATTAAAAACTTAAGTTTTATTTATACTCATTATTATTCCTAATCAATAATACATCTTTGTTGAATAGGATCATAATGTGATCCTTGAGGACAAGTCCAAAAATACTGATACATGACACCATCAATTCTTATACATCTATAATATTTCATTGTATTATTCGGATCAGGGAACAAACCTTCAGTTTTACAAACATATGTTGTTACTTCTACCGGTATAGATAGTGTACATGTTTTTCCTCCGATATTAACCGCAAAATTCGCTGGTCCGGCTGATGTTGGAGTTCCTGTGATAGTATAAGTAAGAGTTCCGTTTCCGTTGGCGAAACTTCCGGCTGTTAAAGTTGCTGTTAACCCTGCAACACCTGTCGAAATCACTGTCTGTCCTGAGTGAGAACCTCCATTTCCTCCTGTATAAGAGATAGTGGATACAACTCCTGATGCTGCACTTCCTGCTAATAATGTACCTGTGGTAATAGCTCCCGCACAGTTTATTCCTGAAACAGAACCGGCCGGTGCATTCACACTTCTTGTAAGCGTACATGTCTGTCCTCCAATGTTTATGGCGAAATTGGCTGTACCAGCAGCTGAAGGGGTTCCTGTAATAGTATAAGTAAGAGTTCCGTTTCCGTTGGCAAAATTACCGCCTGATAAAGTTGCTGTTAACCCGGTAACACCCGTTGAAGATACCGTCTGCCCTGAGTGTGAACCTGCATTTCCTCCTGTATAAGAGATTGTAGATGTTACTCCTGAAGCAGCTGTTCCTCCTGTTAAAGTACCTGCATTAGTAGCACCTGCACAGTTCAGACTTGAAACAATTCCTGTCGCAGCAACTACCGGACGTGTTATAGTACATGTTTTACCTCCTATATTAATTGCAAAACTAGCTGTCCCTATTCCTGAAGGAACTCCTGTGATGATATAAGTAAGCGTACCGTTACCATTAACAAAACTTCCAGCTGATAATGTAGCTGTTAATCCGGTTACTCCTGTTGAAGCTACTGCCTGACCTCCATGAGAACCACCGTTTCCTCCTGTGTAAGGAATAGTAGATGCAACATTTGAAGCTATAGTTCCGCTGGCTAATGTACCTGTATTGGTAGCTGAGGTACAGGTTAAACTTAAAACAGTTCCCGGAGTAGTAGTACCGGAACAGTCACCTCTCCACTGACTTGTATTCCAGTATTGCATACAGTTCAGGTCGGTATTGTAAATCATTAAACCTGCAGGTTTAGGATTTAGAGCATCTCTCTGTACCGTTGTCATTCTTGGAGGAAGGAAACCTTTATTTGTTGAAGTAAGATCTAATATTGCGCTGGTAGCCGGAGTTTCAGTACCAATACCTACATTTCCTTTAGGTGTCATAGTAGCTACAGTTGTTATAACTTGGCCTGTATCACCATAAGTTCCCACAGTATTAGCTCCTACTTTAAACTGTAATCCTGTTTCTGCTCCTGCAGCATTTATAGAGGGAGCATATGCATTATTAACATCTAACCATATATTATCCCAACTTCCACTGCCACTTGCTTTTCTTAGTCCAAAAGTATTTCCTACAATATCCAATGTTGATGCGGGAGCACCTGTATTGATACCAACACTATTTCCCGATCTTACAGATAATACTCCGGCAACATTATTTGCACTCATTCCTCCTCCTAATGTTACATCTCCATTATCATTAAATATCATTCTTCTAATATTTTTTACACGATCAACAATCTCAAAAGAGTTTGAAGAGCCCGTTGTACCACCTGTAGTTGGAGATAATGCCCATGCTGAAGTACCTGAACTAAAACGAGATTCGCCACCATCAACATGTAATTTAGAGGCAGGCGTTATGGTACCTATTCCCACTCTGTTGTTGGTTCCGTCTACAGAAAGATTAGTACCTCCTACTGAGAATCCGTTTGCTGCTGTAGAATTAAAGGCTAATGTATTACTACCTTGATTTACAACACGGTTTCCGCTAAGAGTTCCATTTGAGTTATAAATATTTGTAGAACCAAATGCCGGTATATTTTTCCATGTAGCTACACCATTAGCATCTGAAGTTAATACTTTATCTACACCTTGAGTACCATCAACAATTTTCAGAGCACCCTGTGTTCCAGAACGAACGTCCAACTTAGTTGTTGGTGCGTTTGTACCAATACCTATATTTCCTGCTGGATCTATACGTAACCTTTCGGCATTTGAGGTTTTAAATATAAGATCGGTAAGTAATGAAACGCCATCTCCGCGATAATAAGAGTTAATAGCCGATCCTGTGGAAACATTAAAAATATCGTTGGATCTTGGGCTGAAATAAATTGAGCCAATATTATCTCCATTTACTAAGTTGGCAGGAATTGCTTCTGTACCATTTGCTGAAGCTAAAATAAGCGCGGGTTCTTTTGAACTTCCATATCCTTTAAAATAAAAATTATTTTCGGCATTACCTCCTTTATTATCTGCTACAATTTCAAATAGAGACTGTGGCGTTTTAGTACCAAACCCTATTCTATTATTTCTAGCATCAACAGAAAATGTATTTCCGTCTATAGAAAAAGCATCTATTGTATTTCCTGTGAAAGATAAAGTTTTATCATTCTGTGTCACAATTCTGTTATCAGAAAGAGCTCCGTCTGAATTATATAAATTTAGATTTTTCGCTGTAGAATTAAGTTTTACCCATACGCTGCCATCAAAATAATAATATCCTTTTTCATCAATGTTTATAGCTATTCCTGTCTGCGTTCCTGTGGTAATATCATCTACATAAAGCATAGTAGAAACACTAGCATTTACCATAGATTGAGCTCTTTGTCTGTCTACATTGGGCATTATCACTCCTTCTGGCAATGTGGAAGTACCTTTAGGTTCAATCGCAGCAACATGTAATGATGCATATGGAGCAGTTGTTCCCATACCTACTCTGTTACTCATTCCGTCCACAGAAAAAGCCGTTCCTTTTAAAGTGTTTATATTAATTCCACTTTGCTTGGTTGTATCAAAATTTAATTTAAATGGTCCTGTTTGAACGGTACGATTTGCTAAAATCATCCCATCTTGATTATAAATACTTGTATCGGTACCAGCGGCAGCTGTAAGTTTTATCCAATTGCTTCCATCAAAATAATAATATCCGTTTTTATCAATATACTTAGCTTGTCCTGTTTGTGTTCCTGTAGCAACATTATTTACATAGATTAAATTGGAAACCGGTATGCCTGTCATACTCTGTGCTCTCTCTCTGTCTACTCTAGGAATTAATAGACCATCTATGTTAGTAGATTTTCCGGTTGCATTTTTGGCTGCAATATCCATAGTTGAAGTTGGCGTTGGTGTATTAATACCTACTTGACTAAAAACTAATGATGATGTGGTCAACGCTAGTAAAGTGATTATGTTTTTTTTCATTCCTTTTTAATTTTAAGTGAATTTTTAAATTTTTTTTGTTGTGTGTGTGTTCTTAGAATCGTATCCCAAATGACTAGTCTGATTGCGGATTGTATTTGATCAATTACTTTGCAAATTTAGCCCCAAAATAGCCGGATTATAACTACTGCAATGCTACTCTTATTTTTTAATTAATTGATTTTCAAATATTTATAAATTAATTTGTGATATAATGGTTGTTTACTCTATTATGATTGTGTAAATTTGTGTGTGCTAATTATTCAAGATTGAAAGGATTATAAATAATTCATTTTGGCTTTTAAGTCGCATTTTTTTATTGATTCTATATTTTCTGGCTTGGGCAGCCCTTAGGCTAGAATTTGTAAACTGTGCAATTTCTTTAATACTAAAATTCAGCTTAATTAATGAGCAAAAATTAATATCAGATATATTAAGTTCAGGATACTCATCTTTAAGTGTTTTATAAAATGAAGGATAATGCTTTTGAAACTCCAGATAAAAAGTATTGATATCTTTTTTGGCAAGAACAACAAGTTCTTTTGTAGTTTCTGTTTCTTTTGCGGATGAAAATTCTATTTCAGGAAGGGTTTCCGTTTTTGGAAGATTTAATTCCTGTTTTTTAGTTTTCAATTTAATTTTTGACAGTATAATTATTGATAGTATACCTAAAATAACGATGGTAATAATGAGCAGGAATTTCACAGCCCTATTTTGTTTATTTTTATTGAGAACCTTATATCCTATGCTGTCAATATAATTGATGTCACTGGTTCTATCTTTTACAATATCAATACTATCAAGAATCTGTTTATACGCCAGACAATAAATTTTTGATTTTTCAGGAGAATTCAGCCCTTCATATGACTCTGAGATCAGAGGATAGATTTCATAAAGAATATAAGCATTTCTACTTTTTTTTGCTTTTGAAATGGCAAGAGAAAAATATTTTATGGCCTCTTCATAGTTTTGATTTGCATTTTCGATATTTCCTTTTATAATTAAATTCTGAATCACCAAACCTTCACTAGGATAAGCCCGTAGAAGTATATCCGTATTATTTATATATTTTTTCGCTTCATGTGTTTTCCCAAATTTCACGAGAGATTCAGTAAGAGATTCAAGGGTATAGATCAGCGTCAGGCGTTTCAGTTTATTGGAGTCTTTAATTTTTAAAGCTTCCGTGTAAGCTTGTTTTTTTAATAATATAATTTCATTAATATTGATCACATTTTCGTTAATTGCCAATAGATCAGCCTTTCCAAGAAGAATATAAATATCATTTATACTTTTCTCTTCATGTGATTTTACAAGATCATTATATTCTTGCGCTTTTGTTAAGATTTGTTTCGAGCTGTTTAAATAATCAATTTTGAAAAGTAAATCTTGATATATCAGAAGAAAACGACAAAGCGAATTGTAGTCTTTCTTTGATTTTGCAAGATCAATACCTTCATTTATTTTCGCTAAAGTTCTGTTTAGATCACCATTAATGAAATATATCTTTGCCTGCTCAAAAAGAGAAATAATCTGACCTTCCTGAAAATTATTTTCACGTGACAAATAATAAAGATCTGTAACATTCTTTAGAATAATATTCTCATCAAAATTTCCTTTTAGATAACTTTTTTCTATTAAACCCTTAATACTGTCAATTTTCTTTCTATAATTTTTTTGAGCATAAAAGCAATTATGAAAAAGAAAAAATATAACAGGGAAAAATATTCTTTTAATCCTTTTAATCCTTTGCATTGATTTGTTTTTTAAAGTGTTGTGTAATAAATCTCCTTTTTAACTGAGATTTCAATTGTGATAGGTAAAGACATGATTGTTCATCCTAAGTATTTTTCATCATAGGATTTTTTAAGTCGACGGAAAAGTTTAATTATTTTTTTAACTAAGAATTCAAAAAATCAAATCTGATTTTTCTCGAATGTGTACCGGTAGTAGTTTTTTGATATCAATAAATAGAACGATAAGAATAAAGGCTGTTAAATCTCAGGTTTTTTGCCTTCAATCAAATAATTTATTTTTCTTTTCATTACCTCTAATTTTAGTGTTTATTTATAATCATACAGTAAAAAAACAGTAGAAAAAAAATATTTTCCTTTGTATATTTCACTGTAACTCTTGGTACAAAATTATTGATAGCATAAAAAAACTATGCTACTGCATTTATACTCCAAATTTGAAATAATATGATTATCAGGATAGTATATCCGTATGGTAATAAAAATGTGATATTTTGGTAATAACTTGTGTAAATTTGTGCTACTTTTTTTAATTAATCATTGAAAGAATAATAAAGAGTTCATTTTGATTTTTCAATTGCATCTTTTTGTTTATTCTGTATTTTCTTGCTTCAACAGCTCTCACACTTGATTTTGTAAACTGTGCGATCTCCTTAATTCCGAAATTCATTTTTATAAGCGAGCAGAAGTTAATATCAGAGATATTAAGTTCCGGATATTTTTCCTGAAGGGTTTTATAAAATGTAGGATATACTTTCCTGAATTCTACGTGGAATGTATTGATATCATCTTTAGCTAATTCAATCAGTTTTTTGGTGACCGTAGATTCATCATTCAATTCATTAGGGTTATCATCAGAAATATTACTTTTTTCATGAACATCTACCCTATCAATTTCGTTATTTTTAGTTTTTTTTCTATAAAAAATAAATGCAATTGCACCCAACAAAACGATCAAAACTGAAATTATTATATATTTTACAGTAATTTTATTGTCTTCCGGACTTAAAATTTTTGTATTTATGCTGTTTAGCAAGGCTACATCTCCAGAATTTTTCTTTACAGTATTAATACTGTCTACAAGATTTTTATATGATTTTGAATAAAATGAAGATTTTTCATAATCCTTCAATCCATCATAAGATTCAGAAATCAAAGGATAAGCTTCATATAATTTAAAATAATTTTTATTTTTCTTTGCAACTGCCGCAGCTTGAGTATAAAATTCTATTGCCGCAGCATATTCTTTGTCGGCATTTGCTATTTTACCTTTTATCATTAAATTTTGAAATCTTAATGCATCACTTGGATAACGAGTAAGAATATCATCGATAACTTTAGAATATTTTTTAGCCTCACCCGTCATTCCATAAGAGATAAGTGATAAAGAGAAAGATTCTGATGAAAAAATCAATGTAATAGTCTTTAGAATATTAGAATTATTAAGATTCTGAGCATTGGTATAGGCTTGCTTTTTTAGAGCAATAATCTGGTTTTTATCTTTCTTGGCATCATTAATTGCCAGAATATCAGCTTTTGCTAATAGAATGTAAATATTATTCGTTGCCCTATCTTCTTTTGAGTCTATTAAACTATTGTATTCCATAGCTTTAGCTAAAATATCTTTCGAAGCTTGAAGATGATCAAGTTCTAAGAGTAATCTTTGATGGATCAGCAGAAAACGGCAAAGAAAATTATACTTTTTTTCAGATTTTGCCAGATCAACACCTTCACTTATTTTCGAAAGGGCAATGTCGATACTACCATTAATAAAATATACTTTGGCTTCCTCAAAAAGAGAAAGAAGCTGTGCATCAACATTTTTATTTTCTTTAGAAAGATAGTACAGTTCTGTAGTATTTTTTAAAATAACATATTGATTAAAATTGCCTTTAGCATACATATCTATAATCAAATGAGAAAGACTGTCAATCTTTTTTTCTTGATTATTCTGTGCAAAAGCACACATATTAAAGGTTAAAAAGACAATAGTTAAAAAAAATCTTACTTTAAAGTTCTGCATTTGAATATTGTTAAAAAGAAATATAAATTTAATACTTTCATTGTCATTTATAACAACAAGTCTAGTTTATTAATTAATAATTTTTAAAGATAATATTATTTCAAATAAAAAATAAAGTACAGTATTGCCGATATGCTTTTAATAAGAAAATGTCTTATCTGCCAAATTTGTTCTTTAGAATCGGGTTCGTAAAACCAATTGATTTTTTTCTTATTTAGTAACTTTAAGCATCTAATGGCCTCATAGTTCAATGGATAGAATAGAAGTTTCCTAAACTTTAGATCCAGGTTCGATCCCTGGTGAGGCTACTTTTAAAGGATTATATTTGCAAAAATAATAATCTGTTAATTAGAATAAAAACTATGAAATTCAAAATCACAGCTGTTTTGTTGATGCTGTTTTCTTTCGGAAAAATGAGCGCACAGGAAATTAAAAAACATCTTTACAAAGGAACAATTGATAAATTTCCGGTAACATTCTATTTGATAGAAGAAATTTCCGGTTGTCCAACAACTCATTATACCGGAATGTATAAATATGACAACGTAAGTAAGTGGCTTTACCTGGAGATATCAGACGACGAAGAAAACCGTCTGGTAATGGTAGAAGGCGGAATTACAGGAATTATCAGCGTTAAAAAAAATGGAACATCTCTTCAAGGATACTGGATTTCCCCTGATGGAAACAAAAAATTGAATGTTACTATTAAAGAAGTTCCTACCAACACCAAAACATTACAAGCTTATGACGAAAAATACGATCAGGTAAATTATGAGATGAATGATTGTTAGGAAACTCATATTTATGTAACGACTATCTATTTTGCTTACAAGCATTTATGAAACTTATTTAAATAAATATCAGACATAATTTATGAAAAAATTTACATTAAGCTTAATTATAATTTCTTTACTATATTCTTGCAAAAAAGAAGAAAAAAGCATAGAAAAACCTTCTGAAAACATTAAAATTACCAAAACTCAAAGCAGTTATTCTTTGCCTCCGGTTTATTTGGATTCATTACGGTCAGAAAATGAAATTTTAAGCCATCTTCAACAACGGAAGAACGAGATCATCAGTATTTTGGAAAATTCATCGTCACAAAAGAATGATTTGATCTATGAAAATTATAAAAAGGAAAATGATTCTGCGCTGGTATTATTAGGAATAAAACAAGTGCATTTATTAGAAAGCTTTTATGAATTTTACAATTATAATCCTGAAACCGAGAAATCTACCTTAAAAGTTCCCGAGAAATACAAAAAGACTGTAGATTCTTACACCCAAACAGGAATTGAGTTTTGGGATGTTGGTGAAGCGTACACAGAACTTCGCATGTTGCCCGGTTTTTATTTTAATATTTTTAATGGAAAACTGACAGCAGATTATCAAAAGTATCTGGAAATAATAAAGGAAGAAGATAAAATTCTTTTCCAGTCGGATGCTTCCATCTCAATTCCGTGGCGTGATGTGGCAAAACGTGTTGAAGTTCGCGAGAATTTTTTGGAGGACTTCCCTACTTCCAAGTTGAATAAGACAATCAACGAAGAACTTCAAGGCTACAAATATGCTTATCTTTTAGGCTACGACAATACGCCAACACAAAATGACGATGGTGGATTTACCCCTGAAAATCTTCAGGAATTTCAACGTTTTATAAAAGAAAATTCCAAAAGTGGAACCAGTGAATTACTAAAAACAATGCTTTCCATGCCGAAAGACAGAGAAAAGATGTATCAATTCGTTAATCACAAACTGAATCTTCCTTATGGCGAATAAAATTGATTTTAATTAAAAGATTGTTTATAACTCAACGGCGTTGTATCAGTTTTCTTTTTAAATAATTTATTGAAAGACTATGAATGCTCAAAACCTAGTTGATAAGCCACTTCTGCAACCGAAAAATTAGTCGTTGTAAGATATCCTTTTGCCTTTTCTATCAGTTTTTCGTGAATGTGCTGCTGTGTATTTTGCCAGTATGCAGTGCATACTTTTGTCTTTCGTAATTTTTTAATTTAAATTTGCAATATTATTTGTTTGAAAATATCATCAACACATTCATAGCACCTATTCTATATGAGAAAATGTTTTTTTACGCTGATTATTTTTTCCTCTTCGATCATTTGTTCAGCCCAGCAAAGTTTTAAGGTTATTCCTTTAGGCATCTATGGTGGCGGTGAAGAGAGCAACCTATCAAGCTATATGGCGGCTCCTGCAAACTCTGAAAATTATGTAAATTTTGATGCCGGAACATTACGCTCCGGAATTGAAAAAGCCATAAAGAAGGGAAATTTTAAAGGTAAATCAGCATTACAGGTAATACAGGAAAACATTAAAGGTTATTTAATTTCTCATGCTCACTTAGATCATGCAAGTGGGTTGATTTTAAATAGTCCCGACGATACTAAAAAAAGTATTTACGCACTTCCTTCGGTAGCAGAAATCCTTACAGATAAATATTTTTCATGGAAATCGTGGGCTAACTTTACCGACTCCGGTGAAGTTCCTCATTTAAACAAATACAGCATCATCAATCTGGATGCAGGCAAGGAAATACCGATGCCCAATACCGATATGTACGTGACTGCATTTCCTCTCAGCCATGTAAAACCATACGAAAGTACAGCATTTCTTGTACGACACAACAGTGATTATCTTTTATACCTTGGTGATACAGGCAGTGACAGTATTGAGCAAAGCAATATGCTTCAGAATTTATGGAAACAAATAGCTCCTTATGTTAATAATCAACAATTAAAAGGTATTTTAATCGAAGTTTCTTTTCCGAATGAACAGCCGGATAAATCTTTATTTGGACATCTTACCCCAAAATTATTGCAGTCTGAATTAAATATTCTGAACAGCTATTGTCAACCCGAAAAATTACAGCAGGTTCCTATCATTATAACCCATTTAAAGCCTGTTGATAATAATATTGAACGAATAAAAAAACAACTGAAAGAACAAAATACTTTAGGAGTAAAATATATATTTCCGGTTCAGGGGAAGAAAATTGATTTATAAAAAAGAATGCATATTTCCTTCTTATTTTTAATTTCATGAAGTACAAACATCATTTATATAATAAAAAAACCGAAGATCATTAATAATCTTCGGTCAACACTAAAACAAATTAATCCAATTGGTTGGATTTAACTTTCTCTTTTATATAATTTTGTATTTTTCTGTTTTTGTATATAATTTTTATCTTTCTTAGAAGGACTAAAAATTGATGTATGATTGTTTTCATTATCTTAGTTTTAACAAAATTTTTCTTTACTTAGATTTATTTATATAATCTAAAAACTCATCAAGAGAAGATGTTCTTACAAGAATTTTTCCTGTTTTATCTAATAAGAAAATGGTAGGTGTCCCTGTAATCGCATATTTCTGAAAGTTTTCTCCTTTTATATTTTCATAATCCCAGAATTTATCTTCCCAGGGAAGATCTTTTGCTTTATTTTCAAATGTATTCTCATCTGGGTCCGCAGAAACAGAGATAATCCTGATCCTTTTATTTTTAAGATCATTCATATAATCAGGCATCTGCATAAGAAGATGCTCACAAGGTCCGCATCCCGAAGCATAGAACAAAAGCATAGTTTGGGAAAAATTTCCATTGGCCATCTCCTTACTTTTTAAAACAACATTATTATCATGAACTTTAAAAATAAGTTCCGGAGCATAAGTACCCGGAGCAGCCTGCATATAAACTGCCAGAACGCCGTTAAAGTCTTTTATTTTTCCTGAATCTCTTACAAGAGGTGCTATAGAATTGATGTAATGTGCTCTGTTCTGTCTCGTAAGAGCAAAAGCAGTTTTTCTTGCAAAATCAGCATATTGAGTCGGATCTGTTATTTTTTTACTAATCTTCTCAAAATCATCTGTAAAGGCAAAAACATCGTTAATATGATTGCTGTAAAGATCTACCCATAAAGTGATAACCTTCGACCAATTTCCTGAAGTATAAAGTGTTTGCCAGTCTATTTCATCCGTAATAAATCGTACAGCTTTTTCAGCTTCCGGTTTAGTGTACACTTTTGAGGTTTGTGAAATCAGATGATCGATCGACAGGCCAACAGATTTTGTTGATATATTATCTTGGATATTTTGGGTGATTGTACTTGGAGATGCAATACTTGTCTGTGCCTGTAAGGTAAAAAACGGAATTACTAATAATACAGCAATTACTGTTTTTTTATATATTAATTGTGTTTTATTATTTTTCATATGGTTTTATGTGTAGAAATTTTAAAAAAACCAGACAGACAATATTTTCTGTCTGGTAAAATAAATATTAAGGATAAGCACAATGTTGCTGTACTGGATTCCAAACTGTTCCTTCTGGACAAGCAAATAAGTGAGCACGTACCCATCTACTTTCTCCTAATGTAGGTATAAATAAATAAGAACAATTTGGGTCAGAACTGCTACATCCGTGCCCGGTTTCTGGTTGATATCCACATACAATATATAAAGGTGAATAATCAGGTTGTCCAAATCTTCCGGGCGCTTGTTCACACTTATAAGCCGGATATTCTGCAACAGGAACAGTTAATGTACAGCTTACACCCCCTATATTAATTGCAAATTGCGCATTGCCAAATCCTGAAGGTGTGCCTGTAATTGTATAGGTTAAATTTCCGTTTCCATTGGCAAAACTTCCAGGTAGCAAGGTTGCTGTTAGTCCCGTAACGCCCGTAGAAGCTACTATTTGTCCGCTATGAGTACCGCCATTTCCTCCAGTATAAGAAATCACAGAAGTCACACCAGCTGGGGCTGGAATTCCTGGATAGGTAAATCCGTTATTTGTAGCTCCTGCACAATCCAATGTTGCAATAGCTCCAGCTGCGGCAGCTATCGTTCTTGTTAATGTACAAGTTTGCCCTCCGATATTAATCGCAAAAGTTGCGTTACCTGCTCCGGAAGGAGTTCCAGTAATAGTATACGTTAGAGTTCCGTTTCCATTGGCAAAATTTCCTGCTGACAACGTAGCGGTTAATCCTGAAACTCCTGTAGAAGTTACAATCTGACCATTATGAGAGCCTCCATTTCCTCCTGTGTAAGAGATTACTGATGAAACTCCTGATGCAGCTGTTCCGCTGGTTAATGTTCCGTTATTCGTTGCTCCCGTACAATCTAATGTTGTGACAGTTCCTGCTCCGGTATTTATCGCTCTTGTGAAATTACAATTTTGTCCTCCGATATTGAGTGCAAATGTTGCTGTTCCCGCTCCGGAAGGAGTTCCAGTAATAGTATACGTTAGAGTTCCGTTTCCATTGGCAAAATTTCCTGCTGACAAGGTAGCAGTTAGTCCTGAAACTCCTGTAGAAGTTACAATCTGACCATTATGAGAACCTCCGTTCCCTCCTGTATAAGAGATTACTGAAGAAACTCCTGATGCAGATGTTCCGCTGGTTAATGTTCCATTATTCGTTGCTCCGGTACAATCTAATGTTGTGACAGTTCCTGCTCCGGTATTTATCGCTCTTGTGATATTACAAGTTTGTCCTCCGATATTGAGTGCAAATGTTGCTGTCCCTGCAGAAGAAGGCGTTCCTGTAATGGTATAGGTTAACGTACCGTTTCCATTGGCAAAATTTCCTGCTGACAACGTAGCAGTTAATCCTGAAACTCCTGTAGAAGTTACAATCTGACCATTATGAGAGCCTCCGTTTCCTCCTGTATAAGAGATTACTGAAGAAACTCCTGATGCAGCTGTTCCGCTGGTTAACGTTCCGTTATTCGTTGCTCCGGTACAATCTAATGTTGTAATAATACCAACTTCCGGCTGTCCGGCATCAGAGCAATCACCTTTCCAAATTGTTGCATTCCAATATTGCATGCAATGCATGTCTGTATTGTAGATCGTTAAACCTTCTGCTTTACCCACAATTGCATCTCTTTGTGCTGTTGTTAATCTTGGAGGAAGAAAACCTTGGGTGGTAGAAGAAATATCTACTAATGCACTGGAATTTGGTGTAGAAGTTCCTATGCCAATATTGCCAGCAGATTTAATGGTCATTCTTGCATCATAACTGTTGACATTTCTGGTAAGAAACTGGATTCCTGCAGAATTATCTTGTGCATTTCTATCTATTCCTCTGATTGAAGCTCCTGTTATTCCTTCTGCTGTTATTGAGGGAATAAAATCTATACTTCCAAACTGCGAATTAGTTCCATTCTTATTGAATATACTAATATTTCTTGCTGTTCCCTGTCCACATGCTGACCCGCAATTATTAATTCCAACAGAAAAGGCGTCAACTGTATTTCCTGGTCTGGAATTCACCACAGATAAAATCGATGATGGTGTCTCGGTTCCCATCCCAACTCTATGACGGGCTGCATCTACAGATAGAGTAAGTCCATCTACAGAAAATAAATTTTCTATAGATCCAATGAATTTTAATGATTTATTTCCTTGTGTAACCGTACGGTTTTCTGAAAGAGTACCATCAGAATTATAGATATTAGTGTTAATCTCTGGATCTTGATTTAATTTGATCCATGCACTATCTTTATAGTAATAGTACCCAACCTTATCTATATTAATAGCATTTCCGGTTTGGGAACCTGTGGAAACACTATTTACATAGATTAAAGTAGGAACTTCTATATTTTGCATAGATTGGGCTCTTTGTCTGTCGACCCTTGGGATTAAAATACCTTCGGTAGAAGTTGATGTTCCTGTAGCATTTTTAGCCGTGATATCCAGAGTTGCTTTTGGATCTGGTGTATTCATTCCAACCTGTGAAAAAGCAAATCCTGAAATCAGTATGGTAGAGACAATAATTATATTTTTTCTCATTTACTTTGTTATTAATGTTTTAATTTTTCAAATTTTTGTTCTGTAAATTTATCCTTGTGTGTTTAGAATCGTACTTCATACAGTGACCGGTATTTGTATGAATTTTCTGGTGCAAATTTATATAGGATAAAGAGGAAAAGTACTACTTCAATACTACTTAAACCTCATAATAAACTCATTAACAAAACATTAAAATAGTCTATGTTGATGATTTGTTGTAGCTGACATAAGGCTATTATTGAAATAAAAACCTGTGATATATATTGTTTTATGGAAATATAAATAATCATCCATTAGTATGCGATGCTAAAATTGAACACTTTTAATAAGCTTCAATCTTTTGCCTCAAAATACTTTAGGAGTAAAATATATCTTTCCGGTTCAGGGAAAGAAAATTAGTTTATAGAAAAATCTAAGATTGTCATTCAATAGTCTTCTATCAACACTAAGTAATTATCAAAAATACTTTTATCCTATTTTATTAATTATTTTTCTATTTTAAATATGGTTTTTATCTTTCTGAGAAGATTTAAAAATTGGCATCTAATTGTTCTCATTGTATTATTCTTAGTTTATGTAATTTAACATTGGATTGCTGACTATTTGTTTTATTATAATTATTTTATTCAGCAACTTTGTAAAATGCCAAAGGTTTTTCGCTATTAACCTTTGGCACTTATCAAAAATATTTTTGGATTTATAGCTCTACCGCTCCAACACAAAACTCAACGAGTGATGCCTGATAAGACTCATTTAGAACTGTTTTTGATCCTGTAATTTCAATTTCGTCAAACCACTGTCCTCCAAAATTATAACTATCAGGCCTGAACCCAACACTTACCATTGAAACTATTCTCCTTGATGATGGGCTGTAAGCAGTAGCACAAGCGCTTGATGTTACAGTAGGATTTATAATAACTCCATTTCTCTTCAGTGTAACTGTTAAATATGCCGAAGTAGAAAAACTAGACACATTTAGCCTGACATTACTTACATTCTTATTAAATTTCACTCTCATTGTTCGAACTTCATTATTAGGAGAGTTAAATGAATATGGATTTGACATAAAATAAGTTTCTGTCGAATTACATTTTCTAATACTTGCAGACGGACCCACAGTTGTTCCTGCTACATTTGTAACGGTAGCAGAAATAGTATGCCCGCTTACCGAACCATTAAATGTTCCAAAATTAGAAAATGACCATCCATTACAATTAATATCCGGGCTTGTAACAGCTGGAGGCTGTCCAGAAGCTACAATTATCGTAATGTTACAAATTTGTCCTCCGATATTAATCGCAAAAGTTGCGTTACCTGCTCCGGAAGGAGTTCCTGTAATCGTATACGTTAGAGTTCCGTTTCCATTGGCAAAATTTCCCGCTAATAATGTAGCTGTTAATCCAGTTACACCTGTAGAAGTAACGACCTGCCCTGAGTGAGAACCTCCGTTTCCTCCTGTATAAGAGATTACTGATGAAACTCCTGAAGCAATTGTTCCGCTTGTTAAGGTTCCATTATTGGTTGCACCCGCACAATCCAGCGTAGTAATAGCTCCTGCGGGCTCTGTTACCGTTCTTGTTAAAATACAAGTTTGCCCTCCGATATTGATTGCAAAACTAGCCGTACCTGCGGAAGATGGTGTTCCTGTAATAGTATACGTTAGAGTTCCATTTCCATTTGCAAAATTTCCCGCTAATAATGTAGCTGTTAATCCAGTTACACCTGTAGAAGTAACGATCTGACCATTATGAGAACCTCCGTTTCCTCCTGTGTAAGAGATTACTGAAGAAACTCCTGAAGCAGATGTTCCGCTTGTTAAGGTTCCGTTATGAGTAGCATCTAAACAATTTAGGCTTACAATTCCTGAACATTTTGACACCCATCTTGATGCATTCCAGTTTTCCATGCAGTTGATCGTTGTATTATAGATCATCAATCCGGGAGGTGGTGATGTTATCGCATCTCTTTGTATCGTGGACAATCTGGGTGGCAGAAATCCCTTATAAGGAGAATCTTGCCCAAATATAATATTTGATACAAGTAATAAATAGAATATAATATTTTTTTTCATTCTAATATTTTTCTATTAATTATAATTTATCCATGTACTTCCGTTGTAATATTGCATCATATTATCAGTTGTATTATATACCATAAGCCCGGGAGGTACAGGTGATGTAATCTGATCTCTTTGTGCTGTAGTCATTCTTGGAGGTAAGAAACCTTGGGTCGTAGATGATAAATCTAAAATTGCTTTTGGATTAGGTGTAGAAGTTCCTATGCCAATATTGCCAGCAGATTTAATGGTCATTCTTGCATCATAACTGTTGACATTTCTGGTAAGAAATTGGAGTCCTGCAGAATTATCTTGTGCATTTCTATCTATTCCTCTGATTGAAGCTCCTGTTATTCCGTCTGCCGTTATTGAGGGAATAAAATCTATACTTCCAAACTGCGAGTTAGTTCCATTCTTATTGAATATACTAATATTTCTTGCTGTTCCCTGTCCACATGCTGACCCGCAATTATTAATTCCAACAGAAAAGGCGTCAACCGTATTTCCTGGTCTGGAATTCACCACAGATAAAATCGATGATGGTGTCTCGGTTCCCATCCCAACTCTATGACGGGCTGCATCTACAGATAGAGTAAGTCCATCTACAGAAAATAAATTTTCTATAGATCCAATGAATTTTAATGATTTATTTCCTTGTGTAACCGTACGGTTTTCTGAAAGAGTACCATCAGAATTATAGATATTAGTGTTAATCTCTGGATCTTGATTTAATTTGATCCATGCACTATCTTTATAGTAATAGTACCCAACCTTATCTATATTAATAGCATTTCCGGTTTGGGAACCTGTGGAAACACTATTTACATAGATTAAAGTAGGAACTTCTATATTTTGCATAGATTGGGCTCTTTGTCTGTCAACCCTTGGTATTAAAATACCTTCAGTAGAAGTTGATGTTCCTGTAGCATTTTTAGCCGTGATATCCAGAGTTGCTTTTGGATCTGGTGTATTCATTCCAACCTGTGAAAAAGCAAATCCTGAAATCAGTATGGTAGAGACAATAATTATATTTTTTCTCATTTACTTTGTTATTAATGTTTTAATTTTTTCAAATTTTTGTTCTGTAAATTTATCCTTGTGTGTTTAGAATCGTACTTCATACAGTGACCGGTATTTGTATGAATTTTCTGGTGCAAATTTATATAGGATAAAGAGGAAAAGTACTACTTCAATACTACTTATAGGTTTTAATAATTTGATAATGTGAATATTACAACCAATAGCGTTGATGATTTGTTGTGGTTGACATACAGGTCTTATTACGAAAATAATAAGTAAAATATTTTTTTTTATTGTAATATTGATGAATAATATTGATAGATATACTTACTTTTGTATAAAACATAAAAATGTTCTCTAACAGTTTTACGATAAGATTAATTATATTTTTATTACTTATTAATATTTTCTGTTATTCTCAGAAATATACAATAGTTGAAGTCGACAGCCTCAATCATAAATTAGTAGGAAATGGCAAAATAGAATCTGCTGTAGACGTTAATCTCAAAGCTTTAAAATATTTTAAAAGTGAAAGTAATAAGGAAGGAATTGCTTCAGTATTAATTCACATGGCAAGTATAATGTCCAATTATAATAAATACCAAGAAAGTAATGGATATCTTGATCAGGCAAAAAAGGAATTAGGAGGCATAAACAATCCATTACTAGAAGCTAAATTACTTACAGTTTATGGAATAAATAATTCTTTGGTAGGGCTTTACAAACAAGGAAATCAAACTTTTGATAAAGTTATCAAACTCACCAAAAAAATCTCTGATCAAAAGGAGAAAGACGATCTTCTATATTACAGCTATGGATGGAAATGGTATAATTTTGAAACCTTGAATGAAGTTGATTCTCTATATAGTATGCAGAGTAAAAGTATGAAACTGTCGCCTCGACCATTGGTTTCATTAAAAATTGCAGATAGATTTTTAATGCAAAACAAGCATCTTGATTCCGCAGAATATTATTTGAATAAGGCTGTTATATTAAATAAAAAAAATGACATTTATATTAAAGCAACTACATTATTAAAATTCGGAGATCTATATGCTTTAAAAAATGAAAACGAAAAAGCATTAAGCTATTATCTGAAAAGTCTGGAGATTAGTAAAAAAGTGAAAGTTTTCCGTGATATAAGAAGTGTATATCTCGAGATTTCGAATGTTTATACAGCGATGAATAACCCCAAAAAAGCTAAGGAATATCAAGAACTATACACCGCTTTGGATGAAGAAATCAAGAGAAATGATAAAAAAACACTTCAAAATATTGTCGATAAATTGATTCAGGAAAAAGAAAATGAGGAAAAAGAAAAGAAAAATAAACTATATATTTTCATTGCTTTAATTTTAACTGCATTTTCATTGATATTTTATTTTGTACGTAAAAATTATCTTAAAAAACAGAAGGAAAGTACCGAAATTATCGAGGAAAAAGTATTGGAAACAGACACGTTAAAAAGAAAATTAGATACATCTTTTGATAAGCTGGTAAAATTAGCAAGAAACAGAGATCCATTTTTTCTGAAGAGTTTTAAAAAACTATATCCTGAATTCTATGATAAATTAATATCTATAAATCCTGATCTTACGGATAATGAAATAAAACTTTGTGCCTATTTAAAACTTAAACTAAACACGAAAGAAATTACTCAGTACGAGAATATTACAGCAAGAACTATAGAAACAAAAAAATACAGACTTAAGAAAAAACTAGGCTTAACATCTGAAGAGAACCTTATTAAATGGCTTTCAGAATTATAAATTTCTATCCAAAAAAACCGACAGATATGGCCTGTCGGTTCGAAAAAAACAAAAATTGATATGGATATGATTAGATATATGTTTTTATTTTCTGTTAATTGTTTCTGTAATTATTTTTTGATTAATTGTTTGGATTTTAACTAAATAAATTATTGAAATGAAGTCATTAATGAATTTATTTACAATATTTTTTGATCTGATAAGCTGTCTGCGACCTATTTACTGAGCAGAATTCTACGTCAATACAAGTGTAAATGGAATAGCAGAAAGGATAAAAAATCTTCTTCATTAATGCTTATTTTTATTGATACAAATTTATATTTATTTAGACTTAATAAAAATAATAAAAGCAATGACATTTATCAGTTTATTGTGATTTACTTAAAAACGGTACTTATCAAATAGTTAATATTTAACAAATCATCAATAAAATACTAATTGGTATATTAGTTTACCATTTTTATAAAAAATAATTATTCTCTGGTCAGCTGGTCAAGCTTTTTTAGTAAGGTGGGGATTCTGTAAGAACCATACATTTTTTCAATGTTAAGTTTCATTTTGTCTACATCAGATCCTTTAACCGTAAGAAATAACGGAGTTTTACTTTCTCCCCTGTAGATAGCTCTTCTTTGAGAATCCGGTGTTGTAAATCCATTTTTCGCAATTCCAATGATTGGATATTTCTGTTCTAAAGCATCATACAGATACCCACCCAATCCTATTTTACCATCATCATCTAAGGTAACATAGCCATCAACAATGATAATATCACCTTCTTTAAGTTCAATTTTATTTAATAAGCTTAGAATACACGGCAATTCTCTTTTGTAGAAAGCACCACTTTCATAATCGGAAGTAATTTCTGTTTTTTCGCTGAAAATTTCAGTCTCTTTTTCAGAAGTCCAGTCTTCAAAAGCAATACAGATCGTATTGGCGTAATCATCGTAATAATAGGTATCGAAAGCGTAAATCATTAGTTAGGTCTTGAATTTCAGTTGTGAGTGGTGAATCGTCAATATTGCTTCGCAAGTGAATTTTGAATTTATGTATTAAAAAACTCTCCAAAATGCCATAAAATTCCTGAAGGATCGTGTACGAAACATTCCTTCCCCCAATCCATTGTTCTAATGGGTGATAGCTTTACACCTTCATATTTTACTGTCAGATTTAATGATAAAAGTTCTTCCCAAAAATCGTCAACGCTTTCAACTTCAATAAAAAGCATTGTGTTTTCAATCCAATCTTTAACATACGCATTTTGCAGATAGAATGCGATATCCTGTTTTTTAAACAAAGAAAGATTATGCTCTAAAACGATTTCTTCGAAACCCAAATCTTTATAAAAATTACTGCTAATTTCAAAGTTTTTTGCACCAATAAAAGGTCTGATGGATTTTATATTTTGTTTCATGATTGTCGGTTTTTCCAGTTTTTGTAAGTCATTTCAAATTTGATCTCTTTTCCATGAGTTCCGATCTCGTTCCAGCCGGATTTTCTGTAAAAAGTTTCAGCTCTTGTATTGGGCGAAGTTCCGAGCCAAACATTTTGTTCGGTTTGCTCAAAATACCAATCAAGCATGATATCATGAAGCTTTCTGCCAATTCCTTTATTTTCAAAATCAGGGTGTAGAAACAAAGCCCAGATGTTGTTTTCTTTCAGATCAACAATGGAAAATCCAACAATCTCACTGTTAATTTCACAAACCCAGCCTTTTCCTCTTTCAAATAAAAACTCTTCACAGTCTTTATTAGTAACGAGATTTGGATCAGACAACATGTTTTCTTTCACCGAATTTCTTACAATTTGGATCTGCGGAATATCTTCTTTTCTGGCTTCACGAATAATCATACTGTTTAATTAAAGCTTTAATAAAAGCCTATAACGTTTTATATTATATAGGCTTGTCTATTATTTTATATAATTTATTGTTTTTTATCAACTACAATTCTTTCTGCTCTATTGGCAATTTCCCAAGCTGTGGCAAATACTAACTGTGTTCTTTTTTGTAATAAAGAATAGTCAATTTTATCTGGCTTATCTGTTGGTTTATGATAATCTTCATGAATTCCGTCAAAGAAAAATGCTACAGGAACATTATTTTTAGCAAAATTATAATGGTCTGATCTGTAATACAATCTTTCAGAATCGTTTGGATCGTCATATCTGTAATTTAATTCTAAGTTATTTGTTCGCTTGTTTGCGGCTTCATTAATTACTTTCAATTCAGAGCTTAACATCTCAGAACCAATCACATATACGTACTGTTTCCCTCTGTTCTCAGGATCATCGCGACCGATCATGTCAATATTTAAGTCAACCACCGTATTCGCTAAAGGAAAAACAGGATTATCCGTATAAAATTCAGAGCCAAACAGCCCGTGCTCCTCTCCGGTTACATGAAGGAATAGGATTGATCGTTTTGGACCATTTCCTGCCTTTTTAGCACTCTGAAAAGCCTTTGCGATCTCCATTACGGCAACTGTTCCGCTTCCGTCGTCATCCGCTCCGTTATAAACTACTCCGTTTTTGGTGCCCACGTGATCATAATGTGCTGAAACAACAACAATTTCATCCGGTTTTTCACTTCCTTCGATAAATGCTAGAATATTTTCAGAATCAGGGAGATTTCCACCGCCTCTCTTCTTCATAAAATCAGCTGGAACTTTCTGATAGTAAGAACCTAAAGCTTTCGGAGAAGAGATTCCAAGAGTTTTATAATAATTGATCATATACTCTCCCGCTTTTTTCTGTCCCGGACTTCCGGTGTCTCTGCCTCCCATTTCATCAGAAGCAATTACGTATAAGTTTTTCTTTAGATCATCAGCCGTAATAGTCTTATAAGCAGTAAGAAAAGCTTTATCTCCTTTCGCTACAGTCGTAACATGTACAGACGATTTTGAAGCATCATTTGTAACTTTTGACGTTCCGCAACCCGCCATCACAGCAACAGAAAATATTGGAATAAGTAGTTTTTTCATTCTAGAATAATTTGCTTAAAAATAACAAAATTTATTTAATCTTTGACGGATTACAATTTTTCTTATATTTGATTAAATGCAAAATAGATGGAAAAAATTTATGGATTTACTCATTACTCATTTTTCACAGATATGGCTGAACTAGCTTCTAAGCATAACAGTTTTGACCTATCTTTAGGCCTGCCCGATTTTGAAATTGATGACCGTCTAAAACAATATTTAAGAGAATCTGTAGATTATAACCATCATAATTATGAGCCACTTGCAGGAAATCCTTTACTAATTGAAAATACTATTCAATTTAATTCTAAACGTGAAAACAGCATTCAGCTTAAAAATAATGAAGTAACCATCGTTCCGTGTGCAACCTTTGCTTTATATACTGCTCTTAAATCTGTTTTAAATCAAGGAGATGAGGTTGTTGTAATTCAGCCGTCATATTATACTTACGGACCGTCAATTGTATTAAATGGCGGAATTCCGGTCTATTATGATCTTGATAATGATTTCAACATAAACTGGGAGAAACTTCAAAACTGTATTTCACAAAAAACAAAAGCAATTATTGTCAATTCTCCACAAAATCCAACCGGAAAAATATGGTCAAAAGATGATTGGAATCACCTTTACGAATTAATAAAAGATCAGGAAATTTATTTAATTTCCGAAGAAATCTACGATATTTATTGCTATGACGGAATTGAACATTACAGTTCGTTCTTACACCCTGAACTAAAGAAACGAACTTTCTGCATTTTTTCTTTGGGCAAAATGTTCCATTGCACAGGATGGAAAGTCAGCTATCTGTTGACACCAGAAGAATTGACTTCAAAATTCAGATGTCATCAGCAATATATTTCTTACAGTGCCAACGCTCCGGCTCAATATGCTCTCGCTAAATATTTAGAAGTTTTTGATCCTTCAGAAACTCAAAAGCTGATGCAGAATAAAAGAGATATTTTTAATGAGCTAATTAAAGACACTCCTTTTGAAGTTGAACAAAAAGCAGAAGGAAGTGTTTTTCAAGTTGTTAATTTCAGAAATATCTCCAAAACGATGAGTGATGTAGAATTTTCAAAATGGCTGACCATTGAAAAAAAGGTTTCTTGTCTTCCGCTTTCTGCATTTTATAATTCAAGACAAAATTCTGATTATGTGAGATTTAGTTTTGCTAAAAAAGATGACGTAATTATTCAGGCGTTGGAGCATTTAAGGAAGATTTTATAGTTTATTTGTCATTGCGAGAAGCTTAGCGACGAAGCAATCTCTTCATTAAGAATAATTTTTTCTCCCACGTATTTCACAGATTTTCACAGATGATTGTGTATAAAAACAAAAGCACCGCATAATGCAGTGCTTTATTTATAAGTTTAAATCTATTTATCTACAGAGACAGGACTCTTACATCAATTCTTCTGTTTTTAGCTTTACATTCATCGGTATCATTGGCTTCACAAATGGGATATTGTGCACCATAACCCTCAGCTTCTACTCTGTCAGATGAAATTCCGATCTCCAGTAATTTTAATTTTGCTGTTTGGGCTCTTAAATTTGATAATTTCTGATTGCTTTCAGGGTTTCCTGTATTATCAGTGTAACCTCCTAATTTTACTTTCAGATCAGGATAGGCATTTAAAATTTCTGCTAAATTAGTCAACTGAGCGTCCGAACCAGGTTTTAAATCACTCGAACCACTCTGGAAATACAGATTTTCGATCGTATACCAATTGTTTGGATCTAAAACTGTTTGATTTTTCAGTTTTACAGCATTGTACATTTGATATAATTGGCTTCCTTCACCAATCTTGATTGCTTTTCCGCCTTTTAGTTTTATCTCTTCGATAGTTCCGGTTTCATATACAAAATCTCCGTCTTCATTTAAATGACCTCTAACTTCTTTTGGAGCTAAAGTTATCACCGTATTTCCTGCGTTTATAGAAGAAACCGAATGAGCACCTTCCATTGCCAGTAAGCTTTCAATTTTAGCCTTTCTGTTCGTTTCAATTTTATCTTTATGTAAAACTGCTAAAGTCGGTGCGATTACTAATGACACAATCGACATTAATTTAATTAAAATATTCATGGATGGCCCAGAAGTATCTTTAAACGGATCTCCGACCGTATCACCTGTTACTGAAGCTTTATGAGGCTCTGAACCTTTATAATAGGTCTGTCCATTGATATTCGCACCTTTTTCAAATGATTTTTTAGCATTATCCCACGCACCGCCGGCATTATTCTGGAACATTCCCATTAAAACGCCACATACTGTAGCTCCTGCCAAGAATCCACCTAGAACTTCAGGCCCGAAAATAAATCCCATTAAAAGAGGAGAAATAATGGCAATTGCTCCCGGCAACATCATTTTTCTAATCGATGCATCGGTAGAAATAGCAACACATTTTTCATACTCGGGTTCTGCTTTTCCTTCCAAAATCCCAGGAATTTCACGGAACTGTCTTCTCACTTCCTCTACCATTGCCATTGCGGCTTGTCCAACCGCTGTAATTGCCAAGGATGAAAATATAAACGGAATCATTCCACCTACAAACAATCCGGCCAGCACATCGGCTCTGTAAATATCAATACCGTCAATACCTGCAATTCCTACGAAAGCTGCAAATAGAGCTAAAGCCGTCAACGCAGCAGAAGCAATGGCAAAACCTTTTCCTGTAGCTGCCGTGGTATTTCCTACCGCATCTAAAATATCTGTTTTTTCACGAACTTCTTTGGGTAATTCGCTCATTTCGGCAATTCCTCCCGCGTTATCTGCAATCGGTCCGAAAGCATCAATTGCCAACTGCATTGCTGTTGTAGCCATCATTCCTGCGGCAGCAATGGCCACACCGTACAATCCGGCGCATAGGTAAGAACCGTAAATTCCTCCTGCCAAAACAATGATCGGAAGTAAAGTTGATTCCATCCCAACGGCTAATCCGCCAATGATGTTTGTTGCGTGCCCAGTGGAAGATTGTCTCACAATACTTGAAACAGGTCTCTTGCCCATTGCCGTATAATATTCTGTAATGATACTCATTAAAGTTCCCACAACCAACCCGACCATGATCGCTCCAAAAACACCCATTTTAGTGAATTCATGACCTCTTAAAATCATTTTGTCAGGGAGAATATAAGTTACCAGAAAATAGGAAGCGACTGCCGTAATAACGATACTTCCCCAGTTTCCTAGATTTAAAGCATTCTGAACACTTGAAGTTGATGAACCCTCATTATCATTAATTCTGACAAATAAAGTTCCTATCATTGAAAATATAATTCCTGTTCCGGCAATCAGCATCGGCAAAAGAATCGGTGCAAAACCTCCGAATGAATCATCAGAGATCGTCTCTCTTCCCAAAACCATTGTCGCTAAAACCGTTGCCACATAAGATCCGAATAAATCGGCTCCCATCCCGGCAACATCACCAACATTATCCCCTACATTATCTGCTATAGTAGCCGGATTTCGAGGATCATCTTCTGGAATTCCTGCTTCAACTTTTCCAACCAAATCGGCTCCAACATCGGCCGCTTTTGTGTAAATACCACCACCAACTCTTGCAAAAAGAGCAATAGATTCGGCTCCGAGAGAAAATCCGGTAAGAATTTCTATCGTTCTTTCCATTTCATGTGAATCAACGGGGGCATTCGGGGCAAAAATTTGTTTTATAATTAAATACAAAGATCCTAATCCTAATACGGCCAGTCCGGCAACTCCCATTCCCATTACAGAACCTCCTGCAAATGAAACTTTAAGCGCTTTTGAAAGAGATGTTCTTGCGGCTTCTGCGGTTCTTACATTCGCTTTCGTAGCGATCTTCATTCCGATGAAACCTGCCAATGCAGAAAATATAGCACCAAAAATAAAAGCAATCCCGATGCTCCAATGCGAATTGGCGCTGGTCATTCCCATCACGGCTAATAAAATGGCTACAATAACTACGAAATAGCTTAAAACTTTGTACTCGGCTTTTAGAAAGGCCATCGCACCGTCAGCGATATGTCCGCTGATAATTTTCATTTTTTCATTTCCGGCATTTTGCTTACTTACCCAGTTACTTTGGAAAAAAGTATACAGTAAAGCAACAACACCAAATATTGGAATTAAATAGAACAAACCCATAGTTTATTATTTTTATATTAATGAATTGTAATTAGTTTTATAAATATAGCAAAATTTACAAATGCTTTATAGAAGTGAGAATATTATATTTTATTGTATATTTATTGACACCACAAAATCACATATCATGAAAGCATTAATTTATTTAATTCTCTCAGTATTGTTCATTAGTAGCTTTCAAACCAGAATTCCTACAGAAAAAGCTGAAATCCTTTATTTTGGAGGACCCATCTTAACGATGGAAGATCAAGCACCACAAGCCGAAGCTCTCGTTATAAAAAATGGTAAAATCCTTTTTGTAGGAAAAAAATCCGAGGCTGATCATTATACCGATTCGCGTACGAAGATGATTGATCTTAAAGGAAATGTTTTATTACCCGGATTTATTGATGTTCATGGGCATGTTACGTCAAGAGCTGGTATAATGCAGGCAATAGATCTTTCTCCGGAGCCTTACGGTACCGTTAATTCAATTAAAGATCTTCAAAATACTATAAAAAAAAACATAAAAGAAAATAATACCCCAAAAAACCAAACTATTATCGGTAATGGATATGATGATGCTATTATGATAGAGCATCGACATCCCACCAAAGATGAATTGGATGCCATCAGCAAAACCAATCCTATCATTATCATCCATACTTCCGGACATGCCTGTGTTGCCAATACTGCTATGCTTAAATTTCTGGGAATATCTGAATCTGCAAAAAATCCTGAGGGTGGACATTATGGAAGAAATAAAAAAACAGGAAAGCTAAACGGTAAATTAGAAGAAAATGCAAACTTTATGGCTCTTCTTAATTTAACCGAAAAGATGAGCAAAGGAACCAATACCCAAGCTCAGGCCATGGATAATTTAATGAAAGCCCAAGAAGAATGGTTAAGTTACGGACAAACAACTATTTGCGACGGGAGAACCATGGGAGAAAGTGTAAAACTTCTAGAAAAAGCTGCCGCAAAACATTTATTTAAAGTAGATGTTGTCTATTTCCCAGACTATGAATATTTTAAAAAAGATCTGGGTGCTTTTAAACCTAAATACATGCATTATGATAACCATTTGAAATTGGCAGGTTTCAAATTTTCAGATGACGGTTCTCCGCAAGGAAAAACGGCCTGGCTTACCCAGCCTTATCTGGTTCCGCCGGAAGGTCAGTCTGCTGACTATAAAGGTTTTCCTATTTTTACAGATGAAGTTTTATATAGTGATCTTAAAACTTTATTTCAAAATAATATTACGGCACAACTTCATGTTAACGGCGATGCCGCTATTGACCAGGCATTACGGGTTATTGAAAGACTAAAGGATGAAAAAATCTATAGACCTGAGCTTCGTGCTACCCTTATTCATGTTCAAAACAGCCGTCCCGATCATATTCAGAAAATAAAAGAACTGGGGCTTATTCCTTCTTATTTTTCAACGCATGCTTACTTATGGGGAGATTGGCATTATTCCAGTGTTTTTGGTCCGGAAAGAGCTTCATTTATCAGTCCTGCGCATTCTGCACTGCAAGCCGGCATTATTTTTACCATCCATCACGATGCTCCTGTAACTCCGCCGGATTTAATTACAGCCATCTATGCAGCCGTTAACCGAAAAACCCGTTCAGGAATGATTTTGGGACCTAATGAAAGGATATCACCTCTTGAAGCCCTAAAAGCAATAACAATTAATGCTGCTTATCAACTGCAGGAAGAAAAAACAAAAGGATCCATTAAAGCCGGAAAGCTTGCTGATTTGGTTATCCTTGATAAAAATCCGTTAACGATAAATCCTGAACAAATCAGGAGTATTGTTGTTTTGGAAACAATAAAAGAAGGAGTTTCTGTCTACAAAAGAAAATAACATGTTTTTTTGTTGATGAAATCTTAAAAACAAAAAAGACAGATGAATTTCATCTGTCTTTTTTTATCTGTATGCGGGGATTTTATCCTCCGAATTTGTCTGCGTAATCTTTCTGAGATGCAATGATAACTTTCTTAGCGTGTTCAGCGCCATAAACCTCCTGAATTCTACATTTTGCAGGCTCATCCGGTAAGTTTTTGTACGTTAAGAAATAGTGCATTAATCGTTTCACTTCAGCTTCAGGTAATTCAGCAATATCTCTGAAATGTCCGAAAGCATGGTCACCGATCATTACTGCAACAATTTTATCATCAGCCTCACCTCCGTCGATCATTTTGAAACCTCCGATTGGAATAGCTTCCATGAACAACCCACCTCCGTGAATATTGTGAGAACTCAAAACACAGATATCCAATGGATCATGATCTCCCATCGATACATCTGTAGCTCCTCTTTCAACTGCTAATTTCATTACTTCATTATCGCAATATGTTCTTGGAACAAATCCGTACAATGCCGGGATGATATTTGAGAATTTTTGAGGTCTGTCTACCTTTAAATATCCTGTTTCTTTATCTACTTCATATTTAATAGTATCTGAAGGAACGATTTCCACGAATACATTAACAACATTTGGCGCATCTTCTCCTGCAGAAACTCCATGCCATGGATGTGCTTTAAAATTTGGAATCATTATTTATTTTTATTTTTTAGTTAAGCTATTATTAAAATTTCTCTTCTCAGGTCTTCTATTGTCGCCGAAATATAGTCTTCATTTTCCATGTAATTCATGATGAAAATGGTTTTAAACTCATCAAGATTGGCGTTTCCGCTTAATCCTTCATAGGTTTTGTGAAGCAGATCCAGCACTGCATTCTTGGAATCAACAATATTTTTCCACGAATTTTTTGTGATGTATAATTGTTGTGAAGAATTATACTCAAACTCTTCATTGATCGTTTTTTCGGTAAGAAAAATGAATTCGTGAGCGGCAAGATCTTTATCAAATCTCTGAATAAGGTTGGAAGGCTTTATCCTCTCCAGAAAAAGGGTCATTCTTTCATAAGACTGGGTCTTGTTTTCGGAATTCGATTTTACGGAAAGAAGCTTTATTTCCTGATTCTTAAGACTGATATAATTGTGTACAAACTGTCTCAGCAAAACCAAAAATGGTATTGCGATGATCAATGCAAATGCATATGGTAGGTATCCTGAAAGACTTGTCATAATTTGAGGAAGCAAAATTACTAATATTTTCTGAATTTATAGCTGAAAAACGTGTCATTGTATAACATTCGCTATTTTATGAGATTCGCTTTAAAATCTTACTTTCCAAATAAGAATATTCCTGGAGTTCTGCACCAAAACTTTTAAAGAAAATTTCTATTCCCCGAATATTACTTCCCATAAAATTAAAAGTCTTCTCGTGAATATAGTTTTGCAGAATTTTATCTATTAAAAAAGAAGGTCCGTTTTCGTTTTTGTAAGATTCATCATTAATTAAGGCTAATAATGAAAGTTGATTTTCTTCTGAAATGATAACCGCCAAATTGATCAGTTTTTCATCCAAATAAGCTCCGTATAGCTTAAGAAAGCCATTTACATTTAAAAATTCTAAATATTTTATAAATTTTTCGTAGTCTGATCTTTTAGGAATTCCTTTATAATTATTTTCAATAAAAGAAATAATTTCAGCGCTTAGATCTATTTCTTTATAAAAAAGGTGCTGAGCGCATTTAGCTGTAGATTTTCTTCCTTTAAAATATTTTGTCCGCCTTAAAATCACATAATCAGAAATTGGAATGATGTAATTTTTCTTTTTTTCTAATTTTTCTCCAAAATTATTCTTCTGATTAAATGAATATAAAAAAACGTTTGATTTTTTTTGTAAAACCTTTAAAAATTGGTCATTAATTTCACGGTTGTCTTCTTTAGAAAATATGCCTAACTGCTGACAAAAAAGAGGCATAAGAATAAAATTTAAACCCATTTTTTTTTTCAACGGAATCGGCATTACAGCTTCATAGTCTCCATAAATTAATAATTCCCAATTTCCTGAAAGCTGGTCAAGAACATTTTTATTGGCGTACCAATTTTTCTGTTCAGAATTTTCTAAACATTCAGTGTATTTTTTGAAATCAATCTCGTTATATTTCAATCTTCTAATCATAATAATCCTTCGTCTGAGAAACTTAAGTATGAATTCTGTGTAATGATCAAATGATCTAAAAGCTGAATATTTAGAAATGTTCCTGCTTCTTTTATTTTTTGTGTAATATCCAGATCTTCCCTGCTCGGTTTTAAATTTCCTGATGGATGATTGTGAGCAATGATAATTCCCGTGGAAAAATGATCCAGCGCTGTTTTAAATAGAATTCTGACATCCACAATCGATTGGTTAATTCCTCCTTGAGTTAATTGAGCGGTATGGAGAACTTTATTACTTTGATTCAGAAAAATAGCCCAAAATTCTTCTGTCCGTAAATCTGAAAGATGATTTTTAAAAATCTGATATGCTCCGTTACTGTTCGAAATCATTGGCTTTTCAGGAATTTCCTGACTGGCTCTTCTTCTCCCGATTTCCAAAGCTGTTGCAATAGAAATTGCTTTCACCTCGCCAATTCCTTTAAATTTCGTTAGATCTTTCACCGACAATAAACTTAACTGATTCCAATTATTATTAACAGATGCTAAAATCTTTCTGGCTAATTCTAAAGCAGTTTCATCTCTATTTCCGCTTCCCATAATGATCGCAAGCAATTCGGAATCAGAAAGTGAGCCTTTGCCTTTCAGCATAAACTTTTCTCTGGGTCTGTCGTCTTCTGCAAGGAATTTTATGGACATGTTGGGAACTTATGAGTTATAAATGATGAATTATGAGTCTAATAAAATGCGTATAAAATGATAGGCTGTTTTGATTGGTCGATGTATTTTGCAGTTTCGTTGAATGCATTTTTTGAAAGCATTGGACAACCAAAACTTAAACATACTGGATTTATTGATTCCTGATCCGGAACGCAATAATAAGAATGAAGAACAATTGCTCTAGGTCTTGCATTATTGTTTGTTTCATCAAGTCCGTCTAAGCGATATGCCTTTCCGAATTTTCCGTTATAACTTTCGCGAATTTCATATTTCCCCAAAGATGATTGGTGAGAACCATCAATATTGCTGAATTGTAAATTATTAGAATTCGAAACTACAGAACCTTCTCCATGAGCAACAACTGCTTTCTGTAAAATTTGATCTTTTTTCAGATCATAAACGAAATATCTATACTTTCCCGAATGAATTTTAAAATTGATAAAAACCGCCAAATCCTGATTATAATTTTTTCCTTTAATATAGTTTTTAATTTCCGAAACTTTTGATTTTGGAAGATAATCAACAACATTATTGGCCTGAGATTCAAATTTAGAACAGGAAATAAAAAAAAGGAATAAAAAAATAAAGTGTTTCATCATTTGACAGGAATTTACTCGATAATCATTCCGTCTTTCATGACTAATTTTCTGTCAGTAATTTCCGCAAGATTAGGGTTGTGCGTTACAATCACGAATGTCTGATTGTATTTATCTCTTAAATCAAAGAATAACCTGTGCAAATCATCCGCATTTTTTGAATCTAAGTTACCTGTAGGTTCATCCGCAAAAATGATTTTAGGAGAATTAATCAATGCTCTGGCAACGGCTACCCTTTGCGCTTCCCCACCCGATAATTGGTTGGGTTTATGTTGCAACCTTTGTTCGATTTTCAAATCTTCAAACAAAGCATACGCCTTTTCTAATGATTCTTTTTCGTTGGCTCCGCCGATTTTTGTCGGCAATAATACGTTTTCCAATGCCGTAAATTCCGGCAACAACTGATGAAACTGAAATACAAAACCAATATTCTGGTTCCTGAATTTAGAAAGCTGCTTATCATTCATATTAATAAATGACTCACCTGCTATTGAGATCTCTGTATCGTATTTGTTTGAGTTCGAAGGTAGATCCAATGTTCCCAAGATCTGCAGTAAAGTAGATTTTCCTGCACCTGATTCTCCAACAATAGAAACAACCTCTCCGGTTTTGATATGAATATCAACACCTTTTAATACTTCTAAATTCCCATAAGATTTATGGATATTTCTTGCTTTAATCATGAGCCAAAAATAGTGAATTGATTTGAAATATTAGAGAAATTTAAGGTGAATTGTGAGTGGTCAATGCACTTCGTTGGTCAATTTTTTTAAACTTAAATTTTAAACGCAAGGTATGCTAGGATTTTTTAATTTCAATCTACATATTTTTTCGTTCACAAAGGCTTTAACACTCAGCAAAGATGAATGTTTAGAAATTAACATCATCCACTTTGTCATCCCGGAGGAATCTAGACACGAATTTTTCCAAACTATTTTCTAATACTATGTTTAGATTCCTCCGGAATGACAAACAGAGTGAAAAATTTAACCTACAAAAAAACCTCCCAAAATTGAGAGGTTTTTGTATTTCAAAACTTAGAAAATTACAGTAACAAAGTTAAAGGACTTTCTAAATATGTTTTTAAAGTTTGTAAGAACTGAGCACCTGTAGCACCGTCTACCACTCTGTGGTCACAAGCTAATGAAAGCTTCATGATGTTTCCAACTACGATCTGTCCGTCTTTTACGATCGGTTTCTCGATGATTGCTCCTACTGAAAGGATTGCAGAGTTTGGTTGATTGATGATACTCGTAAATGTTTCAATTCCGAACATTCCTAAGTTAGAAACTGAGAAAGTAGAACCTTCCATTTCGTTTGCCTTAAGACCTTTAGATTTAGCTCTTCCAGCCATATCCTTAACACCAGCAGAAATCTGAGTATACGTCATCTGATCTGTGTTTTTAAGAACAGGAACCACCAATCCGTCAGGAATAGCTACCGCTACACCAATATTGATATTTCCTCTGTGGATCACTTTATCTCCAGCCCAGCTAGAATTAACTTGTGGATGTTTTCTTAAAGCAACAGCAGTCGCCTTAATAATCATGTCGTTGAAAGAAATTTTAGTATCAGGTAAAGAATTGATTTCTTTTCTAGCTTCAATTGCTTTATCCATATTGATCTCCACCATTAGATAATAGTGAGGAGCAGAGAATTTACTTTCAGCAAGACGTTTCGCGATGATATTTCTTACCTGAGAGTTTGGAGTCTCTGTATCTTCTCCCTGAACAAAACTTAATGCAACATGAGCAGCCGGATTTACAGTCGGCGCAGATGCTGCGGGTTTTGCCTGAGATGGCTGATAGTTTTCAATATCTTTTTTAACGATTCTTCCGTTTTCTCCAGAACCCTGAATACCGTGAATGTCAACTCCTTTATCCTGAGCCATTTTTTTAGCTAAAGGAGAAATTGCAACTCTGTCGGTAGATGAAGAACTTACAGCCTGAGCAGCAGGTTTTTCTTCTGTTTTAGCTTCAGCTTTTTGTTCTGCAGGCTTTTCTGAAGACTGAGCAGCAGGTTTTGCAGCTCCAACGCCAGAAACGTCAGTTCCTTCAGGTCCGATAATTGCCAATACTGAATCAACCGGAGCAGCACCGCCTTCTTCAACACCTTGCTTCAATAATACTCCGTTGAATTCAGATTCAAAATCCTGAACTGCTTTATCTGTCTCAATCTCAGCAAGAAGATCACCTTCTTTTACTGTATCTCCAACATTTTTATGCCATTTCGCCACTTTACCTTCTGTCATTGTATCAGAAAGTCTTGGCATTGTAATAACTTCAACACCGGCAGGCACTTCAGCAGTAGTTTGTTCTACGCTTGTTGCTTCATTTTCCGTTTTAGATTCTTCTTCAGATTTTTTCTCTTCAGAAGCTCCAGCTGCAGGAGCACTGCCTCCTTTCAACGCTGAAATATCTTCACCTTCATTACCGATAATCGCTAAAATAGAATCTACAGCAGCAGCACCTCCTTCTTCTACACCAACGTATAAAAGAGTTCCTTCTACTTCAGATTCGAAATCCTGAACAGCTTTATCTGTTTCAATTTCAGCTAAAATATCTCCTTCCTTTACTTTATCACCTACTTTTTTATGCCATTTCGCCACTTTACCTTCCGTCATAGTGTCGGAAAGACGCGGCATTGTAATAACTTCTGCCATAATTTAATTTATTAATTTGTTAATGTTGATGATGTGATGATACCTTAAAAGTGAAAATAATTAACACACCAGCATATCATCGTTATCAGCAAATTATTTATTAGTTTTCTAATTTGTCTAAGAATGGATAGTTTTCCTGAGAATAAACATACTCATACACTTTATCTGCATCCGGATATGGAGAATTTTCCATGAATTCGATACACTCATCAACAAAATCTCTTGATTTGTTATCGATAACTTCTAATTCCTGCTCAGTTGCCCAGTTGTTTGATAAGATTCTTGATTTAACCAATTCGATAGGGTCATCATTTTTATGAATAGCCACTTCATCCTTAGATCTGTAAGGCTCAGCGTCAGACATAGAGTGACCTCTGTAACGGTAAGTTCTAGCTTCGATGAAAGTTGGCCCATCTCCTCTTCTTGCTCTTTCAATAGCCTCGTAAGCAGCTTCTGCTACTTTCACAGGATCCATTGCATCTACAGGAAGACAAGGCATTTCGTATCCTAAACCTAATTTATAGATATCTTCGTGGTTAGCTGTTCTCTTAACAGAAGTTCCCATTGCATACTGGTTGTTTTCTACAACGAATACTACCGGAAGTTTCCAGTTCATCGCCATGTTAAACGTTTCATGTAATGAACCCTGTCTTGCTGCTCCATCTCCGAAGAAACAGATATTTACCGCTTTTCTGTCAAAAAATTTATCTGCAAAAGCAATCCCTGCACCTAAAGGAATCTGACCCCCAACAATACCGTGACCACCATAAAAACGGTGTTCTTTACTGAAAATGTGCATAGATCCACCCATACCTCCTGACGTACCTGTAGCTTTACCACAAAGTTCTGCCATGATTCTTTTAGGGTCTACTCCCATTGCCATTGGATGGATGTGGCATCTGTAAGCAGTGATCATACTATCTTTAGTTAAATCCATTGCATGCGTGAAACCAGCAGGTATAGCCTCCTGACCATTATACAAATGTAAAAAACCTCTGATTTTTTGTTTTAAATAAAGAGAACGGCATTTGTCTTCAAACCTTCTCCACATTGTCATATCTTCATACCACTTCAGGTATACCTCTTTAGAAAATTCTTTCATGTGTTAGCTCTTGCTTATTTATTATGAAATAGTTGAGCAAAATTATAAAAAAAACTTCATTTTTATTGTATACATACCAATTGTTTTTTTAGTTATAGTATTATATTTACATTATCAAACTTAAATATGGAAGAAAAACAGCCTTCATTTATACATAAAATCTCAAAAATCATCTCAGATTTTTTTAATCCATTGACTTCTCTGTTTATATTTTTCATTTATATGAGCCTTCGGGAATATACTTTTAAAGAGTCTGTTACACACTTTCTTCCCATATTATTAATTGTGATTTTACCTGTTGTGATTTGGCTGGTTTGGAATGTAAGAACCGGAAGATATACGAATATGGATGTCTCCAATCGGGTTCAGAGGAAAACGTTATACATTTTTATCGCAGTTTGTGTTACCGGTTACATGCTTTTTAATTATATCAAAAACGGATATATCGATTTTATCATGCTTTTTATATTAATTCTTCTTTTTTCTTTACAGATCAGTAATTTTTTCATTAAAAGTTCGATGCACACAGCATTTAATGTATTTGTGGCAGCATTATTTTTTGCATTAAACTGGAAAATGGGAATCCTTTGGTTGGGAATTGCCGCTTTGGTAGGAATTACGAGAATTATTTTAAAAAGACACACCGTAAAAGAGGTATTTATGGGAGCCGGAATAGCTTTTCTGGTATCTTTTATTTATCTTTATTGCAATATACAATTTCAACATTAAGAATATATGAAAATAAATCATCTTACCTCTGCCGAAGAGAATTTAATGAAACTTTTTTGGACGCTGAATTCATTTTATTTAAAAGATGTGATGGAGCAGCATCCTGAGCCGAAACCACACCAAAATACAGTTTCTACATACTTGAAAATATTGGTTGAAAAAGGTTATTTATCTACTGAAAAGGAGGGCAGAATTTTTAAATATACAGTTATTATGCCTTTCGAAAATTATAAGAAATTCTTATTAAAAGAGCTTTCACATAATTTTTTTCATGATTCCGGAAAAGAGATCCTGGAGTTTT
This sequence comes from Chryseobacterium sp. G0201, assembly GCF_003815655.1. Taxonomy (NCBI): domain Bacteria; kingdom Pseudomonadati; phylum Bacteroidota; class Flavobacteriia; order Flavobacteriales; family Weeksellaceae; genus Chryseobacterium; species Chryseobacterium sp. G0201. The sequence goes on along the minus strand of NZ_CP033917.1, from coordinate 4,036,781 downwards.
TAATGAACGAAAAATTGGTTTCACAAGATGATCTCAGAAGTTATTTTGATCTTAAAATGGAACTTAAACCTACAAAAGTAAAGGCTCCGAAACTGGAAATTGCCAATGAGATTTTAAATCCTAAAAAAGATAAAAAAGCCAAGGATAAAGATAAAGACAAAAAAAAGAAGAAGAAAAAAGACTAAACACAAAAACACTTAGATCATGAAAACAAAATTTCGAGAAATAATCGGGAAAGTGGGTGATGTAATATTCCGTTATCCCATGGTTTTGGTTATAGCGCTGCTTACTGCGGGTGGGGCTATTTATATGGCCGAAACAAGCTCTAGTGAAACATCGTTCTTTACCTATTCCAAAGTCACGATGTGTCTTGGTCTCGGAATTTCTTTACTATTTGCTTTAAAAATGCTTTCCCAAAGAATTGGTAAGGCTTTTTTATTGGAGATTTGCGGAGTTATTTTCCTGATTGGCTTTTACTTTATCTTTCCCGACGAGAAAAAAGAGTTTATAGAAACGCATGGTTACATTATTGCAATAACGTTTCTACTCTCCCACTTGCTGGTTTCTTTTGTCCCTTTTTTAGATAAGAATAAAGAACTTAATTTCTGGCAGTATAACAAAAATCTGTTCGTTAATATTTTCCTTACAGCAATTTTTACAGGTGTACTTACTGGCGGTGTACAATTGGCGGTTTTGGCGGTTGATAAGCTTTTTGATTTTGATTTTAATGATAAGCTTTATGCAGATCTTTTCTTTTTCTTTGCTATTTTCGGGAGTTGCTTTATCTTCTTATTATTTAATGAAAAAGGATTAAGTTACCTTGAAAAAGATGGAAAATATCCTGTAATATTAAAATTTTTCACGCAGTTTATTTTAATTCCATTATTATTTATTTACGTCATAATTCTGTATTTCTATTCATTTAAAATACTGATCAACTGGCAGCTTCCGAGAGGTTGGGTTTCTTACCTTGTTTTAGCGTACAGTATTGTGGGAATTCTGGCTTTATTGCTAGTTCATCCATTGAAAGAGAATAATACAAAATCTTGGGTAAAAATCTTTTCAAAAGTCTTTTATTTCACAATTATTCCGCTTATTATCCTTTTGTTTACAGCAATTTTTACAAGAATCTTGGAATATGGATATACTGAACCCAGATATTTTGTGCTTCTCTTGGCTTTATGGCTTTTAAGTATTGTAATTTATTTTGTATTTAAGAAGAATTCAAGTATAAAATTTATTCCGATAAGTTTGTTTGCTTTTGGAGTTTTTGCATTGACATTTCCTTATTTAAATGCTTTCAGTGTTTCAAAAAGAAGTCAAAAATCTGAATTGCTTAAACTTTTAAATGAAAAGCAATTATTAAGCAACAATAAAATCGATTTTCAAAAGAAAGTAACCGATACCATCGTTAATGAAATTGGAGATAAATTTGAATTTTTAGCAGAAAGAAAACAGGCAGATTTTCTTTTAAATCTAGTGGATACAAAAAAGAATCACACCTTAGAAAATGAGATTAAAGCGAATCCGTTTTCAATTTTAAGATTTAGTGTTCAGAGTGAATTTACCAATACAAACAGAACAATCACTTCTGATTACGAAAGGCTTAGCCTAGAATCTGAAAAACAATATATCACTTTAGATAATTATCAATATTCCTTTAATTTAAGAAATTATAATGATGATACTAAAGAAATAAATGGTGACAAATTCAATATAATCGAAAGATCCGATAAAGGAGTTACATTAAAAGTAAACCTTAATTCGAAAGAAGAAGTAGATTTCACTCCCGGCATTAATAATTTATTTAAAGAATATTCGGGCAGAAAAGGTGTCGTAAAATTACCGGAAATCTCCTTGGAAAAAGATCTTGGTAAATATCATATCAAAGTAGTTTTTCTTACTATTTCGAATGATAAATCGCCATACAATAAATCAGGCTCCATCTATTACGACAATGCAGTACTGCTGATAAAAGAGAAATAAAATACATAAAAAAAGCGGCCTAAAAGCCGCTTTCATTGTATTTAGTCCTTGACAATTTTAAATGATTCATCTTTACCTTCAGATTTTACTCGTAATAAGTAAACTCCTTTTTTCAGATCAGATACATTCACTTGTTTAGAATTATTATCAAATTTTCGTACCAACTGACCTGTCAGAGAGAATATTTCAATACTATTAACCTTTTTGTCAGTATTAATATTTAAAACATCTTTCACAGGATTTGGATACACTTTCACTCCGCTGTTTTTAGCAATATCATTAACTGCTAACGTAGCAGAAGCATCAACCACAGAAACATTATCTACATCAATTCCTCTCGCCCAGTTCGAAGTACCTTCTAAGGCGATCAGATAGTTTGCAGATTTATTTGGAAGAGGAATACTTACGTCCAGCCAAGCTGCATTTTCAGTAGTGTAAGAACTTCCTACCTGAGTCCATGCATCAGATGGGTTTGCTTTATAAAAAATTCTTAATTCATCAATATCACCAAACCAGTTTACGTTTGCTAAACTGAATCTAAGTTCCGGATTTGCAAGTGCATAGATATTCAATGGAGGTAATAATAATTTTGCCTTTTCACCAGCTTCTTCTGTTCTGAATTCAGCCATTGTTGGTGCTGATTTAGGAGTGATTGAAGAGTTTCCGTTAGCTGTAACATAAGCCCATGTTGCAGTACCAGCACCTGAAACAGCTTCATTAGCCCAACACGAAGGGATCGTAGCATTATCAAAGTTCTGCGTATACGGGAATGTTGCTAAAGGAGCACATGTAGTCGTAAATGACTGAGCAGCAGACCAAGTACTGAATCCGTTGGCTGCACAATTTGATCTTACATAAAACTGATAAGCCGTAGATGGATTAAGAGAAGGAAGCGTTGCGGATGCAGTTCCACTATTTGCCATAGTTCCTGTTCCCTGTGTAAATCCTGTCGGCCCGTATTCAATCTGATAGGTTGCACCTGGCGTAGGAGATGCTGTCCAACTTATATTTGCAGAGTTTGAAGTAACTCCATTTACAGCTATAGAAGACGGGATATCACATGCCGGTTTTGGTCCATTAAGAACATCATCAATATCAAAATAAAAAAGATCTGTAGTTGCAGAATAGAATCCGATATAAATCGTTTGCCCTATATAAGCAGAAAGATCATAAGAATATCTATAAAAATCAGGTCCGCTTGATGGAGCTACAGTAGCCGCTAAAGTATTCGTAAAGGCAGCAGCCGTAGGTGTTGTTGTAGATACCTTTACGCTGATCGTTTCCGGATACAAAGGATCACGACTACGTGCATAAAAAGAAAGATAATCGCTTACTCCGGCAGTAACTGTAATAGCAGGTGTAACCAAATAATCATCATGGGCATCAGAATTATATCTTATTGAAGCCGTTCTCGCACCACTGTAAGCCGTAATACTTCCACCAGTATAATCTATAATTTCCCAAGTATTTGCGTCTCCTCCGTTGAGGGCTGTCCAACCCGTAGGAAGGGAAGCGGAAGCTTCAAAATTTTGGAAAAATTGAGCATTTGCAATGGCTGGAATTGCAAATAATGCCAAAAGTAATTGTTTTTTCATAACCTAATTCTTAAATTGAATGTTAACTTACAAAATTCATGTTAATTTTCAAAATAAAAACAGAAAGTACTACGAAAAAATAAACTATAATTAATATTTCATTATAATAGTGCATAAAAAAAGCGGCTTAAAAAAGCCGCTTATATTTTTTTACCAACGATTTCCACCGCCATTACCACCACGGCTGTTTCCACCTCCACCGTAGCCACCGCCACCGCTTCTGTTGTTTCCACCACCACCGTAACCACCACCGTTTCCTCCACGGTTGTTGTCAAAGCTTCTTCTTGGCTTCTCTTCTCTTGGCTTAGCTTCAGATACGTTAAGCGTTTTTCCGTTTAGTTCGTACTGGTTAAGAGCTTCAATTGCTTGTTTTCCTTCTTCATCACCCATTTCTACAAAACCGAAACCTCTAGAACGACCAGTTTCTCTGTCTGTAACTATTTTAGCAGATGATACCTCACCATATGCTGCAAATAAATCGTGTAACTCGTACTCTTTAGTTGAGTAATTAATGTTTGAAACAAAAATGTTCATTTTGAATAAAATTAAAAAATTAATAAAAATTTGGTATATAAAAGAAAAGCAACATAAATTAATGAACAAATATTGATTCCAAATATAAACGTATGCAAGATACAATTAAAAATTTCAAATCAAAGTTTTTTTTATCTGTATTTTCTACAGTTTTAGAGTTTTTAAAGTTTAAATATTAAAAAAAAATAAATATTTATTGTTTTTCAACAAATATTTATTGATATTTGTATTAAATTTAAGAATTATTTAACATCAAAAACAATCATTAATTTCAAAGATTATATGCCAATAATAGTAAATTTAGATGTAATAATGGCCAAAAGGAAGATATCTCTCAATGAATTGTCCGAAAAAGTGGATATTACACTATCCAATCTTTCGATTTTAAAGACGGGAAAAGCAAAAGCTATTCGTTTCAGTACGCTTGAAGCTATTTGTAAAGCGTTAGACTGCCAGCCTGGAGACCTATTAGAATATAAGGAATATTGTAAATCACAGTGCTAATATTTTAATCATGTTAATATGAAAGAACATACCACCAACTACACCAATACTTTTATTGAAGTGGCAGATGACTGCACTGTTTCAAAGGCACAGGTACCGCCTAAAAAGAATGAAAAAACGTTAGCCAATCTTCAATATGATCAAATTGTAAAAAATCCTTATAAATATTCTTCTGACGATATTATTTTCACTTGTTACACAATTAAAAATGATATTTCGAAAAGTGAAGAGCAAGAAGAAAGGAATTAGTTCTTTTCAAAATGCCAGCCTTGCCTTCGTACCTCACCATTAGCGAAAAGATATGGTTTTGGAATTCATCATAATTCAGAAGGGAAAGTTGCCTTATTTCCTTTAGAAAGTAAAGATTATGAAACCTTTTTAAATGATGATTCAATAAAAAAAGTAAAAGCTATGCGATCAAAGAGAAAATGATTGAGAAAATAAATAATTCTCTTTTAATAACTAAATGCTATTCCTTTGATAAAGCCAGTTTTTAACACTAAATTTGCACCACAAACAAATGAAACATGAATTACCACACTAGAAAATGGGTAAAACCGGAAGATCTTAATCCTAATCATTCACTTTTTGGAGGAAGATTATTACAATGGATCGATGAAGAAGCTGCTCTTTATGCCATCATTCAATTAGAAAATACAAAAGTTGTTACCAAATTTATATCCGAGATCAATTTCGTAAGTTCCGCAAAACAGGGAGATATTATCGAAATCGGGATTGAAGTTTCTTCATTCGGATCTTCCTCAATCACGCTATGTTGTGATGTTAGAAACAAAATGACTCACCAAACGATCATTACGGTAGATAAGATCGTAATGGTAAATCTTGGAGAAGAGGGAAACCCTTTGCCACACGGTAAAACTAAGGTTGAGTTTGTGAAAGACAGATTAAACAGTCAATTATGAAAATTTTCATAAAAAATATGGTTTGCGGCAGGTGTATTTCTGCCGTTGAGAATATTTTTAATGATTTTAATATCAAGATTACATCAATTAATCTTGGCGAGGTCGAATCCGAAACTGAAATCGCCAATAGCACTCTGGAATTACTTGAAAAACGACTTGAAGAAACCGGTTTTGAGAGAATAAAGGATTCCGCACATCAACTTATAGATAAAATCAAAACACTGATTATTGAAAAAATCAGCGAACTTGATATTGATGAAAATTTTCTTTTGTCTGAATTTTTAAGCTCGAAACTTCATAAAGATTACAGCTCGCTTTCAAAAACCTTTTCTCAAAACGAAAATATTACGCTGGAGCAATTCTTCATCCTTCAAAAAATTGAAAAAGTAAAAGAATTGCTTTTATATAACGAATTTAATTTAACGGAAATCTCCGGAAAGTTAGGTTACAAAAGCGTTCAGCATTTATCATCCCAATTCCGAAACAGCACAGGCTTCACTCCTACTGAATTCAAAAAACTGAAAATTCATAACAGAAAGCCGCTGGATTTTGTCTGAGAGTTTGAGCGTATGAGCATATTAGAATTTTTACCCTAAACTAACTCATCACTTTCAATCCCTTTTATACACTCTTACCCTAAAACTCTAATACACTCCAACACTCCAACCTAATTTTATAAACATTATCCTTAAATTTATAACAAGCTTCCGCCTTCATTTTGGAAATTTGTAGTATAAATTTAGGATCATGCAACAACAATATAAAATACTCGGGATGACGTGTTCCGGTTGTCAGAAAAAAATATCAGAAAAGCTTAACAGCCTGGAAGATATTAAAGCTGATATCAATCTGGATAACAGTACGGCAACCATTATATCCGATAAAGAAATTGAACTTTCTGCTTTAAATAAAGCTTTAGAAGAAATTGGAAACTATAAATTAGAAGATCCAAACAGCCCCGATAAAGCTTTTGTAAAACCTCAGGATCGAGTTTCTCCATCTTCGGTATATTATTGCCCGATGGAATGTGAAGGAGATAAAGTATATTTCAAACAAGGACAAAGATGCCCGGATTGCAATATGTATCTCGTTCCTATTGAGGAAAAATTAGCAAAAGACCCCAATTATAAACCAACCTATTCTTCCATCAACTTACCTGAAAATTTCAAAGATAATATTGGAAAATACTATTGTCCAATGTTCTGTGAAAGCGATACAATCTATGATGAAAAAGGCGATTGCCCTGTTTGTCACATGCATCTGGAGGAGATTACGGAAGATTTAGTTCAAAATTCAACCTCGCAGACCCATTCTCATTCCCACAATCACAGCCATCATCATGAAGCTCCGAAAGTTACGGATGAAATGGCGGGTAAATACTTCTGTCCGATGTATTGTGAGGGCGACAAAGTATACGACAGTAACGTCGGCTGTCCTGTTTGCGGAATGGATTTGGTGAAATATCCAGAAAAAAAAGCAGCCAAATACACTTGTCCCATGCATCCTGAAATTATCAGTGATGAACCCGGAGATTGCCCGATTTGCGGAATGGATTTGGTAAGAATGCCTGATGCAGACGGTGAAGAAGAGGATGAAACTTACAATATTTTAAAACGTAAATTCATTATTTCTCTGGCTTTTACCATTCCTGTTTTTATACTTTCAATGGGTGGAATGTTTATTAACTTCCCTTTTTCTTATCAAATCCAAGGAATAATTGAGTTGATTTTAACGCTTCCCGTACTGTTTTATTCAGGTTGGTTCTTAATGAAAAGAGGCTATATTTCTTTCAAAACATGGAACTTAAATATGTTCAGCTTGATCGTTTTGGGTGTTGCTGCAGCATTTATTTTCAGTATTGTTGCTTTAGCTTTTCCTGATATTATGCCGCATGAAATTCGAGGTCATAATCATGAAATCCCATTGTATTTTGAGGCAGTCACTGTGATTTTAACGCTTGTTATTTTAGGGCAGTTAATGGAAGCTGCTGCTCACAAAAAGACAGGAAATGCCATCCGTGAATTAATGAATCTTTCTCCTGATGAAGCCAATTTGATGGTAAATGGTGAAGATAAAAAAGTATTGCTTTCTCAAGTCAAAATTGGAGATCTCTTAAAAGTAAAACCGGGTGAAAAAATTCCTGTTGACGGAAAAATTATCGAAGGAAGTTCTATTGTAGACGAAAGTATGATCACGGGAGAGCCGATTCCTGTTGAGAAAACGATCAATGACAGAGTATCTTCCGGAACGATTAACGGGAATCAGGTTTTTATTATGAAAGCTGAAAAAGTAGGTGATGAAACATTGCTTTCTCAGATCATTAAAATGGTTAATGATGCCAGCCGAAGCAAAGCTCCAATACAAAAATTGACGGATAAAGTTGCCAAAGTATTTGTTCCTGCTGTTATTTTGATTGCCGTTCTTACTTTTATTTTATGGCAGTTTTTCGGTCCGGAAGGTCAAAAAACGTTATTTGCTTTTGTGAACGCGGTAGCTGTTTTAATCGTGGCTTGTCCATGTGCTTTAGGCCTTGCAACTCCGATGTCTTTAATGGTCGGAATTGGAAAAGGTGCTAAAAATGGTATCTTAATTAAAAATGCCGAAGCCCTTGAACAAATGAATAAAGTAAACGTTTTAATTACCGATAAAACAGGTACTTTAACCGAAGGAAAACCTTCTGTAGAACATATTGAAACAGCAAAAAATGAAGATAAAAATCAAATCTTCAAATTGGCTTTTTCATTGAATCAAAATTCAGAACATCCACTTTCGAATGCTGTGATCAAAAAGGCAAAAGAACAAAATATTAAGGCTGAAAAAGTAGATCAGTTTGAAAATATTTCCGGGAAAGGCGTAAAAGGGAATATCAATGGAAAAACGATTTATCTCGGAAACGAAACGTTATTGACTTCCAATAAAATTACGATTCCTGAAAATTTGAAACAAAAAGCAATTGAAGTTCAGTCAAAAGCCCATACGATTTCTTATATTGCTGAAGAAAATTCAGTGTTAGGATTCATTAGTTTTACGGATAAAATTAAGGAAAGTTCTAAAAAAGCCGTTCAGCAATTGATCAGTGAAGGCATTGATATTATGATGATGACGGGCGATAACGAACATACCGCAAAAGCTGTTGCCGATGAATTGGGAATCAAACATTTTAAAGCCAACTGCCTTCCTGAAGATAAATTAAATGAAGTGAAAAAACTTCAAAAAGAAGGCAAAATCGTAGCCATGACGGGCGATGGAATCAACGACTCCCCTGCTTTAGCACAAGCCAATATCGGGATTGCCATGGGAACCGGAACTGATGTTGCCATAGAAAGTTCTGAAATTACTTTATTGAAAGGAGATCTTCTTGGCGTTGCCCAGGCAAAATTATTAAGTGAAAAATTATTGAAAAATATTAAGGAAAATCTGTTTTTTGCTTTTATTTATAATGTGTTAGGTGTTCCGGTTGCGGCAGGATTATTGTATCCATTTTTTGGAATTCTATTATCTCCGATGATCGCAGCGGCAGCGATGAGTTTCAGTTCATTATCTGTGATCTTAAATTCATTGCGATTGAATTCGGTTGATTTGGAGATTAAATAAATTTTTAATTCTTTCGCAGATTTTTATTGATATTGATTTTAATAAACAATTGAATATAAATCTGCGAGAGAAATAAAGTTTTCATATGAATAGGAATTGGCTTTAGCCAAAACTTAAAATATTCAATACATTTTTAAATATGAAAAAAGAAAATCTTTATATCGGTTGTTCAGGCTTTTACAATGCTGATTGGAAAGGATCTTTATATCCTGAAGATGCCAAAAATAAAGACTTTCTTACGCTGTATTCTCAAACCTTTAATACAGTTGAGATCAATTCTACTTTCTACAGAAAACCAACTGCAAAAACACTTATCAAATGGTTTGATGAAACTCCCGATGACTTTAAATTTTTCATTAAAATCCCAAAAGTGATTTCGCATGAAAAGCGATTGAAAGATTGTAAGGAAGAAATTTCAGAATTCTGCAATCATATTCAAACTAATCTAAAGGATAAACTTTCAGGATTTTTATATCAGTTTCCGCCTTCTTTAAAAAATACTCAGGAAAATATTGATCTAATTTTAAATACTCTTGATTTCAACTTTTCAAATGTCATTGAATTTCGTCATGAATCTTGGTGGACAAAAGAAATTTTTGATATCTTAAAAGAAAAAGACATCGTTTTTTCCGGAGTGAGCTTTCCAGGTAATCTGCCGGAAGATTTTATTATAAATCATTCTGAGATTATATACTACAGACTTCACGGAAAACCTATTCTTTATAAGTCTGAATACTCAGAAGAATTTCTTAATAATTTAGCTGATAAAATTAGAAAATCGCAACATAAAATATTTATATTTTTCAATAACACTTGGGGAACTGCTGCAATTCATAATTCGCTGTATTTGAAGAAAATTCTGGAATAAAAATCAGTTAAAAAAAATAAATTAAAAAATCCTTAAAAAGTGAAATTTTAAGTAAATGCGGCATATAATTTGTTAACATTATTTCGTAAAATTTAACGATTTTTAACAAATTTAACTTCCATTTACTTTTATGAAAAAAAACTTTGCGGAAAAGTCTAAAAACGGGACTTTTCTTGGGATGCTTGCATTGATGAGTGCGACTTCGTTTTTATTTAACAGCTGTGATCAGCAAAATGACAAGAAAAAATCTGAAAAAATGATTTCCAACGTCCATCCCGTCGCAAAAATTATCCCCCAAATTGATGATGAAGATGTTCCTTCCGACAAAAGAGTTATTTACCTTACTTTTGATGATGGCCCTAATCAAGGAACCGAAAATCTTCTTAGAATTTTAAATAAAAGAAACGTTTGCGCCACCGCTTTCCTAGTTGGGCAACACGCTTATGGAAGTAAAAAACAAAAGGACGGTCTCGAATTATTAAGAAAAGATCCTTTGATAGAACTGGCCAATCACAGTTATACTCACGCTCACAATAAATACACAGATTTTTATAGAAATCCTGAGGCTGTAGTCCGTGATTTTGACATTGCAAAAGACAGTTTAAGACTAACTGATAAAATCGCAAGAACTCCCGGAAGAAATATCTGGAGACTGAACAATATTACTGCTACAGATCTAAAAAGCTCTACTCTAGCAGCAAACAGCTTGCAAAAAGCCGGCTACAAGGTCATCGGTTGGGATCTGGAATGGAAACCTACCAATAAAATGGCTTTGAAAGGAAACCATCAGGCTATGCTGAAAAAAGTAGACAGTATTTTCTTTAATGATCTTGAAAAAACCTCAAGGCATTTGGTTTTTCTAACGCACGATCAATATTTAACGGATGCAGATTCTATTGATGAGCTTGATCTTTTTATCGAAAAACTTCAGAAAACCAACAGATTTGTTTTCAGGAAAATATCTGCTTATCCGAAAATTAATGAGATTTTGAATTAACAAAACTTATACAGTATAATTGTCACTCTGACGAACTGAGAATCTAAGCTTAATAATCTTAACAATTTATTCTAACTTAATGGTATAATTTTTTAAACATTAAAATTTATTTTAGAGATTAAGAATATTAAGAGATTGCTTCACCTTCGGTTCGCAATGACAGTCTGAGTGCAAGATTTTATCATTAAAATTTTATAAATTCATTAGTTTTTTGCTTTTAAAATTCAGAAATTTGCAATTATGAGCATTACAGAAAACTATCATACTATAAAAAATCAACTTCCCTCAACTGTGCAGTTGGTTGCAGTTTCAAAAACACATCCTGTTTCAGCGATTCAGGAGGTTTATGATCTTGGACAAAGAGTTTTTGGAGAAAATAAAGTTCAGGAATTATTAGAAAAATATCCTTTGCTTCCAAAAGATATCCAATGGCATCTGATCGGGCATTTACAAACCAATAAAGTAAAATATATAGCTGAATTTGTTGATACCATTCAAAGTGTTGATTCTAAGAAATTATTACTGGAAATTAATAAAGAAGCAGGAAAGCATAGCCGTAAGATTAAAGTTCTTCTACAGGTTAAAATAGCGGCAGAAGACAGTAAATTCGGACTTGAAATTACTGAAGCTGAAAATTTATTCAAAAAATATATCAATGAAGAATTTCCAAATGTTGAAATTACCGGTTTAATGGGAATGGCAACGTTTACAGACGATCAGAACCAGGTAAAAGAGGAATTTTTATTACTAAATAAAGTTTTTAACGAATTAAATCAACTAAAAAAACTGGAAACATTATCAATGGGAATGAGTGACGATTTCCCGATTGCCATTGAATGCGGCGCTAATTCTGTGAGGGTTGGATCTGCTATTTTCGGAAGGAGAGATTATTCAAAATAGAACATTTAGGTACAGTTTTTGCTAATAATTCAATCAAAAAAATTAAATTTGCAACTATGCAAAAAATCCTTATTGTAGAAGACGAAAAAGCAATCTCCGGAGTACTTCACAGTATTCTTTCGGATGAACTTACCAATTATGAATTTGTAATCGCCGAAGATGGTTTAGAAGGCTATAAGCAAGTAGAAAAAGAAGATTTCGCGCTGGTGATCTCGGATATTAAAATGCCAAAACTCTCAGGTACAGAACTTTTAAAGCAAAGTCTGGCTCTGAAACCTGAAACTACTTTTATCATGATCTCAGGACACGCAGACATTGATTCTGCGGTTTCTTGTTTAAGGGATGGTGCATATGACTTCATTTCTAAACCCATTGACATCAACCGTTTGATTACAAGCGTAAAAAATGCCTTGGTTAAAGAAACTTTGAAGAAAGAAAATAAAAATCTTCAAACTGAAAATAAAACTTTAAAGAAAAAAGTTAACAAAAAGTACCAAATGATCGGTCAGTCTGCCGGATTACAGAAGATCCAGGATATGATTGAAAAGGTAGCTGTATCTGATGCGAGAGTATTGATTACAGGTCCAAACGGTGCCGGAAAAGAATTGGTAGCTCATGCTATTCACAATCAAAGTGAAAGAGCAAGAGGTCCAATGATCGAAGTAAACTGTGCTGCAATTCCTTCAGAATTAATTGAATCTGAACTTTTCGGACACGTAAAAGGTTCGTTTACAGGTGCTATTAAAGATAAGCAGGGGAAATTTGAACAAGCTACTGGCGGTACTATTTTCTTAGATGAGATCGGAGACATGAGTTTGATCGCTCAGGCTAAGGTTTTAAGAGCTTTACAGGAAAGTAAAGTTTCTCCTGTCGGAAGCGATAAGGAAATTAAAGTTGATGTGAGAGTTCTTGCAGCAACGAATAAAAATATGCAGAAGGAAATTGAAGAAGGAAAATTCAGAGAAGATCTTTACCACAGGCTTTCTGTGATCGAGATCTATGTTCCGCCATTGGATGAGAGAAAAGAGGATATCAAATTATTGGTAGATCATTTTTCGGCTATGATCTCTGAAGAACACGGTACTGCTTTGAAAAAATTTGATGATAAAGCTATTGAAGCATTAAAAGCCCTTTCGTGGACTGGAAATATCAGAGAATTGAGAAATGTTGTGGAAAGATTAATTATTCTTGGTGGAGCTACTGTTTCCGAAGAGGATGTTGCAAGTTTTGTAAGGAAATAATTTAATTATTATTTTAAATATATTAAAAATTGCAGTATCATTTGTTACTGCAATTTTTTTTGTTTTAAACCACAAAACAATTTGATTAAAACTATATGAATTATAAACTACTATGAAATTTTTAGATAGAAAATATACAAAAGAATGCCTTACTTTGGCTCTTCCTGTGATGTTGACGCAGGTGGGGCAAGTCTCGGTGAATCTGTTCGACAATATTATTGTCGGAAAATTATTAGGAGCTGACGCATTGGCTTCTGTGTCTTTAGGAAATGCGGTGTTTTTCTCAATGTTTGTATTGGCGCTGGGATTTTCTTTTGCGATTCCACCATTGGTTTCGGAAGCGCAGTCTAAAGGTGATCACAAAACGATCAACTCGGTTTTCAGTCACGGATTTGTTATCAATATGACTGTTGGAATTATTTTGATGGGCGTCCTGCTTTTGGGACTTCCTCTACTCTATCATTCAGGTCAACCTGCAAAGATCGTTCCCGATACGGTAGATTTCTTAGGAATTATGGCGGTAAGTATTGTTCCTTTCATGGCTTTTCAGACATTGAGAGAGGTTTCCGAAGGATTATCTTATACGATTGGAGTTACGAAAGCGACCATCATCGCAAATGTAATTAACATTGTTTTAAACTATGTTTTCATTAAAGGACTTTGGATCTTCCCGGAAATGGGTGTAAAAGGTTCTGCATTAGCAAGTTTAATTGCCAGAATTTTCATGGTCGTTTTCTTGTACTATGTACTTTTAAAAGAGAAAAAAACAAGACAATATATCAAAGACTTTTCATTAAAAATTCAGGTTTTTACGAAAGAAATGTTTGAAAAAATGGTAAGATTGGGCTTCCCGACAGCTTTACAAATGTTCTTTGAAGTAACGGCTTTTGCAGGAGCGGCTTTTATCTGCGGATTAATCTCTGCTCATGACATCGCTTCTCACCAAATTGCTTTGAGTATGGCTTCTTTTACCTTTAATTTATGTATTGGTTTCAGTGTTGCATCAACCGTGATGATTGGTAAAAAATTAGGTGAACAAAACTTTGTTGAATTAAGAAAAGTCGGAATCAATAACCTGAAAATTGCCTTTATTTTCATGTGTATCTGTGGAACAGTTTTCATTATTGGAAAAGATATTCTTCCTACTTTCTTCACTAAAAAAGAAGAAGTCGAAGTGATTCAGTTAGCTTCAAAATTAATGATTATTGCTGCTTTATTCCAGCTTTCAGACGGGATTCAGGTTACGGCATTGGGAATGTTGAGAGGTTTACAGGACGTTAAAATCCCTTCTATTTATACGTTTATTGCGTATTGGGTGATTACGATTCCTTTAGGATATTTCCTTTGTGTAACGATGGAAATGGGAGCTTTCGGAATGTGGATCGCTTTAGGATTGGGATTAACAATCTCTGCGGTGATGCTCGTCAAACGATTTTTAAATATGTCTGCTAAAAGAGTGAAGCAGAATGCATAAAATGAAAGCGGTCTTTTTAGATCGCTTTTTTTATTATGCCTTTTTGTCACCATCCATTTATTGGAATAGAAATTGTCATAAGATTGTTGTTACTTGATATAAGATTGAGAACTCAATCGAAAGTCAGGATTGCCGAAGAACCCATTTGCAAAGGATTAGTGAGAACCTTCATGGTTGTGCTAATCACTCTTTCAATGAAGTGTTCTATGTCAATCTCGTTTGATACCATTGTGTATGATAAACACAAGCCCACTGAAACTATGGTACCAAGCTATTATAATAGTAGAGAGAGACAGCAATTCCAAGTCAAAGTGTTAAAAAATGTGAAAGTTTCAAAAAACTTGCACAGGTCATAAAAAACCTTAATTTTGACTATAATGGAAAGAACAGCCCAATTTCAAACACTGAATGGCAAAGTAACAAATAACAATGCAATTTCTTGCGCCCACAGTTTAAGACTTAAGATTTTCCTTAAGTGCGCGCTTGATATAAGATTGAGAACTCAATCGAAAGTCAGGATTGCCGAAGAACCCATTTGCAAAGGATTAGTGAGAACCTTCATGGTTGTGCTAATCACTCTTTCAATGAAGTGTTCTATGTCAATCTCGTTTGATACCATTGTGTATGATAAACACAAGCCCACTGAAACTATGGTACCAAGCTATTATAATAGTAGAGAGAGACAGCAATTCCAAGTCAAAGTGTTAAAAAATGTGAAAGTTTCAAAAAACTTGCACAGGTCATAAAAGACCTTAATTTTGACTATAATGGAAAGAACAGCCCAATTTCAAACACTGAATGGCAAAGTAACAAATAACAATGCAATTTCTTGCGCCCACAGTTTAAGACTTAAGATTTTCCTTAAGTGCGCGCTTGATATAAGATTGAGAACTCAATCGAAAGTCAGGATTGCCGAAGAACCCATTTGCAAAGGATTAGTGAGAACCTTCATGGTTGTGCTAATCACTCTTTCAATGAAGTGTTCTGTTTCTTATAAGTAAAGTTTATCATACTGACATGTTGTCATTCAAGGGTCTTTGCAATACAGATATGGAAAAAAAAACTAATAAAACATTACTAAAAAAAATTTCTACACCCGAAGCATTGAAAAATGCTTGGAATAAATTAGTAAAATTCAATAAGGAATCTCGAGGATTATCTGGTATGACTATAGAAAAATTTGGAGAGAATCTAGATGATCATATTCTATCTATTTCAAAAAGATTAAAAACAAACAATTATAAATTTAGTCAAACTAGAGGAGTACTTATTGTAAAAAAAGACAAAAATTCTTTTAGACCACTTCAAATTCCTGAAACTTCTGATCGAGTAGTAATCAAAGCAATGGCTATAGAGTTAGAAGATATTTTTAAACCAACTTTAATGCAAAGCGATGGCTATAGTTTTGCTTATCAAAAATATACCGGTGTAAAAGATGCTATGTTAAAAGTTCAAGATTATTATAATAAAGGTAATAGATACGTACTGGAGGCTGATTTAGTTAATTTTTTTGGAACAGTTAATAAGAAAGAATTATTGGAAAAAAAGATATTTCCTAATCTTCCTGATAATAGCATTGATTTATTAATAAATGAAGCCTTAAATCAAAAAATAGGTAATCTTACAGAGTTTGAAGCACAACAAAAACTTTATTTTGATGGAATAGAAAATGGAATACCTCAAGGTAACGCATTGTCTCCTTTATTTTCTAATATATATTTATCTGATTTTGATAAAAAAATTATCTCAAATAATTTTAATTTAGTTAGATATGCAGATGATTTTGTAATTCTTGCTGAAACAAAGCGGGAATGTAGAGAAGCATATAAAAAATGTTTACTCTATCTTAAGGAATTAGACTTAGAAATTCATCCATTAGAAAAAAATGATAAAACAAAAATAACCGATATATCTAAAGATAGTTTTACATTTCTATCAGTCACTTTTGATGGAAATTTTTTATTTCCTTCTTATGATAATTTTAAAAAATTAGAAAATAAGATATGGGAACTAACCAAAGGACAAATTGAATTAAATCTTTTTGATTTCTTAAAAAAATTAAAGAATAGACATGAAGGTTGGATCTCAGCTTTTATCTATACTGATTTAAACAGATATTCTGAAAGATTAGATTATATAATTAATCGAGCACTTTATATAAAACTTGAAAAAATTGATTGGAAATTAATCCAAAGTAGATTAGATAAAATTCCAAAAAATTACAGGTCAAAAATAGGATCTCCTTATTGTATTAATAAAAAACAAAGAATCCATTCGGGTATCCCTTTAACAAGTCACTTAATTACAGGAAAGATTGAGAAGATTAAATCTAAGGAAGAATTAAAGATTGAAGAAAAATAATTTTTTAAATTTTGTATTACAAACACAAACTACCCGATCCTCTTCCCCAAAATCACAACACTCCTTTCCACACCATCCAAAACCGCTACATCAGGAAACATGCCCCAATCTTCAAATCCGAAATGTCTGAAAAGTTTTAAGCTTGGTTCATTATGTAAAAAGATAAAGCCGAGCAATGTTTTTACACCGAATCTTCCTGCATTGTCAATACAATATTGAAGGACTTTTTTACCAAAGCCTTTTCCGCGACAGCTTTCATCCATATAGATGCTGATTTCAACCGTTCCGTTGTAAGCGGGTCTACCGTAAAATGATGAAAAACTCACCCAACCGAGCGTATTATTTTGGAAATCTTCAATTAACCAAAGTGGCCTAGTTTCGGGATTGTGTTCATTAAACCACTGTTGTCTGCTTTCCACAGAAACGTTTTCCGTATCAGCGGTTACCATTCTCGATGGGATGGTTGAGTTATAGATCTCTACAATTCTTGGCAGGTCTTCAGGAGTTGCATTCCTGAACGTTAATTCTTCCATATTAATGACAGCAAATTTCTGCAAAGATACATGAAGATTTTTTTATTATTTGAGGAATTATTCTTCGTTATTATTTTCTTTTATTTCCTTTAGAGCTCTGTTAAGGCTTCTTACCGTAATTCCTAAATAGGACGCCATATCTTCTTTTGAGATCTCCATTTCTTTAGATTTCAGCTCAAGAAGTTGAGACAATGTATGTTCTGTGGTATGAAGCTGCTGGTAAGATGCGCGGCTTGAAGTATTCACGATACGCTCTGCAAAAACATCAAGCAATAAATTATTCAATGTCAAGTCACTTTTAATTAATGATTGAAAATACGGTATCGTCATCGAATAAACACTGACTTCTGTCATGGCTTCGATGCTGCAAAGGCAGGAAACATTTTTAATGACTTCGATCTCGCCTATGATCTCGCCTTTTCCCAAAAACTCTACGATGTATTCTTTGTCATTTTCTTCAACGAAATAACATTTTGTAATTCCGTTTTTAATGAGCATTATTTTAGAGGAAACTTCGTTTTGCGTCAATATTCTTTCGCCTTTTTCAAAAGATTTCAGAACAATATTTTTTTTGTTTTCCGGCTTGTTGTAAAGCCCTTCCAGATAATCTAAAAATTGAGGATTTGTACGTAGCATATTTCGGTTGGGACAAATGTCCTTTTCTTTTTTGTTTTTTATAATGAATTTTGTCGGCAGAAAATTACAAAAACTAAAGTAAACAGAATATGAATAATGCTATAACGACAATTGCTTTTGACGCAGACGATACTTTATGGATCAACGAACCTTATTTTCAGGAAGCTGAAAGAAAATTTTGTATTCTTCTTGAAAATTTTCTTCCACAACATTCTGTATCTCAGGAATTATTTAAAACAGAAATGCAGAATCTTCCTTTGTACGGCTATGGAGTGAAAGGTTTTATGTTATCTATGATCGAAACAATCAGCAGAGTTTCCGAAAATACGGCTTCTCTCGAGCTTATCAATAAAACCCTTGAAATCGGAAAAAAACTTCTTCAAAAACCTGTCGAATTATTTGATGGCGTTACCGAAACATTAGATCAATTAAAAGGAAGCTACAAGCTTGTAATAGCCACCAAAGGAGATTTGCTGGATCAGGAACGAAAACTTAAAAATTCCGGATTACAGGATTATTTTCATCATATTGAAATCATGAGTGATAAAAAAGAGTCTGATTATAGAAAATTGCTAAAACATCTCGACTGTCAGCCTGAAAACTTTTTGATGCTCGGAAATTCCATAAAATCAGATATTTTACCTGTTTTGGAAATTGGTGGATTTGCGGCTCATATTCCCTACCATATTACCTGGAGCCACGAACAGCATGAACATCATTTGGAACATGATCGTTTTATAGAATTGAAAAATATGAAGGAAGTAATTTCTTATTTAGACACTAAAAATATTTTTTAAATGAAAAACCCGATCAAATGAACGGGTTTTAAAATTTATTTTTTCAAACATTTCTCAAGGAACTGATCCTGTTCCCAAAGAAGGTGAAGAATATTCTCTTTAGCCTGATAACCGTGAGCTTCTTTAGGTAAAAGAACCATTTTTACAGGTGCTCCGAGGTTTTTCAATGCCTGGAAATACCTTTCCGTCTGCAAAGTGAAAGTTCCCGGATTATTATCTGCATCACCATGAATCAGAAGTAATGGAGTTTTCATTTTATCTGCATTCATAAATGGTGACATTGCGTTGTAGATCTCCGGAACATCCCAGTAATTTCTCTGTTCGCTCTGGAAACCAAAAGGCGTCAATGTTCTGTTGTATGCTCCACTTCTTGCAATTCCGCAAGCGTAATCTTTAGAATGTGTCAGAAGGTTGGCAGTCATAAAAGCACCGTAAGAGTGACCTCCCACTGCAACTTTAGTTCTGTCGATGTATCCTAGCTGATCCACAGCATCAATTGCAGCTCTACCGTTGGCAACTAACTGAGTGATAAATGTATCATTCGGCTCTGTTTTTCCTTCTCCAATGATCGGGAAAGCGGCATCATCCAAAACTGCATATCCTTTGGTCGTCCAATAAACGAAAGAACCGTAGTATGGGAACGTAAAGTCGTTTGGATTTTGGGTATTTTGTCCGGCCGTATTTTTATCTTTATATTCTGTCGGATACGCCCAGATCAACAAAGGAAGTTTTTCTTTCTTCGCTTTTCTGTCATAATTTGCAGGTAGATAAAGCGTTCCCGTTAAAGTAACTCCATCGTTTCTTTTGTAAGTAATTACTTCTTTATAAACATCTTTAATGCTTTCAAAAGGATTGGCGAAATTGGTTACCGTTTCTGTTTTATTAGACTTAATATTTTTCTTAAAATAATTAGGATACTGACTTGCAGACTGCTGAATTGTCAACACTTCTCCTTTTGAAGGATTCAGAATATCAATAATCTCTTCTTTTGCATTCTTTATATTGGATGTGTAAAGTCTTTTCTTTTTCAACGTTTTCATATCCATTTCATCGATAAATGGATGTTGGCCGTCTTTTGTAAACCCATCTCCGATAAGATAAGATTTTCCACCTTTCATATCAACAACTGTTCTTCCGAATTGGTTTTTTGTTGTATTGAAATTCCCCGGATCGCTGTAGACATCCTGATAATTTCTATCATCAATTACTTTAGATTCATTATTATTTAAATCAACCAGATAAGATTTTGTATTTCTTGTGTCGTACCAACCTTCGTAAACGATGGCAAAATGATCGTTTGTCCAACTCGTACCTTCATATCTTTGTTTTGTTTTAAAGAAAGATTTTGGAGCTGCATTAAATGGTGCTTCCCAAGTAAATATCTCATCTCTGTAATCTACGGTTTTAGACTGATCTCCGCCATCTAAAGCTTCAGCATAAGCCAATGTTGCTGGCATATCGCTTCTCCAGCTCATGTCTCTTTTCCCTGTACGTACAGAAGAAAATCCTTTGGGCATTATTTCGTTAAGCGGAACTTCATTCACCACTTTTATAACATTTCCGTTAATATCATAAACCGTTGTGGTCATTGGAAATCTGTTTAATGGAACGATATATGAAAATGGTTTCTTGATCGTAGTTGCCATCATATAATTTCCGTCCGGTGAAAAACTTAATCCGGAATATAGATCCTGTTCTTTTACTTTCTTCAAGTTTCCGTTTAAGTCAACGTTGTAAATATCAGAAGCTGTAAGAATTTCAAAGTTTTTTTCATCCTGTGGATTTTTAAGCAAATCCTGATACGTTCTGTTTTGAGAAACTTTTCCGTCTGCTGTAGAAACGATCGGGCCTGTTGGAAGATCTTTACTCGAATCAATTAACGTTCCTCTGTTTTGAGGAAGCGTTTTAATTAATACATTCTGAGAATCTTTATACCAAACATATGGACTTCCTAAATTGGCATTCAGATTATCTCCGGTTATTTTCTTTGCGGTAGCAGTTTCCAGATCAACGATCCAAAGTTCTACTCCTTTGCTTGTTGTATTTGTAAAAGCCAGTTTTTTTTCATCCGGTGAGAAAGAAGTATAAGTAATTTTAGGATTTACAGGTAAATTTTTAACCTGAACTTCAACCTTATCATTCAGTTTTCTAACTTTCAAATTGTTTGAGTATGTTGCTGTACTTGAAATATTGGTTACAGGATTAATTCTCAATCCCCCCAGCTTCATTTCCTGCTGGCTAAGATCTTCCAAAGTTTTATAAGTCGGACGGTAAGTGAAAACAATCCAGTCTTTTTTGCTGTTCATTAAAACACTTGGAGGTCTTTCGTAATCTGCCAATTTAAGGATTTCTGCAGACGGCTTTTGATAAGTAATATTTTCCTGAGCTTCATAGAAATTAAGAAACGCAAGGAGACAGACAGTTAGCTTTATCTTCATTATATATTCATTTTTCACGAATTTAATGAATTTTAAATACATAAAAAAAGAGCAGTAAAATTTACTGCTCTTTATATTTATTATAGGTTTTAATTACCAATCAGAAGCCCTTCTTCTCTTTTCAATCATGTAATCTACAGAGAATTTTCCGGCTCCGTAAGCCATTAAAAGAAGATATACAGATAAATAAATTAAGCTTAATTCTTTCTTTTCAAATGGATCTGACCCATGAACCACAAAACCTGCAATGATCATTGTAAAGATCAAAAATCCCAATGAAATCCTTGTAAAAAGTCCCAATATAAGAAGAATTGAACATGCAAATTCTGCTGCAACAGTCAATACTAAAGATATTTTAGAACCAAGTCCCAGAAAATCAAAGAATTTAATATCTCCACCTTCAAGTAACATCTGAAGTTTTGGAAAACCGTGAGAAAGCATCGCAAACCCTATAAATACTCTTACAATTAACAGAATAATATCTACATAAATCGGGTTAGACTTTGAGTTTAAATAGTTCATTCAATGAAAATTTAAAGATAAAGTTAATGAAAATCTTCTTAATACAACGATGAATATTGACTTTTTAGTCTATCGGTATCCGAAATTTTTTAAATCTCTATCATTTTTTCTCCAATCTTTTTTCACTTTAACGAATAAATTCAAGTGTATTTTTTTTGAGAAAAACTTTTCTAAGTCCAATCTTGCTTCTGTTCCTACTTTTTTAATTGCTTCTCCTTTATGTCCGATAATAATCCCTTTTTGGGTATCTCTTTCAACATAAATAATTGAATCAATGAAAATTATTCCTTCTTTTTCCTTGAACTGCTCTGTAACAACTTCTACAGAGTATGGAATTTCTTTGTCATAATTCAAAAGAATTTTCTCACGAATAGCCTCATTCACGAAAAATCTTTCAGGTTTATCGGTATACTGATCTTTATCGTAATAAGCCGGGCTTTCAGGAAGCATCGACTTTAATTTAGGAAGAATAATATCGGTATTGAATGCATTTAACGCAGAAATAGGAAGAATTTCAGCTTTAGGAATCCTTGCATGCCACTCCTCTACCAATCTTTCCAAACCAGCCTGATCTGTCTGATCTACTTTATTTAATAAAAGTAAAACAGGAACCGGGATCTTATTTAGTTTTTCAATCAAAAATTCTGAAGGTTCAGATTTATCCGTAACATCTACAATGAAAAGGAAAACATCGGCATCCTGCAAAGAATCCTTTACAAAATCCATCATCTTTTCCTGAAGACCATATTTAGGATCTAAAACTCCAGGTGTATCCGAAAATACGATCTGTAGGTCTTCTTCATTATAAATTCCAAAAATTCTGTGACGTGTTGTTTGTGCTTTTTGAGTTACAATAGCCAACTTTTCCCCCATTAACTCATTTAATAAGGTAGATTTTCCGGCATTTGGTTTCCCAACTATATTTACAAATCCTGCTTTGTGCATAAAAATAATATTACAAAATGCAAAGTTACTAAAACAAAACTGGTCTTTACGGCTAATGTTAAAAGATTTAAAATAAAAAAGCCTTCCCAATTAAGGAAAGACTTTCTCTGGAAATGAAATTGAACTAAATATGATGTTTCATAAATTCTAAACTGCCACTAGCCAAATCTTCGGCATCATGTGGGGATTTCTGCCATAAAGAAACCATCTGTTGCATCCCGGGAATCGAGGATGAAAAATTTTCAAGAACTAAATTCCCTTCAAAATTGATCTCTTTTAAAGCTTTAAAAAGTTCGCTCCAATTTACAGTACCTTCACCCAACATTCCGCGGTGAGATTCTGTCATGTGAACGTGTTTTAGCTTGTTTCCGGCAAGAATAATAGGATCATAAAAATTATTCTCCTCAATATTCATGTGGAAAGTATCCAAATGAAGAAATAAATTATCTTTTCCTGTTTTTGAGATCAGATCTAAAACATTTTTTGCTGTATTACAAACATAAGTTTCGTAACGGTTGATGGGTTCAATTGCAATATTTACACCTTTTTCTTTGGCATAATCTGCAACGTTGCTCCAAACTTCAACAATAGTTTCAGCTTCATTTTCAGTTAATGGATTTCCCGAAAATGCTCCGATTCCGCCATGAAGAACGCCTCCTAAAAAATTAGTTTCTAATTCTGAGGTCTTGTCTACAGCCCGTTTCATCAACTTTTCTGCAGCCTCAGGATGAAAAGCAATATGAGCTTCTTTTGGAAGATTTAATGAACAAACAACATCAAGATTATTATCTTTAAGCTGCTGTTTTACTTCTTTAGCATTGAATTCCATTGACGGAGGAAGCAAAATTTCAATTAAATCAAAACCTGCTTTTGCCGTTTTTTCTATTGCATATTTTCCGGCTTCAGGATTCCAGTTTGGGGTGATCCATGAAAGAAGTGAAGCTCCAAATTTTACATTCATTATAATAATTATTAATTTTTAATTATTCATTTAAAATACCCACCACTCTGTTCTTACGCCAAAATAAGTTCCGAATCTTTTAGCTCCAGATTGTTGCAAAAATGGTGAATAAAGACTGTTCAACGCCTGATCGTTGTATCTTGATAATTCTGCAATCAATCTGATGTGTGGCCTTGCCCAAACGCTTCTTTCAGCTGTTGGAACAAGTGTTGGAGCCAAAACCAATTTTGTCATTGATGCTGGATCCTGATTTCCATCCTTTCTTGTTGCAAAATGCAATTCGGAAACAATGTGGAACCAATTATTGAAATAATACGTTGCTCTTAACCCTGTATTAAATTCAGATTTTTTATTAAAAATTTCGCGGTTGTAGTAATCTATAGCTTTGTTATCACTGTTTGCCCCACCTTTACTTTGGGTATAAACAGCGTAAGCGTTTACAGACCATCTATCAGAAAGATTTAGCAAAATATGTTCAACGGCAGTTAAAGAGTATGCACCTTTATAAGTTTTTGTAACTTCGTCCGGAGCCCCGTAAGTTCGCCATGTTTGGGTATTCCCGCCATCACCCCCGTTGGCAATTCCGCCTCCGTATCTCAAGGAAATTTGGTTAAATGATCCCGGAAGTTTTGTTTTTAAATTGGTATTTAATTTTGCTCCCAAAACCCAGCCTTTATCTGATGGATACTGTTCCACAGAATTTTTCCCGGATTTATCTACATTATGAAACTCTGCAAGAAGTTTCAGTTTATGATTACTATTTTTAAACGGAATAGTCTGCTCTAATACAAATACTTCTCTTTGTCTGTAGATCAAACTTTTTGTACCGCTGATCACATTTGTATAAGAATAGGGAGTTGAATTACTAGCCAAAGTATCGATCGCAGCAGGAAAAAACATTGAGAATCTTGTATTTTTATGTCTTACTCCCCAACCAGTAGCTGAGTGATCATCAAAGTAAAAATAATCTGCAATGTGTACATCCTCATATCTTAAAAATCGAGATCCAGCCCACACATCCCAATCACTCCCCATGATATTTCTGGCTTCAACAAAGGCTTCCGGCAAAGAAACAATCATACCGTGATTAGACTTTGTATTTATATTTCCTAAAAATGTTCCGCCGGAATAAAAACTCAATCTTGTCTGCACATCTATTTGGGTCATTTTTGTACTGTCACCTTTCACCAAAGGAGAAAAATGAAATGCAGGTAAAAATTCTACATAATCTCCCTGATCCATTCTTCCACCAAGTGATCCCTGATTATTTAGATTTAATTGCTGACCGGTTCTTCCGTCTGCATTGGGAGAATAGCCTGCACCAATTCTACCTGATGATCCAAGCGAAAACTTTTTATTTGTAATCAAAATCTGTGCGTTTGAAAATTGAATAGCAATAATCAAAAACCAAAAACTATATTTAAAAACATTTGTGTTCATATTTTATTATTTAAGCGTCTTTGGTTTGTAGAATTTTAAAGCAAACACAATAATGATCACATAACAGATAATTGGCAATAAATAAGCATGTGCAACGTCTGTTTCTGCAATTTTACCCATAATTGGAGGGAAAACTGCTCCTCCGAACATCGCCATTACCAAGAAAGATGATGCCTGCTGAACTTTATTTCCTAATCTTTTAAGACCAAGACTGAAAATCGTAGGATACATTACGCTTAAGAATAAATTCAACATAATTAAGCTAATGAATGAAACCCATCCGAAACTTTGAGAAATGATAAGACAAAGCACAATATTACAAGCTGTAAAGATGGCTAAAAGCTTATTTGGAGCAATATATTTCATTAAGAATGTTCCTACAAAACGTCCGATCATCATCATTGCCATACTTAAAGAGAAATAATATGAAGCCTGAGTTTCCTGAAGATGCATTTTTTCTACTCCATAATTAATGAAGAACGCCCATGTTCCACCTTGTGCTGCAATATTGAAAAACTGAGCAACTACGGCAAAAATGAAATGTCTCTGCTTCCAAAGTGGTGCATTTGGATCGCTGTCATGATGGTGATCTTCACCTGTAGCGTGTTCAAGCATTTCAATTTCTTCAGCGTGAGGATCTTTTAAACTTGGAACTTTAATGAAAAAGAAAATAATGGTAATTACTAAAATCACGATCCCGATCCAAGCATAGAGGCTTTTTACAGAGTCTAAAGAATTATCTTCCTGTCCTGCTCCAAAGATGAAAAACCCTCCTAATAAAGGGCCGATAATCGCTCCCAATCCATTAAAAGACTGAGCAAAGTTTACTCTCTGATCACTCGTTCTCTCATCACCTAATGCCGCAACAAAAGGGTGAGCCACAGTTTCTAAAGTCGCCATCCCCATCGCAAGGATAAATAATGCTACCCTAAAGAAATCAAATGACATATTGTTCGCCGCAGGAATAAATAGAAAACATCCGCCTGCAAACAATGACAATCCCAAAATAACTCCTAGTTTATATCCAAATTTTTTCATGAAAAGTCCCGCAGGAATTCCCATTAAAGCATAAGCTCCGAAGATGGAAAGCTGTACCAATCCGGATTTTGATTTGGAAATACTAAGAACATTTTGAAAATGCTTGTTTAATACATCTCCCATCGTCAGAGCAATAGCCCAGAAAAAGAACAGGGAGATCACGAAAGAGAATACAACAAGGTACTTCTTTTCAGTAAATTTAGCTGAATTCATAAATGTGTTTTTTTAATGTTAAAGATTTATTGAATAATTTAATTTTAGTTTTTAAATTTTTGAAATTCTTCATACTCATAATCCGGGCAAGCACCTGATTTTGAAGTAATAAATGCACCTAAAGAAATAGCTTCTTTCATGATTTCTTCAGGACTTTTCTCCTGAATTCTTTTAGAAATAAATCCTGCAAGGAAAGCGTCTCCACTTCCTACTGTGTCTGCAATTTTAATCGGAACAGCTCCAAATCCATAATTTCTGTCTCCAACAAAATACCTTGCCCCTTTACTTCCTTTCGTAAGCACAATTTCTTTAATGTTAAAGTGATTCTGAATGAAAGTTACACTCTCGTCTTCACTAATGTATTCTTCGCTTAGAAACTCCATGATCTGTCTCATTTCAGCTTTGTTCATTTTTACGATATCTGCTTTGTGCAAAAGTTCTTTGATTAAATCAATATCAATGAATGGCGGTCTGAAATTAACGTCAAATATTTTAAGTTTTGCGAATTCTATAAGTTTTAAAAGCGTTTCTTTGGATTTTGGGTTTCTTGCAGAAAGACTTCCGAAAATAAAAGCTTCAGCATTGGATATCAATTCTTTATGTTCAGGTAAAAAATCAATATAATCCCAAGCTACATGATTTACAATATCGTAGGTTGCTTCATTATGTTCATCAATTTTTGCAATTACCGTGCTTGTAGGATGTTCATTGTCAACCTGAATATATTCTGTGGTCAATCCCCAACCTTTTATCTGGTCTGTTAGTTTTTTTCCAAGCTCGTCGTTACCGATTCTGCTTAGCATCTTAACATCAGTTCCCATTTTGTACACATTATATGCTGCATTGAAAGGCGCTCCCCCCGCTCTGGTACCTTCAGGAAATATATCCCAAAGCACTTCACCAAAACATACTACATAAGGATTTTCATTTATCATAGGTTAAACGTTTAAGTTATTTGTTAAATTTTTTATTTTACTGAATTTTTATTAATCAATTTAGCTGGAAAAGTTATTTTTCTACCGTCAACTACATAATTATCAATCTGAGCATCAAGTATTTTTATGGCTTCTTTTGCCATTTCCATTAAAGGTTGCTGCACATAACTGATCTCAGTAGGAAAAAGGCTGTACGCTTCCGTTTCATCAAAAGCAATTACTGATACATCTTGCGGAACTTTAATATTTTTCTGGTTTAAATAGCTTAATCCTGCAATACCAAGCTTATTACTAGAAAAATATAAAGCCGTTTTCTTAGATAGATCTAAAGTTTCATCAAGACCTTTATAAATCTCTTCCGTGATATTATCAATACCGATTAATACTTTTTTATATTGAATATCTGCATTGGAAATACGTTTATCAAATCCCTCCTGTCTGTCCAACAGATGTGGAAGTCTCGTATCATATCCTACATAGATAATTTCTTCAAAATTTTTCTCAACCAAAAACTCGCAGATACTTTCTGAGATTTCAGAATTATTGATCATAATTCCGGGAATATCTACATTTTTAAGATAACGGTCAATCGTTACTATCGGATATTCTTCCTTTAATAGTTTTAAAACAGCCTCATCAGAATCTACTACCGGTGCTAAAATCATCCCATCAACCTGCTGCTCTGAGAAAAGTTCGGTTAATTTTCTGAATTTTTCAGGATTCTCGTCTGAACTTCCGATAAGCAAAGTATAACCAAATTTCATCGCTTCATTCTCTATATTTCTTGCAATATTAGAATAAAAGTCATTAGAAATATCCGCAAGAATAAGCCCTATCAGCTTACTTTTACTCATTTTCAGGCTTTTCGCAATTTTATTGGGGATGTAATTAATCGTTTCAGCCACTTCAAGGATTTTTTCTTTGGTAGCTTCACTTATTCTGCTTCCTTCTTTTTTATTTAAAACATAGGAGACCGTTGCAACAGAAAATCCTGCAATTCTCGCGATGTCTTTTATGGAAGCTCTTTTCATACTATTACTTTACATCGCAAAAGTATCTTATAAAATGTAAACAAAACAATAGCCTAATTTTTTTGGTCATTTGGAAAATTATTGTATTTTCGCGACTTTTTAAAAATTAAATTCAAATTAAATTCAAAACACTGATTACCAATTATTTAAACTACATTATTTATCAATATTAATTTAATGTTAACTAAAAATGAAATCTTTTGAAGTTAATTTAGTTGTACTTTTGGTTAAACGTTTAGCTTATTAAATTTTAATATATTTTAAAAATAATTTAAAACTTGATAAAAATATCCTTTTATTTAACCTTTTAAAACTAGTATTTTTGAAATATTACAATTCATTTTTATGAATATAGACGAAATCCTTGATAATATCTACCCTTTACCGGAAAACTCTAAGTTAAATTTAAAGAACCATATTACAGAAGTTTCTCATCCCAAAAACTTCTGTTTAATGGAAGCTGATAAGATAGTCCCTCATATTTACTTTATAAAGAAAGGAATCGTTCGTGCCTACGCCTCTACTCCAGAAAATGATATTACTTTTTGGTTTGGAAGTGAAGGTCAAACTGTGATCTCAATGAGGAGTTATGTTGAAGATAAACCCGGTTATGAAAGCATTGAATTGTTGGAAGACTGCGAATTATATAAACTTGAAACAGAGAGTTTAAGAAAATTATTTA
Organism: Chryseobacterium sp. G0201; assembly: GCF_003815655.1. Classification (NCBI taxonomy): domain Bacteria; kingdom Pseudomonadati; phylum Bacteroidota; class Flavobacteriia; order Flavobacteriales; family Weeksellaceae; genus Chryseobacterium; species Chryseobacterium sp. G0201. The sequence goes on along the minus strand of NZ_CP033917.1, from coordinate 4,007,633 downwards.
ACGAAGATATTCATATTGCCAATTGGGGGCGAAAATTTGCAGAAAGAGAATTGGTAAAAACTGAAGAACTCATTATATCAAGACAGTTTAAAACGGCTTTGGAGCGTTATAAAGACCTAATGCGTGATAAATCTGATCTTTTGAAACGAGTTCAATTAGGTCATATTGCTTCTTATTTAGGAATTACACAGGTGAGTTTGAGTAGAATTCGGGCGGAGATTAAGTGAGAGAGTTTGGAGAGTTTTAGTGTTAGAGTTTGTTGTAGTTTAAATTAATTAATTCTTTCTTCATTTTTTAACATTTGTAAAATTTTAATTGCTGATAAATACAGAACTTTGCAGCAAAAAAAATTTAAAAAAATGAATTGGATCATCTTAATCATCGCAGGATTATTTGAAGTTGCTTTTGCATCTTGTTTGGGAAAAGTAAAAGAAACAACGGGAACTACCATGTATTTTTGGTTTGCAGGATTTTTGGTTTCGTTAACTGTAAGTATGCTTTTACTGATCAAAGCAACCCAAACCCTGCCAATCGGAACTGCTTATGCGGTATGGACAGGAATTGGAGCCATAGGAACCGTATTAATGGGGATTTTCTTTTTTAAAGATCCGGTAAGCTTTTGGAGAATATTTTTCATTATAACCTTAGTAGGTTCTGTGATTGGATTGAAGGCTGTTTCTCATTAATTTTTTAAAACAAATAACACGAATTGTTTTCACAAATTAATTTATTTAAATTTCTATGTATCTTGTTATTATAAAACAAAAACGTCCCTAATTTAGAGACGTTTTTTTATTTTTTGTAAACTACAGGTAAGATTTCATTTTGTCTTAACCCATATTTTTTGATTTCTTCTTCTGTGAATTGTTGAGAATAGAAATTAGGTTCAGTTTCAAAACCCGCTTTTCTCAAACGATCAAAATAATCCATTCCGTACCAACGGACGTGGTCATATTGCCCGAAATGTTTTTGACGTTCTTTTGGATCTTTAATGGTGAAATCTTCATAGGTTTTCTCCAATGAATTTCTCATCGGAACCTGAAAAATTCCCCATCCGCCTGGTTTCATTACTCGATATAATTCACTGATTGCCTTTGCATCATCTTCGATATGTTCTAAAACATGGTTGCAAAAGACAATATCAAAACTTTCATCAGCAAAAGGAAGATCCAGAATATCAGCTTTTACATCTACGATTGGAGAAAATAAGTCGGCCGAAATATAATCCAGATTTCTCATTCTCTTGAATTTCCTTAAAAATTCCTGCTCGGGAGCAATGTGTAAAACTTTAGCATTTTTAATGAAAAAATCAGTTTCATTTTGAAGATACAGCCACATTTGGCGGTGTCTTTCCAAGCTTAAAGTTCCAGGAGATAAAGCATTTTCTCTCTGATTTCCATAACCATAAGGAAGAAACTTTCGGTAAGATCTTCCGTCAATAGGATCATAGAAATTTTCCCCTTTGAAAAACTGATAAATAAGAGGTCTTGCCCAAATACTCATCTTAATAAGCATCGGGCGCGGAATTTTATTTAATAAAAGTTTCGTTACTTTTTTCATTAAAAATCCATTTGGAAAGGCTCCTCTTCATTACTTACAATCCCTAAAGCCTCGTAAACATATTTAAATGTAGAAAGCAATACCGGTTTCCCGTTGATTACAGCTACATCGTGTTCGAAATGTGCAGAAGGCAAGTTATCTAAAGTAGTCACTGTCCAGCCATCATTATGGAATTTCACTTTCTCCGTTCCAAGGTTGATCATTGGCTCGATAGCAATTGCCAAACCGTCTTTGATCACTTTTCCGCTTCCCTGTTTTCCGTAGTTCGGAACCTGAGGATCTTCGTGCATTTTTCTGCCTAAACCATGACCTACAAGCTCTTTTACCACTCCATATCCTTCTTTTTCACAATGAGTCTGAATAGCGTGAGAAATATCTCCAATTCTTTTTCCTCTTACACATTGCGCGATTCCTTTATACAAAGATTCTTTAGCAACTTTCAAAAGTTTTTTAACTTCAGGTTTTACTTCTCCGATCTCGAAAGTATAGGCGTGATCTCCAACAAAACCGTTTAAAACAGCTCCACAATCTACAGAAAGTACATCACCTTCCTTCACAATATCATTGTTTGGAAAACCGTGTACTACCTGATCGTTTGGAGAAATACATAAAGAGTTCGGGAAACCTCCATATCCTAAAAATGCAGGTTCAGCACCATGATCTTTAATAAAATCATGCGCTAATTTATCTAAATATAAAGTGGTGATCCCAGGTTTGATCTCTTTCGCCAACATTCCTAATGTTCTTGAAACCAACTGAGCACTTTCTTTCATAAGACGAAGCTCGTCTATTGTTTTTAATTGAATCATTTCTTTGTTTAGATATTAGAAATTAAATGTTAGAAATTAGATTAAAGCTTAAAGCGTTTTTCATAACATCTAATATTTTCTGATTAAAATTTTAAAATTAAAAGTTGATTTAAAAACTAATTTCTAACATCTAGCTTCTAATTTCTTATAAAAATTTACCAGAATAAACCTTTTTTCTTTTCTTTTTTAAGTTTAGAGTAAGCTAAAACTTCTTTTCCTTCTACGCGAAATTCTATTCTTTCATTAATGATATTATAGATCTCTCCCCAACCTGGGAATCCGCCTAAATTTCTGTCATCAATAAACCAGTCTGCATCCAGTTTTCTTGATTGTGTTTCATGATCAAAAACTTCTCCTTCAAAACTTGAATTTACGGCATAAAATTCAATTCCGTTTTGTTTACAGAATTCTACTGCTTCATCCAACGTTTTTCCGTGTCTGTATGTCCAAAGGATTAATCTGAATCCTTGACGTTGTAATTTTTTTAGTGTTTCGAATGCGAAAATTTTCGCTTTTCCAATTGCCGGATAGGCATCATCAACGATTGTTCCGTCAAAATCCACAGCAATTTTTTTATTATTCATCATTTTCCCTTATGATTTAGAAGTGCAAAGATAAGAAATAAAAAGAGTGCCAAAAACATTGGGCACTCTTACTTTATAATTTAATGATAATATGGAACTAACTTTTTACCCAGCTAAACTGAAACTGAAGGTCCGGAGTAGAAACTCTGTCTGTGATTTTCTGTAATCTTCCCGGCAATTTCATTAGATATTCCTGAGCTTTTTCGGCTTTTTCAGTAAGACCTTTTACGTGTTCAATCTTCCATTCATCCAACAAATCTTTCATAATATTGATATAATCCTGTCCTGTATATACCATACATCTCTGCGCTGCATCTGAGAAATGTCCCCAAAGTTCGCCCGCGGCCTGACCGGATTGTCTCATCAAATGCGCAGGCATTACAATTTTCTTACGCATCATGTCTTCAAATGCTAAGATCATTTCTGATGGATCCAATTCTAAAATTTTAGCAACGAAATGTTTATATGCTTTAGCATGTCTTGCTTCATCTGCAGCAATTACACCACACATTTTAGCTAATTTTCCGTTTCCTGACTGCTTTGCTAATGTTCCTACTCTTCTGTGAGAGATATTGGTTGCCGTTTCCTGAAAACTTGTATAAATAAAGTTTCTGTAAGGGTCCATACTTGTACCGATATCGAAACCATCACTGATTAAATATTGGGTTGTGATCTCAACCTGTCTCATGTTTACTCTTCCACACAGATAAAGATATTTATTCAATAAATCTCCGTGTCTGTTTTCTTCACCAGTCCAAGATCTGATCCAGTTTGCCCAGCCAACTTTGTTTTCTTCCTGATTGATCCCATCAACACCCATTAACCAAGATTCATACGAAGGAAGGGCTTCTTCCGTGATACAATCTCCGATTAATGTTACGAAAAGATCATAAGGCATTTCACGAGCAAAAGTCTGGATTTCTTCTAAATCATGTTTAAAATCTTCGCTTGATGGATCCGGAAGATAGTCTGAGGGCTGCCAAATTTTCTCAATTGGCGTCAAAAATTTTTCCAGAAAAGAACCTACTTCCTTTTCTAATATTCCCATTACTTCTTTCCTTACAAGACTTTGATACATTTTAAATATGATTAGATTTTGATTTACAAAGATATGATTTATTTATTATTTGACGCATAAGAACATATGTAACTCATAATATGCCTGACATAAATCATAAAAAATACCATTCTAAAGATAGAACGATATTTTTTTAACATTATTACTAATTTTAGTTAACTAAAATTTCTCCAGTCATAATTTCAGGGATTTCAACGCCCATTACTTTAAGAATAGTTGGCGCTACATCTCCTAATTTCCCAGGTTTTAAATTCCAAGTATGATCTTTATCCATTACAATGAACGGAACCAAATTCGTTGAATGCTGGGTATTTGGAGAGCCATCCGGATTGATCATTACGTCAGAATTTCCGTGATCTGCAAGGATGAAAACTGCGTAACCATTTTCGTAAGCCGTAGTTGCCACTTTTTCGATGCATTTATCAACCGTTTCGGCAGCTTTTACAGCCGCTTCGAAAACACCTGTATGACCTACCATATCTGTATTGGCGAAATTTAAACAAACAAAATCAGCCGTTCCGTTTTCCAATTCGGGAACGATGGCGTTTGTGATATCATAAGCTGACATTTCAGGCTTTAAATCATAAGTAGGAACATCTTTTGGGCTTGGACAAAGCAATCTTTTTTCTCCATTAAAAACTTCCTCTCTACCTCCTGAAAAGAAGAAGGTAACGTGAGGATATTTCTCTGTTTCTGCAATTCTGATCTGCGTTTTTCCATTTCTTTCCAGCACTTCTCCCATTGTGTTTTCCAATACGTTTTCGTCAAAAACTACGTGTACATTTTGGTAAGTTTTATCGTAATTGGTTAAGGTAACATAATAAAGATTCAGTTTTCTCATAAAATATTCAGGGAAATCCTGCTGAGAAAGCACTTCTGTGATCTCACGACCTCTGTCTGTACGGAAATTGAAACAAATTACCACATCATTATCTGCAATTTTAGCCACAGGAACGATGTTTCCGGTTTGTTTTTGATCGATCATGATGATCGGTTTCAAGAATTCATCCGTTACATTATTATCGTAAGATTCTTTAATTGAAGCCAAAACATCGGTTGACTGCATCCCAACTCCCTCAACCATTGCATCGTAAGCCAATTTTACACGCTCCCATCTTTTATCTCTGTCCATCGCGTAGTATCTTCCGACCACTGTTGCGATTTTTCCGGTTGTAGCATCCATGTGCTTTTGAAGTTCATCAATAAAACCTAATCCAGAGTGTGGATCGCAGTCTCTACCATCTGTAAAGGCATGCACGAAAACGTTATCGTGCAATCCAAACTCCTGCGCTGCAGTCAAAAACCCTTTTAAGTGATTGATATGTGAATGTACTCCACCATTAGAAACCAATCCGATAAAGTGTACTTTTTTATTTTCTCTTTTAGCATATTCAAATGCTTCCTGAATGACTTTTTCCTGACCTAATGTTCCATTTTCAACGGCCATATTCAGTTTAACAAGGTTTTGATAAACGACTCTACCTGCTCCTAAATTCATGTGCCCAACTTCAGAATTTCCCATCTGACCGAAAGGAAGACCTACCGCCAAACCACTTGCCTCAAGCGTTGTGTGAGGAAATTTTGTATAACAACTATCTATAAATGGTGTATTTGCTTTATCTAATGCTGAAACTTCAGGATTCAGACCCAATCCCCATCCGTCAAGGATCGCTAATATTGCTTTTTTTGACATTATTTTATAACTTTTATATTACAAATTTATCTATTTTAGAATGAATTGAAGAATATAGGAGACTTAAATTTTTATTAAAAGATTTTATTTAAAATTCAATCATCTGTGCAATCTGTGGGAAATATTTTTTAAACACAAATTCACAAATGTTTTAGACAAATTTTCACGAATGCGGGATTGGATTTAGAATTAATGATTTTTTTCTCCCACAGATTACACAGATTTGCACAGATGTTTATGGTTAGTAATTAATTTATTTTTAATTTTGCTTTATGGATTTACGAGATCAATTGAAAAACCTTTTTCCTACTCATGAAGAGCAGGATTTTGAGATGCCCGAAGAGCAATTTAAGCAAAAAGAGCCTTTGGTATGTAAGTTTGAGAAAAAAGGGAGAAACGGAAAGCCTGTAACAATCGTTGAAGGTTGGGAAGGAACCGAGGAAGATTTAAAGAAAATCTCAAAAAAAATAAAAACCACACTGGGAATAGGTGGTTCTGAGAAGGATGGAACGATTATTATTCAGGGGGATAATCGTGATAAAATAATGGATATCCTTAAAGAAATGGGGTATAAAACCAAAAGAGTCGGCGGATAAATTTAGAAATAGATCTGCGCCTGAGGAAGTAAGGTTTTTAACTCTTCAATTTTATTTTTTGTCATTGGATTTCCTGTCAGGATCAATGTTTTAAGATTTTTCAAGTGTTTTATTTCTGTTGGAAGGTCTTTTAAATTATTGTTCGCTAAATTCATACTCACAACATTTTTCAAACCTTTTATTTTAGGAGAAATCTCCTGAATATTGTTATCACTTACGTTCAGAAACTCTAGATTTTTTGAATGAAATAAGTTTTCCGGCAGTTTTACAATGGAATTTTGTTGTAATTCTAAATATTTAATATTTTTTGGAAATTTTAAATTTCCTAAGTCATTGATCTGATTTCCTGAAAGGTTTAAAAACTTTAAATTTTTAATTTCGTCTAAATCATCAGCAATAAAACTGATCTGATTTCCCTGTAAATTGATTTCTTCCAGCGTTGGAATCTTCATTAATACTTCAGGAAAAACATTCAAACTATTGGCATCAAGGTGAATCACTTTAAGGTTTTGAAGTTTTGCCAAGTTTGGATTAATGCTCGTTAAGCTATTTAGATTGATAGAAAATGAAGTCAGTTTTGTTAAATTGCCTATCTCATCAGGGATAAATTTAATACTGTTTTCGTTTGCATTTAATATCTCCAGTTCTTTTAATGAAAAAATTTCGTCATCCATTTTTTCTAATTTATTTCCCATGATATTCAGGAAAAATAAAGCATCCAATTTTTTGATTTCAGGCGGAAGATTGAACAATCCTTTACCTCTGAAACTCATACTGTAAATGGTTTTTCCGCTTTTTAAAGCATCCTCAACATTGGTATAAGTAGGATATTTTACAGGATCGATCTGAGCTTTTGCCTGACAAAGTGATATAATGGAAATAAGAACGAAAAGTTTTTTCATATAAACAGATAAAAAGCCACCGATAATTAAATTACCGGCAGCTAAAAATTATAAATAACTATTTTTTAAGAAGCTTCACTGTTTTCTGGAAACCTTCTGCTTCAATATTTAAGATCAATACTCTTGAAACTTCAAGTTGCGAAGTGAAATCAAGATCCAATGATTTGTTTGAACCTGTATATTTCTTCGTGAAAACAATTTTACCGTCCATGCTGTAAGCTGTTACAGAAATGTCTTTCAATCCTTTTGGAGAGTTAATTTTAACCATTCCGGAAGTTGGATTTGGAGCAACTGTTACTGTGTTTTCTGCAGTGTGATCAACTGTCCCTAAAGAACCTGTCGTTCCTAAATTATCTTTAAGAGCCACAACAATCGTTGCTGATTTTCCTCTGTAGTCAATTGTATTTCCTGTTGCATCTACATCCGTAAGAATCGTAGAATCCGGGTGCTGAATTGAGAAGAAACCAAATTTATGATCCGGTGTAAATGTAAGACCTGTAGGCTCTGATCCTGCCGGCATAGAAGCAAAAAGTTTAACTTTAGGATTTGCAATCGTATGATCCGGAGCGATTACCCAGATGTAGTTTTTACCACCATCCTGAAGTACCCAAAGATTCCCCAATTCATCGAAAGTAAGATTGTCATTACCATCTCCCCAAGCTTCAGATTTCGTTCCTTGCGCTGTTGTGAAAGAATATACTGTTGAAGCACCTCCCGCGAAAGTTTCTACCTGGGAAGCGGTAGTGCCATTATCCTGTAGACGATAAATTCTGTCTAATCCTTTTGCCGTAAAATAGATCTTACCATCTAATGGGCTGATATCTACGTCTTCTACTCCATTAAATCTCGTTCCGCCTAATGACTGAGCAAGTGTAGCTGTATTATTTTGATCTGCTTTTGTTTTGTTTGGAACCTGGATCCAAGTTGCAGTAGTTCCGATCGGATCTCCAGCTGTTGTTAATCCCTGATCTACTTTTAACACATATAAGTTTCCTGAAGAAAGGTTATTTGGAGTATCCATGATATATTTATAAACCATGTGAGTTCCGCCATCTTCACCATAATATGCTGTAGTTCCTGCATTATTTACCACTACGTTTTCGTGGTTCATGATACCCATCTGCCATAGTTTTCCTTTAGAACCGTCAGCGTTTTGAGAAATAACCTGAGCTGTTGCCGGGTCTATTTCTACCAACCATCCGTAATCCTTCATTCCGTCGGCATTTACGTCATTTGATGTTACAGATTCTTCAGCTGTAACTACAGTTCCCCAAGGTGTAACACCTCCAGAACAGTTTCTGATCGTTTGTACCAAACTTGGTGCTGAAAAACTTACCGCTCTCGATTTTGTCAATTGCCAAAGCTTTGTTGTAGCGTTATAATTGATTTCCGCCATGGTAACCCCACCCGGATTTGTTTCATGATTTACAGAAAGATATCCGTTTGCACTGCTTCCGTTTTTAGCAACATAAGCTGTAAAGTCATTTTGACCGCCTACCATTCCGCCACCTTCTGTGTAACTTTCACCTTCTTTTAAAACAAGCTGATATTTATGTTCAGCAGGAATGATTAATTTTCCCGTTTGTGCAGTTGGAACGATAGATGTAAAACAACTGATGTGCATTGAGTTACAAGTAGTCGGGTTTGTCGTATTTGTTGTTGTTTTTAAATAAGCATCAACTCTTAAGTCCGAACTTGAAGCTCCTCTGTTATGTAATTCTATAGAAATTCTGTTGGTTCCGTTAACAAATTTTGATTTTGGAATTGAAAAAATATTATAAACACTTTCTGCAGCTCCGTCAATTGTAGAGCTTGATAATGTATTGAAATCAATAACACCTGTCGGCATATTATCTCTTACCACTTCTTCACCGTTTAGGTAAACAATGATACCATCATCTCTCATTACGCCTAATTCCATCGTATCGCTAAGAGTAGATAAATTTACCGTGATATCTTTAGCAAAATAAGCTGTCATAAGACCTGAATTGATAGTCGTTGTCACAGGATCACCATATCCTAAAGGACCAGCTCCGGTAGACCATGCTGAAATATCAAAAGTTTTGTTTTTCCACTGAGCAACCTGTGCCTGATTGTTATCTTTGTAGCTCCAAGACGAATTTTTGTCGAATACATAAGTCTGCGCCTGAAATAGAGAACTTGTCACTAATGCAAGGGCTGCAACTGTTAGTAGTTTTTTCTTCATTTTAAATTTGATTTATTAGACACTGCAAAACTATTTTATTATCATCAACCCTCTATTAATAGGACTTTAAATAAATCTTGCCGAATATTAATAAATCACGAACCTAATGTTAATTAGATTAATTTTATGTTAAATTAAAAAAATATTAAAAAGCGAAGAGTGGATAAGGAAATGCAATTTTTGACTTTTACATTCTTTAAACCACCCTTTCACTAGTGATTTATTTTTGGTCTGACTTATTATTTAGGAAAACTATAACCCCGTTTAATTTTATGTTAGACAATCTATGAATGGTGAATTGTTAATGATCAATTTGGTTTCACCAGTGAATTAAAAAAATTGACAGCATCGCTAATTAACTATTAACAATTAACTATTTTCCTTTAGCCTGACTGATGTCGGTCAACGTATTTAGGAAAGCAATAACCTGCTTAATTTCAGTCTGAGTAAGATTTAATTTATCGGCCGGTAATGTTTGATTTTTCATTTTTAAACCTGCACCTTCACCGCCTCCTTCGTTGTAGAAATCCATAACTTCTTCCAATGTATTGAAAGCTCCGTTATGGAAATACGGTTTTGTAAGCGCAATATTTCTAACAGTAACGGTTTTGAATGAATTTTCGTAGATCCAAGAATTTTCTTTTTTCACAGGACTGTTTACTCTTCCTTTATCTGTATCAAGCTCGATTGGAAGCTGATTTAAAGGTTTTTTAGTAACCCCCAACACTTCAGATTCATTTTCATTAAAGAACGGCGGAACCAATCCCGAAAAGTGCGGCGCGAAGTGACAAGTCGCACAATTTGCCTTTCCCATAAAGAGATTGTAGCCTTTTTTGGCATCATCAGAGATTTGTTTTTCATTTCTCATGAATTTGTCGAAATCACTTTCAAAAGAATAAAGAGAGGCAACGTAAGAACTTAATGCTTTAGAAAAATTCTCTTTACTTATTTCTCCATTTTTAAAAGCAGAACGGAATGCTTTCTTATATTCAGGTTTTGTCTTTAATTTTTTAATAATGCTTTCGTAGCTTGTATTGAATTCATCTTCGTTATAAATTACGTGTTCAGCCTGTTGTTCCAAATAAAAAGCTCTTAAATCATAGAAAAACCTTTTTGCAAAAACCGCATTATATAAAGAAGGTGAATTTCTCAAAACTGTTTTTCCTTCCACATTACTTTGAGATCTTGTTTTTAAATCTGTAAAAGCATTTTCAGGTAAATGGCACGTTGCACAGCTCATTTTGTTGTTTTCGCTTAAATTCTGGTCATAAAAAATATCTTTTCCTAATTTTCTCAGGTCTGCATTATCTTCTGAAGATTTCAATAAAGTATAAAAATAAGGATCAAGGAAATCGCTTCCGAAAAGGTTTTTACTTTTTACATTCCAGCCTGAAAACTCTTTTAAATCGTCAGAATTTCCGTCCCAGTTTCCGAATTCTTCATACAACGGCTGAATATATTTTTTATAAAATTCTATTCTGTCAAAAGTTTCAAAATCTTTATTTTTTGAAAGATAATCGATACCTTCAGTTAAAATTCCGTTTGCTTTTTGAATGGAATAATTTTTAAAGTAAACATCGTTATTGATGTATTTTTTCATTCCTAATAAGGCATGGCTTGCTTCTTCGGAGATATTTAATGAACCAGGTGTATCAAAACCTGTTACACCCAACGTATAAATCCTGATCAATTCAATTCTTAAAGGCAAAGTTTTGTTATTTCCTTTACTTAAGCCGTTTTTCACAGAACTTAAATAGAAACTTGCATAACTGTTGTAAAGAAAATTGGTGATTGTTTTGATTTCCTCTTTTTGTTCTCCTGCTTCATCAGAAAATATCAATTCATCCAAGACCTGTAAACCCTCTGGAGGAAGCGTATAGGCTGAAGTTCCCGCTGCCTCGATGTGAAATAATGGAGCGGCATTAAGATGCGTTTTAGAAAATTCAGGGTAATGATAAGCAATATAAAACTCGATTTCTTTGTATGAATTTCGGGTGTTGCTTAATGATTTTCGTAAATCTTCAAGAGAAATTTTATCCTCAGAAAATTGATATACATCAGATTTTAGTTGTTCAAGCTTGCTTTTAAAATCGGTTAACCCTTTATTTACAAAGGTATTTTCATTTTCTGTACCTGTGTAAGTAGGATTAAATGACATTATTGCAAAACCCATCAACAAAATGATGATAACTATCGGATAAGATCTCATGAAATTTTTAAAGGCAAAGCTATGATTCGTACGTTACCACAACTTTAATTCAGGATTAAATAATGTTTATATTTTACTTCAGTATTTTTTATTAATTTTAAACCCCGAAATCAAATTCATGATACTCAAAATGGTCGTTATACTCTGAAGACCTATTTTAAAATGATGATGAAAGGATATTGGGCAAGGATTTTAAAGATTTAAAACAAATCAAACTAACATATTACTATGAAAACAAAACTATTGCTGGCTTTTGTGGCAGTGCTTTTTTCGTTTACTGCTTTTGCTCAGAAATTGGGTCAGGAAATGGCTGTTTATGCAGAAAAGAGAGGTAATGATTATTACCTGCTCCGCCTTGAACAAGACAAACCTGTACCTAAAGTTTACGTTTACTCGAACGGGCAAACGAAAGTTTACAAGGATTATAAAGATTTAAAAGATGTTGCTATGGATTTTCCGGGAATCGTAACGTCTAACAAATCAACAAAAGAAGAATTGGTTTCTATTCTTAATAAAGACAATCATTTTTACGAGATCACTTCTCAAAGAAAAGATCCTAATAATTTTGAAAAAACAACCGTGACCGTTTACGAAGTTTCAAACGGACAAAAAAGAATTGTAGAAGAATACGGCTCTATTATGGAACTTGTAATGTCGCCATATAAAGATGCTATTTTCATTGATATAAAAAAATAAATATACAATATGCTAAATAAACTTGCAGCTTCAGAACTGGTTCTGAATGATGATGGAAGTGTATACCACTTAAACCTTTTACCCGAAGATATTGCCGATAAAGTGATCCTTGTAGGAGATCCGGACAGAGTACCGAAAGTGTCTCAATATTTCGATAAAGTTGAGGTTAAAAAGAACAAAAGAGAATTCTACACGCACACAGGAACATTGCGCGGAGAAAGAATTTCTGTAATGTCTACAGGAATCGGTACAGAAAACATCGATATCGTCATGAACGAGCTTGATGCTTTGGTAAATATCGATTTGAAAGAAAAAGAATTCAAAAAAGAACATAAGTCACTTGAGCTTTTCCGTATGGGAACTTGCGGAAGTGTAAATCCTGATGTACAGGTTGATAATATGTTGGTTACCCAAAACGTTGTCGGATTGGATGGATTAATGCATTTCTATCAGGATTATGAGTTTGAAAATGATTTTTCAAGAAACTTCATGGAAAAATTCCCTTATGCGAAGATCAAACCGATGCTTTATTTCGCTGACTGGTCAGAAGAACTGAGTGAATTATATAAAGATGCCAAATACCACGGAAATACAGCTACTTTCCCGGGATTCTATGCTCCACAGGGAAGACAGCTTCGTTTAAAAGCTTTGGATGATAAATTCTTGGAAACATTAAATGATCTTGGTGTTACCAATTTCGAAATGGAAACTTCTGCGATCTATGCCTTATCTAAATTATTAGGTCACAAAGCTATTACTGTAAATAACGTGATCGCCAACAGAAGACGTGGAGAATTCTCTGCAGATCATCATGCTTCTGAAAAGAATTTAATTACTTGGGTTCTGGATAGAATTATTAAGTAATTTTTACGCTATAAATATAAAAGGATCTCAACATTAAATTGAGATCCTTTTTTTTAACCATATTGAAAACTAATTAAAATTCATTAATCGTTACATAAAAGTGTCCCGAATAAAGACTTGCAGGATTACCTGAAATATTATTTAAAGCTATTGTAATTGTTGAGGCTGAAGAAAGTCTTGGATTTAAAACTCCAAAATCTGAAACACCTGCAAAATCATTAGCCGGAGATACAACTACTGATGCTCTGGTTGAGGTGGGTTGATAAGCGGCCGGAATTGTAATACTCAATGTTGCTGTTTTTCCGGAAGGTAAATTATTGATAGAAACACTTGGCCAAACCTCAAAAGTGATCTGATTCTTCTGTACACTACCCTTTTCACCCAGTTTATATTGTCCGTTTACATCAATTTTAGTTGCAGCAGTGGGAGTATTAGTTCCAATGCCTACGGAAGCATAGCTGTCACCTAAAATAATTGCATTGGCTTGTGATGTGGTTGCTCCATACCCTATTGCCGTTGAATTTTGTCCCGTTGCTGAAGTTCCTGAACCCAACGCCGTAGAATTTTGATTATTCGTTTGAGAATTAATCCCTAAAGCCGTCTCACCATTGGATTTGGTTTTTGCATTATGCCCCAACGCAATCGACTGATATCCACCCGCAACAGAATTTTTCCCGATTGCAGTAGCTTCATTCATTGTTGTTTTGGCATTATGTCCTATTGCTGTTGATTGAAAACCATTAGCCTCAGAACCAAATCCAATGGCGGTAGCTTCGTTCACCGTTACTTTGGCATTATAACCCAAAGCAGTGGACTGATAACCTGAAATTTGTGTATTTGCCCCTACCGCAACAGATTCGTTGGCTGTTACAGAAGCGTTTGTTCCTATTGCAACTCCCTGATAGGCACTGCTTGAGTTTCCTAAAGCGATCCCGTTTTGATCCGCAACTGCTGCAGAACCAAAACTTATGGAATTGTTTGTTCCTAATCTTCCCATCGTGGAAGAATTTACCTTAAATATCAAATCGTCTAACGTAGATGTTCCTAAAGATAAAGGCGTATTGCCAGCACTGTAGTTACCAGCGTTAGTTCCCGTGGTATTCCATCCGTTAAAACTGTTTGTTCCGTTGTTGCCATTAATATTGTTACCTGATGCACTGGAAATTAGATTCCACTGAGTATTATTCCAAAAATAAAAACCAGCTGTCGTCAGATTGCCCGTTCCGTTATTCCAAACCAACAAACCGGTTGCCGGAGAGGCGATCGTAGTTGCATCGGTTGATGAGTTTAAAGCGATACTTGGAATTAATAATCCTTTATTCTTAGAGTTAATTTCTAACATTGCAGAATTACTTGGAGAAGATATTCCAATCCCAACTTGTGCGTAAGATAGACTATGAAAGACTAAAAATAGTCCAACACTTAAGATAACATTTTTCACTTGAGTTACAGTTATTTAGTAATAGGTAATTATTTGAACTACAAATATATGAAATTTTCAATAAAAACACAATTATTTTAAATATTTCGCAATAACTATACTGTATAGTGATTAATAGACTCGTTAGTCACTATTTAATGACTAAATATTAGTTTTAAATACATCCTTAAAGCCTTTATTCATAAGCGTATAAAAAAATCTGCTTAATAAAAAGCGGATTTAATATTATCAATTATTTAACTAAACAACACAAAATTGTGAATAATATAATTTTAATCACCGTTTGATGAACAGTTTTCTAGGTGATCATTTACCATTCCCGTCGCTTGCATATGCGCATATACAACCGTAGAACCCATAAATTTGAACCCCCTTTTCTTAAGATCTTTTGATAAGATATCTGAAATTTCTGTAGTTACGGGAACATCTTTTAAAGTTTTTGGGTTATTCATAATAGGCTTTCCTCCTACAAAACCCCATATATATTTTGAGAAACTCCCAAACTCTCTCTGAACCTCCTGAAATTTCTGTGCATTTGTAATTGTTGCTAAAATTTTAAGTCTGTTTCTTACAATTCCCGGATTTTGCATTAATTCTTCTACTTTTTCATTAGAATATGCTGCAATCTTTTTATAATCAAATTGATCAAAGGCTTCTTTAAAGGTTTCTCTTTTAATTAAAATTGTGTACCAGCTTAATCCGGCCTGAAAACTTTCAAGAATTAAAAATTCAAATATCGTTTCATCATCATAAACAGGTCTTCCCCACTCGTCATCATGGTATTTTCTGTAGAGATCATCTTTCTCACACCATCCGCAACGTACTTTTTCCATAACTATATATTTAATCTAAAGATAAAACCATTAAAAAATTATAACAAAAAATTATGAAAATTTTAACAAAGACTCCCATTTTTAGGAATGGTTATTGATTATTTACTATCAACACACAAAAATATTTACTATTATGAACAATTCAGATTATAACAAAGCAGAAAACGCAGTAGACGACACAAAAAACTCTTTAAAGAATGCAGCTGAAAATGCAAAATGGAAAGTGAATGAATTGGCAGATAAAGCCAAAGATTACATCAATGAAAAAAGAGCAAATGACGAGGAAGCAACTCAGGAAGACTGGCTTGATAAAGTGAAAAATAACGCTTCTGACGCTTGGGAAAGCGTGAAAGATCATGCCAATGATGCTTGGGAAAAAACCAAAGATGCAGCAGAAGATGTAAAAGCTGAATGGAACAAGAAAACCAACTAAAAATTTCAGTTTTATAAATATTTTCAAAAAAAACGGAGCCTTTTTATTAAGGCTCCGTTTTTTTATTATGCTCTAAACACAAATTATTGCTACATTTGTATATTAATAAACATTAAAAAATTATGTCATACGGTTTACTTAAAGGCAAGAAGGGAATTATTTTTGGAGCCCTTAATGAACAATCTATCGCATGGAAAGTTGCTGAAAGATGTCATGAAGAAGGTGCTGAATTTATCTTATCAAACGCTCCTATTGCTTTGAGAATGGGAGAACTTAATGGTTTAGCAGAAAAAACAGGTTCTGAAGTTATTGGTGCAGATGCAACTTCTACAGAAGATCTTGGAAAACTTTTTGATGCTGCAATCGCAAAATTCGGTAAAATAGATTTTATCCTTCACTCTATAGGAATGTCCGTAAATGTAAGAAAAGGGAAACATTATACAGAAATGAATTACGACTGGACAGAAAAAGGTTGGGATATCTCGGCTGTTTCTTTCCATAAAGTAATGCGTACGGCATGGGAAAAAGACTGTATGAACGAATGGGGAAGTATTTTGGCACTTTCTTATATCGCAGCTCAGAGAACATTCCCGGACTATAATGATATGTCTGATAACAAAGCGTATTTGGAAAGCATCGCAAGAACTTTCGGATACTATTGGGGTGAGAGAAAAGTACGTGTAAATACGGTTTCTCAGTCTCCTACTGTTACCACTGCAGGAAGCGGTGTAAAAGGTTTCGGAGGTTTCTTAGGATACGCTGAAGATATGTCTCCACTAGGAAATGCATCGGCTCTTGAGTGTGCAGATTACTGTGTAACTTTATTCTCTGATCTTACTAAAAAAGTAACGATGCAGAACTTATTCCACGATGGTGGTTTCAGTAATACCGGAGTTTCTCAAAAGGTAATCAATAAATATGATGTTGAATAATTTTTAATCAACAGATTATTAAATAACAATATTAAAAGCCAAAGTGAAGTATTTTACTTTGGCTTTTTTGTGCTTAAATTTCAAATTATTTTTACTTTTTTCGAAAAACTAAACCGATATGTGATTTATTTTTTTATTTTTGAGAAGTAAACACAAACAAATGAAACAAAATATCTTACAAAAGGTGAACTCTTTGTCGGCCTCTCCTATCTTACATACTTCATGCTTTCTGCATTTAATTTCAATTTGATTTAAAAACTGATTTCCTATGAAACTATTTTTGCGTCATCATATTGTAAAAAAAGGAGAAACATTGGAGCAGATCGCAGCTCTATATAATGTTCCGAGTGTGGAAATTCTGAAATATTATCATTATAAAAATGTTCCCAAAGACAGCAATCACATTGGTCATACCCTTTTTGAAGGTCAGGAAATTTTTGTGCCTGAAAGTAATGATATAGAAAAAATCTTATTAGAAAGAAAACAAGCTTTAGAAAATAGATTAGAACACTCTAATTCATTGATAAAGAATAGTTCTCTGCTTCCTAATTTCACGGGAATTGATCATACTTACAAAGTTAAAATCACTGATTTTAATGAAGGCAACATAGAAAATGAAACCGAGTTTGAAATTGATATACAATATATTGGAAAAGATGATCAACATCATATTTTCAAGTTTAATAAAAATTCAATTTTAATTAATGGTGAAATACCGGACATGAAAGCGTATGAATTGGCTTTGAATTGTTCTTCTATTTTATTTTCTGTAGAACTAGGGATAGATTTTAATGGAAAAATGGCAGATATCCATAATTATAGAGTGATTTTAAATAAATGGAAAGAAAATAAACAAAGGCTCCTTCAAAAATATGAAGACGAAAATTCTCGCCAATATATTGATAAAGTAGATATCAGAATAGAAAGCAAGGAACTATTGCTGGAAAACTTAAGTAGAGAACTATTCATACAATTTTATTTTTCGCCCTATTTTAAAACGTTTTCTAATGGAAAAGCAGAAAATACAGGAAGATTTTCACAATATAAGATTCTGTATGAAAATCATTATGAAAATAATTTAGAGCATGAAATTCATATCAGTCAATCTTCCCAATCCGTTGATCCGAGAAGCCAGGAAGAAATTATACGTTATTTGGAAAACTCTTATGAAAATTCCGAAGATTCTGAATTGCTAGAATCTGAAATATCTGCCCATTTTATTCTTGATAAACAATATAAATTTCTGCAGAAAGCAGATGTGAAAATAGATTTATATCTATATAACACGCAAGAAACAAAACAGATACAGATCGATAAAAAATAATTTTATACAGTTGAATTAACACAAAAAATACACAAATGAAAGAATATGAAGTCAAAAAAGGCGACACTCTGTCGAATCTTGCCGAAAAATTAGGCTTACCCAGCGCCTACTCCCTGAAATCATTTCACAATTTCAAAGGTCCCATTGAAAGAGGAATCGGAAACGAGATCAAAGCAGGAATGATTCTCACAATTCCCGAACCGCATGAAGTGGAAGCCATAAATAAAAACATTGCTGAAAGACAAAATAAAAAGCCCGAAGATACAACGCAACAACAAAATCAGGAATCTGATAATCAAAGTTCCGGATCTTCTTCCGAAGAATCTCCAAAGAGCTCTGAACAACAAAAGGAAGAAGAAGAATCAAAAGAGAAATCTGCCGGAGAACACGACGGAAAACTTTTCGTTGCCCAAAAAGGAAAAGCCATTTGTGATAAAGGAACAAAATTTCCGCAGTTTAAGGTAAGCAGTCACAAAAAATTATATATCAACAATAAAGACGGCCTGGATGATTATCTTGCCGTAACGGAAAATGATGTTCAATTCAATCCTCCCGCTCTTCCTTTTGGTAACTGCTCTGTAAAAAACGGACAACCCTGCAGTTTTGCCCCTGCCGGAAAATGGAAAAAGTTTTATAAAGACGTGAAAGTTTTGGATAACTCCTTACTCACAGAGATTTCCGAACTCCAATGTTCTGTCGGCGGAAAAATAAAAATTATGGATCACGGACAGAAAGCCCAACTTAGCAAACAGAATTTCAAAAATGCTGATGCGAAAGTGCATAGTAATATCAATCCTTTGGTGGATTTAGAGGAGTTTACAGATGAGTTAGACGGAGAAAATTTTTATATTTAAAACTTACTATTTATGTCACAGTTATTAATCATAGGAGATAAAAATCCCGAAATAGGAAAGGAAACAAAATATACAATCTCTCTTGTCAATTTTGGAGGTTTATCGAATAACATCAGTGTTTTTAACCCTATTTCTGAGATTCCGAAATGGCAAATTCTCGTTCTGGAACATGGAAAATGGCGCAAAACATCTGAAAATACCAAACAGGGTGAAAGTGTATTTTATACTTTCAAACAAAGCAGTCTTTCAAGAGAAAGTATAAAAATTGTTGTTACAAAAGGAAATGACAAAGGAGAATTGATTATTAAAACAAAGAAAGCCGGACAGCCTAAAATTTTAAAAGTAGATCTTCTGGATGTTAATTATAATAAGGTCACAAAACCTTTGCATTATTTTGATACCCTGATTGCAAAAGCTCAGTGCACAGATATGGAAAGTGAAAAGCTTCACTTTACACTTTGGGAAGATGATGCCTTAAAAGAAGGACACAACAAAATTAATGAGATCAATAAAATAAATCCGATCCCAATTTCTGCAACCGTAAAAAGAGGTAAAGCTGAAGCAAGATTCAATATGGCTTTTTATACGCAGGCATCGATGATTGCCAATATGCAATTAGCTAAAGGTGATAAAAGTGAAGGGAAAAATCACGAATATTATGTAACAGCAGATTATTACGGGAAACTTGAAGCCAGTAACAATATAAATATCGTAAACCCTGCTTTCGAGAATCCTATACAAAGAGCTTATGACCTTAAATATCCCGACAAAACACCACAAAAACCAAAGGTAAACAAACGTCCTACTCCAACTCCACCTGCCCCTAAAAAAGATACTTACAAAACACCTATAACTCCAAAGGCAAAAACTAAGGCTCCTGATCCAAAAGGAAAAATTATAAGTGTTGAATTTGTAGACTTTTTGGGAAAACCTTACCAAAACATGAAGTTTGGAACGCAGGTAAAGGCTAAAATCGTTTCCAAGGACATGAAAGGAAAAACCATAAAGCTGAAAATATGGGAAGATGATATTTCCGATCAATTGGTTTATGAGAATAATTATGTTTTAGGTGAAGATGAAAGTTATGCAACGCTTAGCCTAACCACTGAGATGCGCAAAAAAGGTGATGATTTTAAAGAAGGCAGTGAACAGGAATATTTTTTAGAGATAGAATATGCAGGGCAAAGTGTAGATTCTGAGGTGATTAATGTGAATGATTCTGCGCCGAAGATTAAAGTGGAGACTGGGGTGAGTACTTCGGGAGTGAAGCAGAAGACTGTACAGAAACAACAAGGAACCTGTATTTGTCAAGAGCAATATAAAGACTTAATCTGGGGAGGAAAAGTAAGTTGTGAGTTTAGGAAAAAAGTTGTGGAAATATCTCAAGATTTATGGCCTAATAATCACATGAAAATGGCAAATAATTTAATGGCTTGTATGGCATGGGAAACAGGAGAAAGTTTTAGTCCTTCTGCAAAAAATCCAGAATCTTCTGCAACAGGATTAATTCAATTTATGGCTGATACAGCAAAAGATTTAGGGACAACAACTAGCGCTCTTTCCCATATGTCAGCTGTCAAGCAATTAGATTATGTTAAAAAATATTTTGAGAATATACGAAATAAAGATTACGAATTTGTAGATCTTTATTTAAGGATTTTATACCCAGCATCAATGGGCAAACCAGATAATCATATCGTATTTAGCAAAAACGGAAAAGGCTTAGATAAAAATGACAAAAATTATAATGGAAGAATAAAAGCTTATAGAGTAAATTCAGGGTTTGATACTAACCCGAAGTACGGGAATAATGACGAAATGGTGACAAAAGAAGAAATAAAAAAAAGCATTCAAATATATATTGAAAAAGGAAAACAAAATAAAGCTACAAATTTTGAATGTCAAAAAAAATTATCTTCACCCAATGTTTTAAATACAAATAAAGAAAAGGGAACTTGGAATATTATAATAACTGAATATTATACAGGAAAAAAATGTACACATATAGAAAGAACATCAATAAGAGATAACTGCAGAAGAGGTAAAATAGATGTATATGATCATAAGGAAAAGATAGTTTTCACAATAAATGATTGTTTATTAGAAGGAGTAAAAGGTGAAGATAGAAGTAAGACAGGTGCTGATGTACCGTATGGATCATATCAAATAAATAAAAGTACACCATTTTACGGGTCAACAGCTAAAAATAAAAAATCTTATGGTCCAAACCCAAGATTAGTCTTTGAACCAATTAAAGGAAACGGTGATGAAGCTGAGAAAAGCGGAAGATCTGCGATACGTATACATGGAGGTCGACAAGAAGGATATCCTATTAAAACATTAAAAAGAACAGAAGGATGTATAAGAATATATGATGAAGATGCAAAAAAGTTTTATAATTGGTGGGTAGAATTTAATAAAAATAATCCTCAAATAAGCCCTGGAAAAGTAATAATAAAAAAATAATTTATGAAAGTATTGATATTAATATTCATTCCCTTATTCTTTCTTGGATGTCAAGATAATAAATCAAATAAAAAAATTATGCCTAAAGTAATTACAAAACTAGATGAAAATAAAAGTTTAATTGATGATATCAATGTTGAAAATAATTTTCTGTTTGATAATAATGAGATAGAATTTAAAACATTTAAATATGATGGACATTATATAGAAGACTTAAAAATTAAAGATCTTCTTGATAAAAATTATAGGAATAATTTCATTAAAAATTTAGAAAGTCTTAAAAATGAAAACGACAATTCTAAGTCTACCTTAATTTGTCAACTATTGCTTATGAGAATAGTTCAGTTATCTGATAGCAATGCTTTCTATATTTTATCAGAAATTTCTAAAAATGAAATTGTTTCTTATAATGGAATTGAGCTTTATGAAAAAACTCTTATTGAAATATTTTTGGAAGACCCTCTTTTTTTCATTCAACAAAGTACAAAATATAGTGATTCTTCTTTAATAGATTATGTAATTAAGATGTTGCAGCAATATTTTATCAATCAAGACTTTCTAGATATGAATTTGGGATTTATAAAAAATGGAGACAATAGAGATGAATTGTTATTATTAGAACCCAAAAGTCAATTGGAATTGAAATATGCTCCTTTAGTTAAGAAGTTGCAAACTATGCCGAAGGTTGAGGTACAATTAGGGCCTTCTTTTTATACTAATTTTAAAACTCAGGAAAGTTTTCTTGTAAATATTTTCTCTATTCTAGGAAATGATTTATCAAATAAACTGAACTCCTCGGAAAAAGATTTTTATGAAAAAAAAATATATTCAATTATATCAAAATATATCCTAAAAAGTAATATTAAAAAGGCATTTATACAAGATCCTGATGGTTATACAAATTTAAGAAAAGAAAAAAATGCTTCTTCAGAAATTTTACAACAAGTAAAATCTGGAGAGAAAATAGAAATTTTAGATAGTTCTAGCGATTGGTTTTTAGTAAAAACAATAGAAGGAAGAAAAGGATATGTACATAAAAGCAGAATAAAATCAGAATAGATTTAAATAACAATAATACATTTAAAGATGAAAAATATATTATCCTTTTTTATTATCGCGCTTACTATTATAGCTTGTTCAAAAGAAAAACTAGATTTTAATGAAAATAAAATCAATAAAAATTCTGTAGAACTCATAAAAGACAGTACACTTTTTGTCAATTCTTCTGAAGGTGAAGAAGTCAAATTTTCAATAAATAAAATGACTAAAGATTCTATCATAGAAAGTGAAATATTTGGAGAAACAGGTAAATTAATATATAAATTCACTTTTAATAAAGAGCTAAAAACTGGAGAATGTACCACATTAAAATATGAGGAACCAATTTATGTTAATCCAAACCCCAAAATAAAATCACAAATAAAAGAGAATCTTCTTACATCGCCACAAACAAAAGACGGATTACAAAAAATATTTAAAAATTATTCTAAAATTTTATTTAATAAAAAGATAAGCTCTCAGAATCTGAATTATTCATTTTCTATTTCAATATTAGAGAAAGATACTGATAATAAGCCTACAGTAATAAATATTGAAATTAAACAAAATGATAAAATAGTTCAAAATATAAAATACAATCCCAGTTTTTGGTCGTATAATGATTTTAAACCTATAGATTATTTTAACACCAGCTTACAATTACAAGAAGGTATCGAAAGCTATCATAATTTTATTACGGCAGACTTTAATTTTGATAATTTAGAAGATTTTGCGATCCTTTATGATTCCGGAGGAAATGGAGGTCCGGTTTATTCATATTATTTTCAAAATAAAAAGGGTGAATTTAAAAAACCTCAAGATTTTCCCTTGAATGAAGGACCTTTCCCAAAAGAAATTAATAAAAAGGATAATACTTTGACTATTAGCGGACCAATTGGTTGCTGTAAAATAGAAACAACTATTTTTCAATTAAAAAATAGCAAATGGAAAACTATTTCTTCTAAACAAGAAAATATGAATAAAGAATAATTCATCAACCTAAAACAGTATCGGCGGCACCTTTGGTGCCGCCGATACTTAATAAAAATGTTAATATGATGTTATAAAATTACGGTCTGTATAGAGTGCGCAGGCGCAGATAATTTGGCCGACATACCTTCGATCCAAAGATTGGTATCGATATCATTGTCGGAATCATTCATGATAACGGTAACTAACTGTCCATTTTCATTCATGAAAGTTGTTGAAGTTAGAGCAGCTCTATTGGATGAACTTCCGATTCTTTGAGCATTTGGTTTAATGAATTTTGAAACGTGACCAACATAATAATACTCATAAGTATAATGAACTTCCCCGGTTTTTGTATCGGCAATAATGGGTGCAAAACAGAAATTTCCAACATGGTTTGGTCCGCCGGTTTCATCTAGAAGAACGTTCCAATCGGTCCATAAAGCGGTTCCTTTGTTAAAATCATTGATCATATTTTTTCCGTACAATTCGCCTAAGCTTACGTCGTAAATTTTAGACATATCAAATTGCTCCTTACAACCTTCCGTAAACGCTAAAAACTTGTCAGGAAAAGCTCTTTGAGTTTCAATTAAATTATCAAAAAGCTGTGTTTTGTTATTCCATGTTTCATACCAATGGTAACCGATTCCTGATGCATATTTTGAAGTTTCAGGATCGCTTAATGTTGTTGTTGCTCTTTGATAAATCAAATCACGGTTATGATCCCAGATCATCACTTTTTTATCTTTAAATCCATTTTTCCAAAGGGTTGGACCTAAATTATTTTTCAGGAACTCCCCTTCTTCTTCAGCAGTATAAATACAAGATTCCCAGCTTTGCGTTGCCATCGGCTCGTTTTGAACGGTCAGACCCCAAACATTGATCCCTCTTTTTTCGTATTCTTTGATGAATTTCACGTAATAATCTGCCCAAGTTTGATAGAAAGCATTTTCCAGTCTGCCTCCTTTCAACATACTTTTGTTGGATTTCATCCAAGCCGGTGGACTCCAAGGCGAAAAGTAGAAGGTAAAATCTTTTCCAATTGCCTTTTGAGCTTCTTTAATTAATGGAATCTTATACTTTTCATCATGTGCAATGTTGAATGATTTTAACGAATTATCATTTTCCGTTACATAAGTATAAGAATCGCTGGAGAAGTCACACGAGTTCATATTGGTACGAACAACCGTATATCCCAAACCGTTTTTCCCATAATAAGCTTCAAGAATTTCTTTCTGTTTATTTTTTGGAAGTTTATAAAAAGTTTCGGCCGATGCATCAGTGATCGCACCTCCGATTCCGATTAATTTCTGATATTTAAAATCCGGATCAACAAAAACACACGCATCAGTTTCTTTTGGCTGAGCCATCTTTTCGAATTTCACTGTTCCTTTATCAACCATTTTTTCGTTGGTTTTAGAATTGGTGAAAATTACTTTTGCTGTTTTTCCTGCATTTTTTTTCCAGTAATTCTGAGCATTTGCATTAAAAAAAGCTCCCACTACAAAACAACTTACTACTAGTTTCTTCATAATTTCTTTCTATTTTATGGAGAGAAAAATCACTCTCACTTCATTATTTATTCTGATAGACCCTTACGTAATCTATATAATATTTCTGAGGAAAAATGGTGTCATCAATTCCTTCTTTTCCACCCCAAAATCCACCGACTGCCAAATTTAAAATGATAAAATAAGGCTGATCAAAAGGCCACGCTTCATAGGTTTTTTCTTTATTTTCATAGGTGAAAAACTTTTGATCATCAATGTAAACATCAATTTTTTCAGGTGTCCAATCGGCTTTATACACATGGAATTTTTCGCTTGTATCTTTCACGATCAACGTATCGGTTTTCTGTGTTCCGATAATATGATTATACTTTTTCGTATGAACCGACGCATGAATATACCCTTGATTAAAACCAACATGTTCCATAATATCCAATTCGCCATCATCCGGCCATTCTTTCATATTTTCGCTCATCATCCAGATGGCTGGCCAGGTTCCTCGACCTTTTGGTAGTTTCGCACGAACTTCAATAGTTCCATATTGAAAGGAAAATTTCCCTTTCGTTAAAAGTCTCGCCGAAGTATATTTATTCTTTTCCCAGTTTTCTTTTTTGGCTTCAATGACAAGATTTCCGCCTTCGACTCTTGCATTTTCCAAGCGGTTTTTGGTGTAAAACTGAGCTTCATTATTTCCATAACCATCACCCCCGACATCATAATTCCATTTTGTGGAATCTGGTAATCCTTTTCCGTTAAACTCATCATTCCAGATTAATTTTCTGTTGGAATCCGGCTTGTTTGATGCACAACTTGAAACAGAAAAAGCTAAAGCTCCTCCGACTAAAATGGTGATGATATGTTGAAGTTTAATGTTCAAAGTTTTATTTAAAATTTATTTATTAAGATTATCTACAAAGCTTGTCATTTTGCCGAAGGAAGAATCTCCATTATAATTGAATAGATTTTTCACTACACTTTGTTTCGTTCAGAATGACAACTGTTAATATTTTTATTTTCAAATTTTGTCATGATGGAAGCATTTCTACAAAGATTATCTAGATTCTTTTCAAAATGACAAAGATTACGTCTTTTACCACCAAAAGCGGGTTTCATCCCGCTCTCAGTTTTGTAAACTAATATTTATTTTAACCAATTGATTCTTTTTGTCTGAACATCTTTAGAATTTGTTCCAACCATAATATCAAATTCTCCTGCTTCCCAATCATAATTCAATTCATCATCATAGAATTTTAAATTTTCCGGAGTCAGTGTAAAGTTTACCGTTTTACTTTCTCCTTTTTTGATGAATACTTTTTGGAAGTTTTTTAACTCTTTCATAGGTCTTACTACTTTTCCAAACAAATCTCTAATGTACAATTGCACCACTTCTTCCCCATCATAATTTCCTGTATTGGAAACATTTACACTGATACTTAAAGTCTGATTTCCTTTAAGGTTTGTTGAACTTAAATTCATATCAGAATATTTAAAATTCGTATAACTTAAACCATAACCAAACGGAAATTTCGGATCATTATCCAAATCGATGTAAGCCGAAACGTAATTTCTGTCTGTATTATTTTTCGCCGGTCTTCCCGTGTTGTAATGATTATAATAAACCGGGATTTGCCCTTCTGTTCTTGGGAAGGTCATTGGTAGTTTTCCTCCAGGATTTACGCTTCCGAAAAGGACGTCTGCGATAGAATTTCCGGCTTCTGTTCCCAGCCACCAAGTGTAAACAATGGTTGGAATATTGTCTGCAGGCCAGTCAAAAACCAAAGGTCTTCCTGCGTTGATCATTAAAACGATCGGTTTTCCTGTTTTTGCAATTTCTTTTAATAGATCTTCCTGAACGCCCGAAAAATGTAGATTACTTCTACTTTTCGCTTCACCACTCATTGCTGAACCTTCGCCTAAAGTCATGATCACAACATCTGCCTTTTTTGCCGTTTCAACCGCTTCAGCAAACATTGATTTGTCCTGATCATCAACGTTGGAACCTTTCGCATATAGTAAAGTTGAGTTTTTATCTAATTGATTTTTAATTCCGTCAAACTGAGTGATGATTCTTTGATTATCATCTTTAAAAGCGATTGACCAAAAACCGTGATTGGCAGAAGTTTCTTTTCCGAAAGGTCCGATCAATGCAATCGTTTTCGTAGTTTTTGAAAGCGGAAGAATATTTTTTTCATTCTTTAATAAAACAATGCTTTTTGAACCAAATTCTCTTCCAAATTTTCTGTTTTCCTGATTGTTTAATTGTTCTTTCTGTCTTTTTTCGTTGCTGAATCTGTAAGGATCATCGAATAATCCCATTTCGAACTTTTTAACTAAAATTCTTCTTGCAGCATCATCGATCAACTTTGGATCAACCTTTCCTTCCTGAACCAATTTTGGAAGTTCAGCCATATAAGCACGGCTTTCCATATCCATATCGCTTCCGGCAATGATTGCTTTTTCTGCAGCTTCTTTATTGTCTTTTGCGTAACCGTGAGGAACCATTTCACCGATACTTCCCCAATCTGAAACCACAAAACCCTGATAGTTCCATTTGTCTTTTAATAGATCTCTTAAAATATATTTGTTAGCCGTCGCCGGAATTCCGTTGATGTCATTAAAAGAGTTCATGAAAGTCGCAACTCCCGCTTCTGCCGCTGCTTTGAAAGGCGGTAAATAAGTTTCGTTTAACTGTCTCAAACTCATGTCGACAGAATTGTAATCTCTTCCGCCAACTGCTGCTCCATACGCTGCGAAATGCTTTGCACAAGCCATAATAGCATCAATATTTCCCAAACCTTTCCCCTGAAAACCTTTGATTCTTGCCAAACCGATTTGAGTTCCCAAATAAGTATCTTCACCTGAACCTTCCATTACTCTACCCCATCTCGGATCTCTGGCAACATCGACCATTGGTGCAAACGTCCAGTGAATTCCGTAAGCAGAGGCTTCTGTTGCGGCAATTCTTTCAGATTTTTCAATTAAGCCTAAATCCCAGCTTGCAGCCTGTCCCAAATTCACAGGAAAAGTTGTTCTGTACCCGTGAATAACATCCTGACCGAATAACAAAGGAATTTTTAACCTTGATTTTAAAGCTAATTCCTGAAATTTTCTGGTTTCTTCTGCTCCAGCTACATTCAGCATGGAACCTACCTTACCTTTTTTTATTTCATCTAAAACACTTGCAGAATTAGAGTTTTGCGGACCTGTTGCATACTCGAAACCGCTGTACTGAACCAATTGACCTACTTTTTCTTCCAAAGTCATTTTAGATAAGATCTCTGAAACTCTTTGATCAATAGATTTCTGAGCAGTGGCACCAACTCCAAGTGCTACGAATAGTAATAAAAGGCATTTCTTCTTCATGTTGTTCTTTTTTTTAAAAAACGTATGTAGCAACCGAATTTCCCGAAAGGTTAACTGTTGCCGTTTTTCCGTTATATTTTATATTAAATGTTTCTTCATTTTTTGCTCCGTTTTGCACAACCAAAATTCTCTTTCCCGCAGGCGTAATAAAAGCCGCAGTAGAAAGATTGTCTGTTTGAGTAGAAGCTATTCTTCTTGAATCAGCAGGAATAAATTTTGAGGCATGAGCAATGATATAATAAGCAACATTTCTAGTGAAATTTTCACTGTCAGAAACGGTAATTGCACCTTTGCATTCTGTACAACCTCCGTCTGTGTGAGGTTTGTATTGAGGATCATTGGCTAAATTCCATTCAAGAGCAATTTTGCTCCAGTTTCTCATAGAACCGATGATCACGTTTTTGGTATGCCAATTTAAATCTTCATTAAAAGTTCCCTTCGCGCCTGTCCATTGCTCGGTAAAATACAAATTTTTATTCGGAAAAGCAGCATGAACATTACCTAAAGCTGAAATATCACCTTCATATAAGTGAAAAGCAGAGCCATCAATATATTGAGATGCTTCAGAATCGCTTAAAATATTGGTAACGTATTCAGGTTTGTTACAATTGTGATCGTAAACCACAATTTTAGTTCTAATATTATTTGATTTAAAAATCGGACCTAAACTTTTCTTGATGAAATCTTTTTGCTGATCTGATGGCATATACAAGCTCGGGTTATTTCCAGGATGCAAGGGCTCATTTTGAGGAGTTATTGCATCGATTGTAATTCCTTCTTTCTGCATTCCCTGAATATATTTAACGAAATATTTAGCATAAACATCATAAAATTCAGGTTTTAAGCTTCCTCCTTTTGATTTTCCGTTATCTTTCATCCAAACCGGAGCTGACCAAGGTGCTGCAATGATCTTGATCTTTGGATTGATTGCTAAAATTTCTTTTAACATAGAAATTAAATCTTTATCCCTCGCCAAACTGAATTTTGAAAGAGAAGGATCTGTTTGCCCTTCCGGTAAATCGTCGTAAGAAAAAACTTCACTATCCAAATCGGATGCGCCAATACTTAATCTTAAATAACTTATGGAAATTGAATTTTTATCATTTCCGAAAAGTTCATTCAGTAAAGCTTTTCTTTTGGATGGTGAAAGTCGGTTGATTACTTCAACACTTCCACCCGTTAATGTATATCCGAAACCGTCAACATATTGAAACTTTTGAGAATCATCAATATCAATATTTTGAATGTTGTTGGAGTTATTTACGAAACTGATCGGAGATTGCTGTTGTAATTTTACGCTTTGATCACCTTTTGTAAGCCAGACCTGAACTTGATTTCCATTGTTCGCCAGATTGGATTTACAAGAAGTTAAAGGCAAAAGTACCACACCGCCAAACAGCAGTGCAGTACTTTTTAAAAAGAAACTATATAAATTGTGAAACTTCATATTTTAATAGCCAGGATTTTGAACTAAAGCAGTGTTTGTAAGCTCGTTGAAAGGAATTGGTAAAATTTCATTTTTACCAGCTGTGAATCCTCTTGCCCCTAATTTAGAAGGAGCATCTCCCCATCTTACCAAATCGAACCATCTGTGACCTTCACCAGCAAGTTCTCTTCTTCTTTCATCTTTAATGGCTTGCATAGAAACAGGAACTGACGCTAGACCTACTCTAGCTCTTACAGCATCCAAAAGAGCTTGTGCTCTTGCGCCAGCACCATTAAGAGCTTCTGCTTCCATTAAATAGATATCTGCTAATCTGATTGCGATATAGTTTTGACGGAAGTTTAGTTCAACCGGACCAGGCAAGTTGGTTTTATCAGCTGTTCTAGGTAAAAATTTATTTAAGAAATATCCTGAATCTCTGTACGCTCCTGAGTATGTAATCTTACCTTCCTGAACCAACTTCTTAGCATTAAAAATAGTAGCATCTAAACGAGGATCATTCTGCATAAAATTGTATAAATCTTCTGTTACAGGATTAAACGCCCATCCGGATACTAAATCTGGAGCATTATTATTTGGAACATTTGTAAGAGTATAAGATCTTAATCCTACCATGATACAAATTGAATTTCCTTCATCATTACCCTGTCCCCAAAATGGCCAATCTGAATTTCCTTTATTTGTATGCATTACTTCCAAAATAGATTCTGTCGTAAATTTATTATCTACTTTCCAAAGATCTGCATAATTAGCAATTAGATGATAACCATATTGGCTAGTCTGCCCCGGAGTTCCATTAACTTCAATAAATTGTGCTGCTGCAAGATCTTTTTTATTATTATAAAGATAAATTTTTCCTAAAATTGCCCTTGCAGCTCCTTGAGTAATTCTACCTTTGTTTTGATTATCAACAGTCATAGGAAGATTAGGAATTGACTCTAAAAGATCTGCTTCTATTTGAGCATATACTGCATTTGGATCAGATTGCGGAATATTATAGTAATCATCTGTTGCGGAAATAGTCTTTAAAATCAGAGGAATATTTTTAAACATTCTTAAAAGTTCAAAATAATAAAGCGCTCGTAAAGTTTTAGCTTCTGCAACAAATCTTTTTCTTGTATTGTCTGCCATTGTAGCATTGGGGATTCTTTCTACTAAAAGATTTGCACGTGCAATTCCTTGATAAAAATTATTCCAATAACTTTGAGGCATTATAATAGAATTTATACTGTAGTTTGAAAAACCTTGAATTCCTGCCCCATCCGTAGAGCTACCACCACCTGCATAAAAATCATCAGAAGCCGCATTTACAAATGTTACTGTATTTTCAAAACCACCAGCATATTTTCTCAAAATATCATAAACTCCTACCAGTGCACTAAAAGACTGTTGTTCATTCTGAAAATAATTATCCGTATCAAAAGCTCCTTTATTCTGAACATCTTCTATATAATCTGTACCACAAGATGTAGTACTAAAACTAGCTCCTACTAATAGTGTAAGTAATAAACTTTTATATATTTTATTTTTCATTTTTAAATTTTTAGAATTGAATATTAGCTCCAAATAGGAAAGTTCTTGCTTGTGGATAGTAAGCTCTGTCAATACCAAACTCATCGTTTGCTGCAATTTCAGGATCATATCCTGTATATTTAGTAAAGGTTACTAAATTTTCTCCGGTTACATAAAATCTAATTTTACTAGCACCGATACTTTTAGACACATCTTTTGGAAGGGTATATCCTAGTTGAACCAATTTAATTCTAAAGAAATCACCATTCTGTAAGTAATAGTCTGACATTCTTGTAAGATTCTGATTGTCATCTGCCCTAGTCATTCTCGGAGTTGTGTTTGAAGTACCTTCACCTGTCCAACGGTCTAAAACTGTTGTTTGATAGTTTGAATCCTGAACATCAAGTCTTCTTAAACCTTGGAAAATTTTATTTCCAGCCTGACCTTGTCCGAATACCATTAAATCAAAGTTTTTGTAACTCATATTAACAGTAAGACCAAAAGTATATTTGGGTAAAGAGTTTCCTAAGTAAACATAATCATCCTCTGTAATTTTACCATCACCATTCACATCAGTTCTTTTAAAATCTCCAGGTTTAGCTTTTGGTTGGATCAAAGTGCCATCTGCATTTCTATAAGAGTCAATTTCTGCTTGTGTCTGGAATATTCCTGCATTTTGATAACCAAAGAATGATGCATACGGATATCCTATTTGAAATCTGTTAACAGCACCCATTGATTGAAAACCTGCTCCATTAACAAATTTTAAATCGTCTTCTAATCTTAAGATCTCATTTTTAAGGTAAGCAAAATTTCCATTAGCAGAGAAACTGAAATCTCCCCAGTTTTTCTTATAACCTAAGTCAACTTCGATACCTGTATTATTCATATCTCCAATATTTCTATATGGATTGTTCGTAGCACCTACATATCCAGGTATAGCCACCTGTCTTAAGATATCAGTCGTTTTTTTCTCATAGTAATCTACACTTAATGTAAAATTATTGAATAACTTAAGATCTGCTGCAATGTTTAATTGCGCTGTTTCTTCCCAGTGCAAATCAGGGTTTGCTAAAGTCCTGGCTGCATAGCCACTATATAAAACATTATCACTTGCACTACCATTACCTAAATTATAATTGCTACCAGATACGATTGTACTTTTATATAGAAAATCTTCAATAGCATCATTTCCTAAGATACCATAACCTCCTCTAAATTTAAGGCTATTAACAATTTTATTTTCAGGCCAGAAATTTTCATTTGAAACATTCCAGCCTACAGATGCAGCAGGAAATGTACCCCATTGGTGGTTTGGACCAAATTTAGAAGAACCATCTCTTCTTATTGTCCCAGTAAATAAATATTTGTTATCATAATCATAAATAATTCTACCAAAATAAGACGCCTTATGAGTTTCAATTCCGTCTGAGGCTACAACTGACCTGTTACTTGGATCTAAAAAGAAATTGAAAGAAGCATCTTGCCAATTGTTAACTGGTAAATCAGAATGTGTGATAGTTTCTTTATAACCAATATTATATTCATATACTCCCTGACCAACCATTACATTAAGGTTATGTTTACCCCATTTGTTTTGATAAGTAAGAGTATTTTCCATACTCCATTCAAGTTTTTTATTCGTTTCTCTACTTAAGTTGTTTTTTGAAGTATTACTATACGTTGGACTTAAATAAAATAACGGAGTAAAGCCTTCATTACCCCAATAAGACAACTTTCCATTGAGAGCTGATTTAAATGTTAAATGATTTACAGGTTTTATTTCAGCAAAAACATTGGCAACAATATCGTCAGCCCAGTTAGTTTTTCCTAATTGTGTATATTGAAAAGCTAAGGGATTTGCCATCTCCTGATTCACATATTTAGAAATACCATAAGGATTTCCATTGGAATCTCTTACAATGTATGGGTTGGTATAACCATTAGGGTCTACAGTTGACATATCAGTAACAACTACCGGAGTAATAGGATCCAAATTGATTGCAGAGCTAAGAGGCCCTCCAAACTCATTATTTGCATTAATACCTTGGTTTTTGATATGTGTGTAAGATAAAGTTTGACCTACAGTCAACCAATCCAAAACTTTATGATTTGAGTTTAATCTTGCATTAATTCTCTTGTAATTAGAAATATCTCTCATTACAATACCTTCTTGTTCATAATATCCAAATGATGAAAAGAATGTTGATTTGTCACTTCCGCCACTTACACTGAATTCATGAGATTTTCTTTCTGCCGTATTGAAAACTACATCCTGCCAATCTGTACCAACTCCATATTGTGATGGATTAGAATATCGGGGAGCCTGCCCATCATTTACAAAACCTTCATTAATAATATTTGCATATTGAGTTGCATTCAAAAGATCTAATTTTTTAGATGCACTACCAACTCCATAAAAACCATTATAACTTAGATTTAGTCTTCCTTTTGCTCCTTTCTTAGTTGTAACTAAAATTACACCTTTTGCAGCAGATACTCCATAAATAGCAGCAGAGGCTCCATCTTTCAAGACTTCTATGTTTTCAATATCAGATTGATTCAACCATCCAATATTGTCAACAACAATTCCATCTACTACCCATAATGGGTTATTACTTCCTGCTCCAAAACTGGTGACACCACGAACTCTCACTGAAGCAACAGATCCAGGCTGCCCTGAATTGGAAATAACAGTGACACCTGCTGCCCTACCTTGTAGAACTTGTTCTGGTCTTCCCGTAGGTACAGCTTCAATATCCGAAGCTTTAATACTTGATATTGCTCCGGTCACATTACTCTTCTTCTGAGTACCGTAACCGATCATTACCACTTCCTCGATTTTTTGCTCTTTAGGAATGGTGTCATTCGTTTTGTTTTGGGCATTGAAATTTGCAGTAAAATAAAGCACTGCAACCATTCCCAAACTTCTTGATATTCTTACATTCATATACAGTTAGTTTTTTAATTCTCAAATTGAGACAATAAAAATATATTTTTTTTTAAATAATTAACATTATATTAATAAATATTTTAATTTTCCTTTTATTTTTGGGGGTTTAAAGCCCTATATTTGGTGTCATAATTCATAAAAAATCATAAAAAGTTAATAAAATAAATCCCCAAAATGAATACCAAGCTTCCTAATATTTCACTTCCATTAAAACTTACTTTTCTAATTTTCTCTATGGTTTTGAACTGCATGGGCATTGTAATTCTACAACTTTCGGAGGCAAAAATCACCTATGAAAAGCTGGGTTTTCTGGAGTCTTTTAAAGATCTTCCGATAGCTTTTATTTCACTATTTGCTGTAAACTTTATCAGTAAGATTGGAACTAAAAAATCATTGATTTTGGCGTTAACAATTGTTGGTATTTGCTCTACGATTTTGCCTTTTGTGGAAGTTTTTTGGTTTTATAAGCTTTGGTTCGCGATAATCGGGACATGTTTTGCCATCGGGAAGATCTGTGTCTTCGGAATTATTAGAAATAATGTTTCAGAAGAAAAATCTTTAGCCAAAACCATGAATAATGTTGAAGCTTCTTTTATGATCGGGATTTTTGTTGTAAATACTGGTTTTGGGTGGTTGATTTCCAGTCAGTTTTCAGAATACTGGAAATTTGGATTTTTATCAATTTCAATATTATCAATAATAACCATATTTTTATTTTCAAAAATAAAAATTGCAGAACCTATAGAATCTGATAATCAAGGAATCATTTCAGAATTATTAAAATTAATTAACCCTTCAATTATTCTGTTTTTAGGAGTTATATTTTTTATTGTTTTTATTGAGCAAAGTTTTAATTCATGGCTGCCGTCATTTTATAAAAATCATTTGAAGGTCAATTCTTTTTTTGCATTGCAGGCATCTTCATTTCTGGCACTTTTCTCCTACATTGGAAGAACTCTTACCGCGAATATCATTCAAAGATTCTCTTTATCAAAATATTATGTTTTATGTCTTTCGCTGATTATTTTGGTGTTGATTATTATTTTAGGCTTACAATATTTTGATTCGGATAACTCAATGGCACTTTTATTTTTATTTCCTGTTATTGGTTTTTTCCTGTCGCCCCTTTATCCTGTTATCAATTCTAAAATGATCGCTCAGATCGATAGAGAGCAGGCCAATCTATTCACTTCGCTTATCGTTATATTTTCATCATTAGGAAGCTCGGTAAGCTCAATTATTATGTCATTATTATTTGGAAAACAAATGTTAAATTTTTATCCTTTATATATTTTACTCGCTGTAACTGTGCTTTTTACAATAAGTTTGATATATTTTAGGGTTGCTGATAAAAAAATATAGAAAATAATTTTATTTTTACTGTCATGGAAATCAGGGATACAAAAAACAAAGAAACTCTTCGGGAACTTATTGATACAAAAGACTTTGTAGCACATGTATCTGTAGATTGTACCATATTTGGTTTTCACAATAATATTTTAAAAGTGCTTCTTTTGAAGTATCATGACCTTGATTTGTGGTCTCTTCCGGGCGGATTTGTGTTTAATGATGAAGATCTTCGTGAAGCTGCAGCCCGTGTTTTATTTGAAAGAACTCATCTGAAGGACTTATTCTTAAAACAGTTCCATACTTTTGGTAGAATTGACCGTACAGAAAATAATGTACATCAGATCTTGCTCAACAATAAAGGAATTGAGGTGCCAAAAGATCACTGGATCTTCCAGAGGTTTATCACTGTGGGTTATTGCAGTTTGATCGATTTTTCTATTGCCAATACTTTTCCCGACGCTTTCAATGAAACCTGTGAATGGTTTGAAGTCAATAAATTGCCTCAAATGGCTTTCGATCATGACAGAGTGATCGAAACAGGTCTTGAATATTTAAGAATGAATATCAATACTGAAGTTGCAGCGAGTAATCTTCTTCCGGAGAAATTTACGATGAAAGATCTTCAATCTTTGTATGAAACCATTTTGGGAGAGAAATTCAGGAGAAATAATTTTCAGCGAAAAATTTTAAGTTTAAATATTCTTGAAAGATTAGAGAAGCTTTATGACGGTTCTGCCAACAAAGCTCCTTACCTGTATAAATTTAAAGAAAGAATTTATAACCCTACTAATCAATATCCTATCTCCAATGATGAAGATGAGAAATTGTAATATTCGGGTTCAGAAAATCATTAATAAAAACTGAGAATCTTATTAAAAACTACATTCAAAAAAAATTTCTCAGGAATAGTGAAAAGTCTTATTTTTAGAAAAATTAAATTACATGTCATATTATCCTCTTACAAGTATTCCCGACTATTACGGAATTGATGCTTTACTTACCGAAGAACATAAACTGATTCGTCAATCAATAAGAGACTGGGTTGAAAGTTTTGTGATGCCGCAGATCGATAAGGCAGCACAAGATCATACAGACATTCCGGGTTTGATGAGAGAATTAGGGAAAATTGGAGCTTTAGGTCCATATATTCCGGTTGAGTATGGCGGTTCAGGCTTAGATCAGATCTCTTACGGTCTTATCATGCAGGAATTGGAAAGAGGAGATTCTGCGGTGCGTTCTGCGGCGTCTGTACAGAGTTCTTTGGTGATGTTTCCTATCAATGAATTTGGTTCTGAGGAACAGAAAAGAAAATATTTACCCAAATTAGCTTCCGGTGAAATGATCGGTTCTTTTGGATTAACGGAGCCTAATCACGGTTCAGATCCGGGTTCAATGGAAACTTATTTTAAAGATATGGGAGATCATTATCTTTTAAATGGTGCTAAAATGTGGATCACAAACTCTCCATTATGCGACATCGCTGTTGTTTGGGGTAAAAATGAAGAAGGGAAAGTTCAGGGATTGATCGTTGAAAGAGGAATGGAAGGTTTCACAACTCCTGAAACTCATAATAAATGGAGCTTAAGAGCTTCAAAAACAGGGGAATTGGTATTTAATGACGTAAAAGTACCAAAAGAAAACTTACTTCCGGGAGTAACAGGATTAAAAGGGCCTTTATCTTGTTTAAATTCAGCAAGATACGGAATTTCTTGGGGTGTAATTGGTGCTGCAATTGATTGTTACTGTACGGCTGTTCAATATTCTAAAGAAAGAAAACAATTCGGGAAACCAATTGGTTCATATCAATTACAACAGAAAAAATTAGCAGAGTTTTTAACTGAAATCACTAAGGCTCAATTGCTTTGCCTACAATTAGGACATCTTAAAAACGATCATAAAGCAACTCCTGCTCAAATCTCAATGGCTAAGAGAAACAATGTGAAAATGGCTATTGATATTGCAAGAGAATCCCGCCAGATCATTGGCGGAATGGGTATCATGGGTGAATTCCCGATGATGAGACACGCTGCTAACCTTGAGTCTGTGATCACTTATGAAGGAACTCACGACGTTCACTTATTAATTACAGGAATGGATATTACAGGTATCAACGCTTTCTAAAAATTAAAGAAATAGATAAATAAAGAGTCTGGTTAATCGATCAGACTCTTTTATTTTAGTCATATAAGAGGAAATTTATATTCAATGAATAATTATTGAGTCAATAATATTTTGAGAGATTTGTTAAAAATATTTAACTTAATCAAAACTTAAAATGTCAATATGAAAAAAATAATTATTTCTTTGTTAGGACTTACAGCTCCGTTTTATTTTGCCCAACAAGCGGGAGATGTTGTTACTTTTGAACCAAAATTAGATCTTACACCACAAGGAGTCATTAGTTTTATCTCCAATAATCTTGGTGAACAAAATTCTCCTGATTTCGTAAGTTATCTAAACGGTTTTAATGTTGGTTTAAAAGCTTACAAAATAACTTACTATACTAAAAATGAAAACAATGCACTGGTAAAAGCCACAGGATTGATTATGTATCCGAATGTGAATTACAAGCTTTCAACAGTTGTATCAGATCATGGAACCACAGACAACAGAAACAATGTTCCATCTAACTTAAAAGGGGTATTAACGGCAGGTTTTGTAGTTGAGTTATCTTACGCTTTAAACGGGTATATCCTGATGGCGCCTGATTATTTAGGAATGGGTTCCGGCGATGGTGTACATCCATACGTTCACTACCCTACCGAAGCTTCGGCTACCATTGATTTTGTAACGGCTGCCAATAAAGTTTTGTCCCAACTCAATGTAAAGCGTTATGATGAATATTTTATAACCGGATATTCTCAGGGTGCTCATGCTGCGATGTCTACTTTAAAAAAATTAAGCATTTCTAATCCCACTCAATTAAAATTTAAATATGCTTACATGGGAGACGGACCTTATGATTTTTCCGGTGTTACACTTCAGAAAGGGGTTATTGAAAAGGAAATTTATCCTTTTACTTCCTTTCTCGCCAATGTTGTAAATACTTGTAATAATATTGGTTACAAAACGTATACAAACAATATTTCTGAGGTTATCTCTGCTGAATATCTCGCTAAATATAATGAAAATATAATTCAGGAACTTGGCGGATTATTATGGGGACCCCTAATTTGGAGAAAATTATTTACTCCGACTTTTGTGAATGATGTAACCAATAATAACAATAATAAACTAAGACAGTGTCTTAGAGCAAACGACGTTTACGATTGGTACAATAAAACTCCGATGACATTAGGTCATGCGACTGTAGACTTGGCAATTCACCCTGAAAATACTTCAAAAACAATAGATGTACAAAGAGGTTATTATCCATGGTGGGATTTGAATAAATACAAACTTGACTCGTTTTATTGGGGACCGGTCGGCCATATAGGAGGAATCGTCCCTTTTGTACTGGCTTCTAATGTGAAATTTAACACATTAAGAAGTGGCGGATTTTTCAATGAATGGGCAATTTTAACATCAAAAAATGCTGATAATCAACCAAAAGCAAATTCATTACTTTCTTCTCAAATAAAACCTGATCTACAAGGTATGCAATTGGTTGAAGTTACAGATTTCAATAAAGAAAAAAATGATCGTAAAAATTTGATCAACAATAACTTAAGCTCATTAAAAGATGGAGTTTATTTATTAAAAGTATCAGAAAATAATGAGAATAAATTAATTCCTTATGTTAAAAGTACACCAACAGAAGTGCCTGAAAATGAGATCATAAAGTCAACCAACAACAATATTTTAAGTTTAAAAATTAATCAAGAAGAATTATCTACTGTTAATATTTTTGATGAAAATAAAAATTTAGTGAAAACAATATCACAGGAACAATATCTTAAAGATGGCGGAATTGATTTAAACAATATTGATAATCAAAACTATACATTTGAAATTGTAACTCAATTTTATAATCTTCAATTCAAGAAACAAGTTGGTGATGTCACATTAAATGATAATCCGGAAATCTTTACAAAAAACCGTCAGATTATTGTTAAATCAAAGAAAGATTTAAAAAACATTAGTATTTATAGTATTTCGGGAGCTTTAATTCAAAACCAGGAAATTAATCAGTCACAATTCGAATCAAATACTTTAGAATCTGGAGTTTATGTCGTACAAATCACTCCAAACAATGGGAAAATTATTAATAAAAAAGTAAAATTATAACACATTTCTTCATATCAAATCTTCATTAGGTTTGGATGCACTTCAGAAATGAGGTGCATTTTGTTTAGTAAGATTTTATATCTTCAATAAAAGTAAGATTAGGATCTAAAATCTCCAGGATCAAGCTTTTAATAGATTTCATTGCATCATCGATAGTTCCTTTTTCAAATTGTAAAGAAACAACACCCTTTCTGGCTTCGGCAAAGCTCCAGATTCCTGTTTCAATCGGTAATCCCCAAAACTCAGGCAGGTTCTGTACAACATACTGATAGATACATAGCTGTAAAGCCTGTTTTCTGTCGCTGTTAAGGAAATAGTCGTCTACATTATTTTCATCAATTTTTACCGTAAGATTTTTAATTTTCGCTGTTTTATAATCAATGATTCTTAATGTTCCGTTCAAGCGATCAATTCTATCAATAAATCCAAAGAATGAAATTCTGTCTTTATTGTTTTCATCTAAATAAAAATCTACATTTTCAAACCTCTTTTCAATATCAAGGATCTCTAATTTATTTCCATTTTTAACTAATTCAAGATCTACATTTAAGACACTTTCAATCACCTTTTTTGCAATCGCTTTATGAATAAAGTTCATCCCTTTTTCATAGAACTCGGGCTGATGTTTAAGCTTTTCTATTGCCACATCAATATACTTATCAATTGCTTTAATTGAATCTTTTAAATCATTTTCTTTTAACACTTTACCTTTTAATACTTCATAAACTTCTTGAAGTGAATAATGAACCAAATTCCCATAATTCTTCACCGATAATTCCTCTTCAATTTCATCCGTTTCTGAGGTCTTCAAAATCTTTGAAAGATAAAAATCTATTGGATTATAGAGATAACTCGTAAGGTGCGAAGCGGAAACTTTTTCTTTCCATTTTTCTAGTCGCTCCAAGACAATATCTGTCTTCGCAATTTCAATGGGTTTGGTTGTAATTGGCTCGGAAGAATTTTCAATGATCAGGTGCTCAATATTGTGAGAACTTTCCATTTCGATCTGGGTGATAAATCTACTTTTTTCACCTGTATTTACGCCCGAACTTAGCGCATTAAACAATAAATGAACATTCTTGGAGTCCTGTATCAATCGGTAAAAGTGATACGCATAAATACTGTCATTTTCCAAAAAGGTATGAAGATCAAAAAATCGTCTGATATCAAAAGGAATATAGGTATTCTGAGAATTTCCTAAAGGTAATTTTCCTTCATTTACGGAAAGCATAATTACATTCTCAAAATTTAAAAGACGCGTTTCCAAAAGTCCCATGATCTGCAATCCGCGCAAAGGTTCACCTTGAAAATCAATACTTTCCGTATTCACGTGTTGATTAATTAGGATCTCTAATGTTTCCATTTTAATCTCAAAATCGTAAGGCGCAACCTGATTTTTAATAATCTTGAAGGCACTTTCAAAATGAGATACATTTTCATACTGAATATCATCTATTTCCAGCCATTTAATCTGTTTACAGAACGCAATCAAGATATCAAGATAGGCATTCGTAGAATTGGCTTTTTGAAGTAAATTAAAGTATGAAAGTTCGCTAAGAAGTTCGTTTAATAATTTTTTTGAAATATAAACGATGTTCCTCTCCTCTATTTTAGATTTAAATTGAGAGATAATTTCCTCGTCTTCAATAGATTTCGGAAGCTCTTCAAGGATAGGAAAAATATCTCTGTAGTAGTAAGAAGATTTATTTTTTTCTAATTGTTTCTGCAAATAAAACAGTTGCTTTACCGCATTAGAAAACGACAAATTCTTCAAAGGAAAACCCATGGTAATATTTAGGTTTTCAACAGCGTACATTACATCTAAACTTGCAGGAAGCAAATTTTCATCAAGTAAAACTACTGCAGTATTTGAATAGGTCTTATTTTCAATCTCTTTAAAAATTTCAGGAAGAATTTTTGTCTGCGTCACATTTCCTGAAACTTCGTAGACTTTTATATTTTTTGGTTGATTAAAATCATCTTCGATCCATTGGAAAGCTCTGCTGTCATTAAATTCTTTCCACGTTTTATGATTTCTTAAAAACTTTCCGGCTTCCTGTCTTTCATCATCAAAATAATAATGATCAGCCTGAAAAAAACATTGTCCTTTATCCCACTGCAAAAGACTTCTTACCAATTTTTCTTCAACCGGAGTAAAAGCGTTAAATCCACAAAAAACGAAGTTGTCACGTGTATTTTTAGCAAAATCAACGATCTTCGATTTTGCGGTTTCGTGAATCATTCCTGATGTTGCCAAGTTTTTTCCCTGAAGCTTTTCCTTCAAAACAGGAAGAAAAACATTCATGTTTCTCCAAAAATTAAGGAATTTTTTTCTTGGAACGTCATCATCTTCTCCAAGATCCTGAGCCCATTCTTTGATCCTTTCTTCATCAAACATATATTGCAATACTGCCTGATCACTATCAGAAAACTTCAAAATATCATCCCAATCCTTCTGTAAAGTAGGAAACCATTTTAAAAAATCAGCAAAATCATCGTTTGGAATAAGATTAAGACTTTTATAGACATCAAAAGCAAAAAGCCACAGAGAAATCCCCTGAATTGGCTGTTTGTCGGCAATTTGATCAATTAATTCTTCAATTGTAAAAAAGTTAGGAAGAAATCCGGAGTAATTATTTTCCTCTAAAATTTGTCTGATAAAAACGATGGGACGCTTTCCTGGCAGAACAATATTAAATGCAGAAAGATCTGTATTTTGAGCTAATAATTCGTTGATTATTTTATTGAGGAATTTCAAGAGGCTTTATAGATTTTTAGATTTTCTAATTCTTCAGAGATCTTAAGGTCATATTCAGCCTGTTTTACTTCATCTACTCCATGTTTGGTATCTTTATCATAAGAAACCTGAAAGTTTCTATAATCATTTAGATGTCTGTTATAGATAGCTTGAAAATTTTTATTAAAATCACCTGAATTCTTTATTTTTTCCTGAACTTCTTTTCTAAGTTTTCGGGCAAAAACTTCTGCAATATCAAAATGTTTCTGCTCATGTCCTAAAACATAATCGTTGATCTTTTTAACATCTTTCCAGGATTTATCTTCGTTAAAAATAGTTTCAATCTTGATTTTTACAGGAGATTTTGGGTTTGATGATTTCACAACAGAATACACCCAACCGCAGTTTGTATAGGCTACAACATTGGTTCCACGCTGGTTATTTACATTACTTTTAAAATTGCTCCAATTGAGTTTTAAGCCTTCCTGCCAAACAATCTTTTGAGCAAATAAAGCATTGGTTATCAATAAACAAACTAAAAAAATCCATTTCATTATTATTCTACTACAATTGTTTTGGTGATCCAGTTATTGCCACCATTCCAGAATTTAAAAGTATACGTACCAATCTGTTGTGGACTGAAATTAATTTGGCTTGCACCAACATGATTTCCCTGTACACATGGTCCGTTGCTAATATATTTATAAGCTGTAATCGTTCTTGTTAAATTGCTGTTATGAATGTAATCATAC
The DNA here is from genome assembly GCF_003815655.1 of Chryseobacterium sp. G0201. NCBI lineage: Bacteria > Pseudomonadati > Bacteroidota > Flavobacteriia > Flavobacteriales > Weeksellaceae > Chryseobacterium > Chryseobacterium sp. G0201. Next base: position 3,964,300 of record NZ_CP033917.1, on the reverse strand, counting down.
CCATAAAATCCTTCACACTGAGATGAATAGGTTGAGTAAGTTTTAATGCTTTGTACCGTGAAAACATCCATCGTATCATTGAGGATCTTAACACTGTCGATCTTTATTTTATCGATTGATTCAATGGTTTGATAGTCATCATCGTCATTACACGAAGTAAAGAATAACCCTAAAACTACAGCAGAAAACCCAATATTTAAAAGTTTTTTCATAACACATTACAATTTTTGATTATCAATAAATAATTAGCAAAAATTATTCCTTAATTATACTAATTTAAGAATTAAAATTGCCTTTTGATACATAAACCACTCTTTTTGTATCAAAAAATTCTTCATCAAAATAATTTTTAAGATTGTAAATCTCACATTTAAGTCCGGCAAGCTCTTCAGCAAGGTCTCCGCCTTTCAAATATAAGATCCCATTGTGTTTTGTATTGAATTGTTCTTTTTCAAATTTGCCTTTCAGCCATCTCAGGAATTCCGGCATTTGAGTAACCGCTCGGCTTACTACAAAATGGAATTTTTCTTTTACTTTTTCCGCTCTTCCATGAATTGCAGTTACGTTTTTCAATCCAACGCCTTCTGCAACAGCATTTACTACACTTATTTTCTTTCCGATAGAATCTACCAAGGTAAATTGTACTTCTGGAAACATAATAGCTAAAGGAATACCTGGAAAACCGCCTCCGGTTCCGATATCCAAAACTTTAGTTCCGGGAGCAAACTCCATTACTTTTACGATTCCTAAAGAGTGTAAAATATGCTTTTCATAAAGAGATTCCATATCCTTTCGTGAAATAACGTTGATTTTTTCGTTCCACTCATTGTAAAGTGCTTCCAATTTTGTGAACTGCTCAATCTGTATTTCTGTAAGATCAGGAAAGTATTTTAATAGTAACGCTGTAGACATGTGAATTATTATATTGCAAAAATATGTTTTATTTAACTTTTATTCAAATTAAATGAATTTTGATCAACCTAAAATCATTTGGCAATACTCGGAATAACGGGTAAACTCAAATTTCCCGATTGATTAACAGCCTGTACCGCAAAAATATAATTATCCTTAGAAAGCGGTATTTTAATAGAAAGCTCAGTGGTAAATATCTTTTTCTGCCAGATCGGGCTATCTGTTTCTCTTACCAAAACATAATATCCCGCAACAGTCCCAAATTTCGGTTTTTCCCAATGCAAAACAGTAGAATTAGTAAGCTCTTTCACTTCGATTTCCACGCGCTCAGGTTTCGAGGTAGATTTGGCAAGATTGGCAAGTACAGCAATATTTACGGCAACATTTTTCTTTAAATAATTGTAGTCTATAAACTCCGGAAGATCTCCATATTTAATATTTTTTTCTGTTCTTACGTCCTGATGCTGATGGTCGTAATTTTCATAATATTCGGTAAGTCTCACTGAGGGAAATCCATAATTGACAAAGCTGGAATGATCTCCACCACGTAGAAATCTGTCGTTTCTGTATATTAATTTCACCTCAATTTTATTGACATATTTTTCTGCAATTTCTTTTACATAACGAGCTAATTGTCTGGAATCTCCATCATTTTCTAATCCAATATTTCTTATACTCATTGCTTTTTTATCTAAATCCATGTAAGGAATACCTTCACTAAAAACTCTGAGTATATGATCATTGATTTCACCAGTTTCTCCGGCTTTATTATTTCCTATCATGTCGTTGTTCAGAACGGCTTCTATCTGCATATTTTCATTTTTGGCTTTTTCTGCCAATAATTTAGAACCCAACAATGACTGTTCTTCACCGGAAAACGTAACGAAAATTACAGATGCGGGAAATGAAGATTTACTCAAGATTCTTGCAGCTTCTAGAACTGCGCTTACTCCACTACCATCATCGTTTGCACCGGGAGCAAAAGAAGTCCTGTCCATAATATTCGTGACACGGGAATCCAAATGTGCGGAAATCAGAAAAATTCTTTTATCATTAGGATCTGTGCCTTTGAGATAAGCAATGGGATTTCCTAAGTTAGTAACTTGGTCTAACCTCTTTCCGTCAGGCTGAATATCTTGTTGTTGCAGGTAAACCTCCATTCTTCCATTGGAGTTTTTCGAATAATCTTTAAATTTTTTCAGCACCCAATTTCTTGCAGCTCCTATTCCTTTACTTTTATCATCCGTTGAACTTAAAGTGTGTCTGGTGTGAAAACCAACAAGCGTATTGATGTATGATTTTAAAGAATCAGAATTTACTTCAGAAACATATTTTTTCACTTCATCGTCCTTTGGAGGAACCTGTGAATAAATAAAGAAAGGTGTTAATAATAAAAAAAGAAAATATTTCATAACAAATATGATTTTACGAGAGTATAGTAAATATAAGAAATCTATACTTTGAGTTACCATTTTTTTCAATCATACATTATTCACGTTAAGTTTTTATTATATATTTGTTACAATACAAAAATACTACATGAACAAACTTTCAGATAGAGTAACAAGACTAGGCTTTTCTCAAACTTTCGTAATGTCTAACAAGGCAAGAGAAATGAAGGCAAATGGAATAGATGTAATCAGTTTAACATTGGGAGAACCCGATTTCGATGTTCCAGACAATATAAAACAAGCCGCTTTTGATGCTATTAATCAAAATTACAGTCACTACTCTCCCGTTCCGGGATTTTTAGAACTTCGTGAAGCAATTTCTAATAAATTAAAAAGAGATAATAATTTAGCCTACAAACCAACACAAATCTGTGTTTCAAATGGTGCTAAACAAGCGATCATTAACGTTTTAGCTGCAATTATCAATGATGGTGATGAAGTATTACTTCCGGCTCCGTATTGGGTAAGTTATGATGAAATGGTAAAAATGATGGGCGGAAATTCTGTCATGATTTCGACTTCATATGTTAATGATTTTAAAGTAACTGCAGAACAATTAGAAGAAGCAATTACAGAGAAAACCAAGGCAATTTTATTCAGTTCTCCGTGTAATCCGTCAGGTGGATATTATACGTATGACGAATTGAAATCTATCGCTAAAGTTATTGCTAAATATCCTCAAATCACGGTAATTTCTGACGAGATCTACGAATATATCAATTACGAAACAAACACAACTTCTATCGCTCAGTTTCCTGAAGTGTACGAACAAACTGCCGTAATCAACGGAATGTCAAAAGCTTTTGCAATGACAGGCTGGAGAATCGGTTATTCTGCATGCCCGGAATGGCTGGCAAAAGCGTGCGAAAAAATTCAGGGGCAAATGACGAGCGGCGCCAATACTGTTGCTCAAAGAGCGTCAATTGTTGCTTTACAAACCGATCCTTCTGAATACAAATACATGATCGATGCTTTCAAAATAAGAAGAGATCTTGTGTATGATTTAATGAAAGAAATTCCAGGCTTTAAGGTTCTTTTACCTAAAGCTGCATTCTATTTCTTCCCGGATATCTCTCATTATATCGGTAAAAATTTAGGTGGTACAGAAATTAAAGATGCTGATGATTTTGCGATGTTTATCTTAGAAAATGCTCATGTGGGATGTGTTGGCGGTGTTTCATTCGGAAGCCCGGAATGTATCCGATTTTCTTATGCTGCTTCGGAAGATGATTTAAGAGAAGCAATGAGAAGGATTAAAGAATTGCTAAGCAAATTCAATTAATCAAATCATACTAAAAACATAACCAACAATAAAAAGAATGAACTTTTTCAAAAAAATTACCATTGCCACAAGCATTGCTGCTGCAAGTTTCTCAGGATATGCTTTCGGACAGGATTTCCAGTGGAAAGAAGCAAAATCTAATGGATATTCTTACAAATACGTAACGAACGACCCTACTTCAGCGAGATATTACAAGCTACAAAATGGGTTAACCGTAATTTTAAGTCCGACAAATAAAGATCCGAGAATCCAGACTTATATCGCGACAAAGGCAGGAAGTAAAACAGATCCTTCTGATCACACAGGTCTTGCACATTATCTTGAGCATATGCTTTTTAAAGGGACAGATAAATTCGGTTCTAAAGATTGGTCAAAAGAAAAACCTCTTTTAGATAAAATTGATGCTCTTTACGAAAAGTATAATCAAACTAAAGACGAAGCTAAAAGGAAAGAAATCTACAAAGAAATCGATAAGGTTTCAGGGGAAGCATCAAAATTTGCCATCGCCAACGAATACGACAAAATGATGGCAGGTATGGGTGCAGACGGAACAAACGCCTTCACTTCTTTTGAACAGACGGTTTATACAGAAGATATCCCTGCAAATGTTGCTGATAAATTTTTAGCGGTTCAGGCAGAAAGATTCAGACAGCCTGTTTTAAGGCTTTTTCACACTGAACTGGAAGCTGTTTATGAAGAAAAAAACAGAGGATTAGATAATGATCCAAGAAAAGTATACGAAGCCATGTTTTCTGCAATCTTCCCTAATAACAATTATGGAAAACAGACAACTATAGGAACTATTGAGCATTTGAAAAACCCTTCTCTAACAGCGATTAGAGAATATTTCAACAACTATTACGTCCCTAATAATATGGGAATCATCATGTCGGGAGATTTTAATCCTGATGAAATGATTGCAAAGATCGACAAAGCTTTTTCTTATATGAAGTCGAAGCCGATTCCTGAATATAAAGTTGCACAAGAAAAACCAATCACCACTCCTGTTGCAAGAGAGGTTTTCGGTCCGAATCCTGAAAACATTACAATTGGTTTCAGATTCCCGGGTGCTACTACAAAAGATGCAAGATTATTGAACCTTGTGGGAAGTATGCTAACGAACGGACAAGCCGGATTAATCGATCTTGATTTAGTAAAAAAACAAAAATTATTGGGCGCTTATGCTTTTCCTTATGTTTTGAAAGACTATTCAGTTCTTTTATTGCAAGGAAATCCTACGGAAGGACAATCGCTGGATGAAGTTAAAACTTTATTGCTTCAGGAAATTGATAAATTAAGAAAAGGTGAATTTTCTGATGATCTTATTCAGTCTATCGTTGCTAATGAAAAGAAAAACCTGATCCAGAAAGATGAAAAATATTCTTCAAGAGCGGATATTTTAATGGATGAATTTACTTCTGAAGTGGACCATAAAGTAGCTTTAGAATATATCGAAGAAATTTCTAAACTTACGAAGAAAGACATCATGGATTTTGCTTCAAAGTATCTTCAGGACAATAATTATGTTGCCGTTTATAAGAGAAAAGGCGAAGACAAAAACATTGTAAAAGTAGACAAACCTACCATTACTCCGATTTCTGTAAACAGAGAAGATCAATCTCCCTTCCTGAAAAAGGTTGACGAAATGCCTGAAAATGCAATTTCTCCTATTTGGTTGAATTTTGATAAAGATATTGCTAAAAATAAACTAGGAAACGTAGATGTACTTTCTGTAAAAAATACAGACAATGCTCTATTCAGATTATATTATCATTTTGATTCAGGAAAATGGAATAACAAAATCCTTCCTTTAGCAGCAGAATATTTGGAATATTTAGGAACAAAAGATAAATCTTCGGAAGCCATCAGTAAAGAGTTCTACAAATTAGCTTCAAGCTTCAACGTAAGCGCAGGAAACGAAGAAACTTATGTAACTCTTGAAGGTTTAAATGAAAACTTCGATAAAACAATTGCCTTATTTGAAGATTTAATTAAAAACTCTCAGGCAGATCAAGTCGCATTGGAATCTTACAAAGCAAGACTGAAGAAATCCAGAGTTAATGCAAAACAGAACAAAGGAACTATTATGGCAGGTCTGAGAAGTTACGCTCAGTACGGTCCTCAGAATCCTTTCAATAATGTTTTAAGTGATGCTGAACTGGATGCTTTAAAAGCAGAAGATCTGATTAATGTACTTCATGATTTGTTTAATTTTAAGCATAAAGTATTGTATTACGGGCCAAAAACCGGAAATGAAGTTGTCGCTTCTTTAACATCGGTTCATAAACTTGCTGCAACGTTAAAAGAATTACCAAAGTCTAAAACTTTTGCTCAGGTTTCTACAGATCAAAATAAAGTATTATTTGCTCACTACGATATGGTGCAAGCCGAAGTTTTCTGGGTGAGAAATTCCGACAAATACAATGCTTCTACAACACCTACCGTAAGTTTATTCAACAACTATTTTGGTGGCGGTATGGGATCTATTGTTTTCCAGACAATCAGAGAATCTAAAGCATTAGCTTATTCTACGTATTCTTATTTCTCACTTCCGAGCAAAAAAGAAGATAAGGATATCATTACAGCTTATGTAGGAACTCAGGCAGACAAGTTCAAAGAGTCTACAATAGCAATGAATGAGCTTTTAACAACACTTCCAAAATCTGATCAATTATTCGAAACTGCAAAAAATGGATTGAAAAAATCTATTGCATCAGAAAGAATCACTCAGGACGGAATCATATTTTCTTATTTGAGAGCGCAAAAACTTGGAAATAACTTTGATATGAGAAAGAATGTTTACGAGCAGGCTCCAAAGTTGACTTTCACAGATATTAACAATTTCCATGACAAGGAAATGAAAGGCAAAAACTTCACTTACTGTCTGGTTGCCTCTCAAGACAAAGTAAATGAAGCCGATATGAAGAAATTAGGCGAAGTAAAAAAATTGAATTTAACCGAAATATTCGGATATTAAGCAAAATTAAAAAGACTGCCCTTTAAAAGCAGTCTTTTTTTATGCATAAAAATTTTTGCCAAATAGTTTTTAATCACTATATTTAGAATTAATTAAAAACTATTAACATTATGAAAAACTTAAAGAAGTTAACGAGAAAAGAATTAAAGGTATTTCAAGGAGGAACAAGATATGCTTGTTTCTGTGGTAACGGAAAAACGGTAACCATTGTATCAGAAAGTCTTCAGGATGCTGTAGATTCGATAAGCAGCGAATGTGGAAATTCAAATGGTAATTGTTCGGCAGTTCCTAATACAGATATTAATTAATTCATTTTAAAAATATTAAAGTAAAACCTAAGTTAATGCTTAGGTTTTCTTTTTGATGTCATAGATATAAACTTAAATCATAAAAGAAAATTCACTCATTAATATAATGAAAAGCACCATTTTAAAGATATTTTATTCTACTTTTAATCAAAAACAATTATAGATTTTATTTATCAATATCAACTTGTTCGATAGATGAAATACTCTTATCTTTGCCAAAGAAAATTTAAATATAAAAACGAGAAAATTATGTCTTTAGTAGGAAAAAAATTCCCGAATGTAACGGTAGATGCAATGTCTGAAATGGGTGATGATCTTAAAATCAACATCTTCGAAGAAACAACTAAAAACCAACAAAAAGTAATTTTGTTCTGGTATCCAAAAGATTTCACTTTCGTATGTCCGACTGAGCTTCACGCTTTCCAGGAGGCTTTAGGTGAATTCGAAAAAAGAAACACTAAAGTAATTGGGGCTTCTTGTGATACCAACGAAGTACACTTTGCTTGGTTGAATGTTTCAAAAGATAACGGAGGTATTGAAGGAGTAACTTATCCTCTTTTAGCTGATACTCACAGACAATTGGCAAACATGCTAGGAATTGTAGATCAGGATTTCGAATACAATGAAGAAGGTGAAGAAGTTTACACAGGTTCTAACGTAACTTACAGAGCAACTTATCTTATCGACGAAACTGGAAAAGTTTTCCATGAGTCTGTAAACGATATGCCTTTAGGAAGAAACGTAAAAGAATATTTAAGATTGATTGATGCTTATACGCACGTTCAGAAGCATGGTGAAGTTTGTCCTGCAAACTGGGAAGAAGGAAAAGATGCAATGAAAGCTGACAGAAATTCAACTGCTGAATATCTATCTAAGAACTAATTAAAATTAATCTAACAATGTAGCAATGTATCAGGATAACAATGATTGATAAACTGGTAAATTATTAAATTGCTACATTGTTAAATTTGAAAAACTTAACTTATGTATACAGAATTAACCGAAGATACGCTACAAAATATCGTAGCAGACAATGAAAAAGTAGTCGTTCAATACGGAGCAACATGGTGCGGAAACTGCAGAATCATGAAACCGAAATTTAAAAAATTAGCTTCTGAAAATGACAGTATTCCTTTCCTTTATGTAGATGCAGAAAAATTACCGGAAAGTAGAAAATTAGCTAAAGTTGATAACTTACCTACATTTGCGATCTTCAAAAATGGTGAATTGGTAAATCAGGTTCAATCTAATCAGGCTGAAAGTTTAATTAACCTTTTTAATGAATTAGCATAATGAAATTACCCGTAATAAGACAATTCTATCAAAACCAAACGCCTGAAAATCTTGAAAAAACATTAGAAGTTTTAGAAAGTTTCAGCGAATTCAGAGGAACAAGTGAAGAAGACTTAAACGTTGCAGGTGAGCTAATTACAAACATCTGTGGAGCGCTAGAAGTTCACGCTAACGTACAAAACGGAATGAGCGAAAAAGATGCTTTAAATTCTTTTGCTCAGAAGGTTTTAGGATCGATTGATAAATAATTTTTAAACACTAATGCTACAACTTTTATCATGAAAAACACAAATTATTAGTGTTTATTTGTGAAAACTATTAGTGAAATTTGTGTTTAAATCACCAAAAATAAATCCCGATGCAAAGACATCAGGATTTTTTGGGTTTATAAAAATGAATTTAAACATTTTGAAAAATTCATAACGCAAAACTCATAATTTATTACTTTTAAATTAGCTTCTTCTGCTCATTAAAATACTAAGAATATACCAGAACAACAACATGATAGAAGCAAAAAGCTGTAACGAAGCTCCAACATACTGATTGGTTGCGTAAGAATCTTTAAGCTTACTTGTTTGATATAAAATGGTTGCAGAAGCCAAAATTACCATTCCTACAGAGAACCAAAGTCCAAGATTGAAACCGAAAAGCATTCCGCCAACGATCAATCCAAGAGATATAAATCCACCGATAACGATGATATTTCTTAAAAAAGAAAAATCTCTTTTAGAAGTGAAAGCGACCGCTGAAATTCCTGCAAACATAGCAACAGTCAATGTGGCTGCCTGAAAAATCACCTGTCCTCCGGAATACACCATCGCAATATAAATTAACGGTAAGAAAATAACCGCTTCAAGCAAAACATAAAATCCAAGTCCTAAATACTGTGTTGATTTACTTTGTGAAAGCGACCATTTTGCTGCCAAAACCGAAGCCAGCCAAAATACACCGATAATCAATAACCAAGCGAATCTTTGAGCGAACATCGCTACGATCAACTGCTCAGGCACCACTTTTAATAAAACAGTTTCAACCCCAATAAATGCAAGGATCGCCAAAGCAACATGTAAATACGTTTTCTTGTAAAAACTGGCCTTTTCTACATCTGTAGACTGCGCCACTAAAACATCTGTCATCATAGTTTATATTTTTTATTTAAATATAATTAAAAATAAATTATTTTTTGAATGGCTTAACTCCAAGAATCTTACCATTATTTTCGAATACCGCCGTGATCACCTCTTTTGGATCAGCAGATTTATCATCAGCGTATTTATATTGGATCATCGGATAACTATTACCATCTATCAAAGGTTTATAGCCTGTTTTAATGATCGTAAGCTTTTTGCTGGTATTGATATCAGTCGACAATTTTGTAAACACTTTATCGGTAACTACTTGCTTTGCCTTATCAGAAAGTAAAGCTTCCATTCCCTTTCTGTCGGATGATTTCAAAGCAGTGATAAATTGCAGAAATTTCCCGTTGTACAGATCGATCTGTTGTTTGTTCAGATTTAAAGGAGTTTCTGTCTTTCTATTGTTTTCTAACTTTAAATCAACAACTTCCTGCGAAAATAAAAGCTGTACAGACAAGATTGAAAGTATTAAAAATATTTTTTTCATTGAGTGATAGGTTATATTGATAATTGAAGATACGGAAAATTAAATTACCTCTAAAAACTTCATTGTATCCACATTATCTGCATAAGTATTTAACCCGGGATTTTGTGCTTCACCGAAATACACAGAATCAAATCCTAATTCTTCCTTAGCAACAATACATTGAATATTTTCTTCATTTTCAACAATAAAGTTTTTAACTTCATCCAAAGAGGGATATCTACTGAAATTAATTACAGAAAGCGGACTGAATAATTTATCATCTTCCTTCATCATCACAAAATTATTATCCCAGAATTTATCCAAATTTAAAAGATAAACTGCTCTGTTGTATTCATAATTATTTGCATATTTATTATGATTGATAATGTCCTGAAAACCTACAAAACTTTCAAACAATCTATCAATTACAAAATCCTCCGGAATTAAAATTCTCGTTACATTTCTGCAACCTAAACCAAAATATTGGAAAATATCATTCGCTAAAAGTTTTAATTCTTCAGCAGTTTCATCACCTTTCAAAATAGCAACCGAAGTTCTGTTTTTACGAATAATATTTAAATGATTCTTAAAATAATATTCTAAATATCTCGCTGTATTATTACTTCCTGTTGCAATCACTGCGTCATAACTTTCTAACCTTTCAACAAACTCATATTCAACATTATCGCTAGAAAACTCTTTCCATTTTTTCAACAAAAACGGAACCATATATCGGTCTTTTGAAGATAATTTAATCACCGGAATATGATTGCTCAACACAACAGAAATCACATCATGCCATCCTACCAAAGGAATATTTCCAGCTAAGATCAATCCTACTCTTTTTGTAATTTTAGAGATAGAATAATCTTTAAGCCAATCCTTTATATTTTCTTCCGTCAGCAGATACGACCACTGTTTAAGAGCAAATTTCTGATTATCAATGGTAAACCAAGGGTTTTCCATTTCAGACTTTCTTAACAATAATTCAAAATCAGAATCATTCTCGTTATATTCAGCAATATCTTTTGCTAAAAACTCTTTTATATGATCACTTAGGTTAATAAGTCCTAAAACTTGATTTTCGATATTCATAATTACTGTAAAATTGGGGAATATTTTGTAATTTTGTGCAAATTTAAAAAAAATTAGCGATGGCTATTAAAATAACTGATGAATGCATTAATTGCGGAGCCTGCGAACCAGAGTGTCCCAACAATGCAATATATGAAGGAGCAGTAGATTGGAAAGCTTCTGAGGGTACTGAGCTTAAAGGTACTGTCACATTGACATCAGGACTTACAGTGGATGCAGATGCACCACAAGAACCTGTAAATGACGATGTTTATTTTATTGTAACAGATAAGTGTACAGAATGTAAAGGATTCCATGAAGAACCACAGTGTGCAGCGGTTTGCCCGGTAGATTGCTGTGTTCCTGATGAGGATCATGTAGAATCTGAAGAAGCACTGCTTAACAAGAAAGCATTTTTACACGGTGAATAAAAAAACGCCGTCTCAGCCAGTATGAGACGGTTTTTTTAACCAAATATTTCAAAAAATCTTAATAAGATATTAAAAATCAACGGCAAGCACGAAAATTCTTGCAAAAAACCAAAAAATAAAAATATGAGCAAAAAGCACAACTTCAGCGCAGGACCATGTATCTTACCACAAGAGGTATTCGAAAAATCGGCAGAAGCTATTTTAGATTTTAACGGTATTGGTTTGTCTCTTCTTGAGATCTCTCACAGAAGTAAGGATTTCGTTGCAGTAATGGACGAGGCGCGTGCGATTGTAAAAAGATTAATGAACCTTGGGGATGATTACGAGGTTTTATATTTAGGAGGAGGTGCTAGTCTGCAGTTTGCAATGGTTCCTTACAACTTGCTGAAAGTTGGCGGAAAAGCAGCGTATTTAGATACTGGAACTTGGGCTGCAGGAGCTATCAAGGAAGCAAAAAAATTAGGAGATGTAGATGTTGTAGGTTCTTCAAAAGAGGAAAACTATTCTTTCATCCCTAAAGATTATACGGTAGGTTCAGAGTACGATTATTTCCACTGTACTTCAAACAATACCATTTACGGAACTCAAATGAAATCTTTCCCGGAAGTTGATACTTTGATGGTTTGCGACATGAGTTCTGATATTTTCTCAAGACAATTGGATTTCTCTAAATTTGATCTAATCTATGCCGGAGCTCAGAAAAATATGGGACCTGCAGGAGTTACTTTGATCGTAATTAAAAAAGAAATTCTTGGAAAAACAGGAAGAGAAAATATGTTGTCAATTTTAGATTATTCTCAGCATATTTCAAAAGAATCAATGTATAATACGCCACCGGTTTTCCCTGTATATGCATCTTTATTGACTTTACAGTATTTAGAGAAAAACGGAGGGATTGCTGCTGCTGAAGCAAGAAACGAAGCAAAAGCAAAACTTTTATATGATGAAATTGATAGTAATCCGTTGTTTGAGACGTTTTGTGTAAAAGAAGACCGTTCTTTGATGAATGTTTCGTTCAAATTGATTGATGACAGCAAAAAAGAAGAATTCGACAACGCTTGGAAAGCTGCAGGAATCAGCGGACTGAACGGACACAGAAGTTTAGGCGGTTACAGAGCCAGCTTGTACAACGCTTTACCAATCGAAAGTGTGCAGGTTTTGGTAGACGTAATGAAATCAATTAAATAATTTAAGCTTAAAAAATTGAAAGATTAAAAGATTATTCCCCTTATTTTAAATTTTCTTAATTTGGCAACCGATTTAGAATTTTTAAATATTATAATTTTTTAATCTTCAATCAAAATATAAACCATGAAAGTTTTAGCCAACGACGGAATTTCCGAAGCAGGACGAAAAGCATTGCAAGATGCAGGAATTGAAGTACTTGACAACCGAGTTGCTCAGGATCACGTTATCAATTTCATCAATGAAAATAATGTGGATGTCCTTTTGGTAAGAAGTGCAACGAAAGTAAAGAAAGATATTATTGATGCCTGCCCGACGCTTAAAATTGTTGGAAGAGGCGGAATGGGTATGGATAATATTGATGTCGATTATGCTAAAACCAAAGGCTTAAAAGTGATCAACACACCAAATGCATCGTCAAAATCGGTTGCTGAGTTGGTTTTCGGACACTTCTTTGCTCTGGCAAGATTCCTTCATGAATCAAACAGACTGATGCCATTGGAGGGTGAAACGCATTTTAATGCGATGAAAAAATCTTTCAATAATGCTTATGAACTTTCAGGTAAAACTTTAGGTGTTATAGGTTTTGGCAGTATAGGTCAGGAAGTTGTGAAGATGGGAATTGCTTTAGGAATGAAAATTAAAGTCTTAACAAGAAAGCCTAAAATCAAGGTTCTTACGTTAGACTTTTTTGACGGACAAACTATAAATTTTGAAATCACTTCAACTAACGATTCAGATGAATTCCTTAAAGATGTTGATTTCATCAGCATTAACACTCCAAAAACTAACGAATATATCATAGATACCGCCCAGTTTGAAAAAATGAAAGACGGTGTTTATATTGTCAACACTGCAAGAGGCGGCGTTATTAATGAAGTTACTTTGATTGATTTTATCGAATCAGGAAAAGTGGCTGGAGCGGCTTTAGACGTTTTTGAAAACGAGCCTACTCCCGAACTTCCATTATTAATGAATCCTGCCCTGTCCCTTTCTCCACATGTGGGAGGAAACACAGTTGATGCTCAGGAAAAGATCGGATTGGAACTTGCAGAACAAATTATTAAGCTACAAAAAGAAACTATACAGTAAAATATGCCTATTTTTAAACCTTTTCGCGGAATAAGACCTCACAAAGACTTTGAGAGCACTTTCCCTACGCATCCTCTTGACAACTTTACTCAGGAAGAAATCGCGGAGAAAGCTCAAGTTGAGAATACTTACATCAACATGATCAAACCTTATGTTGTAAGTAAATCTAAAGATATCGACCGAAATCTAAGGAAAATCCGTTCTACTTTTGAAGAATTATTGGAAGAGAAAAAACTAGTTCAGGACAGTTCGGCCTATTATCTTTATGAGCAGATCTATCCGAATAAACAGATTTTTAGAGGTTTGCTAGGCTTAGCAAGTATCGAAGATTTCTGGAGCGGAAAGATCAAGAGGCACGAAAGTACCATTCCTCAGAAAAAAGAAAAACTGGCGCATTATCTTGAGAAAGTAAACCTTCAGGCAGAACCTGTATTGCTGACTTACCCTTCCAACTCAAAGATTGAATTATTGATGAATCATGAGGAGAAGAATGTTCCGATCTTCAATCATGTTGACACAAAAGGGATTAGACATAAAATCTGGAGAATTGATAACCGTTTGAAATTACAACAGTTCAAGGAGGTTATCGATCAGATCGATGCTTTTTATATTGCGGATGGACACCACAGAATTGGTTCTACAGCTTTAAATGCAAAATATCATAAAGACAAAAACAAAAGACATAACGGTACTGAGGCTTATAACTTTGTGTATAGTTTTATAGTTTCCAACCAGTCTATTAAAATCCACGATTACAACAGAATTGTAAGTGATATCAATGATCTGGAAACTGCGGATTTTTTAAAGCAATTAGAAAAATATTTTCTGATTCACGAGAAAGAAGGTACGGCATATTACCCTTCGCAAAAATTCCATATTTCGATGTATCTTGATGGTAAATTCTATTCTCTTCACGTAAAGCACGATCTTCGTTCTCAGGAGATGTCTCTGGATAATCTGGATCACCATCTCATTGATAAATATATATTTAAAGACATTTTAAAAATTGACGATCCCGACAGTTCGGATAAAATTTCTTACGTAAAAGGAACGTCTAATCTTGAAGGAATCAACCTTTTAAAAGAAAAAATAGACAACGGTGAAGGAAGAGTCGGATTCGGGATTTATCCTGTAAGCTTTAATGATATGATCAAAATTTCTGATCTGAAATTAAGTATGCCTCCAAAATGTACATTCATTGAGCCTAAATTGGTTACAGCCTTATTAATGTACGACATGAAACAATAAAATATTCTTATTTTTTCCCTACTTTTATGCACGGAAAAGAAAAGGTAAATAAAAAAATGAAAAAAATATTCATTATCATACTTCCACTCTTTTTGAGTGGATTTTTATTTTCTCAGAAAAAACCTCAAAAAAAGCCGGTAAAAAAAGGGATCATCACCAAGATGAACTACCATGACGAGTTTAAGAAGATCTCAGACGAAATAATGACCAACGGCGCTGCTTACGAAAATCTTGGAGAACTAACCAAAGGTGTTGGATCACGTTTCAGCGCAACTCCGGGTTATATGAAAGCCGTGGAATGGGCTGAAAAGAAGTTTAAAGACGCTGGTATCGAAATGATCTGGAGACAGGAGGTAAAAGTTCCGGTTTGGATAAGAGGAAGAGAATCTTTACAAATAAAAGCCAGTAATGGAGATTGGAAAAATATCAAAATGCTGTCTTTTGGAAACTCTGAAGGTACAGGCGGAAAAGATCTTGTTGGTGAAATCGTTTTAATTAATACCACTTCCGAACTTAATGCTTTGTCAATAGGTCAATTAAAAGACAAAATAGTTTTCGTTAATCTTCCGATGGATCCGAAAATCATTAATACAAGTGATTCTTATTTAATTACAGCAAAATCAAAATTAATTTCGGCTTCCGTCATTGCAAAAACAGGAGCAAAAGCTTTAATTATAAGATCCTTAACAACGGCAACAGACGATACACCGCATGCAAAAATGGTGTATTATGAACCTGATGATAAAGTAAAAATTCCAGCTTTATCCATCGGAGTAAGATCCGCAGATGAGCTTCAAAAATTATTAAAGAAACAAAAAGTTACCGCCAAACTCAACATGTCTGCGGAGTCAAAAGGCGACACGACCAATCCGAATATTATTGCTGAAATTCAAGGTAAAAAAGATTCTAAAGTGATTGTTTTGGGAGCCCAGTTAGACTCTTGGGATTTTGCAGAAGGCGCTCATGATGACGGCACAGGAGTCGTTCAGTGCATTGAAGTTTTAAGAACGTTAAAAGCGCTTGGTATCGAAAATAATCATACCATCAGAGTTGTTTTGTACGCAAATAGTGAAAATGGCGGACAAGGACGTGACATGTACGCAGCTTATGTTAAAAAGAGAGATGAGAAACATATTTTTGCGTTAGGAACAGATGCCGGAGGCTATTCTCCGAGAGGTTTTTCATTAGATATGTCTCCTCAAAGAAGAAGATTGATATTCGATTGGAAAAGCTATTTCCTTCCTTACGGCATTTATGATTTCGATCAAACCGATGCCATTCAGGATATTTCTCCGTTGAAAAAACTGGATATTCCTTTGGCAGAGATGGTTGTAGACACTCAGAGATATTTCGATTATCATCATTCGGTTGAAGATACTTATGATAAGGTAAGCAAAAGAGAACTTCTTTTAGGCGCAGTAGCCATGACACAAATGATCTTTATGATAGACAAAAATTGGTAAAATGAAAAAGATATTAGGAACATCATTGCTACTTCTCAGTCTGGCGGTTTTTGGTCAGGTTAAAGAAGATTCAGTACAATTCAGTAAAATTTCTACAGAGATTTTAAATAACGGAAAAGGTTACACCGAATTAAAAGATTTAACTAAAAATATTGGTCACCGTTTAAGCGGTTCCGAAGCTTATGAAAAGTCCGTAAAATGGGCTGAACAAAAATTGAAAGATGCCGGAGCCGATAAAGTCTGGCTTCAGGAAGTGATGATCCCCGTTTGGGAAAGAGGAAAAGAATCTTTACAGATCAAAACCTCCAGCGGATCATGGAAAGGCTTAAAAATGCTTTCTTTAGGAAATTCCGAAGGTACAGGTGGAAAAGATGTTTCTGGAGAAATTATCATGGTTAAATCGATGGAAGAATATGAAAAACTTCCTGCCGAAAAAGTAAAAGACAAAATAATTTTCTTTAATTATCCTTTCAATCAGTCTTTTGTTGAGACTTTCAGAGGATATGGTGATGCCTCAAAATATAGAACAACAGCCGCCTCCTTAACAGCTAAAAAAGGTGGAAAATTTGCGATTATCCGTTCGCTTTCTTCTGCTTTCGATGATGTTCCTCACACGGGAGCAATGCGTTACGAGGATAAAGTTAATAAAATCCCCGCGGTTGCTATTGGAAACACCACGGCTGATGAATTAGAGACATTATTAAAAACTCAAAAAATCACAGCGAAACTCAATTCTAATTGCGGGATGAAAGGCGAGAAACTCTCCCACTCTGTTATCGGTGAGATCACAGGCAAAAAAGATAAAAGTGTGATCGTTGTCGGCGGACATTTAGATTCCTGGGATGTTGGAGAAGGCGCACATGATGACGGTGCCGGAATTGTACAAAGTATTGAAGTTTTAAGAACCTTCAAAAAATTAGGAATCAAAAATAATCATACCATAAGGGTTGTTTGTTTTGCCAATGAAGAAAACGGCGTAAAAGGCGGAATTCAATATGGAAAAACAGCAAAGGAAAACAATGAGAAGCATCTTTTTGCGTTAGAATCTGATGCAGGAGGTTTTACTCCAAGAGGAATTTCCCTTGAGATGGATGATGATAAAAGAAGCCAGATCAAAGGCTGGTCGGGTTTATTTTTCCCTTACGGAGTGTATAATTTTGAAGGAAAATATTCAGGGACGGACATCTACCCGCTTCATGATATGGGAGTTCCAACGGCTGAGCTGGTTCCTGATTCTCAAAGGTATTTTGATATTCATCACACTGAAGAAGATACTTTCGAAAAGGTTAATCGCAGAGAGTTACTTTTAGGAGCTGTCGCCATGACGCAGATTATTTATATGATCGATAAGAATTGGTAAGATATAAGAAAACCGCTGATTGGGTCAGCGGTTTTTGTTTTTTAAAGATTTAATGAGCTCTCTATTCTGAATATTAAATTTTTAATTTTTTGCTTTTAAATGGTTACATATAAAGCATTTTGGCACAAAAATCGCTATTAAAAGATATTAAGACACAATTACACACATGATGAAAACAATACTCACGATGGATCTTGAATTCCTCCATCATGCCAAAATCAGGCACTTTACTTTACGCTTTTTTGAAAGTTTCAACAGTTCTTATTTGAATGCTGATAAATGAATACTGACACAAAGGAAGATCCGTTCTTCATACCGAATAATGGAAGAACCTATTCCTAAAACGGTTCTTGCCGGGAGAAACGGAAACAAAACGGAAACACAACTTTAAAAATTTATTAATAATGAAAAATTTATTTGAAATGATATTCAGAAATCGGGAAGATTCCACAAAAATACAGGTTCTAAGCATCTTTTTATTAATCGGTTTTGGACTTTTTTGTACATTCATTTATAGTGCAAAATTCAATGTAGATAACCTGATGGTATATATTACTGCTTTTCTTGCTTACGTAGGTTTTTGCCTTATGTTTATAAGCTCTCTGCTAAGAAATATGAAAAAGAAGATCAACAGACATTGATAACTTTTCTGACCATAAAAAAACCGTCCCTTTTTAAGAGGACGGTTTTTCTTTTATAATATTTTTGATTATTGTATTGTAAATTTCCCTGAAATATTCTGGGTTGCACTTTTAGCATGATAAAAATAAACTCCGCTTCTTAGTCCCGAAGTAGAAACTGAAATTTTTCCGCCTCTCACATTTTGGGATCTTACGGTTAAGCCTTCTACATTTACTACTTTTAATTCAAAATTATCATCAGGAAGACTGATGTAAAGTGTTTCCCCCTGTTTTACAGGATTAGGATAAACTGTTGACAACTGATCATTTTCAGACAAAACATTAGTCGTTGATTTCATTGTATTTGCAGAAACTATTTCAAGAATCCATTGATGATTCACGCCAGCTGCTCCGTTGATGTCCTGATCCCAGATATTGATATTGGTACCTGCAGTTTGCGAATTGGCAGGATTATCCATCGCTTTCACATTCGATAAAGCCGTTCCGATGATCATCGTATTTGAAGTATACGGTCTCAATACCCATTGCTGATTATTACTACCATGTTTAGGATATTGAACTAAATTTGTCCCGTTTGTAATATTAGAAGCCGGAACATCAATCGCCAAACCTGACGCACGGTTGATAATGATATAATTATTTCCTGTTTTTTCTAATTTCCATTGTTGAGCAAGATTAGTGTTCAAAGGTTGCTGAACCATTTTTGCATTGGCTGCCGTGCTGTAATTAGCTGGAGTGATGTATTGACCGCTTCCGACGCATTTAATTCTGTAAAAAGCATTAGGATCAACATTGACAGGTTGTACAATATTGCTTACCGTTAAAGAATTATATCCAAAATTAGAAGTCTGTTTAAAAATATCCTCCAAAACCACACTTACATAATATTTCCCGGGCTGAGAATTGGCAGGAAGCGAAACGGAAGCACTTCTCTGATCCGGACGGATACCCGTTACAACAGCAACCGGAGTATAACCATTCCCCCAACTTGTCTCAGTATATAAAGATACTTTGTAGGATAGTTGCGGACTTGTTGCTTCTGAGTTTGCCCAGGTTACATTCATCGAATTGTTTCCTGCATTGTAAGAAGGAGTAACCGTGGTTACTGTAATCGGTAAAGCTGTACTTGGTTTCGTACCATCCTGAGTGATCGAATTAAAAGTAACAGAACTTCCTGCCGGAGCCGGAGTCGTTCCGCAAGATGTTACTTTGATGGCTGTATTATTAAAAGCTGTTTCTGCTCCCCAAGACCCCGTTCCAGCTGCGGCTGTATATCTTGCAGGTTTCGACCAATTGCCCTGCGCATTCATACTCCAGAAGTTTCTGAAATATCCGCAACGGGTATCTTTACTGGCCGCCGAATTCCAGTTTTCTACAAAAGCGCCAAGTTTTGTTCCGGTAAATTTAGCGTCATTTTCGGGAGTAACGATCGTTACATAATGTTTCCACTTTTGTGTTCCGTAGTTGTACATAAAAAATCCGATTCGGGTTTTTCCATCACCAATCGACCATCTTCTGACAACCGTTGCATACCAGGTTCCAGGTGTCCACGGCATTGGGTTATCAGTGTGAAGACCTGTACCCTCACCTCCAAAACCATCGACATAGGTATTCGGTGCAACATATTCTGTGGTACATTGCGGAACATTAGAATCCTGAATATCCCACATCGAGAAGATGTTGTTGTAAATTTCGTTCGGTTTGTATTGAATTCCGGCATATCCGCCCCTCGGACCTAAAGAGAAATTAAGGGTTGAATAATAGGTATTCACTTTCTTACAGGTATTATCTGCCATAGCTTCCGAATACCAGAGTTCGCCGGAATTGGCCATGTCAAACCCCTCAAGGTACGGTCCCCAACTCGGACATGTAGCGGTTTGAGCTTTGAAAATCTGTAGAGATGTAACTGCAAGGAACAGCAGTAAAAACAAGGTTTTAAATTTAATTTTCATTGTGTAATGTTTTGTGATTAATGTACAATGAAATTAAGAATAATTTTAAATTACTTTATGGTAAATGATTGGATATTTTTGAAGCTACAAGTAGAACAAAGGAAAATGCCTTTTGTTAGAAAATTGAAATGAAGAATTTTTTCATTACTATAAAGATCCTTCGACTTCGCTCAGGATGACACTGGCAAGCTATTCTGTATAATTAAACAGATAGTATTAGAGATGTCATCCTGAGCGAAGTCGAAGGATCTCTAAAATATTATTTCAAATACTCACTTTTATCAAGTTTAAAATCAAGGATTTTCCCGTCTCTTTTCACCTTAATTTCAATCGTCTTATAATCCTTTTCTACTCTATTGATCATATAGTTACAGGCAGATTCTTCGTTTAAATGATCGAGATCAACGGTATTGATACTCAAAATAGAATCACCAATATGAATAGGCAGACCATTTTCTTTAAATACAAAGGCCACCAAAGGTTTTGCATCTACAAAACGATATCCGAAACCGAAAGATTCCAGTTTTGGAGGATTGTTTTTGATGCGTTTCATGTAGATTTTGTTATTTTTCCAGTCCATGATGAAAATAAAGTCTTTGAAGAATTCATTTCCGATCAGGCTTGAACTTCCGGTCATCACCAATTCGTTTTGGAAGGTTTTATTCCCCAAAACCATTTCATCCGCTATAAAAATATATCCTGAAACAGGTTTTCCGGCTCCGAAGGCTCCGACAGAATTTGTTCCGTAGGTTTCAACAGTCTGTTTTACTTTTTTAGGATCGTAATTGCTGTCTGTGATCTTCAACCTTCCTGTAAATCCTGTGTCAAAAGTAAGATCGATTTTTTTATTTAAAATTGTAGCAATAACCGTTGGAGTTTTCTGAGCTTTTGTTTCAAATGGAATTACCGTTTCATAGTCTTTCAAATCAAAATTCGCCAGATCTTTTGTCGTTTCAATCGAATTTTCCGAGTAATTAATCCTCCAAAACAGTTTTGCCATCTGATTTGCTCCCAAAATTCCATCAATTTTGAAACAACCCAACTCAGAACTATTAAAATCCATAACAACAACTCCGATATTTTTGAAAATAACATTGTCAACCGTCATTTCCGGTAATTGCGTGAAGATTTGTTCCTGCTTATTTTTCTGTGAATTTTTTACTTTGCTTTTGTGCTTTTTCTCAAGATTCAGTTCACTGTAGATGGTATTGGAAATCACAGTCGGCGCCCCGGAATCAAACAGAAAATTGTATATTTTTCCATTGATATTAACTTTTACAAACGGTAAATCGCTTGCATACGTTAGATTGACCTTCTCAACTGGATTTTTTAACTGCACCTCTCCATCTTCGAAGAATCTTTTGCCTTGCGCGGAAATGAGGATTGTGAAGAATATTAAAAATAGTTGGGAGATCTTTTGCATTGGGTTTATTTTGGGCTAAGATAATATTTTTGTTTTTTAATCTGTCTATTTTTCGATTTGTAAAACTTTAAATTCCATTCCTAAAGCTCTCATATCTTTAGATAAATCAATTAATGTAAATTTGGCAATATTTGAATCAAACCTTTCAATATTTTCATATAAGTCCCTTTTAGTTTTAGCCGTATCTAATACTGCTAATACAAATACAAATGTTTTATCTTTAATCAAATCTATAAAATCACTTTGAGATATTTTATCAAACTGCTGCTTAATACTTTTATAATAATCTTTATCACCTTTATATTGTGAAGCTTCATTATACAACAACGTAAGATAAGTATAATTTAACCTTAGATCTTCCTGTACTTTCTTAGCTGAAATTAGCACTTGATTACATAGATCCCTCATAGAGTTATCAAAACCTTTTTTAACATGAAAAAAATAGACTTTATCTTTATCTACTTTTAATAAATCACATGTTTCTATATATAAGGGTGTAATTTTATCAAAGACAAATGTATTATCTTGCCCTAAATGACCAGCATTATATTTGTTTTCACCACCAATATTCCATTTGTTTAATTTTGGTCCATCAAATTTATTATCTTTCAAGAAAAATGAAGCCTGCTCGTTTATATTATCTATAAAAGTTTTTTTTACTCTATACCAATCTTTCTCAATAAGAAAATACACATTTTCACTGTAATTAATTTCAGTACAAAAATGGTCGATTAAACTATCTTTTGTCAAAATAACTTCATTTTCATCAAATGTTTCAATGGATGCATTTTCTATAACTTTTTTAAAATCAATATAATTAAGATCTTTACCTATTTTGATTTTGATAGCATCTAATATGTCTTGTATATTTCGTATTGTATCATCAACTCTTATTATATTAGTTTCTCTTTTAAAAGATAAATTAATTTCATAATAATTTGCAGAAAAATATTTCTCAAAATCTTTATTGCTTATTTCTACACTATAAAAATCCTCTTCATTAGTATAATTAGAATAAATTTTCAACAATACATCATCACGCAAATTTTCAATTAGAATGTTTTCAGATCTTGTTAATTTCTCTACATTATTAATTTCTACAACTGGGGGTTTTAACAATAAAAGTTCGCATTTTTTAATAATTTCCAAAAGCTCTTTAAATGAAATAGACTTTTTTAATGAAAATGAATTTTTTACAATACAAAGACTATCTCCTTTTAAATCCTTCTCCTGAAAACCAAAAATTTCCATAAGAGTTTTTTTATTAATGGATGCGCTTAACTCATTATATATTTTACCAAAATTATCGTTTTCATATAAGTTATAATCATTTCTAAAAAATTTAATTTCACCTTGTATACCACCCGTTAAATTTCTTTCTTTTGTAGACTTTAATGCTTTATCATCTGATTTTACAATTCTAGAAAGTATTTCTATTCCAAAATCTGTAGTAGCGAGTTCTTGAACAGTGATATGAGCATATCCCCCAGTAGAAGCATAAATTCTATTAGTTTTTATATTTTTAATAAGAATAATATAACTTTCTGACTTTGACCTATTAGATGTTAGGATATCTTCGCCTTCTTCAACAACTGTTTCTATAAATTCTTTCCACTTTACATTATTTTTAGCTTTTTTATAGTAAACTTTTATTTCATAATCATTACTTAAGTTTTGTTTTACTTGTTGCTCAGTAAAATCTTTACCTTTAAATAATTTATTCAAAAAATCAAAATCAATCGTTTTAATAAGCACTTGCCTTGTTCTTTTATTTCTTATTCGTACTTCATCCTTTAGAAAGTAAATACTATTTTGAATCTTTTCACTCATATTTTTACAGTTTTAGTTTTGTTTAATTTGAAGATCAATTAATTCATTTATCTTTTCAATTCTATAATTTTGAATTTCAGTAGAATCTTTTTTATTCATTCTTTTTAAAAGTTTCTGGTATTTTTCCATACGAGGATTAATCTCCTCATTTATCTTAGCTTTAGAAGCTTCTTTTTTGATCCCTTTCTCCATCCAACTATTGGCTTCATCTAAAAGTGTCATAGCTTCACTCTTTCTAATTTCACTTGAATCAACCTCGATAATATTTTTAGTTTTAACATTATTATCTTTATTATTACAAGCAATCCCGAAACTAGAAACTATTAAAATGATAAATATTCTTTTCATAATTTTTAGATTTATTATTATTTTTCAAATCTAGCTAATGTAGTACATAGCTTTGTTACGGGAATCCGTATTTATACCTAATTTTCAAATACTTAACCATATAATACAAAAAAGCCGCCCTAAAAAGGACGGCTTTCAATATCATAAAATTTCAATTACTGAACTTTCACAAGCTCAACATCGAAAACTAACCATGCGTTTGGCGGGATCACTCCTCCTGCACCTCTTTCTCCGTAACCCAATGCTGGTGGAATCAATAAAGTAGCAGTTTCACCTTCTTTTAATAATAGGATACCTTCGTCCCATCCTTTGATCACTCTACCCATTCCGATAGGAATTTCGATAGGCTCGTTTCTCTTGAATGAAGAATCGAACTCAGATCCGTCTACCAATTTCCCTGCATAGTGTACAGAAATATTGTCACCTGCTTTTGGAGCTTTTCCGGTAGTTGTTTTTGTGATCTTATAGTACAATCCTGATTCAGTTTTTTGCATTCCTGCCTGTAAATCTTCAACCATTTTCAACTGATTCGCTTTAAATTCCTCTTCTTTTTTCTTTCTGTCAGCTTCTTCTTTTGCGATATAAGCTTTATTGTTTTCAGCAATCTTAGATTTCCCTTCGTTGAAAGTTTTTGCTGCATCGTAGTTTTTGTACTCGTCTCCTTTGCTGAAGATAGATACTTTTTCAAGTACAATATCAGTTTTAGGCTTATCCTGAGCTCCTTTTTCTACGTTTGCGATAGCATCGATCACATCGTTACCTTTTACAACTGATCCAAAGATCGTGTGTTTTCCGTCTAACCAAGGCGTAGCAATTTCAGTGATGAAAAACTGAGAACCGTTTGTGTTTGGTCCGGAGTTCGCCATTGATAAAATACCTTTTCCTGTGTGGTGAAGGTCGTTTTTTTCGTCTTCGAATTTATATCCAGGATCACCCATTCCTGTTCCTTTAGGATCTCCTCCCTGGATCATGAAATCTTTGATCACTCTGTGGAAAATAGTTCCGTCATAGAAAGGAACTCCTTTAGCCTTAGCTTTGTTATCAATTTTACCTTCTGCAAGACCAACAAAGTTAGCCACAGTTACAGGCGATTTTTTGTCTTCAAACTTCACAATAAGGTTACCTTTTGTTGTTTGAAGATTAGCATAAAGTCCGTCTTTAAGCCCTTCGTAAGTTTCTTTGTCTACGTTCATTTTTTTATAAATTGGTGTACAACTCATCAGCGAAACACTAGCCGCTGCCAGAATTATATTCTTGTTAAACAATCTCATTATAATGCTTTTAATTTTATGATCAATGGTATATCGTTATCTATTTTTTTCTCGTCTCCATAGGTTCCATAGGCCAGTGCAGACGGTACCAAAAGCGTAACTTCTTCCCCATCATGTATAAAACGGAGTGCATTTTCTACCGCTTTCAATTCATCAAAGTGTCCAAATTTGGCATCTCTTCTCGTTATAGGTTCATCATAGATCTTTGTATCATCAAAATCATACAGATCATAAGAATAAGAAATAAAGGTGTTATCCTGTCTTCTTTCTCTTGTGTCAAAACCTTCGGCAGTTACCCAGTAATTAAGCTGTGTGGGATAAAATTTTACAGATTGCATCCCGATCCATTGCTGGATCTGGTTTCTTTCTATTGAATTTAGATTTTTCATTCTGTCTTTAGAGACATCTAAATCTTTTTTACTTAAAACACCACCAACAGGCGGATGAACCTGTGCACTTCTGTTACAGCCCAACAAACTTAATACCGATATGAAGAGTATTTTTTTCATAAACTTTTGCGAAAATACGCATTTCACAGGATATAAGAAACAAAAAAAGCCAAGAATCTCTTGGCTTTTATATAATTTTTCTGTGTTGAATTAAACTGTTTCAAGAACATTTTTCTCAACCACGACTCTCCATCCGAAAGTATCTTCTGCAACGTTAGTCTGAATATTAACTAAATCATTTTTAAGCGTAGCCGCAAAACTTTCATCATCAGAAAGTACAGGTAACTGTAATTTATCACCGTTATATCCTAAAGCTTGGAAAACCGTAGTTACAACCGCAGTTCCAACTCCCCAAACTTCTTTCAGTGTTCCGTTCTTTTGAGCTTCTACAACAGCTTTTACAGAAATTGGTTCAACCTTTACTTCAATTCCTCTTTTCTTAGCTAACTGAATAAAACTGTCTCTCGTAACACCATCTAAAATTTTCTCAGAAGTTGGCGGAGTATAAATTGTATCGTTAATTCTAACGAAAACATTCATTGTTCCACTTTCTTCGAAATATTCGTGTGTAGCATCATCAGTCCAGATAATCTGCTCATATCCTTCATCCATTGCCAATTGAGTCGGGTAAAAAGATGCCGCATAGTTTCCTGCTGCTTTAGCAGAACCTACACCACCGCTTGCCGCTCTTGAATAATGGTCTGAAATTTTAACAGAAACCGGCTCTGTATAATAGCTCTTTGCAGGTGTTGCAACGATAGCGAACATATATTTATTAGAAACTCTAGCTTTCAATGCTTCTTCCGTAGCGAAGATCAATGGTCTGATATACAGTGACATTCCCTCTCCAGAAGGAATCCAGCCTCTATCAAGGTCTACCAATGCTTTTAAACCGTCTAGAAACATTTCTTCCGTAACTTCCGGCATTGCAAGACGCGTAGCCGACTTGTTGATACGCTCAAAATTCTTTTCAGGCCTGAAAAGGAAAACCTGCCCGTCTTTGTCTTTATAGGCTTTCATACCCTCAAAACAAGCCTGTCCGTAGTTTACCCCCATCATCGCTGGTGTAAACATTAAAGGACCATAAGGAACTAATTTTACATCCCCCCATTTTCCGTCTTCATACTCACATATTATCATATGATCTATAAAAGTATTTCCGAAAGAAAAATTGTTTGGGTCGAATGTAGAAATTCTGGAGTTTTCAGTTTTTTGAATTATCATTTCTAAAATTTTTTATGATGTTCTACAAATTTAACATAATTTTCTAAATATAAAAATTTTACATTAAATTTGACAAAAAAAAGCTTGAAACGAGAAATTAAGACCACGAATGACGGTAGTAAAACTTTGTTTATCAATGATTTAAATGAAAACTACCATTCACACCACGGAGCACTACAAGAAGCAGAACATGTGTTTATTAAAAATGGATTAAATCTAATAAATGATTACGAAATTAATATTTTAGAACTCGGTTTTGGAACAGGTTTGAATGTTTTGGTTACAATTAATGAATATTTAAAAACTGACAAAAATCATATCATCAACTATTTTACCCTGGAAAAGTATCCCATAAATGAATCAGAAATTGAAGATTTAGCCTACTTTGAGCATTTTGACAACCCAGAATTAAAAGAAATTTATCAAAAAATTCATCAAGCAGAATGGGGTAAATCGGTTGAAATTATTAATGGAATCAATCTTAAAAAGATCCAATGTGACTTCTTTGATCTGAAAGACATTGAGTTACCTAAAATCAACCTTGTTTATTTTGACTGTTTTGGCGCAAGAGTTCAGCCAGATCTTTGGGAAAAGCCATTATTTGAAATAGTTTCAGATAAAATGAGTGTTAACGGCTTATTAACAACCTACTCTTCTAAAGGAAGCGTAAGAAGGATTCTTCAGGAACTTAATTTTAAAGTAGAAAAGAAACAAGGTCCGCCAGGGAAAAGGGAGATGATTAATGCGGTTAAACTTTAAAAGTTAGGAGTTGTGGGTTATAAGTTTTAGAATGTGTAGAATATTTATAGCATTTGATTTAACTCATAATTTATAACTCATAACTTTTAACAATTTTCCTTACATTAGCTATACAAATTATTATATATGATAGATAAGATCAACGTGAGAGTCTATGCCTGTGCTGTAAAAGACAAAAAAGTTCTGACACTATTTGAAGAATACGCAGGAGAACCTTTAATGAAATTTCCGGGAGGCGGTTTAGAATATGGAGAGGGACTTATTGAATGTTTACATCGCGAATTTGATGAAGAACTTAATGTGAAAATAGAGATTGTAGAACATTTCTATACACAGGAAAATTTTCTGGTTTCGCGTTTCAGAGAGAACGAACAATTGCTTACCATATATTATATAGTAAATATTATCAACGAAGAGGATTTTATTATCCTTGATCCTTGTATCGAAAAAACAGAATGGATCCCAATCGACAGACCGAATAATCCGTTTCCTTTGCCTGTAGATAAAGTAGTATTCGATAAATTAAAAGAAAAATACCTGTAAAATTTACAGGTATTTTTTATTGTTGTATTATTTATTTGTTTGTTTTTATTTCGGAGATTTAAAAGTATTTGCACCAGGATAAGGCTGCAAATAACCGGAATTCCAATTGGATTGCAGGAGAGACTCTAAAAATTCGTCTGTTCTATTTTTACGTGGGTTATATTGGTCTTTAAGATCTATATCTGCCATTTTACCTTTTACATTCCACCAAAATGCACTCCATCCACCTCTTAGTTCTTTAATGATTTCAAATACATTTTTGCCTGTGGCTCTGTTCATCAACTTTGCAAAAACCTGCCCTTCTGTTGTGGTAAGGTCTCTCAATTGTTTTTCATATTGATCAGCCAGCATACTTTGCCTGTCTTTTATATATTTTCTTTTAGCCTTACTATCCAAATCGGTCATTTCCTTCTGAATATCTCTGTACTGCTGAAGAGCGGTCACAAATAAAGGATAAACTCTGTATAATTTTTTATTAAGAAAATAATAATAATTTTTATCAAGCTGATTGTTGAATTTCGGTTTATTCACTAAGACCAACTCATCCATGGCAACCACAGTTTCTCCGTTGATCTCGTAGATTCTGGCTTTTTGGCTTTCATCGTAGTAATATTTATTTCCAAATTCATCCACTTTTAACAACTCTTGTGGATATTGGCTTAACGGCTTCGCAATCACGGAATCCCTTTGCCCGAAAACAAAGACACCAAAAAAGAAAAGAAAAAGATAAACAATCTTAGTAAAATTCATTATTTTTACACGTATTAGAACAAAAATTAAACGCAAAAATCATTCCTTTTTATGAAATTTGAGAAGAAATCTTTGAAATTTTTAGAAAAATACTTAAACACTTCATCGCCAACCGGATATGAACACAAGGGACAGGAAGTCTGGATGGACTATATCAGACCTTATGTTGACAAAATTGAAGTAGATCATTATGGAACCTGCTATGGAATAATTAATCCCGATGCCGAATTTAAAGTAGTTATTGAAGCACACGCTGATGAGATCTCTTGGTATGTAAATTACATTACAGATGACGGATTGATCTATGTGATCCGAAACGGAGGCTCAGATCAGACCATTGCACCATCAAAAGTGGTTCACATCCACGGAGAAAACGGAATTGTAAAAGGCGTTTTCGGATGGCCAGCCATTCATACAAGAACCAATCAAAATGAACCTATTCCAAAGATTGAAAATATCTTTATCGACTGTGGAGCAACTACCAAAAAAGAGGTTGAAGAAATGGGAATTTATGTTGGCTGTATGATCACTTACCCTGACGAATTCTTCGAAATGAATGACCGTTACTTCGTTTGTAGAGCTCTAGACAACAGAATCGGAGGTTTCATGATCGCTGAAGTGGCAAGACTTTTAAAAGAAAACAAAAAAACGATTCCATTTGGTTTATATATCACCAATTCCGTTCAGGAAGAAGTTGGTTTGTATGGAGCTGATATGATTGCAGATACTATCAAACCTAATATCGCCATTGTTACAGATGTTACCCACGACACGACCACTCCAATGATCGAAAAGAAAAAAGAAGGTGACCAAAAATGTGGTGACGGACCAGTTGTTTTCTTTGCACCAAGCGTACATCACTTGATCAGAGAATTGATTATTGATACTGCAAAAACTAAAAAAATCCCTTTTCAAAGAGCGGCAGCAAGCAGAGCTACCGGTACTGACACTGATGCATTTGCGCACTCCAACGGCGGAGTTCCGAGTGCTTTAATTTCTTTACCTTTGCGCTACATGCACACAACCGTGGAAATGGTTTCTAAAGAAGACGTAGGAAATGTAATTAAACTGATCTACGAAACTATTTTGAAAATAAAACCGGAAATGAAGTTGAAATATCATTAAGAAAAAGAAGTTAGATATTAGAAATTAGAAGTTAGTCTCAAAAATTAACGCCCTGCTGTCTAATATCTAATTTCTAACCTCTAATATCTAAGTAAAAAGTAAAAATGAAAACGAAGCTTATTGCGCCTTCCCTTTTATCTGCAGACTTTGGGAATCTGCAAAGAGATATTGAGATGTTGAATAACTCTCAGGCCGACTGGTTCCATGTGGATGTGATGGATGGAAGGTTTGTACCTAATATTTCATTCGGTTTTCCTGTGATGAAAACTGTTCAACAGCATGCCAAAAAATTTGTAGATGTACATTTGATGATCGTAGAACCTGAAAAGTATGTTGAAGAATTCATCAATCATGGTGCTGATCTTATTTCTGTGCATTATGAAGCTTGCACGCATCTTCACAGAACGATTCATCATATTCAGAGTTTGGGAGCAAAAGCAGGCGTTGTTTTAAACCCTTCTACTCCGGTTTTGATGTTGGAAGATATTATCGCTGATGTTGATCTTGTATTATTAATGAGTGTAAATCCAGGATTTGGCGGACAAAAATTCATCGAAAATACCTACAAGAAAATTGCTGAAACGAAAGATTTAATTTTAAGCAATAATTCTACCGCTCTAATTGAAATTGATGGAGGTGTAAACCTTGATAACGCTTCAAAACTTTTCGAAGCAGGAGCAGATGTTTTGGTTGCAGGAAATGCAGTTTTCTCGGCAGATAGCCCTGAAAGAACCATTGAGCTTTTAAAAATTTAATTATTTTAGTTTTTAAATAAAGAAAAAGGCAGCTTTAGGGCTGCCTTTCTTACTCTGTAATCTGAGCTTATGATGGTTATTAGTTTTCGTTTTTTAAAGCTTAGTGTTTAAACTTCCTTTTGTAATTCTGATGTAAAGATCTACATTAATTTCATTAAAAACATCCGTAAAAACACTGAATTTTCGTTAAGTATTTATACTTAATAGAAAATTTTTTAGTTAAATAAATCTTTATTCAACTTTATTCCAAACGCAGGCGCAAACCACTAAAAGTATGCTGATTACAGAAAATACGGTTCTTATGTTGTTTAAAAAATTCCATCTGTTTTCGAAATTTTCACGCATTTGCTTTATTCCTTCTTTTGTAGAATTTACGATATCAAACTTGTCTAATTGATCATTTAGAGGAACATTTCCAACGATTGTCACTCCAAATACTCCTATCAAATAAGCGATTGTTGCTAAAAGAAGTAAAATGAAAACGGGATTTTGTGCCCGATACATAAATGTAGAAACCGGAAGTAGAACTACAGTTCCCATAAAACTCACAAAAAACACAGGATTTAATATCTCCCGGTTAATAGACTGCATAGATTTAAGATATTCAGCGTCTGATAATTTTCCTAATCCCAGAACTACAGAACAGGAATATGCGTAGAAAAGCCCCGCTATCAGAGCTGTTAATACGGCTGTGACAATTAACACGATTGTTGTCATTTTCATATATTTTAATTTGATGATTTAGTTTTTAGTAGAAATATAAAAATAATACATTAAAAAATAAGTTTAGGTGTAATAATTTCAAATATTAACCTCAAAAATTAGAATACTCTTTATGTTTAACATAATAATTAAATTCCGTGAAGAAAATATTATCAAGTTTTCCTATTTTAGTCGGTAAAACAAGCAAGATGAAAAGTAAAATTACTCGGACATTTTTATTAGGATTAATTTTGGCAACCGGTACTCTCCATTCTCAGACCCAATCACCCGAAAACAAAAAAATGGAATGGTTTCAGGATGCCAAACTGGGAATTTTTATTCATTGGGGGATTTATTCGGTTGATGGAATTGCAGAATCATGGTCTTTTTTCAATAATTATATCAATCATGAAAATTACATGAAGCAACTTGATGGCTTTTCTGCTTCACTATATAAACCGGATGAATGGGTAAAATTAATTAAAGATTCCGGTGCAAAATATGCTGTCATCACCACAAAACACCACGACGGAGTTTCTCTTTGGGATTCTAAAGCTGAAAAAGCGACAACAATTCCTAAAAACTCTTTAGCTAAAAAAGATGTTTTGGCGCCTTTTATTTCAGAACTTAAAAAATCAGGTTTAAAAACAGGTCTATACTACTCTCTTCCCGATTGGAGCCATTCTTATTACGACAACAATACCAAAACAAAAAAACGATACGAGATTAAAAATGATCCCAAACGTTGGGCAAATTTTGTCAATTATTATCAAAATCAGCTCAATGATCTTTCCAATCAATTTAAGCCTGATCTATTATGGTTTGATGGTGATTGGGAGCATTCATCGGAAGAATGGCAGGCGCCGAAAACATTAGAAAATTTAAGAAAATACAATCCTAATATTATCATCAATTCAAGGCTAAATACTCATGGTGACTACGAAACTCCTGAACAGGGAATTCCGGTTATAAATCCTCAAAGTGACTATTGGGAATTATGCTATACAATGAATGATGCGTGGGGTTATCAGCCTTTTGACAAGAATTATAAAACGCCAAATATGATCGTGAGAACATTGGCAGACGTGATCAGTATGGGCGGAAATTTATTGCTGGATATTGGTCCGAAAGCTGATGGAACAATTCCAGCCGAACAAGTTGAAATTTTAAAAAATTTAGCAAGATGGACTTCAAAACATCCCGACGCTATTTACGGAACAAGACACGGATTGCCTTTTGATAATTATAAAGGTAAATCTGCGATGTCAAAAGACGGAAAAAAATTATTCCTTTATTTGGAAGAAGCGAAAGATTTCATAAAGGTTTACGGTTTAAATTCTATGCCAAAATCAGCAAAAATTGTTGGAGATGATAATGGGAAAGTCAATTTTAGAGCTGACAATAACGGAAATGTGACAATCAGTTTTTCAAATGTCAAATTTGATCAGGATGTAACGGTTGTTGAATTGGATTTTAATGACAAAATAACCTTTTCAAAGATTATAAAAAAGGACAACCTTTCGCTCAATCAAATTTTAGAGGATAAAAATTCTAAATCTGCTACCTTCGAAATCGCTGAACAGCTTCATGCTGGAAATAATATTTTTAATAATTCAGGATTAACAAGTGACGGAATGGATATGAAACTTCCAAAATCATCAAAAACCAATATTGAAACCATTAATTGGATCAGCAAAAATGCCGAAGTTCTGTTAGAAACAGAAAAAGGTTTGCCAAACGGGCATTATTCCGGAAATAGTGTCCTTTCAAAAGACAAACAGACGCTTTATCTTTTTGTGGAAGGAACTCCCACCGGACCAATTGCTTTAAAAGGAATAAAAAATGGAATCGCAAGAATCAGAATTGTAGGGGAAGGTTCTTTGGTTAATTATAGATCTTACAACAAATTATATTGGAGTGACAAGCCAGGAATTATTTATATTGACATTCCAAGAGAAAGGCTTGACAAAAATATGACAGTAATTGCCGTTTTACTGGACAAACCGATCGAATTATTTCGAGAAAAGGTAGGCGCCGTTGAAAATAATCTTTAAAATCGGTCAACAATATGACAGTATGGCATAAAAAACAAAAATCCAGAAAAAAATTTCTGGATTTTTTATTGTAAAAAAGAAAATTCTTAATTAGAAAATCTCTCTTCCAGAAAAATGGAATTGAGCTTCGATAAGAGCGTTTTCGTTAGAATCTGAACCGTGAACAGCATTCTCTCCGATGCTTCTTGCAAACATCTTTCTGATAGTTCCTTCCGCAGCTTCAGCCGGGTTTGTAGCTCCGATCAATGTTCTGAAATCTTCAACAGCATTATCTTTTTCAAGAACAGCAGCAACGATTGGTCCAGAACTCATGAAATCTACCAATTCTCCGTAGAAAGGTCTTTCAGCATGAACTTCATAGAATTTTTTTGCATCAGCAACAGTAAGTTGAGTTAATTTCAAAGCTTTGACCTTAAAACCTCCTTCTGCAATTTTACCTAATATAGCACCGATATGTCCATCTGCAACTGCATCAGGCTTAATCATAGTGAATGTAATGTTAGACATAAATGTATATTTTTTTAATGGCGCAAAATTACGAAAAATATTTTTGATTTTAATTTTAATTTTTTTTTAACATAAAAATAACTTTTATTA
Organism: Chryseobacterium sp. G0201; assembly: GCF_003815655.1. NCBI lineage: Bacteria > Pseudomonadati > Bacteroidota > Flavobacteriia > Flavobacteriales > Weeksellaceae > Chryseobacterium > Chryseobacterium sp. G0201. The sequence continues at coordinate 3,930,199 of NZ_CP033917.1, read as the reverse complement.
AGAAATAGCGAACAAATATTGGCACAGTAATTGTTTATTCTATTCCGATTCTCATGTTTAATTTGAGTTTTCATGGTTATTAGTTTTTACCCAGCTTCGGCTGGGTTTTTTTATGGCTAATATTCCCCAAAAAGAACACTCAACCTAAACATTATGACATAGTTAAACTCCTGTTTAATTATTTTTAAACAGGATATATTATATTTTGTTATTATTAAGTAAATTTATTTTTGAGACAATTCTTCCGCTTCGTCCATCAACTTGATATAAGTAGAATATCTGGTTTCTTGAATTTCCCCTGTTTCCAATGCATCAAGAACAGCACATTTTGGCTCATTAATATGCATGCAGTTGTGAAATTTACATTCTTTTCTCTTTCTAAATATCTCAGGGAAATAATGTTGTACTTCTTCTTTTTCAATATCAATCATTGCAAACTCACGGACTCCGGGAGTATCAATAACATTTCCACCAAAATTCCAGAAATGCATCTGGGCAAAAGTAGTCGTGTGTTTTCCTTTAAGATGAGTGTCTGATATTTCAGAAGTTTTGATATTCAAACCTGGCTGCAAAGCATTCACCAAAGTTGATTTTCCGCATCCGGAATGGCCAAAGAAAACAGAAGTTCTGTCTTTTAGAAGTTCCTGTAAATCGTTTAGATTTAATTGAGAATAAGAGGATATTTCCAAGGTATTGTACCCGATGTCCTGATAAACAAACTCGATATCTTTTACCAATTCGATTTCAGGTTCATTTAAAACATCCATTTTATTGAACAAAAGTAAAGGCTCGATATTGTACGCTTCACAGCATGCCAAAAACCGGTCTAAGAAACCAAGAGATGTTTCAGGATGTTTTAAGGTAAAAATAAAGCAGGCTACATCAATATTGGAAGCAATAATGTGCGCTTCTTTTGAAAGGTTAACGGATTTTCTGATTAGATAATTTCGTCGTTGCTCTATTTTTGTGATCCAAGCGACATCATCCTGTTCCAACTGAAATTCCACAAAGTCTCCTACAGCAAGCGGATTGGTAAGTCTGGTTTTAATTAATTTAAATTTGCCTCGAATTCTGGCCTCGAAAATTTTACCGGTTTCCATTTCTAAAACCTGATACCAACTTCCTGTAGATTTAATGATTTTTCCTTTCATATATATTACTGGGTGCAAATATAAGGAATTAGGAATTAGAAAAAAGGGCTTAGGATTTAGTAAATAATTAAAAATATTTCATCTTAATTTCCCTAAACCCTAAGCCCTAAAATCTATTTCCTGCTAACTATTTTCTATCGATCATAATGCTGTTCTGCACCTCAATAGATTCTTCGTGAATCGCTTTGAAAACTTTCTCAATAAAGTCCTGAGACATACCTGTTTCCTTTGCTTTCTGAGTAGCGTATTCTGTAATGACTTTCCAACGTTCCGGCTGGAAGATTGCGATGTCATTCTCTTTTTTAAGCTTACCTATTTTTTCTGAAATTTTCATTCTTTGAGAAAGAAGCTCGATCAATTGGAAATCAAGATCAGAAATCAATGTTCTGTGTCTTCCCATTTCACCATCGAAACCTGCCAATCCGGAGTTTCTGATTTTTAAATTTCCTATCAATTCAGCTAAAACTTCCGGTGTAATTTGTTGAGAAGCATCACTCCAAGCTTCATCAGGATTGCAGTGAGATTCAATGATTGCACCTTGGTAACCAACGTTCATTGCTTCCTGAGTAATACCTGCCAAACCTGTTCTGTTTCCGCAGATGTGAGAAGGGTCGATCAACATTGGGATATTCGGGAACTGACTCTTGAAATCTAATGCAATCTGCCAGTTCGGGTTGTTTCTGTATTTTGTTTTTTGGTATGTAGAAAAACCTCTGTGTATTGCTCCAAGATTTTCAATTCCTTGTCCTAATAGTCTTTCTAGCGCTCCGATCCATAAAGCCAAATCTGGGTTTACGGGGTTTTTAACCAACACTGTTTTATTCGTTCCTCTCAAAGCCATTGCAATTTCCTGAACTGTAAAAGGATTCACAGTAGAACGTGCTCCGATCCAAAGGATATCAACATCAGCTTCCAACGCCGCAAAAACGTGGTGCGCATTCGCAACTTCAGTAGCCGTTTTGAAACCGTATTCTTCTTTTACTTTCTTTAACCAGTTTAGACCGATTACTCCTACTCCTTCAAATCCATTCGGTTTTGTACGGGGTTTCCAAATTCCTGCACGGAAAATAGGAACCTGTGCACCTGTTTCTTTAATTCTCCTTGCTGTTTCCAACATTTGTGCTTCACTTTCTGCACTACATGGTCCTGCGATCATCATTGGTTGTGGGAAATCATTGATCCAGTCGTTTTTTAAGTCACTTAAATTCATATCGTTAATTTATATATTTATTTTTAATGTTTATATCAATAGGGATGTTATTATAAAATTTACTTTATAATTTCTTTCAAAAAATGCCGTTAAAAAAATTTAGTGGGATTAGGAATTGTGATAGAAAATCAATCTATTCCTTGTATTTTTTTGAGAAAGAAATTTAGTTAGTAATACCAATAAAATCGATAATACGTTCCAAAATTTCTAAGATAGCTAAAAGACAAACCAAAATAACTGCTAAAGAAATCAGCAGTTGCAAAACCAAAAAGGTTTTTAGAATTAGGTTTATGTAAAATTGTTTGTTCCACTTTTATGTTGTGAATCTTCTATTTTCAGCTATTTAAATTTATAATTTGTGTTTGTCAAAAAGTTATTTAAACCAAAATTATTTGACAAATATATAAAATTATGACAAATCAAACTTCATTAAATCATCAAGATCTTTCAGTAAAGGATTTTTCTCAATGAACTTTTCGAATATCTTCTTAGTCGTAACAACCTCAATTTTAAGGCTTTCGAAGTCTCTTTTGTACTCAATTTCAATAGAATAATTATGTACTTTTCTTTTGAAATGATTGAAAAATTCTCCGCTTATTTTATCAAATTCCACTTTTGCAGAGTCTGAAGGATAAGAAACCTGAATATTATGTTCGTCTATTTTAACTAATTTAAAAGCTTTAATAGCATTAAAAACAAATGTATTCTTGGATTGCAGTTGTTTCAATAGCAAATTCCATTCCATTTGCAGATCGGTTTCTGTAAAATGATTTTGTGGAAGATCTTCAGTTTTTGTGGCAAGCGTGTTATCTTCCTTTTTTTCTACCTTCTCTTCTTTATTCATAAAAGAATTGATACTGAAACCGGAAGAAGATCCTTGCCTGGATAAAGGTTTGGAAGTTTTTTTAATCACAACTTCCTGAGGTTCATTAGAAATCACAGGTTTTTCAACCTTTTCTTCTTTCTTTACCTCTATCTTTTGCGGAATTGCTACTTCAATCTTTTCATGAAGGAAGGGAGCTAGTATTAAGAACTTTTTTTTTTAGAAACGTCAGCATTAGCCGTCAATGAGGACAATTGCATTAACGCAATCTCTACCGTAAGTCTTGGGTTCTTTGAGTTCTTGTAATTAATATCGGCATGATTACAAATCTCGATACCGTCTATTAATTGTTGAGCGTTCCATTTTTGGCCTTGCTCTACAAATTTGGCTTTTGTTTTCTCTCCTACTTCGATTAAATCAATTGTAGAAGCATTTTGAGCCATCATAAGATCTCTGAAATGATTTCCCAATCCTGCAATGAAAATATGAGAATCAAAACCTTTTTTTACAATTTCATTAAAAGCAAAAAGTACTTCCGGGATTTTATTTTCCTTAGCAAGATCTACAATATTAAGATATTGATCGTAATCTAAAATATTAAGCACTTCGGCAGCCTTTGCCAATGTAATATTTTTCTGAGAAAATGTAGAAAGCCTGTCGAATATAGAAAGAGCGTCTCTTAAAGCACCATCGGCTTTTTGAGCGATTAAATATAAAGCATCATCTTCATATTGAATACTTTCTTTCTGAGCAATAGTTCTAAGGTGCGATTGAATATCTTCAATCACAATTCTTTTGAAATCATATATCTGACAACGCGATAAAATTGTTGGAATAATTTTATGCTTTTCTGTGGTTGCCAAAATAAATATTGCATGCGCAGGAGGTTCTTCCAGCGTTTTAAGGAAAGCGTTGAAGGCAGCAGAAGACAGCATGTGTACCTCATCGATGATATATACCTTGTATTTACCAACCTGAGGAGCAAAACGCACCTGATCTATCAACTCTCTGATATCATCAACAGAGTTGTTGGAAGCAGCATCTAATTCATAGATATTATATGCAAAGCCATCTTCTGAAACGGAACCGTCTTTTTCGTTGATCTTTCTTGCCAAAATTCTGGCACATGTAGTTTTACCAACGCCTCGAGGTCCACAAAACAGTAAAGCCTGAGCCAACTGATTTTCTTCAATTGCATGTTCTAAAGTATCTGTAATATGAGATTGCCCAACAACCGTGTCAAACTCTTGTGGGCGATATTTTCTTGCAGATACGATGAAATTTTCCATTGGTCAAAAATAAGAAATATTGTTCTAATTTGAAAATTTAAATTTTCAAAATTTCATATAATCCCGCTTTTGTACAAATGGAAAACTTCAAACATATTATTTTTTATCTTCGTAAGCAAAGTCGATCAATTCAACAATAGCTTTTTCGATTTCTGCTCTACCTTCGTCAGTCTTCATATCAATACCGCAAAATTTGTTTGCGTTGTAACCTGTATAAAGATTTAAGTAATATGCTCCAGAAATAATTAACGCCATAATTGCCCTGTATCTAGTCGCATTTTCGCCAAAGTGAGGGTCTGTAATATGCTGAAACAACATATCTCCCACTTCTTCACGCTGCTCTACTAATTTTCTAAGAATTGGCTTACTTTCTGAAAGTTCCCAAAGAATAATCTTCTGAAGTTCTTTATTCTTCTTCAAGCTATCAAACTGGTTAAGTAAAGCTATTTTAGATAATTCTTTACCTCCGTCTGAAATATCAACTTCTACATTTTGATTAAATTTTGTCCAATAATCCTGAGATTTGATATATTCATCGATCAACTTATCAGTACTTCCAAAATATTCATAGATAAGTTTTTTGTCGAAACCTGCAACGGCTGCGATCTTACTTACTTTTAAACCAGAGTAACCTTTTACTCTTAAAATTTTACCAACTGCGGCAAGTAATTTCTGTTTAGTTTTTTCTTTGTCCCTGATGGGACCTTGAACAACTTTTCTGGGCATAATACTAGTATTATTTTATTTTTTTGCAATATGCAATTTTTTGTTTATATCTTCAAACGCATTGAGCGTTTTATCAAGATGTTCTTTTTCATGTCTGGCCATTACACTCATTCTGATACGAGCATCTTTCCTAGGAACAGCAGGATATAAAATAGGGTTTGTATAAATCCCTCTTTCAATGAGTAGTCTTCCAACGTCTCCCGTTACATAAGGATCTCCAATTTTAACCGGAACGATCGCAGAACGTGTAACTCCTGTATCCAGACCCAAATCGTCTAAGCCTTTTTTGAAATAATTAATATTTTCCCAAAGCTTCTGTCTCCAAATCGGCTCTTCATCAATTAGTTCAATAGCCTTAATAATTCCTGCAGAAGAAGGCGGTGCCGTTGCAGAAAAAATCTGTTGTTTAGACTGGAATCTCAAAATTGCCGCTATTTTTTTATCTGCAATCACATATCCCCCCAAATTTCCGAAAGTCTTACTAAACGTTCCCGTAATAATGTCTATTTTATCCAATAGATCGGCTTCTTCAAGCGTTCCTCTTCCCGTTTCTCCTAAAATCCCTACTCCATGTACATCATCTACCATTAAAAAAGCATTATACTTTTTTACTAACGCATAAATCTCTTTTACATGCGAAGTATCCCCATCTTGTGAATACACTCCATCTATAACTACGAGTTTTGTACGATAAAGGTTTTCTGAAGTCTTCAAAATATGTTCCAAAGCTTCTAAATTATTATGAGGAAAGGTCTTTTTATTCGTGTAAGCACACCCCTCATGCACACTTGCATGTATTGCCATATCTAAAATAGCGATATCCTCTTTTTGCATTAAACACTGCAATGTAGCGCTATTAGCCGTATATCCCGTAGTAAAAACGACTGCTTCCTCCTCATTTCTTCCAAAAAAAGAAGAAATCTTTTTTTCCAGATCATTATGATAATCAAAATATCCTCCGATAAGTGGTGTTGCTCCTGTTCCGGTTCCATATTTTTCAATTCCATCAATTGCGGCCTGTTTTACTTTCGGATGTTGTGTAAATCCTAAATAATCACTGGAAACAAAACTTACATATTCTCTATCCTGATTGGCAATATTTACATGAACTAAAGAGTTTGTTCCTGTAGTATTTTTCAATCTGTAATTCATGTGCCCGTTGGACTTCATGTACTCTAAAAATTCATAAAAAATTTCCGCTCTTTGAGATATATTATAATCTGGAATATTCTCAAAATCCCTAAATGTGGCTGTTGTAAAGTTAATGTTCATCCTTAATTTTGTTAGCTGTTTAAAGAACAAATATATGATTATTTCACATCGCTAACTTTGAATTTTCAATTAAAATTTATTATGCATATAATATTTTAATCATATAGTTTGAAAATCAACATATTTCACATTTTTTACAGCATTTTAATATTTCTTAACATATCTGAAAAAGTCTTTTCATTTACCTAAAATTAATGAAATTAAAATATAAAACCCTATCAAAAACAAAAAAAAACGACCCCTTTCGCAAATATATCACTTAAATATGAAATATTTAACTATTTACTAAATAATCACGCATTTATTCAACGAAAAAGCCATTTAATAAAAATTTATTTTAGACTTAATAAAAACTATCATTAATTGCTTTAATCGAGTTTTTTACGTTCAGTTTTTCAAGGATATTCTGGCGATGTCGACTGACGGTATTTACACTTATAAAAAGGAAATCTGCAATTTCTTTACTAGTAAAACCTTCACCTACAAATTTCAAGACCTCTAATTCTCTTTGAGATAAGATGTTTTTATAATTTAATTTGTCTTCAACTACCACTTCTCCTTTTGTAGAGTTTATAATTAAAAAATCTGATGGCAAAAGAATCGACTGATCTAAGGCAATACTGTACAGACAAAGTGCAAACCTCAGCTTATTGTTGTAAGGCGAATAGGTATAGAACATACGATGCTGCACAAATCTGTATTCGTCGTTTTTATCTTTCATCCTGATTCTGGATACTACATTGTAATTAATGCGGTCTTCAGGTTTAAGCGAATCCATTAATTTAAAAAAACGCAATTCATGGATGTATTTTTTCAGTTTATCATCGGGATGTATCTTCTTTAAGATCTCTTCTTCCCAAATTGAATCTATAATTATTGGATTCTCTATAAAATGTAAACCTAATTCCAACGTGGATTTTGAAGTATAAACATAACTTTTGTTCGCCTGCATATCACTCAACACCGAAACCACATTTTCAATCTGAGAATACATTGATGCCTGTTGTTTATATACCTCAATATCCAACAGACAGTTACTCCCATTTTTGTTAAGCAATGTTTTGTTAAGCGTATCTAAGATCTCCATAAATGGTTATTTATAAGTATTGACGAATCTACGTTAAAATTTTACTTTTGCTAAATTAATACTTTACACTCAGTTATACCGATAAAGAAAGATAATGAAGAGAATAATTTTAAGTTTCTGCGTGCTTCTATTGGCACAGAAAAGTTTTGCTCAGACGTTAGAAAAAATGACATGGTTCAACGAGCCTGAAAAATGGGAAATTAAAAACAACACTTTATCAATGTTTGTTACCCCTCAAAGTGATTACTGGAGAATTTCGCATTATGGCTTTACTGTAGATGATGCCCCTTTTTATTATACTACTTATGGTGGAGAATTTGAAGCAAAAGTAAAAATGACAGGAAACTATAAGGCAAGGTTTGACCAAATGGGATTAATGCTGAGAATTGATAAAGATAATTACATTAAAGCCGGAGTTGAGTTTGTGGATGGTAAATATAACCTTAGCACCGTTGTCACTCATACAACAAGCGACTGGAGTGTGATCACATTAGACAAAACGCCTCCCACAGTTTGGATAAAAGCTGTAAGAAGGCTTGATGCCGTAGAGGTTTTTTATTCTTTTGATGATAAAAACTATATCATGATGCGTAATGCTCATTTGCAGGACAACACTCCTGTGATGGTTGGTTTAATGGCTGCGTGCCCGGACGGGAATGGCTTCAATGCAACTTTTGAAAATTTCAAGGTGCAACATTTTCCCGATGAAAGACGTTTACAATGGCTTAAAAACAATAAATAACGATTGAATTACACTTCAATATACAGTCAATTTTTATTAAACCTTTCATTTTTTTGGAAGGTTTTTTATTTTAATAGATAAAAAAACCGGATACTGATATCCGGTTTGTATTTGTGTATATTAGAATCTAAGAGATGCCTTAAAAATTGATATTTTTTAATGATCCAATTTACGAGGGAAGTTAATAGGAAAATTATTTTAGTTAACTCTTGTTGCAACTATGGTGTAGCTTTTAGTAATGTTTCCGTTATTAGTAACGTTAATACTTCCTGCTGCAGGAATTGTTAATGTATAATTAAGAGAAGTAGAGTTATCTCCTCCCGAACAACCAACTTTCCCTGTCCAAACAGTCCCGATAATATTTCTGTTTGTTTGAGTAAAGGCAGGAGATTTATTAGCAACACCACTAGCTAAAAGTCCACCCAATCCATTAATAGAAAAGAAACTGTTAGCAGAAAAATTTGTCACATAATATTCAGCTACAGAAGCATCTCCACAAGCATCACCATTTGAAACAAAAATTTTGTAGATTCCTCCATCAATTAAACCGGAGATCAAAACACCGGTAGCACCACTGGCTACGTTAACCGAATTAGAATTAACACCGCCATAAGTAGGAGAAGGAGATGCTTTTACTAAAACACCATTGGCATCAGAATATACAGGAGTTACAATTGTTGCTCCAGATACCGCAGTAATTGTTCTCACTCGAGTTGTCCCATTTACATCTAATGTATTTGTAGGAGCCGCAACAGCACCAATCCCTACATTTCCACCAACGGCACTTATCGTTGCATTTGTGCCACCGGAAGCTATACCACCTCCCAAATATGCATTCCCGTTTTGCTGTAATATTAAACGACGAACATTATTTGTACGATCCATAATACTGAGTTGAGAAGTAGGCGCTGTTCCTTCAGGATCAAGTCCCCATAAAGAAGTAGCATTAGTAAGCCTAACCTCAGCTCCTTCTACATGAAACTTTGTTGCTGGTGTTGTTGTTCCTATACCAAGCCTGTGATTAGCCGCATCTACTGATAATGTAGTTCCATCTACCGAGAAAGCATTAGTCGCAGTCCCTGTAAATGATAAAGTATTAGCAGCCTGGGTAACAATCCTATTTCCGGAAAGAGTGCCATCTGTATTATAAATATTAACAAATGAAGTTGTAGAAATCGAAGGATTAAGCTTGGCCCACAAAGAGCCATTAAAATAATAATAACCTTCTGCGTCAATATTAACAGCTGTTCCATCCTGTAAACCTGTAGCAGCATTATTTACATAGATTAGTGTTGAAGTAGGAACCGCTGCCATGCTCTGCGCTCTTTGTCTGTCTACACGAGGAATAAGAACACCATCTACATTAGATGTGGTTCCTGTAGGGTTTTTAGCCGTAAGATCAAGAGTTGCTGCTGGTGAAGAAGTATTAATACCAACTTGAGCGAAAGTTTGAATTGTAAAAGCTGAAATAGCCATTACAATAAATAGTACTGTTTTTTTCATATGTCGAAATTTTTGTTTATCATTTATAGTAAAAATAGTAATTTTATATAAATAAATAATCCTTTTATAGTTAAATATTTAAAATATTAACCAATCATAACAATTATTAGACAATAAAATTCATTTTTTAGTGATAAATAAATATTAGAAATATTTTTTGAAAATATTAAAACACAATGAAAAAAGCAATCGGCGCTGTTCTATTTTGGGAAAAAGCGCTAATATTCAGTAATAATTCAAATAGTTTTGAAAAAATTGTAATTACTCAGTAATAAGAAATTTATAGAAAACAGTCATTGCTTTCTTTTCGTAGGCATCTTTCAGAGAGATAAGCATTGCCGTACGAATCATATTTTTACCTTTTATTGGAATGGTAAGCAGATCATCTTTTTCGGTAACTGTTGTTTGCGCCAAAATAGTAAACCAATTCCCACTTTTTGCAAGCTCAAGCAAGGTAGGAATATCATTAATTTCAATTAAAATATTGGGAGACAAATTACTGATTTCAAAAGCTTCTGTAACAAATTTTGTTGTGCTGTAGCCTTTTGTAGGCAATGCAAGAGGCAAATTAGTGATTTCTTTCAAAGTAATACTTTACCTATTTGTAAGGTAAGAGTTCTTCGCTGCAACTAAAGTCATCCGTGAAGTAAAAAGTGGAATATAATTAAATATCTTTTCTTTGTTGCCTTCAGCAAAAGTAAGTGCAAAATCAAGGTCGAGATGAGATAATTTTTCAATCAATTCCGAAGTCGTTCCAAAAACAATATTTACCCTAACTCCCGGATATTCTACGGAAAACCTAATAAGAGTTCCGATTAAAGTAGAACGCATTCCATAAGTTACCCCAATTGTAAGTTCACCGGTTTTCAGATCTTTCAAATCTTTTAAAGCCAGAAAGCCTTCCTGTGATTTCAGCAAGCTTTTTTCTGCGTATTCTGAGAAAACTGCTCCGGCTTCCGTTAACTCAATACGCTTCCCTATCCTATTAAATAATGGAATACCCAACTCGTCTTCAAGCTGTTTGATCTGCTGTGAAAGTGTACTCTGGCTTATATACAAATGATTTGCAGCTTCCGTAAAATTTAGCAGTTCTTTAACTTTAAGAAAATAACGAATTTGTCTGAGTTCCATATTTGTAAATCGGTTTTAGCGATGAATAATTTTCATAAGAAGCGAATTACAAATTTATAGATTTTAGCATCTTCCGAAGCGTTTGGTGAGATTTAATTCCGAAACTTTTTCATCTTTAAAAATAAGCGATAGAATAATTTTTTGGCCAAACCATGTTTTTCCTACTTCATAAGTCCAGATTTCACTATTAAAATAATTAAAACCATCTCCAAGTTCTTGCATAATTTCATGGCGTGATTTACCCAATAAGTGGTTAAAATTTTCTTTTTTCATTTTATGTTTTAGTATTATTATCAAAACAAGTACCGAAATGATAAAATTTTAATCAGAAAATTATTATAAGTAATTAATTACACGCTACTTTAGCTTCAATTAATATCTTTTTGAAATTATTACTTACTAGAAATAATTAAGAATTGAAAAAATACTCTTTATCAAATAATAACAACTACATACCACAAAAATCACAACAATAATTAAAGTTTTAGGTAAAATAATACATTAATAAGGGTTTTTGTTACAAATTTTTAATATTTTTGAAATAATGTAAATATTTTGGTTAGGTTTTTGAAGTGAAATATTTTATATAAAATTAAGTTAATACCTTATTTTTTACACACTTTTAAATATTAATATCATGAAACCCTTAAAATTTACTTCATCACGAAAAAAGATTATTCTGACATTGAAAAAATCATTTTCAATACCCGTCTGCTGATCTCAAGTGCTTACCGTGTTTTGAAAACATTACTGACTCACTAAAACTCTTACCACATCATGATTTTTGAAAATGAACAACATTCTGTTTTACAGGATACGCATAATCTTTCGTTTGTAGCAAACGTAATTAATTTCCATGGAGATAAATCTTTTATTCTTAATTCTTTACACAAAATAAAGAATAATACGATCTGCAAAATAAAACGAAAATTAATCAATAAATATATTAAAGACTACACCCTTCACCTCAATCAATATATCGAAAATGAAGACATCCATTCAAAGCCGGAAAACTATGAGCTTTCACCAGCATATGTAAGACAGTCTTATAATAAAGTTGTAAAAGAAAATGAATACCTGCAGAGACTTTTAACAATCATCAACGATTAAAATTTAATGAATCAGCAGTATTCTCGCTTCTTCCAGATCAATTTTCATGAGGTATTTTTTGATAACATCTTCGTTAACATCATCATTATGCTTTTGATCAAGAAGCCATGATCTCTGCGCGCTTAAAACATCCAGATAAACATCCCTTACTTCCGAAGTTAACTTTACTTCTGTCTCAACATTTGCTTTTCCCTTCAGATTTTCATGAATCTGTTTTAGGAAGGTACTTCTACCCAATATTTCGGAATGATTATTCGTGATATGATCTGCAGTATGTTTTGCCATTTGTCTTTTGATCAGATATTCAGCTTCTTCATCAGGCAAGTAATCATCAAAATTGGGCAGTTCAATTTTCCGGATTAGATAAGGAAGCGTAAGCCCCTGCACCAAAAGCGTTGTTAAAATAACAATGAAAGTAATAAACAAGATTAAATTTCTCTGTGGAAATGCAGGTCCGCCCTCATACAAATGAGTAGGTATCGATAAAGCCGCTGCCAGAGAAACAACTCCGCGCATTCCCGTCCATCCCATAATTGCAGGAGCTTTGAATCCCGGGCTTCTTGCATCTGCTACATTGATGTAATTTCTGGCAACTAAAGTGACCAAAACAGCGCCATAAGCCGATAAAATCCTTACCACAACCAATACAGCAGTTACCATTAATCCATAAACGATAGCATCTGAAAGCCCAACTCCTTCAAGACCTGAGGTAATTTCTGGTAAGGCTAAACCTATTAATAAAAATACCAATCCATTCAAAACAAAAGAGAGACTTTCCCAAACATTGAGGCCTCGCAAACGAGATGTTGTACTTAAAAAACGATGTCTGTTATTGGATAAAAGCAATCCTCCACTTACAACAGCCAACACACCTGAACTGTGAACTTCTTCTGCAGCGATATACATGACATAAGGAGCAACAATGGTTAAAATCGTATCCATATTGGCATCGGTGGGAAGATATTTATGGCATTTCATAAAAATAAGGCCAATTAATACTCCTATCCCGATACCTCCTACAAGCATCCAAGAAAAACTTAAAGTTGCATCAGACCAAATAAATTGCCCTGTAGCGACCGCAATCATTGCAAAACGGAATATTATTAATGAAGAAGCATCATTCAGTAAACTTTCTCCTTCCAGAATGGATGACATTCTTTTCGGAACTTTTACAAATTTTAAAATTGCACTGGCACTTACTGCATCTGGCGGAGAAACAATTCCACCCAACAAGAATCCAAGCGCTAAAGAAAATCCGGGTATAAAATAATTCGCAAAAAATGCGACAGAAATGGCCGTAAGAAAAACCACCACAAAAGCAAAACTTCCTATGATACGTCTCCATTTCCACAATTCTTTCCATGAGATAGCCCAAGCTGCTTCATATAATAAAGGAGGAAGAAATATAATAAAAATAAGCTCAGGATCAATATGAATCATCGGAATTCCGGGAATAAAACTGATTATCAAACCTGCAATAACAAGCAATACGGGATAAGCCACCTTTATTTTGTTTGCCAGCATGATGAGCAATACAATTGCTACAATAAGAGATAAATAGAATGGAAAATCTTCTATCATTTGTGTACATTTTTATTAATGCAATGATAATGAATTAGCACTTTTAATCAAAAAAATAATTTAGACATATTTAAATTTTAAAAAAAATAAAATTTTTCATTAATATTTAATAATAGTAAAGTTTAAAAATAAATAAATAAAGAGAGAACAGATGCCTCTCTTTATTATATAATTTTTTCCTGTGTGTTTGTAGAATCAAAACCTGTTTAAAATCAATCAAATTAATTAATATAATCTTTGTACTGATAAAAACAGTTCCCTTGTATTGTCGGCTGTGTTGGTATCTGATGTTGTATTATTACTTGTGCCTGTAGTAGATTTATTATCCACTCTGAAAGCATAGTATACCCTGTACCATCTCGGCTCCGGCTCCTGAATCGTGATATCAAAAGTTACCGTTTCATTGTGAGTCTGCGTAAGATAAACCCCGTCGTCAAACTGTCTGTAAGCCCCCGGTGACAGCTTGATATTCCCGTTATCTGAATCACCCGTATGGGTAGACATTTCCGAAACCCAGATTTTCATATCAGAGCTTCCAATATTGTAAAGACGCGGGTTAAAAGTAGTTGCTGCTCCGGTTCCTGAAGAATTCCCGTCGAACTGAGCGTCAAGTCTTAAAACTCCTCCCAATACAGGAAGATCTGTAAGATAAGTACTCGCTAAAATGTTTGCTCCCGAGGTGTTTGCAGGAATACTTCCGTGGTAATAAACCAGTTCACCAATTGTAATATCAGTGTCACTTCCTCCAAAAGCAAATTTCCAGGTTTCTCCGTTGAACATGTAATATCCAGGCTTATCAACCTTGGCCGTTTTCACAGAAGGAGTTCCTACCGCCTGTGTCACATATACCAATGCACCAGTCTGTGCCGCAAGATACACATCATCTTTTGCTTTAAGCTGATTTCCCGTCATTCTTGGAGCAATTACTCCATCTGCTGAAGTTGCCACATCAGGTTTTCCGACAACGTCTAAAGTTGCTTTAGGAGACTCTGTATTAATTCCTATTTGCGCATAGGTTCCTATTGAAAAAAAGCTCAATGCTAAACTTAAAAGAGATAATTTTAATTTCTTCATGTTTTATAATATATTATTTGTGTCTAATTTATAATGAGTACAATTTCAGAGATATTGTTTTATTTTATTAACTCTTTTTTATCTTTGTACTAATAAAATTCTTGATTAAGAACTGATGCAAAGTTATCAGCCTCAATAAATCAAATTTTAAACACATCAATGAACCCCTGAAAATAGCTTACATTATTTATTTCATTTAAAATCAACGATTTAACACAATTAATTCTTAGATTTGACTTATAAAAAAATAATTATAGCTGTTATGAAGTAATATTTTAAACAACAAATGATAATTACAGATCCTATAAAACTTCAAAAAATAGAGAAACACAAAAAAGATCTCGTGCATTATTATGTCATGTTAATGTCGGTTGTACTTTTTTTATATGCTCTTATTTTTACGTTTCTTATTCCGGATAAAATAATCTCATTGTATCTTTATGTCGGTGCATTTTTTCTGTCATATTCTTATTTTATTATCCGTAAAAATTATTCTATAAATATTCTGGTTCACACGTATATTATTCTTGCGTCTCTATATAATTTCTTTATCATGCTTGCTTTTTGGAATAATTCTGTAGCAAGTTTCGTGTGGCTTATGCCTATTCCTTTGGCTGCGTATGTATTTTTTAACAGGAAATATGTGGTTATTTACAGTATTTTTATCCTCATTAATATCATTTTAGCTTATTTGGTTTCTAAAAATTTTGATTTTAATTTTCAGGAGCATTCAAAAGAAGATGTGAAACTGACGGATACTTTTTTGGTGATCTCAAATGTTGCTGTGCTTGCATTGATCATTTATTTTAAAGACAAAATCAGAAGAGAAGAAATTCATCATGAAATTGAACAAAAACAGCAATCTGAACCGAGAATAACCGTATCTGTAGAAAAAGATACAGCATTTGGGGATGAATTATTTGAGAAAATAGAAAATATGATGACAGAAAAACTGTCTTATAAAGATGTTAATTTCAATATTTCAAAACTGTCTACAGAACTGGAAGTTAACAGCACGTATATTTCAAAAGCGATAAGACAGCATGGTTTTCCAAATTTTAATAATTATCTCAATATTCACCGCATCAACTGCGTTAAAAAAATGCTGAATGAAAATGACCTTGAGAAAGTAACCTTAATGTATATTTATACAGAGGCGGGATTTTCTAATCAGTCAACTTTTAATCGTGTTTTTAAGCAAATTGAAAAAATTACGCCTTCGGAATACATCAATACTTTGCAAACGATCAATATTCAAGAAAATATTTAGTTCTAAATCGGTTTCAGCGATGAATATTATCGAAATAAAGCGTTTTAGAAATTAAAAAAATATCAGGAAATTTACACTTTATAAAACTCATCAAGAATGTACCTTCTAAATGAGTTTTAATCCTAAAAAGTCATGAGCACCCCTGAAAAAGCAGATAAAAAGAGTAAACGTTTCCAATATATAAAACTTTGTATCTTCCTTTCGGGGCTTTCCGTATTCGCCCAGCTTTATCTTTTTCAGCCTTTGCTTCCAATGGTTGCAGAACATTTTCATACAACTGTTGGCGACAGCTCACTTCTCGTTTCGTCGGCTACGATAGGAATGGCTTTGGGATTATTCTTTTTCGCCTTTAAAGCAGACAGCTATTCGAGAAAAAAACTGATGATATTTTCTTTACTTTCTTCTGCTGTGTTGACAATTATTTCAAGTTGGGTTCAAAGTCTGCCTTTATTAATCACGATTGGTGTAATAAAAGGTTTTGTGATTTCGGGAGTTTCTTCAGTTGCTCTGGCCTATTTGACAGAAGAAGTTGAACTTTCTGTAGTTGCTCTGGCCATCAGCATGTATCTCAGCGGAAATACCATCGGTGGGATGAGCGGAAGAATCTTGGCGACAATCATCGCCGGAGAATTGGGATGGAGAAACGCCGTTTTGATCATCGGAATTGAAAGCTTACTATTAGGATTACTTTTTTGGAAATTTTTCCCGGATTCAAAGTTTTTTAATCCTCAAAAAACAGATTATTCTCTGAAAATAAAGCAAATGAGGAGATTTCTTACCGATTCTTATATGCTTCGTCTGTATTTTATTGCGGCATTGCTGATGGGAAGTTTTGTGAGCGTTTATAATTATCTTACTTTCCGTCTGGAATCTGCACCGTTTTCACTGAATCATTTTTTGATTGCTTTTATATTTTTGATGTATACTTTCGGGGTTTTCGGAACGATGATCACGAGCAGATTATCAAAGAAAACAGATCGAAAAAATATTCTAAAAGGTTCTATCCTATTGATGATCGCCGGAATTTTATTTTTACTTTCCGAGAATATTTATATTGTAATCTTCGGGCTTGGATTATTTACGCTTTCTTTTTTCGCAGCACATACGATGGCGAGCCAGATGACGGCTTTACGTGCTAAAGAAGGAAAGTCTTCTGCAACTTCTATTTACTGGCTTTTCTATTATTTTGGTTCAAGTATTTTGGGAAGCGGTACAGGGTACATTCTTCACGCAACTTCTTGGAAATTTTTCATTTCCTTCCTTATTTTCTCTATTATCATTGCTTTTTCACTTACTATTGATAGATTTTCCCGACAATAAAAACACACAACATACCACATAAGTACCATACTTTTTGGTTTAAAAATGACTTTATGTTATTGTAATCAACATATAATTAATTATTTACGAAAAATATTAACGTTTAATTATTAAAAAGATTAAATATATTTATAGTGTAAGGCATAATATTTGTAAACATAACTGTACCAAGAATCACTTTCAATATACTTTTAACCCTAACACAAAATATTATGAACGTTGTAGATCTTAAAATTAAAAATTTAGTGGAATACAGAAATCAGATATTTACGATTACTGAAATATTCCAGGATAATGAAAAAGATTATTTTGTAAAAATAGAGAATGACATTCACAGTTTTTCTGTTCCGGCAGACTCTATTACACCTATTCAGATCACTGAAGAATGGTTGGAGAAATTCGGTTTTTCAAGAACATACAGCTCTGAACAGCGTATCAGATATGAAAGACCGGAAACGTTCATTAAATATGATATCGACCTGAATTCCAGAAAGATCGTAGAAGGTTTAAAAATCTACGGAAATTCAATTAAATGTAAATATATCCATGAGTTCCAAAACATTTTTTCGTGTTTATTCGGAAAAGAACCTGCTCCGGTGAACTATGGACTACTAAAGACCGAATCTTAGTTTAATATATTATCACAAAAAAATCCACAGCTTTTCAGTTGTGGATTTTTTATGTTCAAGAAAATTTTCATTTTCGAAAAAGGAGTTTTGTATGCTTCCAGATTAACATTAAAGCTAAAATACAGTAATAAATTTCTTTTTTACAGACCTCAATAGTTAAAATCTCCTTAAATTTTAAAATTAGAAGGTAAATATCAATTTTGGTAAGTAATTTAGCATAGCATTAAAGAATGCGCTAAGATCTCTATGAAAAATATATTCTTTTTATTGCTTATTTCAAGTGTGCAACCTGTATTTTCACAAACTAAACTAGAAAAAGCAATTACCAATCTTGAGAATAATTACGAACAGGAAAAGGTATACTTACTTACCGACAAGTCCCAATATGCAGCGGGTGACCAGATTTGGTTTAAAAGCTTTGTATTCGATGGATATAATCGTTCTTTATTGTCTACCACTCTATTTGTTGAATTGTATGATTCTGATAAAAAATTAATCGACTGGAAAACCATACTTCTTACCAATGGTGAAGGCAGCGGAGATTTTAAACTTAAAGAAGATCTTCCGGAGCAGGTTTATTTCGTGAGAGCTTACACTCCTTACATGACTAATTTTAGTGAAGATTTTCAGATTGTTAAAACCATTCCGATTTATAATCCCAAATCGACTGAATCGTTAGAGATTTCTAAAAATTCTGATTGGTCTGCTAAAGCCTTTCCGGAAGGTGGAAATTTCATCAACGGTATGCCTACGAAATTTGCCGTAAGATTATCTAGCGAAAATTCTTTACCAGAAAGCTGGACCGGAAAAATAATAGATACTCAAAATCCAAATGTGTCTATCACGACTTTTACATCGTTTGATACAAATGTTGCTTCTTTTAAAATAACTCCAACTTTAGGCAAAAAATACCAAGCCATAATTCAGGATAATACAGGAAAAAAACAGACTATAGATTTACCGGAAGTTGCAGGCAGCGGCCTTAATTTAGAAGTTTCCAGCTCTAATGAAGGGATTAAATACAGTTTAAAAGGAGTTAATTTAACAAAACAGCTCCAAAATTATAAAATTGTAGGAACCATCAATAACCATCTTGCTTATAAGGCAAATATCAATCAGTTAACCAATGAAGCTTCAAGTCTTATTCCAACGAAAATAAGCAATGGTGCCAACGTTATTTTACAATTAGCCATTTTTGATGAACAGGATAATCTGGTTGCAAAAAGACTTTGCTTTATTAAACCCAATAATTTAAAGGTTGAAAAAGCTGAAATTATCGGTAAAAATTTAAAACAAACACCAAGATCATTCAATAGTATTGATCTTTCTCCAGAATCATATTTTAAAAATTATACTGTTGTGGTAAGCGATGATGACGGAAGCAACAACACAGAAGAAGAAAATATTTTGAGTAGCCTTTGGCTTACAGGAGACTTTACTTCCAAAATAGACAAGCCGGCACAGTATTTTTCTAAAAATGCCAACAGTGAAGCTTTGGATGCTCTGCTTATTTCCGAAAATTGGAAAAGATTTGATTGGAATTCCGTGCTTAGCGGAGTTACACCTACTATTAAAACCAGTTCTCAAAAATTTCTTTCTTATAAAGTAAAACCGATTAAAGACAATGCTATTTTGAGAGATGCTGCTGTAACTTTAGCTTTAAAATTAGGAGAAGGACAACCTACGGTCAGCCTATTTAAAACTGATCAAAATGGATATATTTATTTAGATAACCTTAACTTCAATGAACCTTTGGCGGTTTCGTTATTTGTAAATCCGGAAAAAGATAAAGAATCAAATACAGATAACTTATTCGTTACAGTAGAACCATTAGTAAACCCAATACAATTTAAAGGCAATTTCCCCAGTACAAAATACAAATTGGTAAAAGCAGCTGAAAATAAAAAACTTTCTCCAACTATTTCAAGAGCCATCAACACTCAGAAAAACAACAAAAAAACGGAGAACGTTGATGTACAAATCGAAGAAGTAAAATTAGTAGGAAAAAAACAAGATCCAAAAGAAGAATTAAACAAACAGCTGTCTAGCGGGATGTTTAATTCTGTAGATGCAACCATATTTGACTTTGTAAATGAAGACCAACATGCTGCAGGATCAACCAATATTTTAGATTGGTTACAGGGAAGAGCTGCTGGTTTATCATTTCAACGAAATAGCTCAGGGGAAAATGTTCCCTATATTCGTGGTAGCCAGGCTAAATTATATTTGGATGAAACACCTACTGATCCAAGTATGATATCAAGTCTTCCTATCAGTAATATTGCGATGGTGAAAGTTATAAAAGGATCAGGATTAATAGGCAATGCCGTAGTAATCTATACCATGAGAGGTAATCTGAAATCAAAAAATAATGAAAAAGAAACCAAAAAAAATAACTTAGCGGTAGTGAAAGGTTATGATAAACCTTCAGAATTTCCCCTTGAAATGTTAGACGATGATTCGAAAGTCGAAAATGACACTAGAGAAACATTATACTGGAATCCAAATTTATTTGACAGCGATTATGTTCCTCCAAGAATTAAATTCTATAATAACGACAGTGCAAAACAATATAAAGTACTTATCATAAGTTTTGATGAAGATGATAATATACTTTATGACAATCAAATCTTAAAATAATTTACTCCTTAGAATAAAAAAATCTGCTTCAATTCTGAGGCAGATTTTTTTTGTATCGATATTTTTAAATCAAAATGATATTATTCATAATTCCAAACACCCGAAATTTCTAATAAAGTCAGTCCCGGCTGCTTTTCTCCGTAACTGAATATGCATATATATTTTGAATGACAAGACGAACAATCTGTTCCAAAATAAAGCGTTGGAAGATCACGTACCGTCAACTCCCCAAAATGTTGCATTCTAGTTGAAGTTTCGGAAACCATTTTATTTCTCAATAATTCATTTTTAGATAAAACTTTTTCTTCATCATAAATTTGAAGAATTGGAAATCCCGATTCATACGGTTTTATTTCAATCTTATTTTCAGAATTGCAATGGCAACACGTAAATTTTGTTACAGCAGATGGAATAATTTCATCATTGCTAAAAAAGCTCTTTGTGACAAGAGCTTTTTCAAGAATATTTATTTTTTTTGATATTGAATACATTTCAATTTATTTATTACTGAATAACCGTTCCTGCCAAGTTATTGTATTTTCCGCTTGGGCTTTTCTTAATTGTCACTTTTATATATCCTTCCTGCGCCAACTTATTCCATGTTTTCTGATAACCGGTTGCAGGATCTATTGAGATTTTCCACATCGTTTGTTTTCCCTTGCCAACTTGTCCAAACCAAGGAATAACATCTGCTGTTTGAGATTTGAAAGGTAATAAATTATTCAAAACATCAATCTCATAATAGAAATCATATTTATTTTCTTCTTGATTTAAAGCTCTCTGACTAAAAGTATAAACATATCCGTTTACGATCGGGCTTGTAAAACTTCCTCCTAAATTGGGAATTCCGTTTCCTGTATAATTGCCAATAGCTCCGCTGTATCTGTCAAATTTTTGTCCGGCTGTAAGAGGAACTTCATCAACGATATTGTATCCGCCATTTGCTGGAGGCCATCCGCCATTTAGATTATTATTTTTAAACAGAGTTTCCAGTTCGCCCCATTTACCTAATTTATAAAGATCAAATGCCTGATTTCGGATTGGCTGACTTACCGTTCCGCCTGTATCATACGTTAAAGCAAATTCGTCTGCATTTTTGTAAAAAACATGGATAACACCTCCCGTTTCATCAATAATTTCATCTCTATCCGAGCTACAAGAAACTGACAATAATGTGACCGATAAAAATAGGACATACTTAAAAAGATTTTTCATAATGGTATATTAATTTTAATTGAGTTTTTGAAATAAAAACAGCCTCCAAATCATCGACTTTAAGGCTGTCTAATTAATGTTTTTAACTAATTGAATCTATGATATTCTAAATTATATTTTCTAAAAAATAAAAACTCTCGTTTAAGTGATAAATTTAAGTCAAAAAAAATAAATATGCATTATTTTTTTTTCAAATAAATCATTTTAGATCTTTAAAGCCTTGAAAAAATTAGAAAATAAATAGACTTTTAACACTCGAAATTTAGGTTCGAATATTTAAATAAGTTTCTCTTTTTAAAATTTAAATCTTTTAAATATGTTGGAAGATATTTTGATTTTTTTCATGATAAATGGCTTGATTTTAGATATCCATTAACTTATTATTGTTATTCATATCTAAAAAATATTGCTAAAATCAAAATTATCGATTTATGGAAAAATTAAAAAAAATAATTTTGAAAATTCTAAAATGGACAGGAATTTCATTGGCATCAATTTTATTTTTGATGTTTATTATTCCTCTTCTATTTCCCGGAACAATTTCTGAGCAGGTAAAAATATTTGCCAATCAGCATCTTGCAGGAAAACTAAACTATAAGAAAACACATCTTACGTTTTTCCGTCACTTCCCGTCTCTTACGGTTTCTGTGGATGATTTTATTTTACAAGGTTCAAAACCTTTTCAGAATGATACTTTATTGTCTGCAAGAGAAGTCGCTGTAGGAATCAACTTAAAAAACCTGATCTTCAATCGCGAAGTTAAAATCGATGAAATATATGTATCCGATGCCTATGCGAATGTTTTTGTAAACACAAAGGGTGAAGCCAACTACAACGTTTACATCTCAAAACCTTCAGCGGCACCGAAAGATACTACAGAAGCTGGCACATCTATTAAGTTGGATCTTATTAAAATTAAAAACAGCCATGTAAAGTATATTGATCATGCTGCAAGAATTTTAGTGGATGCCAAAGGATTGAATTATACCGGAAAAGGCGGATTAAGCGAAGATATTTTCGATCTGGAAACCAATCTTGATGTTGACAAAGTAGATTTTAGTCTTAACAGAATATATTACGCAAAACAAAAGAAATTACACGCAGATCTTATTACAAGGATCAACACCAATGCATTAACTTTTGTATTAAGAAAGAACGAATTAAGGGTCAATGATTTACCATTAAAATTCATCGGTTCCGCAAGTATTTTGAAAGATGGATATAACCTCGACATTAAAGCAGCTTCCGAAAAAACAACTATCCGTGAAATGATCTCCGTATTGCCTCCCCAATATCTCGATTGGGCAAAAGACACGAAAATTGAAGGGAACAGTGATCTGTATTTTAATGTAAAAGGAAGATTCAGCGAGCCAAAAAACCTTAAACCGAGAGTTAAAGTGCGACTTTTAGTCAAAAACGGATTTATTTCCAATGGAAAAGCGCCAGTTCCGATGAACAATCTGAACATGGATCTTAATATTGATCTTCCTTCATTAGATACCGATCAATTAGGCATAGATCTTAAAAAATTAAGTTTCGATCTTGGTCCGAATAATAAGTTTCTTGCGTATGTAAGAACAAAAGGTCTGAAAGAAATGAATGTAAATGCCAATATCAGAGGCGCTGTCAACCTTCAGACACTACAACAGGCATTAGGATTAAAAGATATTGAAGTTCGTGGTTTGATGGATACCAACATCAAAGCCAACGGAATTTTCAGCATGGATAAAAAACTGTTCCCGAAAACCAATGGATATATCAATCTTAAAGACGGTTTTGTAAAAACAAAATACTATCCCAACCCAATTCAAAACATCAATTTAATTGCTAATATTATCAATACTGATGGTACTTTCAAGAGCCTTGGTGTGAAATTAGATCCTTTTAAGTTTGATTTTGAAGGAAATCCGGTTTTCGTTAATGCCGATCTACAGAATTTTGAAGATCTTCTGTATAAAGTAAAAGCGAAAGGAGTTTTAAATATTGGTAGAATTTATAAAGTTTTTGCTAAAAAAGGTTTAGACATCAGCGGATTGATCATGGCAGACCTTTCTCTGAACGGGCGACAAAGCTACGCAACTACAGGCCAGTACAGTAAACTTGACAACCGTGGAACTTTGATCCTTAAAAATATAAAAGCTACCACAGAATATCTACCGAAATCATTTTATATCAAAGAAGGAAATTTCCAGTTTGAAAATGAAAAAATGTGGTTCAGAAAGTTTTTTGCAACTTACGGAAAATCAGATTTTGCTTTAAATGGTTATCTTTTAAACACCATCAATTATTTTATTGAAAGAAAAGGTACCCTCCACGGAAAATTTGTATTGAATTCCAACTACATTTTGGTTGATGAATTTATGGCGCTGAAAAGTGGTGACAACACCGATAAATCCATAGAAGTAGAATATGCAAAAGTAGAAAATCCGAAAAGTAGTGGCGTTGTTATCGTTCCTAAAAATCTTGATGTTTCTCTAGAAGCGAATGCAAAAAAAGTGGAATTTAAAGGTTTAGGATTAAATCATCTTAAAGGACTAGCTTCTGTAACTAAAGGGCAGGTTTATCTTAAAAATACCTCTTTTGACATTATCGGAAGCAGAATGAACATTGATGCCCGGTATCAGGATGAATCTCCTTTAACGGCTAATTATGATGTTGCCTTTAAAGTTCAGGACTTTGATGTTCAGAGAGCTTACAAAGAAATTGACATGGTTCGTGAAATGGCCACTGCAGCAAAAGATGTTAAAGGAATTGTATCATTAGACTACAAATTAAAAGGCGATTTTGATAAAAATATGAGTCCAATTTATCCGTCGTTAGAAGGTGGAGGAAATGTCAATCTTCGTGATGTGGAAGTCAAAAATCTTAAAATGTTATCTGCTGTAGGCGATAATATTGGTTCCAAAGGTTTTGATAATCCTGATATGAAAGGTGTGGATATCGAAACACATATCAAAAATAATTTGATCCATGTTGATAAATTTACGTTTAAAGTTTCAGTTTTAAGACCTTCCATCAGCGGAACTACAAGTTTCAACGGATTGTTGGATCTTCAGGTAAGAGTTGGTTTACCGCCCGGCGGATGGATCGGTTTTCCGATTGTTGTAACGGGAACTCATGAAAAACCGAAAATCAAGATCTTCAGTAAAAAAGGTCAGGGAATTATAGCGGCTTTGTATAATAAAAAATCAAATAAGCTGATCCGCGAAGAAAGACGTGCAGAGAAAAAAACTAAACGCCAACATCGTAAAGATCAGGAAGCCCAGGAACAAAAAGCTAAGAATGCAGAACAACAGATAACTAAAGATCTAAAGAAAAAATAAAGAAAAGACTGTCTGAAATATGACAGTCTTTTTTTATAAAGTTAGCCGAACAACACTAATATTTAAGTGGAAATTCATCCATTTTGTCATTCTGGAGGAATCTAAATTATTAATTTTAATTACGATGTATAGATTCCTCCGGAATGACA
Source organism: Chryseobacterium sp. G0201 (assembly GCF_003815655.1). Lineage (NCBI taxonomy): Bacteria > Pseudomonadati > Bacteroidota > Flavobacteriia > Flavobacteriales > Weeksellaceae > Chryseobacterium > Chryseobacterium sp. G0201. The sequence goes on along the minus strand of NZ_CP033917.1, from coordinate 3,904,954 downwards.
AACTTGATGGAGAATATAAGTTTAAATAAAATTTAAAAATCCAAAAACTGATCAGAAAGCCTCTTCCATTGAATTTTTGAGATCCCAACCATTCCGCCGACCGCTACTGAGAAATTTCTTATTTTATCTAAAAAATTGGCATTCCAGTTTGGGCTTTCATTTCTGCCATAAATTGCAGCTTTTATGTGATTTCTACTTCTTGAGATAATAAAAATTGAAGTTCCTTCAGGAGAATAGAAATGAGCAATGTGATGACTTTTTTCATTTTTTGGAATAGTTGATGGTATGCAGATGATCAGTAGATTTTCCAATTCATCTTTATTTAGGTATTGATTACTGATCTCTATAATTTTAACCCAATCACAGCCTTTAGCTTCAAAACCTCCCGGCCCCGGAATATCGATTCTTATAAAATCTCCAACCTGCGGAAGTCTCTCAACATAATTTCCAAAAGAATCATGAAGTCTGAAATCGGCAAAACTATCACCACAATAGCTTTTCCATTGATTAACTGACAGAAATCTTTCTTTTAAAACAGCATATTCCTCAATTGTTTTTTCCTGATCGCTATATTGCTTTATGCTTTCTGTATCATGAAAACCACCTTTTTTCTGTAGAGGAACTCCGGGAATTTGTTTTGGTTTCATAGTTAAGATTTAATTATTCAAAATATTTTTATAAAGCCATTTAAAAAGATTGATTAAAGTTTAGCTTTAAATAAAAAAAACAAAACCATCTTTCACAAATGTCTTTCAACAAAAGCTATTCAATGGTTTTATCTTTAATGATAAATACGATTATTTATCTCCTCTGTTCATTATATTTTCATGGTGTCTACTTTAAAGATTAAGCAGGATTATTTCTTTCTTTTTCCAGCTCCCAAACTCTGTGATTAGCAATAGCTTTAATAAAAGCTGAGTCTGAATCTTTACTATCAGAAGTAATAATTGCTGGGTCATCATGCTTTTTATCATTCACATAACTGGCTTTATAGATCGCATCCGTTTCTTTTCCGAAATAGATCGCTTTACAATGTTTGTAAGCCTCGTTGACAAATAAAAGCGTTCCGGGCTTGTTATCTTCATTCATTAAATTGTCTGAAGACTGTTTTCCACTGCACAGATAAAGTGCATCAAAACAAACACTTGCCGTACTCGTCAAAGAATGTTTAGGTTCAAAAACAGTTCCGTCATCCGCTTTTACAGGGGCTAAACTTCCTGCAATGATCTGTACCACAGCTCCTTTTGCTTCTAATTTAGACTGTAAAGCTTTTACATCGGCTGCTTTTACTCCATTTTCCATGATGAAACCAATAACACGGCTTTCAATGGTGTTTTTAACGGTATTGGCCATGCTTAAAGCTTCTGAACTTTTTGTTGAAGGTTCTTTTTCAGGACTTTGTAATGTTGCTGGATCAGCATCTGCGGGAATACTTCCGTTAGGTTGTTTTAATTCAACAACTTTTACGCCTACTTTTTTGGCGACTGTAGCTGCTAAGTCTTTATTAATGAAAGCCAACTGCCCTACTACTCTTTCTCTGATCGCAGGAATGGTCACTTTTGAAAGTTCAAAAATAAGAGCGTTCTGTAAATGCTGTTTTTCAGGAGCTGACTGACTGTTAAAGAACAACTTAGCCTGAGAATAATGGTCTACAAAACTTTCGCTTCTCGCACGGATCTTTTTACCGTCAATCCTTTCGTTATGAGAAGAAAAACCGCCATCTTTCATCATCGCCTGAAAAGGGCATCCGCCACCGATAGAATTGGGTTCGTAGCTTACTTTTCCTTTTACGATCTGCTGACGCATTTGTCCGTCACGTTGGTTATTATGAACTTCATTTAAAGAACGGTTGATCGGGATCTCATGAAAATTAGGAGATCCTAAACGTGATAATTGAGTGTCTGTATAAGAGAATAACCTTCCCTGTAACAAAGGATCATTGGTAAAATCAATTCCTGAAACCAGATGCCCCGGGTGGAATGCAATCTGCTCTGTTTCAGCGAAAAAGTTGTCCGGATTTCTATTTAATGTTAAAGTTCCAACCAATTGAACAGGAACTTCTTCTTCCGGAATCAACTTGGTAGGATCTAGTAAATCGAAATCAAATTTATGTTCATCTTCTTCAGGAATGATCTGCACACCGAAATCCCATTCCGGGAAAGCACCGTTTTCAATGGCCTCCCAAAGATCTCTTCTGTGGAAATCTGAATCTTTACCGGAAATTTTAGTCGCTTCATCCCAAGCTACGGAATGAACTCCCAATTTTGGTTTGAAATGGAATTTTACAAAGTGAACAGCTCCTTCATCATTAATAAATTTAAAAGTATGAACTCCAAATCCTTCCATCATTCTAAGACTTCTCGGAATCGCTCTGTCGCTCATCGCCCACATAATCATGTGCATACTTTCGGGCATTAAAGATATAAAATCCCAAAAAGTATCGTGCGCCGAAGCAGCTTGTGGAATCGCATTATCCGGTTCGGGCTTTACAGCGTGTATTAAATCAGGAAACTTCATCGCATCCTGAATGAAGAATACAGGAATGTTATTTCCTACTAAATCATAATTCCCTTCTTCTGTGTAAAATTTAATCGCAAATCCTCTCACGTCACGAGCCAAATCGGTACTTCCTGCGCTTCCTGCAACTGTAGAAAAACGCACGAAAACAGGTGTTTCTTTACCTTCTTCGGATAAAAATTTTGCTTTAGTGAATTCTTTCAGGCTTTTATTTAACTTAAAAGTTCCATGAGCTCCCGATCCGCGAGCGTGAACGATTCTTTCCGGAATTCTTTCATGATCAAAATGGGTGATTTTCTCGCGAAGAATGAAATCTTCCAATAAACTCGGGCCGCGCTCTTCCGCTTTTAAAGAATCCTGATTGTTGTTGATCTTTAAGCCCTGATTGGTTGTCAGTTTCTCATCAGCATTATCTGTCGTGTGTGCTTGAAGTTGATTTACTTTTTCATTAGACGGTGTTTTAGGGTCTTTCATAATAGTACATTTTGATTAAGTGATTGTTATTTTTTTATTTATTGGTGTTATTTTTTTAATTTTTAAGTATAAAGAGCATCATAATCATTAACAACAGTTCTGAAATAGTGATCTATCGTTTCTTTAGCATCTTTACACATCATCAATAGATCTTCTTTTTTTGTGTTCTCAAAAACAAAATCATCCGAAGTTTCGATGATAAATTCGGTGACTTTTTCTGTGTTGATCAAATCAAATGTCATTAAATCATTTAAACTTGTAAGCTGACTTTCTTCATCAAAAAACGGAATTTTAAGACTGATAGAATCTTTAAACTGAAAGAGATGTATTGTTTTCATTACTAATGATCTTTTAATTAATATTTTGATATGTTATCTAATTCCTTAAATATTTTAAATAAAAAAGGATAGAGACCAATAAGCTTCTATCCTCTTATTAAAACCCGTTGAAAGTATATGTACTACTTCTCTTAGTTTTAATCAGTATTTGAAAATAGTTTATGAAAGATTTACCTCTCTTATAAGATCCATTACTTCCTCACGATTTTTTCTGAGTCTGTTTCCCACTCTGTCCAGAAGGTCAATTTCTTTTCCTTCGTCAAACTTTAAGTCAAAATCAGTTAATTGTGAAAATTTATTTTTCAATAATCTTGAATTAACAGCCCAGTTTCCAATGATCTTAAAATTGTTGTTGATTATATTACGATTTATTTCCATGATAAGAGCTATTTGTATTTATACAAATATCGAACCTTTATAGTGTAAAATCTTGCAAAATAATCAAAAAAGTTTACAGATTTCACACAATTTAGATATCTTCTAAATTTTTGGTTAGTTTTTGTTTTAACTGTTTATAAAAAGAAGGCGAAAGACCCGTTATTTTCTTAAATTGGTTCGATAGATGCGCTACACTGCTATAATTCAGCTTATAAGAAATCTCGGTAAGGTTAAGTTCATCATACAAAAGCAGTTCTTTTACCTTTTCAATTTTATTCACGATAATAAAATGCTGAATAGTTATTCCTTTTACCTCAGAAAATGTGTTGGCTAAATAAGTATAGTCATAACCCAGTTTTTCACTGATGTAATCGGAAAAATTCTCCTTCGGCACTTCATCAGAATAATGGATCATTTCTGTGATCACATTTTTTATTTTTTCGATGAGAATGCTTTTTTTATTATCCAGTAATTCAAGCCCGGATTTTAACAGGTTTTCCTTTAAAATTTCCCGTTGCAGCTTCGTGATATCACTCAATACTTCCACAATACCAAGGTCAACCACCGCATGCTTTATGCCGAGGTTATTAAGCTCTTCGTGTACAACCATTTTGCAACGAAGACTGACCATATATTTTATATATAATTTCATTGGTAGTATTGAAAAATTATCAGAGCAATTATTAATAAAACAGTTTAAATAATTACTTATAATCTACTCAAATTTACGCCTTTAATAATTCATTATTTATGATTTCGCTCAATCATTGTACATTTTTCTAAATGTATCCGATATAAAATCTATGATTTATATAACAAATAAAAATCTATGTACAAGTTTTTCATTTTTTTAAACCCGAACTTTACCATTAAAGTAAAATTATTATGGCAAAAGAAAAAGACGTTAAAAAGAAGTCTGATAAAACAGCACCCTTGAAAACGGCAAAGGAAAAGAAAGCAGATAAAATCGCCAAACGAAATGGTCGCGATAATGAAATCTCATTAATTAAATAATATTAAAAACGAAAAACCTTGTTGGTACTATTTACTAACAAGGTTTTTTGTTTATATGTAAAATTCACCTCGTAAAGAGGCGAATTCTTAATTCTTAATCGCTTTGCTGTTTAAAGTAATATCAGCAACTTTTGACAATAATTTATCGCAAATTTTCTCTTCATTTAAAGTTGCCAGTAAGTTTTTAAGGCAAGTTTTTTCTTTAAGAACTTTAGCATAGGCTGCCAGCGTTCCGTAAGTAGCTATTTCATAATGCTCTACCTTTTGAGCCGCCGCGATAATTCCTGCGTCTCTTACAGCTCCCGGTTCTGTTTCTTCCATGATGCTTTTCCCTTCGTCTAATAATCCTTGCATAGCATCACATTTTTTTGCCTGTGCTTTTTTGCCCAATGAAGCAAAACACTCTTCTAATCTTTTTACATGTACGTGAGTTTCGGCAAGATGTAATTCAATGGCAGACTGTAACTTTTTATCCGTTGCATTTTTATACATTTTTGGAAGAGCTTTAACCAAAGCTTTTTCTGCCCAATAAATGTCTTTTAAAGAATCTTCAAATAAATCTTTTAATTCTTTAGCTGCAGTTTTCTTAGCAGGAATTTTTTCCTGTGTTTTTGCAGGTGCCGTTTTTTTAACCGTCGCTTTCTTTGCTGGTGTTTTAGTTTTCATAACCGTTATTATTTAGTGATTAATTGTAGAATTTGTCCTCTAACTCTAACAATTTTGAGACCAAAGGTGAGAAAATTTACGATTGAGACTGCATATTATAATTTACCTTCATCTTTTTAAATGTAACAAAACCCTTTTCAGAATTGTTTTATTATTAAACTAAAATTAATAACAATTAAAAAATAAATGAAAAAAGGATTTTTTTTAATCATATTAGCTGCTTTCTTGAGCACTACTCTTTCGGGACAGGAATACAATAATTTATTTTCAACACTTTCTAAAAATAATCTCTTCAATGGAAGTGCTGTAATTTCCAAATCAGGAAAAACCATCTTTTCTGATGTCTATGGATTTTCAAATATTGAAAGGAAAGAAAAATTAAATAACAATTCTCAATTTCCAATTGCTTCTATAACAAAAACATTTACGGCAACGGCTATACTTCAACTTAAACAGAAAGGGAAGCTCAACATTGAAGATCCTGTTCAAAAATATCTTTCAGATTTTCCTTATCCAAATATTAGCATTAAACAATTACTAAATAACACTTCGGGATTAGCGCAGTATTATAATTTATTTGACACTGTCATAAAAGAACAACCGGAAAAAGTAATTTCTAATCAGGATATTATACCAACTTTTATTCGCTTCAAAACACCGCTTTCATTTGTTCCGGGAAGCAAATGGGAATACAACAACGTTAATTTTTGCCTTGCTGCCATGATCATTGAGAAAGTGTCCGGAATGAGTTATTCTGCTTATTTAGATAAAAATATTTTCAGCCCGGCAAAAATGAAAGATTCGTTTGTTCCGCTTAATAGAAAAAGTAAATCAGCAAATCAGGTAGAATTATATACTTATCCTAACTACTATTCAACTCAGCTAGTGAATACCAATACCATAAAAGATCCTTTTCCAATCAGCGAAAAAAGCAACTTTTATGGAAATGGAGGCATTGTAAGCACAGCTTTAGACCTGCAAAAGTATCAGAAGGCATTATTTGCCAATCAAATTTTAGGCAAGAAAGAATTGGAAGAAGCTTTAACTGCGACAACACTTAATGATGGAAAAAAAGTAAGTTATCAAATAGACGGAAAAGAAGTAAGCTATGGCTTAGGCTGGGAAATGTATACCGATGAAAGTAACGGAAAAATCGTTTTTCACGATGGATCAATTACCGGACTTACCAGTATTTTATTACATAACATCACTAAAAATGAAATCGTGATACTTCTTTCCAGTATAGGAAACAGTCCGGTTTTTCCTATATCTAACGTAATTTTACAAATAATTGATAACAAGCCTTATACCATTCCTGTACAAAATCTATCGAGAATTTATGGGAGTTTACTTGAAAACGGAAATAAAGAAAAAGCAGAGCATCTTATTCAGGAATATCTTAAAAAGCCTAGGAGTTATGAAGCTAATGAAATAGACTTTAACCGATTAGGATATCAATTTCTAAGACTTCAAAAAAATGACAATTCTTTGCAGACCTTCCATTCAGCAACATTAATTTTTCCTAAAAGTGCCAATATATTTGATAGTTATGGTGAAGCTTTGCTTCAATCTGATAAAAAAGAAGAAGCTCTGAAAATGTATCAAAAATCGCTTGAATTAAACCCTGAAAACACCAATGCCAAAGAGATGATCAAGAAGATTAATGGACTTTCAATCAAAAAATAAGATATTTTAAATATTTATCCTTTATCTGTCTATTTTCTTCACTACTTATATCCTATTTTTGCAAAAAAACTAATGGACAAATTGAATTTTCTGGAAGTGATTGCAGCGATTTCCGTTTTTATATCGCTGTTACTTGCCGTATTTTTATTAACGGTAAAAACAGAAAGAAAACTAGAAAACAGATTATTTGCAGCGTTCCTTATCATTAACGCAATTGATATGAGCGGACTTTTTATGCACTATTTTACTGATAGTTATAATCTGAAAACTTTCAAAATGTCCGCATACTTATTAGTAATGCCTCTTTTCTATCTATATGTTAATGCTGTTTCTTATTCTGATTTTACCTTAAAAAGAAAGCACTTATTGCATCTTATCCCTTTTATTGTTGCCAATTTAATTTTAGTTCCAAGGCTTTATCTTGCAGAAGGTGCTACTAAAGAATATTTCTTTACACATATGTGGGAGTCCCCTGAAATGTTTTTTTATCAAATTATTGCGGAACTTCAGTATTTCTTTTATATCGTTGCCGTACTCATGATACTCAAAAAATACAAGAAAATTTATCTTGAGAATTACACGAATCCCAACACTTTGTTATACAAATGGCTGTTTCAGCTTACAATGATTTTACTATTCATCCATGTATGTATTATTTTTAAAAATACAATACGATATACAGCTTACAACGACCTATTTATTTGGATACATATTGTTGCGGGAACTTCCTTTTTATTTGCTGCCTGCTGGTTTATATTAAAGGCATTAAATTATCCTGAGCTTTTTCGAAGAATTGATTCTACTTTGCAATCCACAACCAATTTTGCTGAAACTCTGGAAACTGAAAATAAAACCGACGAAACAAAAAGTTTACAGATCGAACAGCTTAAAAATTTCATGACTGAAAAGGAACCTTTTCTAGAACCTTCATTAACGATTCAGGAATTGGCAGATCAGGTGAAAATTCCGGTTCGTGAGTTGTCTGTTTTAATCAATCATCATATCAATCAGCATTTTTTTGATTTTGTGAATGAATATAGAATTAAAAAAGCAATGACGATTCTGAAAGATCCTTCAAAAAAAGAAGTAACCGTTTTAGAAATCTTATATGAAGTGGGTTTCAATTCAAAATCTTCTTTTCATACTTCATTTAAGAAATATACGAATCAAACACCAACAGCATTCAGAAACAATTGATAGTGAATCATTTGTAAATACTCGAACTATAATTTGTATAAAGTCGAACTCATTTTTTAAGTTGAAATGAGTTCGACTTTTTTTACATGGACTTATCTCAAAACTTTCTACAGCATATTTGTATCAGAAAATTCAAAGTAAAATTAAAACTTAGAAGCTATGAAAAAAATAAGCCTGTTTATCTTAACTCTATTATCTGTATTTTGTTTAGCACAACTAAATCCAGTAAAAATTGACACCATTTTAACCACAGAAATTGGTGGAATAAAACAAGTCATAGAAATTAAAACTGATGACACTAATAAACCTATCCTTCTCTTTTTATCGGGCGGTCCGGGAAGCTCAATGATGAAAAATGCAGACTCTTACACCAACATTTTAAAAAATAAATTCACCATAGTTCAATGGGATCAAAGAGATGCAGGGAAAACATTAGCCTTAAATCCTTCGCCTGTTCAACCATCAGTTGAGTTGATGGGAAAGGATACTTATGAAGTGATTAATTTTCTGTTAAAGAGATTAAATCAGAAAAAACTTTATTTATTAGGCAGTTCTTGGGGAAATGCTTTAGGTTTTACTATTGTTAGAAATCATCCGGAATTATTACATGCTTATTTTGCCATAAATCCCGTGATCAGCCAATTAGCGAGCGAAAAAGAATTGCTAAAAACATTAAAAATTCATTTTAAAGACAGTCCTGTTGCCATGGAAGAATTGAAAAAAGTACATTTTCCTTTTACCAATGACGAAGAGATGTTTTATTTAAGAAAGTGGCTTTTTTACAAAGATGGTAAGGAATATGTAACGACTGATGATTTCAAAAAAGGATTTCTTCAATGGTCAAAAACATGGTCACCTGCATGGAATGAGGTCATGAAAATTGACCTTCCAAAAACTTTAAAGAAAGTCGACTGTCCAATTTATTTCTTCGTTGGCAAAAACGATATTCAAACATTGAGCAGCATTACAAAACAATATTTTGAACAAGTGAAAGCACCCAAGAAAGATTTATTTTTATTTGAAAACTCGGGGCATCAAATCCATAAAGATGAAGCTGAAAAATTTCAAAATACAATTATTCAAACATTAGATTAATAGATTTCAATTAAACTTTAGAAGCCATGAAAAAAATAAGCCTTTTTATCTTATGTATATACTCCGTATTTTGTATAGCACAACAATCATTAAAAGAAAATATCGATCTCAAATCAGTCGTTGATAACGCAGCGCAAAAGATGGTAGAAAAACCACTGATTAATGCAGCATCCATAGGAATCGTTTATCAGGGACAACAATATATTAGACATTATGGTGAACTGGAAAAAGGAAAATCAAATCTGCCAACTGATCAAACTATCTATGAAATTGGTTCTTTAAGCAAAACGTTTATGGGAACTTTATTAGCAAAAGCTGTCTTGGATAAAAAAATAAATCTTGAAGATCCTGTTCAAAACTATTTGTCCGAAGATTATCCTAATTTAAAATTTAATAATAATCCTGTTCGCATAAAGGATTTAGTATCTCATACCAGCGGATTACCCCTTATGCTGCCTTTACCAATCAATGTACTTTTTAAAGATTTTACCAATCAGAAAACGCCGGAAAATATCAATAATGTTTTAAAAAATTATACTCAAAAGGATTTCTTAAAAGACTTGCATAGCGTGAAAATTGATACGATTCCCGGATACAAATTTTCCTATTCAAATGCTGGAATAGAATTATTGGGTTCTGTATTGGAAAAAGTATATAACAAAAAGTTTGAGGTTATTTTAAAGGAATATTTGGCTCAACACATTCAGATGAAAAATACAACCATCAATCTCACAAAAAAGGAAGAAGAAAACCTTGCAATTGGCTACCATCATAATTATAATGAAATAACAATGAAGATGCCTACACTACCTTGGGGCTCATCCGGCAATATAAAAACCACCCTTCCGGACATGATGAAATACCTTACTTATCAGTTGAAAAACAAACCTGAAATAGCAGAATCTCACAAGCCATTGGTTACAATTGATGATACATTCAGTTCTGGTTATGCCTGGCGAATCATTAAAGATGAAAAATTAAGTACACTTTACAAACATCATGGTGGAGTTTTTCGTTCACAATGTTTTATTTACATCATCCCAAAATATAATTTAGGGGTATTTATTATCACTAATCAAAGTGGTGAAAATACCGCGAAAGATATGCAGGAAACTCTAAATGAAATATTTGAAAAAATAGAAAAAAACACCTGATAATCTGCATAAATTATTAATAACCCACATCCCGTAATATTATGATCCAACTCATAGTATTATGGGATTTTTCTTTGTTTCTTACCCTAAAATTTACAGTACAAATTAAAAATCAAACTACATGAAATACAGTGAAGCGGTAGAGCATAAAAAAGAATCTTTAAAAAATGCAGACGAATCTGTATTAAAAGATTACCACATTTTAATCACTCCAGCTAAAACAGATGAAAGTCAAAAGCATATTGAAGCTTTTACGGCAAATCCTGAAAAATTTGATGATGAAAGCTGCAAAAAATTCTGTTCAAATGATGATTATGAAGTCGTGAGCTTCAGAAAAGAGAAGGAAGGCGAAAATTAAGAGATCACATTTTAATTATTCTAAAACTAAATGATTTTCTTATTTATTATATAATTTTTAGGAATATAAAAAATAATTAAATTATTCTTCAAATAATCACTAATGAAGATTTTTCTAAAAATTTGATTTAAATTTTAAAACATGTGGTATGTAAGCATAAATGGTTAAAAAAATAAATGTTTTTCGGATTTTTGTGAGTATTTTTGACACAAGAGTAAACATAATTAATTATTGATTTTTCATTCCTATGATCTTAATTGTTGATGATAACCAAAATAATCTTTATTCATTAAAAAAATTATTAGAATCTAAAGATTTTCAGGTTGATATAGCCAGTTCCGGTGAAGAAGCATTGGGAAAAGCCTTAAAAAAAGATTACGCTTTGATTATCCTTGACGTGCAAATGCCCGACATGGATGGTTTCGAAGTTGCGGAAACATTAGCCGATTACAGCAAAACCAAAGAAATTCCTATCATATTCTTATCTGCCGTTAATACTGAAAAGAAATTCATCACCCGCGGATACGCTTCTGGCGGAAAAGATTATGTAACAAAACCCATAGATCCCGAAATTCTTTTATTGAAAGTAAAAACCTTCTACAACCTTCAGGAACAGAATCTAGCGATGAAAAAAACGCAGCAAGGCCTGGAATTGGAAGTAAAAGGAAGAAGAGAATCTCAGGTCATTATGAAATCCCAGATCGATCATTTTCATTTGATGCTCGAATCTCTTCCCCAAATTGCCTTTACGCTAAATGAAGACGGAATTGTAGATTTTGTCAATAGAAAATGGCATGAATATTCAGATTCTGAACATGAATTTCCTGAAACTCATTTCGACGATCACAATATCAAAGAAGAATTTGAGCGTTGTAAAAAGAAAGGCAAAGCTCTGGAATTGGAAGTCAGAATAAAAAACATAGAATCCGGAGACTATCGTTATCACCTGCTGAGAGTTACACCCGTTTATGAAGAAAATACTATAAAGAATTGGGTAGGAACATTTACTGATATTGAAGACCAGAAAAAAGTAGAAAAAGAAAAAGACGAATTCTTAAGTATTGCCAGCCACGAGCTGAAAACCCCTCTTACAAGCATTAAAGCTTATGTTCAGTTATTGGATCGTAAGTTAAAATTAGACAAAGAAGGTGCAGAAGCTGGCTTTATGGTTAAAGTTCAGGATCAGATAGAAAAACTTAACACCCTAATTACCGACTTATTAGATGTTTCAAAAATTGAAAACGGCAAACTAAAAATAAATAGAAAACCTACTAATATTGGAAACGTTATCCAAAATGCAATCGACACCATATTACAGACACACGAAGACCGTCAGGTAAAAATCGACTGGCACGGAATGAAACCTGATATTTTAATTCCTTTGGATGAAATCCGTATCGAACAGGTTTTGATCAATTTCCTCACCAATGCCATCAAATATTCTCCACAAAATAATCAGGTGATTGTTACGACTTTCGTTGACGAAGAAGAGCAGGAAGTTAAAGTAAACATCACAGATTTCGGGATTGGTATTCCCGATTTTAAACAAGATGCCGTATTTCACAAATTTTACCGTGTAGAAGAATCATCGTTACAGTTTCAGGGAATGGGAATCGGCTTGTTCATCTGTTCCGAGATCATCAAACAACACCACGGAAACATCGGAGTATCAAGTAAAGTGGACGAAGGCTCTACATTTTATTTCACATTACCTTTAAATTAATTTTCATGCCGAAAAAAATCATAAGAAATCTTCAGTTTGGAGTTGGTTTGTCTTTATTGATCTTAATTGCAAGTTCAATTGCCTCTTTCGTAAGTATTCAGAGACAAATGGAACACAGGGAAAGCTTATCCCAGAGCCGTCGTTCGATTACGGCTGTAAAAGACGTTCTAATTGCTCTTTTAGATGCCGAAACAGGAAACAGAGGTTATCAGCTAACGGGAAAAGAAAACTTTTTAGATCCTTACAACCGCAGTTTAGTAGACTATCCCCAAGCTTTCGAAAGAGCAAAAGAGTTGGATATTAAAGATAAAAATCAGCTGGGACGTCTAAAAAAGTTAGAGCAAAACGTTAACAGCAACATCATTAATCTAAAGCATTTTGTTGAAAACAGACGAAAAGGTATCGTAATGACTCAGCAACAGCTTTTGATGAGTAAAACGTATATGGACCGATGCCGACAGATCGTCCGTGAATTCGTACAATATGAAGAAGCTCAGCTTGCTATAAAAAATAAAGATCTCAACCGCTCATCAGATATTACGGTTCTATTTATTATATTTTCTGCACTTGCAGCCATTGTTGTCACTACATTTTTCTATATAAAATTACGTTCAGACCTTATCCGAAGAGATAAACTTGAAAAACAGCTAAAAGCTAAAGATCTGGAAATCAGCAGACGTGTAAGTGCAATTCAGCAAGTGGCGAACAGGGTTGCCAACGGTGATTACAGCCAAAAAGCTTCTGATACTTCCCAGGATGATCTTGGTGATCTGGTAGGATCTCTTAATAACATGACGGATTCCTTAAAAAAATCTTTTGATGAGATCAATAAAAGCGACTGGCGTCAAAAAGGTCTTGCTATTTTAAATGAATCTTTAGTAGGAAATAAATCTGTAAATGAAGTTGCCAAAAAATCTTTACATCAACTCATTGAATACGGGAATTGTATCAACGGTTCACTATATCTTTTTGATGAAGGCGTATTAAAATTAAATACAGCTTTCGGACTGGAAGACAACATGAAAAAGACCTTTGAATTGGGAGAAGGAATGGTTGGTCAAGCCTTTGTTAACGAAAAAATACAGGTCTATAACAATCTTCACGAAGATGATTTCACCGTTACTTTTGCCAGCAGTAAAGTTACGATCTACGGAATAATATTGTTGCCGATTTTAGCAGACGGTTATACAATCGGAGTTTTAGAATTAGGATCTACTTCTAATTTTGACGAACAACGCGTTGATTATTTCGCAGAATGCAGCCGCAACATCGGAATTGCCTTGAGTGCAGCAAAAAGCCGTGAAAAAGAACAGCAATTACTTGAAGAAACTCAGGCTCAGTCTGAAGAATTACAGGTTCAGCATTCTGAATTGGAAAATCTTAATACAGAATTAGAAGCTCAGACACAAAAATTACAGGCTTCAGAAGAAGAATTAAAAGTTCAACAGGAAGAATTAATGCAGGCAAATGCCGAATTAGAAGAACGTTCAAGATTATTGGAAGACAAAAATCATCTAATCGCCGAACGCAACAACGAAATTCAGAAAAAAGTAGAAGAATTAGCCTTAAGCACAAAATACAAATCAGAATTTTTGGCAAATATGTCGCACGAACTGCGTACGCCATTGAATTCTATCCTTCTTCTTTCACGTTTAATGGCTGAAAACCCTGAGGAAAACCTAAATGAAGACCAGATAGAATCAGCGAAGGTAATTCAGAGCTCAGGAAGCAGTTTATTAACCTTAATTGATGAAATTTTAGATCTTGCCAAGATCGAATCCGGTAAAATGACCTTGGAATATGAAGATGTGATCATTGAGGAAGTTATAAAAGATTTGAAAAACTTATTCAACCCTATCCTTAAAGAAAAAGGAATTGAATTTAATATTGAAATCGATAATAATGTAGAAAAATCCATTGAAACTGACCGTTTACGAGTAGATCAGGTCATGAGAAATCTATTATCAAATGCTGCAAAATTTACAACACAAGGAAGCATTAATTTAAATATTAAAAAAGATCCCACAAATAACGATTTCATTATTTTCAGTGTAAAAGATACCGGCATCGGGATTGCGGAAGACAAGCAGAAAATCATTTTCGAGGCTTTCCAGCAGGCGGATGGCTCTACACGAAGAAAATTCGGAGGAACAGGTTTAGGTTTATCAATCAGTCGAGAAATCGCAAGATTATTGGGCGGAGAATTGTCGCTTACAAGTAAAGTGAATGAAGGAAGTGAGTTTAGTTTAATCATTCCGATCAAAGCAATCTCGGAAGCTATCCAGCCAGAAACAGATCAGCATTTGATGGAAACTATTCGTGAAGATGTAGAAGAAATTCAAAATATTCTGGAAGACGGAGAACTTCAATATGTACTTCCTGTCAACAATTTGGAAATTCCGGAAAACGTACCTGATGACCGAGATAATATCTCTGAAGGTGACAAGGTTATTTTAATTGTTGAAGATGATACCAATTTTGCAAAAGCATTATTAAAATATGCCCGTCTGCAGGATTATAAAGGAGTTGTTGCTGTAAGAGGAGATCATGCTTTACCAGCTGCAATACAGTATCATCCGGTGGCTATTTTACTGGATGTTCAGCTTCCTGTAAAAGACGGATGGCAGGTAATGGATGAGCTAAAATCAAACCCTCAGATCAAACATATTCCGGTTCATATGATGTCTGTTTTACACGTCAAAAAGGAAAGTCTGATGAAAGGCGCTATTGATTTCATCAACAAACCTGTAGCTTTAGAACAGATGACTGAGGTTTTCAGAAAGATTGAAGAAGCCTTGAAAAAATCTCCGCAAAAGGTTTTAATTGTTGAAGAAAATGCGAAACATGCAAGCGCACTCTCCTACTATCTAAGTAACTTTAATATCTCGTTATCAGTAGAAAACAATGTTGAAGATTGCGTAAAAGCTTTAACGGAAGGTAATTCCGACTGTGTGATTTTAGATATAGGAGCTGCAAAAGGAAATCAGTATCAGATCATAGAATCCATCAAAAGTTATGAAGGTCTTGAAAATCTGCCGATCATTATTTTTACCGGACATAATTTAACCCAATCAGAAGAACTGAAAATCAAACAGTATGCAGATTCTATTGTTGTAAAAACGGCACATTCTTACCAAAGAATTTTAGATGAAGTAGGGTTATTTTTGCATTTGGTTGAAGAAAAAAACAGTTCAGAAACCATTAAAAATAAAGTATTAGGATCATTAACTGAAGTTTTAAGCGGTAAAAAGATCCTGATCACCGATGATGACGTTCGTAATATTTTTTCTTTAACAAAAGCACTGGAAAAATATAAAGTAGAAGTTGTATTGGCAATGGACGGTAAGCAGGCTCTGGAAAAAATGAAGGAAACCCCCGACATTGATGTTGTGTTAATGGATATGATGATGCCCGAAATGGATGGTTATGAAACAATAAGAGAAATAAGAAAAATGCCAGCATTTATGCGTCTTCCGATTATTGCCATCACAGCAAAATCCATGATAGGTGACCGTGAAAAATGTATAGCGGCAGGAGCTTCAGATTACATCTCGAAACCAGTCGATATAGATCAGTTGGTATCTTTACTACGTGTTTGGTTATATGAAAGTTAAACAGAATAAATTCTGATGAATAAGAAAATTTTAATTGTGGACGATGATCCACGTAATATATTTGCACTTAAATTGACATTGAAGTCAAGAGGTTATCAGATTGAAAGCTCTACAATGGCGCAGGAAGCCATTGAAATTCTTCAAAAAGATGACAAGATAAATATTGTACTGATGGATATGATGATGCCGGAAATGGATGGATATCAAGCCATCAAAATAATCCGCAATACACCATCCATCAGCGGAGTAGATATTATATCTGTAACGGCGCAAGCCATGCCGGAAGACCGCCAGAAATGTCTGGATGCCGGAGCACAGGATTATGTATCGAAACCTATTGATGTTGATCAGCTGATAACTGCCATTGAAAATTTATCCTAAATGCTGGAACCAAGTATCGTAAAAGACGAAGAAGTAGAATACTTGATAAAAGATGTGTACGCCATGTACGGATACGATTTTTCCGAATATAGCAGAGCGTCTTTTAAACGCAGGGTTAATCGGATCTGTTTGATGGATAGATTCACCAGTTTTGCAGAACTGAGATACACCCTGATGAATGATCCGGAATATCTAAAACGCTTTGTAGAAGAAATTACGGTAAACGTAACAGAAATGTTCCGCGATCCTGTTTTTTTTAAAACATTGCGCGAAAAAATACTCCCACAGTTAGGAACATATCCATTGATAAGAATTTGGGTTGCAGGATGCTCAACGGGTGAAGAAGCGTATTCGATAGCTATTTTGCTTAAAGAAGCCAACCTTTACCATAAATCATTGATCTATGGAACAGACCTTAATCCTTCTGTATTGGAAACAGCAAGAGCAGGCGTTTTTCCGTTGCAGCAGATGAAATTATATTCTGAAAATTATATGTTATCGGGCGGTAAAAAAGATTTTTCAGATTATTATACCGCCAATTATGACAGTGTAAGATTTGATAAAAGTTTACAGGAAAAATTAATTTTGTCTACGCACAATTTGGTTTCAGACAGTTCATTTAACAGTTTTCAGTTGATTATCTGCCGAAATGTGCTGATCTATTTTGATCGAGGTTTGCAGGAACGTGTTTTCCGTCTTTTTGATAACAGCCTGGAGAATTTGGGCTATTTGGCTTTAGGGTCAAAAGAAACGTTAAGATTTTCTAATTTAGATAAATCTTATCATCAAGTGGAAGACCAAAAGATCTGGAAAAAGCTTGATCATCATTAAAATGCCTGTAGTATGAAAATAAAAAACACAAATACAGAATTAATAGTTATTGGAGGATCTGCAGGAAGCTTGCAGGTCATTTTAGAAATGATTAAGAACCTGAAGAATGAATTGGCTTTTCCCATCTTGCTGATCGTTCATAGAAAGGCAAACTCCACAAGCATTCTTCCTGTTTTGCTACAACAGTTTGCAGCCATGGAAGTTATTGAGATTGAAGATAAAACAGAAATTCAAAATAATAAATTATACATTGTTCCCGCAGATTATCATTTATTGTTTGAAAATAAAAAAATAATGTCTCTGGACAGTTCAGAAAAAATGAATTATTCGCGACCGTCCATTGATGTAACTTTTAAATCGGCAGCAGAAATTTATGGTGAAAACCTTATAGGAATTTTACTCTCGGGAGCCAATGCAGATGGCGTGGAAGGGTTAGGATATATTAAGAAAAACCAAGGCAAAGTATGGGTACAGGATCCCGAAACCGCCGAAGTAGATTATATGCCAAAACATGCAGTGGATGAAATTAAATATGATCTGATTATTACACCGGATAATCTGGCAAATTATATCAATCAATTATAAAAAAGAAAAAACTTAGGATTTAAATAGAACTAATATGAGTAAAAAGAAAATTTTGATTTTCGATGATGATACTGCTATTTTAGAAGTAATTACCATCATCTTTGAGGAGAACGGATATGAAGTCGAAATTTCAGAAACCTCTCATGATATTGTAGAAAAAGTGACAAAGTTTCAGCCGGATGTTATTCTTATGGACAACTGGATTCCAAGAATTGGAGGGGTTGAGGCTACCAAGCTTTTGAAAAGTCATGAAGAATTCAGGCATATCCCTGTGATCTATGTAACAGCAAACAATGATATCGTTGCTTTGGCAGAACAGGCTCAGGCTGATGATTTTGTTGCAAAACCATTTAATCTGGATGATCTGGAAGGCAAAGTTGCTAAATATTTAGGATAAAATCTTCTACAAAAATCACTCGAAAAAATAATAAAGTCCCTCACTTCATCAGTAGGGACTTTATTATTATATTACGATAGAATCGGCTTCTTTAAACTTTATTTCTTCGAATCCGAATTCTTTAAATACTCTATCTCTTTCTTCAGATCGCTAATCGTATAATTCATATGATTAAGTCCCAGAATAAGTGCCGTTAAATATACCTTTATTCGAGGATTACCTATAACCTTATCCGAAAATGTGGGAACAATTATTCTCGCTTTCGAAACAATATTTTTAGCTACAGTATATTCGTTAAAAAGATTGATATCCAAATTAAAATTCTTTCTGATACTTAAAACTAAATATTCATAGACCAAATATTTGTTTTCCTGATGATCGATCATTTTGTGAGTTTTTATATAATAGTATAAGTAATATCTATGCCATAGTTGTTTTTATTATTTTTTTTGTAGATAAAACAATTATTACATAGCCAACAGCTCATTAATTATAAACTTCAATAGAGAATACAGTAAGTTAAGTAGAATTGCGTACTTCTAAGTTATTCGCTGATCCCTTTTTAGAATACATTTGCATATCAGTTCAATGATGCAATATCAGTTATTTCAATAATTATAAATAATTTCTAAATATCAAAAAATGCACTTAAATTTCAATGTATTAAGTATATATTCACCCATATAATCATTCTACAATCAATCCTTCTTTATACGTCTTCAAAGCCCTTTCTCTAGCCAGTTTGTGATCTACAATAGGCCTGTTTAGCAAAGCGTCCTGAGGAAGCCATTTTTTGATATATTTGAGATCTTTATCAAATTTTTTAGTCTGTTCTTCCGGGTTGAAGATTCTGAAATACGGTGCAGCATCGCAACCGCAACCTGCTGCCCACTGCCAGTTTCCATTGTTGGCAGAAAGATCATAATCTAACAGTTTTTCGGCAAAATACGCCTCGCCCCATCTCCAATCGATCAATAAATGTTTAGTCAGAAAGCTCGCGACAACCATTCTTACTCGATTATGCATAAAACCGGTCTCATTCAACTGTCGCATTCCTGCATCTACAATGGGATAGCCTGTATTTCCTTCGCACCACGCTTTGAATTCATCTTCATTATTTCGCCATTGGATATTTTCATATTTCTTTTTAAAACATTGAGTCACAACATGCGGGAAATGAAATAAAATCTGCATGAAAAATTCTCTCCATATCAATTCACTTAGCCAAGTTTCATTATGTTTTTGGGCAAACTTCACACATTTTCTCACAGAAATAGTTCCAAATCTCAATGCAATCCCCAAATGAGTTGTATGATCCAACGCCGGGAAATCACGGTTTTTATCATACGAATCTATAATTTTTGAATCTAAAGAAGGTTGTGAAAATTCAAAGCCTGTCTTTTCAAATCCTATTTCTTTAAGGCTTAGAATATCTTCATGAGTTTTTACAGCGAGGAAGTTTTTAAAATTAATATCAAAGTTTTCAATCTTAATTTTGTTGATATGTTCTTTCCATTTTTTGGAATACGGCGTAAAAACGGTGTAGGGAGTCTGGTCACTTTTCAGAATATCATTTCCTTCAAAAATAACCTGATCTTTATGATGCGAAAACTTTATATCTTTTTTAGCTAGAAAATCAGCTATTTCTTGATCTCTTTTGATGGCTTGTGGCTCGTAATCTCGGTTACAGAAAACAGTATCAATCTCAAATTCCTGCGTCAGTTTTTCGAAGATATCTGAAGGTTTTCCGTAAAATATTTTTAAGCCAGTTCCATGTTCTTTTAATTCCTGATTGATTTTTTCTAAAGCCTGATGAATATAGTCTACCCTTTTATCCTTCTTGTCATTTAATTGATCTAAAATCTCACGGTCGAAAATAAAGATAGGAAGAACTTTTGCGTCTGATTGTAAAGCCTCATGTAAACCACAATTGTCTTCCAACCTCAAATCTCTTCTGAACCAGAATATATTAATTTTGCTCATCTTCTTTTTTAAATTTTTTGAATAAAAACAGATTCCATAATATCATTTCATAACCATACGCCGTATCTTCTAATGGAATGGTCAACATTCTTATTCCCATAAAATTTTGAGGATTATAATTCACGATTGGAGATTCCAGTCCGGTTCCTGTCAGTATTCCATTTACTGCTAAAAACCCTGGCATTAAAATCAAATAGATGAAAGATGCTTTGCCTATCCATCGTGCTTTCAATACAAAATATAGCACAAACATGCTTACTGCAGTTGTAAGAAATGTCATGAATGTATAGATCTTATCATGAAAATAAACCGCAATGATTAAAGCTAAAATAATGCTGATGATGACAAATATTTTCTCGGGAAGCGGTTTCCAGTCTAGTTTAAAGAATTTATCCAGACAGAAATAGGTAAAAACACATGAGAAAGGAATACAAATAAAGAATAATATTTCTTCAATCGGTAAGTTTAAAACTCTGATTCCCAAAAGATAATGATCGTTAAACCACCACACTCCTATTTTCGTAAACCATGCATCCCAAATAATAAACACCAAAGCCACCAAAAATGAAGCAGAGAAAAAAGCACCAAAATGCCTGTTGAATTTTATCTTATGATGAAATGAAAAAATAAAACAGATGAATACCGTAAAGAAATTGATTAACAGATAGGTATAGTGATGCATTTTTTTAACTTATTTATTAAATTCTGTTTTTATACTAATAGTTTTTAACGCAAAGCCCGCAAAGTTTTTTTACTACTAACCGTTTTTAAAGTTCGCAAAGGCGTTCTACTCAGCTAAGGTCACAAAGTTTTATCAATGAATTTTGATGATATGAAATTATAGATTATCATCATTTATTTCTATTAAAATACATTTTAAAATATTTAACCGGCACCCATAAAAATCCAAAGCACTCTCCTCTTTCCTTTCCTGTATGTTTATGGTGCTGCTTATGTGCTCGCCTGATCGACAATAAATACGGGTTTTTTGTATCTCTTAAAAATTTTATCCTTTGATGAATGAAAATATCATGAACAAAAAAATACGCCATTCCGTACAAAGCAATTCCGACAGCAATATAAAAGTAGATGTTGTAATTATTAACCGTTCCGTAGTACATCAAAGCAATGGTTGGAAGGGCAAAAATCAGGAAAAAGTAATCGTTTTTTTCTACATGACCTTCATTACTGTGATCGTGATGATCTCTGTGAAGCGACCATAAAAAGCCGTGCATGACGTATTTGTGGATCAGCCACGTCATGCCTTCCATGATGAAAAATGTACTTATGACAATCAGAAAATTCATGATTCCTGTTTATTGTTAAACATTTTGTCTAAAACTTTATTCCGATAGCTGAAAATATGTTCCAGCTTACTTTTCACAAAAAGTTTGTGAGCAATTTCTCCTAAAAATCCCATTGGAAGTTCGTAGTCCACTGTATCTTTCATTAAAACTCCTTTCTCATTAGGAATAAATTCATGAAAATGATTCCACAATTTGTACGGCCCTTTTTGCTGATAATCGGTGAAACTTTTTTGAAAATCAACCTGTTTGATTTCTGTTGTCCAATTCATTTTAATGCCCAACAAAGGCGAAACATGGTAATCAATGATCATTCCTTTATAAATTTCGTCGTCATCTGTTTTAGTGAGAACAACAAATTTCATGTCTTTCGGAGTGATTTTAGAGAGATTATTGGCAGAGGAAAAAAACTTCCATGCTGTTGCTATATCACAATTCAATTGCTGTTCTTTATAAAGTCTGTGTATCATGATAATTTTTTATAAAAATGAAGTTTTATACTGTAAATAACTGCTCATCATTAAAGAGATCTTTTTACTGTTTGAGATTCTTATCCTTTTATTAATGATCTTGTGAGCCGAAGTTCTTTTGATCTTTCTGAAAAGTGAAATATAATAACGGTAAGCCAAATACACACCAAATCTTGCCGAACTTGGAAGTTTTTTAATTCCGATCAAGGCTTCATTAAATTCTTTTTCAATGTCTTTTTCAATATCGGCTTTAATTTTATTATCGAATAGAGTAATATCTACATCCGGAAAATAAGTTCGTCCCAAGATCTGATAATCATCCTTCATATCTCTTAAAAAATTAACCTTCTGAAAAGCGGATCCCAATTTCATGGCAAAAGGTTTAAGTCTTTCAAATTCAGAAATATCCCCTTCAACAAATATCTGAAGACACATTAAACCCACCACTTCTGCAGAGCCTAAAATATATTGTTTATAAAGATCTGAATTATAATCTACTTTCTGAAGATCCATCTGCATACTATCCAAAAACTGATTGATCAATTTCTTATCAATATCAAACCGGTTAACGGTGTCCTGGAACGATTGTAAAATAGGGTTTAACGAAATTCCATCCTCCAAAGCCTGATATGTTTCTTCCCTGAACTTTGTAAGCAGTTTTCCTTTATCATACCCATGAAAACTGTCTACAATTTCATCAGCCAGACGTACGTATCCATACACCGCATAAATTGGGTTCCTGATTTTTGGTGATAATGCCAAAATACCCAAAGAAAAGCTCGTGCTGTACTGTTTGGTTGTTTCTTTACTTACCCGATAAGAAAGTTCATCAAATAATTTTTTCATAGTTAATTCGTTTTGGTGGCTTCGATGGCTGCAATTTTCCCTGAAATAATCGACGGCGGAACACCGGGTCCCGGAACGGTAAGTTGTCCGGTATAAAATAGATTTTTCAATTTTTTGTTCCTGAGCGACGGTTTCAAAACTGCGGTTTGTGATAAGGTGTTGGCAAGTCCGTAAGCATTGCCTTCATAAGCATTATAATCTTCTTTAAAATCTTTAATGCAATAGCTTTTTTTATAATCGATTTTTGATAATAAATTGGTAACTCCTGTATGTTTTTCAAGCCTTACAATCATTTCAAGAAAGTATTTTTCTCTTTCCATTTCAGAGTCTTCTATTCCTGTAGCAACAGGCATCAGAAGAAATACATTTTCGCAATGTTCCGGTGCTACATTCGGATCTGTTTTTGAGGGGCAACAAGCATAAAATAATGGTTTCGTAGGCCATTTTTTATCGTCATAAATTTCTGTGGTGTGAAGGTCAAGATCATTTTCAAAAAACAGGGTGTGATGTCTAAGATTGGGGATTTTTTCTTTAAAACCTAAATAATAAATCAGGCAGGAAGGCGCAAAAGTGAGCTTTTTCCAGTATGATTCTTTATAATTTCTGAATTCCTCGGGCAATAATTCACTTTCCGTATGATGGTAATCTGAGGAAGCAATGATTGTATCAAAATCGATTTCCTTTCCATTAATCAACAGAGAAGAAACTTTGTTATTTTTAACAATAATTTTTTCTACATTGGCATTAAAATGAAAATTCACGCCTTGATTTTCTGCAACGATTTTCATCGCTTCAATTACTTTTGAAAAACCTCCCATCGGATACCAGGTTCCCAGTTTATATCCGCCATAATTCATTAAACTGTATAATGCAGGAATATCTTTTGGTGCTGCGCCGAGAAAAATTACGGGAAATTCCATTAATGTGATCAACTTCGGATCTTTGAAATATTTTCTTACAAATTTTTTAAAATTGGTTAAAAGATCAAGCTTTAATGCGCTTTTTGCTATTTTTGGAGACACGAATTCAAACCAGGAATGACAGGGTTTATTTACAAATTCCTTCATTCCCACTTCATATTTATATCGGGCATCTTCCATGAATTCATCCAGCTTTTTACCGGATCCTTTTTCTGTTTTTTCAAACAAATCCCGCATTTCGGTATAGCTGTGAGGGATATTCATTTTACTTTCTGAAAATACCATTTCAAACTGAGGATCAAGCGGTAGTAGCTGAAAAAAATCGGACGTTTTTTTACCGAAATCTTCAAAAAAAGACTCTATAATATCCGGCATCCAATACCAGCTTGGACCCATATCGAAAGTGTAACCATTATCTGTAACAAATTTTCTGGCTCTACCACCTGCTTCACTGTTTTTTTCAAAGACATGAACTTCATGACCTTCTTTTGCAGAATATGCAGCAGCCGACAATCCCGAAAATCCTGAACCAATGATGGCTATTTTCTTTCTCATCTTTAATTTTTTTCAAATGAATATTCCTGATAAACAGTGCTGATAAGCTCTTTATTGTCTATATTTCGATTAAAAATGGGATAGTGAAATTTATCTAATTTGTTCAGGATACGAATAAGCTCCATTTTTTCAGAATAATTTAGATTACCCGATACAATATTTGTTGCGCTTCGGATCTTTTTCATTTGAATTTCCAGTGCTTCAATTCCCTGATCTGTAATTTTTATAAGTTTCGTTCTTTTGTCATCATTCGAATCTGTCTGATTCACCCAACCTTGCTTAATCAATCTATTGATGATAAGCATTCCTACGGGTTTTTCTTGAATATTTTTTTTGATGAGTTCCATTTTGGTCATTTCACCCATTGCTTTCAAATTGATCAGATAAATAAAATCTTCCTGCGTGGCAAAATCAGAGCCAGAAATAGCTGATTTAGAATATGTTTTTGCATATCTGTTAAGGTGAACCAATAAGGTACTAATCGCACTTTCAGGACTTCTGCCACTTTCTTTACCTTCCCAGTAAGGAGCATCAGCATTATCATTATTAGTCATAGATTCTTTATTATAGATCCAAGATTTGAATCCATCAACATCAGAAGAATACTGAGAATTTTTGTTTTCAGATTCAAATTGCTCCAGTAATCCTACAACATCTTTGACAAGTGAGAAGTTCATAATAATAAAATTAGAATACAAATATACTAAAATACATGTTTAATAATGTATTTATAAACTAAATTTAATTGCTTTTTTAAACCTTCTTTAGAATTAATTTTTCATCAGTTCTTTTGTCTTGAAACAAAAAAACCTGCTAATCTTATGATTAACAGGTTTTTTCAAAGTTAACTCCACGAAAAAAGGAGACTTTCGCCTCCTTTTTTTACTGTATACTAACCTTAGATGACCATCTCACTTCTTTATATAATCTTTGTGTTTTTTTAATAAATCAGTTTTCAAGAAGGCGGTTAAAGGTTATCATATACCCTATTTAATTTCATCACTTGCTCGATAATTTAATCTCATCACTTGTGCTCGAATATAATTCAAGTTTATTATTTGTGTCGAAATTTATTTGTGTTTAAAAAATTTACTTTTCTGAAAGTTTTTGAATTAAACTTAAAAGCTTAAAAAGCGTTTTTAATTAATATTCGCCGTTTTCGTTTAGTAAATTTCTCTGGTACAAAGTAACAACATTGGTGAGTAAAGTTTTCTATAAAACACATCGATATATATCGATAAAGCTCTAGATATTTATCGATAAAATTACTTTTAAGAGTAAAGAAAGTGGAGAATGGACTGTTGAAATCCTATATTTTGTGATGGGTCTTGATGATATCAATGAGCTCAACAAGGTTTTCTATTTTTAATTTATCAAAAATATTTTTTTTGATCGTGCTTACGGTATTTTGCTTAATATCAAGATTATTTGCAATTTCCAGGTTGCCATATCCGTCTGCGTACATTTCTGCGATCTGTAATTCTCTTTTCGTTAAGCTATGAAGAGGATTCACAGAATTCGGATTATTAGCAAATTGCACTAACAAATTCTGTGAAACTGCCGAAATATATTCACCTTTATTCACAATGCTTATAATAGCTTTTTGTACATCTTCTTCTTCGCTTAATTTGCTAAGATAACCGTTGGCTCCGGCATTGATGAATTTCAGTGCATGCAACTGTTCTTCAAGACCCGAGAATATCAGAATTTTAATATCAGGTTTTGCATTTTTGATATCAGATAAAATATGAATGCTGTTTCCGTCCGGAAAATGAGCATCAATGATCGCTATTTCTATCTCTTTTGACTTCACTTCTTCTACAACCTGAAGCAAGGAAGAAGTTTGATGAATTATAGAATTTGGAAAAATTTCGTTGATCGTAAGCGCCATTCCGTGTCGCACGATACTGTGATCGTCTGCTAAAAGGAAGGTAATTTCTCTATTTTCAATTGGTAATTCCATCTTTATTCATATTTAAATTGATCCTGAATGTCACTTTTGTTCCCTCTCGTAATTTGCTTGAGATAGATATTTCACCATTGAAAAGTCCTATAATTTCCTTGCACAAGTTCAACCCAAGTCCCGCACCAAGATTGTCGATCTCATTAGAAACCATCCCCTGATAATAGGGTTCAAAAATATTTTTCAGGTCAGATTCTGATATTCCGGCACCAGTATCTCCTACTGTTGTTAATAGTGAAACTCTGTTTTCATCGATCACTTCGGTTGACATTGTAAGATCGATCTGTCCGTTTTCTGTGAATTTATTGGCATTTCCCAGAATGTTCATGAAAATCTGGTTAATTTTTATATTGTCTGAATACACGACCATATCTGCAGGTATGCTGTCGTTTACGACAAATTTATTATTTCTTGTTTCTAAATAGGGCGTGATGGCCATTACAATAGAATTGATCTCATCTTTAAGATTAAAAACATTCATTACTAATCTTTGATCAGCGTCCTGATTTTTTGTGTATTCCAAGATCTGGTTAGATTGTATCAGCAAAGTGCTGTTGGTGAATTTTATAGATTTAAGATACTCTTTTATAGTCTCATCTTTTGTCGTTCTGTTGATTTTATCAATGAAAATATTGATGATTTTTAAAGGAGATCTTAATTCATGGCTCAGCATTCCCAAGATTCTGTTTTTGAAATTAAGGTTGTTTTTAATTTCTTTATTGGCAGCATTAAGCTTCCATTCGTAGATAAATGCAACTCTTGTAAAATACATGATCAAAATTGATACAATGAACATCAGGATCATTAATCCCAGCACCAAATAAGTTCGGATCTCATTATTAATCAACTTCTGTTTGTTGTACTCTTTTTCCAGATCAGATTTAAATTCTTTGATCGCATTTCCATAGATATCGATCAATCCGTTGCTATAGATGAGTAATTTATTAAAACTACCGTAAAACTGCCTGCTATCGTGCTGATCTTTAACTGTAGACAACTGGATCTTCTTAATTTCAGTTGTATAATGCTTTTCCATAGACTTTATGGCATCCTTCATTTCGGATTTTAATGTAGAGAGATCAGCAGCTTTTTTATTCTTTAAAGTAATCACTGTACTTTCTTTTTGTACATCAACTTTACCCGCGATTGCATCTCGTAAACGTCCTACAAACCCTTTTTTCTTTATCGTGTCAGAGTAAGTACGTGTCTCAATATCAATATCATCAAAATTATTTTTGCCTTTAAATTTTTCAATATTATAGTTTTTATCTTCAATCTTTGGAGGAGGATTTTGAGAATACTTATATACGGAATCTATCAATGTCTTTAGGTTCGTAATTTTCAGAGTATCTTTTTTCTTTAGATTAAATTTACTTTTCAGCTTTGGAGCTATGCTTTCGTTTTCATTAATCTTATCGAAATTATTTTTAAGCTTTGTAAGAGATTCAAAGTATAATTTTAAGTCTTTGTCATCCTCACTAATCATATATCTCTGAAGATGATTTTGGGCATCCATGAAATCTTTTCTCGAATTGTTGGTTATCCCCTCCAATTCACGACTTTCCTTCAATTGATTCTCAATAAATTTCATTTTTTTCTCATTGATAAATTCATTATAAAAAAACACAGCAATAATAACCTGTATTAGTAAAATACACAGGATCAATGAGTAATGAACAATTTTCCTCAACTTAAAATTTAAGAATTTATATTTCATATCTATTTATCAGCTAAATTAATTTCACCAAATACTTAAATTTGTTTGATATTGATTTTAATCATAATAATATTTTTTCCAAAAAACATAGTAATTGGTGTATATCATTCAAATCACAAAGTTAAAGTAATTTTTGTCTTTTTATAATAGTAAATATCAGACAAATGCGCAAAATTAAATTCTACTTTATATGAAAATAATTATATAAAATATTTATTGGTGACGATTTCCTTTTTGATGATAAGTAATATTTTTATTCTGATTACTATTAGAATAATTTACTGAGTTTTCCTCATAATAACTATTTGAAGAATGATTTTCGTTCTCAGCTTCTAATGTGTTAAAACGTAGGCGTTTTCCGTTTTTATAAAATTGATTATCAAATGTTCTGTAAGTTTGATTCTCTTTATAGGTATTTCCATCTGGTGCAGTGAATATTTTTAATCTTTCACGTCTTTTTCTTTTAAGATTAAGAAGAACTAAAGTTCCTGTTGCGATTAATCCTAATGCTAATTTTATTTTATTATTCATATCAAAAATTTGCTTTGAAATAAACAAATAGCCTGCCATTAAAAATGAATAATTTGTGTTAATACCTTATGGATACCACATTTTTTTACATCAAAAGGTTGTTATGGTATTTAATTTTATTAATTACCGGATTAGCATACATCGCCAGGAAACTTTTTTTCATATCTGCATCAGAAATATCGATACGCATTTCCATTCTTCTCTCAAACAGCATTTTTTCATTTTCTGAATAATTTTCTGAATACTGCTCTGTTTGATGAAGCAAATCATAAGCAATAAAATTGGTAGGCCAAAGCTTATAATTCTGTATGATAGAATCGTCGATGATCTGTGAAACCGCCTGTAACTGTTTATTTTTGTTTTCTATTTTCGATACAATATCATCAAATTCAGTATCCAAAACATCACCGGCGTGTATATGAATATGTTTTTTTTGCCCTAATACTCCACTCAGCATCGTTTTAAAATCTTCACCCGGATTCTTAACATATTCCTCGTTTCTTGATTTTGCCATTAGATGTGGCATTTTAAGAACATCCGTAGGATCATACTCGTATGAAATAGATAACGGAACAATTTTCAATGTTTTAAAGAAATCGGTTAAGGATTGATCTCCTGGCATTGCGAGCATTTTCAACACACCCTGCTGAGTAGCATCGTTACCATCTTTGGTACGGCCTTCACGTTGTGCAATCCAGACAGAACGGTTTTCTTTGGTTAATAAATCATAAATATATTCGGACATGATCTTTGAACTGTTCAATTGCTCACGAAGAGAAAGACCTCTCTGAACCAAAAAGTTACGGTTTAGTTTCGCCAGTACGTGCAGAAATGTCTTCTGAACAAGATTATCTCCAATTGCAGAAGAAGTCATAATTAATCCGCGATCCAACAGCACCAAATTAAGCAGACACGTATCCAAAACAATATCTCTGTGATTGGATATGAATAAATAGGATACATTTTTATCCAAATGATCAAATCCCGAGGTCGTTAAGCCCTCAGAACTCTGTTTAAGGATCTGACGAACGGTCTGTGATATAAATTGATGCTGGAAATCACTTATGGAATGAATATTTTTAAACTGTTCAATCCAAAATTTTTCATCTTTATCAGGAAAAGTAAAATTCATTAACGCCTTCATCATCGGGTGCCTTGCAATACTTAGCAGAGCATCGTTCACTTCATGGTCATAAAAAGGCCTTATATCATCAAACTTCGTCATATCATTATTTAAAATTACGTTTTGCAAAAGAACAAAAAATTATTGACTACATCTGATGATGTATATCATAATTGCAATTTTATCAATTGATTGTCGAAAAAAGTCATTAAATACACCCTTTAACGAATTGAATTTTTTACTAATTATTCATTCAATTGTTTCAAAACATTTTTCCCGTTTTCGTTATCAGGATTGAGTTTTACAGATTTTTCGTACATTTTACGGGCTTCATTTTTGTTTCCCATTTTCAACAGGACTTCTCCATAGCTGTCATAGGCGTTCGCGCTGTCAGGATATAAATAAATGTACAATTTAAAAATCTCGTAAGCATCATTAAGTTGATTAGATCGGGACATCAATCGGTACCCCCAATCATTAAGTTCAGATTCTCCTGGATTGAAGTCAGGATTATTTTTCTTTTCTGACTTTACAACATCAATCGCTTTGTTGAAGCCTTGTTTTTTAAGATTTATTCTAAGATAAGTTATAGGATCAAATTTAGTAATATCAGGATTATAAACTCCGGCAAGTTCTTCCAAGAAATCTTCGGGAGTGCTTCCCATCAAGTTTGTAAAGACAATTACCGCCAGATTATCATCAGGGTAAACTAAAAATGCTGACCTTCCGCCGCCTGACATTCCTATCGCATTATGTTTGGCTCGGAATTTTGTTATTCCCCATCCCAATGCCCAAGATGTTGAAGTTCCGTCATTCATTTTTATGGGCGACCACATTTTCGTTAAGGTTCTTTTATTTTTAAAAAGCTCTTGCTTTTGTAAGGAAGTGATCCATTTTGCCATATCTTCAGCAGAAGTATTTAGTCCAGATCCCGTTCTGGTGTAATCAGGAAATACATGATAATCATTGAATAGCTTTTCTTTATCCAATTTTTTTCCATCGATAAAGCTTCTGCTTGAATACGTAGGCGCAAAATTAGAAATAACATCTCTTGAGTCTCCAAATACCGTTTTTTTCATCCCAACGGTTTGAAATTGTTTGGTTTTAAAAAACAGATCAAAAGGTTCACCGCTTACTTTCTCAATTATTTTTCCAAGTAAATAATAGTTGGTTTGATTATATCTGAATTGTCCTCCTGTTTTGAAATCCATTGGAAGCGCTTTAATTTCTTCCCAAATTTGTTTTTCCGGCTTCAATGCTGCTCCGGTAAGAGGATCAAACAATCTTACAATATCCGGAAAACCGGAAATATGTGTCATCATCTGCTCAACCGTAACGGGTTGCCATTTTTCAGGAAGATCAGCCAGATACTTGGATATTGGAGCAGATAATTCTATTTTACCCTCTTCCACCAATTGCATTACAGCAACGCCCGTAAAAACTTTAGTGCAAGAATTAATTGGAAAA
The DNA here is from genome assembly GCF_003815655.1 of Chryseobacterium sp. G0201. NCBI lineage: Bacteria > Pseudomonadati > Bacteroidota > Flavobacteriia > Flavobacteriales > Weeksellaceae > Chryseobacterium > Chryseobacterium sp. G0201. Next base: position 3,873,667 of record NZ_CP033917.1, on the reverse strand, counting down.
ATGGTTGCATCAGTAACAGGAATATTATTCTGAACACTTGCCATTCCGTATGATTTTTTCAAAATAATTTTACCGTTTTGAACCACCGCGATCTGTAATCCCGGAATTTTTCGCTCATTCATTTCTCTTTTAATGATAGCATCAATTTCTGATTCTTTTTGAGCCGATAAATAAGAAGAAAACACAGAAAAGATCAATAGAAAACAAAATTTCATAGTTATTTTTAGTTATAAGACAACTTTGAAAATGATTCTATTACATCCATTATAAATATAATTTAGGTATTCTATATTATTAAACTTTTTATTTTAACCACAAAAGATACAAAAGCTATTTGCACACTTAATTTTTGTATTATTAGAGGACAAAGTTATTAAGAGAATAAAAATTAAATATTCTTAAAACTATTGTGCTCTTGTTTACTGTTTTATAGATAAACTTAAAATACTAATTTGTTAATCCTTTGTATCTTTTGTAGTTAAAATAAAAAATAGTTACTTCGAATCTATATAATTCTTTAGATCCGATATACTTTTAATATTCAAATCTTTAGATTGCTTTCTGCGCATCATTAATGCATAAGAATTATTAAAACCAAGTGGTTTCAGCCATTGAATTCCGTATTGTTTCTGAAATTCTGAATTAACATAACTATAAGTTTCATCAGGACTCTGGCTTACCTTTTTAATCGTTTGTTCGTTTGGTTTTAATAGAACTAAAAGCCCGGTTCCTGTATATTCGGGATAAAAATCGATGGCGTCATTCATCAAAGCATCAAAACAGATTTTGGTGCCTCCCAACCCTGTTTTTGTTTCTACTTTATAGTTGGTATTGCCTTCAATCAGCATTTTATAAATTTCTGTGAGAATATACTGCTCACCGAAAATCTTTGAGCCGATTCGTATTGTTCCCAAATTTCCCTTTCTTGAAATTTTATATAAATTGTTTTTAACTAAAAAGTCTTTGGCAATTTTTTCTGGTGTCTGATGTAAATAATCAGATTTATAATTTAAATCCGTCATAATTGAATCATTAAATTTACCTGATAATAAATTCAATGTTTTCTCTAATTCAGGAAACTTCTCTAATGTTTTAGTTTTAATGATCGGCGCAGCAAAATACGGCGGAAATATTTTTTTATCATCATTCAAAACATACAAATCAAAAGCTTTGATTCTACCGTCTGTAGAGTATCCGCTGATCAGATCCAACTCTTTTTCATAGGCTGCCTTGTACATAATCGCATCGCTTACTACGACAGGATTTATATTCAACCCATACACAGAACGAAGACCGAGATCGCCGTCTTGTCTTCCCATAAATTCGGGCGTAAAACCGGCTTTAAGTTTATTTCCTGAAACAGAAGTCAGAAGATAAATGGCTCCGACAATAATCAAAATTGCAGGAACAATATATTTTAGTTTTTTAAATAATCGATACCCAGATTTTTGTAAAACAGCAATCGCCTGATCCAATAAAACCGCCAATAACGCTGCCGGAATTGCGCCTGCCAAAATCATGTTAGTATTATTTAATGAAATTCCACCAAAAATAAATTCACCCAAACCGCCTGCAGCGACAAATGAAGCCAAAGTTGCGACTCCGACATTAATGACGGCTGCAGTTCTTATTCCGGCAATGATAACGGGCATCGCCAAAGGGATTTCAACTTTAAAAAGAAGCTGGGTTTTATTCATCCCCATTGCTTTTGCGGCTTCAATAACAGTTGGGTTTACTTCTGTAATTCCTGTGTATGTATTTCGAATAATCGGCAAAAGAGCGTAAATTAATAAGGCTGCGATGGCTGGTGTAGCACCAATTCCAAAAGCAGGAATCATAAAACCTAACAAAGCAATACTGGGAATAGTCTGCAAAATCCCGGCAACGCCAAGAACAGAACTGGAAAGTTTTCTTTTTCGGGCAATTAATATTCCTAAAGGTACGCCTACGATAATCGCTAGAAATAATGACAAAAAAGTAAGCCCAAGATGTTGAGTAATCTGGGTTAATAGTTTTTCGTGCTGTTCAATTATAAATTGCCAAAGACTTTGCTGCGTCATACGATCTGTAATTTTCTGTATTCATTAAATGCTTTGATCAACATTTCGTAATGCGTTGTATTTTTATGATCTGAACTTAATTTTTGTAAAGCATCCCAGACACTTGTAGTTTCCGTAAAATTAAATTCATCAAATAAATTTTTGAGATTAAAATCATTAACATACTTTAAAGTCGCTACTTTATATTCTAATAATAATCTGTTTTCGGCAAAAAAATCTGCGACAAAATCATTTTTAGGTTGATAAAGCATTTCTTTTGGCGTTCCAATCTGAACAATCTCTCCTTTATCCATTAAACATATCCGATCTCCCAATTCAAAAGCTTCTTGGACATCGTGTGTGACCAAAATAATGGTTTTATTTTTAAGCTCTTCCAATGATTTAAATTCTGAATGAATATCTGCTTTCGTGATGTTATCTAATGCTCCGAAAGGCTCATCCATTAACAAAATTGGTGAGTTGGCGATCAAAGCTCGGGCAATTCCTACTCTTTGTTGCTGACCACCGCTTAATTCATTTGGAAAACGGGAAAGTATATCTCCGGAAAGATGAAGTTTATTCAATAATTCTTCCGTTCTGTTTTCTGTCTTTTTTTTATCCCATTTTAATAATTCTGGAACAACAGCGATGTTTTGTTTAATGGTATAATGAGGAAATAATCCCGAATGCTGCATCACAAAACCGATTCCCATTCTCAACTCTTCTACTTTCTGATCGTGAATATTTTTACCATCAATCAAAACATTCCCGGAATCTGATTCTATGAGACGATTGATCATTTTTAGCGTTGTCGTTTTACCACAACCGCTGGTTCCGAGAAGTACCAAAACTTCTTTATCATTTACATGAAAAGAAATGTTGTCAACTGCCGGTTTTCCGTTAAAATTCTTTGAAACTGAATCTACTGTAATCATTGGCAAAAATTATTGGGCAAGTCTGATTCCTGTGAACTGCCATTGTAAACCCGTCTGGAAAAAATTGCGGTATGTATTTCGGCTGTGTCCCAAAGGTGTCGCTTCAGAAGCACCACGCAGAACCATTTGATTCACCATAAACTTCCCGTTGTATTCACCAACTGCACCAGCTTCTTTTTTAAAATCAGGATACGGTAAATAGGCAGAATTTGTCCATTCCCAACGGCTTCCCCAATTGAAATGACAGGAAGCAACTTCCCATTCTGCTTCGGTTGGTAAACGCATTCCTTTCCAGGACGCAAAAGCTGAGGCTTCAAAGAAGTTGATGTGACAAACCGCTTCGTCGAGGTCTAATTCCTGCAAGCCATTCAACGTATAAAACATCCATTTATCATCAACAACATGCCAATATAAGGGATATTTTGCATGATTTTGCTTCACCCAATCCCAACCTTCGGCGTGCCAATGTTTAAAATCGGAATATCCTCCCGCTTCTATAAACTGTAAATATTCTCGATTGGTAACTAACTGATTGCTAATTTCAAATTCATTCAAAAAAACTTTATGCCTTCCTAATTCATTATCAAAACAGAAACTTTCTCCATTAAATCCAATTTCATAAATTCCTTCTGGAAAACTAAGCATTTCTACATGTTCTGCATGTTCTTCTTTAATAATCTTCTCTTTTTTATACACCGGAAAAAGCGGATTATGACCTAAAATATATTTAATATCAGTAATCAATAATTCCTGATGTTGCTGCTCGTGATTAAGTCCAAGTTCAAGCAACGGCTCAACATCTTCCGTCATAAATGCACTTTGAAGAAAGGCTTCCATGTGTTCGTCAACATATTTTCTATACTTATAAATATCAGAAACAGACGGACGACTCAAATTTCCGCGATCGGTGCGGATTACCCTCGCTCCTATCGTTTCATAATAACTGTTGAAAACAAAATTATATTGAGCATCGAAAACTTTATAATCCGGAAAATTGGGTTGCAAAATAAACGTTTCGAAAAACCAAGTCGTGTGACCGAGATGCCATTTGGGCGGACTAATGTCTACAATTGGCTGTACGACGTAATCTTCGATTTCTAAAGGCGCGCATATTTCTTCAGAATACTTGCGAATATCTGTATATTTTTTAACTAAATCTGCTGTGATGGTATTTGGTGTCATGTTTTTAGCTTTTAATTTGTTATTTTACTTGCCAGACGGTATCTACAAACCATTTTTTGGAATCCTTAATTTCTCCGATCATTTTAAAACCGGATTTTTCACTCAATTCCTGTATTTTTTCGGGTGAAAATTTTTGTGAAATTTCCATATCTATTAGCTCATTTTCTTCAAAGGGAATAGTTTCATTTCCGATGGATACGTTTTGATCTTTTAAGCTTACCAAATAACTTTTACAGGCTCCACTTATCGGATCATAAGTCTGATAATGTTGAAATTGTTCCAAATCAAAATCTGCATTAAGTTCAGTATTGATACGAGTCAGAAGATTAAGATTAAAAGCTGCTGTGAAACCTTGTTTATCATTATAAGCATTTAAAATTGTGTGAGGATTTTTCTTTAGATCAAAACCTATCAAAACAACATCTTCTGAAGCTAAATTTCGTTTTAGATCCTTACAAAAAATTTCGGCTTCTTCAAGGCTCATATTTCCTATATTGCTTCCTAAAAATAAAATAACCTTTCTTCGCGAAGACAAAGAAGCTGCTTCTTGAAGCATTTCAAAATACTCACCTTCTAATGGTATAATTTTCAAAGACGGGATTTCATGGCTCAGTTTTTCATTTAATATCGAAAGAATATTTCCTGAAATATCAATCGGCATATACGTGAAATCGGTTCCTTTTTCTACAAGATATTTAAGTAAAAATGTAGATTTCATGGCGTCGCCTGCTCCCAGTTCAATCAAATCAAAAGATTGTTTGTCAGGAGTAATTAAATTGGCAAGATCTGCCGTTTTATTTTTAAATATATCCAACTCAGATTTGGTGAGATAATATTCCGGCATAGCCATAATTTTCTGGAAAAGATAATCTCCCTTTTTATTGTAAAAATATTTTGAAGATAACTTTTTGGGCATGCTTTTTAAGCCCTCTAAAACATCAGACCGAAAACCGTCAATGTGATGATTTTCCACCTGAGAATCTGGATTTAACCGTAAGTTCATATTTTATATTTTGTGTGGTTATAGGTAACTACAACTATCTTGCCGTCAACATCACTCTTAATAAAATTTACAGTTCTCTATAATATTACCAGATTAAATATACCTTAATTTATTGAAAAACAGCGGTTATTTTAGATTAAACCATTCGACATACGTAGAATTTTCAACTATTTAATTACCTTAAAAAAGTTTTCTAATCATTTTTATTAATTGAATTTTAATTAAAAGATAACTTTTCTGTATTAATCCTTTTCTTCAAAATTAAAATTTCTAACCTTTTGACTTATAAAAGATAACAATTCTGTATAGTTTTTTGAAATTCATTAATTACTCCCTACTGATATATTATCTTTTTGTAATATAAAAAACAAATCTCCAATTAATGAATTATTTTATTATTTTATTTATATATTTGTTCAACATTATACAATTATAATCGATTATAATTGTGCAATTACACCGATTGTACCCGCTTTTTTTTGAGAATAAAAATATAAATAACTGATTTTAACAGTATTTAGATAATTCCAAACTCTTTTTTAAGAATTTATATAAAATTATCTATTTCATTGAAAATAAAACAGTAGTTACAATTTTTATTCTGTCGTAAAAGACAAACGTTTTCTATACCCAAAGTATATACGTCTTGTCATGAAACATATTGTTAACATTCAATAAACATCAACGAAATGAAAAATTTTGGATTAATTTATTTTATAAAGCCTGAAAACAATCTCACATGCAATAACCTCTTGGTTAATAGCAATTTTAACATTCCCAATATTAAAATATCACTGTTAAATTAACATAATATTTAAAAATATAATAATCAGACACTTTACTTTAGCATAGCGAAAATTGTTTTTAAAGACCTCAATTTTTAACGTTTTACTATGTAAAATCTGCTACCATTTCAATATATCAACACAATGAAAAACTTAACCATTTTTGGACTAACGCCTTTTGAAAAACCGGATGCTAACCTAATGCTTGCAATGCATCAGGCAGGCGCATTTCCCATCCTAAGTTTAGGGCACGAATTAACGACCGCACAGCAAGCGCTAAATCAGCTTGAACAGGCAGATATACCTTCTTATGGCATTTGCTTTTCTAATGATAAACTTATCTCACTTCAAATTTCAGAGAAGGTAAAATTTGCTATTCTTCCGTTTGGAACTACTGTGAATTCGATTTCGGATTTATCCATTATTTATCAGGTAACCAGCTTGAAGGAAGCCAGAGAAGCTGAAAAATCTGGAGCAAAAGGAATCATTATAAAAGGAAATGAAGCAGGCGGACTTGTCGGCTACGAATCAACTTTTATACTGTTTCAACGTATCATCAAAGAGATTAAATCTATTCCTGTTTGGTTACAAGGAGGAATCGGACTTCATACTGCAGCAGCGGCAAAAGCATTGGGAGCAACCGGTATTGTACTGGACAGTCAGCTTGCTTTGTTCCCGGAAAGTTCCGTCTCAAAAGATATCAAAGATCTCTGTTCAAAATTAAATGGAACAGAAACTAAAATTATAGCCAATCATCGTGTATTGGTAAGACCAAACTCACCTGCATTACCTGAAAATATAAGCGCGGCAGATCTTAGAAAACATTTTACAGATCTTGACATCACTAAGAGCTATATTCCTATGGGACAGGATATTTCCTTGGCAACAGACCTTTATGAAGACTTCAAAAATCTAAAGAAAATGGTTTTCGGATTTAAAGAAGCGATGTATGGTCATTTGAGACAGGCAAAAGTGCTTCAGGTCATTGATCAGGACAATATTTTAGCTAAAGATTTAGGCTTAAAATATCCAATTGCACAGGGTCCCATGACCCGAGTAACTGATGTTCCGGCATTCGCTAATGCTGTAGCAGAAGCAGGGGCTTTACCTTTTGTAGCCTTATCTTTATTAAAAGGTAATGCAGCAAAATCTTTGGTATTTGATACTAAAAAATTAGCCGGAGAAAAAACTTGGGGTGTCGGAATTTTAGGATTTGCACCACAGGAATTAAAAGACGAGCAAACATCTTATATTCTAGAAGCAAAACCGCCAATTGTTTTAATTGCAGGTGGAAGGCCAGCCCAAGCAAAAGTATTCGAAAAAGCCGGAATTAAAACATTTTTACACGTTCCCTCTCCTGCTTTATTAGATATTTTCTTAAAAGAAGGCGCTACCAACTTCATCTTCGAAGGACGCGAATGTGGTGGTCACGTGGGCCCGCTTTCTAGCACAGTTCTTTGGGAAAAACAAATCGAAAGAATTTTAAAAGAAGAACATCCTGAAAACATCAGCGTATTTTTTGCAGGAGGTATTCACAATGATTTTTCAACAGCTTTCGTTTCCATTATGGCTGCCCCATTGGCAGCGAGGGGTGTAAAAATCGGTGTATTAATAGGAACGGCTTATCTCTATACACAAGAAGCGGTTTCTTGTGGAGCCATTCAGGAAGAATTTCAGATACAGGCTTTGCAGGCAGAAGAAACTGTTTTATTGGAAACCGCACCGGGACATGAAACACGTTGTTTAGATACTTCATTTGCAAAATATTTTAATGAAGAAAAAACAAAACTAATCGCAGCCGGAACAGATAAAAAAGAAGTCTGGGAAAAACTCGAAAAATTAAATGTTGGTCGTTTAAGAATTGCTGCAAAAGGTGTAGAGCGCCAAGGCGATCAATTAGTTACTATTCCTAAAGAAGAGCAATTGGATTTAGGCATGTACATGATCGGACAGGTTGCTACCATGCATGAAAAAGTCATTACTCTTGATGAACTTCATCAAAATGTAAGTATTAACAATCAGAAATATATTCAGGAAGCTGAATTATCAGAAGTTCCTGTATCTGTAGAAAAACCATTAGACATTGCCATTATTGGTATGGAATGTATTTTCCCTGATGCAAAAAATTTAGAAGAATACTGGAAAAATATCATTCTTGGAAAAGACAGTGTAACAGAAGTTCCGGACGAAAGATGGAACAAAGAACTGTATTATCATCCAGATTCCAATGAAGCCGATGTTTCTCATTCAAAATGGGGCGGATTTATTCCGAAAATTGATTTCGATCCTTTAGAATTTGGAATTCCACCACAGTCTCTTGCTGCCATTGAACCTACGCAGTTATTAACCTTATTGGTTGCCAAACGCGCAATGGAAAACGCAGGATACGGTGAAAAACATACCAACCGAGAAAATATTTCTGTAATCATCGGTGCTGAAGGTGGTAATGACCTTGCCAACAGCTACAGTTTCAGAGGATTTTATAAACAAGTTTTCGGTGAACTTCATGAAGAAGTAAAAGAAGCATTCCCTCATACTACAGAAGATTCTTTTCCCGGAATTTTAGCGAATGTTATTGCAGGGAGAATTACCAACCGTTTAGATTTAGGCGGAAGAAATTATACCGTAGATGCGGCTTGTGCTTCGTCTTTAGCGGCTCTTGAATTAGCGTGTCAGGAATTGATCTTAAATAAATCAGACATGGTTCTTGCCGGAGGTGCTGATTTACACAATGGAATCAATGATTACCTCATGTTCTCCAGCACCCACGCCCTTTCCAGAAAAGGCAGATGTGCAACCTTCGACAGTGACGCAGACGGAATTGCCCTTGGTGAAGGCGTTGCTATTTTAGTACTAAAAAGATACGAAGATGCCGTACGTGATGGTGACCGTATTTACTCTGTTATTAAAGGGGTTGGAGGATCTAGTGACGGTAAAGCTTTAGGTCTTACTGCCCCTAGAAAAATCGGTCAGGTTCGTGCGCTGGAAAGAGCATATACTCAAGCCGGTATAAGTCCGGCGGCCGTTGGATTGGTGGAAGCTCACGGAACAGGAACTGTTGTTGGAGATAAAACGGAATTAAGTGCTCTTACGAATTTATTTAGTCGTTCGGGAGCTTTGCCGGGACAGACTCATTTAGGTTCAGTTAAAACTCAGATCGGACATACAAAATGTGCGGCGGGATTGGCAGGATTGATTAAAGCTTCTTTAGCGGTTTATCATGGTGTAAAACCTCCTACCCTTCATTTGCAAAAGCCAAATGCTTACTATAATCCTCAAACCAGTCCGTTTGCTTTTTATGCAGAAAGCGGATTATGGAGCGAAAAAAACCGTTATGCGGGAATCAGTGCGTTTGGATTTGGGGGAACCAATTTCCATACGGTTATTGCGAATCACCCTAAACAAGATGATCCTGCGGTATTGCAGTCTTGGCCTTCTGAATTATTTGTATTCCGTGGAGACACCTATGACGATGCTAAAATTCAAATTAATCAAATTAAATCTTTACTTGAAGTTAATGACAGTATCGCCCTAAAAGACATTGCTTACAGCTTGGCCATAAATTCAGAAAAACAGGTTCAGTTAAGCATTGTTGCCGATACCGCAGAGCATTTGATGATGAACATCGAATTGGCTTTATCAGGAATTGAAAGCAAAGACACTTTTACAGTTAATAAAAAAGACGGTAAAGTAGCATTTTTATTTCCCGGACAAGGCAGTCAGCGCATCAATATGGCTCGTGACCTGTTTGTTGCTTTCCCTGAAATGCGAAAATTGATCAATTCATATCCTGAATTGGTAAAAGTAATTTTCCCTTCAAAAACTTTTGATGAAGCAACTTTAAAACAGCAAAAAGAAACGATTAAAGATACCCGATTGGCACAACCTCTTTTAGGAATTGTTGATCTTGCCTTAGCTAAATTCCTACAATCCATCGGCATTGTTCCCGATATGTTGGCAGGTCACAGCTACGGAGAATTACCGGCCTTGTGTTTTGCAGGTGTATTTGAAGAAGAAAAACTGGTTGATTTAAGTATCAAAAGAGCTCAATCCATTTTAGACTCAGTAGAAGGCGGTGATCCGGGTGCTATGATTGCGGTAAGTTCTACACGAGAAAATTTAAAGCCAATTTTAGATACCGTTGAAGGTTGCTATCCAGTAAATTACAACGCTCCGACGCAATGTGTGGTGGCAGGAAGTACAGAAGCCATCAACAAATTAATGGAAGTTCTAAAACAAGAACGTATTTCTGCTAAAAAACTGGAAGTTGCATGTGCATTCCACAGTCCGTTATTGGCAAAATCTAAGGGATTATATGAAACTGTATTACATGACGTTCCATTTAATGAAATGCAGATTCCGGTTTGGTCGAATACAACAGCCACAACCTACCCGACCTCAGTTTCAGAAATAAAAGAAAGATTAACAGACCATTTGGTACAGCCTGTAAGATTTGTAGAAGAGCTTCAGGCGATGTACGAAGACGGCGCAAGAATATTTATCGAAGTTGGCCCAGGAAAAGTATTGGCAGGATTAACAAAATCTTGTTTAGATAAAGAACATGTAACGCTATCCGTAGAAGACAGTAATGGTAATAAATTGACTTATCTGCTTTGTATGCTGGCTCAATATTTGGGGACGGGTCGTAATTTTAATATCGCTAAACTTTTCGATGGTCGTAATGTTCAGTTAATTCAAATCGATCAACCAGAATTATACAAGAAAAGCCCTGCCATCTGGCGTGTAAACGGACAGGCTGCACATCCAACCAATGGCATATTGCCTGCCAATGGTGCATTACCAATCATAAATCCACTTCAAATGAACAATTTTACGAATAACCAAGCTCCTGTGATTGAAACTCAATCTAATACCGAACGTATGTTGCAGGAATATTTAGACAGCATGAAAATGATGATTCAGGCGCAAAGAGATGTGATGCTTACTTTCCTTGGACAGAATCCTCAGGTACACCAGACTCCTGTCGTTTATAATGCTCCTGTTCAAAACATTCCGACTCAGAATGTCCAAGCTCAGATTGTTTCTGCTCCAAATAATGACGGTGCTGAAAAAACAGTTATCATTCCAATAAAACAAGCTCCGACAAATGATATTAAAACACTTTTACTACAGGTGGTAAGCGATAAAACGGGCTATCCCCACGAAATGTTGGGCATGGAAATGGACTTGGAAGCAGATTTAAGTATTGATTCAATTAAAAGGGTTGAAATCATTGGAACACTGAAAGCTGAACTAGGTTCTTTCTCTTCAAATACATCCAATGAAGACTCCATCATGGAGCAATTGGCTGGAATTAAAACATTAAACGGGTTAGTTTCCTGGTTAACAGAATATTCAGGAGCTACAAACACAGTAGAAAAAGTTGGAGTTATAGAAACTGCCACTTCAACTACTCAAAATCATACTGCCTTTTCTCTTAAAGAACTTCAAAATGCTATTTTAAATATCGTAAGTGAAAAAACAGGTTATCCGAAGGAAATGTTAGGCTTAGATCTAGATTTGGAAGCTGATTTAAGCATCGATTCCATCAAACGTATGGAAATCATCGGTGAGCTTAAAACCAAAATTGGTTTCGGTGAAGATCTAGAACAAGCTGACGATCTAATGGAAAAATTAGCTGCGATTAAAACATTGAATGGACTGGCTTCATGGATCAACGAAATGAGCGGAAACAACAGTCCGGAAACTGAAAAAAATCAATTGTCACGTCTCCGTTTTGATTTGACTCCGACCAATGTTTCATTAATTGAGAATAATGAAATTCTACAAGGAAAACGTTTTGCCATAACTCAAAATGACAGCACCCAGACATCAGCCATCAAAAAAGAGCTTGAAAAACATGGCGCTATTGCAGAACTCGTAGATACAGAAAAGGATTTGTCAGATTTTGACGGATTAATTATACTTGATCTTTTCTCATCTTCGGTTAAGCACAATATCATCGATCATGTTGATTTAATCAAAAGATTAGACCTTGATAAAGCAAAATGGATCTATCTGATTTCCGACACTACGGCTCATGTTCAGGAATTGACGGACACTACCCTTTTGCGTCATTACAAAGGACATCCGGGACTTTTCAAAAGTTTAGCCCGTGAGTTTGAGCAGACGAATTGCAGATTAATCAGTCTAAGTTCTCCTCAGCAAATCGATCAGATTGCAGAAATTACTTTAAAGGAAATCTTATCGACTGATAAACCTTCCGAGGTTATTTATAAAAACGACCAAAGGCATAAAGTGGATATCATCCCATCGCCTTTGTCAACAGGGTTGAGTGAAGCACAAATTCAATTAGATCAGGAATCTGTTGTTCTAGTTCTTGGAGGCGCGCAGGGAATCACTTCCGAACTCGCAAAACACATGTCACAGGCTTATCCTTGTACATATATTTTGGTGGGAAGATCAGAAGATCCTAGAAATCAAGCAACGAATAAAGAATTAGAAACATTTAAAACAAAGGAAGAAATAAGAGCTTATCTTATAAAATCAGGAACATTCAATTCCCCTTCTGAAATCGAAAAAGAAACGATAAAAGTTTTCAAAAACAATCAGATACTGCGCACCATCCGAGATATGGAGCAATTGGGAAATACGATTGTTTATCAATCATTGGACCTTTGTGATGAAGATGGTTTATCTGAATTCATCAATTCTATCTATGAAAAATACAACCGTTTAGACGGGGTAATTCACGGTGCAGGTCTTTTAGAAGATAAATTATTCAAACAAAAAACAACAAGTTCTTTCGGACGTGTATTTGACACTAAAGTAAAACCGCTTCGTGTTTTGGCAGAAAAACTTCGTACTGATTGCCAGTTTGTAGTGTTGTTCTCAAGCATTGCTTCGGTGTATGGAAACAAAGGTCAGACCGATTATGCTGCTGCAAATTCTGTATTGGATGATTATGCAAATGCTTTAAATAAAAAATTAAAAGGAAAAGTAATTTCCATCAACTGGGGACCTTGGAAAGGCGCCGGGATGGTTTCGCCAACATTAGAAACAGAATATGAAAGAAGAGGAATTTCTTTAATTCCATTGGAGCAAGGCAAGGAAATTTTCCTGAATGAAATAAAATATGGAACTGAAAGTCAGGTATTAATCATGTCTGGAAGTAACTGGTAATCTCTGTTTTAAATTGAACGTATGAAAAAAACAGATGTTGCAGTAATTGGTCTGTCTTGCGTATTTCCGGGGGCGCAGGACGCCGACACTTTTTGGCAAAATATTGTCAATAAAGTAGATTCTACCCAGCTGGCTCCAGCCGACCGAATCGATCCTGTTCATTTCAGTGATACCACCAATCCGGTTGACCGTTTTTACTGTCAGCGTGGTGGATTTATCTCTGATTATGAATTTGATCCCACCGCTTTCGGAATTTTACCATTAGCCGTTGAAGGGACTGAACCCGATCATCTTTTAACGCTTGATCTGGTTCAAAAAGCCTTAGACGATGCCGGAATATTTAAGAAAAATATTTCGCTCGAAAAAACAGGAATCATCATCGGGAAAGGGAATTATACCGGTCCCGGCGCAACTCGTGCTATCGAAATTGTAAGAACAGGCGAACAAATTTCTTCTTTATTAAAGGAATTGTTGCCCGAAGTTTCTTCCGCAGATATTGAAAAGGTAAAACACGCTTTTCAGGAAAAAAAAGGACGTTTTGCAGCCGATACCGCTATGGGATTAATTCCTAATCTTGTTGCATCTTTGGTTGCCAATCGTTTCAATTTGGGAGGTGCAGCTTTTACGGTTGATGCCGCTTGTGCGAGTGCTTTAATTGCAGTAGACCACGCGGTACAGGAACTTCAACGAGGTCGTTCTGACATTATGATTGCAGGTGGAGTTCATACCGGACAAAACGCTGCTTTCTGGAGTATTTTCGCTCAATTAGGAGCATTATCTCATCAACAAAAAATTAAGCCCTTTAGCAATGATGCAGATGGTTTATTAATTGGTGAAGGTTGCGGATTCATGATATTGAAAAGATTGGAGGATGCTGTTCGTGATCAGGATAAAATTTATGCAGTCATTAAAGGCGTTGGAATCAGCAGTGACGGTAACGGAACAAGTGTGATGAGTCCTTCTGTAAAAGGTCAGTTGAAAGCTTTACAACAAGCTTGGTCAAATGCAGATTTAGATGAAAACAAGATAGGTTATCTGGAAGCTCACGGAACGGGAACTCCGCTTGGTGACAAGACCGAATTGCAGACTTTAGCTCAGTTTTTCGGAAAAGAAGAAGGTGCTAAAATTGCCGGAATCGGATCTGTAAAATCAAATATCGGTCATGCCATGCCCGCCGCAGGAATTGCAGGTTTAATTAAAACTTGTCTGGCTCTACATCACGACACATTGCCACCAACTTTATACTGTGAAAATCCGACTTCGGAGATTCAGAAAACAAGATTCGAACCTGTTCAGGAAGCAAAAAGCTGGTCTAAAACAGGATTACCAAAAGTAGCTGCAGTCAATGCGTTCGGATTCGGAGGAATCAATGCTCATGTGGTATTGGAAGGTTATGATATGCCTAAAAAAGATAAGGTTTTAATCTTAGCTAGACCAACGCACGAAGAATTATTGTCTGCTTTACAAAATAATGAAACAGTCGTTGGAGAAGGAAATTTCCGCGTGGCGATTTTTGAACCAACTCCTGCAAGAATTGAAAAAACGATAAAAATTGTTGCTAAAAATAATCCTTGGCGCAACAAACAGGATATTTGGTACACCAACGCTCCTCTATTGCAGAATGGAGAAAAAGTAGCCTTCGTTTTTCCTGGATTAGATGGTTTGGCGAAAGGTGAAGTAGAAAGTGTAAGCCGTTATTTCAACATCAATACGCCGATTGAAACGGAAGGTAAAGGATTATTAAATGACGCTCTAAATATCTTCAACAACTGCAGCATTCTCGATAATTCATTAAAAAAATTAGGAATTATACCGGATATGAATGCAGGTCACAGCTTAGGTGAATGGTTGGCAGGTTACTCTTCTGAATTAGCAGAAGTAAATTCTGTAAAAGCTTTAATTGATGTTTTAAATCCTGAAACTTTTGAATTAAAAGATTCAAAATTCATCGCCATCGGAGCTGGAATTGAAAACATAAAACCCATTATCAAAGAAATTCAAAACGTATATATTTCCAACGATAATTGCCCGAATCAGGTGATTCTTTGCGGAAGTAATTCGGCTTTGGATGAATTGGTACCTGTATTAAAATCAAAACAGATATTTCATCAGATTTTGCCGTTCCAATCAGGTTTCCACTCTCCTTTTATCGCCGATAAACTGGATGTGATTTTAGCAGGAATGGAAAAAGCACAGTTTCAGCAGACAAAAATTCCGTTGTGGTCGGCAACGACGTTGGAACCTTATCCATCGGATCAGGACGCGATCAGAAAACTAAGCGCGGAACATCTTGTGGAACCTGTTCGTTTCCGTGAACTGACGGATAAATTATACGAAGAAGGGGCAAGATTTTTCATTCAGATCGGAACTGGTGGTTTGATTGGATTTATAGATGATACATTGAAAGGAAAAGCATTCAGTACCATTGCTTCCAGTGTGGCGACACGTTCTGCATTGGCTCAGTTTCAAAGAGTGGTTGCGGCTTTATTCGTGGAAGGAAAAACAGTTGCGCTGGACTTTTTAGATATTCAAAATCAATCCAAAAAATCATCAGGAAAAGGCATTAAACTGGAATTAGGTTCGCCGATTATCCGTGATTTTAAGGAAATTCAACATTTAGCAAAATCTATCGATACTTCAAAGCAAAAAGTAACTGCCGCAGTTGCAAAATCAGGGCATCCGCTTGTTCAGGCATTTCAGGATAACATCTCAGATATGATTAAAATGCAGGAAGAAGTTTTAACCTTATTTCAAGACCGTCCGAAAGTTTCAATTCCGAATGTGGTATTACCAAAATTTCAGGCTCCGATAAGCAAGAATTTTGAAAAAACTTTATACGTGACGTTGGAAACCCACCCTTACCTAATCGACCACAGCTTATTGAGACAGCCAAAAGGCTGGTATGAAGTTGCCGATATGGAACCTGTGATTCCAATGACGATGATTTTTGAGCAATTAGCAGAAATCGCACAAGCTGAAATTCCAGGAAGTCAGGTTCATAAAATCATGAATGTAAGCGTTTTCCAATGGATGAATGTCGCAAAACCTTTCGAAAAAACCGTAAAAGGAGAATGGCGATCTACCCATCACGCTTATTTAGATATTGAAAATTTTGTGAATGCTGAGGTTTTATTAACCTTATCTGCAAGAACAAATCCGACCTTCAATCTTTCCATCGGAGAAATATTGCCCATCGAAAGAACTCCCGAAGAAATCTACGAGATGCACATGTTTCATGGTGAAAAATATCAGGGAATTACGGAAGTTTCAAAGGTTGGAACAAAAGGAATTATCGGAAAAATCAAAGGAAACGGCGGAAAAGGTTCGTTGTTGGATAACGCTGGACAATTATTCGGACTTTGGCTTCAATTAACATTAACAAAAGACAGAATTGCTTTCCCAGTAAAAATCAAAGACATTGAATTTTTCGGAGATCTACATGATCAGGACGGCGTTTTCGAATGCACCTGTAGTCTGACTGAAATGAATAACGAATTTGCAATCGGAGATATTCTTTTAACTAAAAACGGAAAAGTCTGGTGCAAAATTTCTGGCTGGCAAAACCGCCGTCTGGAAATCGATGCAGCGTTATGGAACGTTTCAATGTCGCCTTTGCACAACCGTCTTTCAGAAGAAATTGCTCCTGAAGTATTTTTCTTCCATCAGGCGTATTCAAGAGTCGCATCTTGGGATTTTATCCTGAAAAGATATTTCAATCAGACAGAAAAAGAGCATCATCAAACATTGCTTCCAAACAAAAGAAAAAGCTATATGGTAAGCCGTGTTGCGGTGAAAGATGCGGTGAGAAACCTTCTTAAAAAGGAAAAAAATCACCCTTGCTTCCCGATTACTTTTGAAATTGCTTCTGATGAGGTCGGAAAACCTTATGTAATCGGAGATTCAACGAAAGACATTTATATTTCTTTAGCACATAAAGGAAAAGATGCTGTCGGAATTGCAAAAAGCGGAAAACCTGTCGGAATTGACATGGAAATCATCGAAGAACGAAGCTCAGGATTCTACGATCTTGTCTTTACCGATAACGAATTAGCCTTATTAAAAGGAAAAGATCAGGCAGAATGGACCACCCGTTTCTGGGTAGCCAAAGAAGCCTACGGAAAATTCATCGGGACAGGATTGAGAGGAAACCCTAAAAACTTTGAAGTCGAAAAAATAACAGAAGATTCTTTATGGATCAATCAAACAGAAATCAAAACCATAAACCATAAAAATTATATCATAGGATGGACACTATAAACACAACAGTAAAATTAAATCACGAAGAATTATTTACCCTTTTAAAAGGTTTCATCACGGAGGTTATCGGTGAAGAATTTGTAGAGGAAATGGACATTACGCCTGAAAGTTCTTTCACAAAAGATCTGGAAATGGACAGCATCGAAATCGTCTCTTTTTCCGAGAAAATCAAAGCGCATTTTGGCGAGCAGATCGATTTCACGGGATGGCTGTCTTCAATGGATCTGGACGAATTGATTAACCTTGATTTAAGTATGATTATCAATTATATCTACGAATGCCAATAATCTCTGTAAACGATAAAAAGGTTCATATTCAGGAACTCAACAAAGGGGCTGAACAAACTGTGGTGATGCTCCACGGTATGTTCAGCAACCTTTCCATTTATTATTTTAATATTGCTCCGATTCTGGCAAAACACTTTCACGTCGTGATGTACGATTTGAAAAGTCATGGCATGAGCGAGCGTTTTACCGACGGTTACGATTTAGAAAATATGTCTTCCGATGTTTTAACGTTGATGGATGCTTTAAATATTGAAAAAGCACATCTTGTCGGCTATAGTTTTGGAGGATTAATTTCTTTAAAAACTGCTTTAAAAGCTCCCGATCGCATCGAGCAACTGGTCGTTATCGAAGCTCCCGATCCGCAGGACGAAAAAGCCAGAAATATTATTGATGAATACAGCAAAGAGTTTCTGGAGCATTATATAGCCAATTTTACCGACACCACAAAAGTGCAGATGGGCAAAAGACAGATGGAAAAAAATCATCGCATGTATGAGTTTTTGTTTAATCAGACCAGCATTAAAGAAGATATGATTAAGGAAAAACATTTCCTGAGCAAAGTTGGTTTTTCTGAATTAAAACCTACTACATTGTTACTATACGGCGCAGATTCCAATTGCAGACCGACAGGCGAATGGCTGAATGATCAAATCGGAAGTTCTGAATTAAAATTAATTCCCGGAGATCACAACATTCCGATTCAGGAACCTGTTTTGATTGCGGAAACTATCGCCCATTTTTTATCAAAATCATTAAAAACCTTATCACAAAACCATGGCTAAATTTGTATTTATAGTTCCACCACTGACAGGTCATGTGAATCCTACCCTAAGCATCGGTGCTACTCTTCTGGAAAGAGGACATCAGGTGGCATGGATAAGTCTAGACCAAAATTTGCAACATAAACTTCCGGAAGGCGGAGAATTATTACTGATTCAATACGACCAAACAGACGAAGAAAAAAGAGATAGCGAAAACTATCTCGATATAATTTCCAAAAAAGTTGTCTATGGAATCGGCAGCATTAAATTTCTTTACGAAGACGTGCTGATTCCTTTAAACAGACATTGCTATAATGGAATTATTCCTTTATTAAAAGAATATCAACCCGATTTGGTGATCGGCGATCATCAGTTATTTGCGGCTTCCATTGCTGCGAAAAAATTGGGTCTTCCGTACGCAACGACCGTTACAGCTCCGGCTGCTATTAAAATTATGAGCGAGCTTCCCAAAGTTCATGAGTGGGAAGAAAAGCAGATTATTGCACTGCAACAGGAATTAGGCGTTGAAGAAAACCGTACTTTGGATTGTTCAGATTTATTGACGTTGGTTCTTACTTCCAATTATTTCTTTGGTGAAATGGATTTAACTTCCAATTATCAATTTACTGGTCCGGTTCTTACGGAACGCCGTGTTTCCTGTGAATTTGATTGGGAAAAATTCAACAGCAATCCAAGAAAGAAGATTTTGGTAAGCATCGGAACAACTTTCGATCACGAACATAAAAAAGCATTTTTCCAAAAAGTGGTTGATGCTTTTAAAGATGAAAACTTAACGGTTGTTGTGGTTTCAGATCCACAGCTTTTTGAAGAATGGCCGGAAAACTTTATGGTGTATCAGCAAGTTCCTCAATTGGATTTGTTACCTTATTTGGACGGTGTTGTTTCTCACGGCGGCCACAATACCGTTTCTGAGGCATTATCAAACGGTTTGCCTTTGGTGGTAATTCCGATCGCGTATGATCAGTCGCATGTTGCGGGACGTGTTGTGCGTACCGGAGCGGGTGAACGTCTTAATTTTAACAGATTTAAGGCGCATCATTTAAACGAAGCCGTACGAAATATTTTAACCAATCCTGAATATAAAAAAGCTGCAGAAATTGTCCGCGAATCTTTCATCGAAGCTGGTGGAAGTACTACCGCAGCCAATTTATTGGAAAACGCTATTACAACTTCAACAATGGAAAAACCAAAGTCTCGATTTTTATTTGTTGTTCCCCCATTTTTTGGACACATCAGTCCGACACTGAGCGTAGGAGCGAGTTTGATTGCCCGTGGTCATCAAGTAAAATGGTTCGGAATTACGCCTTTAGACAACAAGCATATTCCGGAAGGTGGAAGTTATTTTTATCCTGAAGAAGATTTGATTCCGTATCAGGATGAAATTGCAAAAATTTTAAAAAGACAGGACGACGGTCCCGCCTGTTCAGGACCTGAAGTCATGAAACTGGCTTTGGAAGAAACCTATGTTCCTTTTGCCAAAATGATGATGCCCGGTTTGAAAACGCTTACAAAAGACTGGCAGCCCAATGTGATAGTCAATGACTGTATCACTTTCGGAGGAGCGCTTTTTGCCCATAAGAATAATATTCCGTGTGTAACGACAACGCCTGTTCCGCCCGATGTGATGGGTGACATAGAGAACAGCGCACCGAAAATTTTCGAATGGCAGCAAAATTTAATTAAACAGCTTCAGCAAGAAGTCGGAATTGAAGATGATGGAATTTTCATTCATTCTCATCATTTGAATTTGATTTTTACCTCTCAAAAATTCGCTGATTTTGAAGAAGTTCCTTCTCATATGAAATTTGTAGGTCCTGTAAAAGGAAGACCAAATCCGGCGCCTTTTGATTGGGATAAATTAAACGCATCCACTACCCCAAAAATATTTGTTTCGTTGGGAACATTATTGGTGGATATCAGGAAAGCATTTTTCGAAAAAGTAATTGAAGCTTTTGCAGATCAGCCTGTAACCGTGATTGCCGCTACTCCACCGGAAATTTTTGAAGAATGGCCTTCCAATTTTATTGTGAGCAGCTTTGTTCCTCAATCTGCGTTGATGCCTAACATGGATGCAGTGATTTGTCATGGTGGTTTTAATACCGTTAATGATACTTTCACCAATGGTTTACCGATGTTAATTACTCCTATTGCTTATGATCATTTTCATATTGCAAAACTAATTGAAAAAGCAGGTTGCGGAATCAGTATCAGATATAAAAGATTACGTGTAGAAGCGCTTCGCCAGACTGTTTTTGAATTATTGGAAAATCCAACGTACAGAAATGCTGCGAAAGAGGTTCAATCGAGTTTAATCAACGCTGGCGGAAACGACCGTGCGGTAGAATTACTGGAGAATTTTGTAGAACAATCCACTTTAATTTCGGTTTAAGCCTATGAAAAGAAAATTGTTATTTGGCGAACGAATGTTGCTTGGAGACGGAACAGAACCTTTCAACACGGTAATTCCTTTCAGGTTGAAGGGTACATTTAGCTTGAAAAATATTCAACATGCTTTGAATCTGCTTCAGGTAAAACATCCGTGGTTAAAGGCCGTCATTAAACATGATGAAAAGAATATTCCCTGGTTTGAGGTATCAGAAAAAGCAAAAATCCCGATCCGAATTCTAGCCAAAAGGCGCGAAAATGACTGGCTGGAAGAATCTAAAAACGAATGGTACAAAATATTCAATTACAAAGAACAACCTCTCATGCGATTTGTCTGGATCAAAGGAGATGAAACTTCAGAAATGATGTTTGTGTTTCACCATTGTTTATGCGATGGTGGCTCGGCTTTGTCTTTATTGGATGAGTTTTTAAAATTGCTTGATAATCCGACATATGATATTGGGTTGGAAAATCCGATTTTAGGCATTCAGGATGTTGTTCCTAGTGAAATTTTATCTAATCGCGGACAGCAATTGAAGGCAAAAGTGATCGGAAGATTGGCTGCAACAGCGATCAAATATATTCCTGTCAATAAAAAATCGATTGACCGACAAAGCGATTATTTAATTAATTGGACATTCGATCAAGAAACTAGTAAGGAATTAATTTCTTATTGTAAATCTCAAAAAGTTACCGTTAATACGTTTTTATGCGCAACAGTTTTAAAAGCATTTGAAAAAATCAGGAAAGAAAAAGCCTTCAATAAAGTTTCGTGTCCGGTTGATATCAGGCGTTTTGCGAATCAGATCAAAGATGATCACATTTTTGCTTTTGGATTGATGATCGTAGTTTCGCTGAATAAAAAATTCGGTTTTGAAGAAAATTTAAAGCTGATGCAGGCAGCGGTCGATAAAAAAACATCCAAACTCAATCCGTACATCACAATGATGGTGATGGAATCTGCGCATGATGCATTAACAAACTTCACTAAATTATTAAAAAACGGAAAATCTTCCAACGATTGCATGTTTTCTAATTTGGGAAGTATTCAGATCGCTCATCAATACAATGATTTTTCATTGGAAAATATTTTCAGTCCGTCCGTGATCGGGCCTTTGGGAAACACAACGACGATGGTTACTTCAACTTTCCGAGGGGAAATGAATTTTTCTTTCATGGGAAGCGAAGGTTATTTGCCTTATTCAGACGCTTTGGCGATTCGTGATGAGGTGACCAAAATGGTTAAACAACAACTTGAAACTTTAGCCTTATCATGATGAAACGAAAACTAATGTTGGTAGAAAGAATCATGTATGTAGATTCTGAAACTCCTCTAAATTTGGTATTTACTGCAAAAATCAACGGTGAAATCTCGGAAGATAGTTTTAAAATTGCTTTGGATAAAATTCAACAGAAACATCCTTTGTTGAGGGTTTCCATTGATTATAAAAGTGCAAAATATCCTTTTTTTATTGAAGAAAAAGAGATTGCGCCAATTCCACTTCGAATTGTAGAACGAAAAACGGATCAAGACTGGATTTCGGAATCAGAAAATGAATGGTACAGACTTTTTGAGGACAACAAAAAGCCAATGGCTCAGCTCGTTTGGGTAAAAGGTGAAAAGATATCCGAAATTCTTTGGGTAATGCCTCATTGTCTTTGCGATGGAACAACAGGTATTACTTTGATTCGCGAACTTTTAACTTTATTAGACAATCCTTCCATTGAATTAAATTCATACGAGGGCTTTGATTCTGTTAGTGATTTTCTGCCAGCAGATTTTAATTTAACAAAGAAAAAACGAAAAGCCCGATTTTATTTAATGATGGCGAAATTATTCTTTTTAATTCAATCAAAAAGCAAAAACAGGAACCAAGGAAAAAATTACGCGCTTCACCGAAAACTGGACGCTTCAGTTTCCAAAAAAATAGTTGAAAAATGCAAAGCGAATGAAATTTCTGTTCATTCTTTGTTGTGTTCGGCTTTTATGCAGGCTTTTAAAGAGGTTCAGGGTAAAAATGCCAAAGGAAAAGTGATCAGTCCGGTGGATGTTCGTCATTTTATTCCGGAAATTAAGCAGGATCATATTTTTGCATTTGCTCCGACAGTTGAACTGTCATTAAAAAAAGGAAATCAGGATATATTGGAAAACTCCAGACACATCAAAAAAGAACTTCTTCAAAAAATTGAAAAGATGGAGGCAAGAGAATTGTTGTGGATGGGCGAAAATATGCATCCAGTTGTTGAGCGCATGATTTCTATGCTAAAATCAAGCAAAGGCGGGCATGATATTACTTTATCCAACATGGGAAGAATTGATATTCCGAATGAGTATAAAAATTTTAAAGTTGAAACCATTTTTAGTCCGACGGTTGCTTTTCCATGGCTGAATTCAAACACTTTGGTTACAACAACTTATAATCAGGAAATGGATTTTACATTCATGTCTAATGAAAGTTTTCTTCCAAAAGAAGAAGCAATAAAAATTAAAGATAAAGCTATTGAACTGTTGACTTCATGAAATTTAAAATAAAAAAGGCTCAACCAAAACCTATCAAAAAAACCACGCTGAATCGCTTTCTCAGGAAGCGGATGATTATTTATTTTCTTCCGAATGTTTTTTTTAATTTCATTATTGCCTATGCAAGTTTTAATGATTTAGGCTACACTCATTTTTTCGCAGGAACGCAATGTCTGGCTCGATTAACGTTACCGATGGCGATATTTTTACCGATTGTTCTTACGATAGATATTATAAAAAGAGTGACCGATGCCGCTGGTCAAAATGCTATTGAATTTGCAGTTGATGATCAACTTAATTTAAAAAAAATGATGACTAAACTGAGTATTTTGCACGGGATTATTACGGGATTATTGGTATTGTCAAGTTTATTATTTGCACAATTGGCCTTATCCAAATATTATAAACTCGATGCCACCGCGATGGCAATTGTTGTTGGGATTTTGGCAGGTTTGCTCTCTATTCTTTTCACCTATCTTCCCATTATAAAACTAAAAAGGCATTTATATAAACCCATGAATAGTATTGCTTCTGATACGAATGAAAAAAATTTAACCTCATAAAAAAACGCTCTAAAAAAGAACGATATACCTTATACCGCCTACTAAACCACCAATGTTATCAAGTAGTCCGTTACCGGAAATTGTTTTCAATTCGTTTCTGTTTAATTTTTTTAAGTTTTTCATGAATTAAATATTTATTTGGTTAATAATTCATGAGTATATGAATACCTAAATAACTTTAAATAAAATATTTTTATCACTTAATATTCGATTAACATAATTGATTATTAATACATATTCCATTCCTAAATTAATCATATAATAAATATTAACTCAATTTTAATTGTAATAAAATACTTTTCCACAATATCATCTTGTTTTTGTAAGGATATAATCCTATTTTTCGTCTACATTTCACAAATTCACAATTAATCATATTTTTAGAGCCATAATTCCAGGAATTTCCCCATCATTCACCGACTCTTTTTGCCCGTTCACCGAAAAGGAAACAATTCCAACACGATTGCTCCAGACCTTTACATCATAAAACAAGCACTATTGCTTAAAAACGTTAAACCTTATTATTATGAAAGCAAACATTGGTATCACAGAAAAAAACACAGAAGCAGTTGCAGAACAATTGGCAAAATTATTAGCTGACGAATTTGTATTGTATACAAAAACAAGAAATGCACACTGGAACGTTACTGGTGATAATTTTCACGCGATGCATATTTTCTTTGAAAATCAGTACAAACAATTAGACGAACTGATTGACAGTGTTGCAGAACGTATGCGTAAAATCGGACATTATGCGCCTGCAACAATGAAACTCTATTTGGAGCTTACCCATCTTACAGAATACAGCGATAGAACAAATGACGGTTTAGGTTTCATGAAAGATCTATTGAGCGATCACGAAAGTATCATTGAATTTCTACGTGGAAACATCACCCCTTTTGCAGAAGAATACAAAGATTTCGGAACCAGCGATTTTATTACAGGCCTTATGGAAACTCACGAAGAAATGGCTTGGATGATCCGTTCTTACTTCAGATAAAATTAAAAGCCAAAGTAAAAAATAAAAAGGAATAAGTATATTTGTGTAAACTATAAACTTACTATCATGAAAGCTTTGATCGTTGATGACAATGATATAGCAAGAACTACTTTGGCTCATCTGGCAAAACAGATTCCGGATCTTACGATTGTAAATGAATACTCCAATGCTATAGAAGCTTACCATTATTTGCAGACCAATCCGGTAGATCTGATATTTTTGGATATCGAAATGCCTGAAATGACGGGAATTGAATTAACGAAAACTCTTTCAGGCAAAGATACCATCATCATTTTTACATCTTCAAACAAAGAATACGCTTTGGAGGCTTTTGAACTGAATATTGCCGATTATATCTTAAAACCCATCACTCCCGCAAGATTTTTGCAGGTAATGAGCAAGGCAAAGGCTATTTTTGACAGTAAAAAGGAGAATGTTCAGGTGAATAAGGATGAGTTTTTATTCGTCAGAGATTCAAATATTACGAGACGTTTGAAGCTGGATGATATTTTTTATGCCGAAGCAATGGGCGATTACGTAAAGTTTTACACCAAAGAAAAAATGTTTGCCATACACGGAACCATGAAATCTGCGGAAGAACGTTTACCGAAAGACCATTTTATAAGAGTTCATCGCTCTTATATAATTGCAGTCGGAAAAATTGATACCCTTCAGGATGGCGGAATCATGATCAATGGTAAATTTATTCCTGTGGCCGATGCTTACAGAAAAGCGCTCAACACAAGAATGAATGTGTTTTAACATCATTATTTATGTACCTCTTTGATTCTGAATTCTAAATTAGATTGAACAGGCCCTCAATCGTTATTACTATTTAATTATGATCAATACATTTTCTATAATGGGAAACAAACGATTTAGCTATTTTATAATTCTTACATTCATTGCAGGAACTATATTATTGATAGCTGTTCAGCTCAATTCAGCTAAAAATACGAAAGAACTTATCCAAAATAACAACACGCTTCTCAACGAACTGCGTTCCAGCAATCATTTAAGGGAAATAGACCGTGATATTTTGGGTGTAGAAAGCAGAATACGAGCTTCTATCGCTACCAATGACACTACCCATTTGGAAGGTATCAATCAGAAAATCAATCAGATCGAAAATTTCCTCGATTCTCTTTCAAAAGACAATACGGATCCCGAAGAAGAACGGTTGATACACAGACTCAGCGTTCTTGCAATGGAGAAAAAGACGACCAAGGAGAAATTATTACAGCGTTATCTTTCTTTGGGAAATATGAATGATAATACGTCTATTGCCAATCCACGTGCAAGATTAATTTCCAACGAAATCACAGCAATTACAGCAAAAATCTACGAAAGTCGCCGACTACATATGGTTGAACTCAGTAAACGAAGCGAAGAAATGGGAAGAAAAGCCAGACTTTATGATATTTCTTTATTAATTTTATTGATATTGAGTGGCGCTGTCGTTGGCTATCACATACTTCGTCAGTTCAAAAGACAACGATTATTAATAGAAGATCTGGATATTGCAGAAAAGAAAGCTTCCATCGCCGCGCAAGCCAAAGAAAATTTCCTAGCCAATATGAGTCATGAAATACGCACTCCGTTAAGTGGTATTTTAGGTTTTACCAATTTATTACAAAAAAGACCTTTGGATGCGATTTCTACAGAATTTGTGTCATCTATTCAGCGGTCGGGAGAAAATTTAATGGCCATCATTAATGACATTCTGGATTTATCTAAAATAGAAGCAGGAATGATGCGAATCACACCCGGAACCTTCATTATTAACGGATTGGTAAATTCTGTAGAAACATTTTTCCTTGAACGCGCAAAAGAAAAAGAACTGACGATTTCCAGCAAAGTAGATCCATCAATTCCGGATACGTTGAAGGGCGATGCAACAAGACTCACCCAAATTTTAGTCAATCTTATCGGTAATGCAATAAAATTTACCCATCACGGAAAAGTAAATATTGAGGTTTATAAAAAATCTCAAACTGAGACCGAAATTGTTCTTGGATTCAAGATCTCTGATACCGGAATAGGAATCGATAAAGAAAAATTGAGTGAAGTTTTTGAAAGATTTAATCAAGGAGAAGAATCTACCACAAGAAATTATGGCGGAACAGGTTTAGGATTGTCTATTGTTAAAAAATTAATTCTTTTACAAAATGGTGACATCAATGTTGAGAGTGAACAGGGAAAAGGGACGACTTTCAGTTTTTACATTCCTTACGGTATTTCGGAAGAACAACTCAATACAACAACTGCTGTTAATACTGATTATTTTAAAGATAAATCAAATGCGCCTTTGCGTGTTTTGGTCGTAGATGATAATACGGTCAATCAAAGTCTGATGAAACATCTGCTTTTACAATGGAATATTAATTTCGACATTGTTTCTAATGGTTTGGAAGCAGTTCAACAACTTATTAATCAAACTTATGATTTGGTTTTGATGGATATTCAGATGCCTCAGATGGATGGCTATGCTGCAACTCAACAGATACGTGAAGTCTTGAAATTGGATGTTCCAATCATCGCAATGACCGCACATGCACTCGCCGGCGAAAGAGAAAAATGCCTGAGCCGAGGGATGAATGAATATATCTCCAAACCTATAAAAGAGGAAGAACTTTTTAAATTAATATCAAATTTCGGATTAGAAGAAATTCCTCAAACTGAAATGAAAGCTGAGAAAATAATGTCCAACTTTCAATACATAGATCTAACCTATATGCAATCCATAAGCGGTGGTGATATAAAATTTGAAAAAACCGTTACGCAGCAGTTTATCGATATTATTCCGCAACATTTGCAACAGCTCGTGACAGCTTATCAGAACAATGAATTTACAACGGTAAAACTCAGAGCGCACGATCTAAAATCCAGCACAGCTATCATGGGAATTCTCCCCTTATTAGAAGAAAAACTGAATATCCTCGAAATGGCTACAGAACAAAATACAACACTGGAACAGGCTTTGGAAGAGGTGAAAAACATTACCAATTTAGCACTTGACGAAGCGAAAATTTTCGCGGAATCATTATAAAAATCAAACTTTTTGAATTAATTTATTTCAACCCACCAAAAACAAATCATTATGGAAAATCAAGGTGCGTCAGTTGTGATTACCCATCACATTTTGGATGGTAAGCAGAAAGAATATGAAAATTGGTTAAAGGAAATCGTTCCGCTTACCAAACATTCCGAAGGTTTTATTGATCATCAGATTGTGCGTCCAATTCCTGATTTAACCTTTGTTTATACCGTGATTATTCGATTTGACACCATCACAAATCTTAAAAAATGGATGGAATCTAACAGTCGAAAAAATTTGATTGAAAAAGCAACTCCTCTATTCAGAAAAAACGATAAATATCAAATAAAATCAGGATTAGATTTTCTATTTAACACTGAAAATGAAGGAAATAAAGTCCCTGTTCGATGGAAACAGTTTCTGGCAACCTGGTCTGCGATTTATCCGTTGTCTATTATGATCCCACTAATCTTAATTCCATTGTTAAGATTTTTAAAAATTCCTGCAAATCATTATTTTGATGCATTGATCAATTCAGGAATTGTTGTTTTTATGATGGTATTTGTTGTAATGCCCAATTATACAAAACTGATTAAAAAATGGCTGTATAAATAATTGAAATTCACATAAATTGAAAAACATAAGTCACTGGGAAATCTCAGTGATTTTTTTGTTTACAATCAAAATGTATAAAATTATTCGTTCTGAATATTTTCGATACTAAATTTCTCATTCGTTTTCATCATCAATCTAAATTTTAGTTGAGACTTTTGCGAATGACCAACTTTATTATTATTCAACGACATTTTCTGCCTATTCATCGAATGACAACTGATTTTGAAACAACTTGATAGTAGATTTACATCATTAAATAATACACACATTAACAATTAAAATTCAAACATCATGGAAATTCTACAAACATCAGAAAACGCATTGTCTCACTCAACGGTAACAGCAATTATCAATGCACCTATCGAAAAAGTTAACATCGCAGATTGGTTGCTAAATCTTCCGGACGCAGAATATCAGCGTTGCTCAACCCAACACATCGGAGCTGCAATTTCATCAACTTATAATGGCGAACCCGTATCATTGAATGTTGAAACCATTGGAGACGCATTGGTGGTGCAACATTATGTTGCGGTTGAACACCGCGCTGATTACTGCCGTATGTTATCCATCTCGGATTCTATTACAAAAGGTGGACGTACAAAAGTTCAGGTTTTATGGGAATTAAAAGCCACACAAATTGATGACAACACTTGTCTTTACACCAACGAAATTCATGCAACTGCAACGCCGGAAATGTTTGAATATCTGAAAGAACACAACATTAATCTTGCGGATGCCGCAGCTTCCAGACAAGCCGCTTCGGATGCTCACAATCATGAAGAAACGCCAAACTTCGCGAAAAGTATCGAAAATAAAGCGTTGACAGGAAAATATAATCAACCTTTCTAATAAGTATTCATTTAATGCTATCTGTAAACGAATCCTGCATTTAAATTTTAAACTAGAAATAACTTTATTATATAACTATTCCTTTTAAATTCTCATCGACTCATCTTGCCTTTTCACCGAATGACACTTAAAAATATGATGATTCCGTGATAGCTTTACAATAGAAATAAAGACAAACACTCATTAATCAATAAAAACTACTATTATGAAAAACGAATCATTAAGCTTCAAATACGAACTAGAGAAAAAAGAACCCCGCACCAATGATGGCGGAACTACAAGAGGAGCTTCTGTCACGGATTTCCCTGCTTCTATAGGTATTGCCGGAGTTTCTATGAGATTACAGCCGGGAAGCATGAGAGAATTACACTGGCACGCCAACGCTGCAGAATGGGCTTACGTGATTTCAGGAACTGTTCGTACAACGATTATTCATCCTGATGGACACAGTTATGTTGATAATTTTGAGCCGGGCGATGTTTGGTATTTCCCTAAAGGTTACGGGCACTCAATACAGGCAACAGGAACAGAAGAATGTCATTTTATTTTAATTTTTGACAATGGTAATTTTTCCGAAGATCATACATTCAGTGTTACAGATTTTGTTTCATGCATGCCACCTGAAATTGTTGCTCAAAACTTAGGATTAACCCTTGAAGAAGTTGCAGCATTACCACAAAAAGAAGCTTATTTTGCGGCAGGAATTGTTCCTGATGAATTATCATTTAATGCAACTGCCCGTCCGGAAGAATCAGATATACAATTAACAAGTTTTCATCGTTATCCTTTGCACGCACAACAACCGAGAATTGTTCCCGGAGGAGGTTTACAAAGATTGGTTACCAGTAAAGAATTTCCTATCAGCAGTACCATGTCGGGTTCAATTATACAATTACAGCCTGGCGCTTTAAGAGAAATGCACTGGCATCCCAACGCTGACGAATGGCAGTATTATATTTCCGGACAGGCAGAAATGTCGGTTTTCTTGGCAGAAAGTACGGTGGTAACTGAAGAATTTAATGCAGGAGATGTCGGTTATGTACCAATGGGAGCCGGACATTATATTAAAAATACAGGAGATACGGTTTGTAAAATTTTAATTGGATTTAATAGCGGAACGTATCAGTCAATCGATCTAAGCGAATGGCTAGCCGGAAACCCGAAAGATGTTGTGATAACTAATTTTGGATTAAAAGACGGCGAAATAGAAAAATTTCCGAAAGAGAAGGTTTTTATTCAGCCTAAAAAATAAGGACTTTCTATTTAAATCTATCATTAAATGGATAAGTCTGCAATTTCAGAAAGCGTTTCTTTTTCAGCCGACCAGATCAGGATACAGGAACGATTAGCCATATTTCTTGCTTTAATTGCAGGATATATCGATGCCACAGGTCTTATCAAATGGAAAACATACGTGTCTTTTATGAGTGGAAACACCACGCAGCTAGGTACAGCACTTTCTACTGATAAATATGACGTTATCATCACATCAGTTATTGTTATTGGAAGTTTTCTGTTGGGAATCTATGCCGGAACCTGTTTATCATTATGTAAAAGAATTAAGAACCAAATATTAACATTTTACATAGTTTCAGGAATTTTGATTTTCTATACAATAATTGCTTATTTTTATAATATCAATACTATTTCCGCTGTTGCAATTGTTGGATTTTCAATGGGAATTATGAATACGATCGTAACTTCTGTCGGGAATCAAAAAGTAAATACAGATTTTGTGACCGGAACATTAAACAGCCTGGCAAGAAACGCCGCAATGTCGAGTATGACCCATGACAAAACAGAAAGAAAACAATATAAAGCCAACGCTATCCATCTTTTATTGCTTTGGATCGGCTTTTTATCCGGTGCATTTACAGCTCCTTTCCTACTCTCTTTTTTGGGGAATTGGTCTTTGGATTTTCCTGCACTATTATTACTGATTTGTGGATCATGGATTTCAGTTTTTAATATTACACTTAACACAAACACTTAAACACAATAATTATGTCATTAAAACCATCCGTCAGCAATACTGACCACACACAAGGCAATCAGGATGCCGATTTAGTCATCGTAGAATATGGAGATTATCAATGTCCGTACTGTGGAGCAGCTTATCCAGTTTTAAAAGAATTGATGAGCCAGTTCGGAAATCAGATCAAGTTTGTCTTTAGAAACTTTCCATTATCTGAAATGCATCAATATGCCAGACCGGCGGCACTCGCGGCAGAGGCAGCCAATTTACAGGGGAAATTCTGGGAAATGCATGATGCGATCTATGAAAATCAGGAGTATTTGAATGAAAATTTCCTGTTGGAGTTGGCACAAAAATTACATTTAAATATTAATCAGTTCAAAACAGATCTTGAAAAACCGGAATTGGCAGAAAAGATTGATGCAGATTTCGAAAGCGGAATCATCAGCGGAGTAAACGGGACACCTTCATTTTTTGTCAACGGAAAAAAATTCGATGGCGGCGTGGAAGATCTGTTTCAGCTGTTGAACGAAAAGACGGTTTCTTAAAACATCGAATCTCACGCAGCCCGACTTGAGTGGAAATCCTTTTTTGCGCCAGCAAAAAAGATTGGGAACGGAAGGCGGATTAAGCTGCCCAAATAAATACAAGAAAATCAATTTTTTATTTTTTTTATCAAAATCGAACGATATTAAACTAGATTAACAGAGATTGAATTTCACTGCACTAAATTTGCTAAAGAATTAAGACAAGAAAATATTTTTAATATAAATTAATAATAACAATTAAATACAATAACAATGAGCACACTAAAATTAAAAGACGGAACAGAAATTTTTTACAAAGATCAAGGAAAAGGACAAACATTAATGTTTCACCACGGATGGCCTTTATCATCAGATGATTGGGATGCACAGGTAATTTTCTTCTTACAGAAAGGCTACAGAGTGATCACTCATGACAGAAGAGGTCACGGACGTTCTAGCCAAGATATTTACAATCATACCATTGAACAATATGCTGCTGATGCTGCAGAATTAGTGGAGTTTCTTGACTTGAAAGATGTTGTTCACATCGGACATTCTACAGGTGGTGGTGAAGTTATAAGATACGTTAACAAATATGCGAATGGAAGAGCTAAAAAAGCAGTTTTAATCAGTGCAGTTCCACCAATTATGGTTCAGAGCGACAGCAATCCGGATGGTGTTCCGATGTCTGTTTTTGACGGCATCAGAGATCAGACTCTTAATAACAGACAACAGTTTTATATTGACCTTACTTTCCCTTTCTACGGATACAACAGAGAAGGAGCTGATGTAAAAGAAGGCGTACAGAGAAACTGGTGGAGACAAGGAATGATGGGCGGAATCGTTGCTCATTACGACGGTATCAAAGCGTTTTCTGAAACAGATTTCAGAGAAGATTTACAAGTGGTTGATATTCCGGTTTTGGTTCTTCACGGTGAAGATGATCAGATCGTGCCTTACCAAAATGCCGCTCTAAAATCAATTAAATTATTGAAAAACGGAACATTAATTACATATCCTGGTTTCCCTCACGGAATGCCGACTACTCATGCTGATGTCATTAATAAAGATCTTTTAGAATTTATACAGTCTTAAATTTTAAAATAAATAATAGAAAGCCTTTGAATAGTGATATTCGAAGGCTTTTTTTTTAGCCTTTCTAGTTATTGACAGAAAACTGAATCATTATTGATTACTTGACATCTTACATAGATGCATTTGGTAGATTTATAGAATATTTTAATGATTTAGAATAATTTTCAACTAATTATGTTAAAATTTTTCATTAAAAATAACTATATAGTGAAATATTTTATATATTCGTCAAACTAAATTTACGTTTAAATTAATAACTATGAAAAAAACTCTTCTTTCGGCATTCTATGCCGGCATTTTGTGTGTAGCATTCTCATGTTCAACCGAACGAGCAACTCTAGCTTCTACCGAAGAAATGAAGACTACAGAAATGACGTCTTTCGACAAAGCTCTTAAGGAAATAATGAAACCCGAAAACCGATCAACCCCCGAAGAAAAAGCTCGCCTAGGAGCACAATTAAATGAAAGATCACTGAATATTTTATTTAATGCTTCATTACAATTGATAGGTAAAAACGGCAGCAATCTCAGCCAGGCCAACACCAGAGTAGAAAAGGAAAAAGTGATCGTTCAGGCGACCAATATGTATTTTTCTAAGCTGAATACCATAAAAGCTAACCAAAAAGCAGAAAACTAAAATCCGAGATCATGAAAAAAATATTCTTATCACTCTTTGCAATGAGTGCAATTGGTCTTCATGCTCAAAACAAGATGAACATATTTAATTATACACCATATAATTTATCAAATTTCTTGGTAGGATCAGATCAAACAAACAATTGTCTTCCTAGCATTAGCGGAACCAATTATCCCGTTATGGTTCCTCCCGGTGGCGCTGTAATTTATAATGGCTATTATAACAGTCATCTTCAAAGCCCTCCAATTAATACTTGGACAGTACAGCTCAATGCGACCACTACTCTTCCACCACAATACCCAACATCTCCATTACTTAACACATTAGGAACAGTAACCAAATGGCAGATGAATAAATTTTTTGTAGAAGATCCCAGCGGTGCTCCACTTTATTACAGCGGTGCATCTATAGGAATGATTGGTTGTAATACACCTATAATTTCTACTTTAACACCTACTGCTGCACAACCGTTTCCATTTGATGCATTCTGGTTTGAGGTAGGAAACGACACATACTTCATAATACAATAAAAATTATGAAAAAAATACTAATACTCTTACCCGTTTTTATATTCTCGTTATCTTTTTCACAAGGAAAATTGTATATTCAGAATTACTCCAATTATGACCTTGTAATGCGTGTTATAGCAGGTAATACGAACAATTGCTTACCAGAAGTGGTTACAAGTATGAATTTTCCTGCCAATACGCAAGATGTGATCGACAACTTTAATGATTCACTTCCTTACGCAAATAATTGGTCTGTGAGATTATCTCCCACTGGAAATCCGCTCTCCCAAACAGTTCCTTCGGGATTGCTTACTACAGTATCAAATCTTACCCGTTGGAAATTTATTTGGTTCCGTACAATGTATCCGGGTACAACCAATTCAACGCCTGATGTTGATTTCAATATGGCTGATCCCTCTGCATTTGCTGCTTGTCCGCTATCAGGGTCAGATTTTATTGATGGAAGTTTAACTGATGCATATTGGTTTTATATTGCGTCAGAAAATGCAACTTATTTAATCATTCAGTAATATTTTCAAACTTCTGAAGTAAGAAAATTTACATCATTAAATACATAATCCCTAAGATTTGGTCTTAGGGATTATTTTATTGTTTTTTTATCGTTGATCTGAAAATACTATTTTTATTTTCCTGATGTTAAAAAGATTTCAGTTGCTCATCATAATATGAAATAGCATCATCAATAACGGAAGTTATTTTCGGGAAATTCTTATACCTGTCACCAAAAACCTCCAATCCCGTAAATTCTGTAGAAATATTGCTTGAAAATGTACTCGTAAAATTAATCGTCCTAAGTACATGACTGACCTGGATTAATGTATTAATTTTATGATCAATTGATAACTGCGATGTTAGATGATGCCTTAAATCTTTAAGTTCATCCAACTGAGCTTTGGTTACCATTTTTTTATTCTTTTTCATTAAACAAAAGTACAGCTTTAACCTAATTAATAATTACATTCTGTATTAACAAATTGTAACGTAAAGCCCGAAATGAATTATTAAAATTCACAGTTTTAAAAAGTTAACAATATATTATTTCTTAGTGTAAGAAACTCTCCAGACAATTCCGCTCACATCATCGGCTACCAGCAAAGATCCGTCAGCGATTTGAAGAACGCCTACAGGTCTTCCATAAACATCACCTTTCGCTTCATCAGCTATAAAACCTGTAAGAAATGGCTGATAAGAACCTGAAGCTTTTCCGTTTTTAAAAGAAACAAAAGCTACCTGATATCCAACCAATGAAGAACGGTTCCACGAACCATGCTGTCCGATAAAAGCACCATTTTTATAGTTCCCCGGAAACTGAGAGCCAGTATAAAATGTTAAACCTAAAGATGCTGTGTGACTTCCCAAAGGTACATCCGGAACAATGGTTTTAGCAACCAAGTCAGGCTTTTCGCCCTTTCTTCGCGGATCTTCATTTTTCCCGAAATAAGCATACGGCCAGCCGTAAAATGCATTCTGCTTAACACTCGTAAGATAATCAGGAACCAATTCATCTCCAAGTTCATCCCTTTCATTTACAACGGTCCACAGTGCTCCGGTAGCAGGATTCCAGCTCATACCAACAGGATTTCTAAGTCCGGCTGCAAAGATTTTTTCGCCACTTCCATCAGGATTTACCTCCAGAATATTGGCTCTTCTCACCTCTTTATCCATTCCGTTTTCTCCTACATTACTGCCTGATCCTACAGAGATATAAATTTTAGACTGATCTTTATTAGCAATTAAATTTCTTGTCCAGTGGTTATTATAACCTCCTGCCGGCAGATTTACGATCTTTTTTCCAGGTTTTGTTATTTTTGTATCTCCCGATTTGTAAGGATAAACATAAAGTCCATCGGTATTGGCAACGTAAAACTGATCCTTAATAATCAACATTCCATATGGTTGATTGAGTCCAGCTAAAAATACAGAAGACGATTCCGGAATACCATCTTTGTTGGCATCACGATAAAGGATAATTGTATTAGCAGATTTGCCGGCAACCTCAGCATCACTTTTTCCGCTGATGTCATTTTTAACTTTCTCTGTCGCAGTACGTTCTGAATTGGAGAGCACAACGAAAATATCTCCATTTTCTGCCTGGATCATATTTCTCGGGCTTTTAATATTTTCAGCGAAACGTGTTACGGTAAAACCTTCAGGAGCGATTGGTTTTTTGTCTTTGCCCCACCCAATAACATTGCTAAATTTATTTTTAGAGTTTTTTTCATCGGGTGGCGGTAATTTTAATGTATCGGTTTTAGTGACAACTTCATTACCCTTTCCAGATTCTCCGGATTTATTTTTATTGTCCTTACAACTGAAAAAAAGCAATGCAACTGCAGGTAAAAAAAGATAATTTTTCATTTTTATTGAGATTTGATGTTAAAGAAATACTATAAATACAAATATTAGACCTCCACAGCCTTTTGAGTTAAAACTTCGCCTCAATACCCAAGACAAAATTTCTTTTTGCGGCAGGATTATAATAGCGGTTTCCGAACGCATTAATATCAAAACCTAAGACGTAATCCGTATTATAAAGATTTTGAATTTGAAGGTATAAATTCAGTCTTGTTTTATCAAAATCTACAGGAAATCTGAACTGGATATTTCCAACTACATTGGGTTCAGACCAAACAGAATTAGCATCATTCAAAGGCATTTTTGATGTGTAAAAGTGTGAATAATCAACAGAAAGCTTTCTGAAAAAAGTAAAATTCACCAAAGAATTAATGGTTGTTTTTGGAACTCCGGTCAAATCATTTCCTGAAAAATTATTATCATTTTGCTGATAATCATGAAATTTAAAATTGTAAAAACTTCCCGAAAAACGAAATTTGAATCGACTGAAAAAATCATTTTTCAAATCAAAACTTTTAGATTCCAAAAGAACCTCAACACCTTTTTGTACGGTTTCTCCTGCATTCACAAAATATTCCTGCCCGGCTTCATTTTGTCTCCTCACAATCGCATCTTTCAGTCGGAAATCAAAATAATTACCTTCTACAAAAAGAGAATTCCCAAACTGTTTTCTGATTCCTATTTCTTTATTCCAGCCATATTCCGGCTTTAGATCAGCATTAAATTCCTGAGTCGATGAACGGATTTCTTCATTCGTTGGTGCAGAATTTCCCTTCCCTATTTTTCCGCGAACTGAAAAGCCTTTTCCCAAAAGATAAGTTAAACCAAAATTGGGAAGCCATTGATTTTTAAACGTTACTTTTCCATTTTCTGTTCTCGGATAAATTCGTTCCCAATCGTAAGAATTTGAATTTAAACTGATGGAAATATCGGTAAATAATTTTTCATTAAAATTGAGTTTCTGAGAAAGAAAATAAAATCCTGAAGTGTTTTTGATCTGATCAAAATTTTGCGGTTTGCCCTCAAAACCCTTGTTATTATCATAGTTTTTAATCAAAATATCATTAATTCCACCTTCAAAACCGAATCGGTAGGCTAAAGAAATTGTACTCCAGTTTTTCTCAAAATTAAGATGAGTTCGTAATGCAAAATTCTTTTCAAAACGATTTTCAAAATTGGTAATAAACGGGTTTTCAAAATCAACATAAGAACCCTGAATTAGAATGAAATGAGAGAAATTCTGATTGAACTGATATTCGTTTGAAAGGCCTGCCAGAAACATTTTATTGCGAATTCCTGCTTCCTGTTCTTTTGAACCCGGAATTGTTGCAGTTCCCGGTCTTGCTTGTTTTCTATTGATTTGCATCTGCTGCAAAGTGAGTCCACCCGGTGTTTGATAATCCAGATCGGAATACATGGCTACCGCTTTAAGCAACCCTTTTTCTGAATACTGAAAATTGTCTTTAATGAAAATCTGCTTCCGTTGCATTCTAGATTGTTGTCTGTAGGAATCGGTCTGATAATAATTTTGAAAAACTTCAAAAAAATGCTTTCCCATTTTCTTTGACACATCAAAACTTTGGTTAAAAGTTCCATAACTTCCAATCGTCAGATTTGCGGAAAGGTTGTCGGAATTTTTGGTTTGAAGAAGAACAGTTCCGCCTGTTACGGATCCATAATCTCCACTTTCCGGACCTTTATAGATTTCCATTCTATCAATTAATTCCGGTGAAATGACGTTAAAATATGTATTGCCCGAAGCATCTGATAGAATAAAATCATCGAGATAAACTTTGACATTACGAACGCCAAAAGGTGACCTTAACGTGCTTCCGCGAAGAGAAATCCTATAACTTCCCGGCGACCGTTCCTCCATTCTTGCTCCCGGAATTTGATTAATAGATTCCAGCATTCTTTCGGGTGTATTTTGGGACAGTAAACTTTCAGAAACCACTGAAACTGATTTCGTTGAAGAAATAAAACTTGCAGGTTTCTTGTACGCATCAATTTTCACCTCTGAAATCAACGTCGCCGAATCTCTTTTTTGAGAAAATAAAATTGAAGCAGAAGAAATGGTTAAGAAAAAATATAGTTTTGTCATTGGATATTGTTATGCAAAAACTGTTCTTTTTCTTTGGTT
This sequence comes from Chryseobacterium sp. G0201, assembly GCF_003815655.1. Classification (NCBI taxonomy): domain Bacteria; kingdom Pseudomonadati; phylum Bacteroidota; class Flavobacteriia; order Flavobacteriales; family Weeksellaceae; genus Chryseobacterium; species Chryseobacterium sp. G0201. Next base: position 3,835,025 of record NZ_CP033917.1, on the reverse strand, counting down.
TGGGTTTATTTAAAGTGTTTTTCTTAAAATCATTATCAAATATTATCATCTTCACTATATATAAGTTGTTTTACAATAACTTTAGCTTCTTTATGAATTTCATTCAGGTTTAAATAAATATAGTCTGAACTTAATAAACAGTAACTATTACTCGATTGGGAGATAATATCAAATTGTTTATATTTACAAATGAATTTGTTTTTATGTAATTTGCGTAAATAAAGACAAAAATTAGAAAAGTCAAAAACATGAAAATTATTAAAAATACACTACCCATTTCAGACATATATAATATGATGGAAACAGGAGAATTGAGTGTAAACAGAAGCTACCAAAGAGGTACTGGATTATGGCCTGATAATGCAAGATCTTACTTTATTGATACTGTTTTAAATGAATTTCCCTTTCCTAAGGTTGTTATCAGACAAACAGTTGATTTGAAGACTAAAAAATCAAAGAGAGAGATAATTGATGGTCAACAAAGACTAACAACCATTAGAGATTTCATTAATAACAAATTTAAATTGACAAGTGTCAGTAAAAATTTTCACGGAATGAAATACGAAGATTTACCCGAAGGAGTTCCTGATATTTTTTTAGCTTATGAGATTTCTATTGATAATATTGTTACTGCAACAACTGAAGAAATACTCGAAATTTTTAGGAGAATTAATTCATATACTCTTCCACTAAATACATCTGAAAAAAGGCATGCTACATATCAAGGGAAATTTAAATGGTTTATTAGCAATCTTACAGAACATGTTACACCATTTTTTGAAAAGTATCAAACTCTTTCTTTAAGGGAAATTTCCAGAATGTCTGATGCCGATTTATTAACAGAGTGTTGCCAAATTAAATTAGAAGGAATACAAAGTAGAAATTCAAAAAAACTTGACGATATATATAAAAATAATGATTTATTATTTGATGATGAAGCAGAGCTTAAAGATGTGGTAACAAATTCTTTTAACTATATAAAAGATAATTTTACAGACGTTTTTGATAATTGCAATATACAATCTTACAATTTTTACGCTTTAATGGGAGCGCTAATTTTTAACAAATATCAATTTCCAGATATCAAAAATGATTTAACAGAGTTTGTACATTTAAATAACTTTTGTGTTAATCCATTTACTAGCTCTACAGAGCTTATTAGAATTTTTTCGGAGGCCGAAGAAAAAAATGAAAATGGTGAATTCCCCGAGTTTGTCAAAGCATCTATTGCAACTACACATAGTTATAAAAATAGATTGACAAGAATAAAAACACTTATCAGTGCTTTACGATTGCCATGAGGTTATTACTTAACAAAAGAGAAAGATTTCACGATGTTATCAATGATTATTCCTCTTTATATAATTATTCAAATAAGAAAGAACAGTTAACTATCTCTGCAGGTGTTCTTAATTTTATATGGAATCATTGGAATAATTTTTGGAGGGATTATTGGATTGCGCACGTTTCAGGTGGTATTGATTTTAATGGAATACCAATTACGCCAATACATAATAATTATACAGACAAACAAAGTTGTCATTATTTACTTTACGCTTGTGGAAAAAAAAATAGTCATAATTCTAGCAACTCAATTAATGGAGTACATCAAGAAGCAACTTGGGGTGATCCAATATTAATGACAAATATTGCCACTACAATGCTTACACATCATACTCATATGACATATTTATTAGGATTATTAGGACATTATCAAACATACATCCAGCACTTTCAAAGAATTAGAAATAGTTTTATTCATTTAAATAATGAAAATGTTAACAAATTAAATACGTTAACAGGTTATTATACTTTCAGTCCTAATCATCGTCTAATAGATATTTTAGAAACGACAGAAATTACTACGGCGACTAAATGCTTCGATAATTTGTTAAATAATATGACAGGTCTAATACAAAATCTTTAACTAAATTTCTAGTTTAGTAATGTAACTAATAAACATACTCTCTTAGCTACATAACTTTACCCGATCAATAAAAAAAATCCTTTCAAAAAATTTGAAAGGATTTTTTCATAAGTATAAATCAGCTAATTTCTATTTAACAATAATTTTAAAATTACTATTCAAATTATCTCCTGAAACATTTAATATATAATTTCCTGATACTTTTCTATCGGCAATATTTAAATTAAAAATTCCGTTTCCGTTTGAATTTATTTTTTCTTTAACAACAACCCTTCCTGACATATCCATGATTGTCGCTGTTAAGCTTGATTTTTTATATTCCGGAAGTTTAATGAAAATCTGGTCTTTTACAGGGTTTGGATAGACAGATCCCACATTTTTGCTGATACTGAATTCCGCATTACCCAATACCGCCTCATTGTACAAAGCAGATATTTCGGTTGGAGATAATGCGTAATTGTACATTTTAAGTTCATCAAATGCACCTTTGTAAGGAGCAGGAGCATTGGTAGTTGCCAAAAACTCTAGTTCACCAATGTTTCCGATGATCAGATCACTTGCTTCACCAATACCTGTAACCGCAGTTTCGTCTCCTTCGGTACTTAAAATTCCATTCGTATAAATTCTCATTTTGTGCGCTGTGATATCTCTCTGGATCACAACATGTACCCAGTTGTTGGTAAAATAATTGGCAATTGGGGATGTGATTTCCTTTTTCGTAACGTCATCATCGATAGCATATCGCAGCTGACCGCCTTTGATCTCTACATTAAAACGTTTACCGGTCGCACCTGTTGTCGTATTCTTGGTGAATGAACCTTTACATAATACATAAAGACTTGTCGCCGAAGACGATGGAATCATGCTTAACGGAGCTTTCATCCAATAAGAAACCGTAAAAGAATTCGTATTAAATAAGATCTGATCCTGATGCGGAATACTTGCAATGTATGGCGTATTCGGCGAAGTTGCCAGATCAAGGGCATAATTTTCTCTTCCGGGAACTCTTACGCTTGCATTATCATAGGCTACATTTAAGGTTCCATTATTGGCGAAAGAAGTTAGATCTGAAATCTGTTCACCCGCTGAAGGAGCTTCCATGAATGGCCAGTTCCCCACAAGGCTTTGTGTTATTGCACGGTAATTCCACACATTTCCTGTAGCAAGACCGAGCGCATTGTTTGCATCAATTCTCCAGTAGTAAGTTGTTGCCGGATTTAAATTCGTAAGCTGATACGATGGTGTTGCAGAATAAGGTACCGTAGCGATGTTGGTTAAATTTTGAGGATTTGTTCCAAAATAAACTGTGTAGTTCGTTGTATTTGTACTGCCTGTCCATTTTAAAAGCAAATTACCATTGTTCAACTCTACGCCAGTATTACCATTTGCAGGAGTCGGATTCGCTGCTTGTGTTGGAGCTGCCGGAATTGGCGGTGTAGTGACAGATGTATTGGAAGTATAAACAGAAGATTCTGTTGCATTTATTGCTTTAACTCGATAATAATATTGAGTGTTAGGTGTTAAACCCGTTTCATTATAACTTGTTGTATTCGCAGGAAGTGTTGCAATAACTGAAAAAGTAGTTCCATTAGTAGAACGCTCTAGTACATAATTGGTTTCATTAGCAGCATTATCATTCCAGTTCACCGTTAAAGAACTTGAAGGTGTAGATCCTGTTGTGATTGCATTTGTGAAATTCAAATTCGATGGCGGAATAATAAAATCCGGAGCCGGTGTATTTGTTAAATTATTAATATAAACTTCAATGTTCAAATACGGAGCAAATGTTGTGCTTACATTTAAAGCATCAAAAACATTTGGATTCAATCCGTTGGCAGTTTCCCACGCATCCGGCATCCCGTCATTATCCGTGTCTAAAGGAGCCGGAGCACCGTAAACATGTCCTGCACCACCATTGGTAAAGCCAAATTGAGTCGTTAGATCAGTTTGTACATAAACATAAGTAGCTGTTGTTCCTTTCGACTGTAAATCTGAAACTATTAAATTATCAACCTGATCACGTCTCGGATATGAAGCTCCTACCTTTGCAACAATATTATCGAATGCAGTCTGCGCAGTTACTGTTGTGTTTTTCATCGGATAATCATACGGAGCCGACATTATTGAGGCTGCATCTCCTACAGGATATCCTGTTAAATTCTGAGGAACTAAAGTTCCGTCCAAAACACCGTTTCTATTATTATCAAAATAATTTCCGGAACCATATAAATTGAAGTTGGCATTTCCTACGCTAAAAGGTGTGGTAACCGTAGTACTTGTATTCGGACCTCCGATAAAATAATTGTTGATGATATTCACATAGGAAGCTCCTGCGGAATCTCCTCCCATAATGTAAGCTTCCCCGGATTGAGTATGTCCATAGGTATTCCCATAATTTCCCCAATTGTAAACGACGTTGTTTACAAACTCATTAATCCCTTTAATTTTATTATTTCTGGTTTTATTGCAGATATATAAATTTCCGATCAAACTTATCTTACCTCCCGGTGGCGGTTGCATTAATCCTCCCGCAGAGTGATTGTGACGGTGCATTCCCTGTCCTATAATAGAATTCTGAATCGTTATATTATCGGGACTCGTCCCATTACCATCCCAGTTAACAGAAAATACTTCGTCTGTACCCCAGGTAAAAGTCATGTGATCTAAAATAATATTAGCTCCATTCGCAATTCCTGAAGCGTCCTGATTTTGAGATGTCCCGCCATAACGAAGACGAAGAAATCTCGCAATCGTATTATTGGCTCCTGAAAATGAAATTCTTGGCCCTAAAAATACAATTCCTTCTCCCGGAGCGGTTTGTCCTGCAATCGTTGTATTAGCAGGCACAGCAACTACCGATTGTAAATTAACAATACCTCCGACTTTAAAGATAACAAATCTACCCGGCTGGCTTACTGCATCACGGAATGAACCCGGCCCACTGTCATTTAAATTCGTAACCAGATAAATCTGAGGATTTGCGGCACCTCTTGCTCCTGTGGTAAATCTACCAAAACCGGTAGCTTCCGGAAATGCTAATGTCTGAGCATTCAAATCAACAGTGGATAGTGTTAATCCACAAAACAGTAAAGATTTAAGAGTTTGCTTAAATGGTAAAGATTTGTTTTTCATGAATATTAATTTTGTGTGAACTAATCTACCCACAAAACCAAAAAAGAGTATCCTGCCCCATCCTGCCGATCTACTATATATCAATTAATTACGATAAACGATGAGTAAAAGTATAATATTTCTGGTAAGATTTGTATTAGGAAAAATTGTAAAAAATTTTACGTGTAATCATAATTAAGATCAGTTTAAAATAAATCAAAGAATGTAACAACTCTATTTCTCAGGTGTTCCCAAAAACAAAAAATACGGATTATTAATAGGTTCTATTTAAAACTATTTTTAAACATAAAAAACTCTTAAGATCTAGAAAAGCCGTCATTAAATTAAAAAATTTTAATAACGGCTTTTTAAAAATTAAAAATAAGTATGATTACTTAAAATTCTTCTACTGTATTTAATTCTATATTCCAGAATTTACCTGTCTGCGTATTTTCAGTAATGGCTTTATAAATCCCGTTAACAGACTGCTCAAGCGTTACAGGAGCGGTATCACCTCCCATTCTTGTTTGTACCCACCCAGGATGCAATGGCGTTACACGTATATTCTTATCTGCAAGTCTTTGGCTCAGCATTACAGCATAAATATTAATAGCGGCTTTAGACATTCTGTATGCCGGAGCGTTAGGTGCCAGATTGCGAATTAATGACATAGCAGTTGATAAAAAGACAATTTGGCCTCCCGCATTTATATCATTCAAAAATGCTTCAGTAAACAATACGGTTCCGGTGGTATTGGTTGCGAATGTAGCGTTCATTAGTTCTGCTGTAGGTATTTCATTCTCAAAATCAAGACCTACACCTGCATTATTCACCAAACAATCTAAGGTAACACCTAAGTTCTTAACTTGCTCTGATGCATGTTTGATACTTTCTTCATTGCTGATATCACCTTTTATAATGGTTAAGTTAGGATGAGAAAAATCTGCAATTTCACCTGAACGTGTTATGGCAATCACTTTTATACCTTCACTTAATAATTTCTTGGTTAGTCCAAGACCTATTCCATTGCTTGCACCCGTTACCAGTACATTTTTAATTGAGTTATTCATTATTTTAATCTATTTTTTGTTCAATTTGTTTTCTTTTTTCTTACAAATCGTTAGCAAATGTAATAATTAATCGAACTTTTCAGATGCAATGAACTTTTAAATGTAAATTTGTTCACTATATGCGAACTTATGAACCAATCCGTTAAAAAAACATTCCAGATTTTGGAATATATAGCCTCCAATGGAAATTTTGTAAGGCTTAATGATGTCGCTCAAGCATTAGACTTAAAGAAGAATACAGCCCATGGATTTTTAGACAGTTTAAAAGAATTAGGTTATTTAGAGCAAGACGATATTAGCCCAAGATATAAAATCAGTGGAAAGATAGAAGATTTATATGTTTCTTCATTTTCTTTGAATGACCTTAGACACGAACTTCGCCCAATTTTAGAAAAAATATCCAACCTAACCAATGAGTCATCATATTTAGCCATACAGATGGGCTCATACTACAGATACGAACTTAAATGCGAGCCCAACAGAGCTGTAAAGATTACACTCAATACAGGTAAAGAATATGAAATGACCACTACAGCCATAGGGAAATGTTTCCTTGCCTATTCGGAACACTTACAAAGAAGTATTCGTAAGCAATATACTACAGAAAATTTTGCGGTGATTGAAAAAGAAATTAATATCATCAACCAAACAGGTTATGCGCTGGATATAGAAGCTTATGAACCGGATTTAAATTGTGTTGCCATGCCTATTTTCATAAAAAAAAGACCTATTGCAGTGCTGTGTGTTTCTGGACCTTCATTTAGGTTTAAAGAATCACAATTCATTGAAAGTCTTCGTATAATGGACTCTTTACTGAAAGAGCACGGGAAATATCATCATAAACTTAATTTCTAAGTTTCATTTACTCTATAACTATTAAAGTGTGATCTCCATCACACTTTTTTTGTGACTTCACTCCTCGTAATGAGGATGAGTACTGCTATACATTTGTCCTATCAATAACTCATTAACAATTTAAACTTTATCAAATGAAAAAACTTATCCTTTTAATTATAGCTTTTGCCCTTACAACTTTTAACGCACAAAGCAAAAAAGAAAATATAAACCTGAAAAATGAAACAACAATGACCAAGAAGGTTTTAATTATTGTCTCCAATGCCAACGCGATCGGACCAAACAACAGAAGAACAGGAACTTTCCTTCCTGAAGTAGCGCATCCTTATGCAGAATTTAGCAAAGCAAATTACCAAATAGACTTTGCAAGTTTAACGGGAGATACGCCTTATTTAGATGCCCTTAATTTAGCAAGCGACCCAGACAATCTTTCGTTTTTAACGGGAAAAGGATGGGAAACTATGCAAAAAGCCGTTAAACTTTCAACGGTGGATGTTAGTAAATACGACGCGATCTTCATACCTGGCGGTTTAGCCCCAATGGTGGATATGCCGGAAAATGCTCTTTTGAAAAAGACCATCAAAGAAACTTATGAAAGAAATGCAGTGGTAGGAGCTGTTTGTCACGGCCCAGTTTCTTTATTAAATGTAAAACTAAGCAACGGATCTTACCTTGTGAATGGAAAAAACATCACGTCTTTTACAGATGAGGAAGAAAGAGGTTACGCCATCGCAGATGTCCCATTTTTATTGGAAACGGCTTTAACGAAACAAGGCGCTAAATTTCATGCTGCGACAAATTGGTCAGCGCACAGTATCGCGGATGGTAATTTGGTTACAGGTCAAAACCCTGCTTCTGCAAAGGGAGTTGCTGAAAAAATGATTATTATTTTGGAATCTTCTAAGTAAATATCATCATAAAATACTCTTAATCAATTCCTTGATATCATTTATAAAAGAACATTCTATGAATATAACGTCAATCGAATCAGAAAAAATAATGGAAGCAGCAAAGGCCAAAGCAGAAGAAATTGGAGTTCCAATGAACATTGCCATTGTAGACGAAGGAGCAAATCTAAAATTATTCTTACGGATGGACGAGGCACTTTTAGGATGCGCTGACATTGCCATCAAAAAAGCAAAAACTGCCCGTTTTTTTAATCAAGATTCTGGAAAAATCGGGAAATTATCACAACCTGGAGGTCCTTTATACAATATTGAACATTCAAATGGTGGTCTGATAACATTTGCCGGCGGTGTAGTCGTAAAGGATGATAACAATAAAATAATTGGTGCGATTGGCGTTTCAGGAGGTTCTGTGGAGCAGGATCAGATGGTAGCCAGTGCCGGGATAAATGCCCTCAAATAAATTAAAATAATTTTAAAATTTAAATCAAAATGGAAAACAATATCAAAAACAAAGTAGTCGTAATTACAGGCGCAAGCAGCGGTTTGGGCGAAGAAACAGCAAAACACCTTGCCGAAAAAGGAGCCATCGTAGTTCTTGGCGCTAGGCGAGAAGAAAATTTGAAACAAATCGTCAATGACATTGTTACCAAAGGTGGTACAGCTTTATATCAGGTAACCGATGTCACCAGCAAAATTCAGGTTCAGGCTTTGGTTGATAAAGCAGTTAGGACTTATGGAAAAATTGATGTACTCATCAATAATGCCGGAATTATGCCGATCGCGCCAATGTCAGAAGTTAGAACGGATGAATGGGACCATATGATCGACATCAATATCAAAGGGGTTCTTTATGGAATAGCTGCTGCGTTACCGATCTTTCAAAAACAGGAATCTGGTCATTTTATTAATTTGGGTTCTGTGGCCGGCATCAAAGTTTTCAGTCCAGGCGGAACGGTTTACAGCGGAACCAAGTTTGCGGTTCGGGCAATAAGCGACGGACTGAGACACGAAGTTGGCCGAAATATCAGAACTACTACTATCGAGCCTGGCGCAGTAGATTCTGAGCTAAAGTTGAGTACAAATCATAAAGACAGTTCTGTCGGGGTCAATGAGTTTTACAAACTGGCGATTCCTGCGTCATCAGTTGCAAGAGCCATCGCTTTTGCGATAGAACAACCGGCTGATGTAGATATCAACGAAATTGTTATCAGACCTACCGTTCAGGATTTTTAATTAAAATATTAATCAATTTAAATTCTAAAATAATGAAAACATTAAAATCATATATCACTCTATTTCTTCTCTTAATAGCTGCTTTTAACGCCAATGCGCAAAGTAATAATACAACGAAACCGACCATTGTTTTTGTACACGGCGTTTGGGCAGACGGCAACAGTTTTTCGTCTCAGATCACTGCATTGCAAGCAAAAGGCTATGATGTTGTATCGGTGCAAAATCCGGTTACCTCGCTTGCCAACGATGTAGCCGCTACCAAAAGAGCAATCGATTTGATCAAAGGAAATATTATTCTTGTCGGTCATTCTTGGGGTGGTTTTGTCATTTCTCAGTTTAACAATGATGCTAAAGTGGTTGGACTCGTATATCTGGCAGCCTTTGCTCCGGAGAAAGGTGAAACTATTGTAAACCTGAATAAAAATGCATCGGAAACAGAACTTTCAAAATACTTCGTGCCTCAGGACGGTTATGTTTATTTATCAAAAGAAGGGGTAAAAACTGCATTTGCTGCCGATTTAAACTCTAAGCAACAGGCGCTTATTTATGCCACACAAACACCTGCGTCACAAAGTATTTTTACAGATAAAAGCGAAGCTCCTGCATGGAAACAAAAACCATCTTGGTATGTAGTCGCAAAAAACGACAAGGCAATACATCCTGATTTAGAACGTTTTATGGCAAAGAGAATGAAAGCAAAGACTATAGAAATAGAGTCTAGCCATGTGGTAATGAATTCGCATCCTACAGAAGTATTAAAAATCATTGAAGAAGCTGCGAATTTTAAATATAATTAAAATGACTGCGAAAATAACATCACCATACGATCAAAGCTTCGTAAAAGAGGTAGAATTAATTACTAAAAACGAGGTTGAAGATGTATTAATTACAGCTCAGAATTTATTTAATGATCAATCAAATTGGCTCCCGGCTTACCAAAGAATTGAAATATTGGAAAAAGCAGCTTCCATAATGAATGAAAGAAGCGAAGAATTAATACAAATCGCCATCAGTGAAGGCGGAAAACCTTATAAAGATTCTAAGGCGGAAATACTCCGAGCGATAAAAGGTGTAAAATTGGCAGCTGAACACATTTCGCAAATAAAAGGAGAACAGATTCCGATGGAACTTACGGAAGCCTCTTTGAACAGAATCGCTTTTACTACCACAGAACCTATTGGCGTGGTTGCCGCAGTCAGTGCATTTAATCATACAATGAATTTGGCCGTTCATCAGATTGCGACTGCAATTGCTGCGGGTTGTCCTGTCATTTTTAAACCATCGATCAATACGCCTTTATCAGGTCTTGCATTGGCAGATATTTTGAAAGAAGCCGGATTACCGGAAGGCTGGCTGCAAGTTGTATTGTGTGATAATGAGACGGCAGAATTATTGGTTACCGATCCTAGAATTCATTTTTTCTCATTTATCGGTTCAGCAAAAGTCGGTTGGTCTCTCAACAGCAAATTAGCTCCGGGAACCAGATCAGCCTTAGAGCACGGTGGCGCAGCGCCTGTCATTGTTGAAAAGGATGCTGATTTTAGCGAAATGATTCCTGATCTTGTGAAAGGCGCTTTTTATCACGCTGGTCAGGTTTGTGTTTCGGTTCAGAAAATTTACGTCAATCAAGAAATTTGCGAACAGTTTATTGAACAGCTTTCGGAGGCAACCAAGAAACTGATCGTCGGAAATCCGTTTGATGAAACAACAGATGTGGGTTCGCTGATTACCCCAAAAGAAGTCGACCGTGTTGAGCAATGGATTAACGAAGCTATTGAAGAAGGCGCAAAATTAATTACAGGAGGAAAAAGGATTTCTGATACATGCTTCGAACCTACGGTTTTATTTGATCCATCAGAAAAATCTAAAGTTTCAAACCTTGAAATTTTCGGTCCTGTGGTTTGCATCTACCCTTTCACAGATCGAGATGAAGCCATCAAAAAAGCAAATGCTTTGGATGTTCATTTTCAGGCTGCAGTTTTCACCAAAAACATCGATATTGCTTTAGATACTGTAAAAAAGCTAAATGCTACAGCTGTGATGGTAAATGACCATACTGCTTTCCGGGTAGATTGGATGCCGTTTGGCGGAAGAGATGCTTCAGGTCTGGGAATGGGCGGAATCTCCTATACAATTAATGAAATGACTAGAGAAAAGATGATGGTCTTTAAAAGTAAATCACTATAATATTTAAGGGAAATTTCATCATCAAAAAAGAAATTAATTAATAAATTACAGTACTTTATTAATTAATGGAAAAAAGATAGCAAAATGAAATATAACCTATATCAAATTGACGCTTTTACAGACAAGACCTTTGGCGGAAATCCTGCTTGCGTTGTACCTCTTGAAAACTGGCTGGCAGATGATATTTTATTGAAAATAACAAAAGAAAATGCCGTTGCCGAAACCGCTTTTTTCGTAAACAAAGGTGATAAAATCCATTTGCGTTGGTTCACGCCAGAAATTGAAATGGATCTTTGCGGTCACGCTACCCTTGCAACGGCACATTGCTTAAAGACGATTCTAAACTACGAAAATGATACGATTGTTTTTGAAACTTTAAGTGGCGATTTAACCGTTGTGGTTGATAAAGATATTTACAGAATGGATTTTCCGGCGAGAATGCCTATAGCTGATATACTACCAAAAAACATTGAAGATTCGCTGAATATTAAACCAAAAGAAGTTTTAAAATCAAGAGATTATGTTTTGGTCTATGACAATGAAACGGATGTCAGAAATATCAAAATCGACAGGCAATTATTTGACCAGATCAATTTGGATCCGGGCGGTGTGATCGTAACAGCAAAAGGTGACAACTGCGATTTCGTTTCAAGATTCTTTACGCCGCAGGCATCTATTTTGGAAGATCCTGTAACAGGTTCAGCACATTGTTCATTAATACCCTTTTGGGCAGAGAGACTGAATAAAAAAGAACTTAGCGCGCTTCAAGTTTCTGAACGTTTAGGAACATTATTTTGTGAGGACAAAGGTGATCGCGTTATTATCAGTGGAAAAGCAAAAACGTATTCTGTCGGAAATTTTTGGATCGAATAAACTGATTTTCAATAGCAAATAAGCCGTTAGTTTTAAAAAAATAGTGACAGAATTATATCCGTCACTATTTTTTTTAATTAATTTGTCAGTGCTACATATTGATAAAGAAACCTTGTATTTTCTGCTTCATCAACTAAGAATTTCGCTACATCGGCTCTTGAGATCTTTCCCACTTTCATTCCTTTTTTAAGACTTGATAATGCTTTATAAGACGTTGTTGAACTTCCGTTGGTAAGCATTCCGGGTCTTATGATCTCCCATTTCAAAGTACTTTTTGTGATCAACTCTTCCATGATAGTCTTATTGATATACTGTTCTTTCAGAAATAATGATATGACTGTTCGCATAAAAAAACTTAAATAATTTTTACTTTCTCCCGCTCCAAAACCTGTAATAACAAGAATTGGCGAAGAGAAATTAAGTTCATCCGTAACATTGATAAGCGTTTTGGCAATATCAGAAAAAAGAGTTGTTGCTTTTTTATTTTTTGTTCCAACAGTTATTAGAACTGCATCGGAATTTTTAAGTGCTTTTTTCAAATCAATTGGTGAGGTTGCGCTTCCATTTATTTTAATGAGGTTGGGATGGTCTTTAATATGATTCGTGTTCGTAGACAATGCGGTTACGGCATGTCCTTTTTCGAGCGCTTGATTTACAGATTCTAATCCAATTCCGGCTCCGGCTCCTATGATTGCTATATTCATTTTATTTTTAAGATTTAATTGAGAGATATTTTTCAGTAATACTTTTGCCTGCGACCAAAAGGCTTTCACTTCCCCACTTCCAAGGATTTCCATCGGCTGTTAAAATTTCAGCTCCGGCTTCTCTAGCAATCATCAGCCCTGCAATCCAATTGTACGTATCAAGATCTTCCTGAATGAACAAATCAATTCTTCCTGCGCCGACGTAAGCCAATTGCAGTCCGTGAGGACCATAATTTCTTACAATTCCGAAATTATCCAATAGTTTAGAAACGGTAGAACCAATTTTTTCATTCAAATTATTGTTGGATTTGTCCTGATGACCATATTCAAAAACTGCCAGCATGATTGCTAAATCTGTTTTAAAGCTAAGTTTAAGTGCATTTCCATTCATAAAAGCACCTTCCCCTTCTTTTGCCCAAAACATTTCGTTAGCCAACGGATCATAAATAACAGAGAAGAAAGGTTTCCCGCCACGTATAAGGACAAGATTTATCGTCCACCCCGGCATTTGCTGAAGATATTGTATAGCGCCATCCATAGCATCACAAAGCCAATATTCGTATTCTTGGGAGGGATTTCTTTGTGAATCGGTATCAAACTCATCTCCTATATGCCAAGGCGTATTGGGAAATTCCAGAGATAAGTCTTCTTTTAAAGATGCCAGACACAATGTATCGATATCTTCTAATTGTTTTAAAAGCTCATTCATACTTTGCGGTATAGAATTTTGTTTGTAGTCTTTTAAAAAGCTATTCCCTATTTTTCTTACTGCATCAAGTATAATTGGGATATTTATTTCGTTTTGCATATCAATTATTGTATTAATTACAATGCAAAACTACTTACAAGACTGCCCCTAATGATAGTTTTAATGAAGGGAAGAATAGTCCTGATCACGGAATTTTTTCCGAAACTCGAGAGGTGTAAGATTTGTTACTTTTTTAAAAAGTTTTCCAAAATAAACAGGTTCATCATATCCTACTTCATAAGCAATTTCCTTAACAGTTTTATCTGTAAAGTACAGCAATCGTTTAGCTTCCATAATCGATGCTTCCTGAATATGAGCGGAAACCGGACTTCCTGTTAACGATTTAATAGTATCATTCAAATGAGAAGTTGATATAGAAAGTGCCGAGGCATACTGTGCCGGCTGTTTCCAGGTTTTGAAATTTTCTTTCGTTAGATTTATGAAATTTTCTTTAATGATAATACTGCGATTTTCTTTCTCTTTTTCAACAGGTAAATTGGTAATAAGCTCTCCTGCAATAAGACTTAAAAGACCATTTAGTAAGGCGTGAATACTTTTTTGAATGTATATATTTACATTTTGCAGCTGTACTTTCTCAATTAAATCCATTAAAATAGTAAGTTCCTGATAGAAAGCAGATCTTTGTTCAAGAAAAAACGGATTATTGATTTTATTTTCTAAAAGCTGCAGTACCTCTTTACTCACCAGTGACGGATCAAAGCTGATCATCCATCCTTTTGGATTTTTTACTTCCATAACATGATGCACTTCTTCAGGAAATACACAAAGCAATGCAGGAGCAGTAAATTCTACATTTTCAAAATCAATATTTAACTTAAATTCGCCTTGTAAAGCCAACATTAACTGACAGTGATTATCTCTATGAGGTTTAGAAACATCATGTTCATCATTTTCCTGATCTTCCATATTCACAATAATAACTCCTGCTTTTGCCTGTGGCGAAAGTTCAAATTGTTTAATGGTATGGTTTTTATTGTTCAAGATGTAAAAATGATGTTTTATAAATATGAAGAAATATTATTTGTGATCAAATTATTTTTTTTCTGACTATATTTTTTCTCACATTACTCAGAAACTCCGATGTATTTCCAAATATGATACAATCTGGGTATTGGGAAGCCTTTTGATTAATTCTGGAAAATCTCTCCGGAAATTGAGATATCTTTCTTCGGCTGTGAAACTTATACTTTGTAATATTCTATCCTGAAAATTAATGAACTTTCTTTCGTTGATGATCCTGAAATTTCTGTCAAACTTATGATATATCGGAAATCCACTCATTTTCAATCGCAAACTGTAAATTATGTTCTTTAAAATTGGTATCTACTGCATACATTTTAAAATACCCTGAAACAAAGAAATACATATGCTTACAAATTTCACTCTCCTGCAAAAGAAAACATTTCTTTTTCACAAGTCTTTTTACATCTTCTTCCTCTTTTTTATTTCTAATTCGTTCATTCTTCTAGTGATTGCATTCTGCTCTGCCATAGAATATGCTTCAGTCTGCTAAACGGAATAATATCCTAAATATTTACATTTTCTTCAGTAATAAAATTCTTCAAAAAGAATTGTTTTGTTCAAAATATCGATGTTATTGGAAGCAATATGACTAACAAAATTTTTATGAATAAAAATTTCTTTAACAAAAAACTTTTCATTATCAATCAAACATTCATTTTTCAAGACTTCAAACGAATCTAATGGGATCTGTAAACCTCTTCCATCAGCTTTTATAACTGCTTCTTTCTTTGTCCAATAAGTAAACAAACTTTTAGTTTTGTCTCTCGAATGATGTATTTCATAAAACTCTACAATAGTCATTTGTGATTGAAAATCCAGATAATCAATTTTTTCATCCAAAAACTCCACATCAATTCCTATTGGAAAATCGCCTATGGCACATACTACCAAATTGTTTGAATGTGATATATTAAAATGAATATTTTGTTCTTTTAAAAATGGTTTATTATCAGTTGACAGATGAATATTGGTTTCATTTATATAATAATAATTACTTAATCCGTAATTTAGAAGAACTCTTCCCAATAAAGACAATTGAGCATCTTGCCATCTTCTGTGCTTCTGGATTTTATTTTGGAAATCTTCACAGAATACATGTAAATACTTATCTAATAAATGTTTATGTTTAAATTCATTAATAAATGTATATAAAACTATCATTCTTTTTCTTTAAATGTATTTCTTAGTTAAAAGTTCTTTTTCATACTCTTAAATATAATAAGAATTGTGTACTAACAAAAGTAGAAAATCCAATTTTTAGTGCCTAGTTTAATTTGGTTAATACATTATCCAAAGATGCTGTACACAGTATTATTTTTCCTTCGTGGTCAATAAGGAATAAAGTTGGTGTGCCCGTAACAACATAGTTTTTGAAGTTTTCTACGTATGATTCTTTTCATAGAAAATCCTTGGTTTTATTTTTAAAAACTGAAAGGTCTGTATCTGAGATCAATAATAGATTAATTTTTACCTGATTTCAGAAATTGTCCTGAAAACAATGATAACAGTTATATCTTTTCTAAAAGATGTCCAAAATAATTTTTCTTTATCGTAAGATAAGATTCATTCGTTGCGTTAGAATCTATTTCCAGAGGAATTCTTTTATTAAGCAAAATACCGCTATTGTCAAGAGATTTTAATTTTTCAGGATTATTGGTTAACAAATTCACCTTTGAGATTGTAAGTATTTTAAGCATTTCAATGGCTACACCAAAATCTCTTCCGTCTGCGGGAAGGCCTAATCTCAGATTCGCTTCTACGGTATCAAGACCTTCTTCCTGAAGGGCATACGCTTTCAATTTGTTTATAATTCCAATATTTCTTCCTTCCTGTCTAAGGTAGATAATAATTCCTCCGTTTTCCGAAACAAATTTCATTGCGGCATCCAATTGCTGTCCGCATTCGCATTTTCTGGAATGAAAAACTTCTCCCGTAATGCATTCTGAATGGAAACGCACATTGACGATATCATTAAAATCTGTTTTATCTGCAACCCACACCAAATGAGGATTCCAGTCATTTTCACTTTCAGAAAAAGCATAAACTTTAAACATTCCAAAATCTGTAGGTATATTAGATTGAGCTTGTATTTTCAACATTAGTTATAATTTGAATCGTTATTATAGTACAAATTTATACTTTATTTATTTAATTAGTAAAATTAATTACTAAATTTGTCATAAATAAAATCTATAATGGAAAAAGAAAATTTGATAACAGAAGAAAAAATATTCGAACTGTACGGTGATTATATACTGAATCACGGTGAAAGACCAAAGAACATCTACATATTTGCGAAAGACAACGAGTTTGAAGAAATAGATTTTTACAATCATTTTTCAAGCTTCGAGCAGATAGAAAAACTGATGCTAGTCAATCTTTTTAATAAGTCAGTTGAACTTGCTTCGGAAGTCAATAGTTCAGATGAAATGACCTCGAAAGAAAAATTACTGAATGTTTATTTCATCTTTTTTGAAAATATGACGATGAACAGATCTTTGGTATTAATGATTTTAGGAAATGATAAATTACGCGCTGCGAAAATCTCAAACCAGCTGAAGGAAACGCACCGAAATTTCATCAAAACATTAGATTTTAACGATTGGGAAATTATAGAAAAATCTAAGGATAATATAAGAAACTTTCACGAAAAAGCTAGAGAAGAAGCTTTATGGCTACATTTGGTTTCTGCCATCGAGTTTTGGAAAAAAGATACTTCGCCTTCATTCGAAAAAACGGATATCTATATCGAAAAAACAATTGATACAGGATTTGAATTGATGGATAACGAACCTTTGCGAAAAGTTTTGGATCTCGGAAAATTTTTATTTAAAGAAAATTTCAAAAAAAAATAAATGAAAACACTTAATAAAATTCCGACCGGAAAACTTGAACGAACAAGCAGTTTGCTGAAAGCAGGTGCAAAAGTAGGCGTTAACTACATCAAATATTACGGAAACAAGATTACAAAAGACAAAAACGAAGACGAAGCGCTGAAAACATTAAATGAAAATAATGCTTCAGACATTTACGATTCTCTGAAAGAACTGAAAGGCTCTGCTTTAAAGGTTGCTCAGATGCTGAGCATGGAAAAAAATATCCTTCCGCAGGCTTATGTTGAGAAATTTTCCCTGTCGCAGTTTTCTGTTCCGCCGCTTTCCGGAGCTTTGGTAAAAAAGACTTTCAGAAAATATTTCGGCAAAAATCCGGAAGATATTTTTGATGAATTTACACCAGAATCTGTGAATGCGGCAAGCATCGGTCAGGTTCATAAAGCTAAGAAAGACAATAAAAACTTTGCGGTAAAAATCCAATATCCGGGAGTGAGAGAAAGTATTTCCAGCGATCTGAAAATGGTAAAGCCGATTGCTATGAAAATGTTCAACATCAAAAAAGAAGGTTCCGAATCTTATTTTCAGGAAGTAGAAAATAAACTGTTTGAGGAAACCGATTATGATCTTGAACTTAAAAGAAGTCAGGAAATTTCTGAAAAATGCAGCCATCTCCCGAATCTTCAGTTTCCGAAATATTACCCTGAATTTTCTTGCGAAAGAATCATCACAATGGATTGGATGACCGGAAAACATTTTTCTGAATTCACCAAACAAAATAATTCTCAGGAAAACCTTAACAAAATCGGGCAGACACTTTGGGATTTTTATATGTTCCAGATGCATATTTTAAAGCAGGTTCACGCCGATCCTCATCCCGGAAATTTCTTGATTTCGGATGATAAAAAACTATTGGTCATTGATTTTGGATGTATCAAAGAAATTCCGAACGATTTCTATCAACCTTATTTTGAATTAGCTAAAAATGAGAATTTGAATAATCCTGAGATTTTTAGGGAAAAATTATATCAGCTTGAGATTTTAAGATCTGATGATTCAGTTCAGGAGCAGGAATTTTTCACCAAATTATTCTATGAGCTTTTAGAATTGTTTACCAGACCATTTAATGCTGATAATTTTGACTTTTCTGATGAAAATTTCTTTCAGGAAATTGCCGATCTCGGACAACGTTATGCTAAAATGAGCGATATGAAAGGAATGAATACCAATCGAGGTTCAAAGCATTTCATTTATCTCAACCGAACGTTTTTCGGATTGTATAACATGATGCACGATTTGAAAGCGAAAAATATTGAAATTAATCATTATAAAAAATTCATCCTGTAAAATGCCTGCTGACTTGCCTTCAAAAATCTGCGAAGTTTGTGGATTATCTTTTAACTGGCGTAAAAAGTGGAAGAAAAACTGGGAAGACGTAAAATATTGCAGCGAAAGATGCCGAAGAAATAAAAATCTGAACAAAAATGCTGAAAAAATTTAGACCCGAACAAACAGACCGAATTATCGAAATGGCTTGGGAAGACAGAACGCCTTTTGAGGCCATCGAATTTCAATTTAAAATAGCTGAATCTGAAGTGATTGAATTGATGAGAACCGAACTGAAACCATCAAGTTTTAGGCTTTGGAGAAAAAGAGTGAATTCCGGAATCAGTAAAAAACATCTGATGAAAAGAAACCCGGAAATTAACAGATTTAAATGCAGCAGACAAAGAACAATAAGTCATAATAAAATTTCTAAACGATGAAAAATATAATAATCATGGGTTGCGGACAGGGAATCGGATTTGCCACTGCAAAAATTCTATCGGAAAATAATAACGTTATAGGAATTTCGAGAACTCATAATCCTGAATTGGAAAAACTGAATATTGAATTTCATCAACTGGATATTCTTAACGGAAATCTGGATGACATTAATTTCCCGGAAGTTGTTGATGGTCTTGTTTATGCACCCGGAAGCATTAATCTTAAACCTTTTAATCGATTGACGGAAGATGACTTTAAAAATGATTTCGAAATCAATGTTTTAGGTGCAGTGAAATGTATTCAGAAATTGCTTCCTAATTTGAAAAAGTCAGAAAGTGCTTCTATTGTATTGTTTAGTTCAGTAGCTGCAAAACTGGGAATGCCCTTTCACGCCTCTATTTCAACCAGTAAAAACGCTGTCGAAGGTTTGACGAAAAGTCTTGCAGCTGAATTCTCTGCTCAGAAAATTAGAGTCAATGCGATAGCACCTTCTTTAACAGATACACATCTTGCATCACAACTTTTATCCACTCCGGAAAAACGTGAAGCTTCCGGAAAAAGACATCCTCTGCAAAGAGTTGGAAATGCTGAGGAAATGGCAAAAATAACCGAGTTTTTACTGTCAGCCGATTCTTCTTGGATAACGGGACAAATCATTGGGATTGACGGTGGAATGGGAAGTATTAAACTTTGATTGGCTCAAAATAAGTAAAACCTATATCTTTACATAAATTAAACTATGCACACTGATTTTTTTATTGATCTTCTTCTTAAGGTAAAGGATTTTGAAAACTCGAAAGCCTATAAGCCTAATTGTAATGTGGAAGATTTCCGAATGTGGCTGAACGACAAAAAATATACAGAAGAAAGCCCTACAAAGCTCTTTAAAAATGAAAAGCATAAAGTTTTTTTTACCGAAAACGAAATCTGCAAACAGGTTTTGCTTTTGAGCAGATATTCCAAACAATTGATAAGGAAAGGTCTGGGAGATTTTCCTGAGCTCGCCAATGAAGAGTTCACTTATCTGTACCGCTTAAAAGATGAGCCAGATCTTACAAAAATCCAGCTTATCGAACGAAACGGACACGAAAAACAAACCGGAACTCAAATCATAAAAAGACTGCTGGAATATGGTCTGATAGAAGAAAAAAATGACAACGACGACAAAAGAAGCAAAAGACTGAACATCACAAAAAAAGGTGAAGAAATGTTTCATAAGTCTGTTAATAAAGTAAATATGACATCAAATATTTTATCCGGAAAATTAATGGATGAAGAGAAAAGTGAGCTTTTTAGAATACTAAAAAGCCTGAACGAATTTCATGCTCATATTTATGCAGATTATAAAGGTGCAGATATAGAAGAGATCAGCGAAGTTTTCGGATTATGAGAGAATTTCATTTAATTAATAAACTTCTATGCAGAGAATATGCTGAATATATCTCATATGTTAAAGTCGGTATTTAATATAAATAACGTCTGATTGTTCGTTTAATGTAAAACCCTTCCGTTTTAAGCATAAATGAATAATTTTGGTATGTATCAAAAACAACAAACCCTTGTTAATTATATAATTAACAAGGGTTTGTTTAAATTTAATTTCTCCAACTTGCGGAGAGAGAGGGATTCTCACCTACTCCTTCCATATACGATAGACATTGATTTTTTTATTTTAAGAATGCAAATTGCCACGATATTGCCACACTCTTTATCTTTATTTTCAAAAATCAATTTTCAGTTCTCATCTGAGCGCGGAATGGACGGGAATCGAACCCTAACCAATAAAGCGCTAATATTCTGCATGTTACATTTTTAATATTTTTGAGTGCCATTAAATTGCCACAAGTAAGACATTAAAAATATAATTACCAATTTTCACGTATTAACTTAAAGAACGTTTTAGTTTTCAAGTACAAATATATGCAATTCTTACTAACAGACAAAGCATAATTGACTGTTTATTGAATACTTAATTAGATTTTTTATCTAACCCGATTAGCAAGTAAATTTAATAACTCAGTATCTAAACCGTCACTGGAAAACCATAACCTATTGACCGCTCTTCACCAAAATAATTTTTTGATTACATCCTGATAACCATTTTGTTTCGGAGTATTCTAAAATTGGCGACAGAGGGTCAAATTTATTGGTATATGAACCAAAACGACCAAAACATGCAAACAACCACTTTTAGCGGAATCCCGAGCTAAACAAAAGATTACTAAAATTAATATTATTCGAAAAAATCGAAAAAACTTGGTAAGCAGTGAAAGTAATACGTATATTTTTACTACTTGCAAAATTAAATTGGAACAAAATTAAGGAGAAAGTGTTTTATCGTACCAATTTTACTGTGCTCGGATTCATAATAATCACTATGCAGAACATTTAATTTCCTAATCAATCTTTCAGTACCTCTACTGTCTTTCTTCAGCAACTTATTGATTCCATCTATTGTATTAACTGTAACACCATCCAGAACATATCCGACAAGGCTACCTTCTTTATACTTACCTGATGTGAAATTGTCGATTCCCGTATCAATATATCTGCGCTTTAACGCTGAATCTCTTTCTTTAAGATTTTTAGCTTCAAAAAAGTACTCATATTCAAATGCGGACATAAAAGATGTTAAGCGGAAATCAATTCGTGGAAATGTAGCTGAAAAACCTTTTAATTTTGAAATTGCTATTGGAAGATGAGCCTCGACATTGGAAGAAACTTTCCATTTAGACCTAAGCGGGTTTACTTTTATGTATTCGTGCAATTCAGAAGAAATATCATTTTCATTCCAATCTAGCTGGATTACATTCCTGGTTAATGAAGTTTGATAAGCTTGAGTGAGAAGCTTAAAACAGCGATTTTCAAATGCAATTTTGAAATTCTGGTAGATTTCATTATCTATAGCCATCCTAATTGCCGTTTAAAATTTCTAAAATTAATTCGGATGCATCTTCTAGTGCCATTGACTGAGTCCAGAAACGGCGCTGGTTAGGTCGGATTATAAAGATATCCCTTCCATCTTTATAGTTGAGTTTTTTCCTAAAGTAAATATTAGTTGATTTCCGTTCCCAAAGATAATTATCAAGTCTACGAAGCTCATCGTCAATGTATTCTTCAGAGAAACAAATATCTTTTTTCACATTTTCAAATGTCAATTTTGTAACTATTAAAGACGTATATCTGCTTATATTATAGCATGTCATATTTGCAAAAAGATCCTGCCCATCCAATAAATCATTTATTTCAGTGCTGATAATGTCTGAATATAACGTAATCTGCTCCTGCAAAACTTGATACAGTGCATGTGATTTTTCCTGCTTATGAAACAAATCTATGCTGAATTTTATTGCATCATTGATTACAACAATCTCATTATCAGTAAGGTCGAAACTCTTAAAAATTATCTGATCAATAAAGTCAATTTGAATTTTAATATCTTGTTCTTCGATATAATCATATAGGAAAGATTTACTCTTAAGCTTCGAAATAATATCCCTCGACGTACTAGCAATTAGATCATCTTCTTCTTTACTAAGGTTAATCGGTATTGATAAATACTCTCCTTTCATTATCTGTTCTCTTTCAATACCGTAAGAAGAAATAGTCATAAACAAAAAGTAAGTGCTTATGGAAGAGTTAAAGTAAGCCATTAAAGTATGTAATCTTTCAACTTCATCAATATTTGAATAGAATCCATATACCCCATCTCTGAACGAACAATCCTTACTAATATAGGTGGCGCACACAGTATTCATTTCAAGTCCTTTTTTTAATAAAATATGCGGATTTGTGAATGCATCAACATCGCCAAGTCTTCTGAATGATGTAAGTTGATCAATCTGCGAAATATTCTGTACTTCGTAAAGTTTAGTGTAAAAATCTTTTGCCTTAGCTGTCTTTATTGAATTTCTCACATTACCCAATACGGTATCGGGTGTGTAATATTTTGTGATAAGATCAGTATCCAAATAAGGTAGCCGGGTCAGAATTTTTGACATCTTGGGCTTATCTTTAACTTGTGTTAAAAGCTGAAACCCAACAGCTGATTGTATATTATAATTCTTGTTGTAAGATTCGATATCTTGGTACACGCTACTACTTAGTCTTTCAACCAATTGCCAGTCACTCATACCTCCCCACATAGCGACCTTCCATATCTTGGTGTTATCTTTTCTACATTCTTCACGTGGAAGATGTTTGACATCTGAAAAATCGATGCTCAATCCTTCGATAATATTGGACTTGATATATGTTTTAGGCGCTACATAAATTATTTTATCAGAAGGATCCTCAGGCGCTAACTTTTGGTAGTAGACAATACTTATAGGGCCTGTCGCATCTCCAAATAACTGTCCTCCAAAATTTTTTTTGGCATTACGAAGAATAGAAAAGTTATAAACCTTTTCCACATAACATTCATTAAAAAGCCATCGTCTGAAATTTTGATAATTAGAACCTGTATTTGTCAATACCTTTGTATTGAAGATAAGAGCAATTTTCCCGTCAGGTGCAAAAGATGCGGCCTTGTGCAAAAAAGGCAGAACCATTTCTTTTGCGAAGCCATGTTGATCACAATATGTCCTAATCGACTCCGATTTTATATCCGTGCCAAATGGCGGATTTCCTACTACCAAATCAAATCTGATGCTTTCTATTTCGGGGTTGATTTCAATGGTATCCCTACAAAACAGATTATTACCCTGCTCTTTAAGGGCCCCATCATTAGGATTATTTATAAGGTTTGGCAGTCTATAATGTTTACTCTGCCAAATGGTCTTTGGATTCAGATTATCGACCAGTGCGAGATATAAACTAAAGGCGGCAACCTTGATTGCTTGCGGGTGAAGTTCAATTCCAAAAATATGCTCGGTAAGCAGTTTCTTCAATTCGTTAAAGTCAGTTAGTTTCCGCTTATGGTGATTTTCGTAACGCTTGACCAAACGCTTAAAGCTTTCAACCAAAAAAATACCGGATCCACATGTAGGATCAAGAATTTTAAGTTCATAATCTGTCTCGCCATTGTTTACAGGCAGTTGCTCGTTGAGGATAAACTCAACCAAGGTAGGAGGTGTGTAATATGTACCAGTTTGTTTTTTTAGTTCCGGGTCTGTCTCGAAAAGAAAATTTTCATAGATTTCGCTTAAAAGTTCAATCTGGATAATACTAAAATCGAATAGTCGCCAATTTACAAATAAGTTAGCTTGAGGTGTGTGATCATTACCACTTATAAAACACTTTTTTATAAGTTGGAGTTGAGCAACGCTTATATTCTCATCATCAGTCATGCTAAACACATTCCCATTGAAATGATCATCCAATTTTTGGAAAAGGGCATAAGTTGCTGTGGTATCTTCAAGAATATCGAAAAAAGATTTAGCTCCTTTCATAATATTGGAGTAAAACTTCTCATCGGTTGCATCCCTGTCTTCGAGATACAATAAAAAAAGCGATCGTAAAATAAGTCTATGAATTAGATTTATCTCCAACCCTTGGTCTTCGAGCTGCTTGGCAGTATTTACCAAGCTTTCCACGAGGTATTTATCAACCCTCTTTTGTATATTGATTTTTTTTCTAACAAACTCGGCTTCTTCAAGCGTCCATATGCTTCCCGAATCAATTGCCATCATAGAAAAGAGTCTATTTAGCTGGTCCAATTTTTCGCTGTCAGAAAATACGTAACGAACAATCTCGATTTTTTGCAGTTCTTTTTCTTCGTCGAAATTGTTTTGCGTTATAGTGAGTGGTTTATCAGAACAGTTGTAGATACGCAACTCAAATTCCGAGTAAACATATAAGAAGAGGACCTTTTTATAATTCCAAATCTTACGTTGTGCTTCCGCTATTTCCCGTAAGATCTTGGCATCAAATAAATTAACACTTTTTACGAAGATTGCAGGAAAACTGTTTCCAGCATCATCGGTATTAAAGTATACAGCATCAACTTCAAATTCACGAATCTGATCTAAAACAAGAACCTGACTTTCGGAAAGTTTATTAAATTCCGAATCGACCGATATCGCTCTCTGTAAACCTATTGAGGTTACAATTTCATGGCTTTTCATGATATGCTTTCCTTTGAAATATAATTCCCCATTCTACAAAAATAAGTTTTTAAATATTTACAGACAGTTTTATTTCTAAATTAATACTTGCTTTTTGAGCCTTCACGTTACAAAAAGAGCACCATTTGGAGCGAACTATAACAATCTTTTATCGACTGTCTACAGTGATTTCGACCGAGAATAACAAAAAATTTCAGATTTGCTTTTTAGGTAACCTGTCCTATTGCCAAATTAGTAGATTGCCTTAAAAGACATACTATATTTTACACAACTATACTATTTGCCAGACTTAACTCTGCTGCAAAGTAAAATATTGAAAACATGCAAAAATCTCATTTCTCCAATTAATTATTATTGATCTAAGTGTTCTTTTAAATCTTTAATTCTTTCAATAGCGTCTTTTAATTCCGCTCTATGGAGCGGGTTATCTGTATGATGAGAAGCTGGATTAAGAATTCTATCAAGAATTTCTTCAACATCATGCAAAACTTTCTCTTTAGATAAATTTTTTTCGTTCATTTCAATGAAAAAATTAAGAAGACGGTTTCGATAAGTCCTCAATCTTCCTTTATCGCCAGCATCCAGTGCATCATCGTTTTCAAAATCTGTAGCAATTTTCTTAATCTTGGCAATGTCATATTCACTCTTAATAAAGGTCTGTTTAAATTTTAAGTAACTATCAGATGAAACTATATTATAGGCTTCATTTAACTTATTTTTTAAAGTTGTAAAACCTGTACCCATATTTTTCATTTCTGGATCAAGAAAGGAAGACAAAATTGCCTCAGCTTCTAACCGTAGATTGTTGCCTGCATTTTCAAACTCATTTTGGTCAAAATTTTTAATTGCAAGTTGGAGGGGAGTTAAATTTTCTTTTATTGATGGGGCATCGTTACTGGTCTCTACTTTATTAAAATCGAAATAGACCCACTCTTCATCGTTTGTATTTCTACGAAGTAGGTTAAAGAAACCTTTATCATGAGTAAAAATAAATTTTTGAAGTCCATCAAAAAATTTCAACTCATCTTTATTTTCCTTATTAAGAATAATGCGCACTACATCCATCCTGTTTGATAAATCTAAGCTTAACAACATATCATCAAGCACTAATATTTTAAATTTGGCAGCCGCCAAAGGTCTATTTCTTAGGGCACCAACACGTATTCCGATAGCGATCCTTGTTAGCTGAGCCTCATTTAAAAAAGAATGAACTCTCTCAATTCTTCGCCAGTTACCAGGGTAATGTTCGTCAAAAACATCAACTGTTAATTTAATCTGCAACTCTTCCTCTCGAATACTTTGTTTTCTGTCTCCCCAAATTTTTGTTTTGATCAAATCAAAATTAAATTTGCCTTCAAAACTTAGGCTAACGCGCATTACATCTTTACCTTCGTAAAAATGGTCTTTTAGAAAATTGTTAGCATTCTCTGCTATTCTTGAAAGTAAATTTTGGATTCTCACGTTTAGGGCGTCGATACCTTCGATGTATTTGGTCTTTCTGCCCCGCGAAGCAACTGCACCTTTTGGACTTCGAGGAACATCCAACGTCGGCTTTTTGATGATGTCATTAAGCCAGTTATTAGCCCCATCCATCAAGAAGGGAAAAATGTCACGCTCAAATACTGGCCACAAATTCACCTCCTGCTTGTGCGAGGAGCGATAAAAATTTTGAAGAAGCTTATAATTGATAAAATCACTTGCCAAATTTAACTCTTGTATAAGGGTATCTGCCGGGTTATTCGTATTGATAACGTCATGCGAAATCGTAAAAGTCTGCTCAACTTGAGTGTCTGTATCTATCGAAGTTAATTTTATGTACGAATCCTCTTTTGCGTCAACAAAAACATTTCTTAATGTTTGATGAGTTCCTTTGTCGGACTCCAGATATTTCTTAAAATACTTCTGTACTTGATCATCGTCCTTAGTACTACTTTGCAAAAATGTATATAAGGCCCAAAATAAAGAGGATTTGCCAGAGCCGTTATTACCATAAACTAACACATGTTTTCCCTCAATTGAAAAAACCTGTTCACTCTGAAATGCCTTAAAATTCTTAATTGTTATTTCCTTGATTCTCTTCATCAGCTTTCCATTATTGGTTTTAATATCTCTGGACTTCTCACTGAAAATAATTTAAACCTATTAATTACTTCGTTATCTGGATGAGAATATTTAGAATACAAATTATTTATCTTTCCAGGCAAGTTAGAATCATCTATATCCCTTTTAAAATTTTGATGGATAAAATCATCTTTTATATATTTATACACATCAATATTATTTTCTTTCATATGCTCGCCAAAGTACAATTCTAGTATAAGTGAATCAATAATGCTTTGAAAAATTTCATGTACATTAGAATCATTAGTATGAACTAAATAGAACGCTACTTCAGAAATTACATCGTGGATCGATTGCTCATATGCATCGTCAAAATTTATGTTCCTTATAGGTATACTAGCCAAATTTTTCAACAACACTTTCGCAAAAACCTTTCCTTTATTTAAGGATATTTTCTGATGAAAATGATTAACAAATTTTGAATTTAATAATCCTAATATATAATAGATAGACAATTTTGTTGACTCTTTTAGTTGAATTCCATAAGCAAGAGAATCAAAATAATAACCATCACGATCGTAAGCTGCGATTATGTGATCTGAAGTTTTCCTAACTAAAATTTTGTTTTTAACATATATATTTGGGTTCCTCAACGCGAAATCTACTTTCTTTTGTGCAACCATCCCACTCTTTGATCGTATATCCTTTATTGTAAGAGAATTTTTTAAAGTTTTATCGTAATTAACCCAAGTACCGGACCATTTAACATTATAGTTTTTAATATCTTTTCCAAGGACCATCTTTTGATGTTTTTCCGAAATTTTCGATTCAGAAATTAGTATATGTTTAACATTTCCAGGATTTAATCCATTTGAAAGAACAGCAATCTCATCAAGTTGAATTTCTGAAAGATTTTCTATTTTTAACTTTGGATAAAAATTTGAATCATGATTGTTGACTAGATCAGCCTGCTTCGTCATGAAACTTTCGACAACATCAAAAGGAGAAACTTGTTTTACTATTTGATACTCCAAGATATTCTTCAATGGTTGATCATCTGAACTACCAAAAAAAATAATGTTATCTCCAACTTCAACATTTTCGAATACACGTTCGTTGATCTCCACTATTTTAGGAATAGCATATTCTTCAAGTAATCTAGTTCGAGAATCATTCAGGTATGTATTGAAGACTAAAGATTTTGGTATAATAAAAGATAAACAACCATTTGTAGAATCTAAATTATCTAACCCATTTTCTAAGAACAGTACGTACAAGTTGATTTTATACGAAGCCATTTTATATCTTTCCCTGTAGTAACTTTGTTCTCTGGATTCGTCTGCACCAACAATTTTATACGGGGGATTACCTATGATTATGTCAAAGCCATCTTTTATATCAAACATCCATTCCGGATCAAAGAAAGATGAAGTAGAATTTTGATCAAAGGGATCCCAGTTTGCTAGCTTTTCGGCACTGTATACAGGTAAACCTTGACTCTTTAATTTTTCAGCTATTAATTCACGAAGCGCTTTATCTTTACTTCTGTACTTTAACTTAGTTTCCTTTGTACGGGCACCAAATAATTTACTCCTGATATCTTTTAACTGTAGCTCAAGTATTTTGATATCATCTGTCGAAAACAAATTTCCTTCCTTTTCAATATCAATTAATGTATTAGCTGTTACAAATTTAGTCTCCAAATTTGGTAACGGTCGGATACCAAAGTTCTCTCTGTTGGGGTTCACTTTTTGTTCAACTACCAAAGAAATAAAAAAACGTAATTTAGAAATCTGTGTAGCGATTGGCTGTATATCAACCCCGTATATGCTATTCTCTATTAAAAAAAGTTTTCTAGCATAATCAGGATCATTTATATTCTGATCAAACGCCTCATTTATTTCTATCAACCTTTGCTCCCTTACGCTCTTATCATTGATGTCGAAAGCTTCTTCTGCCTCTTTTTTTGCTTTTGTCTCCTGAATTTGTTTCCAGATTCTATTATCTGGATCTAACTTTTGAAGAATATGCACCATTTTTTGTAATGCTCCCATCGGGAATGCACCTGATCCGCACGCAGGGTCAAAAATGGTACATGTACTTAATGCATTAATAATATTTAACTTCAACTCTGGTGAATCGACAAATGGAACGTTGCTTCCAAAAGATATTAAATCCCGAAGTTCACTATCGATAGATTCCGAACTCAAACCATCCCATTCCTTAATTTTCCGTTTCAGATAGCTAACTAAAGTTTCGTCAACCATGTAGTTCACAACTTCACGCGGTGTATAAAACGATCCAGTTTGCTTTCTTGCAGTAGTTTTGGTTTCAGGGTTATAAGAAGCCAAAAGATTTTCAAACACCTTCCCCAAAAGTTCTGGGTCGAGAGCAACATCCTCTTCAATTGGGGTATTTTCAATAATTGTAAATTTATAGGATTTAAGTATATTTATTAAACCTTTAACTGCTGCCTTTTTATACTTTTTATCGTTGATTCCAATGATATCACTTATATCTTCTTCTTCCTCCAAACCAAAGAATAAATAATCCGGAACAACAAGTTGCTCTCCTTTAATCATTTGATCTGAAAATCCATCGACGTATAAATTATTAAATTTATCATCCAAACATTCAAACAAACCACCGTTTAGAAATGGCACCACTTTGTTTACTTTTGAAAGGAATGCTTCAGGATCTTTAAAGTGCTGTTTGTACCGCATTAAATAGTCAATCCCCCTATTGGTTCCATAACCTTCTCCCCTAAAACCTCTTTGTCTTCTATCTATGCTTTCCGATTCAATTGGACAATTTAGTGTTGCGAAGAATAAATTTTGCAGAATAGCCTTGTAGTAAACGCTTTCCAAATTTCTTTCTGTAAATAACCCGTGCTCATGGTAGGGCTCTATCTTTTTTAAAATATCTTTTTGTAAGCTATCAAGATTAAATAGTTCTTCAGGTATTAGCTTCTTTTCTCTAATAAACCAAACGAATAACAGCCTCGTTAACATCCTAATAACATTTGTTGCGTTATGTTCCTGGACTAAATCTTTTAGCGATACATTTTGGCTAATCACATCACTTTCAGTTGGAGCACCGGGAAAAATAACATGCTTGGTTGCCCAAAAATACCAAGTAGAGAGCTCTTGATAGAACTTTTTATTCAATAGACTTACATTAAACACCTCCTGCCAGTATATGTAAAGAGAGCTAAATGAATCAACTTTCCTACTTCCTGTTGTTGGAAGTTTTAGACCCTCCAAGATTCGTATGTGTCCAGAGTGAGTATTTTCAGTCTGAATATCCCGAAGCAAACGTACTTTTCCAACTTTTTCTCCTTCGCGCCAAGACTGCTTGTATTTAGATCGTTCAGAGTTAGCAAAGGCGAGATAATTGTCATATTTAAATATTATAACAACAGGTGTGCAATAGAATGCCCTATTAAAAGTCCTTGTAATTTCAGCAAGTTGCGAGCGCGTGGGTAAGGTTTTGCTGACACTATTTTTTATAGTGATACCGAAAATTAATATCCCATCATAGTCAGACTTTATATTACTAATCGAAAGAGATTCGTTACCTCTAAATGAAGCATCGTCTACGATACCGGCAAAATATACATCATCTATTAAGTCGAAGGTATCGTTAGCTTTATAAAAGTCTTGAAGCATATCTATCGCTGTCGTTGGCTTATCGGAAATATAATTCATGGGAACATTCAGGTCTTTAAAAAAAGATCTGATCGCATGAATAAAATCCAAGTCCTTAAATATTTTAAGTTTCATCTTTATACAGTAATTAAAAACCAGGTTATTAGATCAAATTTATCCAATTGAAATTTTTCTTCAAGCTTCATATTTTGCTTTAAGTCATTTAATGCATTTTTATCACCTGTCCGTAGTTTTGTCAATAAATCTTTTGCTGTTTTTCCCATCACTTTTTTAATTGAGCCATCCTCTTGAATAACTTCCTCTGTTGCTTGAGTGCTTAACCATGATTTAATAGCATTAACTAAATCACCTATCTCTTTTTCATCTCCACTATCAATTGCTTCAGGGATAAAACGGTATTGACCCTTATGATATGCTAGCGCATTTAACACGTCTTTTTGATTTAGCATCACAGAATCACCGTTCTTATTAATATAAATTAAATCAAATACCTTATACTCATGAGTTAAGGACTTGCTTGGTCTGCTAGGGTAACCAAGTAAAGCAATCAAACCTTCTTCAGAACATATCTGAGAATTGGCTTTAAAACCAGTAAACACCCCTTTTGGCATTCTTTGATATTTTAACTTATCACGGTTATATTCTTCAAACAAATCCTGCCTATAACGTTCGAGTGAAAGATCGTCAAATCCGAACGTTTCGTCAGCTTCTAGATCATCGAAACTTATTTGCATTTGACTCAACATTCTGTTGGTCATTCTTTGATCTAAAGACTCATCACGAACCATTTCTGCAAAAGTCTCTGAAAAACTTTCATCAACTTCAGCTCCCCCCAGTTTCATAGCTGCCATGCGCTGTTCAATTCTCTGCTGAAGATTTAAGTATGTATTAATATTATTTGAAGGCCAAAAATTTATTCCAAAAATTTTTGAATTAGGACTGCCTAATCGGTCTATCCGTCCCATTCTTTGAATAATGCGGACTGGATTCCAATGAATATCATAATTTATGACCATATCTGCATCTTGTAGATTTTGTCCCTCACTTAGAGCATCGGTTGCAATTAAAATATCAATAGGATTTTGGATAATTTCGTTCACACGCGAATTATTTATAGAAATCCATTCAATCCATTCATGATAAGCATCGATCCCACTTTTCGCAGTTTGAAAACCCCATTCACGCTCTTTAAAGAGTTTGGTATAGGGAGCGAAACGTTCCAATATTGGTTCAAAATTAACAACTTCCTTGTCGCTGTCACTCGTAAGTGAACCAGAACCCGATACCATTGCGAGCCTATTGAACCCCCGCTCTTTAAGTTGAGAATATAGGTATTCTGCCGTATCTTTGTAGACAGTGAAAATCACTAACTTCAGATTGCCATTATTATAGCCTGAAGCACGTTTTATATTTATCTGTTGGATTAAAGCTTCTAATTTATCATCTGTTGACCGCTGGTTGTTTGGAACCAGAATTTCTTTTTCAATCTTACCTTTAAATTTTTCAAGATTCACAAACAAATGATCCAACGAATCAAGATCTTTTTTTAAATCTTTTTTAAATGCATTTAAGTTTCCAGCTGAATCTATGTCAAGTAAACTTATTTTTCGTTTTTTACCTAGATACAAATCTTCAAAATCCCGAATTAATTCGTCATCTTCTAAAAGAATTTGTTCATCGGCAGATAATAACATGTTTTGCTTACCTGCCTGATATTGCCTAATTTTTTCTAAAACATTTTCATGATGCAATTTTATCTTTTCTACTGTCGAAAAAAATGAAGACCAAGAAGATTCTAGTCTTTTGACCATTAGAATGTACATCATCTTAACCAAAAAACGATCTCTTTGTCTTTCGTCATGGAGAATATTTTTCTCTTCATCTTTCTCAATTTCTAAGTAAAAAGCTGGTTGATAGCCAGAAAGCATTGGTGGAAAATGATCAAATAACTCCTCGAAAGATTCAAAATTACCTAAATGACGTGGTGTCACAAATAAATTAATCGGTTTTGCTTTTAACGGAAAGGACAAGTTCATTTGCTCCCCTTCTACCATTTTTCGGGTACGGGCAACTATGAGTGAATCTGTCAACGTAAAAAAATTGGCTGGCAATTTTCTAGTAAAGTCAGCAATCCGAGGTGATAACTCTTGCCGCCAATCATTAAACAC
The DNA here is from genome assembly GCF_003815655.1 of Chryseobacterium sp. G0201. Classification (NCBI taxonomy): domain Bacteria; kingdom Pseudomonadati; phylum Bacteroidota; class Flavobacteriia; order Flavobacteriales; family Weeksellaceae; genus Chryseobacterium; species Chryseobacterium sp. G0201. Next base: position 3,801,805 of record NZ_CP033917.1, on the reverse strand, counting down.
TTTCTGCGCTGTTCGAAATGAGTAATCTAGATTACGAACATTTAAACTTTCATTAAACCCATCAATATTACCTTTAACCATAAGCTTAAATTGATTTCTAATATCATTTAACGAGTTATTGATTGGTGTAGCTGATAAAAGCAGGACTTTTATATCATCATTATATTTTAAAATTTTTTCTACAAGAAATTTATATCTGCCAGATTTGTCATTTCTTAAATTATGGCTTTCATCAATTACTAATAATTTTGGTTTATCATTGCTAAAAAGTTTATCGCCTCTATCAACGTATTTTTCCATTCGTTTAGAATCCAGATCAGTATGATACCTAATAAAATAATCAAATTGATCCTTCTCAAAACGAGCATCTTGGTTTTTCAAATACCTCCTCCAGTTATGCTCTAATTTTTTTGGGCACAAAACAATTATTTCGCGTCCCTGTAGTTGAAAAAATTTAATAACTGCTAAGGCGCTCCATGTTTTCCCTAATCCAACGGCATCTGCTAAAATAGCACCATTAAATTTTTGAAGCATTCTTATCAAGCTTAAAACACCTTTTTTTTGGAATTCATATAACAAGTTAAACACAACAGAATTTTCAAGCTTTCCTAATTGCCTATTAAAATTTACGTCATTTTCCAGATCAATAAGCTGATTTCCAAATATTTCAAAAAGGACTTTGAAGTATAACTCCCTGGGTGAATATTTAATGAATACCTGTTCTATCTCATTAATGAGATATTGCTTAAAGTCAATTTTCGAAATTACGCCATCACTGCTAATTATTGTTTTCTGATTATGAGCCTGTGGTTTGTTCCATAATGTCTCAAACCAGTCAGCCATTTCTTTATATTGGTTATTGTTCCCAGTCTCAGCAATATTTAACTCAATATTAGACGTGATTTTCTGCCCAATTCCAGCTTCAGTAAGATTTGAGCTTCCAGAAATAAAATACTTATTTCTATCATCATTCTTTGCGGGAGTAAAGATATAACTCTTCGCATGGCAAAAATTCGGTTCAAGAGTTTTTGCTGAAACGTTATTCTGTTTTAAGAAAGCAACAGCTTCTTTTGCTAATTTGCTTAATTTTAAAGATGCTTCGATTGTTATATTTTCGTTTAACAGATCTAATGGGTGCTCTTCAGAACTACTAATGTTAACAATATCACCTAAAACAAATCGGTAATCGCTTATTTTACTGTTGATTTCATTCGACAACCATGCAAGGGCACCGATCGTGAAATATCCAGTCACAATATCCAATCTGCCCTCTTCAGTAAAAGAAGATATCCATTCATGTACCTTAAAATTCTTATTCTCGTTGTCTAAAATCATTTCTATTAAATAACTGTTCTTATTATTGACCTAGAATCAAAGATTATCAAAGCATTGTATCTATAATTCATCAGTCGAGAACTCTTCAAATATATTGTTAGCTCGAATAAATTGATCCGCAGATCTCTCAGGATGAGATCTTTTCATTTAATCTCTGTGTTTTAATACTAAATATAAATCCTAGTCTTTTCCGAATCGTTTTGAGCACTAACCGTAAACCTGATAAAATCTCATTCGACATCCCTTGCTTACTTAAAGCATTTTTAAATATTGTGTTAGTATTGTTCCCATCTCCACAAAAGTTGTGATGAAACTTAAAAAATTCATTCAAAATTGTTTTATAAAAAAATATACATATTCCTGATTTTCAGAAATATAAAATTTTAAATTACAATTATATGGAAGACATAATTTTTCGCTAATTTTTTTAGCACAAAATAATAAAATAAAACCAAGAATAAACAGTCTTTAGTCAGTTAAATTGTGCTACTTTTCTAATCTAGTTAACAATCATCATATTAGATATATCTGTCATCTGCGCAAATTACTACTATTAATATTCTTTAACGCTTACATTAGCCTCATCAAAAGCTATATAACCGAAGGGAACTTTCAGCATCTCTCTAATCTCGTGCAAAAATTTTAGATCAGCAGATGTAGGCTCATTTGGTCCTACGATGATGATCCGTTTTGGTTTGTTACTTTTTTCATGGTGCAAATAATCAAATAGCTGTCCTATACCCTGTCGTATACACGAATATGCACTTGCAAAAGGCTTAATTTCATATATTATAATTTCTTCGGGGCTAATTCTTTTTGCATCTATGAACCTTTTTTCCCCAGAACAAAGATGATCCGGATAGGTCTTTTTTAAGTATTGAATAAAACGGTTTTGGATCCGGTTGTGTAACCTATTCACAATCACTGACGCAATTGCACTTCTTTCAAAACTTGTTTCAATTTTATTATTGTACCCCTCATTCGTAGGTTCAACATTTACAGCATCAAACTCACTTTCTTCCTCCTCATCAAAGACATCATTATACTGATTCCCAGAGTACCAGCCAAAAATTTTATAAAATTTTTCACCGTCCTTTTCCGGAGCTAATTTATGGATTGTACCAGCATAAGTCTCACCAGTTTCATGAACAAAGCCTGCCTCAATAAATTCTACATTTATATGATGCCCTAAAAGATCATCATCATGCCAATAAATACGGCCTTCTCTTTCGACCACTTCAGCATATGCGATTATTTTAAGTTGCCCATAGGCTCCTTGTGATTTCACTGCAATAATATCACCTTGTTTCATCTGCCCAAGATTTCGAAAATAACTTTTAATTTTCCCTAAACTTGGACTTTCATCATCCCAATTGTTATCAACAAACTCGTTAATAACTTTAGGGCTTTTTCCGAAATAGTTACTAAAGTCTAACCAATCTAGCCATCCTATTGCAATGCATCTATTTTCTATAAATTTTTCTATAACGGAGACGGTATCATTGCCGCTATCATCACTGTACTTGCCACCAACAATAAAATAACTTTTGTTAGAGATTTTGTCACGACCAGCAAATTGTGAATAAACACGATACGAAAAGTCCACCATATCCTCTTCGGATGGCTTATGCATGATGATGGCATTTTGTATTGCTAAACTACTGTCTTTATTAGTAAAAGTATGGCCGAGTCCCCTAGCAATAGCTAATAATGCCCGCTTACTGTAAACTGGAAGCAACTTCTTATTTGAAAATAAGCATGCAAGTTTCCACTTAACGATGGAATGAAATTCAATTCTTTCTATGGCCTCCCAGTCTTGGTTTAAGGAATGTCTTACAATCTCAAAAATTGACGTCCTGATATTACTAAACGCCTCCTCAAGTGTATTACCCTTTTGCCTCTTATATGCAAAGATTCCTTCCATCTTAAACCTGTCATCCTTAAACTCTTTAGCTTCTCCCTGTTTCGGCTTCCATAGTTCAAATTTACCCAAGGACATTCTTCCAATGACACCAAGGTCTTTTGTCCCATACTCTAGCCAATAGCATAAAGAATCATGATCTGACAACTCAGCATATTCTTCAATTGTCATCGTCCTTATCCGATTCAGATTCCAGGAATTTAAAAATGCGTCCAACGTAACATCAAAATGTTTAGGGTTTAATTGCATGATGAGGGTGTTAAATATTTTACGCACAATTTAAGTAATATAATATAACCCCTCTCTCATTTACGGATTTTTCAACTATTGCCACTTCACTTAACCCAACAAAATCCACTTCATAATTAGGCGAGCTAAACGCGTACTAATATTTGATAAAAGAAATTTTCAAATGAAACAGATAAATGGCCTGCCGAGGAAATGCACAGCTATTGCTTCGCCTACCAAAAGACTACGGCATAACGGTCTACTTAACTAATTCATCGTGCAAGAAAAATAGTGCCTATTTATGATTTCTGTTCTGCGAAGAGCGAAAAATTTGATGAATATACATTTCACTATCATGAGAGAGTTTTACAAACATCCTCGATCCAAAATGGAGATGATTGCTTGTGCCAAAGAGCAAAACTTAGTTTAACACAAAACATCTTTTTTTGCACCTTGTCGAAAAAACACCATTATAGAATGAATTATACTCTACTAAACCTTCACAACACATAATGTGCTGAGCTATAATATTTCAGGTTCTGCTAATCCCTACCAGCTAGCAATAAGACTGGTTACGGTTTTCAGACTTAACTGCATTCTGTATCGTAAGTTAAATGTTTTGCTAATATACCTGACGGACTTTTAGCTTTTTTGTTTAAAATCTTGGTGTCAGCAAATACAATAAAATTATCTCTGGCCCTTGAAACTGCCACATTCAGCATATTTGGCTTATTGTCTCTGTCAAAAAACATTGTTCCGGAATCCCCTTTCCCGTAAACCATTGAAAACAAAACAATTGGTCTTTCAGCCCCTTGTAAGGCGTGTACAGTTCCAATTTTTAACACATTTACATCAAAACCTGCCTTTTTAAGCGCATGTCTTAAATTATTCTTCTGCCCAGTAAAAGGTGTGATTATACCAACATTATTTTCAAGCTTACCATACTTTTCTTCAATAATCCTGCGATTTACAGTTAGCCAGTTTACAATTGCCATAACTTCGGCTTGATTGTGCCGGCTTGCGTTTAAAACAGTCGAATTTCCTTCCACATGAATACAGTACATGGGTGGAAATAGAACATCCTTTGCCTTGCCCTTAAGCGCAACTAGCTGACCATTATAGGCCAGAACATTACAATAATTAATGATCTCATCATAACATCGCCTGTGCTCTACCAAAACGACTCCTTTTTCATCAAAACCGCTTTCTTTGACATTGCACGCGTTTTGTGCCATTTTCATGATACTACCCGTGGAACATAAAAAACCTTTTGGATCAAATTCCCTTTCATAAATCGGATCTTCATAATTTTCTATTAGCCCGCATTTTTTTATATTACCCACATCAATTTTATGGGTAATGTTCCAAACGGGTTCAATTTGCTTCACATCTCCCACGATAACGGCCTGCTTAGCAAGTGCAAATGTGGCTACACCAACTTCTGGCGATACCTGACCCGCCTCATCAACGATTAATAGATCAATAAAATCAAATAATGGAGGATTATCAAAGAGGTTTTTACCGTCTTCTCCTTTCTTTAAAAACTTAAACCAGCTAAAGAACTTTGGAGCCATATAAAAAGTACTAACAAAACATGGTGTTAGCATGGCTTGTCTTTCCCACCTATTTTGCACGCTCTCTAAACCTTTTCCAGCAAAATTACGGTCTGCTAAATCTTCCTCCAGTTTAATTAAGTATTCCCCCTCCCAGAAATGTAATGCCAATTGAAATGCCTTATGTCTAAATGAAACATCAAGTTCGTCATAAAAGCAGTTAGGCGTTAAGCTGTCTTTGATCTTCAACAGTTCAAAGCCCCAATATTCTTCTTCTGTTCGTGGCGGGTTACCACCTATTTCATTTTCCGTTTTCCAATCCTTCCATTTTTCAATCGCTTCGATTATGCTTTTTGCTATTTGGATTTTGGAATTTGTGATTTCAAGAATATTACTTTTAGCAAAAACAAATTCATCAGAGACTTCAATTAATGAATCTCTCAAAATTATATTGACCTCAGAAGCTCTACTTTTCAAAGCAGTTTTAAATCCAAAAAGACACAATAGTTTTCTAAAAAAGGGTTCGTTATTAAAATATTGAATTATCTTTACTTCTGTATTATTCAAACTCTTGATATCGTCCTTAAAAACCTGCTCGTTCAAACAACTATTTTTGTAATATAGTTCGCTTTTTAAATTTTTGCTTAAATAGTCAGCAAGAAAAATTTCCTCTTTTTTCAGATAGTCAGACCATCTTAGAGAAGCATCTTTAAGTAAAGATTGTATATGGATAATCTCCTTTTGCAGATTCGTTGCAGATTCCCTGATAGTTAGCGTTTTTGTTCCAAAATAGGTTTCACACTTTTCTATAAAAAAGTCTTTTGCTCTTTCCAGAAAATTGGAATTTTCTATAGTATTGAACAGTCCGTCCCCATTAATTTTTTTAAAGTTGATGCCTTCCAACTCTAAGTCAGTTTTACCGTTCGAGGGTAAAAAAGTTGCATATCCCTCAACATCGGGTAACCATCTACCCTCCAGATTACCTGGTCTTGTATCTGTTTTAGAAAAACTATCAATAATATTAGTGACAGCCTGGTTATTTGTAGAACAGGCAAGTATGATCGGAGCCTTGTTTCCATTAATTGCACTTTCAACAAATTTACTTGCGACAATACTTTGCAACAGCGTGGTTTTTCCTGTTCCTGGTGGACCATTCACTGCAAAAACACGATCATTTCCATTTAAGTACGTGTACAAACTTTTTCGTTGGGAAATGGAAAGCGGGAAACCAAATCCCATTTGCCCTAGATGTAGGGCATTTGACTCTATCAAATTCGAAACAGCTATCGGTAAGTTTTGCTTTTCGTTCTTGAGGTTTATAAAGGACTTAAGCAGTTCAGGCAAATTCTTTTCATGGAGTATCTTTTCATACAGGTGAATGATTCCAGCGGCCGCATTTATGTCTTCATCCGGAAGCAGGATTATTCCATTATGTATAGTCTCATATGCTGAGGTCGTATAATTTTCAATCTCCTGGCCAATACCACTTTTAAATACAGCCTTCAGATAATTGATGTACTCAGGATAATCCTCGTATTTTTCCTTTCCTAGTGCACTAACCTTATCAATACTTTCAACTGAACCAAAAATAAATTCCGTTCTTTCATCTGCAAGTGGTTCCAGATATTTTCTTTGAAATATTGGAAACGTCTCTTCAGGAATTCCTAACCTCCCCTCCCTATCCAAAATAGCAAAAAACCAGAAAGGAAATTTCGGTTTTTTGTCTTTCAACATCACTAAATTATCAGTAGTGGGTTTAATTTTTATTGGGGATATAACAATCTGGATTTTGTTTAGTCGAACCCAATTTTCACTATCTCTATCTGAAATTCCCCTCTTCTTATTTAACCTGGCCTCCTCAAAGTCAATCAGCAAGTTAACTTTCTCCAGTTCTGAAATAGACTGAATTTGCATTTCGAAATTTTCAATTTCAAAGTGTTGCAGTTTTTCAATGTCTATATCCGCTTTCAGCGAATCTGACAATCCCTTCTTCCAATATTTCAACCATCGGACATCCTCCATAATTACAATATTTTATTACAAATTCTAATTACTGATTGGCTGTTACCGACATGAGAGCAATAGAATTTCATTTGTCTAATATAGTACAAAAATACACATCGCCTCCCACCAAACTGTGATTAAACCTTTCTACTTTAGAGGAATTTGATTGCAGATTTGATTATACTGATACTTTGTGGTCAAATGGAAAAAACACAAAGAATTGACCCCATTTCACCAAAAACATGTAGTTAGCAATCAACTGGTTTACAGTTAATTTCCCTATGATTTAAAATTAGTGGAATGGGATCAATCAAATTGGGTTATGCACTTTACGATAAGATGCACGAAAAGCTCACTCAAAATAAAGCCTATCATCGCAGATTGGTCAAACGAAGATCAAGCACGGTGGAACCCGTTTTGGGTATCTTGATTAACTTTTTTAATATGAAGCGAATCAACAGTCGAGGAATGGCTCAAACCAATAAATACATATTAATGTCAGGTTTATCGTATAATCTGAAGAAAGTTCTGAAGTTTGTGACGAGAAAGTTCAATCAAAATGTCCAAATCATGAATCTTCCTAAAGGGAATTTTGGCTTTTATTTTAAAGTAAAAAATACGAGTAACATATCTTGGAATTAAGCCTCTCAAATAATCCATATTTCTTTCTACTTCCAAAAATAAACCTCGCTTAAAAAGGCTTGAACGAGGTCTGATATTTTCTTTATTCTACAAAATTAGGAGTTGTGCAACGGTTACCCTTGTTAGCTGTAGTGCTAATTTGAGGTTATATTTTTCATAACAAATATGGCAACTGTTACAAAAAAAACTAAAATTATTTTTCATTTAGTTAACCTGATTTGACCAATCTGAAATCTCATTCACAGCTTGTCCAATTACTCTCGGGTCATCATAAAATTGGAAATGTACGGTTTTGTCTATCCAAACCGATTTCTTGTTTTGTGTTGGAATTGAGTTGAAAATCTGTTTGGCATATTCATATCCACCGTCACTCATTTCTCCGTGTATCAGCAAAGTAGGTTTTGAAATTTTTTTTGCCACAGACAACGCATCAAAATTCAAGGTTTCCAACTCGCTCATTGCTGTTACTTTGTTTTGCCAGCCGCCCCGATACGTAAAATAAGGTGCTTTATTTTCCCAGGGATGATACCATTCATAAATAGGTAATGGCGGTAAAAGCTGTTCGTTTCCAATGCTGTCAGTTATTTTTATGTATTCAACTTCGCCTGTTTTTTCAAATTTTTCTTTAGCCAATTTTGCCCTTTGCAAATGTGTGTCCCATATTTTTTCATTGCCTAAAAGATCGACCATATTTTCTTTTATCAAATAATTTCCCGAAACTAATGCTATTCCTTTTATACGTTTGTCATCAATACTTACCTGCATCATTTCGTTGGTACCGTTACAGATGCCAATAACAAAAATTTTGTCGGCATCCACATCATTTCTCGAAATTAAAAAATCAATAGCAGCTCTTACATCTTCTTCTTTATTTTTCAGGCTCTCAAATTGGCGTGGTTGTCCTTCACTTTCGCCATAACCTCTTGCATCGAAGCACAAAGCCACAAAACCTTTTTCGCTTAACCGTGTTGCATATTGAATAGGCGATTGCTCTTTTACCGAACATATTGGTCCTAAAATAACTACTGCGGGTTTCTTCTTTTTATTATCCTTTTTACACAAAAGTCCCACCACATTTTGGTTGTTACTTTTGAAATTCACTTTTTCTATAGGAAGCATGTTTTCACTTTTTTCTGAAATAATTTTAAAAGAAGTTTTGTAGTTATAAAGTTTGTTATTGGGTAAACTAAATGCAACGAAAACTTCATTGGAATTTAAATTAAAGATATCAACCACATTGGAACCATCTTTCTCCGTCCAATAGATTTTATAAATTCCATGTGATATTTCTTCAATTTTACAATTTTCAACAGCCGTTTTCCCTGTTTCATTATTGGGTGCAGAAATGTATGTCCATTTTGCCTGATTATCGGATACAATCTCCAAATTCAAATGAAAATTATCTATTTGATAATCAAATGTTCTTCCGATAAAGTTTAAGCCAGTTTGGGCTTTCGCATTATTGAAAATGGATAGTAAAACTATTACTGTTGTTAAAATTATTTTTTTCATTTATTAGCTATTTACTAATCCTATTCTTGTTTTGTTAAATTTATTTTCTACAATTTCTTTTGCAATAAAATGCCCCACATTTCCAGCCGAAATTTGCTTGGCTTCACTTTTAGGGAAATAATTTTCTTGTGAAAGATAGTTTCCATCTGCATCGCCTTCAACCACCATTGTTGGGCAGATAAAAAGATAATTTATGTCTAATAGTGCGATGTTCGTATAAGCTTCCCAATGGTCGGCTCGTTGATTTTTTAGAAATTCGGGTTGTCCTGCCAAATCTCTGCGCAATGTTTTACTGTCGTGTAACGTAAGTCCTGAACCGCCAACTATAATTAACCGTTGGTTATCCAAAACCAATTTGGCTAATAATTTTCCAACGGGTGCAACGACCATAGTTGGGTCTTCGTAGTTTCTGTTTCCAACAGCTGAAACAATGACATCAAAACCTTTGATGGCTTCTGCAATTTTGTTTTCATCATTCAGTTCACCTGTGATAATGGTCACATTTTCAGGGTATTCGTTTTGTCGGATGTAAACACTTACTTTATTTCCTGATTTTAAATTTTCTTTTACAATTTGTTTTCCCATTAAGCCTGTTGCCCCGAAAACAATTACTTTTTTTGACATAATTTTACTATTTATTTTAATTTTTTACTGACTGAAATTCCGTTGTGCGAAACATTAATAATTGATGTTTTATACGTGCCTAATTTTTCTAAATACTTGAAAAATCTTCCATCATCGCCATAACCATCAATAACATTGTGCATTGTATAAAGTCCGCCAATTTTTATTTTTGGCTCACAAAGTTTAAAGAAAGTGGTATAACCTTCCGCAGGTTGTGTGCTCCACGTTGCATCGGAAAAAACAAAATCGAAAACCTCGTTTAATGTTTGGATAATTTGCATCGCATCACCCAATTTCATTTCTATTAAATGGGAAACTCCAGCTTTTTCAAAATTGGCTTTTGCTTTTTCAAATCTGCCTTTGTCTATTTCAATGGTTATTACTTTTCCGCCTATTTTTTCTGCCGCTTTTGCCAACCAAATGGTAGAGTGACCGCTGGATGTACCAATTTCTAAAATATTTTTAGAGTTGTTGGAAAGGATTAGTTTTTCTAATTCTTGTCCGTCTTCAAAAGGCACGTTGTAATCTGTCCAGGTATTACGGTGCTGGATTAAGAAATTGTGAATGATATTCGTTTTGGATATTATTTCGCTCATCATCTTTAATTATTTGATGATGCAAAGATGAGCCGGAAAGGCAGGAACTTGTTAGGACAAAACGTAGGTTTCTCGGTACTTTTAGGAGATGCTTTTTCTGAATTCTAATGGAGAAACTCCAACTTGTTTTTTGAAATAACGTGCAAAATAACTGCTGTCTTCAAAGCCGAGCTGGTCGGTGATTTGGCTTACTGTAAGTTCGGAAAAATGGAGTAATTGCTGTGCTTCCAAAATAATTCGTTTTTTTATTATTTCAGTAGGTGTTTTTCCGCTGATTGTTTTTATGGATGTATTTAAATGATGAGTAGAAATATGCAGTTGCGAGGCATAATCTGAAACAGAAAGATTTTTAGCAAAATTTAATTCAATTAAATTTTTAAACTGCTTAAAAATTACCATTTGATGTTTGCTGCTATTTTGATTATTTTTTGCCGAAAATATTTTTTGAATACGTCTTAACAAAACCAATAATAATGCTTGAATTGTTTCGGTTGATTTCTCACTGCTTTTAGATTCTTGATAGAGTAAATCTACGATGGGTTCTATCGCTTTTTTATCTTCATTTTTAAGTTTTAAAAATGGATTTTCGTGAAAATTATCCAAATAAGAAAGCTCAAAAAGGATGTTCTTATTTTGAAATATTTGAAGAAAAAACTGTTCTGTGAATAATATGGCATAGCCTTGTATATTTTCCCATTCTTCAAACAAATGCAGCTGACCCGGCGAAATAAAAAACAGGGTATCTTCCGAAATAGTATAATTTTTATAATCAATATTCTGGCCGCTTGTCCCATTTGTAATCCACAAAATTTCATAAAAATTATGGGTGTGTGGAAATTCAATATTTTCGGGTTCTACCATATCTTCAAATTTGTCCACCAAAAAATCAATCTGTTTATGAGATTGATTGATGAGGTCAGCAATAGATATTGTTTTGAACATTTTGCAAATGTAGTGAAATGATAGTTTTTAAGAGGATTGAGTTAGTAGGTAGTTTGGTTGCATTACAGCTAACGTTTTGGGGCTTTGCGTTCGGGCGGGAAATCGAAGCACAAATGCTGATATTATTACTAAAGTTCAATTGAAAAACTGCCGTTGAATTTTGCACTTCAGCCCGCCTGAAGCAAAACACTTGTTATAGGCAGTGCTGTTAATATTTATAAGTTCTATAATAAACTTCAGGATATTTACTGTTTAATTTTTTTTTCTCAATCCAATTGCCATATTTGTCAAATTTGTACAAATATTCTTTTTTGTCGTTGTCCCATAAATTAGTCGTTGCAAATTCCTCTACTTTCAGGTTCTTCAAACTATCAACATTATATTTTTTATTAAAATATTCTTTTCTGTACGGTGTTACATTTCCATCCTTATTTTTAGAATATACTTCTAACAATCTATTGTCATTAATTACTATCAAGCCATCACTTTGTATATTTTTCCATTCAGTTGTTCTAACCATTTTTACTAAATTACCCTTGTTGTCATATTTTTTTAGATTTCCAATATAAATGGTATCAGATTTTTGCCTTCTTAATTTGTCCAATAATTCGTTGTCGATTTTATTACTGAAGTAAATATTTTTTTGAACAAATCTATTTCCTAATTGGTCTTCACTTACATTGATAAATAATTCATTATTTGCAAATTTATAAATATGGCAATTTGCATCTATTTTCATAGAGTCTTTATCACTTGTCTTTAAATAACAAGTTTCTATAATTTCTACTGGATTATTTTTCAGCGTGTCGGCTTGGAAAACCAAATATGGAACTTTATTATATGTTTTTTGAGTAATTAAGTAATCTAAAGAATTGTCAAAATTTTCTATTGCAACATAAATTTCTGAATCTTTCTTATTACAATTCGTTAGAATAATGTTTAGTAAAATAATTTGTAGAATTTTATTTATTTTCATTTTAACCTATTTTTTGGATAGCATTGCCTATAACTCTTAAATATACGCAAGTTTTTAAGTGGCAAAATAATTAATGTGTCCCCACATAGGTTGGGCGTAATTTTTTTATATTTCTTTTATTCGTATTTTGAGTACAACATTCTTAAAAGCCTACTTAAAAAGCTAAAGTTTCCTACCATTTAATTTTATCTAATGGACTTATAATTGCTTTCACATCCTTTTTGCCAACTTGTGCATAAATAAGGGTGGTTTTGATATCATTATGCCCCAGTAATTTCTAGATATAGCTAATATCTGTCCCCTGTTCTAATAAATGTGTGGCAAAGCCTGGTTTGGACTATCTTGAGTTTATAATGTTTAATTCATGGTGCATTTGTGTATTTGTTATAATTGGAAAAACCATAAAGAATTGACCCCATCTCACCAAAAAAAGTGGATTAGCAATCAACTGGTTTATGCACTGCCCACCAAAAGAAATAATTTAAGGCTTAATATGATGATTATCTTATAATTTCGAAATTTGTTTTTCCTTTTGGAATATGAAGATACAGGCTGATAAAATTTGCGATCACATTTCCATCCTCATCTTTGTATTTTGCCCATAGTGCCGATTCACTCCTTAACCTTTTATCAACAGAAGTTTGCTCTAAACGGACCAATCGCCCTCCTCCATACAAAACCATTTTATATTTCTCCAGAGGCTGCATCTTGTAGTCTTTTGCTAATGGGGGTATTTTATAGTTTTCCAATGATTCCTCCAAATCATTTTTAGTGCTGTACTCACATTGTGCATTTTCTTTTTCTTTGTTAAATAGCAGTGCAAAAAAATCATCAACTTTTTCTTGATCTTTCATTTGCCAAACCTGCTTGTAGGCATTTTCTGTTTTAGCCAGTAATTCTTTCTGATCCATTTTACTCAGGTCAGTACTATTTTCCCACCCCGTATTTTCATAGGGCAAGGCTGCATCAAAAGTAAAACTGTACTGGTAATAATCTTTCCCTTTCCCCACAAAGGTTCTGCCATCTGCTTCCGTTAAGCTGGTATGTGTTATTACTGGTTTCTCGTTTGCAAAGGCATTTTTACCGGTATCCGCCTTGTTACGCTGAAAAACTTCTATTTTTATATTGGTGAAATCCACTAATGTTTTAACACCTTCTCCTTCCTGGCTTTCCGTTTGAGGGTATAATTTATAGGTAATGGTTTGCTTACCTGTTTTATTGATTGCAGAATAAATATCAATAGGTGTTACAACTTGTCCCAGATCATAATTATGATATACCGGTAAGTCATTCACCAGAATCTCGAAATAACAAGCTTCATGGCTTACAAACAAATAATAATAGGGTTCATTGGAAGAATGTTTTACCGAACTCAAAAGGGTGCTTACATAGTTTGAGCTCGTAAGTTTAGGATTCATTTCATCTATTTCCGCCTTGATTTTTTTATTGGAATCAGCGCAACTTGATACTGAAAAAATAAGTAAGAAAATTAAAATTGCGTTTTTAAAAATATTCATAGTTAAAGGTTTTTTGTGCTAAACATGCAATAATTATACCTTCCTGATTTTCAAACCTTTGTTAAAGTTAAGCGTGGTAATTAGTTTTTTTTATAAATTTAGTCGACCAAATATTTACCAGATCTGTAATCAACAATACCTATGTCTATGAGCAAAACCAGTAAAAAATTAATGTTAAGATTAGCTTTTCTTGTTGTTCCCTTTGTCATCCTGACTTTGGTCGTGCTTGATAGTAAATCTGGCGGACAGACCGGTGGCGGGGCATATGATTTGTCTGGTCTTATTTACGGCCTGGTGCTTTTTGCGTGGATTGCCGTGTGGATGCTCTGGATGCTCGTCGCTTGTCTTATCAGCAAAACACCCCCTGACCGAAATATGTACCTTAAACTTTTTCTAATCGGAATAGTGGCACTTGTTGCTGCTTATTTTGTCACCCCTCAAATGTTTTAGATTTCAATTTCCCATATCAAGGCAAAACCTAAAAATTTAAAATGGGGAAAGGAATGTTACTGCACCTCGCTTCCAGTGGTCCGCCTTTACGCTAAATTTCCGATTGAAAAAATCGGAAGATACCGCTGCAAGACGGTTTATTAACGGAGGATTGCAAGTATAAAAAAACATAATGTGGGGTCTAATTAACATCTACCTCAAAGCTTTCTTCGCTGATTCTTTTAGTAACCTGAAACTTCACCTGCCATTGCTGGTCGACCCAGTCGGTAATCTGATTGCGAAATTCAATTTCAAATTTCGCGATATCGATTTCATCCCCGATGATGATCAGGTACGCTGCATCCGATATCACTTCAACAGCAACGACTTCTGTTGGCCAAAGTGCTTTGATCTCATCAGGTAGCTCCGCAATATTTGTTTGTTCCTGAATTAACATGCCCATATTCTCGATGATATCATCCAAAATTTCATCTCCGCTTGTTTGCGCCCAATTTGCTTCCACCTTTTGAATACTACCAATCAATGTCTCTTCAGTATAAATAAAATATGGATCATTCCTATTTTCCTGGATAATCGAATAAATGATTTTACAGCCTGAAGTGCTCCAGGAAAAATCTAATTTAATCATTTATCATTGTTTTTAGACTATTAAATCAGAATTAATAGCAACGATTTCGATCTTAGTTTTCCTATTTAGTCATCGCACAACCTAGTTTCGTCCTTGCAGCAGGCAATTTGGTGTAAAATAGACTTACATCGTTTTTTTATATGCTCAAATACTACAAGCTTAGTAAAAAACAAAATAAGCCAAAACCTCAAAAACAGGTCATATAGTTCAACTCTTTTTCATTTACTCAGAACAAACCATTATTAAATTATGAAGAAAATTTATTTTTTAGGATTATTGTTCTTATTCGGAATAATAGTCTTGTCATCTTGTCGGAAGGGTGAAAAACAATCATCTGGCGAACCGCCTCAAAAAGAAATACTTGAAAATGCTAAACTATTTTTTAAAGCATCCAGTTCACAGCAACTTGCAGTAGAATCCAAATGGGATCAACTTGAAGCAGCAAAACCTATGTGGGAAAATGCTGGTCAGACAAAGTTAGAAGATGGCTCCAATATATTAACTGTCCCTTTAAAAGAATACAAGCTAACAACAAAAAAGATTAGCTATTTGCGAAAATATGTGTTTACAGAAAAAAATGGAATCATCATTTCTGGAAATATAGTAGAAATCTTTGGAACTCCTGAGTATCTAGAAAAGGAAAAAGAAAATCTATTGATCAAATTCAATCAGACCAAAATAAAAGACTTTACAGGAAGCATTATTCTTTACAACCTACAATACCGCTACCTCGAAGGAAGAGTCTTTAGGGATGGACATATGATTAAGGGAACTTCGCAGATTACCAAAAATGGTAGCGTTGATGCAAAAAGGTATTCTGGGAACATTATTTTAGCGACAGAGACGAATTGTACGAATTGGTATGTTGTGACTACATATCATGACGCAACTGGAGCGATAATTGGTCAGGATAGCGAATACCTCTATACAAGCTGTTCTGGTGGAAATGGCGGACAGGGAGATGGTGGAGGAAGCCCACCGGGAGGGGGAGCACCAAAAATTGATTGTGCCGGTGTAGAAAATGGAACCGCTTATAAGGCCGCATGTGGATGCATAGGCGGCACCACACTACTTGCATATTGCCCTCGTGACCCCTGCTACAGACAACAATTCCTCACTCTAATGGGGAATAACGAATCCGTAGCTGCGAATAAAAACACTATTATAAATAATTCCACAAATGTTGAATGGGGCGCTGAACAAAATTCTAATGTGTATCCGGGTTCCTTTGGAACAATCCCCACTACACCAAGAACAAATTCGTCAACAGGAAGTTTTACTTCTAATTTTGTATGGAATCCTTATGATGGATACACAACTGGAATTGCGCATGGCCATCCAGGGGGGACAGGGCCCTCACCTGCAGACGCTTTCTGGCCCATAACCAACCTTAATAATCCAGATTTAGTAGCTAGTGGTGGAACCAATTTCTACAAAGAAACCGTAACAGTAACAACATATCTTCCGGACGGCACGGGTTATCTCATTGAGGTAGAGAATTGGCAAACGCTTATGGCAGAATATCAGACTTACCTTAGTAATCCAACTGCATATAATAATTCATATATTAGTGAAGCACAAAATTATATGTTGGCAAACAATTCATCTGATGTTGGCCAAGCAGGAGTTTGGGCATTGATGAGTAAATTAGGAAATGCAGTCCAAATTTTTAAATCTGAACCGGGTTCGAATTCATTTGTGCCTGTAGAGAAGATTGGATTTACTGTTCAGGGCAAACCTTGCTACTATTAAAAAAATGAAAATATGAAAACAAAAATAATGTTATTAATCTTTTTGGCATTTGCAGTTTCTAAAACTGTCGTGGCCCAAAAAGTAAGCTTAAATAGCCGAGTGAACATGGTTCTCCCCTCTAAAACTCAAAAAATCACTACTGCCGATCTTACAGCTATAGCGAAGCAAAATGATATACAAGTTGTGAGCCTACCAAATTCCGAAAACAGATCAGTCTATTTAACTGACAATGTTCTCGTAACGGTATTTGCTTCAAAAAAACCCGAAAAGGTCGATTTGGATAAAGTGAAAAAGGGGCTTGATGAAATGGCCAAGGGACTATCTTCCTACAGTTCTAAAATAGTTAGTATCAAAGGTAATAAGTTTTTGATTACTGAAAATACTACCGAAAATAAACTACGTTTTTTTGGCACAAATTCCTCAGGAACTTCTTCAGTGAATGGTCTACTTGAATTCAATGGTTCAGGAAGAGAAAAAGCAAAAGCCGTTTTAGATTCAGTCATTCCGAACATAAGTTTCGAACAATAAATTTCAATTGCCTTAAAAGGTCTGATTCCAAATCAGACCTTTTTATTTAATATTTAAGATAACGCTTGCCCAGTTTAAAATGGCTTCAAACATTTACATCAAAAATATTGGTATAGTTCTTTTTTTGGCAGTCGTTTTTCTTAGTCACATTTTCATTCTCGAAGAAATAAATTCAGGGTTTATGGAATACAATAGGATTTACATAACCTTTGTTTTCCCCCTCACCCTATTGCTTACTTCTACCTTTTATTTTCCCTGGAGGCCTATCCAAATTAAAATATCCCGAATTTCTTTATTCTTATTTTTTCTTGCGTTATATATATTCTTTGAGCTGTGCATAATAGGTTTACTTAGTCAATATACCGCAATTGCCATATTTATTTTTCTATTATTATTCATTTTTTTTCAGCAAACATACCAGCAATTTCAATCAAAATATACATTAGCTTTTTTAATTACTTCCCTTTTAATCACATTTCTGTACCAGGGCCAACTACATCCGTTCTCAATTTTTAGCACTATGAAAATGAATGTGCCTATTAATTCGGGCTCCAATGCTAATTATTTTACCTCACTTATTCCTTTTACTCTTGGCATTTATTTTCAGGCAAGTCCACAGCGCACTGGAAAGATTATAAAGCTACTGGCATTAGTACTTTTCATCTTTTGCATTATTACAATTTTCAATAGTCATGCTAGATTAGCCTATGTGAGTATCATTATTGGATTAGGTTATTCGTTATATAAAATCATTTTACCGGAAAAAATGAAGTTGCGAATTAATAAGAGATATGTCTGGATTACTTGCGCGCTGCTACTTTTAGTTTTATTGTATATCCTATACTCGATTAACAAAGAATCTGTTCATGGTCGATTTTTAATATATAAAATAAGCTTTAATATTATACAAGAAAACCCAATCTTTGGATCAGGCTTAGGCAGTTTTAAATCCTTGTATAATAACTATCAGGCAGAATATTTTCAAAGTCATAAGGTATCTGTCCCATTACAGCTTCTTGCGGATGACACTTTCGAACCCTTCAATGAAATACTGCGAATTTTGGTAGAATTAGGAATAGTAGGGCTATCCTTTGTTGTAATTTTTGTTTCGATATCTTATCGTTCGATAAAAATGATAAAAAATCCTACACCAATCCAATATGGCGCAATAGGATCACTTTTATCAATCGCAGTATGCTGTACGCTTTCTTACCCGTTATCACTTACATCAATTATTGTTAATGTATTTTTTTTTATTGCGGTACTCACTGCGGGAATAGAACCCGAACTTATATCATGGAATTTCTCTCCACATTTTTCGTTTAGAATAGCACTTACAATTTGCGTTAGCATTCTTTCATTTCTTATTTTCAAAAAGGAAATCAGATACCTTGAAAGCTGTTATGTTTGGGAGAAGGCTTCATTCAATGCACTCCAAGGAGATTTTGCCACAGCACGACCCTTATACAATAAAGCTAGCGTTGAACTAAGCACCAATGGTAAATTCCTTGTAAATTACGGCTCAGAACAAATTATAGCCGGTTTATCTAAAGAAGGCGTCCTAACACTTAGGAAGGCAGAAAATTATTTGCCCTGCACCACACTATACCTCTATCTTGGTGATGGGTATTCTAATTTATATAATTTACATAAAGCCGAACTTTCTTACAAAAAAGCCATTTCAATGGTACCAAGTAAATTTATGGGTAAATATAAACTGATGAAACTTGCATTAAAACGTAACAAAACATCTGACGCTACCAATATTGCTCGCGAAATACTTTCATATCCTGTAAAAATCCCCTCACCTGAAGTGAAGAATATAAAAATTTCTGCGAGCAAAGTTCTGACAGATCAGAATTAGATTTCTTTAATATTTTATAAATACTTAATCTTCAGCCATGAAATTTAGAAGGGAATTAATAACGATTTTATTATTTGATTTTCTGGTAATCACATGACCTTCATTCTTTAATTTAATAATATCAACTCCTTTCCGGTCGCCATCAATTTCAAGAAACCTCACACGTTGAGAATTTATTAAACTAAAATCATTCTCCCCATAGAGGTATAAAGTTGGGTGTTTATTTTTTGTCGATTCAGAACTGTAAAGTCCTGAAAAGTCAATGAGTTTATCCATTTTAAAACTCTGGTCAGCTGCCAAATTTTGAGCAATAATTGACCCATAACTATTTCCCAAAACAGCAAGCTTATTAATTTCTGGATGTATTAATTCAATCTCATTCAGATCTCTTTTAACCCTCTTAATTTGAACATCTAATTGCATTTCTGAACTTAACTCCCGTAATTCATACTCGTTGCCTATTCCAGTAGAGCCAGGATAATTCAGTACAACAACACCATATCCCGCAGCTACAAGTGTGTTAACAAACATATTATAACGTACAGATACTTGCTCGTAAGGACCACCGTGAAGCCAGAGCATCCATGATTTCGTTTTTACTATTGGCCTGTAAATGTAATTAACCATTCCCTCTTGATTGTAAAATTCTTCGGGTTTAGGAATGGGCTTAGTGATAATTTTCTCACTTAAATAATCTGGTATTGACTTTATTTTTTTTCTTCTGAACAAAGCAGCAGGCTGATTAAGTGAAGCCCCTATATAGATATCATAATCATCTCCTGAGAAATAATCATATACCACCTCATCCATTAGTGACAATTTATAACTCTTTTTTAAAGCTACCTTCTTTGCAATGAGATAGCCATTTACATTTTCTCGATAAACTAAATTATCATTCAAAATGAACCTTCCTTCTAAATATTTATCATGCGCACTATTTACGGCTAGCTCTAATCTTCCTTTTGTGTATTTGTATATCTGATTGAATTGCGACTCATGGTCAGAAATAAAATAGAATGTTTGGTCATCTGGTGTTGGACTTATCAATCGGTTTGTTGTAAAGGGCTGTGACGATTGAAAAAGGATAGAATACCTCTGACCAGAGAGTTCGTAAAGCCAGATATCACCATGGAGATCTTGCAAATAGATTCCTTTTCCTGACTGATTCCAAATTAGGTTGGTAAATTTTAAAGTTGAATCATTTTTTATCGTGAGATAATACTGGTAATTATAATTATAAAGTTTTAATGCCCCATCCGAAAGAAAAGCGATTAAAGAATTATTTGGAGAAAAAAAAGGACTTCCGTTATCCGCCGATAACTCCTGTGAAGGGATCGCAATCAACTTATTATTATTTAAATCAAGATATTCAACCCTAAATTTTCCATTTCTTTGTTCGGACGCAATTGAGACGTATTTACAGTCACAAGAAAAACTGAAAGGAAAACTGTTATTTGTGGGCTTACGTGTTATTTTAGGATATTCAATTTTATTATCTGAAATATTATCGATGATTACCGGAGAAAAATAATCAAATTCATTTGAAGAGTAGGCCAATTTATTGCATTTCTCCGAGATCACAATTCTTTTGTTAATTTCAGTCGGAGCTACAGCACTAAAAGTTCTTTTATTTTTCCTGCAAGATACAGCATTCACAAGGAATATCAATAAAAAGTATCTTATGCCATTCATTATTTCGCTAGTTAATCATACGTAAAAGTGCTCCATAAATTAATTAAACTAATCCAACATACATAATGTTATAGCTTTTATTTTAATTACAAAATATACGCATTCTGAGTATTTCGACTCATTAATTTGGAAAAAGTTCCAGCCCATAAATAAACGAATCATATATCAATCAGTATTCAATCTACTACAAAACTTATTATTCCATCCTCCGACGCGGAGCGCGTATAAATCTATCTTTAATTATTTCCAGTAAAATAATAAGACGAGTGATTTCTGACCAATTTTACTCCAATCAGTGCCATCTTCTTATGGCCAACAGCATAGTGGGAAACATTGCTAGGCAATTTGTTAACTTTACGAAATTAACCGTCACAATTCATGACTGCCATAAATAAAATAATCACGCAGAGTAAGTGTAATTTCGAAAACTGGGAATGTCAGCTGGGCGAACATCTTTTACTGCAAGGTGAACCGGAGACTAACGGCGATGAAGTCGATCGGGAACGCATATTTTTTCAAACTAATGACTTATTGTTTAGCATCGCTGAAAATTTTTTTTCATATGTCAAGTTTAAGGATAGATGGGATACTTCTAACTGTTTCATGTTTCCTTTTGGTCAGTATATCTTATTAAAATCTGAAAAGATGGATATCAGTTTTAACTGGGGAGTTGAATTGAATGATTTCTATCTGGAAACATACGTTAATCATTCAGAAAACCTTCGGTTCATGTCTGATGATTTTTGGGCAATCTTGCTGGAGTTAAAGGGTATCGGTGATTTTGAATATTCAGGTGGCGGAGGCTTGAATATTCAACAAAGGCCATATTTTGAAAACAAGACGAGCGTAATTTTTCAAATCATACGAACATTCATGCTAAATCAAACTGATCGCATGCATGATGGAAATACTCAATGGGAATTTGGATCTTTGGTTCTGAAATGGAAAATGGATAACAACTGGTCATCCTTGTTGGAACGCGCTTGCAAAGCTTTCCGATTGATGTATCAATTAAATTATCAATTATGGAAAGTGCACGATCTTACCAAAAAGAAGTGATAATACCCTGATTCTTGCTGAAATGTTCGCTATATGGAAAAACCACAAAGAATTGACCCCTTCTCACCAATAAAAGTGGATCAGCGATCAAGTGGTTTACAGTTAATTTCCCTATACTTTAAAATTGGTTGAATGGGATCAATCGAACTGGTTTATGCATTTTAAGTTTTAAAGGTGATAATTATAAAGAGGGAGTTGGCATCCATTTAAATTGCTTGCAAGGTTACTGTTAAAGCACTTGTATGCTCATCAAATGCAACAGTAAGAAGACTGCCTTTTTGCTTGAGCTGGTTACTATAAACAGAATCACTGGAGTTTGACATTTTTTTTAATTGTGCGATGTACCAGTCCGATGCTGTTTTATTAATGATATCTGTAAGAAGCCTATCGATTAAAATGGGCGTTTGATTTTTCTTAATTTCACTTTTCTTCATGACAACCACCATATTAACGGTGAGGATAATATCATTTCTGGAAAAAATCTGCATACCTCCTTTTCTTTCCCAGTTGACATAATAATAATCGCTCTTCCTGACCTCCTGTCCTTTTTTAAATTTGAGTTTAGGATAAGATTGTTCAATCTCTGCAATCAGCTTGTTGGCTGGAGGAAACTCTTTCTCCACAGTTATTGGCAAAGAATATCCCGCGAAGATTTGATTTCCCGCAGACAGGAAAGGACTACAAAGAAGACATCCATGCAGGAGCAACAGTAATGAAATGGTATGTTTCATATATTAAATAGTTCAATAAAGTAATAGAATGCTATAAAATGCGGGATGCACTAAGTTTAATTCTGTATCAGAATTATTATACTAATGTAAATATAATATATTCACATTTAAAAATTTTAAAATTGGGAAAGGAATGTTACTGCACCTCGCTTCCAGTAGTCCGCCTTTACGCTAAATTTCCGATATAAAAAATCCGAAGATACCGCTGCAAGACGGTTTATAGACAAGGATTTTTTTGTTTAACAGCACATCGTGTGCGAGCTAATTTACATCTACCTCAAAACTTTCTTCGCTGATTCTTTTAGTAACCTGAAACTTAACCTGCCATTGCTGGTCAACCCAGTCGGTAATCTGATCGCGAAATTCAATTTCAAATTTCGTGATATCGATTTCATCACCGATGATGATCAGGTACGCTGCATCAGATATCACTTCAACAGCAACGACTTCTGTTGGCCAAAGTGCTTTGATCTCATCAGGTAGCTTCGCAATATTTGCTTGTTCCTGAATAAACATGCCCATATTCTCGATGATATCATCCAAAATTTCATCTCCGCTTGTTTGCGCCCAATTTCCATCTACTTTTTGGATACTACCAATCAGTATGTCTTGAACATAAATAAAATATGGGCCATTCCGGTGTTCCTGGATAATCGTGTGAATGATTCTCCCATTAGAAGTGCTCCAGGGGAAATCTAATCTGATCATTTATGGTTGCTTTTAAGACTATTTCCAAATCCAATTTTCATCGTTAATGTATTCAATTTCATATCTGGTGCAAACCTCTTGAAAATAGTGCTTTAGTTCATTTATATTTTCAATTTGGGATTTGGGAAACATTATAAAAACCTGAGTTTTAAGTTTTATAAAAAAATTTTCTTTGGTCTCCGATATGTACTCAAAATTGCTATAAAAAAATTTCGATTCTCCATAAATATTGTTGCTTTCAAGATAATTCTCACTTAATGTCGTTCTGTATTCAAGTCCAATAAGTTTTTTATTTTCTTGAGATTTAGAAAGTTTAGTAAAATATTTTTTATAATAAATTTTTAAATATTGTGGAAATAAAATAAAAGTAATAGCTGCAACCACAAAAGCTACACCTGCAATAAATTTATTCAGAAACAAAAAAATCAAAGTCAATAATAGAAAAATTACTCCAAAAAGAATCCTTCCCGTTTTCCGCGATTTTTTTAACGGTTCTGATTTGGATGCAGAATATAGTAAACTATCTAGAATATTTTTCTCAGTTAAAGTTAGAATGATTTCGTTCATTTTCGAGTTAGTTATCTACTAGTTGTTAGCATATCCACAAGGTTCGACCCTTTGCATTGTAAGGAAAATCAAGGGATCTCAGCCCTGTTTACTCATCGTTAAAGGTAACAATTACTGGGACGTGGTCGCTATATTTGGTCCAAAAATCGTAATCGCCAATTTCCACAGACTTAATTTTTTCCACCATATCTGCTGAGACAAAGCAATAGTCGATATGATACGGCTTGTCCTTGTGCCGATACATGTAAAGTGTCGGATGCTCTTCTGTTCCCTGCGCTTGCTTATGATATAAATGATAAGTACTAAAAATCCCTTTATCTTCTAAAAGTTGTACAACACTTGAATGCGTTTTTTCTCTGTGCTGTCTGTCCCAAATTTTGTTGCTGTTGAAATCACCAACAAGAACGGTCTTTGTGCTCGCCAGTAAGGAGTCGTAATAGTGAATAGCTTTCCAAACCTGTTCAATATATTGTCCTTCTCGGTCTGCTGGATTATTAGCCCAAACTGCAAATAGGTTAAAGTCAAATTGTCCGCACGTTACAGCGATAGGGATAATCATTTTCAAATCCTGGTTATGGTCGTCAAGAACCTTAAACCGATAATCACTGTAGGAAAATATTGCAAGTCCCTTATTTTGATTTTTTCCGAACCACAAAACGTCTGTTGGCTTTGGTGTGTCAACCGAAAATAAGAGCTTGTCCGGATGCTCGCATTCGGGAACGATTAAAATGTCTGGTTTATGGGTCAGAATGAAATCGGCTTTTTTCCTGTAAGCCATATTGCAGTTCCAGGTTATTATTCTCATATTGTCTAGGGTGTCACACAACGGTTTTGGGCTTTGAGATGGTGGCAAATAGGATTTAGTCCCCCGAACTTCGCACAAAAGTCAAATTGGAAGACAGAACTTGAGCCTATGTTCCTAAAGCCTTACTATTGCATAACCATGTTAGCGGTTCGTTGTTCTTCGTTGTGTCTTTTGTCTACTTAAAGTGAGCAAGTGTGACATCAACCAAATGTTCTATTTCTATAAAATTATTGGCAAGTTCGATAATCTCATCTTGGAAATTTTCGATGTCTATTTTTAGCCAACCTTCCATTAATGTCAATGGTCCAAAATCCAAACTTACATTTTTCCATTTATTTTTATATAACTTAAAACTATCTCTAAAAATGTCTGCAAATTTTCTGCTTTCTATAGAATAACCTTTTAGCTGCCTCAGTTTAAGTGCATGTATATTGTATAAAAGTTTTTCTTCTTTAATAGATGAATCGCTAATCCAAACAGAAAAGAAAATTCGTGATTTAGAAATCAATGGATCTTGAAATTGGTTTGTCCATGACCTTTTATATAATTTCAAAACCACGCAGTCTTTCCCATACAGTACAACCGCACTTTCAACATGTTTTTTGGTAAGAAGTCTTTTGTCAAGCTTATCGGCAGCCTCTTGAAATTTTTCCAGGTAATAAGAAGTGTCCATTCAATATTTTGGTTTTAAGATTTGACTTTTACTGTCTGCAGACGATGCGTTTGTTATCGTACGACTATAGCCACTAACATACAAATATAAGCAACAACCTTGCTAAGTTCTATGGCCCACACTACCACGGGTAAATACTTCCAGCCTACATTTCGGTTTCTATCTACACTCATGAGTAACATTAGGTCTATTGATAATTTCAAAACGCTCATAGATACCGCATTCACCTCAATTGATTTTACGACTGGGTAAAATTATAAGGGAATATATTTTCAAACGAAACGGACAAAAAGGCAGCCAAGGTAATGCGGTCAGCCTACTCTCCTCCCACCAAAAGACTACGGCATAAACGGTTTCCTCCCCATAAATGGGTCCCCTCCAATTATTCCGTTTCCTTCTGGTTTTTGCTATTGACCGCAGTAGTTGTCTGCTTTCTTTTTTTCCGTTTTTTCTTTTGAAAAAATTATTTGGAAGGCGGAACGGCAAAACAAAGAAAGGCACAGCTAACAATATTGTACAACAATTAAATCTAAAGACATGAACATCATTGGAAGATTAACAGCAGATGCAAAAGCAAGCATCCTGAAAGACGAAAGGTCAGTCGTTAACTTTTCTATCGCAGTAAACGATAGCTACAAAAACAAACAGGGTGAGTGGATAAAACTCACTGAGTATGTGGACTGCTCATTTTGGCAATCGCCAAAAGTAGTACCTGTACTCACGCAAGGTACATTGGTAGAGCTCACAGGATGGGCAAGCGCAAGAGCGTGGAAAGACCAGAGCGGAGAACCCAAAGCACGCATTAATTTTCACACCTCACAATTCAAAGTCTTAAAAAGGGGCGGTAAAAAAAGTGATGAAACTTTCTCTCCACAGGGCAGCGATAGTATGGGCGGTAGCAATCCCGAACATGATGACCTCCCTTTCTAGTCCACTTCAATCAATCAATCAATCAATCAATCAATTCACCACTAACAATTTAAAATTCAATATCATGGCACACAATTTAAATTTCAACGACAAAACAGGTAAGTATTCATTTTTTTCTGTTCAGCAGAAAGCATGGCACGGATTAGGGCAAATCGTAGAAGATTATCCCACAAGTGAAGAGGCGATTAAACACGCAGGATTGGACTACGAAGTCATCAAAGCACCTTTGTTTACCAAGGGCGGTACAATGTCTATTGATAACGATGGAGAAATCAAAGAACCTTCCGACATCTTACTACCTAACAATTTTGCAACACTACGCACCGACACCAATACTGCACTCGGTGTCGTAGGTAAAGACTACCATATCGTTCAAAACAGAGAAGCCTTTTCTTTCTTTGATGCCATTGTAGGCGGTGGGGATGGAATCCTGTACGAGACAGCAGGAGCATTGGGCAACGGGGAACGTATTTTTATTACAGCCAAACTCCCCGACTATATCCGTGTAGGTAATGGCGATGATGTAACCGAAAAGTATATTTTCTTAACCACCTCCCACGATGGTAGCGGAAGTATCACTGCCGCATTTACCCCTATTCGCATCGTTTGCCAGAATACCCTTAACGCTTCATTGCGCAGTATGTCCAATGTCGTGCGCATCAAACATACCGCAGGGGCTAAACAACGTTTGGACGATGCCCACAAAGTAATGGGACTGGCTAACAAAATGAGTACCGAATTGGAGGGAATCTTTAACCAATGGGCGAAAGTCCGTGTAAATGATAAAGAAGTAAAACGCCTTATTCAATTGGCGCTATGCCCCAACAAAGAAACCCTTGACCATCTGCACAAAGGCAATGAAGATGAAATTTCCACCGTATTCAAAAATACCGTTGAAGATGCATTTGCTTACGCCATGCTATCAGATACCCAACAAATGGAAACCACAAAAGGAACTTTGTTCGGGGCATATAATGCCGTGACAGGCTACTATCAGAATGTACGCAGTTACAAGGATAGCGAAGCCAAAGTACAGTCCATTGTCATGGGCGGTACAGCGCAAACGAAAGCACAAAAAGCATTTGACCTCTGCACCTCTTTTGAAAAAATAGGTACAGATGCACTTTGCTTCAATTAATTACAAACCATTGGCAACCACCCCAATTTGGTGGTTGCCTTAAAAATCTAATATCATGGGAAGATATATGAATGTTATGCTAAAGAAGCAAAATAGAAATGACATTTTCATTTTAATGCTTAATGAAGAACTAAAAAATGAATATGGCGCAAATACCGCTACGAAATTCAATCCGTGGTGCGAGCTACAGCAAGAAGCCAATTTTATGAACAAGGATAGGGAAGGAAAAAAACAATGTCCTGGCCTGAAACGACCTGTCACACCTGAACACCTGAGTAAAAATTTCTTTTGGTTTAGAAACGGTTTTTTCTCGATAAAACTTTCAGGAGGTACAACCGCAGATGAAGGAAAAGATGCCGTTGCCGTCTGCAAATGGATAATTAAAACCAACTCAAAATATATTGACAGCGAGCAATCTGACAATTACGATATGGTTACCGTAGCGGAGTACCTTAATTCAGCTTTTGAAGAAGCAGGATATAACCTTGATGAACTCTGGAAAATGTAAATCTACACTTCAAAAAAAATCCAATGCAAATAGAAATCTATAGAGCCACCCTCAAACACGATACAGGAAAAATAAACCTCCACGTAGTTTCTCTTAGTGGCGAGCAGGGTGTAAAAGAACAGATAATGACAGCCGAGAAATGCCCCGAATCTGCCATCGTCAATATAAAAAAAATATCAAAATAACGATAAAACAGCAACGATATGAAACCACTAGAGCGAATGAATAACGTAGAAAAGGGAAAAATGCTTGCAGACCTATTGCCCGAAGAACTGCCCAACATAACCCTGTTTATTTCAAAAGAAATAGAGCGATTTCTCAAAAATGAAGACCATAACAAAAGTATTTGGAAGGGAACTTTACTAACCGCCAATTTTTGGTACAGTCTTGTGCGAAATGTTGAAAAGGCCATAAAACATTGCGGTAGCAAACTGCATAAAAATCACCGATGGTTTGCCGACCAGCTATTTGATGGTTACAACGCACTATTCGCCATTCATTGCCTTATCGAATACGCCTCTACGGCAGAATGTAACTTAAAACTAAGGCAGGGAATACACTTTCTTTTCAGCGAAGCAAAAGTCATTCAAAACGCCCTAACTGATAAATAACCATAGCACATTGATACTAAACGTAAAATAATACATAAAAATAATTATGAAAATTGGAATCATCACCTACAAAAAGTTTGCAGAGCGGGTTTTACTGGATTGTACATTCATCATAGATGATTTATTCAACATCATGCTCAGCGACAGCGATTATGTCAAATTCCAAATCGTTGACGAAAAGGAAAATTTGTTACTATCCACCCATTATCCCGATACGCAAGTAAAGGCTGAATACATTCAAGTTTTAAGGGTTAAGCGCGAAGTTGAAATTTTAGGGACTACTTACGATGCTTACAAAACACCTTCATTGGTACATAGAACAAAAGTCACATGGAAAACAGCCCACGGCAGTTTTAAAACCAGAAAGGAAGCCCAAAAATATGCCGATAGAATGAACCTTAAAGCAAGACTTTCTATTGAAAAATTTATCGTGCAAAATCAAGGTTAGAAAATATGTCCACACTAAAAAATTACGTAGACCAAGCCTTTCCTAATGAATGGCAACAGAGGGAACGAAAATATGCTGAAAAATTAAGGAACATCATTAGAAACGCCCTGCCCGATTGGAATCACACCTGCTTATACTGCGCGGAGAAGAAGGGAGAGCAGAATATGTCGAAAATATGGCAAGCTATGAAAAACGTCTTCGTGCAATCGGACATGACGAAGAAAGCATTTTAAACTTAATGACTAAAAAAATAATTCTCAATTATGGAACGAACTAATTTTTTCAATCAGATAGCCCAAATGAATTTTACAGGAGATTTGCAAATCACCATCAAAAAGGGCGCAGAAAGCAATTGGATAGTATCGGTATTGCTTCAAAACGAAAGTTGTGGCGATAATGCCAAACACTTAATCGTACCCTGTACGCTTAGGGGAACAGCACAGGAATTGGACGAGGACTTTTTCGCAACCATCACCTCACCACTTGAAATGGCTTCGGGACTAATGGTTAATATGGAAAGCTTTATGAAACAGATGGAGGAAGCCAAAAAAAATTCGGCAATAGAAAAGGAAAAATCCGAAAAGGAGAAAAAAGAAAAAGAGGGAAAAGATAAAAAATTTCAGGAAGCCATGTCAAAATCTGCTGACCTTGAAAAAGAACACAAGTATAAGGAAGCTTGGACAGCATTGCCAAAAATCGCAGACTTTCCCGAATACAACGAAGCCATCCGCAAAAGAATGTCGGAACTAGAAAAATTTCTTGCCCCTAGCCTATTCGGGGAGTAAAACAATTACTTAACTCTAAAAATCAACGATCATGTTATTAGCTACCCAACTCGAAAGAGTATTTATTCTTAAAGATAAAGAACAGGAAATTACCCTGAACGACCCCGAACCGAAATGGAGCGTTGAAAGCGTATTGAATTTCTATGCCAACACCTATCCCATTTTAACAACTGCTAAAATATCAGCACCTAAAATTAAGGATGATAAAGTACAATATCAGTTTGAAAGCGTGATTGGCACTAAAGGTTAAATTAAAAATTTAAAGAAATGAACCATGCAACAACCTATCATATCGGGAACAATAAAAACACCCGAAGAAAAACGGCAAAGAAAGTTGAACAGGCAACTTTACGAGTTTTCAAAATGGATGGAACGGACAAGGGATGCACAGGAAATCCGAAAAGACAAACGCCAGTCTGTGCCGATAGCCATGCTTCCAATGGTTTTCTAAAAACCAAGTTCCTGCCCAAACTGAAAACAGCGCAATCCCTGCAAGCTAGTGAGAGAACAAGTAAAATGGAAAGGGAATTTTATATTTCCCTTTCGAGACTTTCAAAGCACTACGGGATTGAGTTACTTGATACAGGGCAATTTTCCTATCCGTACAATATAGCGCTTTCCCTTTGGAATGCAAAAACCCAGTTAAAAAACAAAGTCAATAATCTGGAAAACTTACAGTTTGTACAGGAGACGAAGAAACATTTCCTAATGGCTAAGGAATCTTGCAACGTTGGATT
Organism: Chryseobacterium sp. G0201; assembly: GCF_003815655.1. Taxonomy (NCBI): domain Bacteria; kingdom Pseudomonadati; phylum Bacteroidota; class Flavobacteriia; order Flavobacteriales; family Weeksellaceae; genus Chryseobacterium; species Chryseobacterium sp. G0201. Next base: position 3,771,341 of record NZ_CP033917.1, on the reverse strand, counting down.
AACCTTATTCTACATTCCCGTAGTCCCACTCTTTTCAATGCTGAAAGATAAAAGAAGAACTAAAACGGCACAATTACTCCTATCGGTTTGCAGTTACTTATACCATATTGTTGATGTTCCTTACTACAGGCAGGAGGATTCATACCTGTTTTGGCAGTACGAAATGATGAGTGATTGGATTGAACAGGATGAAGAAGATGTGGATAATCAAAACTGTAAAGATGAACTCAAACAGGCAGAGCGCATTGGCGACCTTGTGGAACAAAAAATCTACAACCGCAAAACCTTAACAGCTTTTGAACACCGCTTAAACAGTTTTAAAGCCCTTGACGAATTTGATATCGAATGCCTGAGAATGGCAAAAGAAGCCTTTGAACTTTATACCCAATACCCTGACGAGAATATCTTTAGAAATGCAAAACCGCTTCATGATGATAGTAATGATTATGATGCATACGAGCAGGAAACTATACCAATGGAGAAGTACATTTCCTTTTCGGCAGATAGCACGGGTTGGCTCTCTGAAAGCCTTTCGGAATGTATCAACAATGAATTTAATGAATATGGAGATGTGCAGGAACCCCAAATTTTCAAATGCTTCGATGGTCGCCCAATATCAGGTAACAGCCTGAATTTTGAAAATCGTCTGTTCGATGTATTGGATGAATTAATTTATCTCCTAAACACTTATAAAAAAACAAAAAATGGACACCTCAACTGACCTTACTGAAAATTTTGGTACACTTTACCACCCCAAATCGGCTTTAGTTTTCTATCAAACCGTAACGGGAAACCCCGACTGCTATGTAGAATCATTCGATATGGATAAACACGGAAACTTAATTAACGCCCATCCTTTAACCCTGCGTGAAGCGAGTGCCTTAGCTAAATCCTTAACAATAGAGTCTACCGATAAAAAACCATTTTTAAAATCAGATGGAGTTATAGACAGTCATATCTTGCAGGTTGACCCCATGCACGATGGTATTGTAATATGGTACAGTAAAGCACAATTAAGAAATCTGCTTTTTATAGAAAAATTGGGTATTCCAAATGGAAAGGCAAATTTGCCCCCTCTTCTTTGGATCGCTAACAGAAACAGGATTTCGGTCTACGCCCTGAACACGGGCAACAGACCAACAGAAAAAACCCCGCTTTATCATGCTCCATTTTTTAATGTCAATTCAGATGGAGCGGTATGTATGGGAACGGTGGATGTGAACATCAAGAAAACCGCTTCATTAGAAGAATTTACCACAGCTTGGGAAAACTATTTTTTTAACTCCTATTTCAGCCATTTAATGCCTAGTCATAACCCGATAAACGGCAATCTGGTCAGTATTTTTAAAAAGTTAATCCATACGGATAAGCCTTTCCCAAAAGAAAAATTAATAAAAACCAACAGAACCCTTAAAAATGTACTGCGATGACACCAAAAATGAGAATCCATTTTACAGATAATTATCTGCTGAACCCAACCAATCCGATTGAAGTAAACCTTATTGGTGCAGGCGGTACAGGCTCAAAGGTACTCACTGCCCTGCTTGAAATGAACCACAGTTTGATTGACTTGGGACATGCAGGTTTGTCAGTTAGATTATGGGATGATGACATCATTACCGAAGCCAATTTAGGCAGACAACGATTTGCGCAGTGTGAGGTAGGATTGTATAAATCGGTTGCCCTCATTAACAGGGCTAACCGATGGTCAGGAACAAACTGGAAAGCAGAAACCATAAAATTTCAAAAAAATACATTGGGAAAAGCACCCGAAAATGCACAGGCAAACATTTACATCTCCTGCGTAGATACGGTGAGCGCACGTTTTGAAATTGCTGAAATTTTGAGGGGCATCAATAACCGATGGGGTTATCGTAATACGCCAAAGTATTGGCTCGATTTTGGAAATGGGAAATTTACAGGACAGGTTATACTATCCACTATAGAAAAGTTAGAACAACCACAATCCGAAAAATATGAAACGGTTGCCCATCTGCCTTTTGTTACCGAGGAATTTGGAGATTTACTAAAACAATCGGAATCCGAAGACGACACGCCTAGCTGTTCTTTAGCCGAAGCATTGGAAAAACAGGATTTATACATCAATTCCACGCTCGCACAAATGGGTTGCTCTTTATTGTGGAATCTGTTTAGAAATGGATTGACCGAAAACAGGGGCTTTTTCCTGAATCTTAAAGATTTTCGCTCGCAACCCATAAAAGTTTAACGAAACGCCAAATGGCGGTTGGTACAAAGATACCCCCTCCCCGTGTTCGGGAACATCTTTGCACGCCAAAATCGGAGCAACACCATTCATCAATTTTTCCTGCCACATTCACCGAAATTGCCGAATACAGTTGCGGACTTTTGCGTGGGATATTCCAAATATCCCTTCTTACATTTGGATGGACTTCTTTTCTTTCCACATCAGCGGCCAAAGAAAAGAAGCAAAAGAACGCCGCACATTATAAATGGTTAGATCTATATAAAATTATTCCCATTGTTTTTTATTGCTTCTTTTGTGGCAGAACCGCTTTGTACAATTTGGCAAATATTTGCTCATTTATTTCGCTATCCCCTAACAAACCCAATAATTCGCTAATCCTCAGTTTTCAAAACAGCCAAACGCCACAATCAAGCATTTTATCTCAATTATGTGATTTATAGCTTATATTTGCATAAAGCTAATTTTTTTCACTCCATATCTCTGGCCGGATTCAAAAGTGTAGAAAAGTCAATTGTGTTTAAAAGTCTCCCATTTAGAGAGATCTTAAGCATAATTATAAACTATAATTTGAAAAATGGCCTCTAATGAAAATCAAGTTTTACAAACCAAAAAACGGCATCCTTAAAAAATATATTAAAGGATATTACTTCATCCTGCACGATGAAAACGCAGAACCCCTAAAATACTGGACTTTCCCCAATAATTACTGTATCATCTCAGTAAGCCTTAACACAGATGTACTATTGGAAGCGAATAAAATTACAGTTATCCCAACAGATCAAACAAACGTTTCTGCTGATCTGGTCTGGAGATACGTTTCTCCCGTGGAAATATTTTATGAAAAACCCGTTACTGAAATCACCATTTACTTTAAACCACTAGGATTAAACCATTTCATAAAGGATTTTGGTGATATTCTTCGGCAGAACAACATTGTACAATTCAACGCCTTTCCAGATTTTAAACAAGAGATGGAAAAGATTTTAAACTATAAAGAAAGAAAATATCAAATCCAGGAACTCGAAAAATATTGGCTATCGAAACTATTACATCGGAATTTCAACTTAATGAGGAATGTATTACAAGATGTTGAGTCTGATTATAAAATTGCAGAAATAGCACGAAAGCATCATATCGGCAGGCAATACCTCAATAAGATCTTTATGAAAAATCTTGGGAAGTCGCCTTCTGAATATCGCAAAATACAACGCTTCAGAAATTCAGTCGCTACTAAGAAACACGTCAAAAATTTAACAGAACTATCCTATGAAAATATGTTTTACGATCAATCTCATTTTATCAAAAGCTTCAAGAACCTCACAACACTTAATCCGAATGCCTTTTTTAAACAGGTAAATACCAATAAAAATAATATTTGGCTTTTTGTTTAAGCACATATTTCTCCCTGAACAGCGAATGATAACCATTAAATTATTATCATTTCTTTTTTTGTACTTTTAAAAGTATAGATTAAACATGCATGCATCGCAAAATAAAATCCCTTTCACTTGTTTGTATCCTTCTGCTACTGCTTTATAGTGGCTGTAATAAAACGCCACATACACCCGATGAAAAAGCAAAAGCTTTGATTGTAAAACTATTTGCAGCTAGAAAAAATCATACCTACGGATATGAAGCAGGTACATTTAGCAAATTGGACAGTGCTTTTACAACGTATCAGGATGATTCTACTTACAAAGCCTATGCAGATAACGTTTCGCACTACTTGGACATGAGCACTGCCGCTTTTACAGAATTGGCAGCAGTAGGATATACTGCCGATACGATTAAAAGCGAGGTTAAGAAAAAGCAAGCATGGAAAGTAATGCTAAAAGCTTCGGCAAAGCAAACCATGTACAACGATAGTGCTGATTTTTACAGCAAAAAAACTACTTACATAAAAAATCACTACCGACCATTTTTTAAAGGCTGGAAAATTACACATGAATATAAGGCCAATAACGCTTTTGGTATTCCTGTTTCACAAAAAACAACTTTCTATTTTAATATTCCATTAACTGAGATTACCGGACCTGAAGACATTGTAAAATTTGCAAGAAACAAACTGTAATACGGTGCTAGGTTAAATAGAATAAGTTTTACAGAAATCTGATTGGTAATTATACCTCAAAAGCTTTTTTCTCTCTGGCAATATCTTCCCACCGCTTCCTTATGAAATCTTTAGGGCGTATTCCATTAATCTCCTGAAATAAATCTGAGAAATTGCTTCGCGAGGCAATTCCACATTCTTCTGCCAATGTTTCGATTTTATAGGAAAGTAATTTTTCTTCCTGATAAAGTCTCTTTGTAATATAGGCTATACGTAACTCGACCAGATACCGTTTAAAATTATTCCCTTTATACTCGTTAATTATCTGTGATAAATAGGTATGATTTGTATCAAATTTGAGGGCCAGTTTGTTTAAAGTAATTCCACTTTCCAAAAACCCCAGGTTGCTTTCAAAGTCATCAAGTTTATCCAATAGATCATCCACTATTTCTTTTTCGATGTCAGATTTTTTGACACTTTCATCCCTTGAAGGAACAAGATCTCCGTTGAGGATTTTTTGTTCCACAATCCTATATTTCTCACGTATTCGCTTCTCAGCCCTATATTTTACAACAAAGGCAATTACAAGAATGCCAGCAATAATCCCTAAAGTGCGATTCACCCATGCACTTACAGTGGAATTTTGCTCCAGCCTCATTTTTTCTTCCCTCAAGTCCCGCAGATCATACTCGCGGTGAATCTTGGATGAGAGATAGGCAAAATCCTGACCTATAGTGCTATCGGCTTTTATTAGTTGCGTGGTATAGTACAGCTCCTTTTGCGGATTGTTTTCCTTTCTATATTCAGTGATTAACTGCTCATAATTATTTCTTAGTTCGGGAAGTATAAAATTATGTTTCTGAAAAACGGAATCAACTTTCTTGAAATAAAGCTTAGATTTATTGTGATCACCAAGTTCCTGATATGACTTTCCAATATAGGAGTAACATACCGTCGCCCATGCAAAATCATCCACACTGGCAATCGAGATCAGCGAACCATTTAAAGATTTTATGGAATTTTGATAGTCTTTCTCATAATATTGGCTGATGCCCTTTTCCTTAAGGAAATATCCGTACTCCTGGCTAAAGTCTTTATTTCCCGTGGTGAGTGACAGACCAATATTCGTCAATGAATCCGCTGATTTGGGAATACCTATATAACGGTAACAGACAGCCATTTGGTGCAGGCTGTTATAATATCCCCTAATGTTTCCATAGATCAGATTACGATTTATGTTCTTGCGGGATTCCGCCTCAAAAAAAGTTTTAGTCTGTTTAAATAATACCAGTGCTTCATCATAATGGCCAATATAACTTTTAACAACACCAATTAAATAGGCCAGTCTATTCTTATGGTACTGATCATTAGTCTTTTTTGAATACTCGTAGGCCACCATATATTCAGCCAAGGCCAATTTATATTTTTTAAAATTAAAATAATATACGATTCCCTTGTGCAGATAAGCCCTGCTTAATATACTATCGTTCTTTGTTAAATTTGCTGCCAAGATCGCACTGTCGGCATATTTCAGTTTAGCATTTGGATGTGGTGAATACTGGATGGCATCAAGATACCCCTCTACAAGTCTCGGATAATTCTTTTCGCCTTTTGCTTTAGCAATATATTTCTCGATTAAGGGTAGCGCACTCGAATCATTATTTGCCCTGTTTTCATATTCCCGCTTGATCAGATAATAACCACTATATCCCTCTTTTTGTGCAAAAAGAGGTTGAACGAGAACAATTAATAGTATAAAAACATAAAAATAAGGACGAATAACTATCGACATGGTAAAGTTTCTACATCAAAATTATGAAATTTAAGCCAATTACAGTCCGCGATTAAAGCAATCTCAAAACCACAGCAAAACAATTCACAAAACATTGAATTTCAAGACATTAAAGTTGTACTAGAAGATACATTAGTACGTACTAATGTATCCTTTGGGGCAACAACCACTTTTTGCAGCATGAAATATCATATACCTTCGATCCAAGAATTCTACTAAAAACCGGCCGGGATAATTTTCAAAACGAACAACTCATGAAAAAGATTATCCTTTCACTTTTAACAATAGCAGGAATAATTTCTCTACACTCCTGTAGAGAACAGGATGAAGACCAAGTTGCGGACGTAAAAACCCAAAGCACGCAATCATCAATGAAGGAAACAAACAAAGATTCTGATAGCATTAATACAATTGTGCTAACACAACAATCAAATCTTGATGGTACAAAAGAAACTGATCCCCCGCCTAAAGATGGTGGCCAGTGGAAAATCACAAAGTAGTTGTGGTATTTCTTGAAAGCAAACGCTTGGAAAGATTTAACAAATCGGTAATGTGGCAATTAAAAAAAAAACAAAACCATGCGAAACAAAAAACTCGTCATTGAAATCGTCGTACTGTTACTCGTCATTCTATTCCTATACACTGGCTTAAGCAAGTTTATGGATTTTAAGGGTTTTACATATGACCTAAACAACCAACCCTTTCCAAATAGTTTTACACCTATTTTGAAGTGGCTTATACCAATTACTGAAATTGCGATTGTAGCAACACTCATGTTTGAGAAGACCAGAACAATTGGCTTATATGCATCGCTCGTACTGATGAGCTTGTTTACCATTTATACTGCCCTTGTACTGCTAAACGTATTTGAATATGTGCCTTGCAGTTGTGGAGGGGTAATCAAACATCTCACCTGGCCGCAGCATTTAATTCTTAATCTATTTTTTGTAGTTATCACTTATGTAGCAATAAGGTTTAGCAACCACAAAGCACTGCACCAATATACCTATTCACAATAGCTTTAACTTTAAAACCGTAACCATGAAAAAAAATAAATTACTATTAGCCCTGACAATAGTATTTGCCATAGCAAGCGCTTTTAAATCCTCAAAAAGATCTGCTGATAGACCGATTTGGGGATGGAGTGGAAGTTATTGGGTTTTAGCTGATGAAAATGATGTTTGTACCGACGATCCAAGTGAAGCCTGTATGGGTGTAATGATCAATGACGACCCCGACGCTGGAGTAGAACAAACTACAAGCTGGGGTACCTTTATACAAGTACCATAACCAATTACAATAAACTAAATAATAATAATAATAATAATAATAACCATGAATATTTCTGGCCAGAACTAAAAGGCGAAGCCGAAAACCTTTACAAAGAGTAGGCAACCAAAACTAAATTTATCTTATCATGAAAAATTTTAAATTATTATTAGCTACAGCCGTACTATTTGCTGTAGGAAGTGCTTTTACAAGTGTGAATAAGCATGATGACAGACCTGTTTATGGATATAACAGTGGCACATGGGTACTAGCAGACGGTAATGACAGATGCGAAGACTCAGAAGAACCAGCTTGTAAAGCTCTTATGCATAACGATGATCCAGGTCAGGGAGTGGAACAAATTCTTGAAGACGGTACTTTCATACAAGTACCATAATCCAACTTAGTACATTTAAATATATTGGGCTGATGATTAATCAGCCCATTTTTATTACTTAGCAAGAGCCGAATCGATAATTGGAACCAATTTTTCATATGGAACATACAAATTTGCTCGCTGAATTATTTTTCCCTTCCTATCAATCAGTACTTGCGACGGGTAACCATAAACGCCGTATTCACTTAATATCGGATGATTACTTCCCTGACCGTTTGTATACAAATTTAAAGTATGTTTTGATGTATATAAGCCCTCATTTATGCTTTTATGCCACTTGCTTAGGTCTTTATCACAGCTTATTGAAAGGAAAACAAAGTTTGGATCATCTTTATAGTGCGCTTCCACCTTGGAAAGATGGGCGGTATAAAATTTACTGCAAGATGAACAACCAGTATACCAAAAATCAATGAATACTATTTTCCCTTTAAAATCGCTTAATTTAACAACATTGCCTTTGGTATCTTTAAGTGCAAAATTATAGGCTTTTGATCCAATTTTAGAAGCATCGTACAATTTTCGTAACACATCTTTAAACACTTCTGTTTTAAAGTAAGTAAAGGCATCACTCATTAATTCTGCCACATTGTCTATGCTAGCACTATTTTCTATAAAATATGCTACAACTAATTTTTCTCTTAAAATGCCACCATAATTTTTCTTCAATATTTCGTAAGTAGATATATTTTGGACTTTCGATTGAATATGTGCTTTTGCCAAAAGTACATAGGTATATGATGACGATGCAACGATAATACTGTCCGAAAAAATAGTATCCGGAATTTTTTCAATAACATCATAATACATTTGATTTAAACTATCTAACAGTTGGGTTTTCTTATCTTTTTGCGCAGCTTTGTACAATTGGTTAAAATAAGAAAGTGCTACTGAAAGATGATCGCCGACAACATTTGCCTGCAATATAGAATATGCCTTCGGAGTAATAAGTCCTTCGTATCGCGTAAATATATTCCATCCATATAGCTGAGATGGTTTTTTACTAATTTCTGTACCCAGTTGCTCAAGGTACTGAGGGCTATACATGAATTTAATCTCAAACATATTGCCAAATGAATTTTTACTGTTTATTTTATAAGCCTGTATTAAGCTGTCTGTTCTCAATATGTCAGTTATTTTTTTTGCTAATACCTGCCTGTCCATTTGAAATTGTTTACTTGCATCAGCTTGTTCCAAATCACTTATAAGTTGAAATTTTTTTGCTGAAGGCCCGGCAAATACGGTTCTTCTGTATCTTTGATCAAATAGTATCTTAATGCTATCTCCCGGTTCAACCAAATACTCCTTTAATAACACGTCCTTACTCGATTCTATACGAATATAACCCGTATCAAAAACATCAGGTATAGTAAAATTAAATACGTATTGGCCATATGCCCCAAAAAAATTACCTTTCTTGGTAACAGTCTTGAGTATAAAAGGCTCCGGAAAATTTCTTCCTTTTTTTGTGTAAGTCTGCCAAAAGCTCACCGTGATTGTGTCGCTTACAAATTTCTTTTTTGCTGTCTCGTAGTCAGCATTGATCTGTCCATATATTACAACAGGTTTTTTACTACTTTTTGTTTGTGCGCTTAATGAGTAACTGCTGATAATACAAAATACAAATGAAACTGTGGTTAATCTATTTATAATGTTATTTTTCATCATTTTATCTGATATTTTGCTGAATAGAATTTAACTGAATCTCCCTGTCTGGTATTGGAAAAACATAACGTGAATCATTAGGTGGTAAAGTATAAACCTGACCATTTACGGTTCGGCTTAATGTTACCGCAAAGCGAGCATCGGTGTTCAGTCTTCTTAAATCAAGCCATCTAATGCCTCTAAATAATAGCTCTTTTCTACGCTCTGTATATATTTTTTTAAGTGCATCTGTTTCGTCACTGGCGGTTTGATTTACATAAGTACTAGTATTGGTAAGTGGATTAATTTTATATCGCTTTATCATTAAATCGTTAAGATCCTTCATTGCTCCTGCGATGTTTCCAGTACGTGCTAAGCATTCGGCTCTTGTTAGCAAGACTTCGTCAGTGGCCAGTCCAGCAAAATTACCAGCATATGTTTCGTCAAATGATCCTTTAAAAGCGTAGCGGGTTCCAGTTTGTCTGAAATAAACCGTTTTTCTTAAATCATTGACATCATACTGATTATAAAGATTGGGATTAATCAGACAATAATTAAGGCTCATAATTAGGACTAAAAAAGTGTTTAAGTCAGAAGAAAATATTACTTCTTCGTTAAATGGGGCAAAGGGAATGGTTGCAGTTGAATTAAGTGTATTAAAATCAGTAATCTTATTTTTTATCGCGAGGCAGTCATTAGCATATTTTAATGCATTATCATAATTCCCCATTACCAAATAAATCCGAGACATTAGAGCAAATACTGCTGATCTCGATGGCCTAGTAGGCACTATGGGAACATTTGGAAGGAGCTTTTCAGCCTCAAGTAAATCACTGATAATTTGCCGATAAGTCTCCTCAATGGTTGATCGTGGTAAGGCTCCAATCTCCGATTTTATTTTCAGTATTATACCCAAATCAGAGCTAGCCGTAGCTGTATTATAAGGTTTGCAAAAAGATTGCGCCAACTGGAAAAAAGCATGTGCCCTAAAAAAGTATGCACTTCCTTTAACATTATTATAGCTGGATAATTCTCCGTTTGAAGGATTAATCTTTTCGAGACCCTCTAGAGCTACATTGGAATAAAATACCTGCTCATAGGGTGAGCTCCAATCTCCACTGGTAGCCGTTCCTTCAAAAATATCCTTCTTAAACGTATAACAGTTTCTTTGAACTGCAGAAACCGTTGTTGTGTAGATATTATCGAGCATCTCATAATCATCTGTACTCAGTTCGCCCATTGCCGGCACAGCGCCAGCGCCAAATCCATTCATTTTTCCTTCGTTATCCAACAAAGCCTGAAAATTGGCAATCGTTTCAGGCACCACCAAATTTTTACTTGGTTTTGCATCCAGCCATTCTTTTTTACATGATATAAATAAGATGGCAATTAATATATAGGTAATAGGTTTAAAATTCATGATAAAATTGTTTTAAATGAATGTTTACATTTAGAATGTACATTTTACACCCAAGGAGTATGTTTTCGAAAATGGCAGAAAAATACTTGCATCAGGATCAATACCCTGTCTATTCTTTGTCCACAGTAGCCCAAGATTATTTATATAACTATAAACTTCAAGTTTTTTAAAAGGCAGTTTATTACCATTATTTTTATTAAAAGAATAAGAAAGTCCAACATCCTGAAGCCTGATATGGGAGCCAGATTCTACAAGAATTTCCGAGCCCTTATATATGGCGTCTCGATTAACATTATTTGGCAATGTAGGGAACGATGGAACTTGAGTGAAAAGTTCATCTCCTGTTTTTTGCCATCTGTTTGCATAGTCTACATTCCCTAACCACGCATTAAAAAGACTTCCATAATCAACTGATGACTTTCGGAAATAATACCCAAATTTGTAACTAATATTAAAACTACATTCAAACCCCTTATAAGAAAATGAATTGCGAATCGAACCGAAGTAAGGAGCAGTTGATGGTCCGTTGTAAACAAGCTCTTCCGGTTTCATAGTTGTTAATATTGAAGTATAATTTTTGCTCACCGCTCCATTCAAATAGCCCTGCGGATCTCCGGTAGCAGGATCTAATCCTGCCCATTTATAACTGTAAATAGAAAATAATGGCCGACCAACGTAGGGAGTTGCATCTATATCCGCAAAGCCTACAAGGCTAGAGGCAGTCGCTTTTGTTTCGTATTTGGTAACCTTATCCAATGCATATGAGAAAAGCACAACAGTATTCCATTGAAATTGTCCCTTTAAATTCTGGGTATTAACGGTGATATCAGTACCATGTCCTTTGGTGCTTGCCAAATTTGATCTAAATGTTGAGATACCGTTCGATGGTGCAACGAGCCCGTTCCCTATTAAATCAAGTCCTGCTTTACTAAAATATTCTATAGTGCCTGATATACGTTGATTCGCTGTGGCAAAATCTAACCCCAGATTAACAACCCTTGTCCTTTCCCATATTAAACTTGGGTTTGGAGGATTTGTAATTTGAGCAGTTTGAAGATTTGTTCGCGTACTGTTAGCATACAATGCGGTAACATAGGCCGAAGTAGATTTATCAACGTTTCCATTATAACCAAACGTTGCTCTCAGTTTTAAATAAGGAAGCCACTTAAGATTGTAAAAGTTTTCCTTGCTTGCAATCCATGAGCCGCCCACAGAGTATAGAGGTACACCTTTTTGATTTGTTTTAACACCTAATAAATTTGATGCATCTTTTCTGCCGCTTGCACTAAAAGTATACTTGTTATTAAAAGTATAAGCTGAGTTTGCATAGTAGGAGAAGAAACGATCTAATGAACCTGAAACCCCACTGCCTACTGGAATAGATAACCGCGTCGAAGTATTATAATATGCAGGAAAAAGGTCAACATAATTTACTCTGCTACTTGTTCCTAAAACATCATCATAGCCATATTGCCTGCTCGTACTTCCATCAATTTTGACCTCTCGCACTTCAACACCTGCAATGGCGTTTAACTGATGCTTTTGAATCCAGTTTTGATTGTAATTTACCTGTGAACGGAATGAATATGAATTTAGATCGGAAAGAGATTGATCTAAAATGCCCCCAACAGGCACAGGATATTTATTTGTAGATGTAGGATCATAAAATTTATTAATTAAATCTCTAACCATATAGGTCTGCTGGTCATAGAGATTTCGGCCAGTAACAAACTGTTTTTCGTACTGATATTTTACCTCGGCATTTAATTGAGGGATAAATGTATATTTAGCGCCAAGGCTTATGCGCGCATTTGTAAGTTTACTTACGTTGTTAGCTAAATTCAATTCATCTAAAGGGCGGTATTTCCAGTCAAGCATGCCAGCTCCCGGATTATCCGTAAAAGTACTTCTGTAATCTTTCACAATAGCTAGCGGGGTTCCATCAGCAGTAGCTAACTGTGCATAGGGATATATATTATTTTTGGTAGAACTAGGCGCTATGGAATTGAACCCACTGTTATTGTTTTGGGTTCTGTTCATAACATAGCTAATGCCCACAAGTATATCCAGATTTTTAAAAGGGGTAATGGTACTTTGTGCATTTAAGGAAATTCTGTTAAAATCATTATTTACTGCATTAAAAAGATTCTTGTCAAAACCACCAGAAAAATAATAACTGATATCTTTCGATCCCCCGTTCATATTCAGTGCATATTGCTGATTAAAACTATTTCGGTATAAGTATTTACTATAATCATCTCTGACATCTAATTTTCTTAATGCGTTAATTTGATTATTCGCATCTGTTTCAGATAAGGTTCCATTTTTCCTTTTTATTAGAATTTCGACAACGGGAGAAATAACAGGTTTATTAGCATTTGTCTGATCGGAATTATAAAAATTTAAGTCAAATAATTTCTGTTCAACATCAATAAAATCTGAAGAGCTCATCGAGCGCCTGCTATAATATAAATCAGATTTTTCACCAATGGTTATATTACTGTTGAAATTAACTTGAAGGGGAGCATTTTTAATACCTTTTTTCGTGGTTAGTACAATTACTCCGTTTCCAGCCCTCGCTCCCCAAATTGAGGCCGCTGCAGCGTCTTTAAGAACACTGATACTCTCAATATCGTTTGGGTTAATATTTGCAATATCCCCATCATAAGGAAAATTATCGACCACAATAAGTGGCTGATCATTGGCAAATATGGTACTGCGTCCACGGATATTCATATTGTTAGATTTTCCCGTAGTTTTATTTACTTTAAAGGAAAGACCAGGCACAACATTTTCTAAACGGCTTATAATGTCAGTAGAAACTCTTCTGTTAAGCAATTTATTATCAACCTGAACAAATGAACCCGTAGATCTTTCTTTAGGTATGGTTTGGTAACCCGTTGAGACAATAGAAACATCATTCAGGTTTGAACTTACTAATTGTAACTTTATGTTTATGTTACTATTGTTATCTACTTTTACTTCTATTGTTTGATATCCAATATAAGATATAACTACTATTGCATTCTCTGGGCCATTGTTAATAGTAAATCTTCCTTCTGCATTTGTAATTACACTTAGATTGGTACCCTTAATAGAGACGGTTGCTCCCACCAGAGGATCACCCTTTTCATCGGTTACAAGCCCAGTAATCTTTTGCTGTCTGGGGCTAGCACTCGCTCTGGGTTTTACAAAACCTTTTGCTTTTACAACAATGGTTTTCTTAACCATTTCGTAGGTAAAAGGTTGCCCTTCAAAAAGCAAATCCAATGTTTCAGTTAGGTTTTTTTGTTTTACATTTAAGGTTACCGTATTGGCATCCTTAATCATGTTTTCATCATAAAAAAAGATGTATCCGCTCTGTTTCTGTATCTGGCCAAATACCTTTGTTATAGGTTGCTGTGTAACTGCCAATGATATTTTTTGAGCATAAACGCTTGCCGTTACTTGAAAATAAGAGATCAATATAAATAGCGTGCTTAGCTTCATAACCAGAAGTGGTTTTGTAGGGTGACTTCGGGCACGCATAAGTGCATGCCGAAAGCATGTGAAAAATTTCATATTTTTGTTTGTGGGTTAGTTGAATAATTGCTTTACGGTGTTATCATGACTACCCCTATTGCCGGATAATGCTCTCGACAGCATTACCGGCTTTTTTATGGGGCATCATTAACTAATACTAAAAATTTGATTTAACTTCTACTGCATAGGCACTGATTTAGGGTTTAACAATTAGTGTGTTATTTATTAATTCGAAATGGAGATCATTTAGCATCAGGATTTTCAGTAAATCATTCAGGTTATCTGTACGGTATATACCACCTGTAAATTTCCTATCAGGGATTTTGCCTATATATTCTACATCAATATTGTACCAGCGTGCAACCTGCCGCATGATGGTTTGAATACTGGCTTGCTTAAAATAAATTTGGTTATTTTTCCATGCCAGTGCAGATTCTAAGTCAGCTGTTCCTATGGTAATATTGTTTTTTGTTGTGGTAGTTTGTTGTCCCGGCGCGATAGTCATAGCATGGCTAAAATTATTACCACTACTGGAAAGGTTTACACGTACTGAACCTTCTGCAAGCGTAGTAACAGTGCTTTGTTCATCAGCATAACTATTCACATTAAAGTGTGTCCCTAGTACTTCAACTGTTTGGTCCGCTGTTTTTACTCTGAAAGGTTTGCTTTTATTTTTGGCAACTTCAAAGTACGCTTCACCAGTGATGATAACCTCACGGCTATTTCCAATAAAAGCTGTCGGAAATTTGATAGATGATGCCGCGTTTAGCCATACATGGGTATTATCAGGCAAAATAACTTGATACTGCCCTCCATTTGGCGTTTTTATAGTATTATATACTAATCGAGAAGCGATATCAGTAGCATTATACTTTAACTGCCCTTTCCCGATTTTAGAAATATCTACACCGGGTTGTGCAGGTATAAGGTCATTTGAAACCGTATCTAATAAAACTGTTCTGCCATCATCCAGGACAAGCGTAGCTTTATCACCTCCCGGATTAACCCTAATTTGATTATCTGTTATTAGAACTGGTAAATGATCTTGTGTTTTACTCAGATAAAAATATAAAGCAAATGCTAGACCTAAAAGGGCAAGAGCAGCGTATGGCCAATATTTTTGTATCAGCCTTAATTTCTTTTTAGGCTGAAGTTTATTTCGCAGTTTATCCTGGACCGCATCAACAGTATTTTTTAGTCCTACTGCATTATTTTCTGCAACATCACTAGATAAGTTTTCGAAGATGAGATACCGAATTTCCTCACTACCCTCTTCTTTTCCAAAATGCCTTAGCAAAACACCATACTCATCATTATTAATGGTATTATCCAGATATTTGTTAAAGAGTTCTCTGATATAGTGGTTAGTTTCCAAGATTTGCTTTTTATAGTAATACGCTAATGGTATCAAAACCAATAGCTGCAATATTTATAAAAATCTTAAAATAATCACAACTAACTGATTATCAGAGAAAAAACTAACCAATAAGGTGATGATAGAATACAATAACAGCAAAGGGAATCGCCTTATCATAATTATCTTTTAAGAATTTGTTTGCTTTTGTAATATGATCGTTTACTGCTGCTTCCGAAATTTGCAAAAGCTTGCTTACTTCTGCATAACTTTTCTTCTCTAATTTACAAAGAAGAAAAACCTTTTTGCGCTGCTCAGGAAGTTTCTCTATAGAACGAAAAAGCTCATGGTCTGCGATCGCTTGTGAGATTTCTTCAAAAGGATTGTAAACCTCTGAGATGCGATACCATAATTCATCCGCCAATTTTTTGTCTTTGGAGACACTCCGGAAATAGTCGTTTACAAGATTGGATGCGATGCGGTGCAGATAAGCTTCAAGCGGTTTATCTCCATCTATTATATCCCTGTTATTCCATAATTTTATGAAAAGTTCCTGTAAAATATCTTCAACCAATTCCCATGATTTAAGCAGTCTGAAGAGGCGGCCTGCTAGCTTTTCCTTATGAATGGAATAGATTTTCTCAAAAGCTGTATAATCCCCATCCCGCAACCGAAGTAGCAACTCCTTTTCATCAATTATGGTTAAGGATTTCATTTATTTAACTAAAATATTAAGTTAAAGTTAAATATTTGTTGATGCAATCTCTAATGTTTGATAAAAATTCTAGCATGAAGTTATTAACCATAATTGTAGTATTGTACATAATGAACTACAACACCTTCCTCTTCATCATACTTATATTGGGACGTGGTAAAAAGAGCACTTTTACACTTTTTGATTTTAAATATTATACGCCCTATTGCTTCCAGGACTACACATTTAACTACCTGAAAAATTTCAGGTAGTCTTGTTTAATCAAATATTCTTCAAATTAATTTCTAATCATTCCAATGAACCATATCATAAGGGTAATATTGTTGATCCTTTAGAGAACTATCATCTAAGCCTAAAACTTGTACCAATGCGCCACTTTCCCAACTCCAATATCCTGCATAAGTGTCGTGTTTACTTTTATGATTATCGTACCATCCCGTATCTGAATGTCCTTTGTACCATTCTTTATCTAAATATAATTTTAGTTTCTCTACTGCCTTTTCTTTCTCACCACTCGTCGCTAAAGATATAACTTGCTCTAATGACTGATAGGGATCAGGAAATTTAAAGTTTTTAGCTTGTTTGTCCCAATTTACTTTTTTACATAATAGAAAATCTATTAAATAGTCATTTGGATCATCTTTCTTAATTAACTCTATAAGTTTGGAAAATTCATCTGCTTCTATATCTAACATTATTCCAATAGATATCATCCACAACATTTGAACATAAAAAGAGGTAGAATTATAAGTTAATTCAAACAATTTTATAGATTTTACGTAGTCATGTCGTAGTTGTGAAACTTCATAACCTTCCGAATACTTTGCTATAAATAGGTTCCGTGTAAAAAGATCTAATGTGATTGCACTATTTATGTATCCTTGATGCGGATCATCTAATCCTTCTATTTTCTCGATATATTTACTTTTCCTTTTTTGAGTATTCTGAATATATGAATCAAAATACTCTTGTGGCTTAATTTTATCTCGTACCATATTATTGTTTATCTTCAAATTTAATAAATTTTCTTAAGGCCATGGACCTGTAACATTCCCATTTGCGTCAATAGTACTTGTAGTTACGTTACCATTAGCGTCAACATGTGATAGTACTCGCTGTACGTTTGATGGATTGTTTTCTATTTCGAAACGAATGTCATCAGCAATTTCAGGCCCAACTGCATTTTCTAATCTCTCACTACCCAAAATCCAGTCCTTACTCATTTGGGGTCCGTCTTTAGGAGTTTGACTTAGATCAGAACTTCCATACTTGGCTTCTACTATAACATATTTAGGGGGAGGGGACGCATTTTCGTATACACCATCAATTCCTTTATGTCCGTTTTGATCAACGTTAGTAATTTTTTCGTGCAATGCTGTTAAATCTGCGGGTTGCCCATTTATTTCTGTTATCCCTTCGATATTTTGATCCATTTTCATTTCACCATAGTTTCCTTTTCTTTGGTGATTTCCTTTTTTATGACCCTCATAACCTTCCAATGGTATTGATCCATCTTCTACTCCATTAATCTGGTCTCTTTGAGCTATTGAATCTGCATCTAAACTCGTGGCATCTTCAAATGCCTCTCTTTCTCCCGCTGGCCCACCTGCTTCGCTTTCTGCTACGTTTGCATCTTTAACAGTTTGCTCCTCGTCGGTTTTTTTAGTTTCACCATCGTTTACAGGTTCTTCAACTTTACTTTTTGGTTCGGCTTTACTGGTCAACTCTTCAGGAGCTTTATGTACCGGAGATAATAGCATTGCCATACCTGCAACATCCTGCCAACTTGTAGAATATCCTGTTCCGTCTTCCTTTTTCCATCCTAAAGCACTGCCGGCCATATTGTGTCCAGATTCATACATGCCGGTTTCCATTGCGAAAACGCCTTGTCCAGCGGCTCCCCAGCCAGATTCTCCTGTATTACCGTAATGCCCTAAGCCAGCCTGTGTCGCAGTAACTGTACGTATGCCAACTGCTGTACCAACTGTTGTCCAAACGGCAGTTGTGCTTGCACCTGCCCCAGCATAACCAAAGGAAGCAGCAATATTTTTTACGACATTCATAGGGCAACTTTTAGCAAATTGCCACGCAGCCTGTCCAATCCCCCTTATTCCGCCACTTGCAAACGCTGATGCACCTCCCGCCCATAATGCGCCTGCCATACCTACTGCAGCACCAGCCATCATTCCTTCCATTAGTTTACCCAAATAATTGGATGCACCCAATGCTATTGCCTGATTCCAGTTTTTTATTTTAGGATTAAAGGTAACTATACCTCCAGGTATCATGCAAGTCATTTTAAAATCACCCGTTACCTGCGTAACGCCTTGTATTACAGTTCTATTAGCTTTGGGTACTTCTACCCATGTTCTTATTTTGGCACCCAGATGGCCACAAAGCATAGTTCCTACAACTGCTCCCCAGGCAGCACCCGCCAAACCAGCAAGTGCCCCTAATGCGATCAGCGCTGCTCCACCTGTAGCTACAGTCATTGCCGCAATTACAACTACAGCTGCTGCCAATAGTGCATATATTAGCATAAGCTTAGTACAGCCAAAATCTATCCAGCTACTGGTTGCTTTATCATTAACAGTTATATATTTTTCTCCTGATGCTTTTTTGGTAGTTTTATTGGAGCCTTGCAGCTGTGCGGGTACAGCTCCGTTTGTACACTGCCAAAAGTCGTTCTCAGTGATTCTTTTATTGCCCACTTATTACTTTTTTCAAAATTTGCTTTCGTGTATGATGTGCCAATCTTATCTTGTCCCCGTTGTATATTTTTTGAAAAACATGCTGACGAAGAAAGATGTGCTCTCCTTTTTTAAAACTCTTTTCAATAAAAAATGACGAAGTACCAAAATTTATGGTTAACCCAATCCGAATACTGAGATGCCATATTTGGAAAGTCTTTTGCCATTTTTTTTCTGATTCTAAAAATGATTTTTTTGTATGTACAGGTTTCATAATTGTATTTTTAAATCCGAATCCTTCCTATTGTCACAGTAGATAAAGCTCCTGCTTTAACTGTTCTTACAACTGGTTTCAGGGCATAAATCATGACCATCTTACGCCATATATTTTTTCATCATTTTCTGGTGCAGCTTTTGTCTCATTTTCGGTATGTTTGTTTTTTTCAAGCGTTTGTTTTTCTCCATCGCTCACCATCGTAAACTTAAATTTATGATATAGCTTTTCGGGATTTACTTCCTCCATTTTACTTACATCAGATCTTCTTAGTCTTCCGCTTTCATATTCTACTAAACGCTCTTCATCCTGTATCATCTTGATCTGCACAGGGTCAATTTTAATTTTGTCTTTAAATTGATGATAAGCAGCATTACAAAAGCCATCACTTAATGGCAACTGCGGATAAGCCTTGGTATTAACAATCAATGTTTCTTTGCCCTGAACAGGTAATGTTGAATTACATTCAGATTTAAGGTTCCATTCCAGATTTGCGGTATTAAAAATATTAGTACCAAAAATCTTTTTAGCCGCTCGTAAATCGGTATCATATACATGTCCAAAATACATGGCGAAAAATTCGTTGGCCTGAACCGCGATCATCACCTTATCAGCGTTATTAAAAATTTCATCATGTAAGGTTATGGCTTGTTCCAATTCTGCGTTTCCTGAAATATGTTTCTGTATTTCTGCTTTGGTCTCTGCCCATTTTGATAAAATAAAATCGGTGTTAAGCACTTTTAGTACTTTGCCACTCGGCGCTATTTGCAGGTGCAGTTCGTTATACATCCGCCCAAAAACCTGGCTTACCTGTGCCACCTCCTTAACCATTGGATTATTTGCCTTTACCACTTTACTTTCCAGCACCAAAAGCCTTACTTCTACAAAATCTTCCCTTATGCTCAGCACTTGAAAATCATATCGTATTTCAACTGTAGAAAGGATAGTAGATTCTATTGCATTTACCTCAGCATCAATGGAAAGTGTATATTGATCCCTAAAGGGTTGTCTTATCTTGATTCTTTTATCGTTTATCATACTTTTAATTTATAAATACATCTTTACCGGTAATTTTCACTTCGCTTGTCACGATCATTCCAGGGCTTCCTTTGGCTTTTCCTACATTAGTGGTGGAGGTTCCTTCAACATTTACTGTTTTAGATTTCACGGTAATACTTTCGCCATCTATTGTTATAGTACTGCTTCCAACTTTTAAAATAACCTTTGAAGTTCCACTCAGATCTATAACACCATCATCGCCCATAGTTAATACACTTTGACCCTTTCCAACGTTCGTAGAATGCTTATTTCCCGCAGTTACATGATGACTGCTATTGGCACTTGTTGCTGCATTTCCGTTACCGTCAAATTTCATATTGGCACCGCCCTGATCGGTCAGGAATACAGACCCCTCTCCATCATTTAATTCAAGCTTGTTTCCGCTTCGGCTGCTCAAACTTTTCACGTTATTATTTTGTCCGCCCCCGCCACCAACTCCACCGTGAAACATTCCGCCCATTACAAACGGTCGGTCGGGATGTTGATGAACAAAATTAACGATGACCTGATCTCCAACTTCGGGAACAGCCATAAAGCCACGGTTTTTACTTACCTTATCACTGCCTCCGGCATCGGGCGTCATCACGCGGATAAATTCTGATATGCTATCTCCGTTCTGCCAGTCAAACTTTACCTGCACTCTCCCCTGGTTTTGTGGATCGGTATTAGATATAACTTTTGCAAATTGTGGTTCTGCTTTAGGTACATGAAACTCCGGACGAGGGATAAAACCGGTATCTGATGCAATCGCTTCAAACGTTCCGGTATAGTAACCCCTTGCATCTACTTCATGATTAACATCTATAATCATAAGTTTTGTAAAGTAGCTGGTTTCGTTACTATCCGATTTACGCATTTCAATATCTGCAATGCAACCTGGGTATAAAAATGGAATAGTAGAAGTTCCTGAGGTTATAAAAACTTCTGAGGCTTTACTACCGGCGGTACCTTTTTGTGAAGCATCAATATCCATAAATGAAGATGCTTTTATAGGCGCTACCCTTAAAGAAGGTGTCGAAAACGTTTTTTCTGATATTTCGTAAGCACGTTTTGCAATGTCTGATGTATGGCTGATTTTTGAATTTCCAGTTTCTAGTTTTTCATTTTTGCTGCTGTTATAACCATAAAAAGTAGGATTTACATGTTGCACGTTCATCATAATATTTACATCATTTACAGTGCTGCCATAAGTAAGCTTAACAGGCTTTTCCTGCGGTGGCAGTTTCCCGAAATGCAATACTTCACCGTCATAGAAGAACTGCTCGCCATAAGCTTCGGCTATTCTTGCCAGATAATTATAATGGGTTTCTTCATATTGCGAGCTATAAGAGATATTTCCATGCTGTGCATTTACCCTGAAGTCAAATTTGCTTGCTCCCAATCCTTCTTTGATTACCTGATCTGCAAGGCTGTTGAGACTGATTTCCTGTTTGCCACCAAAACTTTGAATATGAGGCGCAGCATCCAGCAAAATAGTAGGGCTAAAGCCGTGAAGAAGAATATTCCCTAAACTGCCTTTTTCCTGACTGAAACCAACTTGTGTAATCACGCCAACAAAATTCCTTTCTGGGCCATCTTCTACATCTTTATATTTAAAAATTACGGTAATTCGTTTTCCCAAAAAATTTTGGGCCTCTTCCAAATTATGATTTTCAGCACTGCCCAATGTATCATGAGCCAGCATCAAACTGAATTCATGGTGTTTTACAGCACTCTGTTTTAATTTGAAATGTTTGAAATGCTTTATTACCTTACCTTCAATGACAATTTCTAGCTTAACCACACGGTTAATCCCTAAAATTTGATTTTCGGCAATCGCCTTGGCATTATGTATTTTGGAGACAGGCTGATTTTTCCAAACTTTATCTGGTGTTATGGATGGATTGTTGGGCTGGATGACCTGATTCATAAACATATTGGAATATGTTTGTGCCTGGTTTATTGTCTGCCCGGTCTTCTGAACTTTATCGGATAATTTCTGATCTATTTTATTTAAAGTTTCTTTTCCAATATTTTCAGTTACCTGTTTGATTGGATCAGAACTTTGGCCAAGTTTAGGAACTTGATCTTTTGATGATTTACTATTTTGAAACATCGCATAATTTTTTCTGATTGTGTTTATGTGCAAGGAAATTAATCCTTAAAATATAATTGCAGTACAGATTATACCCGTAATAATGGCTGCATATTTAATTGAATTAGCTTAATTTTCATAGGACAAAAAAACCAGGATAAACCCTAAGCGAGTGAATCTGTAAGTATCTTGATTTTGTCTTTTGATTGTTGAGCTATTGGTTTCCAGGCGGGGAGCCTTCTTAGTCCGAACATCAGGGGCGATATTTTTTGACTAATTATAAAACTCAAGGAGTAAATCATTTGATAAGACTGTTGATTGTACTCCTGTTCAGATCTAAATTACTTTTTAGTTTATCATAATTTTAAAACTTTTAACAGTTAATATTTCGTGCTATGGTGATTTTCGTAATAAAGATAAACTATATTTTTAAACCACTCCATTTTTTTAGTAATATTTGAGATTCTGTAGTAATTCTACTACTAACAGCCGTTAGGTCAGTATGATGATGGTTTAACACCCAGTTTAACGAAACCAGAAATATCATAGATTAAAAATCTTTTTTAGTGTATTTAAGATTAAAAAAATCATGATCAGGGACCGAAAATGATTAAAATTTCTAATTCATTTTCATTCTGGGCAATCCAATTTCATGTTCCTGCGGATAAGAATGGTTGGAAAATCTACTTATACCATAACCAGCAGGAGATAACAATCACACCCTAAACTGGATTTCTGCAAACCGTCTTTACAAATCTTACATTATTCCGAGATGGAAAGTTGTCTAATATAAAAGGAATGTAAATAAAATATCTTGATAGTACTTCGCTCATCATGTAGCGTTTTAAAATAAACTATCGCTTAATAATTAAACCTTATTGACCTTTCAAAGTGAAAAATTTGCTTTTAGCAAGATCATTCTGCCAGGCAATTCATAAGTGCTACTTGTTTGAGTCAATTCAAGTAAACTTCTTGTTGAATAATGCTCAATATTTAGAATGTTCTTTGCTGTCCCTTCAAGTTCTAGCCGCGATTTAAATAATCTGTATTTTATTTTAGCATCAAGAAAATTATAATTTAGTGATTCGCTGCCAGACTGGTTGTAATGAAAAAAACTGTTTTCACAAGCCAATGTTAGCTGATCAAATAAATTATAAGAAAGCGCAGCCTTATAAGTGAGTTGCCCTGTTTTCAAGGGATTTGCAAAATTACCATTGACTACTGTACGATACCTTGACAAGTTAATATTATAGCTTAGGCTGATTTTCTTGCTTAAACTACTTTCTATGTTTAGCTCAGTCATTGGAATAATAACATTTACCGGAACCAATATATTATTCTGAAATTGACTACTTGTGCTAATCTGGTAGCTTAAGTTAGCGGTCAAAGTTGAATGTAATGGATATATATATTTGCTCATCCTCCCGTTTATCAACCAGCTACTTGTATTATAAGGTATGGGTATCATAACATTTTTCTGAAAATTATTGAAGTATAACTGAGACTGGATATTATTATTGTGAACCTGGCTGAATGCGACAAAGACACTTGTAAAAAACATACTTATTGATTCCTTATAATTGTATCCAAGAGCAACAGATTGATTGCGTTGCTGTGAAATTGTTCCATCATTAGCATTTAGATTTCGGAAGCTGGAAAGTACATATCCTCTGTAAAACTCATTAATCGTTCCAATGTCACTTCTCATACTATAGGTCAGTGAAAAATCACTTTCCTTTCCAACATAGTATTTCAAAAGAAAGTAAGGATTGAAGAACAATCGTTTTAGAGAGGGTTTATAACTATAGTTGGTATCAGTTAAATTCATCTGTTGGTAACTAACCGGCAATTGCAGGCTAATCTTCGCTTTTTCGAAAATCCAATCATAAGACGCCTCGCCATATACTTTTAATTTTTGCCAAGTCAAATTATTTCGGGAACTATCGATTGTGCCTGATAAGATAGATGGAGAAAGTTGCGATAAAAGAACCTGGTTTTGATAAGAGATACCTGTTTTATAGCTCTGGGTTAATTTTCCTTTTGGAATTCTGTACAAAAAATAACTGTTAGTGAACCAGGAGGGAATATGCGCTGACTGCATTAAGTAAGAGAATGGCACCCCCTGATTAAATATTTCAGGGTAGATACCTGGTTCGAAATTACTTTGATCCTTAATGCTACTCCGGTTGAAATAACTGTATATCTCGTAAAGATTACTTTGCTTCGTATACCTCATCAGGTTAAATTCATTGGAAATATCAAGCCGGGTATTCTGTAGTTTTTGTGAAAAATCTATACCACTTGAGATGTTTGAAATATTATCAGCATTACTTTTATTGAAAAGAAAGCTATTACTCAAATAGTACTTATCCTTATTTAGCAAATAATTAAAGTTGACATTCCATGCTCTTGATGTCAAATGCGTGTTCTGACCGTCCCTATAAATAACCGTTTGTGAGGGTAGAATAATCTTAGTTATACTGGAATAATCACGGTTTTCCTTATCAAAGGTCGTGTAGGCATTTATTTTCAACTGTTCATCTTTCCTCAGATTTACCAGATTATTGACATTAAAGATAAAAGAATTATTGCGCAGGTATTTATCACGGCTCAATCCTGCTGGAGCATATGAGGGCAAAAAAAGTAATGGCTGTGGTTTATTGTTATCAATTCTTTTTTGATAGTCTCCAGTATTATGGGCTATGAGATCTTCAGAGAGATCCGTGGCTGTATTATTTGCCTTTAAATAGTTTATTCCCTTAAATTTCCCCGAGAACATCATCGCATTCATATCTGCGAAATACAGATCCTTGACACCCGCACCAATGGTTTCATTTCCAATAAGCCTCAGTTTAGCACCATCACTTATTTTCAGGTTTATTGCGACTTTATCACTCACCACTTTATCTTTTAACATCTTTACTGGCTGATGATTTTGCAGCACCTCAACCTGGTTCACGATCCCGTTGGGAATTGACTTTGTTGCAATGTTATATTTATCATCTAAAAGATCATCTCCATCAATATAGAGGTTGGAAATTGATTTACCGTTAAATGCGATTTTACCTTCTTTGTCCACAGAAATACCAGGCATTCTCCGCAGGACATCACCTATCACACGATCATTATTATTACTAAAATCAGATGTCTTATAGCTTATTGTATCCCCTCTTACTTTTAATACTGGTCTTATGTTTTTGACATTTATCGTCGCAAGCTGGTTAGCGTTTTCCTTTAAATGGAATTCGTAGAACAACTGATTCTTATGCAAATTGACAACCTGCTTATCATAACTTAAAATACTGGCTTCCAAGATCAGAGAATCTAACGAGATCCCTGGTGGTAAAATAATCGTAAAGAAACCTTTATCATCCGATGATTTAAATGCCAGTATGATGTTATTCCTTTTTAACATCAGTGAAACATCAGAAAGCGGCTTATTTAAGCTATCAGTAACCTTACCAGACAAGGATTGCGCAATGGCGTTATAACTCAAACTTAAACCAATAAGTAAAAGGAAAAATCTCACAGCCTATTAATTTAGCAATTCTAAAGGATTATTTATCGGCGGTTTTCGGACGTACTTATTAGGCGGTACGATGCTTTTGATTTCAGGCATTAGCGCCTTCATATATGAAATAGGATCATCTAAAAAAGCATTTTGCATTTTTTTATAGTTGGCCTCTGTAGTGACAATACGGTCTTTCGGCAGTTCAATAAACACCGTTCCATTCTTAAGCTTCTCAAAACCTGTAAACTCAAATTTAACCTGTTTTTTCTGATCTACAGCACTGATAATCAAACCAGGCAGTCCATTTAGTTTCCATGGCCCTGCTTTAAAAGGAATATCAGGACAGAACCATGCATCATAAATCCTTCCTTTCCATTCGCCACGGGCTTTCTGACATTTCAACCCAGAGATTGTCATGGTATCAGGGTAGATTGTCCAGTCAATAATAGGATATGTTATTGGATAATAGTAGTTTTTGATTAGCACATCCATTTGATGGGCCTTTTTATTTTTATGATCCAAATATATTTGAGTTCCTACTCCAACTGGAACAGTACTCCCAACTGGCCCCCCTTTCATTTTCCTCATGTTCGCTAGCATAATAGAATCATGAACCATCCTTGTCCGGCTTTTAAACCCACTTAATGAAGGGCCTAATAGCAATATCATGTCATTTTCCGTCATTTTCGAGATATCTATTGTGTCTCGATAATGCGTAAACCTATAACTTACTCTGGCAATTGCAGCCTCTTTGGTCTGCCCACATAGATTTAATGCCGAGAATAAAACTAAAAATAGCATATAAAATTTTCTCACATTCATTGTTTTAAAAATAGTCAATTCCAGTTAATTAATTATAATAAAATTGTATGTAACTTTCTAACAGAATGCGTTGTTAAATGCGATAGACATTAACACTAACGCTTCGTTACTAAGCTCCTTTGTTGTCTTAATACTTACAATGTAACCACAGTCCAGCAAAAATGCTGTATAGGCAACGTCCTCCTGTTTTTGAAGAGCTTTACTCTCCATTGATTTTATTTTTTTTGAGCTTTTATTTTCAGTGATCTTCACTGAGCTCAATTTACTAAAAGTGTTATCAATACCTGATTTTTTGGTACTGGCCGATGCATGTATCCCTGCGGATGCCATAACTGCAAATGTGATTGCGAATAATAATTTTTTCATGATTTTTGATTTTATGGTTTGTGGAATTGACTATTTTTAGTTTGTTGTATTGTATAAGAATATCCTTAGAAGTAAAAAGAAGGCTGCCAACTCCTTTTTTATTTAAACATTACATACTTACGCATGCCGCCTCAAAAGAGGCCCAAATTGCAATCCTGCTAAAAAAGTCCGGCTCAGGCACACCGTCGGCTACCGTTAATATCCATGGCCCGCAAGAGGTAATAAAAGTGTACACATGTGGTAGTTCCATTTTTTTCATAGTAAACTTCAAATTACTCGGTTTAACTACGGACACCGTGTTAAGTTTATCACTAACGGTCTTTCCATTAGGTTTTGCTGCAAATGCTGATCCCGCCATTGCAGTGAAGATTAATAAAGAAAATAGTAGTTTTTTCATGATTTTTTGATTTAAAGATTAATTATTGTTGTGGAGTTGGCATTACCTCTAATGAGCCTGAATCGTTACTATTAAACTGCCTGTTTGTGTATTATACCCAACAGTCATCTTGTATAGTTTCAATTTAAAAATTCTGGCATCATTGTTTTTTTTGCTAACAGAAATCTCCTCTAGCGATTTGTTAAACCACACAGAAACCTCTGCGCTGATATATTTATTCAATAACTTAAAAATATTAACTGGAAAATTCTGCTTTACTAAAGCTTGTTTTTCTTCTATCACTATAATATTTATCATCTGAACAATGTCCCCTGCTGAAAAAACCTGCATGCCCCCCTTATCAAAGTTTACATATTGGTAATGGCTTTTTCTCACCATTTTACCCGACTTAAACCTGATGCCTGGATTTTGCTGTTGAATTCCAGAAACGAACTCGCTTACCTTAGGCAAATGTTTCTCCTGTAAAGGTTTGTGGTACATTGAAATCCTTTTTTCCGAAGACGGGAAAAACAGAAGAGTTACCATTGCCATCATAATTAGATTCAATATACTTTTATGGATCATAGTCATATTTATTTTGCAAGCCTGTATTTTCAATTGCTAATTTTAAGACTTTATATCAACAATCAAAGGCACTAAAAAAACTGTTACACCAAATGCTATTTTACACGGACATACCAACCCCATATAGTTGACCAATTCCCCAAAAAAATATAAAAGAAAATTGGCCGGTTCAAAAAAAAATGGTCAAAACAAGTGTTTTGTATAGGAGAAAAGATGCTTAAATATTCGCAAAAATTGTTTTGAGCCCATCGACTTGCTGATTTATGATGCCATTTTACCGAAAAATCAGTATTATGATTGTCGGGCTTTTTCGCATGCATATATGGCTTAGTATAACTTAGATTCACCAAGTATTAAATGCATCACCGATCCAAATGGTTTCTTTTTTCATTCGGCAGATGTACCTATAAAGAATAGGTTTTGTCCTTATAAAACCATGTTTGGTTTATTATTTTTGGACGTTATGATTTGAAATGATACATTTATGCATAACTAAATAATACAAACTATACTATTATGAAAAACAAAAAATTAGAAAAGAAGGTTAAATTCATCTTTAAAAGAACTAGTTCTGCAATTTTGAACAAAGCACAAATGCAGAAAATTAATGGCGGAAATTCAACAAACGATGGAGACCTCTCTACCTTGCCGGGGTGTGCAGAACAAAAAACAAGTTTTGGTGGAACTATAAACGATTAACAGCAGTTCTCATCCACTACATTTATTATTTTCTTTATAAAATACTATGCGTTTCTGTTTTAAAATTTGCATTCTATTTGCGCTCGTAACAAACTCAATTTCTTTAAAAGCTCAAAACTGTAGGTGTGCTGACAACTTTAACTTTGTTGTTGATAGAATTAAAAAAAATTATCCAGGTTATCATGATAAAGTCAATACGAACAATAAAATAAAATTCGACAAATTTACCGATAGTCTTTTAAAGAAAGCTTTTTTGGCAAAGCCCTATCAATGCGCTCCAATCTTAAGAAGCTGGCTCTCTTTCTTTAAAGATAATCATATTGGGATTAGTTATAACGATGGCAAGTATACAGATAGTGAAATCAGAAATTATTATGATGCAGAGGAAAAAACCACTTGGTCCGAACCACTATTCATTTCTTATCTAAAAGGACATGAGAGCCTGGACAGTCTCGAGGGAATCTGGAACAATTATGCCGGTACATACCAGATCGGCATCGTTAAAGACAAAGCAAGCAAAAACGATTTTATTGGCTTTATAATTAAACCAGATGGCATTCGTTGGAGTAAGCAACAGGTAAAACTCAGAATTGAAAAAAAAGGTAGCATGTACAGCCTGAAATACTTTCGGGCGAGTGATCATTCTATAAACCCGCTTTCGTTCAGTAAGATTAAAGATACCCTCAGTTTTGGAACAGGTCTTAGCGCAAAATGGTATAAAAACGATGTGACTATAACTCAGGTCACTGCTTCACAGAATAAGGAATCAGCCCCTCAGTTTACAGCTCTAGATGACAAAACCTGCTTGTTTACAATGCCTTCCTTTGCATCTTTAGACTATGTTAGCGCTATGAACGACCTCTTAAAAGAGAATTCGGACAGGCTCCAAAGATGCGAACATTTAATCATTGATTTGAGGAACAATTCGGGAGGATCAGTACTGGTTTATAAAAAACTTTTACCCTATATCTACACTAATCCAATTTTAACCGAGGGTGCAAATGTACTTGCAACGCAAGATAATATTCAGGATTACTACAGTCAAATCCCTAATAACATCCCGGACAGCATGAAGCGTATATTCGAGAAAAATCTAAATACGCTAAAATTACATGTAGGTACGTTATACCCTCTATACCCCATAGACACCATTACGCTACCTAAAGTATTTAATAACCCTAAATCGGTTTCACTCATTGTAAACAGGAATACCTCAAGTGCTGCCGAACTTTTTATAATGGAGGCTAAACAGAGCTCAAAAGTCAAAGTTTACGGCACTAATTCCTCAGGAACGATAGACTATCTTGAAGTTGTAAAAGCTAATATACCTTGCGGCTTTTACAACTTAAATTACCCTGCTGCCAGGTCGCTTCGCTTACCTGATCACCCGATGGATAACATTGGAATCAAACCTGATATCTTAATTCCACAACAAACCGGTGACTGGATAGAATTTGTAAAAACCTATAAGGATAAATAAAATCAGTGAAAAACAACCATAAAATCATTTTATATCATTTCCTTTTCTGGCTGATTTATGTTGGCTTAGGTACACTTCTTGAATATGCACAGAATCCGCAAGGATATCTCTTCAGCTTGCCCGATGTTTTCTTTTCTCAATTTCCAAATATATGTACCGTATACATGTGTATTTTCGTGTGTACCAAATTTGCTAGTCCCTTAAAGCCATTCTTGTTAACTTTTGGAATTATTTTAGTTTATATTTTCTCGTTTATTCATTGGTACATCACCGGTTATTACATCAGGCCCTACATCAGAGCGAACGGTTCTCCGACCCCTCCATTTGATTTTTTACATTATGGGAGTTCAGTATTATGGGTATTCATCCGATATTCCATCTTAGGTTTTGGCTATTACTTCGCAATTGAAGGTATTAAATATCAAAAAAGATTGCGTTTGATTGAAAAAGAAAAACATGAAGCAGAGTATGCGTTCTTAAGAGCTCAAATTAATCCGCACTTTCTAAACAACACGCTGAATTTCTTTTATGCAAAATCATTACCCCTCTCTGAAAAATTAGCAGATGGGATCATGACCCTAAGTGAGATCATGCGTTATTCCCTTGAGGTTGACAAAGATGACAAGACTGCATTAATCGATGATGAAATCGCTCATATACGGAATGTCATTACCATCAATCAGTTGCGATTCAATCATAAATTGCAGATAGATTTTCAAATTCATGGCGAAACCAATAGTGTCCGCATCATTCCATTAATTCTGATAACAATTGTAGAGAATATTTTGAAACATGGCGACTGCGATAATAAATTGAATCCTGTAAAAGTTAATTTGGACGTTTCAGCAAAAGACGGGACCATCAATTTGAAAACCTATAACAGAAAGAAAAAAGGGCCTAAAGAACTTTCCAGTGGCATTGGTATGGAGAACATACAAAAACGGCTCAAACATCATTACGGAAAATTTGCTTTGCTGATTATTCATGATACTGAAATTGATTATTCAATAGAGTTATCTCTTCTTCAATCTTTTTCTGCTGACCAGAAAGCAAATATTAAAGTGACTGATCTTCCGTCTTCCATTAATCATTCTATAGCAATTAACCCCCATTAACCTACACCATGATAAATTGTATCATTGTTGATGATGAAGAGCATGCGATAGAGGTCATCCAACATTATCTAAAGTCAGTTGCTCAATTCAATCTGCTTGCCAGTTTCACTAACCCTACAGAAGCCATAACTTTTCTCAGCGGCCAAAGGGTAGATCTAGTATTTCTTGATATACATATGCCTGAGCTTTCGGGGATCGAATTTATTCAAACTTTACAACATACCAAGTATCACTTTATACTAACTACAGCCTATCGGGAATTCGCCACAATCGGTTTTGATCTCGATGTAGTTGATTATCTTGTTAAACCCATTCCACTATCGCGCTTTTTACAGGCAATTACAAAAGCTCAAAAGATTATTACTGCAGAACACACTAAACGGTCTACCGAATCTTTGGAAACAGACTATTTCATGGTAAAATCTCAGTTAAAAGGTAAAATCATTAAAATAAACATATCGGATATAGATTATATTGAAGGCATGAAAAACTATGTAGCTTTTCACCATAGTGGTACACGAACACTTGCTTTAATTACCATGAAAGAGGTTGAAGAGCGATTACCGGAAAAGCATTTCATGAGAATCCAAAAATCATTTATCATTGCCCTTAATAAGGTAGTTGCGCTTAACGGCAATCAGGTTGTACTGAAAAACATTTCGACAGAAATTGCGATTGGGGAAACCTACAGGAAACAGTTTTTAGATACCATAAAGAAAAAGCTTATTGTATAATGATATTTTATATTTATATGATCGCTCTTGCAAGTGTTACTTTTTTATATCCATATTTATATTTCTTCAAACATATACAGTCAAAAAACGTCTTTTTTTTATTTCGATTAATAATAATTACGCATAATAAAAAGCTCATAGTTAAATCAGCTAGATATTTTACAGCCTTTTAAAGGTAACATAAAACTGTTTTTCCTTGACCAATTCTATTTTATCATTCTTCTAGGCAACCCTATCTCATGCTCCTGTGGATAAGGTAACCTGTGCGTCATGCTTACATTCTCCTTAATCCGTTGATGTGCTTCATATTGTTTGTCGCTATCATAAGCGTACCTCGGGTCAGGAATAAACGGCATTTTTTCCATTTTAATAATGGTAATGGTTGGAAAATGAAAATCTACTTCCACGGTTCCAAGTAGTAGATAACAGCCCCCACCCTTAAACGGGTATTTTTCGAGGCAATCGGGAAAATGGGCGGTATCAAAATAATTGCCTTCTGCATCAATCCATGTTCCGAAATACATGGTTCCCCTTTTGGTAGGGACGTGTTTACGTGAAATCAGGTACGCCAGCATCTTAATCTGTTTCTTATGATATTGTACAAGATTGTTGGCCATTACCGAACCCCTGTACTTTGTGACCAGCAGATCAAAAGGGTTACAGGAAACAGGAAAATCCAAAAGTTCAATTTCATCAAAGGCATCCTCGAAAACTGCTCTTTTGAGTTCAGGAAACTGATATTCTTTTACGGGTTCCTCAAACAATGCCGCCATCCTTCTTTCCGGCTTAAAATCGTTTAGCAGCATTCTGGCTTCCAGCAGAAGTTCATTTTTTTGCTTTCCTGTAAATCGGAAAGCCCCAATAAATATCAGGATTTGCATGGCAGCTACCCCTATTGGAATCCGTTTAATAAAGTCTTCCAGTGATTTAAAACTACCATTTTGATTTCGCTCAGCGGTAATCAATAAAGCTGTTTTAGTTTCCAATGCTTGAAGGTGCATAAAGCCTAAATACACATCCTTTCCGTACAGTGTTGTTTCCCAGTCACTTTTATTGACACAAGGGGTCAAGATATTAGCACCCGACATCCGTGCTTCGTGAACATAAACCTCTGTGCGGTAAAACCCACCTCCATTGTTAATCGCTGCAACCATAAATTCTATCGGGTAGTAAACTTTGAGGTAAAGGCTCTGGTAACTCTCAACCGCGTAGGATGCAGAATGTGCTTTACAAAAAGAGTAACCCGCAAAAGACTCAATCTGCCGATAAACCTCTGTACTTAAATTTTCTGGATGTCCAAGCTTCTTGCAAGATTCAAAAAAATGATCTTTTACTTTTTGTAGGGCGGCTAGTGACCTGCCCTTGCCACTCATGGCCCTGCGTAAAACATCTCCATCTGCAGCCGGTAGTCCGCCGTAATGCAAGGCAATCTTAATCACATCTTCCTGGTACACCATAATCCCGTATGTATCCCCTAACTGCTGTTCGAACACAGGATGGAAATATTCAAACTGATCGGGATTGTTGTGCCGGAAAATATACTCCTTCATCATTCCGCTCTGCGCAACCCCAGGCCGGATGATTGAGGATGCCGCGACCAGCACTTTATAATTATCGCATTTCAATCGTCGGAGCAGACCACGCATGGCGGGCGATTCGATATAAAAACAGCCAATGGTTTTACCCTGGCTCAAAAATTTATTGCACTCCTTTTCATCTTTGGAAAGGTGGTTATCTCTTATGTCAACATCAATCCCTTTATTTGTTTTTATGAGTTTCACAGCATCATTGATCGTACCAATACCCCTTTGCGATAAAATATCAAATTTCTCCAGTCCTATATCCTCTGCAACATGCATATCAAACTGAACAATAGGAAAACCCTTTGGCGGCATCTCCAGTGCGGAGTAATTGGTAATTGGCTCTTCTGATATCAGTATCCCACAGGCATGCATACTCCTTTGATTAGGAAATTTCTCCATCATCTTTCCATACTTATAAACTTGCTTGACCACAGAATTTTTATCATGGTTTGCTTCAGGCTGAGTAGCCAGCACATCCAATTCTTCTTTCGGTAAACCGAATACTTTTCCAACCTCTCTAAAAATAGATTTGTATTTAAACTCAACATTTGTTCCGCAAAAGGCCACGTGGTTCTTGCCATATTTTTTGAAAATATATTCCAAAATAGTATCACGTTCCTGCCAGCTCCAGTCAATATCAAAATCGGGTGGCGTTTTCCGGTTCAGGTTCAGGAACCGTTCAAAATACAGATCAAGTTCTATCGGACAGATGTTGGTAATACCCAGGCAATAACTAATAATACTATTGGCTCCACTCCCCCTTCCAATGTGCATAAAGCCCATTGAATTGCTGTATTGTACGATATCCCAGGTAATCAGAAAATAACCGCAAAAATTAAGTTCATCTATAACTTTCAATTCTTTCTCCACGCGCCTGTTGGCAACATCGTCATTTAGCCCATATCTTTCTGCCAGCCCTTCATAAGCTAACCGGGTAATGAGTTTCAGGTCCTCTTCCTTGCTTCCGGTATAGTGTTTTTTATTTCTTGGAGTGGAAAACGCAAATTCAAAACTACACCCGTCAAGAATATTTTTGGTATTCTCAGTAATCTGTGGATAGTCTTGGTAGCGGTTCAAGAGTTCATTTAGCGGCTTTAAAACCTCATCTTCTTTGCAGTATTGGTGAGATTCCAATTTTGTTCCTATTGTATTGAAAGCAATACCCCTTAGTACACGGTGAAGGTTATATTCCTGTTTCGTTTGAAAGGTAACAGGCTGCAAAACCACCATTTTATGCAAGAGGCTTTTCCATTCCGCACGGTATAAAAGATTCAGTTGCTCAGGCCGGATTCCAATGTATTCGTTCTCTGAAAAGATTTCGGGTATATTTTCAACCGGATAAATAGTGATTACATTTTTAAAAATAGGATTGGTTTTTGGCAGTGGAATATTATCACAGTTAAAAGAGGTCAACATCTGGTTGATCTCCGCTATACCTTCTGCACTTTTGGCCAGCGTAATATACAGCAGTTCATCATCCTCTCTGATTTCCATGCCCACAACAGGTTTTATATTTGCCTGCTTACACAATTTATAAAACTCATAAATAGCTGTGACCGTATTAATATCGGTCAGGCATATTGTTTCCAGTCCCAATTCCGAAGCAGACTGTACCAAGGCTTCTACAGAAATTGTTCCGTAGCGCAGGCTGTGGTAAGTATGGCAATTAAGATACATAACAATGATTATTTAACAGCGCTTTGAAAATCAAACCCAGAGGCACGACCCACTGCGTTTTTCCCAAACCGATTTTTAATGTTGTCCATTGACTGATAAAGGCTCATCATCTCTTGTGTGTCCTCAAAAAGATTCATTTGGTATTCGCCATGCACCAAGCCAGTCAGTTTTAACCCAATCAACCGAATACGCATTCTGCGGCTATAAATCTTTTCGAAAAGTTCTAGGGCATATTTACAAATGGTGTGATCTGCCGAGGTGTAACTTACACGGCATTGTTTGGTCTCAGTATCAAAATTGGAATAACGGATTTTAACTACAATGGTTGAGGTCAGCCATTTTTCCGCACGCAGCTGATTGGCCAGTTGCTCTGCCATTCCTGTTATCAAGGACTTGATTTTTATAATGTCAATCGAGTCTTGAGAAAAGGTATGTTCCGATGAGATAGATTTTCTCTCCGAATATGGGATAATCGGGGTGTCGTCAATTCCATTTGCTTTTTTCCAAAGTTCCAGTCCGTTCTTTCCCAGTATTTTTTGAAGTACATCCGTTGGCATTTCCGAAAGGGTTCGGATGGTCCTGATTCCAATACGGGAAAGCAATTTATAGGTTTCCGCACCGACCATTGGAATTTTCCGCACGGATAATGGATTTAAAAAAGGTCTGATCATGGCTTCCTTTATTTCCATATGACCATCTGGCTTAGCTTCCCCAGTCCCGATTTTTGAAACCGTTTTATTATTGGAAAGGGCAAAACTGATCGGAAGCCCTGTCTCTTTGGTTACCGATGATGCAATTTCCTGTGTCCACTGATAACATCCAAAAAACTTATCCATTCCCGACAAGTCGAGGTAAAACTCATCTATACTTGCCTTTTCCATTAACGGCACTTTTTCCCCGATAATTTCAGTGACTTCGTGGGACATTTTAGAATATAGATCCATATCCCCTTTCATCACTTTGGCTTCTGGACAAAGTTTCAAAGCCATTTTTATCGGCATAGCAGACCGTACCCCAAAATAACGGCTTTCGTAAGAACAGGATGCAACGACGCCCCGCTCTCCCCCGCCAATAATGATAGGCTTACCAATTAGTTCCGAATTATTCTTTCGTTCACAGGACACAAAAAACGTGTCCAAATCCATATGTACTATTGCTCTTTCCATCTCACTTCATTTTTACTCAACAAAATTGCTAATATATTTAGCAAAAAGATTTAACTTTGTTGCTCATATTTATCGCAATGTCAATTTTATCAGAAAACTTAAGATATCTCAGGGCGCAGACTAAACTTTCTCAACAGAAAGTTGCAGATGCACTTTTGATCTCACGAGGTGCTTATGAGAAATATGAAAGTGCTCATGCACAGCCACCAAATGATACATTGGTCAGAATATCCAGGTATTTTAAAGTAAGTATAGATCTTTTGCTAACATTGGAATTAAGAAAATATCCCTTAGAAAGTTTGATGAAACTTTCTGACAACCGGATCTTACTACCCATTACCGTGGACAGTACAGGGGAAAATAAAATACAAATAGTGCCTTATAAGGCGCAGATGGGCTATGTTAATGGATTTAGTGATCCAGAATATATAGGCGGACTCCAACACATTTCTCTCCCATTCCTGCGCAATGGCATATATCGGGGATTCCCCGCCGAAGGTGATTCCATGCCCCCCTTCAAGGATGGCACCTATATCATTGGTAAGTATGTTGAACAAATTAGTGAAATGAAAGTAGGGAAAAACTACCTGCTTATAACACGAGGTGGTTTTGTTTATAAGAAACTGACCAGTATTGAAGAAAATTCTATCTGGGTTAAATCAGATAACACCTATTTTGAACCCTATGAAATTTCTGCCTACGACCTTCTTCAAGTTTGGGAATATCAGTATAGCCTGCTCAAAGATTATGATATTTTAGATTTTACAGACAACAGTACCAAAGAAATGTTCCTTTCCATTAAACAGGATCTAAACAGAATTGAAAAACATTTAAAACCATAAGTCCATCCCAACTATGGGAAGCACAGACTTAATTTCGTATTTAAAAAAAATATAAATTTGTAATAACTAAAAACGACCATGTGAAATTGTCTCGCCGACATATCAACACGGAAAAAGGTTCCTATGAAAACCTTGTTCACCAATACAACCATCAGGTATTTTCTTTTATTTCTAAAAAGATACAGAATGAAGAAGATGCACTCGATGTGTTGCAAAATGTCTTTATGCACCTCTGGATATACAAGAAAAGCTTGGGCAGTACAAATACTGCAAACATTATCTTTACCACATGTAAGGATAAGATAGCTGAATATTACAGAGCTTCCAAAAAACAGCCTCCCCGTGAAAATATTTCTTCCAATCTGGCAGATACTTCATTTGATGAGCTAAACTCAGCCAAAAATAAAGACCGCTTGCTGACCGAACTTGAACAAAGCATTGTGCTTATAATCCCTCCATTACGCAGGAAAATATTTAAAATGCATAAACTCGAAGGCATTACTCAGGAAAAGATTGCCCTTGAATTAGATATTCCAAAAAGCACAGTTAAATATCACATCTTAGAAGCAATGTCCTTTCTCAAAAACCGCCACAAAACCGTTAATTAAAGTTAAATAGTCTTAAAAAGAGTTAATCTTTACTAAAAATCACTATCCTTTTTCCTATTTCTTCAGAGTATATAATATAGCCCTGATATTATGGAAGAGAAAGACAACCAATTGCCCCATTTTGACAATAAAGAAGACAGAGAGATTTGGGAAGATATTCTCAATAACCCTGTTAAATCGCTTACGCCTGAAAAAGAGAACCATTTCTTTGAAAATTTGTATCGTAAAATAGATACGTACGAACGAAAAAAGAAACTGAGGAGATTAAGAATCTACAGTACTGTTGCTGCAACAATTATGTTGGCTATTGCTGGTTTAATTGGTTACAACGCCACTTTCAAACCTGATGTTTATTTGGCCAAACTACAAAATTCTGAAATTAAACTTGCTGATGGCTCTGTTGTAATCCTTGCACAAGGCGGTAAACTGACTGTTGACAAATCATTTCCTGCTGATACCAGAGATGTTTTCCTGGAAGGTAATGCAGTATTTCATGTGGAAAAATCAAAGGAACATCCATTTATTGTTCATGGAAAAGGATATGAAACAAAAGTACTCGGAACTGTTTTTAAGGTGACGCAAGATGGCAAGACTTTCAATGTTGATCTGTATGAGGGAAAAGTAATGGTCTACCAACAAGGGCGTTCCAAAGAACCTATCGTATTGAAACCTCAACAAACATTCAGCAATTTGGGGATTCCCCAAGTCGCTTCTGTTACCCAAACAGTGGACAAGAAGTCTGCACCCATAAAAGATAAATCCGCAGCCTTTACATTCGATAAATGCCCTATCAGTGATGTGGTAAAGGTTATAGAAAAAACCTATGGGATAACACTACACTATCCCGAAGATCTGGAAAATGCTAAAATCACCTTAAGCCTTCCTAATGCTACTGCTGAAGCACTTATACAATCACTTGCAATACAGCTTAATTTAAATATAAAACAAAAAAATGATTCAATTTTTGAACTGGAAAAATAGGCTATGGTGCTTGATGACACCAGCCATGATACCTGATAGATAGTTGTAAGCGAAGTACAAAAAGACCGACGGGTCCCACCGCCGGTCACGTACCAAACTAATAAACAAAATCTTCACTGAGTTACTAATTTTAATACAATGCAAAAATATGAAAAATATTTGCACGGCTGTCCTATTCCTAATATTGGGGATAAGTCTATTCAGAGGACAGCAACAAGACCTTTCTAAAATGAAGGTCAATTATTTGGCTGGAAAAATTTCAGCCGCGGAAGCAATTGAAAGCTTTCTGGTTGAAAATAAGATCAAATCATATGCTTATTCTACTGATGAGCTAGAAAAGTATAAGATTCAGGGAGTAAAATGCAGCAATGAAAGCCTAGTAGATTGCGTTAATAAAATACTAAAAGGCTTACCTTTTGAGGGACTTATCTTTAATAATACCATTATAATCCGGCAGAAAATCAAGAAAGTATCTGCTGTTTCAGATATTGAGGAAAGTACTCCCCAGTTGGCTATACAGCAAAAAAGTAAAGATACCATAGCGTTTTCTATTAGGGAAACCAAAATCGAGGAAATTACACTGAATGCGGGTTATTATGCTGTAAAGGATAAAGAACGCACCGGAAGTATTGCTAAGGTGACAGCAAAAGAAATAGAGAACCAGCCTGTAAACAATGTCCTTTCTACCTTACAGGGAAGAATGTCTGGTGTCAACATAACCCAAAACAGCGGAGTGCCAGGTGGTGGCTTTGATGTTCAGATCAGGGGTAAAAACAGCTTACGCTATGATGGGAGTTTTCCACTGATTGTTATCGATGGTGTGCCCACCAACAGCCAATCCAATGCCATAGGCGCTTTATCAAACGGAATTATCACAAAAGGCGAAGCAAGCCCACTCAATGCCTTAAACCTGAACGACATCGAAAGTATTGAAGTATTGAAAGATGCAGATGCGACAGCCATATACGGTTCCAGAGGAGCAAACGGAGTAGTATTGGTAACCACAAAAAAGGGAAAAGGTCAGGGTACTTCCTATATTCTTGACCTGAATACTTCTGTCAGTAAAGCAAGCCGTTTTTTAGAACTGGCCAATACCGAACAATATCTGCAGATGCGAAAAGATGCATATAAAAATGATGGTATTACGAATTATCCGGTCAATGCCTTTGACCTAAACGGAACATGGGACCAAAACCGTTATACAGATTGGTACAAACAATTTATAGGAAAAACGTTTCTAAGCCAACAAGCGCAATTTTCTGTCAGCGGTGGTAATGACCTTACTCGTTTTTTTATGAACGTGAACCATCTCGAACAATCTACCGCTTATGGAAATGGTTTCCGATATCAAAAGATGGGTATTGATTTCAGCGCTACCCATCAGTCGAAAGACAAAAAATTTAAGATCAGTCCAACAATTTTGTATTCTTTTCAAAGAAATAACCTCTTTGAATCTGATCTTACTAATCAAATCTTTCTCACGCCAAACGCTCCCGCCATTTACCTGCCAGATGGTACGCTTAACTGGGCAAACAATACTTTCGCCAACCCAGTCGCCAAGCTGAACAATGAATATAAAGCTAAGATATATACCCTATACCTTCAGTTAACCTCAGAATACAAAATATCAAAAGATTTTACCTTCAAACTGAACGGCGGATACACCAATACTAACCAAAAGGAAGTGCGAACAAATCCCTCCACAGCTTCCAATCCGAGCCTTGGCAGAACAAGCCGAAATTCGGTCATCTATTTCGGAGATGTAAATAAATACAGCTGGATTTTAGAACCCCAGCTTCATTGGACAAAAAAATCGGAAAAACACCAGTTTAATGCTTTGCTGGGTACAACATTTGAATCAAAGAACGAAGAATTGTTTCGCATACAAGGCAGTGATTTCACCTCCAATGAGCTGATATATAATCTTTCAAATGCAAAAGTTCAAAAAGTGAATGAGGACACCGAAACAGGTTATCGATATATGGCAGTTTTTGGAAGGTTCAACTATGGCTTCCTTGACAAGTACTTCGTTAATTTAACGGCTAGAAGGGACGGCTCAAGCAGATTTGGTTCCAACAACCGTTTTGCAAATTTTGGTGCTGTTGGAGCTGCCTGGATATTTTCAAAAGAACAATTTTTAAAAGATAATAAAGTAGTAAGTTTTGGCAAAATCAGAGGAAGTTATGGGGTTGCTGGTAGTGATCTTATTGGAGACTACCAATTCCTAAATACCTATACCATTTCATCTACGCTCTATGACGGGAATACAGGACTCTACCCCTCCCGTTTATACAATCCGAATTTCAGCTGGGAGAAAACAAAAAAATTAGAAACTGCATTAGAATTGGGCTTGCTTCAAGATAGAATATCTCTTACAGCATCATGGTACCAAAACCGCTCCTCTAACCAATTGGTGGGATTTCCTTTGCCAGCTACCACAGGATTCCCTACAATACTAAGTAATTTTCCAGCGACAGTGCAAAATTCAGGGTTCGAATTCGATCTTGGTTTTTCACCTATTCAAAAAACACCTTTTAAATGGAGTACCTCGTTAAACATTAGTATACCAAGAAGTAAATTACTCGCTTTCGATAATATCGCATCTACTTCTTATGCAAATTCATATATCGTGGGAGAATCCATGAATATTAAGAAAGTTTACGAGTTTAAAGGCATAAATCCAACCACAGGTATCTACGAATTTACCGATCTTAACGGCGATGGAAAAATTGACATCAACGACCGTACAAAAACAGTAAAATATGGCACCAGACTTTATGGTGGACTTACCGGACAGTTTTCCTACAAAAAAATATCCTTAGGGTTCCTTTTACAGTTTGCAAAACAAAATCTCTACAGTCTTGATTACTCATTGCCCGCAATTGGATCGATGAGAAACATACCAACCTATATGCTGGATTACTGGA
Organism: Chryseobacterium sp. G0201; assembly: GCF_003815655.1. Classification (NCBI taxonomy): domain Bacteria; kingdom Pseudomonadati; phylum Bacteroidota; class Flavobacteriia; order Flavobacteriales; family Weeksellaceae; genus Chryseobacterium; species Chryseobacterium sp. G0201. Next base: position 3,729,385 of record NZ_CP033917.1, on the reverse strand, counting down.
CTCCTGAGCATACCACTGGCAGCTACCAATTGCCGACTACTGGTCTAAACTCTAATGCTGTTAAAGCACAAAGCCTCTATCAAAGCAGCGATGCGGTTATTGTTGATGCTTCGTTTATAAGGCTTAACAACGTACAGTTATCCTATACAGTCCCTATTAAGGAGTTATCCATGATATTGACACTTCAAGGCCAAAATCTGTTTACCATAACCCACTATAAAGGACTATCACCAGAATCCGAAGGAATTTATCTTCCTTTTGTCAAAACCTATTCGTTCAATGTCACACTAAAATTCTGATCATGAAAAATTATATACAATACTACATAATCCTGATACTTATTGCCCTTACAATGACGGCAATCAGCTGTGAAAATTTTTTGGAACTTGATGATCCCAAAAACCAAATATCACAGACAACAGTATTTAGAAACAAAGAAACGGCAACTGCTGCACTAACCGATGTGTACACGAATTTAAGATCCAAGGGCATCCTTACAGGAGATACTTCAGGGATGAATTATTTACTGGGATGCTATACTGACGAGCTGACATCTGTCACTGCTCAGCAGACAGACTTTCGGACGTTTTACGAACTAAGCATTCAGCCCAATAATTTAGCTGTCAGAAGTCTTTGGACCAATGCCTATCAGCAGATATATGCCGTAAATAATATCATTGAAGGCGTACAGGAAAATAGCTCCTATCTTGACTCAGCTACAGTAAACCAGCTTTTGGGTGAAGCTTTCTTTATCAGGGCTCTTCTACACTTTTATCTTGTGAATCTATATGACCAAATTCCTTATGTACAGTCAACAAACTATATTATTAACCAAAATATTCCAAAAAAATCAGTTCCGGAAGTCTATAATCTTTTGATTCAAGATTTATTATCATCCGAATCAAAACTTGGTAACAGCTATCCCGGCACTGGACGGACAAGAGCCAATAAATCCACGGCACAATTGCTTCTTTCCAGAGCTTACCTTTATCAAAATAATTGGGCATTGGCAAAAGATTATGCTTTAAAGGTGATAGCAAATCCCGATTATTCCGTTGTTCAAAATTTGGACATGGCCTTCCTCAAGGATTCCAAAAGTGCTGTACTTCAATTTATGCCTGTTGAGGTAGCAGCAAATACTTTAGAGGGGCAGTATTTTATTTTCCAAACACTGCCACCGCCAAATGCTGTGCTCTCTTCAAGTTTTATGAGCTCTTTTGAGAATGGAGATTTACGGAAGCTTAAATGGACTAAAGAAGTTTCTAACGGCCAAAGTACTTTTTATCATCCTTATAAATACAAGCAGAATAATAAAACCGCTGCTTCTGTTGAATACACCATTGTTTTCCGCATTGAAGAAGCATATCTGATATTGGCGGAAGCAGAAAATGAGATGGGCAATTCCGCGCAGGCTAAGATATACCTCAACGTTATGCGCTCAAAAGCCGGTTTACAGGGGGATAGTTCATCATCCCAGACCCAGTTGCGATTAGCCATCCTCAATGAAAGACAGCATGAGCTTTTCACTGAATTCGGACATCGATTTTTTGACCTGAAAAGAAAAGACCTTTTAGACCAGAAGATTTTACCCCTAAAATCCAATTGGAAAACCTATTTCAGAAATCTGCCACTGCCGGAACAAGAACTCTTAATTAACCAAAATCTTAAACCACAAAATGAAGGCTACTAGATCATGCATTGCCCTTTTTACCTATTTAGTATTTGCTCAACTTTTATCTGGGCAGAACTCCCAATGGTACCAGGTCTTTAATAAAAGTGTGACCAAAAATGGTAACTGGATATATTTTGTAAAACATTATGATGATGGGGAACAGGAAGGTGTTTTGCAAAATGGCGCTACTTTAAAAACGACCATCTTCAGAAATCCAGGTGAGGTATATCTTGATGATAAAATTTTGATACTAAGGAATAAGGATAATACTGTTTTCATCAGAAACTTGAAAAAGCAGGAGGAATTTCAGTTTCAGCAAATTTCGGGTTTCACCCATGATTCAGATACGAGCAATACTATACTGACAACAACAGCAAAGGAGATTTCGGTTGTAGATAATTCAGGGCTGGTTCGATATAAAACAGCGAACGTTGAAAAATTAACAATAACAAACGGGAATTTATGGATAAGAAAGAAAAATGTAGTCTCCCTTCTCAATTTAAAAACACTAAAAGAAAAAATCCTTGTGGATAATTTTCAGCGCTGGAGCGTATTAAAGGAAGAAGTAAGCATAGATGAAAAACTTGTTAAACAAGTTTTGACACGAGATAGTATAACAATTGCAAGGTTTTATGATTTCGAAGGCCACCTTCAACTGGAGAAAGAACTTCCGGCAGCGTTCGCAGCTTATTCCCGCTACAATTTTTTTGACTCTGGCTATCTAAGTGCTTCCAAACAGCCTTTTAAAAACGTTAAGAACTCAGATTCGATTGAAGTCTGGTCTTCAGAAGATAAAGGGATAAAGCCTAAAATTATGAAAAATAAGATCGAAGGCTACACAGATCTGATTTTCGATGTAAATACTTCTGCGAAGTACGAAAACCCTCCTATTTTTGGAGCAACACGCAGTTCTCTTATTTTTGATAATAAAGTTTTTTTAGATTTCTACGACCTGGAAAACGATGATTTCACCGAGGAGATTGCATCTCCAACTTTCAGGCTCAGAGACCTGAAGACTGGTGAAACTATTTTTACCGCGCAACATATAAGCGGTCAATATTTCCATGTGTCTAAAAAGTTTAACCAGTTGTTTTATTTTAAAAATAAAGATTGGTGGATGTACGATTACGATAAGAGAAAAGAGGTTAACCTAACAGCTGGCTTATCTACAAATTTTTATCAGTTTAACAGGCTGAATGAAAAAGTTAGCATTGCAATAAGCAGGCTATTTCTAAGCCACGACAACAAAAAAGTATTTTTGACAGATGAAAATGATATCTGGGAATATGATTTGGTAATCAATAAAGCAATTAGGCTCACCCATTCCATTGACAGCCATATTTCCTATCGAATACTTAATAACAGTATTAATGAACCAGTGGAAAGATTAAAATGGACCAATTTTAATGAAATAGGCGAAAATTTTCTATTGCTTGATATTAGCAAGGATGATGGCTCCATGCAAGGTCTAGCGGTCTATAAAGATCAGAAAATTGATGTCATTGAGTCGCTCGGTGCAAATACGATCAGTCAATTGGTATATGCAGAAAATATGGTTACCTACGTGACAGAAAATGGAAATGAGCCCTATGTTCTAAAACTGTATAATATTAATTCGAAAAAGAAAAGAACAACATATTACAGCAATAAGGAAAATTTTGAGCCCTCACTTTTCCCCAGTACAAAAGTTCATTTTTGGAAAAATAAAGATGGAGAATCAGACTATTGTGGAGTAATACTGCCTCCAGATTATGACGCATCAAAGAAGTATCCTATGATCGTAAGGATTTATGAAAATGAAGCCAAAGGCTACAAAGATTTTGTTTACCCAAGCTATTACGGCCAGAACGGTTTTAACAGGTCCCTTTCAGCTATGAATGGTTACATCATTTTGTTACCCCGTATTGTTTACAAGAAAGATGAACCCGGCCAGTCTGCATTATCCTGTGTGGAAACAGCAATAAAAACGGCAGCTTCATTCTACAATATTGATCTAAACCGGATAGGCATTATTGGTCATTCCTTTGGTGGCTTCGAGGTTAATTATCTCGTTTGTCATTCCAATATTTTCAAAGCGGCCATCAGCGGCGCCTCCCTATCAGATATTACGGCTTCGTATTTTTCTCTCAATCAGAACTGGCTCCGTCCTGAGATTTACAGGTACACTGATCAGAGTTTCCGGTTTTCCGGTTCATTCTATGACATTAAAGAGGTTTATTATGAAAACAATCCGATTTTTCATGCAGAGAAAATTAACACTCCCCTGTTGCTTTGGGCAGGCAAAGAAGATTATCACGTCAACTGGAATCAGAGTGTTGCAATGTTTATTGCCATGAAAAGCCTAAAAAAAGACTCCAAATTATTATTATTTCCTAGCGAAGGTCACGCGATCGTACGGAAAGAGCATCAGAAAGAGGCTACAAAAAGATTTATGCAATGGTTCGACTATTATCTTAAAGGCTCTATGCGCCCTTCCTGGTTTTAGTCTATAAATAAATAAATAAGGTGTCCGAAGTTTTCGGACACCTTTCTTTTTTAAGGTTTGAACAATAAATCAGGGCAACTTGTACCACTGATTTGGCGTAGCTGGTTTGCAGAACCATCCGTACAAATGAACGAACTAGGAACGTCACTACACTGAATCTGTGTATTCACACAAGTTTCACTTAATTCATCGTAGCGGTAGCCGTCATGCATAGCCGTTTTTTTGCTTGAGTTGGTCGCAAAAGCACCTAAAGCAGCAATCATAACAATAGCTACTGGTAACACGATTTTTTTAAACCTTTTCATAATGTAAAGTTTTGAAGTTAATGCCTACTCTTTGTAAACGGTTTTTCGGCTTCCCCCGTTTTTGAACTTTTGTATCATGTTTTTTGTAAAGTGATATCTTATAAGCATGGTTCCCGAGAGTACAAATAGGTATTTATCTGAAACAAGCATATGTGACATCTTATTTTTTCCATTATCCGGCACGTAGAAACTACCAACATAAGACGGCTCCTGAACATTATAAATGTCGATAATCGAAGAATTTCTCCATTGCTTTTTCTGTTCATATCTCCCGATTACTCCGGATTCGTTAAAAAGAAGATTTTGATGAACCACAGTTTTCTTATTGACTATTACAGGCGGAGCACTCATTTTACGTTTACCATCCGATAGCTGCACCACTTTGATTTTTGCCTTCGAATTGGTATCAATAGTGTTCTGTCTTCGTAACAAATTCAGGTTTTTATCAATTGATAAAATTTGGTTACGATAGGAATAGACATAGTAACAGTTATCCGGATTTCTATCATCACTAACCAGTTGACCATCTGAATCAAAAATGCCATCTTGTTGTTTTTCTAGTAGTTGGTCACTTATAAATAGCCTGGGTAGAACGCCCTTATTAACATTTATAGTTCCTAATATGTGGTTTTTATTTGTGCTGCTTTGCGTACGAATGGCAAAAAGGCTACTATCCATGACCACCATTTCATCAAAGTAGCCATCACGATAACTTATTGTTTTTGCTTTGGTTTCACCAATCCTGCCACGGTAAATAATCGGTACTGAGCCATCATACAAATAGAAGTAAGGAGGTTTCACCATGAATTTTAATGCGCGAAAAGTATATCCAACCTCATCTGGCTCGACTTTGAAAGCCGTAATAACACCAGTAATTACATCTAAAACATTGAGTATTTTAGGAGCTGTATGATTTCCCAGAAATATTTTCCCATTCGATGATCCTGCGAAATAATAGGAATTGAACTTAAGATCATACTGTTTATCTTCTACAATCGGATGATTAAGATAGCGCCTGGTAAAGTTGTTTTCTTTTTTTATAATATCCTCGGACAATAAAAATAAACTTAAAACAACTCCAGCAGAAAGGAGACTAGCCCCAAATGCACTAACGCTTGTTCTGAATTTGCTTACTGAGTTTAAATTACTCAAAAGATAAATACCAATAAGCGAAACGAGAATACAGAAAACATTAAAAATCAAGTGTTCGGTCCAGCCTAATTCTTCAAGAATGCCGCCGCATGAGCAAGGCACAAAATCACTATAATTAAGTATGAGGTAAATATATATCGTAAATGCCGACATCAAACTTAAAGAACCATACAAGCCAATAAGCCTGGTTTCCGGAAAGCAAAGCAAAAGGCAAATGACAAGTTCAGTTATGATAACAACATAAGAAATAAATCCAGCATATGCGCTCAGTAATGGAGATTGTGCCAACTGTACTTGAAAATTCTCAAAATCTAACACTTTGCTGATGCTTGCGTAAAAGAACAGTAGAACAAAAAAATAAGCAGCTATAACTGGGAAGAGAGTAATAGATTTTCTCATCAGGGATGTGATTTAATTTCCTGCTGTAAATCTCACTACAATTTTTTTTAAAAAAACGGCAAATAGTATAAAATACATAGCAAAAAGTCCCTAAAACATGGCAAAAAGTCCTCATTTCAAGGAAATGCGGGAATATCATCTAAATTTGTATCATCAATCTAGGGATACAATGTATGGGAAAGCGATACTTGGTCCTGAATATTCTATACATACTGTTATAATCTAAAAATTTGTTTTTATAAGCAATTTCTTTCAAACTTAAATCACTTAACATCACATCTTCTAAGACCTTCATCATTTTGATTTTATTATGAAATTGATAAAAGGTATCCCTAAAATATTCACGGCAATCTTGCTGGAACTTGCTATAATTCTTGCCAAAACTATTTGCCAGTTCCCGTCCGGAATTAAACTTCGAAAGGTCATCTTCAAATAATATGTTATCCAGATATCGTAGTGATGTAGGCGTATATCTGATGAGGTCATCTGAAATAGATAATTCATAGAGAAAAAAAACAATTGTATTGCTAACACTTTCAAAAGCACCTATTCCCGTATAAAGAAAAATCCTGGTGGACTGGTGCAGGTGAAAATTTATAGGTATAACCGCTTTTTTGATCGGGAACGTAATTATACTAAGGAGTTTTTTGTCAATACCGTCGAGCGGTCTACTATTTATTGCAGTTAGCTCGAACCTCTTTTCAATTCTATTGGTATTATACTGATATTGAAAGGGAGCAATATTAATGCTTTTGAAAAACCCAATATAGGTATCTACAATCTTTTTAACTGAGTTACCAAGCGTTTCAAGATGATGATTATTCAGTAAAGATGAATTTATTGGGAGTTGCGAAAATCTGATCATCGCTCCTTCAATGCTGTTGTCAATTATAGACAGTAGAAAGATATTCATGAGCCGTTATTTTAGTTCGGAGAAAAAACTAAACAATAAAAAGTCAATTTATGTATTTAATTACATAATAACAAAATTAAATCATACAATCGAGAATTAAACAAAAGACAATTGACATAGAATACCCGTAAAAACACTAAGTAAAATATGGGGTTTTTACGGATACTTTTAAAATAAATTCGCTCTAAATTTAAACTCACAAAAACAACAACCAAATGATAAAACCTATTTCACATCCAATCAAACAACTTATATATCAATAAGTTCCTAAAACAAACAGATTTTTAGGGCAACAATAATTCCTTATATAGTGGGAATTCTAACTAAATATATTTCTTCTCTTGAAAAAAGCGCTCCGCTTTGCCATTAATATCACAAGAAGATGAATTATAACTACTCCCCACTCCTCCGATAAGATTATTTCTTATCTGTATAATAATGAAAAAAATATGAAATGAATAAACTTTTCTCACTCCGAATCTTCCTCGTACCATTTTTCTTATATTCCATTTCGGTCTCTTCACAATTAGTGAAATCCGACATACAACTATGGGAAAAAGCAAACAGTGCCGCTCGTGATGGTATAAAATGTAAAGATGAAAATCTGTTAAACTTCCATTGCGGAATTAAGGATAAATTCATCAAAAAATATATTAAATACAGCCGGGATAAAAGCCATACACTTAGTGTTGTTCATGCCTCTAAGGAGAGCGACCCAATCTGGCAAAATTCAGACAAAAATGTATCCCTATCCAATAATAGATACGAAATTGGAGGCGCTAAAAATATAGAATTACGCAAACGACCCAGTATTTTTTCGTTTACAAGTGGATCTGATCCAAAAAAAGGAAAATCGGATAGTCTGAAAATAAAATTTCAAGATCAAAATCTTTATGAATTGATTTTTATTCCCAAACGCGCAAAGGTAACAGAACTAAATAATATTCATTCTTACCTATCTATTAAGTATGGTGTTTCCCTGGAAAAAGGAAAATATTTCAGCAGTGAGGAAAAAGTTATTTGGGACCCGGAAAAACACGGGGATTTTAAATATAGACCAACAGGATTGGGTAGAGACGATGGAAATGAGCTTTACCAGAAGCAATCCATGAACACTGCTGATCAAATCTTAGCAATAGGCAAAAACGACATTAATAGAACGAATGCAGAAAACGCATCCATGCTGAACAATTATGAATTTATTATTTGGTCGGATGACAATAAAGAACTTGACTTTAAACAGGATGGCAATTTTAATGTCTTGAAGAGGAATTGGGAGATCAATTTTGTTGGCCCAAAAACACAGAATAGTGACTACAAAGTTAGAATTGAAAAATCGCTGTTAAATCCCAAATCCTTGCCAAGTATTTATTGGATGTTTCTCAAAAACACATTCGGCGAAATACGAAAAATACAGGGCGTTGAAATAGATAATTATGTTTTCTTTAATAAGATTGAGTTTATCACCGCTAAAGAGAATACGGATACCGCTCAATTTACTTTTGCAGTAAGCCAAACTAAAGGTGTTAAGGATGGTAACTCAACGTTTGCAAATCCAATAGATCCTAACAGTCTTTCCCTTGATCTTGATCAGATTGTACTCTATCCAAATCCAGTAAAGGCTGGCCAAAATTTCACAGTCCGCTTTCCTGCAATGGAGAATCTTGTTGTCTCTATCTATGACGGTGCAGGAAGATTAGTTGCCCTGGATAAAGTTGACCAAAAGTCCACACACTATGTGAATCATTTACCGACACAGAGCGCATACCTAATCAATCTGACCCAAAACGGTAAAATCATAAAAACTTTCAAATTAATCGTAGAATAAAATCGCACCATGAAAATCAATTTTAAAAAACTTCCTATCAGTAAGAAGTCGTGTCTTTTTGTTCTTTTCTTTACTTGTATGCTTGTTTTCGCAAGCTTTAATAAAGAGGACAGACAGAAAATACGGACGTTTAAAAGAGATTTAATGCACAAATTAAATCTTGATAATGAGCCCTCCATAACAGATGCTAAAGATCCTCCCGATGATATAACCGGAGAAAAATTAACATCAGCAGGAAATAAGCAATCTGAACATACTCAAAAAGAAGGAGTACAAAAGCAGGAAAAGACAGATGCTAATGTAATTGGAAAATTTGACAACAATTTTTCAGATGTAAACCATGTTTTCGATGCAAAAGAAAAGCAGGGAACCATTGGAACGTTCTCTGAGAAAGAAGAAGACAGAATTTCTGACAACTTTTTTACCGTTGAATTACCTGATAGAGTGAATGCTAAAAAGACGGCATATTTAGAATACGATCTTTATGGGTTAGCATCCTATCATTCTGTTCCGCGGTCTTTGAATCACAATATAGCATTTGGTGGGGACATCATAGTACCTAATGCACAGTGGAACCATCAGCGTGAAGAGATCAGTTCGGATTTACTTCGTACGGGAACAAATACAATATTGTTCAACACGCCACTTGCTGGGGTAAAGTATAAAGTTAAGAATTTAAAGATTGTCTTTGAAAACAATAAAGCCACTAATAAGAATGTAATTGTAAGCTCTGTTCTTTCAGAGGACAAATTATATGTGAAAGGAAATAACTTCCAATCAGGTGCAGTTTATATTAACAAAGAGAAGATCAACGTTCAAAACAGGGAGTTCGAAAAAATCCTCGAGCTAACCGAACAGGATAAGAAATCGGGACATTTTACGGTTTCCACAGATGGTAGTATGCAGGCGTACAAAATCCCGGCAGCCGTCAAAGCTTATAAAATAATCGACAAACCTTATTTCTCATCAAGAAAAATTGAAATTTCAAATGATAGCGAATATAATATAAGCTATGAAAATTTGGATGTAAAAATTGACAAAGAGACTTCAAAGTCGGCTTCTGTGGAAATCTTAAAACTTCGTGAGAAGGATTTCCCATCTACAGCACAAGGTCTTAAAAATGTTACTTTAAATAACGCTGCATATAGAATTTCTATTACTTCGGGCAAGCTTGCAAAGAAATTAAAATTATCGTTGCCGTATGATGAAAACCGTCTTGGACTGATTTCTCCAAAAGATATAAAGGTTTTCTATTTCGATTATGAGAAAAAGGAATGGAAGATAGAATCCTCCGCAGTAGTTGACGAAAAATCAAAGACAGTAGTCATTGAAAGTGATAAGGATAATGATTATATAAATGGTATCATCTCGGTTCCTGAATCTCCTGTCGTTAACTCATTTGCCCCAACAAGTATCAGTGGGCTAAAAGGTGGTGATCCAACTTCGGGAATGCAGTTGCTGGCACCACCTAGTCCTAACCAAAAAGGGGATGCTGCAATGTCATACCCTGTTATTATCCCGGCGGGAACAAATGGAATGCAACCACATTTAGCCATTACCTACAATAGTAGCAAAGGTAATGGATGGATGGGTGAAGGTTGGGATATTTCCGGTATTTCGGGAATAACACTGGATACCCGCTGGGGTACACCAACTTTTGAAAATGGATACGAGTCTGAAATATATCTTTTGGACGGTGAAATGTTAATATATGAAGGAGACTACCTTCCTCACAGACATATCAGTACACCAGGCTCTATGGATATTACAAGACAACCTCGAACTGCTGGCAAAAAGAACTTCTACCTCAGAAAAAATAACAATTTTACACGAATTGAAAGATATGGTTCATCCCCCTCTACCTATACCTGGGTAGTCACTACGACAGATGGTACAAAGAAATACTATGGTGGAAATGAAAATGGAGTAAATGAAAATGCCGTAGTAAAAGCAAACAGCGGTGGTATTGTACAATGGGGCATCACAAAAGAAATTGATACCCACAATAACAATATCAAATATACCTACCTCAATAAACAGTTCGTTCAGGGTATGGTTCCTATTTCCGGTGACAATCTCAATCTGGAAAAGGGCCGGCAGTTCCATATTGACTATATCAAATATTCTGGTGTAAACGATGCAGATGGTCCTTATACAATACATTTTTCGTGTAAAGACCCTAATAGACCGGATTATTCAATCAACACCAAAGATGGATTAAAACGTGTTGAAATAGAGCGCTTAGATGTGATCGATATCAGACATGAAACAAATGGAATTAGAAACTACTATTTTACCTATACCACCGGCCAGTTTTATAAGAGTCTCCTTAAATCCATATCAGGACCAGGCGTAAATTATCAGCTGGATTATTATAATGATACCGGTAATGCTGTTTTTGGTCCAGATAAATTTGTAAATGCGCCTGCACCTGACGCTTTTTCTGGTACAGTGAACTCCGCTTTAACACCTTCAAGGATCAGTGCCGACAATAATTTTGAATGGGGTTGGTCACTGCGAACCGGAGCTGGACTTGGTCTGTTTATTCCACACAGATCAGGCGACAAGAATTTTATGGTGAGCGGCTTTGTCGGCGAATCATATCCAGATATTAAAAGAGGACAAGAGCTTCTTGATTTTAATGGTGACGGTCTTGTTGATATTCTATACCGAAAAAGAAATGGCGATAATGGGATCAAGCTAATTCCTGGCTCTTTGGACGGGAATGGAAACCTTGAATTTAGTGCACCTCAAATGGATGTGCTGAACCTTAAATCAAATTTCACAAAAACCACTGGCAGCACATTCAATGCTGGGGCAACAGTTCTAATAAACTGGTGGAAGATGGGTTTTGACTTTACCAAAAGCTGGTCAGAGAGTGACTCTAAAACACCTGTTTATCTGATTGATGCTAATTCTGATGGATTGCCGGACGTAGTCAAAGATGATAAAGTATGGTTCAACAAAATAAACCCTAATGGTCAACCAGAAATGGTTACGACCAGTGATATGACCGAAAATATGGTTATGAAAGGGAGCGTACCCGTTCCTTATACAGAACCGGAAGATTTGGATGATGACGAAGGTGAAGAGCCCGTTAAGGCAAAAAATGATGTTGTAAAAGTATGGATTGCGCCAAAAGCGGGCTACATCACCATTTCTGATAACATTTCGATCACGGATATACAGAAGACTAAAGCACGAGCGGTTTATTCGATCGAAGTAAAGAATCCCCAAAATTTACCTAAAAATGGACGTGTTTTTCTGACTACTTTAATCGGGGGTAATCCAAATACTGCAATTAATGTGGAGCATTATAATGACTATCCGGGCACACCGCTGGGAATCAATAACTCTTCAAGAATACACGTCGAATCCGGTGACAAGGTATATTTTAGATTACATAAGAAAACAGGTATTAACTATGAAGTCAATACCAAACCTTCAGTTCAGTATGTAAACGCCAACGGAACTAAAATCGTGGATTCGCAGGATGAGGAACTCGACGATTTCATGCCGAACAACTTAGGTTATTCTGAAAAATATATTCTCAATAACCAGACGAAGACCCTCAAATTTGACTATATGGGTAATGGTCATATACAGATTCCAGGGTTCACAGTACCGAAACTTAATGATGATGTTACATTTAAGATTACCCTTTCAAAAGCAGAGGTAGTGAATCCAACTGATATTACAGTTGTATATTCCAAAACGTACAATGAATCTTCTGGCCCTGTCAACATTGAAGCAGTAGACACAAATTTCTTCGTAGGTCCATCTATTCCCGGTGGATATCATCTGAAATTCCATGTATTGTCAGATTCCTATATGAGCAAAGAAATTGAATGGAAAAATATCAATGTATCAGAGGGGTCATTAAATGTTTTGGATGTTGCAGACTATCCATCTTATTATGTACGGGATTTTAAAAAGAAGTTTCATGTTGCAGATTTAAACAATGCACCACAAGGAACTAATGATTATTTAATTCTAGTTAATAAAACCTTCACGTTTGCTCCATCTCTGGAAGGAAGTTTCTTATACGTGATCAAAAGAGGCGGCCATGTATTAGGCAAAAGATGGGTTAAAATTTCAAATACAGGATTGACAGAAACCTCCACCAATGGTTATTTAGATCCTATTTTATTCTATACGGGAGATCCTTATCAATCCGTACAACTGGATGATAAGATAAACATTGTAGTTTATTGTAACTCCCAAAAAGACCGCGCTGCTTACGAAGCACTGAAGATGCAGCTTCAAAATAAAATATTTAATATCTATTATGGTCCAAATAAACAATTATGGTCTTCGACTGTTGAAACAGCCTTAAACACAGGGGAATTCAATAGCATCAGTGCCGTATATCACAATTGGGGACAATTCATTTATAACGAAAGCAAGGATGTTAAAAAAACAAGTAATTCATTAACGCCTCCTGGTGGCCCCCGAGATATTCCAACCGGACCATCGGGTACAACAACACCTGATTATACCATCAATCCAGATACACCAAAGGATTCTTATGGAGCATTGATTAATAATGATTTTTTAGATTCTCCTTTTGGTCAGTTTAACTACAATTTTTCTTCATGTTCCGGAATTACAAATGAAGACCAATATGCCGAGTGCGTAGGAAATATTGTTCAAACGGATTTTCTCAATATGGCAAATACCAATATTCTGGCAGGATTTAATCCGATCGTTCCATTGAGCACTTATTATGCTAAAGGTGATCATGGCATTGTAGAAAAATGGATAAATAATGGCTTTCAAGAGCAATTTTCGATGGCTTCGTCATTCCGAGATGAAGAGTCTATGACCCCATTCTTTGTGGATGACGACCCGGATGAACAGGACATTGAGGTACAGGGTAATCCTAATACATCGATGTACGCCATAGAGAAAAAGCAAAAGAGCAAAGCTAAAACCACAAATTGGGGAATTGGTATTCCCGTGGTTTCAACTTCTACCTCAGAACTGCGAGGCTACGGAAACATCAATACACAAGACTTCTTTGATGTGAATGGAGACGGTTATCCGGACATGCTCTATAGAACAGAATCACAACTGACAAATTCACTTGGTGGCCTTAAAAGTGGTCAGGGAAGGAATTTAGAAAACAATCCTGATTCTGTAATTTCTAATAATGATAGTTTTCAGAGAACGAACACTATTGCATTTAATGTTTCAGCAGTAAAAACAGTAGGAAGAAATACAACCAATTCAAATTCTTCATCTAAACCTGATACTTCCGCAGCGTGGTCAGGAGGAACGAGTTTCTCCGATTACCCAGATTCTTATGATAAAGGATTAAAGTATTGGTTAGATGTAAATGGTGATGGCTTGGTAGACAGGGTTGAACTTCAGGATGGTCAGGTAAAATATAAATTAAATTATGGAACAGGATTAATCAATAACCCTTATGAGTCATTTGCCAGCCTTGACAGTTATGCTTCAAAACCAGTAGGATCGACTTCTGTAAGTATTGGTGGTGGACTTTCAGGCATGATTTCTCAAACTTCTAGTTTTAGTTCTGGTTGGGGGATTTCAGGGAGCCTGACCGGATCATCATCCACAGGAAGTACCAAAAAATCATTTCAGGATGTCAATGGCGATGGGCTGATAGATCTTCTCACTGTTGATGTTAATGGAAACACATCAGTAAGCTATAATACAGGAAACAAATTTGCTCCAGCTCAAGGATTGTCTAAGACTGGTGGAGTTATAAATTTTGCAAATGATAGCCAAACCTATAACGGTGCTCTAACTTTAGGTGGTGGTTTTTATATCAACATCCCTATCGTTTGGCTGTTTGGAGTTACCATTCTCTATTTTAGAGCTGGTGCAGACATGAGCGGAAACATCGGTGTGTCCATGTCAGAAATCAATAAAGGACTCAGAGATGTAAATGGTGATGGTTATCCCGATCTGGTAATTAATAATGGCAATGGGTTGCAGGTGAATTACTCTAAAATCGGACGCACCAACAAGCTTTCCAAAGTAACTGAAAAAACTTCCAATGGTACATTCACCATAGATTATGAGTTTACAAAACCTTCATATAACGATTCCCATGCGAAATTAGTGATGAAGGAAGTAAAAATTCTAAATCCTAATGTCGATTCGGATGCTTATACAATTTCAACTGACGATAAAAATATTGTCTCCCATTTCAAATATGAAAACCCAAAATACGATAGAAGGGAAAGAACCAATTACGGTTTTGAAAAGGTAATTACTGAAGATATGAACGGTACCAACGTCTACCGAAAAACCGTTCAGACTTTTTATAACAGTAATTATTTCAATAATGGAACGCTTCGCAAAAGTGAAATTTATAGTGGTACAGTATTGAAAGGCACATCTGAAAGTACATATAAACTTTATAAATATATTAACAATTATTCGCAGCTTGAAGAAATCCCGGCTGCCCAGTTTGAAAGTTATGACACTGGAGGAACACAGGGAAATAAAATTGCGGTTGTTATACCGACAGGTAGCAGCAACACAACTTATGAAAATGGCGGCTCTATAACCACCAGTTCTGTAATGACTTATAACAATAAGGCTCAGTTAACAGGCTATAGATATAACAGCAATGTTGCAAGTGCTAATTTTTATTCAGCAATATTATATCATAATATTCCGGCATTAACGACTAAAAACATTCTTGATATACCTTCTGAAATAAAGGTATATGACAACGCCAATAACATTATGCGTCAACGGAATGCTGACGTGGATTCAAATACAGGTGATCTGACCAAAGTCACTGTTAAACTAAATGGTAGTCTTTCAGGAGAAACCTTGTTAACTTACGATGCTTTTGGAAACGTAAACACCGTTACAAATCCAGTCGGGTATAAATTAACTTACGAATATGACCCTCTGGGCAAGTATGTTACCAAAGTCACAGATAGTTTTGGAGTTTACTCTTCTGCGCTTTATGATCCGGCTTGGGATGCAATTTTAGAATCTACGGATGCGGCAGGAAATAAAATGAAGTACACCTACGACGCCCTGGGAAGAATAACCTCGATATTAGGTCCAAAGGAAGTCGGAATTTCACCATACACTGTGAAATATGATTACTTTATCACGCCATATTCTACTTCAGGAAACTTGATCAATCTATATGGAGCAACCACACAGAATTATGATCCTGATTATCCAAATAATCCAATTGAGACCATTGCATTAGCAGATTTTACTGGCAAAACCGTCCAGGTAAAAAAAGATATTTTTATTGCAGGAGCAGAAAAAATGTCTGTATCTGGCCTGACCCTATTTGATATTTATGGACGACCTGTGAAGCAGTATCATCCATCCTTTGAGAATAAAGATGCCGTTTTAAATAAGAAACTGAAACTTACACTTTCACCTTATTCTTCTTCTAGTCTATATGACCAGCTTGACAGAGTAATAGTAGACATAGATGAAGATGGTAATGTAACGGATACGAAATATGAAATAGAAGGTACTTCTATGAAAAAAACCGTTTCGCAGCTACAGAATACCAATGCCCAGTTAAAATCTGAAACCTACAATAATGCTGAAGGAAAAACTGTTCTTTCGGTCAATTATTTAGCAGGACAGGCTTTAGCTTCCAAATACAGTTATGATGCAGTAGGCCAATTGCTCTTAATTACTGATCCGGAGAATATCGGTATTAAATACGATTACGATATGGGCGGACGTAGAATTACAGAAACTCACTCCGATCACGGAATTACAAGATTTAGCTACGATAAAGCGGGTCAAATGTTAAGCCGATTTACGGCCAATCTAACTGGTTCAGGTTCAGGAACGCCAATAAGCTATAAATACAACCTTAACAGGCTAATTCAAATTAACTATCCGACTTTGCCAAATGGTGCTTCAAATCCAAGCAATGTCAATTATCAATACGGATCAGCTGGAAATCAAACAGGCCGTATAGCATTTAAGTCAGATGGTACCGGAGAGACTTCTTACACCTACGGTAACATGGGTGAAGTGACCTCCGAATACAGAAAGGTTAGCGGATACAATATCCCTACTATGAACTTTACCACAGCTTACGATTATGATAGCTGGAATCGTATAAAATCAATTATATATCCGGATGGGGAGCGCATAAGGTATAAATACGATCTAGGAGGAAATTTAAAATCTATAAAAAGTGACCAGTATGGTGATTATGTCAAAGATATCCAGTACGATGAATATGAGCAGAGAACTAAGTTTATAAATGGAAATGATACTTATTCACTATACACATATGCGCCTAAAACAAGGTTTTTAGATACTCATATTTTGAAAAAAGATAATTACACGACTTACCTGAGCAATAATTATAAATATGACTTTGTTGGCAATATAATTTCAAATACAAATAGCGGGGATATCACGCCAAATCAGTTGGGTGGAAGCTATCAGTTGCTTTATGGATACGACAGTCTAAATCGCCTTACCCATGCAGTTGGGGCCATGTTAAAGGATATAAAAGGTGATCCTGTAGATCCTAACAATATGAATGCAAGTTATGAAACCACTTTAACCTATACCAAAAGTGGCGGGCTTAACACCAAGGTACAGACACAATCCGTAAGCGGGGTGACAAATACTTTAAATACCTATAAACATGTATATAAATATAAAAAAGGTACGCATCAGGTTAGTTCAGTAGCTGATCAGAATACAGCAACAGATGAGGGATTCAAATATGATTCAAACGGGAATCCTATTAATTTATCATCCACTATTGGAGATAAGGCAATGTACTGGGATGAAGAAGATAACATGAAAGCTTATTTCAGTAAACCAGAAGGAATCTTCCAGTACTATTCTTATGACAATAAAGGGGACAGAACAATAAAATATAACCTGACCGAAGGTAGTTCGCTTTATCAAAATGGTGCATTGATAAATGGGACAATGGTATTGAGCGATTATAAGATATATCCAAACTCTTATATTGTGATTACCTCCGATAATATGTTTACCAAACATTATTTTGCAGGGACACAAAGAATCGCAAGCCGTTTAGGTGATAATCCGGGGATCTTTAACAGATCAGCAAGTTCTCCAGTAACAGTAGATCAACCAAGAAATACAACGCTGGAAGCAGAAAATGACCTTAAAATATATTTGGAGAAGGCCGGTATCAATGGTGAATCAATTGAGACCGAGTTCGGGAAAAATAGCGCTCAGACCGGACTATATTACCTCCACGGTGATCATCTGGGTACAGCAACTTTTGTAACAGACGATAATGCCGTTGCAACACAATTTTTCTTAAATTTACCATTCGGAGAAACATTTGTTGAGCAACAAATTGCGGGAAAATATGAAAACCCATATAAATTCAACGCCAAGGAACTGGATTCCGAGACTGGGTTGTACTATTATGGTGCAAGATATTATAATCCTCGATTAAGCATCTGGTACGGTGTAGATCCATTGGCAATCTATAATCCAGTATTAGAAAATCAGTTCTACGGAAATGGCGAACATAATGGCGGTGTATACTATTTAGGTAATCTAAACCCTTATATCTACACCTATCAGAATCCTGTTCGATATGTAGACCCAAATGGGAAGCAAGTAGATACAGTTATTGATGGTCTCAAGAAAATGTGGAATGGCATTAATCCTTGGGCGGCAGTAAAGGCAACAAGTGATGGTCCGAGGGTAAGATCAGGTGAGGAAAGGTTCAAAGAGTTTAGAAGTGGATCAATTCAAGCTGCTAAAGGATCGGCTACTGCTGAAGTTGGACATGTAGTTCTCGATGCTGCTGGTTTAGTAGATCCAACACCTATTTCTGACACTTCCAATGCAATATGGTATGCGTTTGAAGGTGATTTTAAAAATGCTGCAATTAGTGGAATTGCCGTTGCTCCATATGTCGGTGATGCTGCGAAAATTGAGAAATATGGTGGTAAAATAATTACACAGATTCAAAAACATCATATTATTCCGCAACAACTCTATAAATTAATGCCTAAAATTGGAGATTTTATTTTGAAAAATTCCGGCATGAATTTGAAAGCGATACCTAATAGGTTTCATGGAAATCATCCGGCGTACACAAAATATATTAAAGAAGGAATTGAAAAACTTGTAGAAAAGAATCAATTTAACAAAGAAGGACTTGAAGGTTTAATCAAGGAAGCAAATGCAGAAATAAATAAAGCTTACAAGGAGTTTGAAACATCAGGACAATCGCTTAATGACTATTTTAAAAATAAAAAGTAAATATGAATCATCAACAAAAATACTATCAATTAACAGAGACTATTGATCCCAAAATAATAGGTCGCGGCGAACTGCCCCTGACCGTTGAAATTAAAGATAAAACCTTCATCGAACAAAGCGGTGATTATATGATGAATTTTAATAGGTATTTCGATGAGAAAGAAAAACTCTATGAAAACTTTCCCAAAAATTTAATTGGGAAAATGTATCAGAAGAAAAAATTACCTATTGATATAATGGCGGTAATGCCTTACCATCCGATTATTCATTTTATTATAAGTGAAAAAGTTAAAAATATCTTTGAAAAGTTAAAAATTAACAAATCAGAATATCACCTTGAAAAACTGAATATTGAGGGAAGCAATTCTCCGTTCTATTTTTTATTTATACCAATTCTAAAAGATTCTGAGCATATTAATTTTCAAAACAGCGTTTTCCGGGACAGCTTCAACGATAAAGATCGAATTTTCGGAAACTATGAAACTTATCAAACGGAAGATAAAGCGGGACATTTTGGGGCAAAAAGTATATATGTCAGTTCCAAATTGGAGAATCAGGATATTATCAAAATACAAACCGTAAAAGCTTATTTCAGTGAACGTATAATCGAAACTTTCAAGCAAGAAGCGGTAATAGGTTATGATATAATCGATAGAGGAAAGTATAAAGTCGACTTAAATTTCGATAATTAAGAGTGTATGTAAGAATGGATGTTGAGAACAGAGCCACCCTTTTGGTGGTTTCTGTTTTTCTTACATAACTTTTAAAACATATAACCAATTCCAAAACACACAATGAAGTATAAAATATCAGAAAAAAGAGCTGAATTTTTAATAGACACTTTTTTTGAATACACTTTTAAAGAGAAAGAACTACATCTAAAATCACTGAACGATATTACAGAACCAATTGATTTACAATTTATCGCAAAAAACCACAATTATGATGATGGCACCGAGATACTTGCCCATATAATTAATAATCCAAATTGTGACATTTCAACTGCGAAAATGATATTCTTTAGGTGCGATGTTGACGGTTATTTACAATTAGGAGAAGAGTCTGTCGATTTTCAATTAATTAGTTCTATCCTGATTAATTTTGAAAAACAATTTTACACGGAAGAAAGATTTTATTATGACTACAAAGAGGATTCCGATGCTTTGTCTTTCGATGAGGACCAAGCAAGAACAAACCTAAGTAGTCAAAATAGCTTATTCTCAAAGCCAAGAGGAAAGAAAATCATTCCCTCTTTTGCAGACAATTTCCACCAAAGAAATTTGAAATTCTATCCGGGATACTTAGAAATTATCGAGGCAGATGATAAATTATGTGTCAACACTGAACTTTTCAATTTTGAATTTCAGATTCCCGGCGATTTCTGTAAAGTAGATCAGGAGCAATATAATGAGTTTTATAAATCGATAAGATTTCCAAATGCGCTAAAAAGCAGGTTCGCAGAAACCGAAAACAACTTAAAAAAAATTCTGATAAAACCAACCTTGTTAATTAGAAACGATAATTTGCTCATTGTTTTGTATTTGTTTAACAGCAAATCATTACGTCTAAAAAATGGAGTGACTAATGTTGCTACAATGCTGAGGAACGAGCTCATTTATATCCAGGCTTTTGTCGATATAGAAGGCGTCGAGGAAGGTTTCGATAAAATAAACCGGATTAAACATGATGATACATGGTTTGCAATAAGTAAAGGGATGCAAATTAAAATCGCAAATATTGAAGATGTCAAATATTTAAAACTCATTTTGATGGAAAGAGATGGACTCTTATTTTCACTCTCTATTGTTAGCGATGATGCCGAGAACCTGACAAATGAAATCATAAATGATGTAATTAATAAATTTTCTATTACTTGAGTAGGTTGGTTTTTAATAAGACTTTAATGTCCAACAAGTTGCATCTCTGTTTTGCAGAATCTGAAAAGTAGTATATCTTATTACAATATAAAATATTCAAGGCAACCGCACTCTGCACTACCACACATAAAAATAAATAGTTAAATAAAAAATGGAAAAATTTTTAGAAGCGCTTAAGAAACGTGCTGGATCTTTTTTATTAAAAATGGAGGATTTCAAACCCTTTAGCACAAATATTCGAGTTGATGGACAAATAATAGATACAATCAGCAATGTGGAACCCTGCTCTATTGAAGAACAGTACTTATCACTTCTCAATGGTGTTCAACAAGATTTAAAAGATTCTGACATTCAAGCATCAGCAATAGTGCTTGCTGGCAAAGCGGATGGTTATGATGTTGTTTTAATAGAAATTTTCACAGCTCTTCAAAAAAAATATCAGCTGGTATTTCCATACACTATTGCTGGTGAAACTGTAACCTTCGGAATGGATTTAAATAGGGAATATCATGGCAACAGTAGGAAATACAACTATATCTATTCTTAAACCTAATAATTTTCGAGCAGATATTTAAGGAACAAATGTAATGACACGCTGAATTAAACCTAAAAGGCGAATATCTAAATGTAGATATTCGCCTTTTTAACACAATTAGTTTAGCGTTTTAGCAATGCTATTTCTGAGTATTGTTAAACTGAAAACTCACTTTTTGCTCATGCCCTTTCGTATCAGAAATCCAGACATCAAATGCCTGAGTAACAGTTGAGGTTGATTCATAATATAGTCTGAAGACCTCCTCTGGAACCAGATATAAATCATTGGGATTGAGGGTAACCATTTTACCATTACCCATTGATAATTTACCTGTTCCATCAAATTGAAAGTACCTGATGAAATATTGCGTACCTTCATAAATACCTTCTGCTTTAATGGTACACCTTATAGTTACTTTTTCACCTTTCGTAATGCTTTTTGGTACTGGCATGACTTCCAATTCGAATGGAAAATCTGTCTTTACATCGAGTTCCTTGTCGCAGGAACTTATGGTAAATAATAACATCACAAGTCCGGCTATTGAGCCCAAGAACTTCAAACGGCCAGCAAAAGAGACTTTTTTTATTATTAAAAATTTCATTGTTTTGAGATTTAAGAATTAGAAAATATAACGAAAGCCGAGACCTGCTGAGGGACGAAGTCGTTCGACCGAAGTTCCCCAGATTACTTTACTCCTCCCATCTATAAGCATCACGATATGATCACTTAGATAAGCTTCTACAGAAAGCCGCAAATCACCCCCATAAATAAAACTGTCTTTATTCTGTATGACAGCACCATTGGAAAGCAAGCTTTCGCCTTCGTTAATTACTTCATAACCGGCCACTCCGCTTAATCCCAGATTTAATGAGATGTTCTTTGACCAATCACCCAGCAGACGAAAGCTATAGCCTCCTTCAACTGAATAGGTTTCAACAGGAATATTAAAACCTTCAAATTGGTGTTTTTTATAGGTATACTCGATTCCCCATAATTGATAACTCCCGTTTTTTCCGTTAATCGTCATTGCTGCACGGAGATAAAAATAATCATGTATCGGCTTACGATCGGAGATTAGTCCCGCAGCAATTTCAAAGCCTTTTTGCCCCTTAATCAGCCGCTGTGCTTGAAGGCACTTTGCGCTCAACATACATATTATTATGGCTGCTATATATTTATACATTTCAATTTTTTTTAAGGGTTAAAAAATTAGTTTCAGATCAGTCACTGGTTTAGCCCTTATCAGATCTGTATTTTCAACTTCCAATATTTGATGCCGCCCGCCATTTTTCTCAAAAATTTCAATACGGAACACTTTATCATCATCGAGGGTAAACTGGTCAAGCAGTATAACATTTCTTTCACTTCGATTAGCATTTATGCTTTCTAACGGAAGATATACCCTGAGTGGCTTCATCTCGCTTTCCTGAACAGCAGTACGTCTGGTAGTTTTCTTATCAGCAATTTTAAATGTTATAAAATCAACATAAAAAGGGACGTTGGATTTATTCTTTACCTGGATATGGAAATAATACTTACCATTGTAAATGTAAATACCTTGTAATAAGAAACTGATCCCAAAACTGTACGAACCAATGTGCTTAATCAGCTTCTTATCCCTGTTATAAATAGTTTTAAGAGCAGCTTCTGTCAACGAAGGCTGAGTATCGCCAAGGTTTTCAAAAAGGACATCGTTCACTTTTTCTTTCTCTTCGGTCTGGAGCATTTTAAGCACATCATAATTTAAGGTAGATGGATAACGGCTGTAAAACACATCAAAATTATAGAAATGACCATCTTCGGTAATCACAGAAAAATTGGTCTCTGGTTCAAAATCCCGTATGGCAGCCTTTATTCTGAGTACATTATCCGCTTCTTCGGCTTTTCCCGCAATGAGGAATTCACTTCCCAGATCAACATATTTTATCTTTGAGGGGAAAATGATATGTGTCGTTTTATCATAGGTAACCGTTAGCCAATAGGGTTCTATCGATCCGGCTTTCAATTTGGAGTCAGCTTTTATCGTATCAGTGGCAGGAGCGCCTCCATGTTCCTGGGCACATAGCTTTAAAGTGCATACCGTAAGGCACAACACCAGCATGATATATTTAAATTGTAGCATATTTTCTATTTTTTTGCATTAATCATTATTTTTTTGCCATCAGAAACAACTGATATCCGGCCTTAAGTGTAATTTTTGGCATTCGTACTTTCTTGGCAAAGTATCCCGAAACGCCCTGAACCAGACTTTTACTTAAATCTGTAGTAATCTGTTGTCCGGCCGTTGAACTTAATGAAACACTTGTTCCCGATGTGTTGCCCATATTGGCGGCCACTTCAGTGAGTGCATTTCTTTCCGGTGAATAAGGAACAGAAAGCCCCGGTTGACCGTCCAGATCGTATACCATAATTTCAACAGGAAGAATGTTACCTGCAAATTCTATGGAAGTGATTATTAGTTGAAGCCTTGTAGTTTGAAACTTCGCAATAGCTGTCACTACTGTTCCCTTAGGCACCATCATTCTTGCAACCCGTATTGGATCTAAAAGCCTTATTCTCACGCCATTATCAGCGGTAACAATTTGAGTCTCATGAATACAGGCACGAATACTATTGGCCTGCTGAAACTCATCATGTACTTTTCCGGCAGTGAAAAAGTTTCTGCCGTCCATACGGATTAAACCAGCCAGCAAAGCACTGTCTGAGGGTTCACGATACAACGCGGAAACAATGCCTTTTTTAGTTGGATAAACATTTACCACTGGCCCCTTGGATTTAATCTTGTCCATTGTATCATTTGGGCTTTTAGCAATTTTCTCCTCTGTCCTCGAAGGCGTATTGGGGAAATATTTGGCCGCCATTTGGTAACTTTTCTCCATTAAAGCCAATTGACTTTCAACAGGATTCGTTTGTGGTGTTTCCCTTTGGGCCAGTTGCGCTTTTAGCGACTTTACCTCATTTTGCAATTGCGTGGTTTCTCCCTTGTCCTGATAAAAAGAGCCTAACGTCCCCTGAATATTGCGATAGCTATTGAGAGCATCATTTTGATGGTTAGGAGCAGAAACCGCAAGATTATCCCCTGAGGTATTTGCGAGCGTTTGTGATTTTATGCTGTCCGTATTCCAATACTCAGAAAGCGTCGAGAGGGATTTCTTTTTATCCAACTCTTTTTGTTCCAAAAGTTCGCTTTCATAAGCCTTTCCCTTATCGGCCTGCATTCCAGCTTCGGTAGCCTGAGGAACAACCTCATTCAATCCTGTTTGATCCTCATTTTTTTTATCAGATGATGGCACAAAAATTAAATATATACACCCTGCAAATACGAGTGCCATCAAACAGAAAATAATAGGTTTTTTTATTTTCTGGAATTTATCGTTTGGAGATCTTTCGGGATCAACAACAGGCTTTTGCCCTACTTCGGTAAGCCTCACCCCCCCTTTACTGTTATCATTTTCTTTCATGTCGATTATTTTTTTAAAATGATTGATGCTGAATCTTTTAATGACGTGTCCTTTTGCAGAGTGGGATTTCTGATATGATCGATCCTTGCTTTCTGTAAGGTATTAGCCGATTTAGCGTCATACCAAACGTTCAAAATCACACACCCCGTAACCAGCAGGTAGCCCGTAAAAAAAAGAATCAAAAATTTACGCTGTTCTCTGGCGGATAGTCTCTGCCAACGTTTTTCTAGCCTGTACGCACAGGCATCAATAAATACTCTTAGCTTTTTCATGTTATGCTAATTTTAGCGCTCAACGACTTGTAAATCCTTATTTTCCAGCACGCTGAATTTCTCGATATTAAAGCCTTGCGGGTTGTTATCGGATCGAACGGAATTAACCAGATAACAGGAGGTTACAAGGCTTCTTTCTGTTAGGTTGCTGGACCGGATGATGAATTGTTTAGCATAAGTACGTACCGCATATGGGTAAGTATCAAAATTGCACAGCACACTGTCCACTTCTATCCGCTGTTGGATATTGCCTGAAATAATCCTGTTGTAATAGCCTTTCTCTGAAAGATCCTTGTAATAATTGAAAGCACTTTTATCTGCCAGGTTAAATGCTCTTTTCATATTACTTTCGATGGCGTTTTTATCAGGAGCCAGCGTAAAAAACAGTTCGTGAAAACGGCGCACATGTTCTTTTGCTTCCACCGGACGGTTGATTGTGACATCCTGAGCTAATGCAAGCATCAAGGATTTACCATTGTCGAGCACATAAATCTTTTGCCGTTGCTGCTCAGCGAAATGGTAAGACTGCCAGATGGCGTATCCCATAACCGAAGTACACAGCACTGCAAAAATGATGGCATATAGTCTGATCTGGCGAAAACTGTTTTCAATATTTCTAAGTGTTTTAAATTCCATTATTGAAGATTTTTGGTGATTAATTATTTCATAAGTTGGCCGCTTACATTCCCTGCCGCTGCACCTGCCCCCGCACTTGCAACATTTCCAGCTTTCTGCGCGGTTTGTGTAACATTACGCATGAAATTACCGGCACCACCAGCCTGAATAATCCAGCCTGTTACTGTCGGTACCGTGAAATAACCCACTATGCCGATAATCATAAAAATCAGGTAGATCGTGTTAGATCCGTCGGGTATGAAATTGGGGTCAGACAGGTTCGCAATGTCTTTTTCGAGCATCAACGATTGAAGTTTAGCCAGCATAGCGCTGAAAATATCTGCAACGGGAAGCCATAAATACACGCTCACATAACGGGATATCCACTGGCTTAATGTCGACTGAAAACCATCCCAGACGGAGATAGCAAATGCGATTGGGCCCAGTATAGACAACACAATCAGAAAGAATGTACGTATTGTATCAATGACCAATGCCGCCGACTGAAAGAGAATTTCAAGCAAATCGCGGAACCAGTTTTTAATTTTCTGCTCCAACTGATAGCTTCCCCGTTCCATGTACATTCCTGCCATTGTTCCAAGATCCGAAGGTGACCAGCCCAGTTCTTCCAGCTTTTTATCAAATTCTTCGTCGGAAATTAAATACGCCTGTTCTGGGTTTCGCAGCATCGCTTCCCGTTCCAACTGGTCTTTTTGTACCTGTAGTTTATTAAGATCCAGAACCTGGTTTTCGAGCATACTATGTGTACCCTTGACTACAGGACTAAGCACTGCATTAATGGTTCCCAGCACGATGGTTGGAAAAAACATAATACAAAGGCCCAGTGCAAATGGTCTTAAAAGTGGAAATACATCGATCGATTCGGCACGGCTTAGTGCCTGCCATACTTTAAGCGCAACATAAAATAATGCACCCAAGCCTGCAATACCTTTTGCAACCGCTGCCATCGTAGCGGACATCGGAAGCATCTCATCATATAACGAGCGCAGGACTTCGTGAAGATTATCAAATTCCATAATAAAATAATTAATAGGGTTTACCAATATTTTTGATTAGAGTTGCCATATAACTGAAGTACACGCTGTGCATCGTTTTTCTTTTTGCCTCTCAGGTAGCTGACAGAAATATTTTTGTTAGTATAGTACCGAACCAATTTTTGGTATTCGCTGACTTCCTTGTATACCCTGTCAATTATTTCCATACGCTCCTTATCATTCATCGAAAGGCTGGACGCATTAATGATTTCCTTGAGGTCTTTGAGCAGATCTCCGCTTTCATTTAATAGTTTGGAGTAACCGAACGCTATGGCCGTTAATTCCTGCGGTGAGAAGTTGGGATCATTAATCATTTTCCCAAAATTGTTCACATACAATTCCGAAATATTTCCGACCATGAGTACCGTCTGTTGGACCTTTCGGGCATCCTTAACCAGATTGGTGACTGCTTTAAGCTTATCGTAATACTCTTTTCCCTGCGTGTAGACTTTCTGCACTTCCTGAAAACTCTTCAGCGTATTGGTGACGGTGCTGGAGGTTTGTACAATCTGCTGGGCGCTATTCACAATACCTTGGGCAAGATTGGTCGGATCTGTAACCACAAATTGAGCTTTGGCGGGCGTAAACCCTAATAATAGGGCAGCAAATGCCATTAACATAAATTGTTTCATTGTTTTGGATTTTAAAATGTTATTAAATTTTATTGATTTTCGACTTTAGCGGCAGCAATCCTTTTGATTGCCAGCTCAACATTTCCGCCGAGTTCTTTTGCAAGCTGCATGACTTCAAGCTTTTCTGTTTCCTCGGTCGTATAGGCGAGATACTCTTGGGCCGACACTTCGGTAGCATATACCGCCGAGTGGGTGCCACCCAGTCCTATCCAAACTTCCTTGTAAAAGCGGGAGGGATCGTTATTCATATTGATGGATAAAACCTGTGCTTTTTCCTTATCGGTCAGTCCCAACATCGCCTGAATGTCATCGAATTTATTCATGTACTTACGCTGGTCAAGCAGAATTTTACAGTCCGAATTATTAATGATACTTTCTCTTACAATTGGCGAGTGGATAATATCATCTACCTCTTGTGTAACAACTATCGCTTCACCAAAGAATTTCCTAACCGTTTTAAACAAGTATTTTAAATATTCTGCCATCCCTTCCTTGGCAATGGCTTTCCAGGCTTCTTCAATTAATATGAGCTTTCTGATCCCTTTGAGCCTTCTCATTTTGTTTATGAAGACCTCCATAATGATGATCGTGACAATGGGAAAAAGGATTTTGTGGTCCTTGATCGCATCAATTTCAAACACAATAAAGCGCTTGGAAAGCAGGTCAAGCTGCTTATCGGAATTAAGGAGATAGTCATATTCCCCACCTTTATAGTAAGGTTCCAATACATTTAAAAAATTGGCCAGATCAAAATCTTTTTCCCTTACTTCTTTCTCCCCAAGAATCTTGCGATAATCACCTTTTACATACTCATAGAATCCGTTAAAAGAAGGATGCTCGTTTTCCTTTTTGATCTTTTCAATATAACCGCTTACGGCATTGGAAAGCGCAACTTCCTCTGCGCGCGTTGGAGGTTCATCATCACGCTTCCAGAGCGTTAGTACCAGCGTTTTGATACTTTCTCTTTTTTCAATATCAAAGACACCATCATCAGTGTAAAAAGGGTTAAAAGCAATCGGATTATCTTCGGTATAGGTGAAATAAACCCCATCCTCTCCTTTAGTTTTTCCTTTAATCAGCTCACATAATCCCTGATATGAATTCCCGGTATCAACCAATAATACATGGGCTCCCTGCTCATAATACTGTCTGACCATATGGTTGGTAAAAAATGACTTACCACTGCCCGATGGACCCAAAATAAATTTGTTCCGGTTGGTGATGATTCCTTTTTTCATCGGCAGATCTGAAATATCCAAATGAATAGGGTTTCCGGTTAAACGGTCCGCCATTTTGATACCGAACGGGGACAGTGAGTTTTGGTAATTGGTTTCTTCGGAGAAAAAGCATAATGCTGGCTCTATAAACGTGTAAAAACTCTCTTCACTCGGGAAATCGCCTGCATTGCCGGGAATACCTGCCCAATATAATGTAGCCACGTCCGTAGTATTATGATGGGGTTTACATTCCATCAGTGCTAGTGCACTACCAGTATCATTCTTCAATTGTTTCAATTGGGATGGATCATCAGACCATGCCATCACATTGAAGTGCGCCCGAATCGAAGAAAGACCATAGGAATGCGCTTCGTTCAGGTAGCGTTCAATCCATTCCTTATTAATTTGGTTACTTCTACTATACCTGCCCAGTGAATGCATATTCCTTGCAGATTTCTCAAATTTTTTTAAGTTATCATCACTGTTATCCAGAAACAGATATTGGTTGTAAATGTGATTACAGTTTAAGAGCAGTCCCACCGGAGCTGCAAAGGATAAACGGCAGTCGCTCCGATCGGTAGAAAGCTTTTCAAATCGCGTATCTGTAGAAACGGTACCAGGCAGCTCATCGGTATCTGATAAAGTATGCAGGCACAGCCTGTTATTACCTATCCTCATTTCTTCAGCGCCGATTGCAATATCCTGCAAAGCGGTTCCAGCTTGTCTTGATAAGGTAAAATACTGATCGAGTAATCCTTGCTTGCCACTGCTACCGGTAATATCTTCTTCACTTAACCTTTCCAATTTCACAAAACCGCAGTCGTTAACAATTCTTTCAAACTGGCTTACGCTTTCCATAAACCTGGAAACCGCTTCTTTGTCCCTGATTTCTTTAGGTACCAGCACCCCTTTGCAGAGTGTAGAGAAATTGCTCTGCATTCTCATTCTGTCTTTTGAGGTTTTGGTAATAAACACATAACAGTAGTGGTTCAGAAAAGGGCGCTCGTTAAAATGCTGCTGGTAGGACTTTGCCAAAAAACTCATGTCATCTTTAGCCAAATCAGGTGAATAGTTTTCTTTGATATACCAATCCTGTTTATGGATTACCGTATAATCGGGCAATGTTTTAATAGCCTTATGCCATGCAGAATGGATCGCTTCGTATTCAGGTGCAGCCACCGTAAACAGTTCTGGCAGGTAAACCCTAAAACATGCTGTAACATCAGCTTCCTTCGAAATAATACAATGGTTTTCTACCGCCAATAATGGAAATTTACTTTCCAGCGTAGTTGCTTTACTTACATTTCTCATCCTACAGGTATTTTCGGTTGCACTTTCAAACAGCGGTAAATAGACCTGCGGCAGATAATATACTTTGGGTGACTTTTCCTCGCGCCCAGTTTCATCAGTCCATGCTCACCATATTTCCTGTTGAGCGAAAAGGTCTGCCAGATGATCAGTGAGGCTCCGCTCACTCCCGTAAGAAGGCACGCGTAAGAATTAACCCCTGCCATATAAATCACCATCACCAGAATAAGGATGCCCAATAAACCACCTGCAAAAATGAACAGGTACTGCGCTTTGAGTCCCTTAAATTCTACCGTCCTTCCAATCCCTTTATTAATATTGTAATTATTCATAAGGCAAGCGATTAAAGGAAGAATGAACGTAAGATCGTAGCCGCCACAATCAGAAAAATACAGGCACCAAACCAGCTTGCTGCTGTTTTGCTCGTGTCCGGATCTCCAGAGCTAAACTTATTATAAACCTTTACCCCCCCGATCAGTCCTACTACTGCACCAATAGCATAGATCAGCTTGGTGGCTGGATCAAAATAAGAAGTCACCATTTGGGTGGCTTCATTGATTCCCGCAGAACCATTTCCCTGCGCAAACACCCCAGAAACCGACAGTAAAATCAACCCTGCCAGCATCAGCTTTTTTCGTTGTTTCTCCATTTTATTTGAATTATTTGTTAAAGATTTTCCCACACCTTGCGGGATCTGGAAACAAATGTATCGGGGAAGAAATGGCGAACTAATACATTG
Organism: Chryseobacterium sp. G0201; assembly: GCF_003815655.1. Lineage (NCBI taxonomy): Bacteria > Pseudomonadati > Bacteroidota > Flavobacteriia > Flavobacteriales > Weeksellaceae > Chryseobacterium > Chryseobacterium sp. G0201. The sequence goes on along the minus strand of NZ_CP033917.1, from coordinate 3,698,678 downwards.
GCAGTCAGTGGAATCACTTGTCTTCCCATGGCTTTAGAACTCATTTTAAAACGCTAAAAAATTGCATAGTCATCGTCCTAAAACTTTAAAAATTAAATCTTGAATTATACTATTAGTTGGAAAAAAGATTATTGCAAAAATTATTAACTTTCGTATCGAAAATTATGTTCAATCGAAAAAAGAAATAATAAGTATGTCAATACGAATCAATGTCCCTTTTAGTGAAAAGGACAGCGCAAAATCGAAAGGTGCTTTCTGGGATAAAGAAGAAAAAACATGGTTTATTCCAAATCATAAAGATTTGAGTGATTTTACGCAATGGTTAGATAATGATGAGGTTTCTATCATTGTACGTTCGCCTTTTTATATCGCAGAGAATCTGAGAGACTGCTATAAATGTGGTGACACAACCCCAGTTATAGCATTGGCTGCCGAGAAGTACTATAGTTTAGAACATCAGGATAATGATGATGGTGAGGACTTTGAGGAATGGATATTTTCTGCTGAATTTTCGTTTTTTAGTACACCTACTTACCTAAATAAAGAAGTCACTAGCCTACTTAATATAAAGTACCCCTATTATAAAATAGGATATTCCAGAACCTTTGGGGGAAAATATTGGGCCAACCACTGCATTCACTGTAATGCTTTACAGGGAGATTTTCACATGCACTCGGAGCCAGGCGGTGAATTTTGCCCAACCGATATTGAAGAATGCGAACGATTAACCTTACGCTTAGTTAATACAAAATACGATGTAGAAATAAACGCAAATATGTCTTGGAGCACTAATAGAAATGATATACTTCAATATTCAAAGAGAACAGACACGAAAGAAGATAAATTAATAAGCGATAGACCAACAAATGCTCCAGCACATCAAAATATCTCCACGGCCAGCAAAGCTCCAAATTGGTTAACACCTTTTACGGGCATTCTGAATAAGGTATTTAACAAATAAAAATATCTTTTTCACAATACTTATGCCCTAAGCGAAGGTTGTCATTGGTTGAATTCAATTGCTCCAATCACAGTTTCCGTTGCGTTTTTTTATTGTCAGCTCGTTGGCTACTATCTTTGTAGACTATTTTTGCATAGTGATTTTCTTTTAAGCCGGCTTCTTTCAGCAATTTTTCAGGAATATTAGTATTCATAATTATTTTGTCCCCAGTAAGACTTGGAATAATTTCATTTATTAGAGCCATTTTAATAATTTGTAATCCACTTGCGTTCTTTAGGTAATTCGCCAAAGGCATCTTAAAGCGCCATACGGAATAGGATTTATCGGGAATACCTACAACAATTCCCCTTTCCATTTCCTTTTCAATCCTTTTTTGAAACCTCTTAAGATCCTTGGCTTGCAAATACTTATCCAGTAGTTTATCGATATAATTTTCAAGATTCATTTCAAACATGTAATCTTTACCTCCCGACTTAAATTTCTCTGATGGAAGTGATTTGCAATACGTTTCAGCTTTCGCGATCAGCTTTTTGCCATTTTCATCAACAGCCTGGTAGTCCGTTGACCCACCATGTCCTCGATTAGAAGCAGTTCCTGCTTTTTTTCCTTCAATATAAAGATTGGCTGCAAATGCATTAGTCTCCTCGCTAAGTGCCTCACTATATTGAATATTTTTTAATTCAATTTTCATAAGTATCTTAAAGTTTAGGACCTCTTCTCTTTACCTGATCAACGGATTTGGGTGTTTCACTTTTGAGCGAATTTGCTTTATTTTCACGGATTGCTTCTACGATACCGGTATCCTTCCATGATACCTGACCGGCTTTAAAGTGAGATTTTAGGTTGGTTTGTTTTAAATTAGCCAGCTCATCCAATCCATGCTTTCTATTGTACCCAACTGGATCAAGGATAGTTTCATGAGGAAAACTAACCACAATAATATCTTGTGGGATTTCTGTTATCGAGCTAAAATCAATCTCCTGAAATTCATGCGATTTAGGATTGTACGGGATGGAATATAATTCTTTCTCATCAACGTAGTAGTCTTCTATTTTGGAAAATACAATCCCGTTGGATAAAAAGTCATCTTTTGGCCGTAACATATCCATTCGCAAATCGACATAAAATGGATGTCCGGCAATATCAACAATTGGTAAAAGGCCAGAGAACCGTTCTTTCAGTGCCGTCTGGTCAACCATCAGATCGAAATCATTCTTAGTTGCAAACATCTCTAAGGGAACTCCATATTTTTCGGACATCCCTTCAGGATCAAGTGCGACCATTTCGGGTATTGTCACGCTAACTGTCATTGTGCTGCTAAATAGGGATGGTATATTTTTTTCTTGCGGACTATATTCAAGCACATAACCCCGGCCCTTTCCAAGATCTCTCATATCAAAGAGTGATATACTATTCTTCGGATTTTCTTTCTCTTTAAATTCCAGCTTTTTTACATCAACTAAAAAATCTGTTCCTTCAATTTCCAAAATAGGCAACGCTCTTTCCATAATTGATCATATTAATTAGTATTATTGATAAAGGAAAACCCCATTTAAACAAAGTTTCCAATATCAAAATCTCTTAAATCATTCTTCCGCAGAATGGAAGAACCGGAGTCTGCTTCAAGCGAAAGGCTTCGATCCAAAAGCTTAGCTATTTTTCTCGAAGCACCCTCTATAGAGTTCTCTAATAAACTAAAGAGTTCGGTTCCCTGTATTTTCTGAACTATTTCCACCGCTTTCCTTTCTAAAGATGGCTCAGACATTTCTTGGCTAAGCAACATCCCCACGGTACTCAGTTCTTCAAAGGTGACCCCTGTGGCAAAACCGTCTTCACCATCAGATACTCTATATTGCCCCCACTCTTTTTCCTCGTCTTCAAAATCAGGCATTTGGTCTAAAACTTTCTCCGGTTCTTCCTGCGGAATTTCTATATCGAAATCTTCTTCTTTGATTTCATTGGCTAAATTATTCGATTCCTTTTCGGGTTCAATACTTTGGCTTTCAGAGGCATTCTTTGGCGTCGAAAGTCTTGTTACAGCCTTCGGCAAGCCCATTATTTTCGGCAAAATGATGTCAGTTTTCTGCTGGTTTTCTTTCTGGATCTGGCTTTTGTTGATGATGATTTTATCCTCTAGAAGTAGAAAGATCACCACGAGCAGGCATATTACAATGAGTGTTTCCATAGCTATAATAGATTTAGGTGTTCTGTGAAATTGAGAAAAATGTATTTTTTCATAGGATAGGTTTATTTCTCTCATTAAAAAAGTCTGTAATATCAACTCCGAATTCATGGAAATGATGCTCAAAAATATTATCGATATAGGAATAAAGTGTCGTCTTTTCTTCCCTGGTTAATTGAACAAGGCGAAGAAGCCGCTCGTGATATTCAGGCCGTATGTATACAACTTTACCATTGCGCCCCGATGGATAACGGTTAATTAGAAATACCTCTTTGTACGAAGTATTAGCTATTGCCCTTTTCTTCCTGTTTGATGTCTTTTTCATAATTGAAATATTTTAAAAAATGGTTTTATATTTTTTGTTGAAATCTTCTGTAATAGCTTTCTCAAACATTTCAAAATGATGTTCAAGAATATTGTCGAGATAGGCGTAAAGCGGAATCTTTTCCTCACCTATTACCTGTATGATACGAGATAAACGCTCATGATGTTCCTGTCGAATGTATATACTTTTTTCACCCCTTCGTGTCATCGAGTGACTGTTCAGGAAACGCTCACCGTAACCCGCATCGAGTATTTTTTTCGGTTTCGATTTTTCCTTAACTATCGGCTTCTCTTCGAGAGATTCTTTTGGTCTTTCCACAGGATGGAGCTGCGTTGTGCTTTTTGCAATGATTGCCATTACTTGCTCTTCATCTACCTTTGTATTATTACTTCTTTTATTCTCATTTTCCATACTGTTTACAATTTGATTGTTCTTAAAAATTCGTCGATAAACAAATCAAGATGACAGCTTTTCATCAACTTTTCATCAGGTGGAAGTAAAGTAGAACGGAAGATGGTCTTAGCTACGGACTCACTTTCTTTACGAAATCGTTTACTATCTGTAATTCTGCTATCCATAAGGTGCAGTCCGAGATCTGTAATGACCTTTTCGTAAGATTCATATAAAGGCGATTTTTCACGCCTGTCCACCTGATTCCAGAACAACTGAATGGTCTCAATGGACGTGCTACCTTTTTTCATCAATACATTGGCCATCACATCGGTAAACCTCAATGTGCTTTCCATGACCAAACGATCCGCAGTGATTGGTGAAAAAATATGTTGAATTCCCGCCAGTGTATTTAGTAATCCTGATGTATTCACTGTTCCAGGCAAATCAAAAAAGATAATATCAATAGTAATCGATGAAGATTCGATAAACCGCTCGGCTTCTGATAAAGCTTCATCTGCCCTGCATTGCATGATAGGATAGGCTTTTTTGTTGATGGTAGAGAACTGGCGATATGCCAGTTTTTTGAATATTTCATTATGCATGATTGACTGCAAATCTCTTTCACGCATCTGCATAAGGCTGTACTGTGGGTAATCACAATCAAACACGGCGACATTATAGCCCATTCGGAAATGCAGTACACTGGCAACAATTGCAGTGAAAGTGCTTTTGCCCACGCCTCCTTTTTGGCTTGCAAAAGCGATAAATAAGGTTTTGTTTTTTTTGTCCATTGTATTTAAATTTTATGTTAAGTCTTCTTTGCCATCTTGCTGGCCGTCACCGCATCATTCACGGATAACAGGCTGCGAACCTGAAGGATCAAGATCATTCTGACCTGCCAGACTGAATGCCTGCCTGATAATTTTCGTGCATACTTGTCGTCATCATTACTGGCAAGCCAGCTACCATTTATGCAAATACTTTTTCACGCCTGTCATAATTCGTTCAAGCTAGATGTCTGGTACATCCACACGATTGACAGCCGCTTGGTTGTCCGGATAGCAAACATTACAATCAGACAGCATTACAATCTTCAGTATCAAATTCCTTCAAGTCTTCTGGCATTCTTGCCTTCACGATGTATGACCTTCACAATAATTTATCGTAATGCACGCTGGCTAACAGCCTTTCTTGCCTGATAGCTGCCACAAAGAAATGCACAACTTCCTCCGTTTTTATATGAATGACGCTCTTTGGCTTCCATTGGCTTCATTTGGCATTACATTGAATATCAATACTTTCATTATTCAGCCCGTACTTTGTAAAAAGATTTCGGATATGAATTTCATGCACAGCTATTGTAATAAATCAGGTAGAAGGACGGGCAACTCAAAGCCGGTTTTCCCTGCTTTATTTAATTCATCCCGTAGGGTGAATTCTCTGTTCACCCGAACAGAGCAAGTTATGTTTTGAGCTGCTGGAAATGAATTCCGCAGCTCAAAACGACTTGCCCTTGCAGGGGGCTGGAAAACCGCTCCGAAGTCGCAGTTTTATAAAATTATAAATGGATTAAACATGGAAGATAATATTACGTCCAAACAAAATAAAGGAGGCCGAAAACTTAAAAAGAATCCTGCCATATTTCGGTATTCGATAAGTCTCAATGAGGAAGAAAACAACCGTTTCCGCTCGCTCTTTCAGCAATCTGGAATGAAAGTAATGGCACATTTTATTACAGCATGCGTGTTTCAGAAAACAATTAAAACCGTGAAAATTGATGTTTCAGCTATGGATTATCATGTACGGTTGACTAATTTGTATGGTCAATTCAGGTCGGTTGGTATAAATTACAATCAGGTTGTCAAAATTATGTATCACAACTTTTCTGAAAAAAAAGCCGCTGCCTATCTCTTTAAACTCGAAAAACAAACCATTGAAATGGTAAAATTAATTCAGGAAATCATTCATTTGACTCAGGAATTTGAAACCAAACACCTTAAATAAGACTGATAAAATGGTTGCAAAAATTGGTAAAGGAGCAAATATGTTGGGAGCACTCATCTATAATCAACAAAAAGTAGACAAGGAAAATGGCCAAATTTTATTCACACAAAGGATAGCTGAAACAGTAAATGGCAAATATTCAGCGTCACAATTATACCGTTCCTTTGAGTTCTACCTCACAGCAAACCATAAAGTAGAGAAGCCTGTATTACATATTTCATTGAATCCTGATCCTAAAGATAAAGTTAACGATGAACAGTTCATATCCATAGCGCAGCAATATATGACAGAAATGGGCTATGGACAACAGCCTTTTGTTGTGTTCAAACATACCGATACCGAGCGCACTCACATTCATATCGTATCAACCTGTGTAACCTTGGATGGAAAAAAAATTTCAGATAAATTTGACCATCCCCGCTCAATGGAAATTTGCAGAACCATTGAAAAAAAATATAATTTGATTGCTGCGACAGAACAGAGCCTATCTCAAAATGAAAAAATTTTCAGTCTTGTAGATTATAAAAAGGGGGATATTAAGAGCCAGCTTGCCGCTGTGGTGCGGTACTTACCAAAACATTACCGCTTTCAAAGTTTAGGAGAATACAATACTCTATTGTCACTCTTCAACATTACTGCTGAAGAAGTTAAAGGTGAATTACAGGGCAAAGCTAAGCAGGGACTGGTATATTTTGCCCTCAATGAAAATAAAGAAAAGGTCAGTAACCCTTTTAAGGCATCTCTATTTGGAAAAGATGCAGGATACTTAAAGCTTCAAAGCCATTTTGAACAAAACCAGGAAGTCCTTAAAAAAGAAAAGACAAAAACTATACTTATAGATTCCATAGATGTTGCAATGCATACCGCCGAGGGTGAGAAAGGTTTCAAACAGCAATTACTTGAACAGGGCATCAATACAGTGGTTCGGCGAAATCTGGATGGACGTATATATGGCATTACCTTTATTGATCACAATTCTAAAATAGTATGGAACGGATCTCGTTTAGGTAAAAATTTTTCGGCTAATGTATTTAATGAATGGTGGAGTAACAACCAGAAGCCCCAATTCAAAAATACTGAACCGGTAAAAACATCTTTAAAAACGCAATCTGGAGATCAAAATATTGTTGAAAAAGCACATCCTATTTTTGATTTTCTTGATAAAAATGAGCCTGTGTTCTCACATGACGAAACTAGCTTCATGGAATCTTTTGGAGGTTTACTTCCTGAAGTTCTTGGTGATGACTTTGAAGAATTAAACTTTGAGAATCAAATTAAGAAGAAAAAGCGAAAGCGTGGAAGCCAAAAGTAAATTCAGTACTATAAAAAAAGCAAACTTCTCCAATTGGCTGAAAAGCTACTCATTTAAGATTCGTGTTTATAAAATTCTTAAATTGCAATTCATTCCGGCTTAAAAGCCTTAGCATCAAAAGGCTATCTAAATAAATATTTTTATTATGAAAAAAAATGTAATGCTCTTTGGAACAAAGCTCACAAGAAATGAACTGAAGTTCATGAAAGGAGGTCTCACAGACGGTGGTGGTAACAGTGGTGGTGAAATCGGCGATAGCGATGACGACTATGGAACTAAATGCGCCGCTCGTGGCCAAGCCTGTGGCTCGAAAAAATCATGTTGTTCAGGTAATTACTGTGTTGGCAATAGCTGCTGGCCTAGTAATCCTTAAGAAGTACAAATAAGAAAAAAAGGATCTGTAACTATTGTTGCAGATCTTTTATATTTGGAGCATATGGTAATAAAAAAAATAATCTTGATAGTAATTATTACACTAAGCTCTGTGTATACTTCCCTTGCATATAAATATACCATTGACGTTAATCTTAAAAACCTAAGTGGTAAAGTATCTTTGTATAAGTTAGGCTCAGAAAAAAAAATACATTCTCTACAGACAATCGATGGTATTTTCAAAATTGAAGGATCTGTTGATGAAGCAGGAATTTATGCAATTATAGGCAGTAAGTTTATAGCTAGTTTTGTCATAAAAGACGGACTCATAAAAATTTACGGCGACTTTAATGATATAAAAAACATCAAAATTGAAGACAATGGAGAGAATCCTATTCATGAGCTATGGTCTAAAAGAAAAAACATATTGGATTCATTAACAGAATTGATTGATGATAAATTAAAAAGATCTAAAAAGGTCAATAATATTAGTGAATATAGAAAACTGGACGGGCAAAAAAGAGCTTACCAATTAATAGAAAATAAGTTTATTGAAGATTCAATAGTAAGGAGTAATCCAAATAAGTATTGGGCTCTCTACGTATTAGATGATAATTTTGACAATTTTGAACTTGCGGTCACTAAAAGGTTGTTTGATGAGTTATCTCCTGATTTAAGAAAAAATTCCTTGGGCAAAGTGATCGAAGCCAAAATAAAAAGTGGTAAAAAAATACTATCAGTTGGTGAAAAAGCACCCGATTTTACATCTTTAACTAGATCAGGATCTGTTAAAAAATTAAAAGATTACCGCGGTAAATATGTTGTCGTGAATTTTTGGGCAAGTTGGTGCATTCCCTGCAGAAATGAAATTCAAGAGCTAAAAAAAATATATAAAAAAACCTCTCAGAACAAAAGGGTTGAATTTATCAGCATATCCCTGGATGACAATAGGGCCGCATGGATTACAGCGTTAAAGCAAGAAAAAATGCCGTGGGTAAACTTATCTGATTTAGAAGGATTTGGTTCAAAGCTGCCAATATCGTACAACGTGAAAGAAATTCCGTATAACTTAGTTATTGATCCAAAAGGAAAAATAAAATACATTGGGAGTGATATTTCAGAAATACGAAAAAAAATAAGTCATAATTAAATTTACATTAAAAGTGAAAGACATAAAGGGCTTCCGAAGGTAGCCCTTTATGTTTCAATAGCTAGTCAACCACTACTTCGTCAAAAACGTTCAAATCTGAAAGATATCTAAATAGCTTCTTGAAAAAATCGGCACCTGCACTACCAATATCAATTTGGAGGTCAATTATATTCTCCTTTATACTAAAACTAAAGTTATGTACAACCCCGTTTTCTTTACTTTTTGCGAGGGCTTTCTCATTAAACATTCCGATAAAACTGGTAATTTCAGTAGCATACTTATCTGCATTATCAGTTTCTTCTTTTTTTAGCGTCAATGTCACATAACATTCTATTTGTATCCTATTAACGATAAGCCTATAACTTAAATCCTTAAGCTTAAAAGGCAATGTATAACCGTATGGATTCATTTGTTTATGGTATTCAATAATATTCAAATTACCAAACCAAAACTCAATGTCTTGGCAATCAATATCACCATCTTGTAAACCATAGATTTTTTTTGACTTTGATTTCCATAAAATATCAATTGCACTAATATGACTGTTAACATTCAAAGCTATTGACAATTTACTAATTTCAGATTTTTCGTAAAGAAAAGGATAATCTTTATTGATGTACAATGAAATCAGGTTCTTAACCTTTATGCCAGTTCTATTTTCAAATATGGGAGTAAGTTGTGCATTCATACATTCAACAAAAGGAATACTGATTGCCACATCCATTTTCTTTTGAAAATCAGCAGCAAAAAGATCAGGCCATACAATTAAATTAGCCAAATCAGGATTTATATAGCTATGGCATTTTTCGACGTCAAGCCCCTCAATCCAAAATTCTATGTCGTCAGTATCAATACCGGTTGACCCAAGCGTATAGGACAATCCAGTTTTAGAAGACCAACATATAAAAATATTTAAGCGACCATATTTAAAAGACAGTTGCGCAGAAATCTTAGAATAAATGGACAGCCGCCCATTCTCTAACATAACAACTTGGTTACTTACTGCAGAACAAACAGGAATACCGCCTTGAATAAAAATACCCTCTCTCGCAGACCAATTAATTTGCATATTATGCCCTACCTTTAGTCCAGTTTCTTTTTCAAAAATCGAAGAAAGCTGGGTATCGGCAATTTTTAAAAATTCCGTCGATACCTCAAGGCTAAAATCCATCTTTAATAATTTGCTCCAAAGATCTACATCTATTAAAGTCATATTTTTATACATCTATGTTATTAAATTGCAGCGGCTACACGCCACATGGTTCTGGCGATTACAAAACTCGCCCAATCATCTGCTATTCCCACCCCTAAAGTAATAATATCTTCAACAATTGTTGCTATCACAATTCCAATTGCAGCTCCTTTAATGTAGGCCACCATTTCAGGGTTTTGCCTTAAATAAGTAATTACTTTAGCTTCTAGATTACTGGTATTTTGTGCCAATGACCGAACAAAATTCTTTAGTTTATCAGCATAACTCTGTGGCATAAATACCGGCAAGGTCTGCGGCAGGTTATAAGTCTCTTCCGTACTGTATTGGATCACACCCAGGGACGTAAGCTCAACTTTCAAAAATTTTCCCGGTTTAGTCGGGTGTGGCCATACCCTTATTGGATAATTATATCCTTCTCTCCAAGGACCTGCTGAAGATTGGCAGCTTATTTTTGCGTGGTTAATATAATTTTCAACTTCCGCTGTAGCTGTGGCTACAGATGTGGTAATAGGTTTAATTTCAAATATTTCACTAGAACTTATATTTACAATATCGGCAAATCCCCTGCCACCAGTCGGACCGCTTCCTGGAATAGAATATTCCCGCAAACCGACGTACGGGTGTTCAGCTAAATATTCAAACTGGATCATCCAATGTTCCAATGTACCATTAAATTTCACATTCCCCATTCTGTTTGTACCATAACAATCGCTTGGATTCGCTATAAAAGCGTCCGCGACTCCATTTTCAGTCTGAACATCCCTAATAATCTGCAAATCTTCATCTGTAAGTTGATAAGTATAACTGCCGTCATCTTCTAAGCTTGCAGGTATAAATGGTACTGTCCATGAACACGGTATAATTAAACCATTGGGACCTTGGACTGCCTGCGTAATACTGGAACTACAAGGAGCATTCGGTGCATACCCGCCCCCACCTCCAGAAGAGCCTGAACTCGGTTCAGCTCCCGGGTTTGAGCCTGAACTACTCCCGCCAGATGGAAGTGAAGTTATGGGATTTGGATAAAATGGACCAGAAACACAATTCACATCATATCCAACAGTCGTACAAACTGTAGTGGTTTGGCCTGGAAGCGCGCATGTATTTCCATTTGAAGGTGCTGTCTGCACTACAGGACAGGTAGAACACTGCGTAATCGGATTAGACCAGCAAGTGATACCTAAAGGCTCCTCATTTTCCGCAGACATTATTTTTCCCTTACCTGATGTACCTTTACTGCTTAAAGTAGTTTTTACTGGCGTAGATTTAACATGATAAGCTACCGGTTGCTGTCCCTTTTCATAGGAATATGCCTTTAATAAGTTTCCATCCCAGTCTCTAATAACAGCACGGCCTGTATAGCTATCCCTTGCTCCATAGCACCAGGCTGCATCAGGAAAAAGGCTTACCCATTCTGTCTTAATATTGAACGTTGAGTCTTTATAGAAATATAAATAATTTAAATTATCGTAGGGCATTGTGGCATGAGTTTTCTCGTCTAAAACCCAAAAGATATTATCAAATTTTAAAGGTACCTTAAGAACACTTAAACCATCAACTGTGACAAAATATGAATTTTTCCAAACAGGGGTTTTGGTTTTCAAATATGCATTCAGTTCAGCGTTCCCCTTCCGGTTCCCCACGTTCCGCTCAAAATGCTGCCTGGCTTCGCTGACACTTTTTAGGTTTTGATCTAAGATTCCCTGACCTGGCATTAAATGGTCTTTTCTGCAAGATTGCATCACAAAACATAACAGAATTAGGCAAAGGGCAACTCTACCCTTTGAAAGAGTTAATTTTTTCTTCATTTAGTTTTTTGATTTATTCTTCAGGATCGGATACGCTAAATAGCTTTATTCAAATCCGGCGTAATATTCAAAGTCTTAACTACAAATCCAAGCGGGAAAACAGTCAAAAGGACCAAACTGCCTGTATTCAGGACGTACGCGGTAGTAGGCCGGATGAAAAGCTTATTTCACCGAGATTCGTAATTCCCATACTAATAAATAACACTACCTATGACCGCATGTTCTTATTACAATGCGAACAAATTTCTAAAATGCATCTGATCTCGATTGCTAATTTGAATTCTTTCCTCCGAGTAATAACCGTAATTGTGACTCCTTTTCTCAATAAAGTAAAGCCAATAAAAGCCATATAAAGCCACTGGCTGCCAATAGGCAATAAATGCTATAATCTCACTTTACTTTCACTTTTCTAACATTAAATCTAAAGTAATGCAGGGAGAAGATGATTTAAGGGGACTGGCCAAAATTGTAGAATTTATGCGCGCAGTAAGTATCCTGTTAGTACTGATGCACAGCTATTGGTACTGTTATGAGTTTTTTCGGGAACAGGGATGTCAACTATCCATCATTGATAAAATACTAACCAATTTCGAGCGTACCGCAGGATTGTTCTCTCACCCGCTTTATACCAAAATTTTCGCTTTAGCATTACTTGCTTTAAGCTGTTTGGGAACCAAAGGGGTAAAAAATGAGAAAATAACATGGCCAAAAATCTATACTGCTTTATCAGTCGGTTTTATCCTGTTCTTCCTAAATACGCCCTTGCTACACCTGTCTTTGAATGTAGCTACACTCCTCTATATTCTAACTCTGGGCTTAGGTTTCATTGCACTATTGAAGGCTGGCGTATGGATGAGCAGACTCCTAAAAACCAATCTGATGGAGGATGTATTCAATATCGAAAATGAAAGCTTCATGCAGGAGACCAAACTCATGGAAAATGAGTATTCTGTTAACCTTCCAACTAAATTTTGGTATAATAAAAAGCAGCATGATGGCTGGATAAACATCGTCAATCCTTTTCGTGCGACATTGGTGCTGGGCACCCCGGGCTCAGGTAAATCTTATGCAATAGTCAACAATTTTATCAAACAACAAATTGAGAAAGGATTCGCCATGTATATCTACGATTTCAAGTTCGACGATCTTTCTACCATTGCCTATAACCATCTTTTAAAGCATACCGATAAATACCAAGTAAAACCAAAATTCTATGTGATAAATTTTGATGATCCCCGTAAGAGCCATCGCTGCAATCCGATCAATCCTTCTTTCATGACAGATATTTCAGATGCTTACGAATCTGCATATACGATCATGCTAAATCTTAATAGGTCGTGGATTCAGAAGCAAGGGGATTTTTTCGTCGAGTCACCAATTATTCTTTTCGCCGCAATTATCTGGTTTTTGAAAATATATCAGGATGGCAAATACTGCACCTTTCCGCACGCTATAGAACTATTAAATAAGAAGTACGCCGACATCTTTACCGTTCTGACCTCTTACCCCGATCTGGAAAATTACCTCTCCCCTTTTATGGACGCATGGCAGGGCGGTGCTCAGGATCAGTTGCAAGGTCAGATTGCTTCAGCTAAAATTCCACTTTCTAGAATGATCTCACCGCAATTATACTGGGTAATGACGGGGGACGATTTTTCTCTGGATATCAATAATCCCAAAGAACCCAAAATACTTTGCGTCGGGAATAATCCGGACCGTCAAAATATCTATTCTGCTGCGCTGGGTTTATACAACTCAAGAATAGTAAAGCTCATAAATAAAAAAGGGCAGCTAAAAAGCTCCGTAATTATCGATGAACTTCCCACAATTTATTTCCGTGGACTGGATAATCTTATCGCAACAGCAAGAAGCAATAAGGTTGCCGTCTGCCTTGGCTTTCAGGATTACTCACAGTTAACCCGCGATTACGGGGATAAAGAAAGTAAGGTTATTCAAAATACAATTGGGAATGTATTTAGCGGGCAGGTGGTTGGAGAAACGGCAAAAAGCTTATCAGAACGTTTTGGAAAAGTACTGCAAAAACGCCAAAGCCTCAGTATAAATCGCACGGACAAATCCACCTCTATTTCTACTCAACTGGATAGCTTAATACCTGCTTCAAAAATATCTACCCTGACTCAAGGGGTGTTCGTGGGTGCGGTATCTGACAATTTTGATGAACGGATTGAGCAGAAAATCTTTCATGCGGAGATTGTGGTGGATAATGAAAAAGTAACGGAAGAAACAAAAGCTTACCAAAAAATACCGCAGATCCGATCCTTTGAAAACGAGCAGGGTGAAGATACAATGAAAGACACCATTGAAGCTAATTACAAGCAGATCAAAAAGGATATCGTACTCATTATCACCGAGGAAATGGAAAGGATAAAAAATGATCCTGACCTCAAGCACCTTATTCAGTAGCCAATCTCCCATAAAACCCTGCATGGGAGCATAAACAATATTCAGGGATGGTAATACCTACAAACTCAACACTATGAAATTAGACCACAGTTAATTTCGAAAGATAATCGCCATAAATGGCTTACTCATTCACAGCAAACCCATTAATCTATTGAAGCCAAGCAGAAAGCCCCCACTGAATCATTTATGGGTTTTGATGCTCATACAGTAAAAAACATCCGCGATGCTTCTATTTTTTCAACATTAATTTTTCAATCATGACTTTACGACCTATAAATAATTCGTGTCATTCACATGCAGGTATTTTTTTTAAAATACCTGCATTATTTTTCATACTTCTTCTGCTTGCATCTGTTACAAAAGCCGCCGATCTGTATTGGATTGGAGGCTCGGGCAATTGGAGTGACCTCAACCATTGGTCGCTATCATCGGGGAATGCAGGCGAAAGTTTATCACCTAGTATTCCGCAGTCTGGTGATCACGTAATCTTTGATAAAAACGCTGGTTTTACTCCCAACAGTAAAACGGTTATCATCAATCAAACTTCTGTTTGCAATACAATTACTGTTGCAGGAAGTACAGTAAGCCCAGTATTTGACGGTGGTGTTCTTGAAATAAAAGGTAGTGCTTACTATCAGACAGGAACCACGCTGAATAATCAGATTTATTTTACTTCATCTGCGAATAGAAACCTGATTGCCTTTAATGATGGTGTAACAGGAACAGCCAATTTTTATTTTAATGGCAGCGGTTCCTGGCTGGTTTCAGGTTCATTGGTGAATACTGGAAGAATTTATTTTACAAGGGGATCACTGGATTTTGGTTCCAGTAATATTACTTCGGGTATTTTTGCTGAATCAGGCTGTTGTGGTTCCGTCCCTTTTTCAATGACAGAACCAAGAAGTTTAAATTTAGGAACCAGCACCATTACCCTTATTTCCAGAAACTCGCAAGGTTCAGGTTCTTGGGTATATTCAGGCACTAACCTGAATGCAGGCACTTCACAAATCAATATAACCCAGGCAACCGATGATGGCTATGGAGCGGACTTTTATGGAAAAAATGGACATATTTACTATAATCTGGCTTTCACCAGTACAGCGATTCCAGTGGGTTACAACAGACCCTCTATCGCGCAGGGCAACATGACTTTTAATAAAGTCACATTTGCTTCTTGGGGGGCTATTACCACTTCAAATGTAATCAACCAGCTAGTGCTTGCCAATGGCGGAAAATACCAAGTGGCTGACCAGACCATTAATTTCATAACCGATAATACGCCGGATTGTCAAAGCAAATGGGAATTAACCGGATATGGAACCGCATCAACACTAAAAAGCCCGAATCCAATTACATTAACAAATGCCGCGATTACTAATATTAAAATCGCGGGAACCGGACCATTTTTAGCCAATAACAGTGTGGATATGGGCGGTAATACAGGCTGGACATTTTCGAGCGCCCTTAAAAATCTGTATTGGATTGGAGGCGGTGGTAACTGGACAGACCACTTGCACTGGACAACCAATAGCGATGGAACACCAATTTCAGGAGGATGTCTACCGACCAGAAACGATAACGTATTTTTCAATCAATTTTCCGGTGCAATCTCTCCTGCCTCTCCGGTAATTGTTAATACTAATACCGCGGAATGTAACAATATCACATGGAACAATGTTACGGGTACACCTGTATTTAATTCAGCCAGCGCATCAAATGCACTGAATATTTATGGATCAAGCGTTTGGCAGAGTGGCTTGCTTTATGAGGTTGCTGTTACGAATTACAGGAGTTCAAATATTGGAAAAACCCTTACCTCTAACGGTGTAACTATTCAGGGAAACACTCACTTTTCAGGCAGCGGGGGATGGGTTCTTAGTGATGAATTTTCAAGTCCGGCCAATGATCTCAATCTGACCAGTGGCAATTTAAATATAAATGATCAGGCTCTAACCCTAAAGAATTTTGGGCCTTTAGATAAAGGGACAGGGGTACGCACATTAACTCTTGGAAATTCCATTATAACGGTTCACGGAAATTGGGCATATATCAGTTATGGCGGTCCGCCCATTAATCTGAATGCGGGTAAAAGTCAGATCAATTTAACATCCGGCAAAGCAAACTTCTATTATGATTCAGGATTGAATTACTATGATTTGACGTTTTCTAATAGCGCAGGGCTTTCGACTTTGACTTCATTGCCCTATAGTACAACGACTCCCTGCATATTCAATGTTTTAACTTTTGCCGGTAGTGGTAATATAAATCCAACAGGTAGTCCAACCCCATTAAACATCAACACCCTTAAGTTGGCAGCTACTAAAAAGTTTGTTTTAGGAACAAATATGGAAGTTAAGCTTGATAAGCTGTTGATTTCAGGTCCTGCCTGTTCCGGTTTGCTTGAGATCAGCTCTTACTTATCCGGTACAAGGGCAAAATTAAATCTTATAAATCCTACAACAATCACCAATGCCAAAATAACAGATATTAATGCATCAGGTTCACCTTTAAACGTTACGGGAGGAATAGATGGGAGAAATAATTTGAATGTTTCAATTAGCCCGATAACAACGCGCAGCTTTTATTGGATCAGTGGATCAGGAAATTGGAGTGATCCTGCACATTGGTCTTTAAACCAAGATGGAACTTCAAGTACAGGTGGCGGTTGTATACCCGGCGCTGCTGACAATGTTTTCTTTAACCAGTATTCAGGAATAAATTATACAGTTAATCTCGACATTCCTGCTTCATGTAATAACATGAAATGGGAAGAAGTTACTGGAAATACACCTGTTTTAAAAGGTCTTATCGAAAACCCGCTTACGATTGGAGGCTCATTGGTTTTACAAACAGGAATGAATTTCAATGTTGAACGACTAAATTTTTCCAGCATAAATTCTGACAATACCATCACCACAAATGGGGTCCACCTATATTACGATGGCGTTAACCGTTCAAATAAAGGCGTTTTTTTTAATAATACCTCCGGAACATGGCGGCTATCGGATACATTCAATGTAAAAAACTTTGGAGTTATTAATGGAACACTTAATACCGCCAACCAAATTATTAATGCTGAAAATTATAATTCGGAATATGATCCCTCAGGCATAAATCCTAATTTAGTTTTAGGATCATCAACCCTTAATATAAGTGGATATTGGGATGGCGGTTACATAAAAAAAATAAATGCAGGTACAAGTATCATTAATATGATAGGGAGTATGCCTGCATCAAATTCTTCAGACGGAGGTGTAAACAATTACCAATTTAGATCAACTCCCGGACTCATTTTTAATGACCTCAACTTCAAGAATACGGTATTACCCGGTAAAATACTTGGCTATGATGCCAACATCGGTAATACCTTTAATGCTGTTACTTTTGCCGGTGAGTCCGCTATTAATGGATCAAACACTTTCAATATCCTCGCTCTTGCTGTGAATAAAAACAGCCATTTGATGGCGGGCTCTACTCAAATCGTAAACCAACTGATCAACAATTCATCCTGCGGCAGCTGGGATTTTGATAATAATTGTATATCTGATAACGGGGGCTGCAATTCTATCCTTAATGCTACAATCATTAGTGCTTCAAATATTAATTTATCCCATGTAAGATTAAGTGGGATTTCGGTTACGGGGAAGGGATCATTTATCGCATCAGGAGTAGATATGGGAAATAATGCCGGATGGAGCTTTTCTTCACCTGCCCCGAATAACCTGTACTGGATTGGAGGAAATGGAAATTGGAATGATCCATCACACTGGACCACCAATAGCGATGGAACCTCATCTGGTGACAATTGTATTCCTACCCGTTTTGACAACGTTTTCTTCAACCGTTTTTCTGGCGAAAGTCCTGCTGTTAACATTTCAGGACAAGCAGATTTCCACAATATGAGTTGGGAGGGTGTAAAAGGGGCTCCCTCAATTGGGGGAACACTTTCTTGTTATGGTTCAATGACCTTGCAATCTTCTCTAACGCATAGCGGAGGAATTAATTTCCTTTCTTTAGATCAAGAGGAAACCATAACAACTAATGGCGCTATTGTAGCTAACAATTACGATATTAATTTTTCCGCTCCAGGAAGCTATACTTTTATAGATGATTTTACGACAAATTCGAGAATAAATTTCACCAAAGGAACCCTCAATACTAACGGAAAAACGGTAACTGCATTATCCTTTAATGGGCAAAATACAAATGAGGGTCAATCTTTAATACTCGGCTCTTCCAATATTTATTTAAGCTATGGAAGCGAGGGCTGGTCGTATACGGCTGATAATTTAGATGCAGGAACAAGCCACATTTATTTATCTGCACATTATTTTAAGGGTAAAGATGGCTCACGTTACAATGCTGTAACTTTCGACGCAGCAGCCAACCAGACCAACTTCCTGTATGGTTCAATTTTCGTTAATGAGTTAATTTTTGCCTCCAAAAATTCCACTTATCAAATTGAGTCCGGAAAAACCATTACCGTTGAAAAGGCTCTTCAAATGAGCGGTAATAATTGTGCCACTGTTCAGTTGCAGTCTACGATAGCAGGCAAACAGGCAAGTATATGTTTGAAAGCAGGCAATGCGACTTTTAATTTCATATCTATACAAGATATTGAGGCAGGCTGTCTTCCTTTTAAAATTTTGCCCCAAAGTACCGATGCAGGAAATAATAAGAATATTTTTTTTCAACCCATCCTCGGAACAGGCATCGGTGTGTTGGGTTCGGACATTACCCTTTGCGCCAGTAATCTTCCGATCGTAGTAAGTGGAAGCTCATTTATGCCCAACAGCGATTCAAAAATTCAATGGAGCAACGTAGGGACAGGCGAGATGTTAGGAAGCGAAATTACACAGACCATTACTGCCGGCGGAACATACCGTATAAAAGTCATTTATGGCGAGAACTGTTCTGTGTCGGATGATATTGTAATTATTTCAAATCCGCAGGCAGATGAGCTGGATATAATTGCACCAAGCGTAAACAATTGCAGTAAAAAAAATAGCGTCTTTTTGACTGCATCGTTACCTCCCTCTAGTAACGTTACAAACCCTGTATTCTCCTGGTATGATAATCCTTTGCAGGATAACGTTTTAGGCACAGGCGCAGTGTTTCAGGTTTCACCACTTTCAAAAAGATCGTATTGGGTAACAGTTAAAGGAGGTAATGCCTGCGAGAGTAATGTAAAAGAAGTTAAAGTAACTTTTGAAAGTCTGCCAAAGCCCATAGTGATCATATCACAGCCAACCTGCGAGCGTATTACCGGGCACATTGATATTACCCCAAATGAAGGAGTTACCTATAGTATCAATGGTAGTCCGTATTCTGCCGACAACCATTTTGACTTAGCACCTGGTAATTATTCCATAACTGCTCAAAATAGTGAAGGATGTATAAGCGAGCCAACTCTTATCAACGTAAATCCACAGCCTGCACTGCCTACTGCCAGCATTCGTTATAGTGCAAATGAATTTCAGGCAACAGGAAATATTGAGGTGATTCAAAACGGGCAGACTGGCGGAATGTACTCAGCCGCTCCTATGGGACTCATCATTGATGCTAAAACGGGAACCGTAGATTTGGCGCATAGTTCGCCGAACCAGCTTTATCTGGTTACCTATACCTTTACAAACGGCGTATGCTCTTCAACTGTAAATACCAAGGTAAAAATTAATTCAACACCCGCAATTATTGCTTACCCACTTTCTGATTACTGCGCTGTTGGTACGGTCAAAATTACTCATACAGGTCCAACAGGTGGAAAATATTCTGCCATTTCGCCTTCGTTGAAAATTGATGAGTTAACGGGCAGTATTGATTTATCGCGGAGTCTGGCCGGTCGCTATACCGTTACCTATACTTATATGGATGGGTCTTTAGCGTCTAAAACAGCCACCATGATTACAATTAATGCTTTACCGGTAATTACCATATCCAGTGATAAGGGGACAACAATTCCAAAGGGACAGACCATTACCCTTACCGCAACAGGCGGAATAAGCTTTGCCTGGATTGGCCCCAATATTATTAGCGGACAAAATACCGGAACAATCCAGATCAAGCCCTTACAAACCGCAACATATTCCGTAATCGCTACCAATGTTCACGGATGCAGCGAAGTAATGGATATTACTATACAGGTAACAGAGCGCCAATCTCTAATCCCCAATAACGTAATTACGCCCAATGGGGACGGTAAAAACGACACATGGGTCATTAAAAATATTGAACAATATCCCAATAATAAAGTAAGACTTTATGACCGTGCGGGCCGTCTGCTTTTTAGCAAAACAGCTTATAATAATGATTGGAATGGGACCTGGAATGGAAAACAGCTCAATGAAGATGCTTACGTCTACATCATAGATATGGGTAACAACCTGGGCATTATTAGGGGAACCGTTTCAGTTATAAGGGATAATCAATAATAATTACAAAAATTATTCAAAAAGGATTAGAAGATGGCGTGTTTACTTCATCTCCTCCAATTTAGTTTACTTAAAACAAAGAAAAATGAAAACCACTAAATATATGATCATCGCAGCAGGGATATTTCTGGTGACTAAAACCTATGCGCAGCTTAATCCAATGGGAAGTTCCTATTATCAAAACCAATATCTGGCTAATCCTGCAATGGCGGGGATAACAAAAGGATGGCAAATGGCAGGAAGTTATAAAGCCCAATGGACAGCAATAGAAGGCGCGCCCTCTATGCAGTCTTTTTCAGTAGCCTATGGCACCTTAAATAATAAAATCGGTTTGGGACTGAATTTTTACACGGAACGGGCGGGCGTTATCGGCCGGAATACAGCCCGGGTAACCTATGCTTACCATTTACCTTTAAATAACGAAAATAATTTTATTGACTTCGGCATTACTGCTGGCATTACCAGTGAATGGATTGATTATCAGGAAGTCGTCGCCCAGGGAGATGATCAAAGTATTTCTAATTTTAACAACCGTCCCTTATATATTGACGGAGATTTTGGGTTCAGTTACAGAAACGAAAAACTAACCTTGCAGGGAAGTTTATCTAACCTAAAGAGGCTGTTAGACCGCGATTTTAAAAGAAATGTGGCTGATCGTTCCCTTTACATGGGAGCG
Organism: Chryseobacterium sp. G0201; assembly: GCF_003815655.1. Classification (NCBI taxonomy): domain Bacteria; kingdom Pseudomonadati; phylum Bacteroidota; class Flavobacteriia; order Flavobacteriales; family Weeksellaceae; genus Chryseobacterium; species Chryseobacterium sp. G0201. The sequence continues at coordinate 3,677,427 of NZ_CP033917.1, read as the reverse complement.
GTTAGTTACAAATTTATGTTTGCAGGGAATCCCATAAACTCTATTGTGCCAAAGGTCATGTACCGGGGCGTAGAAAACTTCCGCAACATGATAGACCTTGGCACTCAGATCGAATGCTATCAGGAAAAATTTATGATAAACGCCATCTATCACAGCACAGGCAGTTGTACTATTGGCTTAGGTACTCAGTACAATAACCAGCTGCGCATTTTATGCTTTTACACAACGGGTACCATAGACTTACAAAAATACAGCAATGGTGAGTTTGAGATCGCCTTCCATTACAGTTTTAAATAATCGATAAAGAAGATCCTTCTACAAATAAGCCCATTCAACAATTTGTTTAAGGGTCTTCTTTATTTCTGTTTGTGCTTCCTCTTTTCTGATATCAATTCCGCACATAAGGCCATTATTGGTGTGCGCTATCAAGGTCATATAATAAATCCCCCCAATCAAAAGCGCTGCAACTGGCCGAATTTTTATATCCTTGTCTTTAAAGTATTCATCCGCAATTTCATTTAAAAATTGCTCACCAAATAGCTCACGTTTCTGATTTAATTCCTCAAGGGCTGCTGAACGCTCAGACACTCCCCAGCTAATGATCCAACGTAATTCTTCATCATCTATAAGAGAATCCAACTGTTTTTCCAGTAAACTACATAGCATTTGCTGCCCGAAGTCATCTTTGCTTTTCTCAATAATTTCTTGAGTGTACTCTCCGTTGCTGCTCCAATAATCACGACTATTTAAGTAATCTTTAACCAGCCCTTCTAAACCGCCAAAATATTCATAAATGAGTTTCCGGTCAACATTTGCTTTTGTAGCTACCTTGGTTATATTTAAACCTGTAAAACCTTCTTCCTTTAAAATCAATCCCACCGCGGTCAAAAATTTGTCCTTTGTTCTTTCCTTATCCCTGATAGGGCCACTTGCAATTTTTCTAGTCATTTTTCAAGGGATTTATATTGCAATTTTCGAATTTTCATCTGTAATTCAAAGTTATTTATTGTTTAATCTCTGACTTTCCTTTATCAAAATCTAACCTTGTTAGAAAGATTAATATCTGTAGCTTTACTTTTATCTTGCGCTGAGTTAGTTGAAAGTGGATTACTCTCCTCTTCTTTTGTATTTTCAGCATTAATAGATAACATGATTTTTCTTTCTATTGCAGCCAGTTCCGTTTTTAGCACACTAAGCGGCGCTTCCTTGTTCCAAGTTGAATTTGCAATATCCTCAAGCACAGACAGATCTTTCTCTAGTCCTGGAATTTCTGTCTTTTCCTTTTCAATTAAAACGGGGATTTTATCCAGCGCATTGAGAAAGTTCATAGAGGCTAATTTAGGATCAGCTGCCATCTGGCCGTTGTTATAAGAGTATTTCAGGTTGCTTTCACCCGTAACAAAGAAGCGGTTCAGTTTAACATTCACCCCTTCCTTTTCTGAAACTTCTGTTTTTACAAGAAGCAAAAATCCATATAATGTTCCAATTTCCCGGTATTCCCCCCCAGTTCTGGCATTTTCTGCGAGATCATTAAGCTTAGCTCCAATCTGTTTTACATCTGCATTAGCAGGCAGCCCTGTTAATTCAATCGCATTTACGACGCTACCATCACTATGCTTTTGTATTCTTTTTTGCAGATTGTCCCAATCAAGGATAAATCTTTCCAGCCTGGATTTCGATTCTGTTAATGTACTCAATGTATCATCAAGTTTATATTTTGACATCAATTTCGAGCGGATAAAAGACTGTCTCTCACTTTCCAGACCTGCAATCTGCTTTTCTAGTTTAGCCTTGTCCAATAAATCGGTATTTCCTGAAAGTATTGCCACATATTCAGAATAATTCATCCCTGATTGCTCATCCATCCCACCCTCATCTATCGTTCGTTTTCCCAGATTATTATTTTTAAGCTGGCTGATGAAAAGCTGTTTGTTAAATAAAAGATTAAACTTATAACTGTCTAAAGATTTTTCAACCGCATAGATGAGAATATCTACTTTATTATTAGCAAAATGTTTGGCAATCCGGTTACCTTTTCGTACTGCCCTTCCGTGACGTTGTTCCAAGTCGCTTGGACGCCAAGGCGTATCCAAGTCATGTACGGCCACAGCACGTTCCTGTGCGTTAACGGCCGTCCCCAGCATTTCAGTCGAACCAATCATCACCCTGATCCGTCCCTCATTCATCGCAGTAATAAATTCTTTCCGCATTTTGTCATTCTTAGCTTCCTGAATAAACCGTATTTCATGGGTGGGAATACCATAATCGTTGACCAGTTTTCTTTTAATCTCGGAATAAACATTCCATTCACCGGGCTTGTATGTGCCTAAATCTGAAAAAACGAATTGGGTACCTTTCTGCGCATCAAACTCCTTATAATACTTTGCGATACTGGCAGCACAGTGTGAGGCTTTGTTATCGGGATGGTCTTCATAAATCGGACTGATTAACCGCATATCCAAAGACATCTTTCGGGCATAATCAGTAGCAATCAGCATTTTAGCCTTTTCTTCTGACTTTGACAATGGTGCCCGACCAAGAAGTGTAGCATCTCCTGTCTTTGCAAACTGCATCAGTTTTTTAATAAAAACTTCCTGATCAGGTGTCGGCGGGATGTTATAGAAGATCTCGTTTTTTTCAGGTCGGTCAATACCAATATCCTTTGCGGTCCGGTAATCGGTAATCTCTGAGTAAAACTGCGCCAGCTCTGGTACTTTGATGAAGTAACGGAAACGCTCTTTTTGTACAATATTATTGGCGACAGAAAACTCATAATCTGAGGTTTTTCTTGCATAAATAGCAGCCCAGGCATCAAAGCAGGTAATCCCCTGCTTCTCCATTGCTTTTGGCCGCAGGTATTTGAACAATAGATAAAGTTCAGTGAGTGAATTGCTGATGGTTGTACCGGAAAGAAAGGTAGCACCCAGGTCTTTGCCGGTTCTCTCCTGAATAGTCCGTAGGGCAAACAGCAGGTTCATTGCCTTTTGACTCCCCTGCATATTGCCAAGTCCCGAAACCCGTTCATGCCGGGTATTAAACATCAGATTTTTAAACTTGTGGCTTTCATCCACCAAAAGATGATCGATCCCCATCATTTTGAAATCAACAACATCATCTTTTCGGTTTTCAATATCATGTTCCAGCGTTTTGAGCTTTACTTCAAGGTTCTTCTTCCGAACAATAACTCCTTTAAGCATCGCTCCTGAGATTTCTTTGCCTTGCGCCTTTAAAGCATTTAAATTGTCTTCCACACTTTGCAATTCTGTCTCCAGAATTTCCTTTTGCAGTTCCGGAGACTGTGGAATCATACCGAACTGATCGTGGGTGAGGATAATGCAGTCCCAATCATTATTTTTAATATCTCCAAAAATTCGCTGGCGTTTACTTGGAGTAAAATCTTCTTTGCCGGGATACAGGATCTTAGCATGTGGATAAGCTTTCCGGTAGGTATCGGCAATCTCGTGTACATTGGCTTTTAAACCAATAATCATCGGTTTATGCGCGAGTTCAAGTCGCTTCATCTCATGCGCACCACAACACATAATCAATGTTTTACCTGCACCCACTTCATGATCGCAGATAGCCCCTGCATTGAGCTTAATCATCCACACCGCATCTTTTTGACTGGCATAAAGATCTTCGATACCTAACGCCTTTCGGTCAAGCCCGGGGAAGTCCTGATGGCTTCCATCATACCCAGGTCTTACAAAACAGTTAAAGGTATCATTGTACTTATCTGTGAGTTCCTTTTTAAAATCTACATTTTGCTCATGTAACCAATCCGTAAAAGCTTTTCTAATTTCATCGATTTTCGTGTTGGCCAATTGAATAGCTTCCATGTCACGCACTTTGACCTCCCGATCCCCAACCTGAATGGTTTTGGTAATATCAGGGGCGGTGTTGACTAGTGCGTTTTTAAAAAGAGCAATACCATCAAATGTCCGGCTTTCTGATTTTATTGCATGCTTTTCACTAATAAGGATATTTTTTTTCTCACAGTTAACCGAAAAATCATCGGTATTCTCATTGTAATAAATCCTCACCTCTGTATCAAAAAGATGAGAGGCAAATCTGCTATAAATATCAGTTTGTATCCACCGTTCACCTAAATTAAAATCCAGTTCCTCAAATTCAATCCGCCGAGGTATCGCCTGCTCCAAGGCTTTTACGCTTTCTTTCGCCTCTCTATCATTTGGGTTTATTAGTAAATAATCTTCAATTTCTTTGATCTTTTCAACTACATTACCTGAGACGAACTGCTCTATAATCTCGTATTCTTTCTCTATAGGATTAAACAGAATCCTTCCTTCAAGTCTTGATTTCACTTCCTCCTCAGAAAGGTTACTGATCCGGGACATATACCTCAGATTGACCTTACCATAGCGATTTAGTGAGGCAGCTAATGCCTCACCGGGGTTATCTGTTGCAAGGGTTGCCTGAGAAAAACTGACCGGATGATGGAAAATATCAGCTTTATGAATGACTCCGCCAACAACACGTTCCAGATAAGGCATCTCGTTTCCTGCGCTGTCTGTTTTAATCAGTTTAATATTTTCAGCGGTGTTTAGATTTCCAAACATTTTCACATAAGAATCATAGAGGCGGTTCAATGTTTCCCTTGCTTCCCTATCTTCAAGATGGTTTTGAGCTTCTTTTTGGTAGAGATCGATATAAGTATCTCTTAAAAATATATAAGCTTCAGCTCGCGATTTTTGAAGAGACGATAATGCCAAAGGTTGGAAAATAGCATTTACTCTATCCGATTTAATACTCTTCAGATAACCCACTAATCCACGATCAGTTACCAAACTGTCATTGCGGTGAAAGTTTTGAATTTCTCCACTATATGGCTCAGAACCCATTTTAGCATCAGCCTGGGTGCTTCCCTGGCCACCACCACTTATAGAGAACAGATCCCCGATAGCTTGCACTTTATTTCGATTATTTGGGTGATCACTGAGCAAAACCTTAGACTGCGGCACATCACTGAATAAGTTGGACTGATAGGAACTGGGTGCCTTTTTCTTCTGGCTTTTATACTTGTTTGCTGGAATCGCAGCTAGCGGTTTTACCACAGGATCTTCAAAGAGTTCAAACAGGCTTAACTGTACCTCATTAACGGCAGCTGGTAGTATAGGTTTTTTCTCCGGTTCTCTCTTCAAGACCGGTTTTACTACCGCAGGAATAGTTACTTCAGGTGTGATTCCGATTTCTTCAGAAACCTCATTTTTTAGGTCTCCTTTATATAATTTTAAATCAAGAAATTTACTGAAGTCATCGTCCAGAATTTTTTTAAGGTCACTTGAAATCCCATTTACTCCGCCCCCGTGAGTATAAATCAAAGCAGGATGACCGTAAGGGTCAGTACCTACAACCTCTGAGCTATGCACAATTCGGCGGTTATCCCCAAAAAAAGCGTTGCCGGGAGTATTATACTCGGTCAAGACACTTTGGCAAAACATTTCTTCGGCTTCCGTCAAGTTCTGTTTTATGCTATTTTTTTGGAGAATAATTAAATCGCTGCCAACCTCAGTTCCAGCGTAATCTGAAAACAGATTATTGGGCAGACGAATGGCGGACACCAGATTATTATCCTTCATTAAAGCTCTGCGGATAGGCTCATTTTTGGCACTGTTAAGTATCCCCTGCGAGGTTATAAAAGCCAGAACTCCACCCTCACGAAGCATATCAGCTCCTTTCAAAAAGAAATAATTATGGATGTTTCTGGCTGCCTGAATTTTTGCCTCATCCCTGCTTCTGGAAAACGAAAGGTCAAAAACAGAAATGTCACCAAACGGAATATTACTGGCCACCACATCATAGCTGTTTTTCTCCGATTCGTCGATCTCCTCAAAACCACTGTTCCGGATATCATAATCAGGATAAAGCGGTTTAAGCACCAGCGCCGTGAGCAGATCCTTTTCATAGGCAGTAATATGGCCTATCTTTTGGTTGGAAAAAGAATTTAAAAATGCGCCAATACCGGCCGATGGTTCAAGAAACTTTTGAATGTTTACGCCTCTGCTTTCTAAACTGTCTGCTATAACATCAACAACTTCTGGAGGCGTATAAAATGCTGACAGGACAGATCCCCGCATGCTCTCAACATAACGGCGATACTGCTTTTCATCGGAAGTGTTATTTTTTAGAAGACGGTGAAGCTCCTGCGTAAGTGGAAAAAGATCATGTTCTGTTTTTCGCCAGTGGTTGATATCAATCTCATTTTCCACCGGATTGAGGATAAATTTTAACCCTCCAAATCCGCTGTATAAAAGTAAATGTTTCTGTTCTGTCTGGGTAGCTGGTCGTTTTTCTCTCTCTAACCTAAAGGCGGTAGAAAGTGCTTCAATATTATGGCGAAGATGCTCTCTTTTATTGAAGGCCATGTTCTTCAATCCAGAGTTGAATCCTGCCCGTTAATTCTGTATACAGCAAATCATACTGTATGTCATTAGCAAAGTCGTCGCTCAGCGCGTAACCTTTGAAAACAGATTCACAAACAGGAAACATTTGTAAAGCAAATGGCCGCAACTCCTCATCGGCCATAATCGTGTCGAACTCATTACAGACAACCTGCAAGATCGTATCAAACTTTGATAAATGCAGGTTTTCAAATAAGATAAAATCTGCAATTTCATTACACTGTTCAATTGTATTTCCAGAAAGAAATGCACCCTCATAGGCGTTCGCAGCCAAAGCAGACCGCAGAGAAACAAATGTCGGGTCTGTTGATAGTTCCGGAAAACTGTTATTAATATGTTCCTGTAATCTTAAGGTGAAATACGAAAGGTCATTTTGTGTTGTTTTCATAAAATATTCTATTTAATGATTATAATTATTACGCTTGAAAAGTGCCCAGTCAGATGATATTTAGATATTGTGCCGCAGCTTAATATTGACATAAATCAATTTTTATTGATATTTTAGTACTTCATCTCTAAAAAATAATTCCATGAAAGAACTATTAGAAAAAATCAATGTAGAGTTAGAAAAATTCATAACGGATGCTGATCTACAAGTAGAAAAAGGAAATAAAGCAGCAGGGACAAGAGCACGTAAATCAGCTTTGGAACTGAGTAAATTATTTAAGAATTTTAGAAAAATTTCGGTCGAAGAAGCTAAAAAGTAAAAAAATCCCTGTTTTGCCATAGGGATTTTCCCATAGTTAAAAGCCCACGATGAAAGTGGGCTTTGCTTAAAATTTTGTTTTACTTTTTTAGGAATTTGTTATTTTCAAATTCAAAAGTTGTTTCTGCTTTTTCATTCAATACAATGCGTGCATCAAATTTTTTGCCGGCCTTGCTTGTCATTCCTTTTAAGATTGTGGTCTTTCCTTTAATAATAAGATTTTCTACCTCCTTTAAATTTAATTGAACCCCACAGATACTACGAAACAAGACCCATTGACATACAACATCGGGACATTTAACAATCTTATCCCGGATAATTAGATGCCTGGTTTTACATTTTGGACAAATTAATTCAGGTAATTTTTCACTACTTATAGAAGCTGATAATAATTCATCAGTAATTAAGCGGGTATAATGCTCGATCTCGTTTTGGAAAATTTCGCTGGAGGTTTCGCCGTTTTCGATCTTTTGTAAAGCAAGTTCCCATTCGCCCGTCATCGCTACATCTGCAATCTTCTTTTCCTTAATAAAGTTGTAAACTTTGAGTCCCTTTTCTGTTGGAAGAAGTGATTTTTTTTCTCGTATGATGTAATCGCGGCTAAATAAAGTTTCTATAATGGCCGCACGCGTTGCAGGCGTACCGATGCCAATGTTTTGAAGCACTTTACGTTCTTCATCGTTTTCAATTTCCTTTCCGCACATTTCCATAGCAGATAGTAAACTTGCCTCACTATACAGGGGCGGCGCTTTGGTCTGTTTCTCGAGAACACCAGCTTCCTTGATGACTAAATCATCACCGGCTTTAAGTACTGGAAGTGGCTCTAAACCATCTTCACTTTCATCACTGAAGTTCCCCTGAATGATGCGCCACCCTGGTTCAATGATCTGCGTGCCTTTGGAGGAAAATTCATAATGAAGAACTTCTGTAATGATTGTGGTAATTTCTTTTTTGCAGGGTGAACAGACAGATTCCAACAGGCGAAGGGCGATCATATCATAAACGGCTGATTCGTTTCCAGACAATGCCGTAGGAATTTTATCCGTAATGAGTAAACCATGATGGTCGGTTACCTTTAAATCATTAACGATCCTTTTGCTAAAGTGACCCCACTTTAATTTTGAGACAGCTTCGATTAAAGACTTGCGGTCATTCAATGCCTTAATCAAATGTGGAACATCAACCCACACATCTTCTGGAATATAGCAGCTTCCCGTGCGTGGATAGGTAATAAACTGCTTTTCGTAAAGACTTTGAGCAATATTTAAAGTTTCTTCGGCAGTAAGATTCAGCTCCTTATTGCATTCCTTTTGTAAACCGGTTAAATCAAACAACAGCGGTGACTGCTCTGAAACCTTTTTTGTCTCAGCACTCCTAACCGTAACTGTTCCTTTACTAATGATTAATTTTAATGCATCCTCCGCTTTTTTCTGATCATTCCATCTGGTTTGAGAGCTACTTTTAAAAGTTATCAACTCTTTGGTATGGTTCAATTGAATCTGCCAGTATTTCTGGACGGAAAAATTTTTATTATCAATAAATCTTTTACAGATCAGTGCCAATGTTGGTGTCTGAACCCTCCCTAATGAATAGATGCCGTATCCGGCAGAAATCGTCAGCGCTTGTGAAGCATTAATACCTACCAGCCAGTCTGCCTGGCTCCTGCTTTGTGCAGCATAAAACAAATTATCAAAATCATTTCCCGCCTTAAGGTTCATAAAGCCCTGTTTGATGGCCTTTTCCGTCAGAGAACTGATCCACAAACGTTCAAATGGTTTATTGCATTTTAGGTATTGATAGATATATCGGAAGATCAGTTCGCCCTCGCGTCCCGCATCTGTTGCTACAATAATGCTCTCACACTCTTTTATTTTCCTTTCAATGACTTTAAGCTGTTTTAATGCGCCAAGATCAGCTACGTAAGACTTTTCCTTTTTTATTTTCCTAATGGTCAGTTCAAATGGATTGGGAAGAATCGGTAGGGATTCTTTATTGAAGCCAGCTATACCGTAATCTTCAGGCATAGCTAAGGTGATCAGATGTCCGAAGGCCCATGTTACGCAATATGAATTTCCGGATAGATAACCATCATGTTTTTCACAAGCGCCCAATAAGGCGGCAATTTCGCGGCCAACACTTGGCTTTTCTGCGATTATTAATTTCATATTAATTAGGTTTTAATGTTAGTATACCCGAATTATGCTTTAAGACCTCTTTTCTTAGCGGGCTCCTTTTTCTCTGCCTGTTGATCCGCTTGTTTCTTACTATCCGGCTCCTTCTGTCCTGATTTTAATGGCTCTGTAATATTTTTTGTAGCCTCATTGGTCTTTCCTTCTGAATTAACTGCAACCTGCGTTTTGTATTCTTCTGATGGTTGGGCGCTTGCTTTTATCTCGTTGGGATTATTAAAAGTGAAATCTGTTCTTCCCGTTTCTATATTAAGAGTGATGTAACCCTCATATTCCTTTCCTTTTTTATCCACTAACCCCGATATTTTCACGCTCTTTCCATCTTTTAGATCTGCATGCTGTTTATCAGTTAGCTCCTTATCCCTGAAAACTTTCGGAATTTCTTTAACCTGATTATCCTGTAGTTTTGCCACAATGGTGTTGTCAAACAAAAATTGCACATAACGTTTTTCTGCATTAAACTGCACACGTCCGTCAAAGGGCTCCCCTTTATTTGAGGTCATTCCTTCCAGATAAAGGGGTTTACCTTCCATCAAAGTCTGCTTTTGTTCGGTATTCAATACAAGCCCTTTGAGCTTGTCTGGGATCTTGATCCTATCTGTTCTTAAAGCCACGATTTCATTTGTCAGCTTATCAATACTAATGATAGAGGGAATTTTTTCTCCATTTTTAAGATTATCAAGTTCAACTACTCGGCCCATATTTCCCGTTTCCAGCAAATTCTTTTTGTCTTCATTTGTGAACTCATGTCCGAAGAACTTATAGTCTAAATTGGGTTCTTTACGGATTCCGTGAATGGCAACGGTAACTTCACCCTCGGCGTTCCTTTGCAGAGATAGTCTAGCATCCATTCGGGTGATTACCGTACCAAGATTAAGACTAACAGGAATAAGTTTATCTGTTTTAAAGCCTTTTAATAAATCCTCCAAGACGTTCATTTTCTCTAACTTTTCCTGATTAAGACCAAGCTTGGACATGGTATTCCAATCGATGTCTTCTGCCTTATAGCGATTTTCTGTTTGAGCCGGTGCATTTTGACTGGTTTCCGGCGTATTTTGCCCAGCTTGCTGGTTTGTTTGTTGCGTTTCCATATTATTTTGATTTTGAGGTTTATTTTCATGCTGTTTCTCAGCATCTATTAGATATTTAGAAAGGATTTTACTGCCTTTTTCAGAGGGAGCATCAATAGACTTTTGAATTTCATCAGCAGTGTTAAGTGCAATTTTAAAGGGTACCTTAAAAAATGAAAATTTGGTCGGGTTTTTAAGCTGGCTGATAAAATTGGAAAAGAAGTTGGAAAACACATCTCCATGCTTATCCACTCTCATAAACTGGTTCTCATTCTTCTTATCAGTTGATAAAGTTTCCAGCTCACCATTTTTTCCAATTCCCTTTACAGCTTCAATTCTCATTTTTTCCTTGTTTAGAACCAGCAAAATATCGGACAGCTGATCCGGGGATAACGGGCCAGGCACTTCTTGTTTAGAGGTTTGTGTTGTTTGGGCTTCTTCACTCATGATATGATTGTTTAAGATTTATGATCAAAAGTATCAGTCATATCACCTTGTAACCTTGAATTGGCTTTGTAGTGGTACTATTTGTCTTTTATTGGCCCTATTTTGGGCTCATATTGTTAGAACTATTGTGTATAAAACTTCTCACATCAGATAATTTGTAATACAATTTGCCACTAATAGTGAAATACTTCAATTTCCCAGAAGAGCGGTAGCGCTGTAGCGTCCGCTGACTAATTTTAAGCGTGTGCAGTACATCCTGATTATCCAATAGCTCTTCATCGTCCAATACCATACGATCTCGCGCGTTCAAATTCATTTGATCAGAAAGGATATCAAATCGCTGCATAATTCTTTTCATCCAAAAGCTAAATTCCATTTTGTCTATTTCCATGGCTCTTAATTTTTTTCGTTTGTACTCACTTTGTAAACCCGCAACCCTTCTCTTACAGTATCAGGGTGATGCCATACAAAATTGAGCAGAGCGTATTGCATTTTCTGCCAAGTTTTTTTGAAAAGAATATGGGCAGTGAACTATTCGCGATGAGTAATTCTATTGCCGGAGAAATTTGTTTTCAAAGAAAAAGCACTAAATTCTCTCCCAGAATTAGAAGTATAACTAAAGAAGCATAAAAAAATGATAACATGCCAATGGGCAGCGCATGTGTAAATGCGATAAAAGAAAGAGAGTTGTAGAGCAGATAATAAAGGCAGTTTCAATAATCAATCAACAGGCACAGCTGCCTTTACTATTGAGTCTAGGTGATTTGTAATCAAAAAAATTACATAAATTCCTTGTCCATATATTGCTCTAAAGAAGATTTCATACGTTCCAAAAAGATACTGCGGCTTCCTGACCTGTATTTCATCCGGTGGAAGGCATGATGAACATCGCCAAGCTGAATGTTAAAAAGACTTTGAAATGCCAAGGCAACCTTTCTAATACCTATGTTACCATTCCCAATACATTCCGTAGCATGTAGTGCATAAATAAGTTCAATCAGTGCATTCTTGGAATCCGTCCAGTTAACCGATTCGTTCCCAAAATCAGATAGTAAAACCCGCGTATTTTCAAGATCGTTACTCGTACGCATCAGAAGGTACTGATAAAGCAAATCGGTTTCAATAATACGAGATACTTTATAATCATAGTATGTTGAAAAAAGTGGATCTGATTCAAAAAAGTGACTCTGCAGGCCAGTGTTAAAATCCATTTTCCCACGAGTAAAATAAGAATTATCCCGCTCCCTACTATCGGATCGATAATATCTATAAAATTCAGAATTGGAAATATGTTCCTTGAAATTTTCCTCCAATCGATGCAATTGGGTCAAAAAATAAGTTTGATACATGGTGCCAAAATTAACAGGCCGCCCAGTTTCAATACGGAACACCTTATTGTAGTACAGTAGTTTCCCCTGAACCTCAGGTTTGATTTTCCTAAAAAAATCTATTTCCTCACTTTCGTCCTGAAATCCGACTGTTAAAACGCGCGTTCGTAACTCATTTAGCAGTTCCTTTAATAAAATGGCCATTCTTCTTGATTCTTCAATGGCATTTTCAGAATCCAAACTGACCTGCTGTTCAGCATCTTTGATTCTTTCCTGAATGGTTTTGTAAAAAGCTTTCATGGTTATTTGGGATTTAGTTAATGATTACATCCTACAAGGATGCCTTTTTAATCAGCAACTTAATAATTTTTTACAATTAACTCTCGTTACAGAGATATAAAAAATAATCACAAGTTATTTTTCACAATTATCTCGCTACCGTTTTATGTTTACTTTTTTTATCAACATACACACACCTTGTACATCTAATTTGTGTACCACATTGTGTTAGTTACAAGATCAAATAAGATTACAGCGGCCGTACACTCTATTTGAAAACATTTTAGAATATAAAAGTCGAAAATATACTCAAACAAAAATTGTAAAAATGTATACCTTCTACTGTATTATAGACATTTTCATGCATAATACTACAGAACAAAATTTATCTCAACAGTTTCTTTCCTATTTTAATCTAATAGAATCAAAAACATTTATCATTTAAGTAAGAGCAAACTTTACCATTCTTGAGAATGCATATCACATCAATAAACAAGGAAACAAAGTCATAAGCTTAAATCAACGTTTATTTTAATGAAGTAATAGGATGATGTCCATAACTGTAATAAATAAATGCATGGTACCTGTCTTCGACATAAATAAATGTGTGTATTAATATATATGATAATTAATAGAATTATTAATATGTTTGTCCCAACATCCTGATCATCCCTGATTAACAATATTTTAGAAATTACATGCGTATGTTTTAAATGCACTCGCATCTGTACTTAGAATAATAATTATGAAATACAAGTGTGTAATCATTGATGATGATGTAAAATCAATAGAATACCTGACTCAATTAATCGAAATGTCTTTTAACCTGCAACTGGTAGCTGCGTTTCAAAATCCAATATTGGCTCTAGAATCAATGGATAAAAACCAAAGCATTGATTTCCTTTTTTTAGATATTGAAATAGGTAGCATTTCCGGCCTGGATTTAATTCCGATCGTTAGACAACAGGCAAAACAAGTAATTATTGTAACAGCGCACCCAAAATATGCAATCAAAGCTTTTCAGGTCAATGCAGATCAATTTTTACTCAAACCATTTAATGAACTTCGTTTTTTTACCGTCATTAACCACATGATACGTGAATTTTACCAGGAGCAGATGTCCAGAGATGCTTCAAAACTATTTTATTTAAAGGGCCCCAACAAAAACACTTTTAATCAAATTAATGTGGACACAATAATTGCTGTAGAGGCTGCAAAAAATTATGTAACTGTTTATACTTCTTCTCAGGCAACAATCGGCTATCATTCCCTAAAAGAAATGCATGAATCTTTGCAGGGATTTCCTGATTTTATGAAAATACACAAGTCATTCATTATCAATACCAATCACATTCAGAGCGTTGAAATTGATACCGTAAAAATGGCAAATAATCTTATCATTCCTATAGCTGCAAGTCAAACTCAAGCATTTCGAAAATTTTTAAAAGACAGAACTTTCATTACAAAAAGAAAAATGGCAGTATAGCTTCGCGCTAAGCTTCTAATAAATTACCCCTAATTTCAATGCCCATCTTATCGTATCTATCGACATTTTATAGTTTAGTCCTTGCAGAAGGACAATACATCCGAGAAAGTAACCAATTCGTGTAATATGGCTTGTACCTATTTGAATTATTATTGGATTCCCTACCTACTATACTAATGTTTTTGACAACACAACACACGATTTAACTCCTGGTCTAGCAGCAAATAGGGCAGCACTAGCTGTACAGTTAGCAAGAGAATTAACTTATAAAAAATTTGCACATGATGCTTTTCCAATGGAGGCCTCTGTGCGGACATTTTTATCAATACTTTAAATGCAACAGTAGCTGCAAATCAGGGAACAGATGGTTTTAATGGAACAAATAGTCCAAACATTATTTTTAATGATGAAAAAAGAAGCTATATTACCAATCCTTTAGACTACGATTAATAAAAATGAGATATTATTTATTTATATTTTTAAATTATTTTAGCTTCGTAGCAATCGCTCAAAGCGCACCAAAAAAAATGGAACTGTCTAAATTATTTATTAATAATAAAGAAGCTATTGGCTTTATTGAATCTCATTTTAAAAAAGTTGTACCATTGACTATTATAGAAAGGATAAATCATCCTATGGATCATTTACTTTTCAACATGGTCAAAAAGAATTCTGAGGAACAGTTTACTTTTTTTGGCAACCCTATTGATTTCATTTACGCATTTTATGATGACAAGATTAAAGATGAATTTGCTATTTATTTGATGCTTTATTTAAAACATGAAGATCTACTAATGTTATCAAAAGAATGGGGGTTCCCAAAAAATGTATCCAAAGAAGATTTCCTCGGAAGGGATTATACTTCACTATTTTGGGGAAATGCTTCTGCAGAAATTGTTGTGGGCCGTTCTTTTGTTTATGAATATGGATCAGACCACTATAGGGTTCAGCTAAGTAATATAGAACTTTCGAGGTTATATGGGATTAAATAGTTATCTCATTTTTTAATAAGACCTTGTAAACAAATAGTAAATTCACGATAGATTTCATTTACGCATTTTATGATGACAAGAGTCTATTATTGTGTTAAAATAAATCCTATGCAAAAGCAAATAATAACACTTATTTTTTCAACGATTACAATTTCTTTATTAGGCTTTCTAGTACAACAAAATGGCAGTTATACTCAAACTATATTAAAAACTAAAAGTGATAAAGTAGTAGTGGTCGGAACGGTTTACGATACAGATAAAAATAATAGAACATTACCAGGCTCAACAATAAAATCTACTGACACCACATTTTTAACAAGCACTGATAAGAATGGTAAATATCATATTGAGTTATCACCTGGTAAACATATTCTTCGTGCAACCTATATTGGGTATCAACTTAATTCCACTAAGACTATCGACCTTGTACAGGGTGATTCTATCATTCTAGATTTTGTCTTAAAAGATGCTAAACAGCATACAACCAATTAATTCATTTGTGCTGGTGCATTTTGCATTACATATTAGATTCAATTAGAAGCTTCATCTGCTTCAATCTAATAAGCAATGGCTGATTAATTTTCGTATCAGGATTAGCTTTAAGCGGAGAGAAATGGCTATCTAGAAATTTCTCGTAGTCATTAACCCTTGTAGCATTGTTCAGCATTATTGGCATCTCTGGTCGAGGTGCCTTTTCAAACCAAATCTCAAGTTCTGATATTGTCATATCACAAAGATATTAAAGTTCTGGAACTACTAAGTTCCTCTCTCCTGTTTACACGATTATATATATTGAAGGAAATTTAATATAAAATATTCGTTCAAATAGCCTCATGTTTTTCTTTATCTGCCGTTTGTTAATACACCTTGATTTCTCCCTTCTTGATTATAATCCTCTAAGTTTTCCCTCCTGTGCAGCCATTCGCAGCTATTTAGAGCCACAAACTGCCAAATTACATCGCGAACATTCATCACCTATTACATTTACGAACCGTAAATAACAATAAAATGGAAAACATTACACACGATGATCTTCGCCAGCTAAGAATGCTACTTTTAAATGACATCGAAAAACTTATAGACGAAAAAATAAAACTTAAGCCAAATATAGAACAGCAAGAGTGGCTTAGAAGTAAATCAATCCGGGAAATAATGAATATCTCGCCTGCAACACTTCAAAACATCCGAATTACAGGGAAGATACGTTTCAGAAAGGTTATGGGTTCATACTATTACAGTAGAACAGATTTATTACAACTATTTGGAGATGGAAACAAGTAGTGCTGATCATTGGTTAACGTTTTTAAAGAAAGCAAGCAAGGATGCTAGGCTGAATGTCTGGCATCTATCACTTTTGTTATCCCTCGTTCAACTTGCATATCTTCAAAAGGAAAACAAAATAGTACATGTAAGCCGAAGTAAATTAATTGAATTATCACACATATACACTCTCACAACCTATCATCGATATTTTAAGCAACTTCAGGATTTGGGCTATATAAAATATAGCCCATCCTATCATCCAGGATACCGCAGCACTGTAGAGTTTTTAAATATTTAAAATTCATATAGTCTGAAGCATTTTTTTCGGGTTATTTGTTTATCGATTGTTGAGAATGATTATTTCTCTGCTCATTTCCTTCAAATAGACGCTCTCTCAATTGTGTCATTTCCTTGTTAATTGATTCCTGCTCTGTAATTGCATATTCCTCTGTCTGCTTGATCGAATGATGTCCCAACATTTCCTTAACCACATGCAGGCTGACGCCGTTATTAAGCGTAATAGTACTAGCAAATGTACGCCTGGCCTTATGAGTGTTAAGAGTGCTGTAAACTTTACTTAACTCTGCCACTTCGCTAAGGTATGCATTCATTTTCTGGTTTGATCTCACCGGCAGAACCGATCCACGTTCTATACAGACAGGATGATCCTTGTACTTTTCCATAATCTCGATAGCTTTTGGCAGCAGTGGTATATCAGTGTTAGATTTTGTTTTTTGCCTCCGGCTCATAATCCATAACTTCCCGTCAACTCCTTGCTTAATATCTTCATTTTTCAATTGAAAAACATCTATGTATGCAAGCCCTGTGTAACATTGAAAAATAAATATATCTCTTATCGTAGAGAGTCTTTCGCTTGTAAAGTGTTTATTTTCGATCAAGTCCAATTCTACTCTAGTTAATGGATACTTTTTGATCTTAATCTTTTTGCCCTTAAATAGGGCAAAAGGATCTTTAGGTATAATTTCCTTAGCAACTGCTCTCAGTACAATTTTTTTAAAATTAGATATATATTTTAAAGTAGTATTATGCGAACAGTTTCTCACTGTCTTTAAATAAAATTCATAGTCTGTCACAAATTCGTAGTTGAGCTCCCTAAATTCAAGATCATCCTTCTTATATTTATAAAGTATAAACTCCTGTACGTGGGAGCGCGCTGTTACATATCGAGTGTGAGTTCCTTTTGCAAATTCTTTCTTCTCTACCAATTCATGCATTTCATCATTATGCGACTGAAACTCCTCAAGCACTTTGGATTTCGAAACTGTTTTTCCTTTCACAAAATCCAAAATTTCATCGGCCGTAATGGTTTTTCCTGCATTGATTAAGTCCGTTTTAAATTGACTAATCTTCGTTATTAATGCTTCAAGGAAGAAGTTAAGTGTACGGGCATCTTCTTTGGTACCTATGGCTCGGCCAGCATCCTGATCCCATCTTCGTGCATCCCAATTTCGCTTTGTTGAAGTTTCTTTAGGAATTCCATCAACTGTAACTCTCAGATAGATATATCTGGAAGTTGTACTTTTCTTTTTAGGGCTTTTCAAAAAGAAATTTAGCCCATAGCTTTTTTCTAACATAATTCAACATTTTTTAGGTTAATAAATGTAGAACTAAAACATCCTTGCAGCAAGTCGTAGCACATTGCTACATGTTGATTTACAGTAAGTTAAATGATTTCTCGTGGCATTTTTATTGAAAAAAATAAAGTGCCACGATTCTGCCATATAAATTATGAGTCTTTTTGAAAATTTAGGCTATTTCATGGATAAAAGAAAAGCCTGCAATTTTTAAAAATTGCAGGCTTTATTAGCTTTTCCACGCTTGAAGAGATTCTTCTTTCGTACTGTTGCGGAGAGAGAGGGATTCGAACCCCCGGACCTGTTACAGTCAATAGTTTTCAAGACTATCGCAATCGACCACTCTGCCATCTCTCCTTAAACTCCGATTGTATCGTTGTTTTTGGTGGTGCAAATATATAATTCTTTTTGATTCTGACAAAATATTTTCAAAGTAAAATTAAAAAAAATATTAATTTTCACCTGAAAACAAAAATAAAGCCCCCAAAAAGGGGCTTTACCTGAATCGATATATTAATTGAAAATTAAGCTAAAGTTACATTTACTGCATTTAGTCCTTTTTCACCTTTTTGTACATCAAAAACCACTTTGTCATTCTCACGAATTGTTCTTGTCTTTAATCCTGAAGAGTGTACAAAAATGTCTTGTCCTCCGTCTGCTGGAGAGATAAATCCGAAACCTTTTGTTTCGTTAAAAAATTTTACTGTGCCTTGTTGCATTGTATTTGTATTAAAAATTGTTGTTTATTTTCTATTTTACAAGTTCGATATTGATAGCCGAAAATCCTTTTGGAGATCTTTCTTTTTCAAACGAAACTTTATTTCCTTTTTTTACTTGATGTATACAGTTGTTACTGTGGAAAAATACATTCTCTTTACTATTGTCTTCTGTAATAAATCCGTAACCTTTTTCACTGAAAAAAGTAACAATACCTGATTTTCTTAACTCCTCTACAGGAATAGGAGCTGCTCCTAACTGAATATCTTCAGGGTTGATCTCCATTCTTTCTTCTGGAGGTGTGGTAGTTAATCTACCGTATGAATCCACATAAGTAAGCATATCGTCAAGACCTTTTCCTTTATTATTATTTGTCTTACGATCTTCGCGTCTTATCGCTTTTTCTTTTTGTTTTTGAATTTTTTTCTTGAAATTTTCCTTTTTAGAGAAAGAATCTGCCATAAATTTTTTTAATATTTTAATTACTGTACTGAAATGTCTGTTTACC
The DNA here is from genome assembly GCF_003815655.1 of Chryseobacterium sp. G0201. Classification (NCBI taxonomy): domain Bacteria; kingdom Pseudomonadati; phylum Bacteroidota; class Flavobacteriia; order Flavobacteriales; family Weeksellaceae; genus Chryseobacterium; species Chryseobacterium sp. G0201. Next base: position 3,658,425 of record NZ_CP033917.1, on the reverse strand, counting down.
TTGCTTACTTACCGGCAATGTAAAACCTGTCTGCTTTTGGATGTTTTTAAGATCCATACGCTCATTTTCTTCAAATGAACTTGTTTTTCCTTTCACTCCTACTTTTGCTGATACTATAATCTCAACAGGATTGTTTAGAATAGTACTCGCAAAACTTCGGATATTATCTGACATTGTTGCTGAAAATAATAACGTTTGTCTTTTCTGAGAAATCAGTTTAATTACTTTTTTCACATCATTTCCAAAACCTATTTCAAGCATTTTGTCTGTATCGTCCAAAATCAATATCTCGATTTTGGAAAGATCAATATGTCTCTGACTCGTTAACTCCAATAATCTTCCCGGTGTTGCAACAAGAACATCAACTGTTTTTCTCAATGCTGCCAGCTGCCCTCCCAATGAAACACCTTCATAAATAGAAAGCTGAGATAATGGAAGATATTTGCTGTGCAATTTAAGATTTTCTTCGATTTCCGTTACCAACTCGCGAGTCGGTGTTAATATTAAAGTTCGGATTTCTTTATGTTCCGGAGCTCTTTTTTTTAATAATTGAAGAACAGGCATTGCAAAAGCTGCAGTTTTCCCTGTTCCTGACGGTGAACAGCCCATGATATCTTTACCTGCCAAAATATGTGGAATAGCACTACTTTGTATCTCTGTAGGTTGTGAATATCCCGTTTCTGTAACGGCACGAATTATTGGATTTATTAAATTTAAATTTTTAAAATTCATTCATGGGGTTTTGCCGGATCTCCCGACGTTATATAAGATCAAATACTTTTTAAGGAATTTAAAATTATCATCTTTTTTGAGAATAATTGGAAGAGAAAAATCAACTTTCTTTTATTCATCCATTTTTTTGCTTTCATCAATAGTATTGAATCCTGCAATAACTTTCCATGACCTTTTCATCAGCCAATTCTACAAATTCTCAATTTTTAAAAATGTCGAATTTATTTGCAATAATTTTTAAAAAGGATAAAGCTTTTAGGAATGGTTTCCTAATTGTTTTCGGTAGTTTGGAAATTCAGTTGGCCAGTTTATAAAACCCGCGGCTGAAAGAGCAAAAACTGAAAGAAGAAAATTGTTAGTTCTAATCTGTAACAGAAAGCAAAGGCAAGAGCCTAATTATTAATTATTGTACAAATATACAACAAATAAACCGAATAACTGCTATTTTAATTAATTGATTATCAAAAATATATTAATTTACGTTCCTTATCCTCTAATTTTCAAGTTTATTTACGAAAACTTCATCCAATCACTTTTATCGTTATTATGTTCTACAATATTTAAATTCTGATGTTGATTCATCGAGCTAAGAAGCGTTACAATATCCTGTCTCACAACCTCTACAGCACTATCTGTAAGTTCCTGGCTGAATCCTGAATTATTTAATTCCAACAAATCATTCACTGTAACTACTCTGGCAAGAACTTTTCCAAGATCGATCATTTTTCGTTGAGAAAGCGCTGTGTTGATATTGAAATCCAATTCTTTAGCATATAATTTCACTGAATTATTGGTCAATTCATTAATAGCAAGATATTCGGCAAAATTTTCGATCTTTTTCTTCTTCATATCTTTTAAAATTCCTTCCGAAATTTGAGTATAAAGCATCTCATTAGAACCTTCAAAGATTTGAAAAGGTCGGCTATCCATAATTCCGCGACCTCCGATGTGAGTCGTTCTGTATCCTTTTCCACCAGAAAGCTGAACAAGAACTTGAGCAGATTCCTGCATCATATCTGTCACCAAAGCCTTCATACTGTTCGCATGAGCACCGCTTCCAGAAACATCATGATCAATTCCGCTTACTTTACAACTTTTCGCACACATGGCAGAACAAAGCGTGAAAAACGACTGCATTCTAGTCAATTGATACTGAACCTGATCTAAAGCATACAGGTTAGAAGCTCCCACTACCCTTTCCTGACAGTGTTTTGTAGCTTCATCCAACATTCTTTTCAGGAAACCCATTCCCATTCCCGGAAACTGTAATCGACTTCGATGAAGCGTGTCGAGCATCATTTTCAGACCTGTTGTTTCGGGAGTTAATTTATTATATTCCGGAACTCGGATATCAATTTTATTTAATCCGTAAGGAATCATGTACAATCCCGGATTGTCATAATATTCTAAAACTTCAATATTTTGTTCTCTATAATGAGTATTAGCAATGAAAAAATCTACGTCTCTGGACAATTTTCCTTCAGAATTTGCATTTCTTGACGTTATCAGCCAATAATTTGCCAATCCTGTCAATCCCTGCCAGTGTTTTGTTCCTTTTATATGGTATTCATTATCTATTAATGTATTTTGGGTTTTCATATTTAATGCATCACTTCCATAATCCGGCTCAGTGATCATTAAACCTCCCATTGCTCCATGATCAAGGAAATTTTTAAAAATATCAGCCTTTACCAGATCATTTCCGTATTTGGCTACAGGTTCTAGGAAAAGGGCAATATTAATCCCAAATGTTAATGACAACGAAAGTGATTCATAAGAAGCGGCCGATAAAATACCCAAGCACTCCTTCACCTTTACTCCTCTCCCTCCAAATTCTTCCGGAATGGCTACAGATAATGGTTTCAGATTCATTATTTCCTTCCAGACATGTGGTGGAAGTCCTCGGGAAAGACTTAGCTTATCAATATTTTCTTTTTGAAAAAGATTGTGAAGAGAAGTTGAAAAACCGTTGAGAAACTCCGAATAAGGTGTTTCAGATGCGGATCCATTCATAATAGATTTGAAATTTAGCGCTGCATGCCATCTATACAACAATATAATAAAGCGAAGCGAATGGCAACAAAAACATAATAATCAAATATCAGCAGCTTCACGTAACGTAAATATTTTTCTAAGATACAACTAAATAAATTGCTTATCTTAAAATAGTACGTGAAATTTTCATTAAAAATCAGAAAAAAAAGAGATAAAAAAATTCCCCAAAAAACAGGGGAACAAAAAAATAAATTATAATAAGGTATAAATTTGAATATATGAAAAGGAAATGGTGTTGCTTATTAAGATATTTTTTCGAGGCTAAAGATAAATTATTAAAATTAAGTTCAACTATAGATTATTAAAAAGAAAAAGTTATTAGCAGACCTGAAACATTGACATTTTCATAGATTTTGACAGGACAATTTTAAACTTATATAGTTAAACTCATCCATCGGTTTCAACAATCAATCCCATCGAAACAAAACGTTTTACAGATTGAAAAAAATTAAGGAGATTTGTATTGTTAATATTTTCAAAAAATAAAAATCAACAGCAATGCAGACTCAGCCGGTAATTGCCCTACTTTCTCCGGGAGATATGGGAACTCAAATATCAAAAGCACTTATAAAAAGTAACTTTAAAGTGATCACTGCCGGAGAAGGAAGGTCTGAGAAAACCCTTCGAAACATCCAAAATGCCGGAATTAAAAATATAGGTTCCTTGCAAAATACAGTGGAACAAGCTGATGTAATTATTTCTCTTACAAGTCCTGAAGGAAGTTTGAAACTTGCAGAAAATATCATTTCATGTTTAAAAAATACTTCAAACAAACCGTTGTATGTTGATTTAAATTCTAATACTCCTGCGATGGCTTTATCCATTGAAAAACTACTTTTATCAATGAATATCCAATTTGTGAATGGTGCCGTTATGGGAGCTTCCAAAGATATTCCTGAAACCGGAGTTTTGGTTGTAAGTGGAACTCATAGAAATCTTTTCTTAAATCTTTTTGGAAAAGTTTTCAAAATAAAAGATGCAGGCGAAAAAACAGAAGCCGCATCAGCTTACAAACTGCTTTTTTCGATGGTGAATAAAGGAATAAACGCCTTATTTTTTGAAACAATGACTGCCGCTGCTCATTTCGGAATTCTTGACGAACTGAATGAAAGTCTTCAGGATTTTCTTCCCGGAACATATCAGGATCTTATAAAAACTACCCCAACTTATCCGCAGCATATTTTCAGGAGAATTGATGAAATGAAAGGGTTGACCGAAATGCTAAAAAGTGAAAACTTACCAAACATTATCGCTTCAGGAACTGCTGAAACATTTGAAAGAGTGTATCAATCACATATTTTTGAAAATGAAAAACCGAAAGAGGTTATAGAAACGCTACAAAACTTCAAAAAATTAGTATAAAACATTTAGTCAATAGATCATAAGCCAATATCACGATGAACATTAGCTTTCTGTTCATGATTTATTAAAACAATCGTAACCTTCACTTCAAATCATTTTCTTTCGAAGCCTTTAATTTTGCTCGAATTTAAATCTAAGAAAAGAAAGTGAAGAAAATTTTTACATCCGTTTTGTTTTGTGCATCAATTTATTTTTATGCTCAATCAGGTACCGTTTCGGGAAATATCAACGACGATTCTAAAATTGCATTGCCCGGAGCAAAAATTTCTCTGTCACCGGGAAATATTTACACCACTTCCGATGAACACGGAAATTTTGTTTTTCTGAACGTTCCTGCAGGAAATTATTCTATGAAAATAGATTATTTAGGTTATGGAACTCATGAATATACCGTTTCTGTAGAATCTGATAAAAACACCAAACAAAATATCGTTTTTGCTAGAAAAGAAACAACAATTGAAGAAGTCGTGGTTGCCGGGGCAACTCTTAAAAATCAGGCAAGAGCTTTAAATAAACAAAAAAATAACTCAAATATCACCAACGTTATTTCATCCGACCAGATCGGACGTTTTCCGGATGCCAATATCGGTGATGCATTGAAGCGTGTTCCGGGAATTACCATTCAAAATGATCAGGGTGAAGCAAGAAATTTAATCATTCGTGGACTTGCTCCAAACTTAAACTCCGTAACGTTGAACGGAGATAGAATTCCGTCTGCTGAAGGTGATAACCGTAATGTTCAGATGGATTTGATTCCTTCCGATATGATCGCTACGATTGAGGTGAATAAAACATTGACACCCGATATGGATGCCGATGCCATTGGAGGTTCAGTTAATTTGATTACAAGAGCTTCCCCGAACGGACAAAGAATTTCCGCTACGGTTGCAGGAGGCTACAGTCCAATCCGTGAAAAAGGAAATTATACAGCCGGATTGGTCTATGGGGACCGTTTTTTAAACAAAAAATTAGGCGCTGTATTCAGTTTTTCATATAATAACAATAATTTTGGTTCGGATAATATTGAACCGACATGGGCAATTGCTGATGATGCTGCAAAAACCGCTTATATAAGCAAAATGGGAGTCCGTTATTACAACGAGCACCGTATCAGACACAGTTTTGATTTGAATTTGGATTATGAATTTAATTCTAAAAACAAAATCTACGCTTCTGCTATGTATAATTTCAGAAATGATAAGGAAAACCGTTATGCTTTAGGCTACAAAATAAAGCCAGTTTACAGTGATGATGAAAGTGAAATTACAGGCTGGAAAGGCAGTATCACAAGACAAAACAAAGGTGGAGATTTCGACAATGACAACACCCGTCTTGAAAGACAAAAAGTCCAAAATTATGCTTTGAGAGGAGAACATCTTCTAGGAACTAAAATTGATTTGGATTGGTCAATGAACTACGCAACCGCAAGCGAAAAGAAGCCTCACGAACGTTATATCGAATTTGAAAATGATGGTCTTACCTTTTCTTCCAATTTCAGCGATCCGAGAAGACCGATGATCACACCACTTACTCCCGACAATCTGGGAAATTATGAATTAAGTGATCTTTCTGACTCAAATAGCTTCACTCAGGAAAAAGAATTTGGAGGAAAAGTTAATGTCCGTTTTCCGTTTTCTGTAATTGAAGATCAAAAAGGAAGAATCCGTGTGGGTGCGCGTTTACGTTTGAAGGAAAAAGAAAGAGAAAATGATTATTTTGCTTTCGAACCGATCAATGATATGGGAAGTTTGCTGTCTGTTCCGACAACTAATTTTGACGGACACAACTTCCAGCCGGGAAATTACGTTCCGGGAACTTTCGCAGCAGCTCCATATTTGGGTGGATTGGATTTATTTAACCCTAATTTATTTAATTCAGAATCAAAACCTGAAGAATTTCTTTCCGGAAATTACAAGGCAAAAGAAAATATTTACGCAGGATACATCCGTTGGGATCAGGATTTCAGCGATAAATTTTCAATGATTGTCGGAGCCCGTATCGAAAGTACAAAAATTGATTATACAGGAAATTACGTGCTGGACGAAGAAGATTTGGTAGGAAAAATCACCAATACCAATACTTATACGAATGTCCTTCCGAATTTATCATTTAAATATGTTCCGGTTCAGAATTTGGTTCTTCGTGCAGCGTTTACAACCGCTTTGGCGCGTCCGAATTATTACGCTTTGGTTCCTTATTTAAATGTAATTTCAGGTGACGAAGCCATTTCTGCAGGAAATCCGAATTTGAAGGCAACCTATGCTTACAATTTCGATTTTATGGCGGAAAAATATTTTAAATCTGTCGGAATCCTTTCAGGAGGAGTATTTTACAAGAATTTAAAGGATTTTATTTATACGTATTCAAGGAGAAATTATTCTGCAACAAATTTTGCTCAAGATTTTGCAGGACAGTCAAACCCGATTCCGGCAGGTGAAAATAAGTGGAGTTTCACCCAACAAAGAAATGGTGAAAATGTAAATATTTTCGGTTTTGAAGTTGCTTTACAAAGACAATTAGACTTTATTCCGGGAGCGTTTTGGAAAGGTTTGGGAGTGTATGTAAATTACACCTACACGCATTCAAAAGCCAAAGGAATCACCAATGAAGACGGCGTTGAAAGAACCGATGTCGGACTTCCTGGAACGGCTCCACATATGTTCAACGGATCGCTTTCTTGGGAAAACAAACGCTTTTCAGCAAGAGTTTCTATGAATTATGCTTCTCATTACATTGATGAATTGGGCGGAAATGCTTTTGAAGACCGTTATTACGACAACCAATTATTCCTTGATGCCAATGCTTCTTATAAAATTACAAGTCAGTTGAGAATTTTTGCTGAAGCTAATAATTTGACGAATCAGCCGTTGAGATATTATCAGGGAATTCCGGACAGAACTGCGCAGGTTGAATATTACAGACCGAAGTTTAATATGGGTGTGAAGTTTGATTTTTAATTAAACTTAAAGAAAAATATCAACCATAAAAGGCACAAAAGTTTAATAAAACATAACGTGTGCCGTTTGTCATTCCGTAGGAATCTCAACATCGTTATTAAAGCAAAGTCTAGATTCCTACGGAATGACAAACTAACTGTATAAATGATGAGGCAGAAATAATGTTAAGAATATTCGTCTTTTATGGTTGAAAAATTTAAACAAATTGTTATCAATTCAATGAAAAAAATAAATTACATCATAGCTCTTTCCACTTTGCCGTTTGTGGTAAATTGCGTTGGGCAACATCAATTAGGAAAAAAATTACAGCCGACTGCGATTACAGAAACGGTTTTGTATGATACCGACGATCCCGCAATCTGGATCAACCCTCAAGACGCGTCAAAAAGTATCATCATCGGAACAGATAAAGACACGAATGGCGGTTTGTACGCTTTCGATTTAGATGGAAAAATTATTAATAAAGTTTTAGGTTTAAAACGTCCGAATAATGTTGATCTGGAATACGGATTTAATTTAAACGGAAAGAAAATCGACTTTGCAGCAGTGACCGAAAGAGAAACCAACAAGGTAAAATTATATTCACTTCCTGATTTAAAAGAAGTTGGAGAATTCACCGTTTTTGATGGTGAAACAGAACGCGGACCGATGGGAATTTCAATCTATAAAAATCCGAAAACGGAAGAAATTTTCGTGATTGCAGGAAGAAAATCCGGACCGAGTGACGGCTATCTTTGGCAGTATAAGTTATCTGAAAAAGACGGAAAAATCACAGGCGAAGTTGTCCGTAAATTCGGTAAATACAGCGGTTTGAAAGAAATTGAAAGCATCGCTGTAGATGATGAAATGGGATATATTTATTATTCCGATGAACAGTTTGGTGTTCATCAATATTATGCGGATCCGGCAAAAGGAAACGAAGAACTTCTGGTTTTCGGAAAAGGCGATTTCAAATCTGATGTGGAAGGCATTTCCATCTACCCTACTTCTGTAAACACCGGATATATCATGGTTTCCAATCAGCAGAAAGATACTTTTAATGTGTATTTAAGAGAAAATCCGGCAAAAGGTATGATTGCAGAAATTCCTGTTTCTACAAAAGAAAGTGACGGTTCGGAAGTCACCAACGTAAATCTCGGACCTAAATTCCCAAAAGGAATGTTTGTCGCTATGAGCAACGGAAAAGTTTTCCATATTTATGATTGGCGAGTGATCGAAGAAAGGATTAAAGCTAATATGAAATAACAAAAAAACAGGGTGCAAAGACATCCTGTTTTTTTTATTTATCGTAAAATTTTTGAATTTTAATTATTATTCAAATAACTTTTAATTGTTTTCAACACTCCAAAATTATCATTAGAACACGCTTCGAAACTTGCCGCTTCTTTCACGGAAGGATGTGCATTTTTCATGGCATAAGAGAAATGTGCTTTTTTAAGCATCTCAATATCATTCATATAATCTCCAAAAACCATGGTTTGTTCAGGTGTGATATTCAATACTTTCTGCAGTTTTTCAAGAGCATTTCCTTTGTTGATATTTTTATTCATAATATCCAGCCAATATTGACCTGAAACCACCACTTCAAGATCATACTTTTCAAATTGCTTTAAAAAAGGATACAAATGCTCTTCCGAACCTTCCGGATGGTAAACGGCAATTTTAAAAATACTGTCATCCAACGCTTGCGTCAAATCCTCAACCCTTTCATTTCCTGTATAAAATTGTGAAATATAATCTACAAAACCCTGATTATCCGTTTCATAATATGCTTTTTTCTTTCCTGATAATACAGCCGTAGCACCAGAAATATTACGGATAGTATTGATGATCTCAGCAACATATTCAGAGCCTAATTTATCTGCAAATAATTCTTCATTTTTGTAGATCATATAGCCTCCATTCTCTGCGATAAAAGCCATTTCATTCTCAATATCTCCAAAATATTTGGTGATCCCCAACATCTGTCTCCCGCTTGCAGGAACAAATAAAATATTTCTTTTTTTCAGTTCTTCATAAATTTCAGGAAACTCCGGACTTACTTCGTGTGAAGAGTTCAGAAACGTTCCGTCCATATCGGTTACAATTAATTTAATATCTTTCATAATACTAATCTGTCAGCAGATTTTAGGTATAAAACTACTGAATTCATTTTTAAATTTTTAATTTCTAAGCGCTTTTATTCTTTTTTTATGATAAAATTTAAGATGCATTAACGCTCAATTCATATTTGCTGGGTCATAATTTATTCCATAAAAAAATTAAACTCTTTTCTGTATTGTGACGGGCTTTTCTGAATATATTCTTTAAAAGTTTTATTAAAATAACTAAAATTATTAAAACCCGATTCAAAACAAACCTCAGTAATACTCATCGGTTTTTCCGCCAACAGTTTTAATGAATGGGTAATCCTATATTCATTGACAAACTGCGTAAAAGTCTTGTTGGTAATTTTTTTAAAATAACGGCAGAAAGATGGCACTCTCATATTCGCCAGTTCAGAAATTTCGTCCAAAGTGATCTGTTCCTTGAAATGATCTTTCACATAATTGAAAATAAGATTAATCCTTTCATTATCTTCAACCTGTGTTTGCAAATAATATTTTCCGGCATTCAAAATCCTGTAATCCTGAGTAGAAGCCAATGCATCCAGTATTTCTATAAACTTGACAAGCCTTTCCAAAGAAGAAGATTCGTGCATTTCCATAATCTTTTCACCGATGGTTTTCTTGATATTTTCAGAAAAGACAATTCCCGCTTTTGATCTTTCGAGTAATTGGGCAATTCTATGCATTTCAGGCAGTTCCCAAATGGTTTCGCCCAAAAATTCAGGCTTAAACTGAATCACCATTTCGTAATCATTATTCGTGTTTTCATTGGTCATTCCACAATGTGGTAAATTGCTTCCCATCAACACAAGATCTCCGTCCGAAAAGTAAGAAATATTACTTCCGATCTGCCTTTTTCCCGAACCTCCGCAGACAAAAATTAACTCAACCTCAGGATGATAATGCCATACATGAGATTTGATGTTTTCATTTCGAAAAAATTTCAGACTTGTGAAACTGCTTCCAATATTGGGCTTCACCGCTTCAAAGGCTGGATGTGAATGTTTCATTTTAACAAATTAATTCATGCACAAAATTAACAATTAATTTTCAATTAAATAATTTTAAGGTTAATATAGAACATAAATATGAAAATTACATTATAGTTTAAGCAGATTACCTGCCATACATTTGCAGTATAAAACTTATCATTATGAATAAATTATTAAAATCTGCTTTTCTCGTAGGGTCTCTATTTATCTCAGCAAGCTTGATGAGTAAAGACAGGGATTTTTCTCTTTCAATTAAAACAACAGAATCAAAAACTATCAGTTTTGACGTTCTGAATGGAAAAAACATATCCTTAGTTATCTATAATGATGCTTACGGGGAATTATTTTCTGAAAAATTGGAAAGTGAAAATAATGTAACAAAATCTTATGATCTGAAAGATCTGGAATCCGGAACTTATTATCTGGTGGCAGAATCTGATCAAAAAATTGAAAAATATAAAATAAACATTAGTTATAACAAAACGGTGGAGATTGAAAAGACTCCATTTTCAGAAATTAATAAACCTGAATACACAATTTCAGGGAATATGGCGCAGCTTCATCTTTCGGGTTTGAAAAACAGCGCAACTATTTCTGTTTCTGACTTTTCAGGAAATGTTTATTACAATGCAAACAAAAATGCAGCTAACGGAGAACTTAACATGACCTTTGATCTTGATCCCAAAACTTCTGATCGATATATCATCAGTGTTGAGGAAAAAGGAAATGTTTTTAATAAAATAGTTACTCTTAACTACAATTAAGAGAATTCCTTTATTTTTCGTATTTATATTGGAGTTAAAATTTTACGTACAATCAATTTATTGAGGCAACTTTTCTTTTTTAAATCACGAAGAATGAGTTGCCTTAATTTTTTTAATTATGATGCTTAAGATCTAGTTTTATCTTTTTCAGATCATCCAATTCATGAACTGGCCTTTCAATATCATACGGAATCGGCATTTTTGAAAACGTCTGAAAATACAGCAGACAGGCATCTTTCCACCAAACCGCATCTTTCGACTGAATTTTTAGTTTTGACTGAATTTGTTTAAATCTTTCAGCATCAACATAAGGTTCCATTTTGTCCCAAATTTTCTGATATTCCCGAACATTTTTTACACCCGAATCATATTTAAAACACAATTCTTCCCACAACGTTTTTCCGTCTTTCATTTGATACCTCCACGGAACATGATGAAACCAAAGAAGAAGATTTTCCGGACAGGTTTCTATATTTCCGAAAGTCGTGTTTAATGGAGTAAAATATTGTGAAACAGCATTGCTTCCTGATTTTGTTCTGTCGAATCCCACTCCATTTTCATCGGCTTTGTGATAATAAACAGGCATCCAATCCGGTCTTCCTCCCGGAATATTTCCCCAAGGTTCGGGTCCGTAATGATGATCGAATGCAAAAATATGATGCAATCCGAGTGGCATCATATAATCTACCGCGGTTTCTCTTGACGAAAGCATCATTTCTTTCACCGGATTTACAAATTTCTGATCATCTGTGAAAGTCATTTTGATCCACTCATCAGCAATTTGTTCAGAACTTAATTCATGATTCCATGCTAATCTTCCGAACGCGTACCAATTGGCTTGTGCGAAGATATTTCCTGTCCAGTTCGCATCTTCCCCAATGTTGGCAACGCCTGCAATAGCCGTTATTTTATTATTTCTTAAACTTCCGTCTGTAATTTTGTCTACGGTTGAACCTTTACCATCAGCATATGTATCACTTTCCAGCGTTTCTTTAAACAAAGGCGCCAGAAAAACTAAATGATTTGAAAACCCTAAATACTCCTGAGTGATCTGAAATTCTGCCATTTCCGAAGTCTTTTTCAGCGCTCCAAATAAAGGATTAAAGGGTTCACGAGGTTGAAAATCAATCGGTCCATTTTTAATCTGAACAATCACATTATCCCTGAATTTTCCGTCTAAAGGAAGAAATTCTAAATATGCCTGTTTTGCACGATCTTCTTTGCTCGGACTGTACACAAAAGCACGCCACATCACGATTCCACCGAAAGGTTTTAACACATCGGCCATCATATTGGCACCATCGGCATGGGTTCTTCCATAATCCTGCGGTCCTGGCTGGCCTTCTGAATTGGCTTTCACCAAAAAACCTCCAAAATCAGGAATCAATTTGTAAATTTCTGATGCTTTATCCTTCCACCAATTTTGAACATTTTTATTTAAAGGATCTGAATTTTCCAGTCCGCCCAATACTTTTGGTGAAGAAAAATTGACTGATAAATACACTTTAATTCCATACGGTCTGAAAATGCCTGCCAGAACTTTTACCTTTTGAAGATAATCTGTTCTGAGTATATTTGGGGATGCATTGACGTTATTCAACACAACAGAATTAATTCCGATTGAAGCATTCGCTCTTGCATATTCTTCGTATCGGGGCGAAATTTTATTAGGCAATTCATTCCATTTCCACAATGATTTTCCGGCGTAACCACGTTCTACACTTCCGTCAAGATTATCCCAATGATTCAGAATTCTCACATCATAAGATGGTTTTTCTATGATATTTAAATGATTAACATCAGATTTTGTCTCTTGAAGTCTGAGAATATGATACACCCCGTACAACAAACCACTTTCTTTTCCTGCAGAAACAATAATTTTATCTGAATTTGACTTGATGGTATAGCCGTCTTTAAGGTTTTTCAAAGATTTTTCCGTGCGCAATTCTACAGTTTGACCTTGCCAGTAATTGATTAATTCTTTTTTCGCAATTTCAAGCGTTGGATTTTTACCTTTTGAAATGATTTTATCCGATGAAACTCCGTTTTTAACATTCGGAAAACGGAGCCATAATTGACTGCCGTCTTCTGCAAAAAAACTTAATGGAAATAATAAAAATATTAGGATGTGAGCTCGAAAATTTAGCATTTGAAATGGATTTGTCTGTAGATTTTTTATGTTAATTCATATTTACACCATAGGTTTCACCTAAGGCTACTGATATTGAACCCTTCGGATTCTATGGAATTGATAATTATTGCAGACCTTCAATTGTTTTGAAAGTTCCGTCTTCATTATATTCTAATTCAACAACTTTCATGCTTCGAAGCCACGTTCTTCCGCCGCTCGGAACAGAATCATGGAAAAATAAATACCATTTTCCTTTGAATTCAACAATACTGTGATGGGTTGTCCAACCAACAACCGGAGTTAAAATTACACCTTGATAGGTAAACGGTCCATAAGGATTGTCGCCGATGGCATAACACAACAAATGTGTGTCACCTGTTGAATAGGAGAAGTAATATTTCCCATTATATGTATGCATCCATGAAGCTTCGAAAAAGCGCTTTTCATTGCCGTGAAGTAAGGGGTTTCCATTTTCATCAAGAATTAAAACGTCTTTTGGTTCTTCTGCAAACTCGAGCATATCATCACTTAACAAAGCTACTTTTGAAGGAATTGCCCGCTCATCATTATTGGGAATTATGGCAGATTCCAATGCTTTATTATTTCGGTAACGTTGTAATTGTCCGCCCCAGATTCCACCGAAATACATATAATATTTCCCGTTTTCTTCGAAAATACACGGATCAATGCTGTAACTTCCCATCATCGGATGTTTTTCAGGAATGAAAGGCCCGTAAGGTTTATCGCTCACCGCAACACCAATTCTGAAAATATCATTTTTATCCTTTAATGGAAAATACATGTAATATTTCCCGTTTTTAAAAGCTACATCACAATCCCACAACTGTCGCCCCGCCCAAGGAATATCTTTCACTGAAAGAGCCACTCCATGATCTGTAATTTCTCCGTTTTCAACATCATCTAAAGAAAAAACATGATAATCATTCATATCAAAATGATCGCCGTTGTCGTTTTCTTCAATTCCGCTTTCTCGGTCGTGAGAGGGATAAATGTAGAGTTTTCCTTCAAAAACGTGAACAGATGGATCTGCCATGAAGTCTTTTGGGAATAGGTATTTTGATTTGTTCATTTTTAAATTTTATATTTTAAGTGTCTTTTTTAAACGCAAAGGGCGCAAAGTTTTTTTATTAATATTGAGAATATTTTAGTTCGCAAAGGCGTTTCACTTAGCTAAGAACGCAAACTTTTTTAACGCTTCAGCTTCCTCGGCTATCTCTTATTATTATTTTTCTGCGAGTTTTATAATTTTTTCGACAATAGGTTTAGTTTTATATTGACGGTCAAATAATAATGGGTAATCTGTTCTGCCTTTTATGGGAAAATCATTTTTCCAGGATTGAGAATCCGTTAAGCCCCATAATGTGACTCTTCTGATATCCTTTTTATGTTTTAAAAATAATTTAAAGAAATCAAGATATCGGTTTTCCCATTTTGATTGTACATCACCAGGAAGACTTTTTTTATAAGGATTCATTTTTTCGTCATATTCAACTTTATCTGCAATATTTGCAGAAGTTCCCCACGGTGAGGAAAGTGCGCTGATATCCAATTCGGTAATATTAACTTTTACTCCACTTTCAGAATAGGCAATAATTGCTTCTTCATATTCGTTGATTGATGGAGAATCCAATCCGACGTGAGCCTGCATTCCTACTCCATCAATTCGGATTCCTTTTGATTTTAAATTTTGAACTATTTGAGTGACTGTTTTTACTTTTTCAGGATACCATTCATTATAATCGTTGTAATATAATTCTGCTTCTGGATCGGCTTCCTGAGCATATTTGAAGGCTAATGGAATAAATTCTTCACCCAAAATTTCGTAAAACTTAGATTTTCGGTAAGAACCATCTTCCATAATCGCCTCATTCACAACATCCCAACCTTTTACTCTTCCTTTATATCGTGAAACAATGGTTGTAATATGCTCTTTCATTCTTTGTTTTAAAACTTCTGGGGAAACATTATTTCCATTTTTATCAACAAAAAACCAATCGGGAGCTTGTGAATGCCAAATCAGTGTATGTCCAATGATAAACATCTTGTTTTTCTCTCCGAACTCAACGAATTTATCTGCATCATCAAAGAAAAACTTTCCTTCCTGAGGCTGGAGATACATACTTTTCATACAGTTTTCAGCAACAATAGAACTGAATTGTTGCTTGATAATATCTACTGATTTTTGATCTGTTCCGTGAATTTGCTCAAGATTCATCGCTGTTCCGATATAAAATTTATCCTGAAAAGCTTTTTTTAAAGAATGATCAGCCTTTTGAGCATTAAAATTGGAAGCTACAAAAGTCATTAAGCTAAATAAAATAATACGTTTCATGTTCTTAGTTTTTATTTCTTCTTTCGGCTAATTCTTGCTCGATCTGAACCTCCATTTTTTTGTTGATTTTATAAAAGAAAAGCAATCCGCAAGCGAGAAAAAATGGAATAGCAGGAAATATACTCACCAACATTTTAGCGCCTGTCGCAACCGTTTCTGGCTGAATGACATTTTGATTTCCTTCCGTAGAAATATAGCCATATTTCCCTATAATTAAAGCTACTAATGAACTTCCGATGCTCAATCCAACCTTTAATCCGACCATCATTGCAGAGAAAATAATGGCGGTTGCTCTTCTTTTATTTTTCCATTCCGAATAATCTGCCACGTCGGCGATCATTGCCCATAAAATGGGTGTACTAATTCCATAGAAAAAACCGTGTACTATTTGTGATAAAAACATCATTCCAACTGCTTTTGGCGGATAGAAGATGAAGATCAAAACAAATAATGTCGAGATAAATAATGATGCCATAAATACATCTCTTTTCCCGTATTTATCGGCAAATCTTTTAGAAAAAGTAATCCCGACGATCATCATAATGATTCCACCTGCATTGAATAAACCAAATCCTGCTGATTTTGCATTTTCTCCGAAAAAGTTCATTCCAATAGAATCAAAAAATGATGTAATTGGAGAAATAAAATTCTTTAAGCTCGCTTCATCCACATAATTATTAAAGTAATAGACATACGAACCTCCTTTCATTGCCAACGTAATGAATATCAAAGCTGTAACCGATAACATAATGATCCACGGTTTATTTTTAGATAAATCTTTTAAGTCATCTTTTAAGTTTGATTTCTGATCTGCATTGGGAACTACTCTTTCTTTTGTTGTGAAAAAAGTGATCAATAACATTACACTTCCGATGATGGCGAGCCAAGTCATTACAACTTCAATTCCGGCTGCTTTATCACCGTTTCCGATTGATAAAATGATTGGTAACATGAAAACCTGAACAAAAAACTGTGAAAACATTACTGCCACAAAACGATACGAAGAAATACTGTTTCTTTCGCTCATATCACCCGTAATAACGCCACTTAGTGCCGAATAAGGCAAGTTATTTGAAGCATACAAAAGCAATAAAACCGAATAAGTAACCGCAGCGTAAATAATTTTCCCTTTGTACGAAAAATCCGGTGTACTGAAAGCTAACATTGCCGCCACACCAAGCGGAACGGCCGTAAACAAAATCCACGGACGAAACTTGCCCCATTTTGTATTCGTTCGGTCTGCCAGCGCTCCAATCAATGGATTAAAACCAAAACCGGCAACCAATCCTACAATCAATGTAATGACCGAAGCGTCTTCCGCCTTCAAACCATAAATATCTGTGTAAAAATACGCCAAGTAGGTAACCAATGTCTGAAATACAAGATTTGCAGCAAGATCTCCCAAGCTGTAGCCTATTTTTTCGATTACTGATATTTTTTGAGAATTGTTCATATAATTTAGATGTTAGATAATAGATGCTAGATATTAGATTAAAAACAAACTGCTAAAACCCAATGTCTTTTTGTTCTATATATTTATTGATTCAATTTTGTTTTAAAAATTATTCTGTTGTAAATGGTGAGGCTGGCAATCCACTTTTATTTTTAAGATTCGCTTTATCGGGATTGTCTGCCCAAGCGTATCGCACGGCAATCGGATCATTAATCTCATCATTCCAAACGATGATTTTATTGCCTTCTATTTTTGCTTTTGCCCATTTGAAAATTCTTTCTTTTCCTTTGATTGAAAAACCTTTTAATTCTGAAACAGAAGAAAAGTCATCTGTTCCTTTTTTAAATGAAAGAATGATTTTATTACCTTTAATTTTCATGGATTGATAAACAGGTCCGTCCGCGATGACATTTTTATCAAAAAGTGTTTTCTGAGCCTGTAATGAGAGTCTTTTTGCTACATCTTTTTTGTTTAAAGGATGAATGTCATTCCATTCTCCGATGTCAATGGTTACGGCAAGTCCGGTGTTTGGGATGGTTTTGGAAACCTTTCTTTGCTGTTCTCTTAATTCTGCCCAATTACTTTCTGTAGGTTCAGGTTTTGTTTCCATAAAATTGGCCAATTGAACAATTAAAAAAGGTAAGTCTTTCTGATTCCATTTATTTCTCCAATCCAAAATCATGGTAGATAATAAATCCTGATATTCCTGAGGTTTTGCCGTATTGCTTTCACCCTGATACCATAAAACTGCTTTTATTGGATATTGAATTAAAGGATTCAACATAGCATTATATAATCCCGTTGGTTTCCACCTGATGAAAGTTTGTCCTGGAGCCGGTCTGTTCATGATTGCTCCGATTTTATATTTCCATTCACTTTTTAAATCTATTTTTTCTGAACCGATTTGTAAAAAGTAGTCTTTGTCTTTTATAAATTCTCCTCTTCCGCTTCCGTTAGTGATTCTTACAGCAATGATGTTTTTACCTTCTTTTAAAACTCCAGTAGGAATATCGTACCAACGCGGAGGATATTCGTAGGTAACATTTCCTACTTTTTTCCCATTGATATACGTCACATCCGCATCTTTAATTCTTCCTAAATTCAGAAATCCTGTGTTTTTTTCAGCTCCTTTTGGAAGATCTATTTCTTTTCTGAACCAAATACTTCCATCAAAAGGTTTTTCTACATCTTCCCAAGAGCCGGGAACATTCATTTTTTTCCAATTGGAATCATCGAATTCTGGTTTTTCCCAATGATTGGCTATTCCAGCATCCAATTGATCTAATTCTGCATACCAACCATTACTCAATGCTTTTTCTGAAGATTCAGTTTTAGAAATCAGTTCATCATTTCGCCATTTTTGAGCTTCAGAAAGATATTCAGGATATTTTTTGAGTGAATTTTCATCCATCCAAGCCTGAATGGGAGAACCTCCCAAACTTGAATTAATAATCCCAACCGGAATTTTATTATACTCATACATTTCCTTTGCGAAAAAATAGGCTATCGCAGAAAAATTCTGAATATTTTGAGGATTCGTTTCTTCCCAATTTCCGCCATCTAAATTATTTTGAACTATTTTAAAATCATACTTTTGAGGAACCGTAAAAAATCGAATATTCGTGTTATTAGCATTCTGTAATTCCTGCGGATACAACGTTTTTACTCTACGCATCGGAAGCTCCATGTTGGACTGACCAGAACACAGATACACATCACCAATCAAAATATTTTTTAATGTAATTTCATTGATTGTCATGGTAAAAGGCCCGCCAGATTTCATTTTAGGAAGTATGATTTTCCATTTTCCTAAATTGTCAGCAACAGTATGATATTTTTTATTTTTAAAATTGACTTGAACTTTTTCTCCAATATCAGCCGTTCCCCAGATTTTTATTTTCTCATCTCGTTGTAGAACCATTCCGTCTGAAACTAATTTCGGAAGTTTGATTTTAGCATCAACAAAACAAATGCTGAAGAAGAAAAATATAATGTTTAATAGTTTAATTGTATTCATTTTTAATATGTTTTGACTAAAGCCTTAATGAATATTTGTAAACGGGCTAAAGCCCGCTCCTATTGATAATTTTATTGATACTCGTATAATTTTACATGAAGAATTTGAAAATCATCAACTCCGATCCGAACATGTCTTCCCTGATGTGTCTGGTCACCGTTTAGCCTTCTTATCGGACTCAATTTTCCGTTTTCATCAATGCTAATTTCATCTACGGGACCAATTCCTACTCTTTTTCCTCCAGCCCAAATATTTTGAGTCTGATTTTTTCCGCCTTGAGCTGCAAAACCGTCTTCACCCAAATCTTTAGTTTGAATTTCTTTTTTCTCGTTTTCCTTGTCAAATTCTACGACAATTCCGCTTCCTGCGATGATGTATTCATCTTTTGCCAAACGTAAAATCAATCCTCCACCTTCCGGCCAAATGCTTCCATCTTTTGCCCGAGCATCCCACGGAAGACTAAAGAAATGTTTTGTCGTAATTTTCAAGTCATCATAATGGATGATACGTTCTGTATTTTTTTGATCAAACAATAAACCTTTTGACTGCGATTGTCCTTGATATTTCGTTAAAATCGGCATCAATTCTTTCAATTTTGAATAAGCTTCTGCCAATCTTTTACTTCCCGATTCAGAATTATTTTCAATCGAAAACGGACTGTATCCAACCGCATCATGTTCTCCAAAAGCATAAAAAGCCTGTACCCCGTTATTTTGAGTCATTTTGATCTCAGGAACAAATAACGGATTGTTGTGAAGTCTATATTTTGCTGACCAACTTGTAAAATCCCCATCATATAAATCCGGAGAAAGCATATCTATACTCGGCGCTCCGGCATGCCAAATATCAATTAAATGAGCTAACGGGCCACCTGCAGGATATTCTCCAGGAAGTCTATTTCTGCTGTTCATTGCGGCGTTGACATACAACGGAATATTATGAATGGAACGCGCTGTTTTTGCTAAATTTTCTACATACTGAGCGTAATAATAAGCGGTAAATAATTCGTCCGTGAATACATCATTTCCGAAGATTTCCTGCCAGTTTCCTTTGGTTTTAAAACCTTGTTTCTCCCATTTCTCAAGCAATGAAGGATGAAGTTCTTTTTTATTTTTAGTTAAAAATTTCATCAATGTTTCCGGAACTTGTGTATTGAAAGCAGCATTTGCTTCTTTAGAATAATCACGAGCGCCTTCCAACATTCCGATTTCGTTTTCAACCTGAACCATAATTACCGTTCCCTGCGTTTTATCAGCCACAGAAATATGCTTCATTAATTCACCAAAAACTTTTTTATCAGCTTTTAATACATTTTCAGAAAAGGAACTCGCAATTTCCATTGGTTTTCCGGATTTTGAATAAGCTCTGGGATATTTTTTATAATCTTTTTTAAACCAAAGCGGAGCATAACAACTCATAGAATTTTTATAAGAACCGAACCATAAAAAGACAACTTTAAGATTGTTTTTTCTTGCCTGATCAATCGTTTTATCGATTAAACTAAAATCAAACTTTCCCTCTTCAGGCTCAATTAAATCCCAATAAGCAGGAACTAAAACTGTATTAAGTCCCATTTGCTGAAGCTTCGGAAAATCTCTTTCAATATCCTGAAAAGATGATGCAGAAGAATTTCCCAACTCGCCACCCAAAATCAAAAATGGTTTTTTATCCACGACAAGTTGTGTCGCCGTTCCTTTTTTCTGCAAACGAGGAATTTCCTGCGCCTTAGTGAAAAACGAAAGAAAAATTCCGGAAAGGAGTAAAGCTTTATTTATATTCATAATAGGGATATTTGATCTTAATGATAGTTTTATCAAATTCATCAAAAAATTAAATAATACTTAAAAACATTTTCTAAAATTCATTTTTATTAAATAAATATTTCAAGTTTTTTTAAAAATAAAAGAAAGTATCTATATATAAAACAGTTTTTGTCCAGCGAGTAAATTTACATTCGAATTCTAAAAATAAATCCTCAAAAAAATGAATAAAAAACATCTACCTTATCATTAAAAATAAGATTAGACTAAACATTGAAAAACCCTAATTCTGCATTGGAAAAGACATTCACTAATATTTTAAACTTTGACTTCAAAATTTAACAGAATGACTTATCATATTTTTAACAATAACCATCAGGAATTTGGATTTTAAATTGAATCAATTATTGATAAAAAACTTTAACATTAATTTAACATTTACTTCACGTCATTTTAATCGATTTCAAGCAAAATTTAATTAATTATTCTCTTAAAAATCACTGAAAAGCGATACCACAAACCTAAAATTCAATTGTTTTATTTTAAATCATTTTACTGAAAACTGATAAACTGTTTTTGTTGAATATATTTCTCCCGGTTTAAGTTCTACAGATGGAAAAGAATCCCTGTTTGGAGAGTCCGGAAAATGCTGTGTTTCAAGACAAATTCCTGTTCGTGGATTATTTTTCCCGCCTGTTTTAGTTTCAAATTTTCCATCTAAAAAATTCCCGGAATAAACCTGAATTCCCGGCTGATCCGTCCATACATCTAGTTTGCGACCAGTCTCGGAATGATAAAGCGAACCTGCTGATCTCATTCCATTTCCGTTCAGAATCCAGCAATGATCGTAGCCGTTTGCCCGTTGCAACTGCTCATTCTTAGTATCAATATCCTTCCAGATCGCTTTAAAATTTCTGAAATCAAAAGGTGTTTCTGCAACATTTTTAAAATCATTTTCCGGAATTGACGATTTATTAATGGGAATGAATTGCTCAGCATTAATTTGAAGCTCATGATCAACAATTTGCTTCGAAAAATCCCCTGAAAGATTGAAATATGAATGATGCGTCAAATTGATGATCGTAGGTTGATCTGTTGTTGCTTCATAATAAATTTCGAGTGCGTTTTGATCTGTTAACGTATAAAAAACGGTGGTTGTAAGTTCTCCCGGATAGCCTTCTTCACCATCTTTACTGATGTATGAAAGTTTGAGTGTTTGAGAATTTGGAACTATTTCGGCAGTCCAAACTTTTGTAAAAAAACCGTTATCGCCGCCATGAAGATGATTTTCTCCATTATTTTTATTTAGATTAAAAATTTTCCCATTTAAACTAAATTTTCCATGGGCAATTCTATTGGCAAATCTTCCTATAATCGCTCCGAAAAAATAAGAATTTTCATTAAAATAATCTTCAGGATTTACAAAACCTAAAACTACATCTTTATAATTTCCTTTTCTGTTAGGAGCAGTAAGTGAGATAACGATTCCACCGTAATTGATAATTTCGACTTTCATCCCATTTTTATTGGTTACTATATATTTCTTTATTTGGTCACCTTCTTGTGTTATTCCAAAATCTGAAACTTTAATTTTTTCCATTTTTTGAGTGATTCTTGATGTTTTTTTATTTTGATATTGAATTTTAAATTAATTACTGCTTTCGGGAGCTCCCAAATATGAGGGCTTCAATCCACCAGTATTAATCAGGATTTTCTCTAAAACAATTCCTGCTTCCAGCACTCTGAAACGTAAAGTATGTCTACCCGATTTCTTTATAGTATGTTTTGTAGAAGACTTTATAATATGCTCTGACTGCCATTGTCCCAATTCGCCACGATAATGTTCATTAAAATTAACAATCTGTGGTTTTTCTCCATCAAACGAAATTTCATATCGAAGCCCTTTATTATTGTTGAAATTGAGTGTTGGAGCAAGTAATAATTGAACCTCAAAAGTCCCTGTTGAAGTAAAATCAACATCATATTCCAAATAGATATTTTCTTTTTCTTTTGGGTTAATATTTTGAGGAAAAATCGTAATTCCGGATAATGTTTTTCCAAAATCGGGAATGATTTTCCACTGAATTCTGTCTGAATTATTTTGATGTGAAAAATTTTCAGCTTCAATGGAAATGTAGCCGTCTTTTTCCTTAAAAATTGTATTTTTTTCGCTTTTGGAAACGTAAAATACTTCAGGCATTGTATTTTTATCCGGCTGTTGCCAATTTGTATAACCTATTCTGGTTTGATCCATCATATGTTGCCATTTTCCTCCGGAAATTTTATTGTTATATTTCTCCTGTAAAATGGAATCATATTCAAAGTTTTTCTTTGCTTTATCTGCAAAATCATTTGCTCTCTTATCTTTTTTGGATGCTAACTGATGGTTTTTTGCTACATTAAAATAAAGCTCATATAAATTACTGCAGGCATCGATCGGATAAAGAACCAATTGAAAATAAGCATCTTTATATTCATTAGGAATCTCGTTGTAAAGCCTGTTCGCATCAAGAGATAATTTTTGATAATCATTCACAACCGTTTCAAATTCATTGTAATTTTCCAGGCTGTAGGTTTCAGAATTTAAGGTTTCGGGAGTTACACGACGGTTGTATTTTGCGTATAAATTGATCATTCTTGCGATTTCTTTTGAATATGTTGAACCAAACTGTTTTGAAGCCCATTTTTCAGTGTATTCTAATAAATTATCGGAATTAAATTGTTGAGGATCCCAAGCCATTTCCATAAAAAAATTGATCGGAAATTCCATAGGTTTTAAATCTCCAACATTGACCACCCACAGTTTATTGACCTTATATTCATACGTTAAATTCATTTGTTCCCAAACTCTTTGAATCGGGCTGATATTGATCCATTTAGAATTTCTCGGTCCACCTACATAATCAAAATGGTAATACATCCCGTAGCCGCCTTTGTGGAGAGGTTTAGATAAGTTGGGAAGCTTGCGGACGTTTCCCCAATTATCATCACAAAATAGCAAAATAACATCATCCGGAGCTCGCATTCCTTCATCATAATAATCCTGAACTTCTTTATACAAAGCCCAGACCTGCGGTGTTTTTTCCGCTTTTTTTCCTGTAACTTTTTCTATGATTTCTCTTTGATCCTTTACAATTTTCTCCAATAATGAAATATTGGTTTTGTCTCCCATCGCTTCATCTCCGTCACCACGCATTCCAACCGTGACAAGCTTTTCCCAGTTTTTACTTCGTTCGATTCCTGATTTCCAAAATTGTTGAAGAACTTCCGAATTTTTGGAATAATCCCAAATATTCGGTAAATTATTCTTTTTGATGTATCGATGCCAATCGGTTTGTGCCAATGCCATCGGTTCGTGGTGTGAAGTTCCCATGATAATTCCCATTTCATCAGCCAATACTCCGTTTTCGGAATCATCATCATAGAAAGCTTTTCCCCACATTGCTGGCCAAATGTAATTTCCTTTTAAGCGAAGAATTAATTCAAAAACTTTTTCGTAAAATTTAGAATTAATCCCTCCGAAAGTTGCTCTCGCCCAACTTCCCAGCGAAGGTTCTTCATCATTGAGAAAAATTCCGCGATATTCTACGGCTGGTTCGCCGTCTGTGTAAATTCCTTTTTTAAAATAGAGATTTTCCTTTTGCTTAATGGGAACATCTGCCCAATAATACCATGGCGAAACGCCGATTTGCTTCGAAAGCTCATAAATTCCATAAATAGTTCCGCGTTTGTCACTTCCCGCGATAACGATCATTTCCGAAACTCCGTTTAAATCTTTTATATTCTGAATGATAAACTTTTCATTTTTACCCTTTAATTCATTTTCATTAATTTTTTTCTTTTTGATCAATTCATCAATCACAGAATTTGTTCCGATAGTCCCGATGATAATCAATGGAGATTGAGAAGTTGAAATTTGGTTTAAAAGATCGGGAAAGTCGCCCGTTACTTTCTGAAAATCAGATTGAAGATTACTAATGGCTCTTAAAATCCCTCTATCAATTCCTTCGTCTGAATAGAATGAAATTTTCGTCGATTTATCCTTCAACAGAATAGTTTCTGAACTTTTTTCTGTGGTGATAAATGGCTGTGCAGATCTTATTTTAATTCCAAAGAATAAAATGAAAACCAACATTGTAATTGACTTAAATAAAGAATTCATACTATTTAATTTGTGAATTAATAAAAAAAATTAAGGTTGAATATCATTGGTTGAAGTTGAATACAAACCAATCAAACTTCCTGTAAAACCGCCCGCTACATCCGTTGACAAAATATCTCCGGAAACATGACCTCCAAGGTTGAGAAAAGTCTTTTCATCCAAAGAATAATTAAATTGATAATCATCACCTTCCGCAACAACTTGAAGTTTTATATTTTTTGAAAGTGAAATTTTTTCACTCGAAATCAATTTTGAATTTCCTTTTTCCGTTCTTTCCAATACCAGATAAAAATCTTTATCTTTTTTGGTCAATCCGAAAACATAATTGAATTTTTCGTTCTGATAACAGGTAATTCCAGCCAGATCATTTTGTGATTTTGGCTTAAAATCTAAACTAACTGTTGCTTCAAAAGATGCGTGCTGCTGTCTGTGAAACAGTGCTGAAACGGGAGCTTTTGCTTTGATATTTGTAGCAAAAGAATTGATTTTCACACCATTTTTAGTGACATTTATAAAATTCTCACGTGCACCTCGCATTGCAATCCAACGATCGTCTAATTCATTGTTTAAATGATCTGAAAAAGTGAAATTTCCATTCGGGAAAAATCCGTTTTGCCCTGTTTGGTTTTTAACTCCTTTCGGCATTTTTACTATTGGCTTCATCGGAACCAATCCATTTTGAAAAACAGGATACGTTCCGCTCCAGTCTACCGGAAGAATAAAGGTTTCTCTACCCGTATTCACCCGATTTTTTTCATTGGGGCGAACGCCCAAAAAGACTCCGTAATACTTTCCATCGGGAGTTTCTACCAAATCTGCATGACCTGCCCAATCTACTTTATCTTTTCTGTCTTTTGGAAAATACCGTTGCGTCAAAATGGGATTATTTTCAGCCGGAATAAACGGACCTTTTGGGCTGTCACTCATAAAAATTACTTCACTGTGATTTCCTCCTGTTCCTCCCTCAGCACACATGAGAAAATATTTTCCATTCTTTTTGTAAAGGTGTGGACCTTCAATCCAGATTGGCTTTTGAGTGATGTTTACTCCGCCATTGACGATAATTTTATCTGTTCCTGCAACAACTTGGTCTTTTTCAAGGTCGTAATCCCAAATTTTGATCACACGATGACCGTTGTATTGTTCGGTTCCTTTCGGTGTTGCGTCATTATGAACGATATATGCTTTTCCGTCATCATCAAAGAAAATAGACGGATCGATACCGTCAAAATTCAGTTTTTGAACCTCACTCCAGCCTTTTGCGGGATCTTTAGTTTTAACGATCATATTCCCTATTCCACTGGCAATCTGAGTGGTGACCATATAGAAAGTGTCGTTGTATTTGTTATACTTAATATCTGGTGCGTAAATTCCTTCCGAAACACCAGCAGTTTCGACTTTTAACTGAGAAGGTCTGTCTAAAACGTGACCGATTTGTTTCCAATTAACCAAATCATTAGAATGAAAAATAGGCACACCGGGAAACATTGAAAATGAAGAATTTACCAAATAATAATCGTTTCCTTTTCTTGTGATGCTGGGATCGGGATAGCACCCCTGAAGAATTGGTGAATAAAATTCATCAGTTTTAAGGGGATTTTCTGAATATATTTTGTCATTTCCTTTGTAGTTAAAATCAGAGAAAATTTGTGCAGAAATATTTTCAAATGAAAATAATGTTGCAATAGCAAATAGTGATTTTGTGAAATACTTTCTCATATTATTTTGTGATGATGATGAAGGAAAATTTACTTTAGAAATCACTTATTTCTTATAATATTTCATTTTTACATAGAAATAAGTGATTTAGATTTAATTCAAACTGAAAAAACAAGGTCTAGTCAAGCAAAAATGAATGACCTTGTTTAGAAACTATATAAAATGATTGTGATTAATTTTAAACGCCGCTAAAGGCACTGAAACCTCCATCAACAGGCAATAAAGCACCCGTAATAAAACTTGCAGCATCTGAACATAAAAATTGTACAGCTCCGTTCAATTCTTCTGCATCACCAAAGCGTCCCATTGGCGTTTTTGCAATAACTTTTTTGCTTCGATCCGTTAAAGATCCATCAGGATTTAATAAAATTGCACGGTTTTGATCGCCGATAAAAAATCCTGGAGCAATGGCATTTACACGAATTTTATCTCCAAATTTTAATGCTACATCTGATGCCAGCCATTGCGTAAAATTGGTAATCGCTGATTTTGCAGCAGAATATCCTGCCACTCTTGTAATCGCAGAATACGCAGCCATCGAAGAAATATTGACAATACTTCCGCTTCCCTGTTCTGCCATTACTTTTCCGAAAACATAGCTTGGATAAACAGTTCCGTTGATGTTGAGATTGGTCACCTCATCCCATCCATCCAAATTCTGATCGAAAAATGACTGGTCGGGAGAAAGTGTTGCCGCAGGAATATTTCCACCTGCAATGTTGAGCAAAACATCTATTTGTCCGTATTTTTCAATGATCTTTTTTGATGCGTTTTCAAGGCTTTCGATATTCATAACGTTGGCTTCAACGGCAAAAGCTTCACCGCCAGATTCTATTAATTCTTTTACACGAACATCCAATGTTTCCTGATTTCTTCCCAAAGCCACCACTTTTGCACCTGCTTTAATGAAACTTTTGGCTAAAGTTCCGCCTAAAACTCCGGAAGCTCCTGTGATGACTGCAACTTTATCTTTTATGCTGAATATTTCGTTCATTGTTTTTTTAGTTGTTGGTTAGTTGTTGATGGTTGATCGTTTTTTAATCTTATAGATTTGATAGGATTGGCATCCTAATCTATTTTAACCGTCCCTTCGATACTTTTAATTTGATTTTATTTCGGTTTTTACGGCTGCCGTTACGCCTTCAATTTGTCCTAGGGCAAGCATTCTTCCCAGAAATGAATAGCCGGGATTGTAGCCTTTATCAATATCATCAGTTAGTAATCGACCGTGATCGATCCGCATGGGTAAGGTTGGATTTTCCTTTTCAAATATTCGAATGACTTCGATAATTTTTCCTCTGCCTTCTAAATGATGGGCTTCTATAAAATCTCCGTTTTCGAAAACATTGGTGCTTCTAAGATGAACGAATTTTGTACGAGAAGCATACTTTTGAGCCAATTTAGGAACATCATTTTGCAATCCGGCACTTAAAGAACCTGTGCAGAATGTCAATCCGTTGTGCTGGTTGTCGACGGCATTTAAAAACCAGTCGATATCTTCTTCACAAGTTACGATTCTTGGTAAACCTAGTAATGAAAATGGAGGATCATCGGGATGTACGCACATTTGAATGTTCCATTTTTCACAGACAGGCATTATTTTTTCTAGAAAACATTTCATGTTCTGACGAAGTTGATCTTTATCAATTCCGTCATATAAAGCCAGTAGACTTTTAAAAATAGCTACCGGATTTTGATCGCCTTCTTTAATATTTCCGTTGACAAAACCTTGTGTTTTAACGATAATTGAATCAATTAAATCGTTTTTTTCCTCTTCAGTGATTGTCTTTTTTAATTCTTCAACTTTAGCAAGAATTTCAGGAGTGTAATCTTTTTCGGCACCTTGTCTTTCTAAAATGTAAATTTCAAAATAAGCGAATTTGGCCTTGTCGAAATATAAAGATGATGAACCGTCTTCCCATTGATGAAAAAGATCGGTACGCGCCCAATCGAGAACGGGCATAAAGTTGTAACATACCGTTGTAACACCAGCTTTTCCTAAGTTTTCGAGACTTTTTATGTAATTTTCGATCAATTGATCTCTATTTTCACCTCCATATTTGATGGATTCGCTTACGGGAAGGCTTTCTACGACCGACCATCGAAGTCCGAAACTTTCGATATAATTTTTATATTCATTAATGGCTTCCAAAGACCAGATTTCTCCATTCGAAACGTCATGAAGTGCTGAAACAATGCCTTCAACACCGATCTGACGGAGCATATTGAGCTTAATCTTGTCTTTTTTACCAAACCAACGCCATGTTTTTTCCATAATTTTTGATTTTAAATTTTATCTAAATCTTTTTTTATATCTGCTTTAATTATTTTTTTAACGCAAAGAGGCGCAAAGATTTTCTTTGAATTACTTTATGCTTTTAAGTTCGCAAAGGCTTTCTAATCAGCAAAGTTCACAAAGATTTTTCAATGATAACTCTTTGTAGATATTCATTATTTTTAAGCATCTTATTCATTAAACAAAGCAGGCGGGATTGAATTGCCTACTTTATTGCTGATATGAAAGTAAAAATTTTATTTTAAAATCTATCTAATATCCAGGATTTTGATAGGCTGCCAATTCTGAAGAGCTCATATCCATGGCATCCATCTGTCCTTGAGGGATTGGTCTTAAATATAGATAATTCGGTATATTTCTGGTGTACGTCTGAGCGGTATGATTTCCAACTGCTGTTCCTCCGATGCTGTATGTTTTTGCGATATCACTCCATCTTTGGGTTCTTACCAAATCGAACCATCTGTAGCCTTCACCATAATACTCTCTTGATCTTTCAGCTAAAATGTAGTCTATAGTTATCGTTGAAGGCGTTGCAGCGATCATTGCACCACTGTTATCTTCTACTTTTGCTACATTTCCATTGTTGTCCCAACGCCATTTTCCCGCTCTTGCTCTGATCACGTTAATTAAATC
Organism: Chryseobacterium sp. G0201; assembly: GCF_003815655.1. Classification (NCBI taxonomy): domain Bacteria; kingdom Pseudomonadati; phylum Bacteroidota; class Flavobacteriia; order Flavobacteriales; family Weeksellaceae; genus Chryseobacterium; species Chryseobacterium sp. G0201. Next base: position 3,628,931 of record NZ_CP033917.1, on the reverse strand, counting down.
TCTTGGGCTCATTGCTCCCGAAGCTCCTTTTACTGCTGCTTCTGCTGCTATGAAGTAAAATTCTGAGAATTTTGCAACAGGAAATGGACGTGTTATTCCTCCGTTTGGTTGTCCAAGACCTGTTCCGTTATCAGTTCTGTAGGTTCCTATTTTCCAAAGATTTGGGTAGGCATATCTGCTGATTCCGCTTGGAGCGATCACATAATCTGCTCTTCCCGGAAGAACTCCTGCGCCTACGTTGCTTTTGTAGACAGAATTAGAATAATCAATGGTCTGCGCCGGATCGTCATTTAAGAACGTAAGAATGGCGCTTCCCGGCTGTACAGGTAATCCGTTGGCATTGTATAATGTCGGTGTTGAAATTCCGGCTTTGTTCCAATTTCCGCGGAAAGTTGTTACGAAAGTACCGTCATATCTGGAATCCTGAGTTTTATTGGCGAATGTATTTTTAACCACTTCAATGGTTGGAGCCATCGTTTTCCATGGTCTTCCGTAGGCTTGAGCAGCCTCTCTTTGTACAGTTCTGACAGGAGAACCTGTCCACAATGGGCTTTGAGAACTTTCAAGGAACGTGTAATCCCAAGTCGTCATCCAAACAGCAAAATTTCCGGGTGAAGCGCCTGTGTTGTAAGAATGGCTTGATCCATCATAATATTCACTTGATTCTGTGTGATCTGCATAGAGAAGCATTTCTTTATTTCTATCATTCTGAGCTAAATTCACATCGTAATATGTTGCCTGCAAACCATATGCTCCCGGTGAATTAATACCTTCCAAAGCAATATCATAAGCTTGTTGGAAATACCATTGCGGATTATGACCGTTGGGATCTACTCTATCCGTCTGAGGATAGGTTAGAATTCCGTTTGGATTCTGAAGCCACCATCCGTACGTAAGATAAGCTTTAGCCAAAAATAATCTTGCCACAGTTTTCGTTACTCCGCCTGTAACACGAGCTCCGACAGGCAGATCCTGAACAGCTTTTATTAGATCCGGAAATATTGCTTTAGTATAAACCTCAGAAACCGTATTTCTTTTTGATCCTCTGAAAGTACTGATATTGAAAGCCAATTCTCCAGAACCTAAATCTAAAGGAACCCCTCCGAATGTCTGAGCCAACATAAAATAATCGAACGCTCTGAAGAATCTTGCTTCTGCAATAATTGCATCCGAAACGCCGACTCCGGAACCTTTTTGGATGACTCCGTTGGCAGTATTGATATTTCTGAAAGCATTATTCCACAAAACATCTGCACGGCTGGAAGAGGGTGTTAAATTTCCTGCTCCGGACATGTCCATATCCTTGAAATTATTGTCTCCGGCGTGACCGTAAGTGTATTCGTCGGTTCCTGTTTCGCAGGCATTTAACCAATATCCGTTTCCGTAAATGTATCGTAAATGAGCATACATTGAGGTAACTCCTCCTAAAACACCGGATTCTGTCTCAAAGTATTGCGGTGTATAAATATTTCTCGGTTCTTCTTCCAATATATCTGAACAGCTTGAAAGTACTACGGTGCATAACAAAATTTTTGCTGCTGTATTTATTCTGAACTTTTTCATTTGATTAATTTTTAGAATGTTAAGTTTAAACCAATCATATAGTTTCTAAGAGACGGTGTATTGGTTCCGATGGTTAAGAATCTTGATGGAATCTCGTTGCTTACCGCCTGATTTTCGTTTCCGTAGGAATTCGTTTCAGGATCCATCCCAGAAGCTTTATGATAAGGAGAGAAAAATACAAATGGATTGGTCACCGTTGCGTAGATTCTCATTTTGCTGATTCCCGCCTTTTTGAACACTCCCTGAGTAAAGTTATATCCTAAAGTAATGGTTCTGATTTTTAGATATGAAGCATCAAAATAGGCTAATGTACTGCCATATCTTGGATTATTATTGCTTTGATAGTGTCCCGGTCTTGGGTAATAGGCATCGGTATTCTCGGGAGTCCAATAATCAACGTCTACGTTGTTTCTTCTTCCGCTTAACATATTCAGATAACTTGTATTTCCGTACAATGTGCTTATCAGAATTCCTCCGCTTTTGAAAGCTCCAACAATGCTCAAATCAAAATTTTTGTACGCAAGTCTGGTATTAAAACCACCCTGAAAATCAGGATCTGTGTTTAAAATCTGTCTGTCTTCAGCATTGATCGCTCTTACGGGCGATCCATCTGCGTTGTAACCTCCTGTATATAAAACTTTAATGGAGCCTATTGTCTCTCCCGGAATATTGGTAGGCTCCAGAATATTTATGTAAGGATCTCCTGCCTGCCACAATCCAATATACTGATAATCATAAATTGAATTGATTGAACTTCCCACAAACCACCAGTTGGCAACATCTCTTGTAGCTCCCGAAGATAATGAGGTGATTTTATTTTTGTTTGAATAAAAATTAACCCCAAAATCCCATGAAAAACCATTTGGATTGCTGATAATAGCTCCGTTTAATGATATTTCTATCCCTTTATTGCTTGTAGATCCTACATTTCCGGTGTAGCTTCCTACTCCTGAAGTTGCAGGCAATTTAACATCCAATAGTAAATTTTTAGTATTCGTTGTGTAATATTCTACCGTACCTGTTAATCTATTGCTGAACAATCCGAAATCCAACCCATAATTAAGCGTTTCCGAAAATTCCCAACCCAATTTTGAATTAGGCAGTGTAGAAACATACGTTCCTATGGCATTGGCATTTCCGAAGTTATACGGCTCTGTCGTTAAACGTCCAAAAGTAGAATAAGGAGCTACAGCCTGATTGGAAGTTTCTCCGTATCCGAAACGTAGTTTTAAATTATTAATAACTTTTGAATCTTTTAAGAAATTCTCTTTAGCAACATTCCAACCCGCTGAAAAAGCATTATAAATATTCCATTGATATCCGGGTGCCAATACTGAAGAAGCATCACCTCTAATGGAAGCCGTAAACATATATTTTCCGTCATATTCGTACATTACACGCCCCATCCAAGATCTAAGACCTCTTTTGTAATACCCTTGATTATCGGGATTAATGGTGATTTCACCCTGAGCGTGACCAAGATTGTAAAACTGAAACTGATCCGTAGGGATATCTCTTGCCGTGATGTATGAACTGTTAAATGTTCTCTGTTCCTGAGACTGTAAAGCCACGACATTTACTTTGTGCTTGCTTGCAAAAGTTCTGTCGTAGGTTAATATATTTTCGTTTACCCAATGCGTCAATAAAGAATTTCCGATTGAAGCTGTAGACAAATTATTAGGTTCTGAACTGAAAACTCCTTCTCCCGTATAACTTCCAGTATTAGTAGTTTTAAAGTTTAAACCAAAATTTGTTCTTAATGTTAAGCCTTTTACCCACGGAATTTTAAATTCACCGAAGAAATTATTATAAGAACTGAAAGAAATTGCCTTATCAATCCATGCATCTCCTAAATTCTCGATGCCGTCTCTAGTGTACACATATTGAGTATCTGCGGACATCACAATGCGATCTTTTTGACTTCCATCTGCTCTATAAGGATTCGCAATAGGAGTTGAGCTCAATGTGTTATAAAGCCCAAGGTTGCTGCCTTTATTTACTGTATAAGCATTGTTTGTCGTGATCCCAACCCGGAAATATTTACCCAAATCCTGATCCAGACTTCCTCTTAGATTAAATCTTTCAAAATTTTGTCCGGGAAGAACAGATTGTTCGTTGTAATAACTCATTCCAAAGTTGTACGAACTTTTTTCCGTACCTCCGGAAATACCAAGATCATGATTGGTAACGATTCCGTTTTTATACATCAGATCCTGCCAGTCTGTATTGGTATCTCTTGATTCATCTGCTCCGTATTGCGTGAAAAGTCCGGCATCATCACGAAGTTTCATGAATTTCTGGGCATCCATCATCGGATATTTAGCAAAAACAGATGTAATTCCTGTATATGTATTATAACTGAAGGTTGCTCTTTGGTTTTTTCTTCCTGTTTTAGTTGTAATTAAAATTACTCCATTCGCTCCACGAGAGCCGTAGATCGCCGTTGCAGAAGCATCTTTCAGGATATCCATACTTTGAATATCATTCGGACTGATATCCGCCAATGATCCCGGAAAAGGAATTCCGTCCAAAACAATTAACGGATCATTATCTGCCGTTAAAGAGCGCGTTCCTCTGATTCTTATCTGCATCGGAGCTCCCGGTTTACTGGACGTCTGCGCAATATCAACTCCGGCCACTCTTCCCTGCAATGCCTGACTTACGTTCGCAGAAGGCACTTCTCTCACCACATCACCTTTCACAGATGCTACAGAACCCGTTACGGATTCCTTTCTCTGCTTTCCATATCCTATTATAACAACCTCATCTATCTTCTTCTCTTTTTCAACAGTATCTTTTTTAACCTGGGAATACACTAAGCCAGAAGGCAATAAAGCCATTGCAAAAAACAATGCAGCTTTATTTGTTTTGGCAAAATAAAATCGGTTCATAATTATTATTTTTTAAAATTAGGGTTGAATAAAAAGGCCGTTAGTAATGATCAATGTTGAAAATCCTTAGTGTTTAGCAGCCTTTTTACTGATATTAGATATACATATTCACAATCGCCTCAAACAATTCCTGTTTTCCGCTTTTTGGCTGAGGTTCGCCTGTTTCATGGGCAATTCTCTGAAGATCTTCCAATGTAAGAGTTCCGTTTTCGAAAGCCTTACCATTTCCGTTGTCGAAAGAAGAATAACGGTCTGTTCTTAATTTTTTATAATCTGAATTTTCAAGAATATCGGCAGCGGCCAAAAGTCCTTTTGCAAAAACATCCATCCCTGAAATATGAGAGATAAATAAATCTTCCGGATCTGTAGAATTTCTTCTGATTTTCGCATCAAAGTTAACTCCGCCATTTCCTAAACCACCTGCCGGAAGAAGTACCAGCCAAGCCTGAACCATATCATAATAATCAATCGGAAACTGGTCTGTATCCCAACCATTCTGATAATCTCCACGGTTGGCATCAATACTTCCTAAAAGTCCTGCATCAACAGCAGCCTGAAGTTCATGCTCAAAAGTATGACCTGCCAATGTTGCGTGGTTCACTTCGATATTTAATTTAAAATCTTTATCTAATCCGTAATGTCTCAAAAATCCTATTACCGTCTCAGAATCGTAGTCGTACTGGTGTTTTGTAGGCTCCATCGGTTTTGGTTCAATTAAAAAAGTTCCTCTAAAACCTTGCTGACGTGCATAATCACGAGACATTGAAAGAAAACGAGCCAAATGATCTTTTTCACGCTTCATATCTGTGTTTAAAAGGCTCATATAACCTTCTCTCCCGCCCCAAAAAACGTAATTTTCTCCGCCAAGAGCGATCGTTGCATCGATAGAGTTTTTAACCTGAGTTCCGGCACAAGCAACTACGTCAAAATTTGGGTTGGTAGAAGCTCCGTTCATGTATCTTTCATGCGTAAAAACGTTGGCTGTTCCCCATAAAAGTTTAATTCCTGTTTCCTGTTGCTTTTGCTTTGCGTATTCAACGATAGTTTGAAGATTTTTTTCATAATCTTTCCAGTTATTGGCAGGATCTACCAGGTCGATATCGTGAAAACAGTAGTATTGGAAACCTATTTTAGACATAAATTCAAAACCGGCATCCATTTTTTGCATTGCTCTGGAAACGGCATCACTTCCAGCATCCCAGGGATGGTGAATCGTTGATCCGCCAAATGGATCGCTCCCGTTTGCACATAATGTGTGCCACCAAGCCATTGCAAAACGCGTCCAGTCTTTCATGGGTTTTCCCATTATGATCTTTTCGGCATCGTAGTAACGAAATGCCATTGGATTTCTGCTTTCTTTCCCTTCAAATTTGATTTGATCTATTCCCGGAAAATATTCCTTTGTGTTTGTTAAAGTGCTCATATATTTTGTTTTAATTTTTAGTTTAATGTTAAAATTTGGCGTAGGAATTCCCTGCTCACTGATTTTGAAAAGTCAGTAAGTACAATGGAAAACTCCGCTGTAAGGTGGATTATACTATTTCGTTAAGATGTCTCGTCCATCTTGAGTAGGCTTCTAAATATTGATCTCTTTTTTCGTGTTCAGGCTCGATGACGGCAATTTTTTCAAGGGAAGAAAAAGCTTCTTTAGAATCGGCGTAGAAACCAATTCCCATTCCTGCAGCTCTTGCAGCTCCTACCGCTCCGTCCGTATCATAAAGCTCAATTACCGCATTACTCACACTGGAAAGCGTCTGACGGAAAATTGAACTTAAAAACATATTAGCATTTCCTGCACGAATCACCTGAATATCCATGCCAATATTTCTCATGATATCCATTCCGTATTCATAAGAAAATACGATTCCTTCTTGGGCTGCGCGCAGAATATCTCCTTTTGAATGAATATTAAAATTAATTCCGTGCATCGAGCAGCTTGTATCCTTATTTTCTAATACTCTTTCTGCTCCGTTCCCGAAAGGAATGATGCTTAAACCTTTAGAACCAATTGGAGAGAGTGAAGCTAAGTCGTTCATATCTCCATAAGAAGACAATGAAGTCGCAAAATTGTGTTTTAACCAGGAATTTAGAATTCCTGTTCCGTTGATACACAATAAAACGCCTAATCTGGTCTGTTCCGGAGTGTAATTAACGTGTGCAAACGTGTTTACTCTTGATAATTTATCATATTCAAGCTGATCTAAAACACCATAAACAACGCCTGAAGTTCCTGCTGTAGAGGCTATCTCACCCGGATTGAAAACATTTAATGATAATGCATTATTGGGCTGATCTCCTGCTCGGTAAGAAATCGGCGTTCCTTCTTTTAAGCCTAATTCTTGAGCAGCTGTGGCTGAAACAGTCGCTTGGATTCCAAAAGTCGGAATAATTTCAGGGAAGAAGCTTTTCGGAATTCCGTAATAATTGATGATATCTTCTGAAATACAATTGTTTTTAAAATCCCAGAAAATTCCTTCCGACAAACCTTCAATTGTCATTCCGATCTCACCTGTAAGTCTCATGGCGATGTAATCTCCCGGAAGCATTATTTTATCAATTTTTTCAAAAATTTCGGGTTCGTTTTCTTTAACCCAGGCTAATTTTGAAGCGGTAAAATTTCCCGGAGAATTCAATAAATGCGATAAACATTTCTCTTCTCCAATTTCTTTAAAAGCCTTTTCCCCATACGGAACAGCACGGCTGTCGCACCAGATAATCGAAGGTCTTAAAAGGTTCTGATCTTTATCTACCAAAATCAAACCGTGCATCTGCCACGTAATACCAATTCCTTTGATATCCTCTGCATTAATACCGCATTCATGCATGACAGCTTCGTGAGCCAGCTTTAAATTCAACCACCAATCGGCAGGATTTTGTTCTGCCCAACCGGGATTTACAGCAGTAATTTTCATCTCTTTTTTAGGCGAAAAATCTGATGCAATAATTTTTCCGCTGGATGCCTCAATGAGACAAACTTTTACAGAAGAACTGCCAATGTCATATCCTAGTAAATACATAATTTCAAAAAAGGTATTATTTTATTAGTCTGGTATTATTTTTCTTATAAATTTTAGCATCAAATCTGTAATATCTTGCAGCTCGATGCGAAACGTTGGTTTCTATTTCCTCCAACGGAATGATATAGCTGAACGATGAGATCTTCTTGTGAAAATTTTTAATGTCAATTCGTTTTTCACTTAAAGCACTGTATAATTGATACAGCTGTCTTATCGTAAATCTCTTCGGCAATAATTCGAAAATAATTGAGAAGTCTGATTCTATCCATTTTCTGATCTCAATTAAAGATTCACTGATGATTTTATTATGATCAAACGGCAATGACGGAACTTCATCAATCGGATGCCAGTCTACTGTATCATATTTCGTACTGTTAATCTTGTGGTCGATCTTACAGAGAGAAAGATAAGCCACGGTAATGATCCTGTCTATGTGATGTTTATACTCTGTATCCATCCACTTTATATCATCCTGATTACTGGCCCGTAACGGATCTGCAAAACATTTAAACTGTTTAAGAACCATTTTCTTAATACCAGTCAATTCATGAAGCACTCGTTGAGCTGCATCGTCTACATCTTCATCGCTGAGTATTAAACTACCCGGCAATTTTCTTTGTCTTTCTGCAGGCACATCGTCCATGCGACGCTGTACCAATAAAATGTTCAGTCGATTTTCAAGGTCGAAACCAAAAACAACACAGTCGACAGAAACATACGTATGAATAAAATTCGGAATCATTTCTATGTTAACATTTACGTAACATGACAAATATAAAAATTCAATCGAGATAAAAAAATAAAATTATCACTACCTACTGCTTATCAATACATTACATATCTATTTTTTATGATAACAATACCATGAAAAATATGATAAGGTTATCGTAAAAATGATGATATATTTTTACAAAGAGATTCAGAAATAGACATTTAGACTAAAATAAATTAGGACTAAAATAAATTGATATTATCATTAAAAATATGATAAGAAAATCAAGAAATTATTTTATTTTTTTTGAAAATATTTTCATAACAATCCTCTTTTTGATACAAAAATGACAGTAAATAATGAAAAAATTTCACCATTTTCATTATCAAAGCTTAGAATTTTATCAAAACGAGAAAATAATAGAATAAAACAACTTATTTAAGAATATAGGTTTAACAGTGAATAGATAAGACACAAAGTTTTTTTTAATAATTGAGAATATTTTCGTTCGCAAAGGCGTTTGACTAGTTCGAATCTTCGATTTCACTCGACAAAGTTGATATTTATTTATAAAATTTTTACAAATACCAATCTTTATATCTTTTTAGCGCTTCCAGAAAATAATAGTCTGCATAGATTAACGGAACATCGATCTCAGAATTCAACGGTAAACCGCCTGTGCTGTGCATTAATAGAAAACCTCCGTTTTCGCCTAATTTTGACTGATATTTTTCGCTTGATAAGCTTGTCAGCATTTTTCGGGCAACGTTTATGTAATTCTCCTTTTCGTCACCTTTTGTATTTTGTCCTAATTCTAATAATGCAGAAGAGATAATTGCCGCCGCTGAAGCATCTCTAGGAACATTCGGAATTTTTGGATCATTAAAATCCCAATACGGAATTTTATCTTCTGGTAAAGTAGGATTATTGAGGATAAATTTCGCAATATTTTGAGCCTGATTTAAATATTTTTCATCTTTTGTGAATCTATACATCATTGTGTATCCGTACAACGCCCAACCCTGCCCTCTCGCCCAAGCCGAAGAATCGGAATATCCCTGAAACGTTTTTTTGTTTAAAACCTTCCCTGTATTCACATCATAATCAATCACATGATACGAGCTATAATCCGGTCGAAAATGATTTTTCATCGTTGTATTGGCGTGAGCAATTGCGATTTCTTCCGTCTTTTTGTTGCCTCCATTTTGCGAAGCCCAAACCAGCATTTCAAGATTCATCATATTATCAATGATAACAGGACCTTTGAAATCTGCCATTTTATCCCAAGACAAAATCGCCTGCATTCCCGGTCGAAATCGGGTTGAAAGTGACTCTGCAGAAGTAAGAATAACATCTTTATATACCGGATTTTTTGTAATTCTGTACGCATTTCCGAAACTGCAAAACATCATAAAACCTAAATCATGATCTCGGGTAAATGTCTTGTTTGATTCTATTAAATTTAAAGTTCTTTCCGCTTCTTTTTTGATTTCGGGATCTTTGGTTTGCTCATAAATCATCCATAACGAGCCGGGATAAAAACCAGAACACCACCAACTGATATCTTTTGTAATCAACTTTCCTTCAGAAGCTTTAAATGATTGGGGCATTTTATCGTTCGGAATGTCTTTCATTAAATATTTATACTGCTTTTCAGCAAATTGAAATTCGTCCTGAATCAATTTTGACATCTGCTTTTTACTGCTTTGCGCTGTAACTGCAACACTCAATATTGTGAAAAATGTAATAGATATTTTACGTAAAGTCATTTTTTATGAAATTATGGACAATTTAATTAATTTTTATAAAATCTTAATTGAAAATAAATCTTATTTAGTCTAAAAATAAAATTTATTATGTTAACATATTTAATCTCTATCAAGTGATAAATTGTGTAATTTTAATACAGAAAAATTCAATTCAAGCCTTATCTAGACTGATTTTAAATAACATTAAGGAGATATAAATTAAGTAGAAATACTGAAATTAAAACAATTCCAACTCTTTACATTTGAATAAACAAAAACTGATAATTATGGCAAATGAGCAATGTTTCAAAACATAAAATGATAACTGTCATTTAAAAAACTTTAACCATCAAAATTTAAACGAAATGATTATTAACAAAATCCTCAACGTCGATGATTACTACTACGACGTGTTTATGTCGATTTCAGGAACTCTTACCGGATTTTCTGCGAACGAGCTGCAATCCACCGGTTTGGCGGAGACCTATTACAAGCATATTTTAGGTGAAATCGAAACAGCAACATTCTTAGAATTTCTGAATGTTTCAAAATTTATCCTTGAAAATTCTTTCAGTCAGGATCAATTGAGAAATGCCATTCAATCCGAAATTATGGCAGATCCGGGAATGCAGGATATGTCAAACAATATCATCACGATGTGGTATTTGGGAACTTGGGAAGGCGCTTATGTGAATGAGTTATCCTACAAAGAAAGTCTGGTCTGGACTGTTATGCACGCCCATCCGCCGGGAGCAAAACAACCTGGTTTCAAATCTTGGGCCGTTCAACCTGTAAACAGCAACTCATGAGCAATATAGAATTCAAAAAAGATGTGATCATCGTAGGAACGGGGATCGCAGGATCATTGATCGCGAAGCTTTTGACCGATCATGTTTTTGATACCGAAAAAGGCAAAATGGTTTATCGTGCAGAAGTTGACAATCCTGAAAACGTAAGAGAATTATCAATTTTAATGTACGAAGCTGGGCTGGAAGCCGGATTAGAACTTGACTCATCGTCATCATTGACAACTTATAACGAGTACATTCGTAAATTTTATATGGAGGAAGCGAAAGTTCCGAATTCTCCTTACCCGAATTTAAAACAGGCTCCATCACCCGACGTTTTGGATATGGAAAAGATTATTCCTCCGTTTCCGGATAAAAAAGGATATTTGGTCCAGTTTGGTCCGATGCCGTTTGCGAGTGATGCCATCAGAATCGCTGGCGGAACAACACTTCACTGGTTAGGAACAACTCCAAGAATGCTCCCGAATGATTTCAGATTGACTGAAAAATATGGTATTGAAATCAATAAACCTGATTCTGAGGTTAAAACACCTATCAACTGGCCAATTGATTACGATACTTTAAAACCATATTACGAAATGGCCGAATTTGAGATCGGTGTTTCCGGAAATGTTGCAGCGCAGGAATATCCGATTTCAGAAAGCATGGAGGAATATTATGGTAAAGATTATGTTTTCCCGATGGATGAAATACCTCAAAGTTATATGGATCAGAAGATCATTAAAGGCCTTACAGGAACGAGTGTTCAGTTAAATTTTGAAGAGTTTCCGTTAACGATGGTTCCGTCTCCTCAGGGAAGAAATTCTACGCCCAATCCTGCGTATGGAAAAGCGAAAATCATCAAAGCCAATTCTACAGTTTCGGGATATAAATTATCATTAAATAATATTGAAAACGAAGAATACAAAGCGCTAGGCTCTGTCTGGAATCCTTATATGGGAGAACGTTGTGAAGGAAATGCTTCATGCGTTCCGATCTGTCCCGTTCAGGCAAAATACAATGCATTGAAAACGTTGAAAAAAGCTTTGTATAAATTCAATAAAAACGAAAATCTTCAAAAACATAAATTCATCAGCGTTCAGGCGCAGAGTGTTGTGTATAAATTGAGTGTTGATCAGGCAGATCAGGAGAAAATTTCAAAAATCCATTTGAGAAGATATATTTCTAAGGAGAAAACTGATTTTGTGGAAGAAGTCGTTGACACCTTAGATTCAATTGTGATTCTAGCCGCCAATGCTTTTGAAAATCCAAAAATTTTATTGAATTCAAAATATACGGTTATTGAAAACGGACAAAAAGTTGAAAAAACCGTTGCCAACCGAAGCGATCAGGTGGGAAGAAACTTAATGGATCACATGGTAATGCTTACTTGGGGATTATTTCCGGAGCCGATTTATTCATATAGAGGTCCAGGTTCTACTACCAATATTTCATCTTTCCGTGACGGGAATTTCAGAAGTGAATTTTCTGCGTGGATTTCTCCACTAGATAATTGGGGATGGAGCTGGCCTGCGTTTTCTCCGGGATCAGATCTTTCAGAATTTTTGGGACAAGGTCTTTTTGGAGCTGAATTGAAAGAAGCTTTGGCTTACAGACTTTCAAGACAGGTTTTATTCCATTTTGAGATCGAACAATTGCCCAATCCGAATAATAGAGTGACGATCAATGATCAATATCTGGATGCTTTGGGAATTCCGCGTCCTGTCATTAATTATGAACTGACGGAATACGAAATGAAAGCAATGGAACAGGCAAAATTAGCTTCCGATCAAATGTTTAAAAGGTTAAATATCGAAGATTTCACTAAATATACCGAGGCTGACAAAAACACTTTCATCTACAACAACGTAAGATATTCTTACAATGGAGCCGGCCACATCGTAGGAACTCACAGAATGGGCGACAATGCGGATGATTCTGTGACCAACAGCTATTGTAAATCTTGGGATCACCCGAATTTATACATCGTTGGCGCAGGAAATATGACAACTTTGGGAACTTCGAACCCTACTTTAACCTTATCAGCATTCACGATTCGTTCGGTAGAATCTATTCTGAGTGATTTAGAAAACAAATTTAAAAACTGAAACCATGAGACAAAGATTAATCAATAAAGCAGAACCTGAACAAATTTTATTAAAAGGTTCTTTCGACAAAAATACCCTTGTTGAAGAGGCAATTTCTTTACATTCTTTATTATTCGACACAAAAATCAGCAGAGAAGATTGGTTGGAAGGATTGAAATATCACAGTAAAACGTTAACCAATTTATTGTTAAATAATCAGATCACAGAATTTAATGATTATTTAAATTCTCAGTTCGGATCAGTTTTACAGGAGATCAGTATCGAAAAATTAGATACAAAAATGACTCCTTCATCTAAAAAAAGTGGTTTAGAAAACATGAATTACCGTTCTGTGTTACAAGACCTTTTACAAACAGCGATTCTTATTGAGCATTCAACAATTCCTCCTTATCTTACGGCTTTGTATTCGATTAAAGATGGAACGAATTTATTAGCTTCACAAATCATCAGAAGTGTTGCCGTGGAAGAAATGCTTCATATGATTATGGTTTGTAACGTGATGAATGCAGTGAATATTCAGCCATCCGTAAACAAGCCTCAAAACTACCCTACTTATCCGATGAAATTACCTATGAATGTTGATTTCTTCGTAGGATTGGAAACGTTTTCTACAAACAGTATCGCGACATTTATCGCCATTGAAAGTCCGAGCAGCCCTTTGGTAAATGCTCCGGTATATGATCATATTGAAGAAAATCAGTCATTGATTAAAAGTGCATCAGTAGAAGAAAATAACTTCTGGACTCTTGAAAATATGAAAGGTTTCATCATGGAAAATGTTCACACAATTGGTGAATATTATGATGTTTTGTTCTTTTATATCGTTGTTTTCCAAATCATTGCTTATTACAAAGCCAACGGAAAATTACCTCAAACATTTGAAGAATTAAATACAGGAGGAATTTTCACAGGAAATCCGGCAAAACAGATCCGTCCGGAGCAATATTACGGAAGCGGTGGAAAATTACACGCTGTGGAAGCTTTATCAGGCGTAATTGCTGTTTTTCAGGAAATTAAAGGTCAGGGTGAAGGTGCTGATGATACCATTTTTGATGTTGATCCTTCCCAGTTTGAAGAAGGGATGGAATTGGCACATTATTTCAGATTTAAAGAAATTTTCCATGAACATTATTATTTGGATGGAAACTATAAACCTTTTATGGATGAAAACGGAATGATGCCTGTTACTACTCCACCTGTCGGAAAAGCACTACCTGTGGACTGGAATGCAGCTTATCCGATGAAACCAAACCCGAAAATGGCAGATTATCAGTCAAATCCGCAATTGTATGCGCAGGGAAAAGCATTTAATCAAACCTATAAAAACTTATTGGATGCGATTCAGGCTGCTGTGGAAGGCGATGCTAAAGAGCTAGAAAAATCAATTATGTATATGTATGCTTTGAAAGAGCAGGCTATCGGATTGATGAGCCAACCATTGGATTCTCAATACAATGCAGGACCAACTTTTGAATATCCAACAACTTAATTAATAACCATAAAAACAATATATCATGTTAAAAAGAAAAAAGGAAAGTCTTGAAAAAGGAAGTGAATTTTTAAGAGCACCACAACCAAGTCAGGATCAGCAAGGTTATCTTGCCAATTTAATGGAAGGATACTCGAAACTTTTAATCGACGATCCGGTAACCCCTTTTAGAGAAGAAAATTTACAGGACATTGCAAATAATGTAAAGTATGGTGTTTTAGAAGCATTAAATGGAACATGGGTAAGCTATAATGCTAATTACAATAAAAATATCGACCGTCCATCATTAGGAAGTGGAATTCACACGACAATTATGCCTTCTCCAGGAACCAATCAAAATACAATTCCAGGAAAATTCAGTTTTGATACGGAAGAATATATCGAAAAATTAACATTCGAAATCGTTCCCGGTGGTGTTCGTAACCGTGGTGGTGCAACAGAATTATTTTGTGGTGCTGTAAAATACGATCAAACCATTAAAAGTGTAAATAAAGTAGAAGGAAATCCAAATTTACAATACGCCGGAATTCACGAAGAAAACGGAATGTATCTTTGGTTAAGCGACGTTTACAATTATGCTGCAACTGAAGAAACCATCAAAAGAGACCGTGGAATTCATGCCTTTTCTAATGAAGATTTTAAAAAATACGGATACAAAGGAGAATACAGAAACGAACCTTTGGTTGAAGTAAGAGACGAAAACGGTAGCTCTTCATACATTCTTTTGAGCCAATTAAAAGAAGGACAGCAATATTATGAAATTATTCCGGCACAAGAAATAAAGCCAATGGATGGAATTACAGGACCTTATTTCATCCCTGATTATTCTATCTCAAGAAGTGGAGTTATCCCTCACGGAAGTACGATTACGGTATTGGGAGATATTACCCCTGAAAGTAAAGATAATAAAGTATATTACCTTAGAAACGGCGCTCCGCAATTCCCTACCGGTATTGCAACTTGGGATCCACCTCATCTTGCTATCTCACCAACTATGGGAGGTGCCGGAGGTGCTATTAACCTTGACGAACCGGCTCCGGCATGGGTTCACGAGACTTTAAATGATGAAAATGATCCCGGTTCAAACAAAATTTATACGCAGAGAATATTGGCAGATGAGCTATATCCTTATTGCGTAAGACCGGATATGAGATTAAGAGACACATTGAGCGGACAAAATGTCGCCAATTATGTACTTGTTCAGTTATCATCAAAAATGAAAACTGGAGCGCAAGGTGGAATTCTAAACGTTCCTTTTGTTAATCGTTTTGTACCTACTGTTGAAATAGATTTTAATCTTTGGATCGAAACTGTAATTGAAGACGGAAAAGAAATTCTTCAGCTACAATATGAACAAATTATATTTTTCGAATTTGATTTTGGAAACGATGGTGGTACAACAAGCTGGCCACATATTCAGGTGAATACGCTTCGTAAAATCGAGGATATTCCTGCAGATCAGAGAAAAATAATCGAACAGGAATTTTTCAATGCTCCTCCTGCAATGAGCATGACAACAACTGCTGCAGTTTCTGAGCGCATTGCCAATCCACCTTCAGGATGTCCTTATCACAAAAGTTAAGATTAATTAAAAACTCAGTATTATTAAACCTTATAAGCTTCTGAAGCCTGTAAGGTTTTAAATTTTAAAACTAAAAACTTTTAACCTTAAAAACTAAAAATTATGAATCTAGAAAGCAAAATGAGAGGATTAACATTAGGAGCACAAGTCCTTCCTCTTGAAAAAGTTTCTGCCTCAGATCTTGGCGCTTTGGCACCATTGGTAGGAACCTGGAAGAACGTCGACGTTCCTTCAACAGCTATTTCAGCGGGTTGGAATACCATCTCGGTTCCCGGACAGGATAAAGGATTTGTTTTTGAAGTCATTCCTTACACTGAAACATTGACTTTTAATCCCGTTGTCGTACAGGCCGGAAATCGTGGTCCTGTCGTGAACGGACAACAAGTAGAACAGATGATCTTTGGTCTTTTGTATGAGCAGCAAATTATAAGCGCTTGTGACAGTAGTTTTTGCAACGAGCGTGGTTTCCCTGCAGGATCAACGATTCATGTTGAGACAGGATTATTTTTAAATTTAGGTCAGCCAAACGGCGGTTACACGATTGCCCGTATGTCGACCATTCCTCATGGAAATTCATTACTGGCTCTTGGAAGTTCCATTGAAGTGGGTAATCCGGGAACAGATTTCTTTAGTCCGGCTTCTTCAATTCCAACTTTACTGAATGGTGACAGAATAACTCAACTTGGTTATTCGGATCAGATTATTGGGAATCCACAGTTTGCGCCGTTCAATCAGGTCAATCCAAATGCTTTCCTTGAATCTACTCTGGAAGGTTTAGTGGGAACAGGCGGAGTGAGCAATATGACTGTTATTCAAATGTCTACCGACACACCGGAAGCTAATGGTGGAATTTTAAATATTCCGTTTATCCAGACCAATGTAAATGCCACAAAAATGGATGCAACCTTCTGGATCGAAGATATTGTGGACAGCGCAGGAAACCCTAGTCAGGTATTGCAATATTCGCAGACAATCAATTTGGTTTTCCCGGCTACAGGATCTGCACAGCCTGTTAACTGGCCTCACGTTACGGTCAATTCAATGGTAAAAGTACCTGAAACCATGGAACTACAACAAAAGTTTCAAAATTTAGATGTGATGGAAGGATTAGATGTGACGCAAGGTCTTACAGAAAGCTAATTTTAATTTTTAAATACTAAACCTCTGAATTTAATTTGGAGGTTTTTATTTTAGCAGCTTTTGATTTTTCTTTCTTTATTTTTCTGAAATCCCAAGGAGATATTGCATTTTTATCTGCCCACAAGCCTCGTTTCTTTTTCTTTGCTAAAATTTCATATTCCTTTAACTGAATATTTTTAGAAGCTTTAAAATACCACCATCCATAGCCGGATTTAATGATTTCAGCAGAAAGATATTTATCATCATCGTAAAATATTTTAGCTATCGTTCTTCGGTATCTATCTTTTTTAATTCTGTAAAATATAACCTCTTTTCCAAAGACTTTTGAACTTGTAAATTGTTTGGCATTATTCCCAAAAGGCTGTTTCTTTTCCGGACAATCTACTTCCGCCAAGCGTAAAGTTTCCTGAGTGTTGTCTGCCAATAAAGCGACAACAGTATCCCCATCTTTTATACCGATAATTTTTGCTTTAATTTGTGAAAACACCCACATAGAAGCAAAAAACAGCAGTACACACATCATTTTTTTCATGAGTGCAATGATAAGAACTTTAAATGGAAAATTCAAAAACCTCCAAATTAAAATTTGAAGGTTTTGCTTTTTAATAAAGGATAAAATCTGATATTACTTTTCAAATATTGGAAGTTCTATTTCTGAAAGCATCATTTTATATTGTTGAAGCTGATTACTAATTGTATTTAATTCTGATTGAAAGACATTTGATTGATTAAATAGGTTTTCATAATACGAAATTCCTTCAAAAAGGTTTTCTTTAAAGGTTTTCCATTTTTTATCCTGTGATTTAGTGAGTGTTCCCGAGAAATCTGAAATTTCTTTTTTCAAATGATCAACATACATTTTTAGTTCATTAATGAACATATTCGGACGGTTATTATCAGGAAGAATATTACCATTTCCATAAATATGTTTTACCATCTGCGAAAGTGAAACTTCTTTATCGAAAAAAGCAAGATTTGGTCCCGGACAGATCACCACGCCCTGTTTTTCTCCTTTTATTTCCAACTTTTGTTCCATGTAGGCAGCGTTCACCAATCCGACACATAAACACGCTTTTTCTGTGATAATTTCTTTTCTTTTTTGGAATTGTTCCGGCGTAATCACTGGTTTCTCTGCTTCTAAATTTTCAAGTTTAATATCCTGATATTTTTTTGAAGCAGTACAAATTCCTTCCGGTGAAAACTCTTTACTTAAAGCCAATAATTTTTTCGGGCACGAACTTCCGTACTGATTTTTGTTGTTTTTGTTTTGCCTAAAAATTTCATTGGATGTTCCTTTAACTGTATTGAAAGGTACTCCTAGAGGTGAAAGATTACTTAAATAAAAATCATTTTCTTTAGAATTTAAAAGTAATTCCCGCGTCTCTTGATCCACTGAAGTTGCTTCCGGAACGAGCAAAAATGGTGAGCCCCAGCCGACACTGTTTACATCATACGCTTTCAGAAGAAAGTCATGTTCCTCAGCTGTTCCTACTCCACCCTGAACGGTAATTTTCATTTCTAAAGGCTCACAAACAGTAATTTTTCCTTTTTGTTCTAAAGCTTTGATCATTAATGAATGTGCAGACTCAATCAGTTCATTTTTTTTCTGTTTAAATTCTTCCATGATTGGGCCTAGCAATAGACCTTCTGTTGCAAAAGCGTGACCACCACAATTTAAACCTGATTCTATTCTGTATTCAGAAACCCAAAGTCCTTTTTTAGCCAAAAAATTTCCCTGAATCATCGCTGACCGGAAATCGCTGACTTTCAGGATAATTTTCTTTTTCAGAAAACCATTTTCATCAGGAAAAAAGTCGTCAAATTCTTCGATATAACTGTATAAACGAGGATTCATCCCTGCGGAAAGCACCACCGATGAAGACAATTTACTGTTGGCAAAACCGCGCAGTGAAGCATGAGCATCATTATAAATTACAGGTAATTGCTCATTTTTTTTGAAGTTATCTTTATCAACTTTCGTCATGATATTGACATCTATACTCCCCGGAGATAGATTTTTTTCAATAAAATGTTTAATTGATGATGTAAAACTTTCTTTTTGATTCAGAAGATTTTGCAACCCGTTTTTCAGCTCTGAAGTGTTGGGAAGCATATCCACAAAGTTCATCAAAGCGGTTTTGTTTTTCGCAATTTCTTCTTTGAAAGCATCAAACTTTTCATTGACGATATCATCCACCATGTCCAGATAAGCAGTAATTCTTTTGGCACGGTAGTCGTCTATTTTTGTTGAAATACTTGAATAATTCAAATTGAATTTTTCATTATAAAAGTTTTTCATTTTCTCTATAATATCATCATCAATTATAGAAACAACGGAAGAAATTCCGTATTGTGCGACACGGATAGGACTGTCTATCGTATACGCTAATCCCATCACAGGAATATGGAAATTGTGTAAAGGTTTTTTGATCATTTTTATATTCATTAAAATAATTCTTGGCCTCTAAATTCCCATCAACTAATTCACCGTAAAAATATCAGTTTAAAATTAATTATGCATCAAATAATAAATGAATTTCTTGAAAATATGCTTAAAATCATTCTCCTTGAGCTAAAAAACTCAAAGAGCGAAATTTTTTTTGACTACTAATTGCTTTTAAGTTCGCAAGTGCGCTTCACTCAGTTATAAATCATACAGATATAAACCCTAACTTTAGTCAGGATTTATATTTTTTATTATAGTTAAAATAAACCGTTAATATCGAGTCGAAATTTGTTAATAACCAAATAAAAACAGTACAAATCGAAAATAATTTATTAAAAAATTAACTGCTCATTAAAAATCTAAACTTATTGATGTTTTTAAGTGCGATTCCTGTTCCACGAACAACAGCTCTTAAAGGATCTTCAGCAACACATACAGGCAATCCTGTTTTTTTGTGTAATCTGTCTGCCAATCCGTTTAATAATGCGCCTCCTCCGGCAAGATAAATACCTGTTTTGTAGATATCTGCAGCCAATTCGGGCGGAGTAAGAGACAATGTTTCCATCACAGCATCTTCAATTCTCATGATCGATTTATCCAGAGCTTTGAAGATCTCTTTATAATTGATCATGATCTCTTTTGGCTTACCCGTAATTAGATCTCTTCCCTGTACAGGAATATCTTCTAAAGGATAATCCAGTTCTTCCAACGCAGAACCTATCTCAATTTTTATTCTTTCGGCAGTTCGCTCTCCAATATATAAATTATGATATGATCTTAGAAAATAAGAAATATCATTGGTAAACACATCACCGGCAATTTTTAAAGATTTGTCACAAACAATTCCTCCAAGCGCAACAACAGCGATTTCGGTAGTTCCGCCACCTATATCAACGATCATATTTCCTTCAGGACTCTGTACATCAATACCTGCTCCAATAGCTGCTGCCATTGGTTCATAGATCAACTTTACTTCCTTGGCATTTACCTTTAACGCAGAGTCTTTAACGGCTCTTTTTTCAACTTCGGTGATTCCGGAAGGAATACAGATAACAATTCTAAGTGCAGGCTGAATAAACCTGCCTCTGATCCCCGGAATTTGTTTGATAAATTCCTTGATCATATGTTCCGAAGCGTGAAAATCGGCAATAACACCATCTTTTAAGGGACGGATTGTTTTAATATTTTCGTGGGTCTTCCCTTGCATTAATTTGGCTTGTTCACCAACTGCAATGGGCTTTCCTGTTGTTCTGTCTATAGCAACAATGGAGGGTTGATCAATAACAATCTTGTTATTATGTATGATTAGTGTATTAGCGGTTCCGAGATCCATTGCGATCTCCTGCGTAAACATATCAAATAACCCCATTTTATCGTT